>NZ_FXTP01000033.1 GCF_900182705.1 Gracilimonas mengyeensis | reverse complement strand
AGTCTAAGATTTTACTTACAACTCCGGCACCAACAGTACGTCCGCCTTCGCGAATCGCAAACCGCAGGCCTTCTTCCATGGCTACCGGCTGAATCAACTCTACATTCAACGATACGTTGTCACCAGGCATTACCATCTCTACCCCGTCAGGCAGCTGGCATGCACCCGTCACATCCGTCGTACGGAAGTAGAACTGTGGGCGGTATCCCTTGAAGAACGGCGTGTGTCGCCCGCCTTCGTCTTTACTTAATACATATACCTCGCACTCAAACTTCTTATGCGGGGTAATTGAGCCCGGCTTACACAGCACCATTCCGCGCTGCAGCTGCTCTTTGTTGATCCCGCGAAGCAGAATACCGGCGTTGTCGCCAGCCTGCCCTTCGTCAAGCATCCGGCGGAACATCTCAATGCCGGTTACTACAGACTTCATCGGGTCTTCAATAATTCCTACAATCTCAATCTCGTCGTTCAGCTTGATCACACCACGCTCGATACGACCGGTAGCTACAGTTCCGCGACCAGTAATAGAGAATACATCCTCTACCGGCATCAGGAACGGCTTGTCTACGTCACGCTCTGGCGTTGGAATGGTGTCATCCACGGCTTTCATCAGCTCTACAATGGCTTCTTCGTGCTCAGCTTCGCCATTCAGCGCGCCCAGAGCAGAACCCTGAATTACAGGGATGTCATCGCCGTCAAAGTCGTAAGAGCTCAACAGCTCACGCACTTCCAGCTCAACCAGCTCAATCAGCTCTTCGTCGTCAACCAGGTCGGTCTTGTTCATGAATACCACAATCTGAGGTACACCCACCTGACGGGCAAGCAGGATGTGCTCACGCGTTTGTGGCATCGGGCCGTCGGTGGCCGCTACTACCAAAATAGCACCGTCCATCTGGGCAGCACCCGTTACCATGTTCTTCACATAGTCGGCGTGACCCGGGCAATCCACGTGTGCATAGTGGCGGTCTTCAGTTTCGTACTCCACGTGCGCCGTGGCAATGGTGATACCGCGCTCACGCTCTTCAGGAGCGTTATCGATATCTGCAAATTGCTTGGCCACTCCACCATAGGTCTTAGCCATTAC
>NZ_FXTP01000032.1 GCF_900182705.1 Gracilimonas mengyeensis | reverse complement strand
TACACAGTTGTTGGTCATTGAGCCAAAGAGCTCGTTCAGAATGATTGACCTGCCATCTTCCACACTATGATCATGAACAGTTCAGTAGGCCCTGGAGCCTGTATGCAGGATGGATATGACCATACGCCTTTTCCTTATAACATAAAATATAGGTGATTATGAGCTATGTTGGTATCGATATTTCAAAGGCATGGTTTGACGCATATTGTCTTAGGCGCCGTCAGGTAAAGCGGTTTGCAAACGATGAGCAAGGATGGGGCCAGCTCTGGCAATGGACAGGGCCGGATGCCCATATAGTGATGGAGGCCTCGGGGCCCTACTATCTGCGCGGGGCATGCTGGAGTCAGGCGCGCGGTTTTAGCGTGAGCGTGTTGAACCGCCGGTATTGCCAGATGCGGCTCACGCGTGTAAAAACAGATACAAAAGATGCCCAACTGATTGCTGAATATGCGCAGGCTCACCGGCCTGCCCTATGGAGCCCTCCGTCGAAGGAAAACCAGGCGATGCGCCAGCTGGTGAGTTTGCATGAAGGCTTACTGCGACAGCAAACGCAGTTGCGCGGGCAGAGGGAAGCTTTTTCGTACGCCCCCGAAGAAGAAGCGGTGGTGGGGCAGGTGATTGCAGAGCAGTTAAAAGCCATAAGGCAAGGACTTCGGCACATAGAGCACCGCCTGGAAATGCTGGCCAATCAACAGTATCAGCGAAGTTACCGGCAGCTGCAAACGATTCCGGGCATAGGGGCTAAGACCGCCTTGTTGCTGATATGTGTGACCGACGGGTTTAGCAAGTTTGATGACTCGCGCAAGCTAGCCAGCTATGTTGGGATTTGCCCGCGCATATACCAATCAGGCAGCAGCATCAACGGGCGGGGATCGATCTGTAAGTTAGGATGCTCGCAGTTGAGAAAGTTGTTGTATATGTGTTCATGGACAGCCAAGACGTGTAATCCGGGCTGTGCTGAGTTATACGAAAGGATGAAAAGCAAAGGAAAGCCGGAGCGGGTGATAAAAGTAGCCATTGCTCATAAACTACTTCGTCAGGCATTTGCCGTTGGAAAAAGCGGAGAGGGCTTTGACAAAGAAAAAGCGATGGCCGCTTGACTTTAAGCACAGTTCATTC
>NZ_FXTP01000031.1 GCF_900182705.1 Gracilimonas mengyeensis | reverse complement strand
TACTTTTGACCTATGAAAAAATCTCGATTTACCGAATCCCAGATCATCTCTATTCTCTCCCAGCATGAGCAGGGACGTAAAGTAGCCGATCTGGCTCGCGAACACGCAATCAGTCCGGCTACCTTCTATAATTGGAAAGCCAAGTACGGAGGCATGAGCGTGAGTGAGCTTACCCGCCTGAAAGAACTGGAAGCGGAGAACCAACGTCTGAAGCGTATGTATGCCGACCTAAGTCTGGTTCATCATGCCCTCAAAGACGTCATGGAAAAAAAGCTGTAAGTCCTGACGTTAAGCGGGAAATGGTAACTCAGATGCGTGATGAGCATAAGATATCCATTCGTCAGGGCTGCAAGGCCGTGCGCCTTCCCCGCAGCACCTATAGTTATCAGCGTAAGCCTAAAGATGATAGTCGTATCATTGACGCATTACTGGCATTGGTGGACCAGCATCCATCGATTGGTTTTTGGAGCTGTTACTGGAGAATTCGCAACCAGGGCCGGGAGTGGAACCACAAACGGATTTACCGGATCTACACGATGTTGGGACTTAATATTCGGCGCAGGGCCAAGAAACGACTCCCTGCACGTGCCAAACAAACCCTCTTCCAGCCAGAGGAGCCAAACCAAGTCTGGAGTCTGGACTTTATGCATGACAGCCTGTGGGATGGGCGCAGTTACCGCCTGTTGAATGTGATGGATGACTACAACCGGCAGGTGCTGTGGATCGAAACCGACACGAGCCTGCCTGCACTGCGGGTCATTTGTGTGCTTAATCAACTCAAGCAAACCCGAGAGCTTCCGAAGATGATCCGGGTGGATAACGGCCCGGAATTTATCTCTCAGAAACTCGATCAGTGGTGTAAGAAGCACCAAATAACCTTAGTCTTTATCCAACCGGGTAAACCTACACAAAACGCTTATATCGAACGCTTAAATGGAAGTATGCGCCAAGAACTGCTGAATGCGTATGTGTTTAAAACCCTGGATGAAGTGCGGACCAAAACCCAGCAATGGATGTACGATTATAACCACCACCGCCCCCATAAATCTTTGGGGTATAAAACACCGATAGAACTCTTAAATTAAACCGAACATTCTACTTTTAATTGGCCCAGTTTTTGGGGAAGCCGACAA
>NZ_FXTP01000030.1 GCF_900182705.1 Gracilimonas mengyeensis | reverse complement strand
TGGAATTGCAACAAAAAAGAGGACAGAGAGTTAGGGTAGTCAAGCCGCTATGTTCTTTGTTAGTAGTTGTTCAATTTGTGTTGGAGTCCGGTAGCCTAAGGCAGAATGCAAGCGTTTGGTGTTGTACCAGCATTCAATATAGTCAAACAGCACTCTGCGGGCCTGGCCATAGCTGGCAAAGCGTTTAGGCATGTTTGCTTCATATTTGAGGGTTTTAAAAAAACTTTCCGCCGGAGCATTATCCCAGCAATTGCCTTTACGGCTCATGGATTGTCGAATCTGGTAATGATCCAATAATTTCTTAAACCCTTCCGCACAATATTGGCGTCCCGGATCGCTGTGAAAGATCATCCCCGGTTTGGGCTTTCGGGTGGCTACGGCCTGCTTAAAAGCTGCAATCGTGGTATCCCCCGCTTCCATGGTCTCACTCAGTGCCCACCCAATCACTTTTCGGTCTGCCAAATCCATGACCGTAGTCAGATACAGCCAGTGGTCTTCTCCAGGCAGATAGGTGATATCGCTCACCCATGCCCTGGAGAGCCCCTCAGGATAAAACCTGCGGGCTAACAAATTAGGCGCGCGTACCTTCTCATGGTCAGAATCGGTGGTCCGGATCCATTTTCGGCGTATGGTGGAGGCAATACCGGCTTTGCGCATCAACCGCGCCACTCTGGGGCGAGACACCTGCCAGCCTTCACCAAGTAGCACCTGGTGAATACGTGGCGAACCATAGCGCCCGCCGGAGGCCTTCCAGTGACCGATAATGGCCTTGGTAAGGGCCTGATTTTCTTTGGTTCGAGAACTTGAATCAGCCCCCAGCCACCGATAATAACCACTGGTAGACACCCCAAATACCCTGGACATCTTCAGAATGGGAAATTCCTGGCGGTGCTGAGCCATAAACTGGTATATCACCCATTTGTCTTGCCGAAGATGCCAATGGCCTTTTTTAGAATATCGCGTTCCATGCGCAGTTCGGCATTTTCTTTTTGAAGAGCCCGTAGTTTTTGTTCTTGCGGGCTCAGCGCTTCTACCCCTTTACCCGGAAAACTAGCCACAGGACTGTTTTGATACTGGGTTCTCCATTTATAGATCAATTCCGGGCGCAAATCTAATTCATTCGCTAGTTCCCGAATATTATCGCGATGATAACTCTGCTGGATCACGTCCAGCTTAAATTCCTTGGTAAATGTTCTTCGTTCTGGTTTGCTCATTTGATTCAATTAGTATGTAGCCAACAATATACCTTAACTTCGTGTCCAGTAAAATGTAGTAAGTCCATT
>NZ_FXTP01000029.1 GCF_900182705.1 Gracilimonas mengyeensis | reverse complement strand
TGGTCATTTTAAAATGCAAAAAATTTGCATCAAGAAATTGAACAAGCTCTCGCTCGCACAAACAATCTGATCTATACTTCAATATGTCTAAGAACAAAACTTTCGGCGAAAAAAAAGGCTGCCCAAAACGTTTGTTTCAGTCAGCGTTTCCTTCTCTCGAAAGGATTACCAAGGTAAGGGCTAGACCCTATTCACCGCAAATATTTTTTGGGATTAATTTGAGATTTCTTGCTGATTCTTCTGTGCTATTATAAACCACATTATAGTGCCCTGAGCGGGCTTCATTCTGGTGTATAAAAAACCTTTCAACCAAATAAAAGAGGAGGTTATCAAAAAGTTGAAATAAAAATACAAATCAGCGGGGGACCACTTGAGCATGGAGAGAAAATCCTCCCTTAAAAAAGACGAAATTTTATGACCGGAATTAAAGTGATTTTTCTCATGCCTACTCTTTTTCGGATACTTTTTTAGTACAAACTATTTCCGGAAGGATCTTCATCATAATGTTTGAGGAACTTCACCCCCAGGTAAAAAAGCGGTGTATCAAAAAGCGCGAAGAAAAACTTGAACAAATAGGAATTCAGAATGAGAATAATGAGTGCCGAAATGGAACTTACATTATCGCCGAGGTTTCCCGCTACATATAGAATAGTTAGAATAGCTGTGGAATCTACCAACTGACTGAACATGGTGGATGCATTATTCCTAAGCCAGAGATGTTTACCGTCCGTGAGGTTTTTCCAAAAGTGAAATAGTCGGACGTCAACCGTTTGAGCCGTCAGATATGCAATCATACTGGCAATGACGTTCCCTACCATAAACTCGTACACGCCTTCAAAGAGTTGAATTCCACCGCTTACCCCCCCGGTATTGGGTAGCCAATGCCCTACCGACATCACAAATAACATAAAGAAGTTGGCAAAGAAACCGACCCAAACCACCAGCTGAGCTTTTTTTCTTCCGAATAGTTCAGAGATCAGGTCGGTTGCCAGGAAAGTAAAGGGATAAGCCAGTACTCCTACGGGAACACTCATTATATATAGGTCGCCAGTACGGACCAAAGATGGAGTGATGGCTTTAAGCCAATCAGGAAGATGAAGGGAGAATAGCGTAACGAATTTCGTAGTACCGATAATGTTACCCATCACTAAAGAAGTGAGAAAAACCCCGGCCAGGGATAGAAATAAAATGTCTCGCTTATGACGCTTGCTCATTACTACTATTTATGTTGAAGCTAAAGAAAGGTAACCTGACGCAAATTTGCAGGTTAATTTTCATTTAGGCTATTCAACTGAATATCAAAGCAAATCGTTTAGGGATCGGATGGGTGCTGCTTATATTACTTCTGATTTGAATAGTAAACCATATTTACTACTCATTACAACATTCATTCATTTAATATTCTCATGGTGAAAACCCCAATACTGAAACCTCCAAAGAGTCTTAACTCTTTAATTTTTGCCTCCTCAACCCAAATGGACGGAGTGGACGCCAGTTTCGGGTTTTCAAAAACTGTTGCTATAATGAAGTTCCCACCCCAATACCTAAAATAGGTATTACTTCAGAATTCATTGGGAGGAAGGAGGGCGTAAAATTTATCTTAAAAAATAATTTTTTATCTACTGGCTGGTACCTGTAGCCTATGCTGCTATTCAAAGCTATCAGAAAATGATCTTCAATAGAATCATCATCAAAAAAAGAAAAATGCCATCCCTCTTTTGTGTAGATAAAAGTCGTGCCGACTCCTAATTCGAGATAGTGTACATTTTCTCCCTTCAAATAACTTAGTCCTATAGGCACGGTATATCCTTCTAACAAAAAAGGCGCATAACTGAACCCTACCCTCCCCCAAAACTTATTTTTGAGCTTCTGCTCATAATGTAAACTAAGCACAGTTAAAGCAGGTCCGCCAATAGAAAAGTATACTACTTTGTTTGGTAATTGAGATAACAAAGGCTCTGCATTTACCTCTGTAGTTACATCTTCGACCTGAGCCATTCCGTTTGCAGAAACTAGTAGAAATACTATCAGAACATAGAATTGCTTCATTTTGAATCTCCCCCGAATTAACACTTATAATCTAAAAAGAAGATTAGACAACCTGTTTTATAAAGTCAATTATAAAATTGACAACTATTAGTATTTAGTGATGCAAAAAAGGTGTACTACATAGGTATTCAGAATAACCACACACATTTTATCGCTCTCCTTGTAGGATTTACATAACGTTGCTTTGTATCAATAAAAAAGCCTCATCATTCAATTAAGAATAATGAGGCTTTGAAATTGTTTTTTCAGATCAGCTAAAATAGCCGAATGAATTAATATGCTACTGTTGCGCGCCGGCTTTTTGCTTCTCAGCTCGCTTACGATCGTTATGATCTAAATGCATTTTACGGATGCGCAGGCTTTTCGGGGTTACTTCCAGCAGCTCGTCATTATCAATAAATTCAATGCACTGCTCCAGGCTGAGTTTCCGCGCCTGGTTTAATTTGACCGAGTCCGCTGTTTGGGTAGCACGGTGGTTGGTCAGGTTCTTTTTCTTCACCACATTTACCACCATATCGTCGCTGCGCTTATTGGCACCCACTACTTGTCCCATATATACGGGATCGCCGGGCTGCACAAAAAACTCACCACGATCTTGAACGCCTTCTAATGCATAGCCAGTCACGTCGCCTTGCTCCAAGGCAATCAACGCGCCACGGTTACGTCCGGGTATTTCACCGGCGTACGGCTCATAGGTATCAAACTGCTGGTGCATGATGCCGGTACCACGTGTTTCGGTCAGCATCTCGCCACGGAATCCAATCAACCCGCGAGAAGGCACACGGAATACAATCCGATTATTTTCGCCTTCCTGACTCATCGAGGTCATAATACCCTTACGTTTCTGCAGGTTGTCGATTACGCGGTTGCTGTAATCCTGGTGTACGTCCACGACCACTTCTTCCACCGGCTCATGGGTCACTCCATCCACATCCTTAAAAAGAACTTCGGGACGGGATACAGCAAATTCGTAGCCTTCGCGCCGCATAGTTTCAATCAAAATAGCCATCTGCAGCTCACCACGGCCGGATACTTTATATACATCCGGACTTTCGGTGGGTTCTACACGCATCGCTACATTGGTGCGAGTTTCTTTATAGAGTCGGTCTTTCATTTGGTTTGAGGTCACATAATCGCCCTCTTTACCGGCAAACGGTGAGTTATTCACCCGGAAATACATCGCAATAGTGGGTTGATCCAGATCCACATATTCCAGTGGCGTCATGTCGGCCGTATCGGTTAGCGTGTCTCCGATATTTACTTCTTCATAGCCGGCCAGGGCAATGATGTCACCGGCCACGGCTTTTTCTACCGGCTCACGTTGTAATCCGTTAAAAGTAAACAATTTGGTGGCGCGGGCTTTTTCCTTTACTTCACCCTTGCGGTCCATCAGAGCCACTTCCTGGTTCACTTTGATAGAGCCCTGCTCAATTCGCCCAACAGCGATTCGGCCTACATAGTCGTTCCAGTCAATGCTGCTTACCAGCATCTTAAATTTCTCGTCGGTATTCTGCTCGGGCGCCGGTACGTGTTCTACAATCTTGTCCATCAGCGGAGCCAAATCCTCGTTGTCATCTTCGAGGTTTTCTTTGGCAATACCATTTACGGCAACCGCATATAGTACGGGGAAGTCCAGCTGATCGTTGGTAGCATCCAACATCACAAACAGGTCAAAAATCTCATCCAGTACGGCATCGGGTCGCGCATCTTTACGGTCAATTTTGTTGATGGCCACGATGGGCTTATATCCCAGACTTAGTGACTTACGGAGTACAAATTTAGTTTGCGGCAGAGGACCTTCGGCTGCATCTACCAGCAAAATCACCCCGTTTACCATTTTCAGGATACGCTCCACTTCTCCGCCAAAGTCGGCGTGACCGGGGGTATCCACAATATTAATCTTCGTTCCTTTCCAGCTTACCGCTGTATTTTTGGAACTAATGGTTATTCCGCGTTCTTTTTCCAGATCGCCGGAATCCATTACTCTCTCGTCCACTTGCTGATTCTCGCGGAAAGTACCGCTTTGCTTCAGTATTTGATCCACCAGCGTGGTTTTGCCATGATCTACGTGTGCGATGATGGCGATATTTCTTAAGTCTTGTGACATTCGATTTGTAAAGTCTGCTATTTAAATAAGAATGAAATGTCCGGAATAATTCATGTTTTAAGGATACTGACAGAGGTTATCTAATAAGTTGATAAGTACCACTTTTAACTTTTATCTCTAATACTGGCAATACCCGAAATCCGGCAAGCCTTGAATATACGGTTTATATTTATCAATTCTGTAATAAATAATTGGAGAGTAGAATTTGTGTATGCTCATTGGTAGTTTTTTGTTTTGAGGTGCCGGACGGTACATATATAGGAGAATAACAGAAGCACAAAAACTGTAGTTCTTTTTAATCGTCAGGTACTGTGTTAAAAATCAAGAGAAACTTCTATTTTTATGACTTCAAAGAACATCATGATGCTTTTGCATGTGATGTATCTACA
>NZ_FXTP01000028.1 GCF_900182705.1 Gracilimonas mengyeensis | reverse complement strand
TGGAAGCCGGCGGCGCGGCGGCAGCCATTGACAACGGCGGGGATGCCACCGTGTCGAATGTGGATTCTCCGGATTACAACGGCGGCTTTTTGGAGATCAGCGACAACGGGGCCAACAACACCGCCAGCGGGAATTTTTCGGTAGATGGAACGAATGTGACCTCCGGCGGTGATGCGACTATAGCTGCGGGCGAGACCATCGCTGTAGGCGGAACGTCTATCGGAACGGTAGCGGCCGCCCCCAACGACGGGCAGGGGGGCAATACCCTTGAAATAAACACCAACGGCAATTCCACCAATGCCCGGATGCAGACGCTGCTGCGTAACCTGCGCTGGAGCGCGGCGGCGGGAAGCGGCGCGCAAACCTTTACGCTGACGCTCAATGACGCCGACGGGATCGCCAACGGCGGCGACGAAGACGCGGCCGCCAACTTTACCATGACCTTAGGCAACCCGCCGGTGATTGCGAACCTCGGCGGGGACGCGGTGGACTTTTTAGTGGATGGCCCGGCCGTTAACCTCGACGCGCTTGCGGCGGCCGGACTCACCGACTCCGACAACCCGGCGAGCCTGAGTGGCGGGAGCCTGACGGCCACGGTATCCTCCGGGGCCGCGGCCGCGGAAGACGTCCTGACCCTGGATACCTCGGGTGGGGTAACCCTGTCCGGCACGACGGCCGGGAGCAACGTAAGCGTGAGCGGGACGGTGGTGGGGACCCTGGCCAGCAATATCGCCGCCGGTAACGACCTGCAAGTGAATTTTACTGCCAACGCGACCCTGGCGCGGGTGGCAACGCTGCTGCAGGCGATCCAGTACAGCAGCAGCGCCTCCCCGCTGAGCGAAGCCTCCCGGCAGGTATCGGTTACGGTCAGTGACAACGACGGGCTGGTCAGCGATGCGGCGACGATCACGGTAACCACCGTGGCCAACCAGGCGCCGGCGCTCTCGGCCACCGGGTCGAATCCGGCCTACCTGGAAGGCGGCGGAGGAACCGGCCTGTTTAGCGGGGCCACGGCCTCTACCACCGAAGCCGGGCAGTCCCTGACGGGCCTGACCCTGACGGTGACCAACCTGGCCGATGGGGCGGACGAGATCCTGCGCGTGGACGGCACCGATGTGGCCCTGACCGACGCAAACTCGGTGACCACCGCCACCAACAGCCTGACGGCGGCGGTGAGCGTGAGTTCCACCACGGCCACGGTGAGCGTAAGCGGGGGGAGCCTGAGCCCGGCGGCCCTACAGACGTTGGTAAACGGGCTGACCTACCGCAATACCTCCGACGATCCGGAAACAACCAATCGGGGCGTAACGATTACCAGCCTCAGCGATAACGGGGGCACCGCCAATGGCGGGGACGACACGGCCAGCCTGTCGATTGGGTCTACGATAAGTATTACCCCGGTCAACGACGCGCCCACTCTTAGCGCTACGGGCACCGACCCGACCTACACCGACGGGGACGCGGCGGTGGCGCTGTTCACCGGGGCGGGTGCCTCGACGGTGGAGACCGGGCAGGCCTTCACGCAACTTACCTTTTTAGTGGCCAACCTGGCCGACGGGGCCGACGAGAAAGTGACCATCGACGGGACTGAGCTGGCCCTGACCGATGGCACAACGGCGACCTCTTCAGGTAACAACCTCAGCGTGAGCGTAAGCGTGACGACCGGCACGGCGACGGTAACGGTGAGCGGGGCCGGCATCGCCCCGGCGACCATGAACAGCATTATAGAGGGGCTGGCCTACCGCAACAGTTCCTACAGCCCGTCGACCGGCACGGCCCGCACGGTGATGCTCACCGGGCTGACCGACGACGGGGGGACGGCCAACGGGGGCGACAACGCCGAGACCTTCGCCGTGAGTTCGAGCGTGAGCGTGGCCGACCAGGTGCGTCCGGCCCCTGCGCTGGCCTCCAGCAGTCCGGCCAGTGGGGCTACGGGCGCTGCCCCGACCGCCCCGGTCACCGCAACCTTTGACAAAGACGTGAGCGTAGTGGACCTGTCAGGGGTCACCATCACCGGCGGGGGCAGCCCGGCCGGCGGGGTGAGCGCGAGCCTGACCAGCACCACCGAGCTGAGCATTACCCATAACGCCTTCGCGACCGGAGTGAGCTATACGGTGACTATTCCGGCGGGGGCCCTCCAAAACGTGGACGGGGTGGCCAACGGGGCCATCACCTGGAGCTTTACCACCGTGGACCAGGGCCCGCAGCTGACCAGCTCGGACCCGGCCGACGGGGCCACGGGGGTAGATACGACGGGGACCTTTACCCTGACCTACGACCAGCGGCTCTACCCCGGCGACCTGGGCGGGATTAGCCTCTCCAGCGCCGATGGAACGACCATCAGCGGACTACAAGCAAGCCTTACCGACAACCAGGTATGGATTGCCCATCCGGACCTGAAAGCCGCGACGAGCTATACCCTTAGCCTGCCGGAGGGCGCGGTGCGCAACAGCGGGCTGGTGGCGGCGGCCCCGCTGGAGCTGAGCTTTACCACCACCCTGGGAACACCGCAGGTGACAAGCACCACCCCGGCGGAGGGCACCACAGGGGCATCCACCAGCGCGCCCCTCACGGTGGGCTACAACCAGCCGGTGGCCCTGACCGATACGGCGGAGTACCGCCTGACCGGTGCGGGAGGACAACAGGTACCCCTGAACGCTTCGGCCGCCGATTCGGCGCTGACGCTAACCCACGAGGGGCTGGAGCCGGCGACCACCTACACCCTGACGCTGGCGCACGGAGCACTGGCCAATGGCGAAGATATTCCCTCGGCGGGGTTCACTCTGAGCTTTACCACCAGCCAGCCCGCCCTGCAGGTGATGGGTACGAATCCAGAGGATAATGCCACCATGGTGGCCGTGGGCGCCCCGGTTGAGGTGCGCTGGAGCCAGCCGGTGGAGATTGCCGACTCGCTGGGTATTGCTCTAACCTACGGGGGCAACGCTGCCGACCCGGCCCCGATCGCGCGCATGCAAACCATTGGGGACACCCTGCGGGTGACCCCGGAAACGTTGCTCGCTGGTCGCACCGTGGAGCTTCGCCTCGCCGAAGGCGCCCTGGCCAATGCCGACGGAGTGGGCAACGCAGCCTTTACCCTGAGCTTTACCACCGCCCCGGCGGCCCCGGATGCCCCGGAGCTGATCGCGCCCTCCGGCGGCGCCCTCACCGATACGGCCCTGACCGTAGTCTGGCGGGCTCTCGAGGGAGCGACCTACCGGGTACAGGTAGCCACGAGCGCAGATTTTACGACCCTTATCCGCCAGGAAGAAGCCCTGACGGACACGAGCCTAGC
The DNA here is from genome assembly GCF_900182705.1 of Gracilimonas mengyeensis. Taxonomy (GTDB): domain Bacteria; phylum Bacteroidota; class Rhodothermia; order Balneolales; family Balneolaceae; genus Gracilimonas; species Gracilimonas mengyeensis. Next base: position 1,321 of record NZ_FXTP01000028.1, on the reverse strand, counting down.
CCTGGAGGGGCTGGCCCGGGAGACCACCTACCACTGGCGGGTGCAGGCGAGCGGTCCGGGCGGGACCAGCGGATGGGCGAGCGCCTCCTTTACGACCCGGCCGGCCCTGCCGGGCAGCTTGGTGCTGCTGGCCCCGGCCGATGAGGCCACCGACGTGCCGGTGGGAGCAAGCCTGCGCTGGAGCAGCGCCTCCCGCGCGGCTGCCTACCAGGTGCAGATTGCCGATGGCGAGGACTTTACCCGGCTGATGATGAACGCGCACCTGGCCGATACCACGACCCGGGCCACCAACCTGGCCGCCGGGCAGGACTACCACTGGCGGGTGCGGGCCAAGAATGGCGGCGGGGCCGGCCCGTGGAGCCCGGCCTTCCGCTTTAGCACCCTGCCGGGCGAAGGCATTCGCCTGGCCAAAGGGCTGGGCGAGCGCACCCTGGCCGAGGACTTTGACTCGCTGGCGGTAGCGGTGCTGGATACGGTGTTTACCAACCTTGGGGACGGCGCATTACGCTACGAGGTAGAATCTACCCAGCCGCTGGCCCGCGCCTCCGTGCGCGAAGACACGCTGTGGCTGGCCCCCGTCCCGGACGCCTTCGGGGCGCTGAAGCTGGCCGTGACGGCCCGCGACGAGTCCGGTAACGCCCTTACGGACACCCTGGCGGTGACCATCACCGCGGTCAATGACGCCCCGCGGGTGGCCCTGCCGGCCGATACGACCTTTGGGGTGGAGGGCAGCGTCTTTGAACTGGCCTACGGGCCCTTCGTGGCTGACCCGGAAAGCCCGCTGGAAGACTTGACCATTGAGATTCAAACCGGGCAGGAAGGCATTGCCGTGAGCGTAGATCCAGAAGCTGGCTTGGTGCGCGTGGACGCGGGCGACTACCGCGGGCTGGCCACGGCCGAGCTGCGCGTGAGCGACCCCGAAGGCGCCCTGACCCGCAGAACCCTGCGCGTGGACTTTATGGGCCCGGTGTCTGCCGAGACCGAGGGGCAGCTCCCGGTGAGCTACAATTTGGCCCAGAACTACCCGAACCCCTTTAACCCCACCACGGCGATCAGCTACGGGCTCCCGGAAGCAGGCGAGGTGCGCCTGGAGGTGTACAACATGCTGGGGCGGCGCGTGGCGGTGCTGGCGGAGGGCCGGCAGCCGGCGGGCACCTACACGGTGCGTTTTGACGGGGCAGAGCTCTCCAGCGGGGTGTACCTGTACCGGCTGGTCGCCGGCGGGCAGGTCTTCACCCGCAAGCTGACCCTGATTAAGTAAATCCATTCCCACAAACCAAAAAGAACCTGCACAGCCGCCGGCACCCCCGGCGGCTTTTTT
>NZ_FXTP01000027.1 GCF_900182705.1 Gracilimonas mengyeensis | reverse complement strand
CTGAGTTCTGAGTTCTGAGTTCTGAGTTCTGAGTTCTGAGTTCTGAGTTCTGAGTTCTGAGTTCTGAGTTCTGAGTTCTGAGTTCTGAGTTCTGAAAAATATATCCGCCAAAACCGGCTTATTATTACCTTAACATTAAATCTAAAATTTGCCTGAACTTTTTCTGAGTCAATTCGTTGAAGGGACGCACTTTATCACTAATCAATAATTCGGGACAACCAAACTCACATGCTCCGCACTTTATTATTTGGTCTGATATTGACCATCCCCTCCATGCTGCTTGCTCAAGAAAATGAACGAGCCTCCGTCAGCGGGTACATCACAGATTCAGAAACGGGAGAAACACTGATCAGCGCAAACATCGCTTTGATTGAAATCAACAAAGGGATGGCTTCCAACACGCTTGGCTATTATTCGCTGACCAATGTTCAACCGGGTACCTATACCCTCATTTGTAGCTATGTAGGATACCAGCAATTCCGGCAGGAAGTAACGCTTGAAGCCGGCCAGAACCTGCGCCTGGATGTGGAACTGCAGCCCGAAAGCCTGGAGCTGGACGAAATTGAAGTCCGCTCCCGGGCCGAAGAGGAAGAACAGAAAAACATTGGCCGCCAACAGATTAAAACCGAAATGATTAAGGAACTTCCTTCGGTGTTTGAGGCTGATGTATTCCGTTCCATTCAGCAGCTGCCCGGTGTGAAGGCTGCTTCCGATTTTTCCAGCGGCTTATACATTCGCGGTGGCAGCCCTGACCAAACGCTGATTTTGCTGGACCGCACCACCGTGTACAACCCCAGTCACTTTTTCGGTTTCTTCTCCACCTTTAACCCCGATGCCATCAAAGATGTACGGCTGTACAAAGGCGGGTACCCGGCGGAATTTGGCGGACGGCTGGGGTCTGTTCTCACCATCTATAATAAAGACGGCAACCGTAACGAAACGGCCGGATCGGTAACAGCGGGTATGCTGGCCTCTCGGGTATCGGTAGAAGGTCCTTATAGCAAAGGCTCCTGGATGTTCGCCGCCCGCCGTTCCACCCTGGAACCGCTGCTGGCAGGTTTGCGCCAAACCACCGACAACGTGCCCAGCAAATTCTACTTCTACGATTTCAACGGGAAAGTAAATTTTGACGCCACGGACTCCGATAAGTTCTCGCTCGCTTTTTATGCCGGACAGGATCGCGTGACCTTCCCCTTTGGGGATGATGCCGAATTTGGGCTGGATTACGGCAACCAAACACTCAGCGGTAACTGGACACATATTTTCTCAGAGCGTCTGTTTTCGAACTTTGTGTTCACCGGCTCCCGCTACTTCAACTTTCCAAACTTTGAGTTGGGCGGAACCGAATTCACCCGTACCAACAATATTTATGATTTCTCCATCAAGGCCGACCTGGAATACCTTCCCGGCAACAATCACCTTATAAAAACCGGGATTTGGGCGGGTAACTTTACCTTCAAATTCAAAGATACTTTCGACGGTTCTGAAACCTTTAGCAGCCGCATCCAAAATCAATATGCCTCGTTTTATGTGCAGGATGAATGGACGCCTAACGAGCGCTGGATCTTCACGCCCGGCATCCGCTTCAATTATTTTTCAGACGGTGACTTTTTCCGCGTGGAACCGCGCTTTTCTCTGGAATATCGTCCGGCAGACCGTATTCGCCTGCAAGCCGCTTATGGTCGCTACAACCAATTCTTAACCCTTATTTCCAATGAAGCCTTCTCCGGTTTCGATATCTGGCTTACTTCGGCCGAAGGTGTAGACCCTGCCTTTGGTGATCAGTTTGTTCTGGGCGCCAAAACCATCCCATTTGAAGGCTACGGGCTGGATGTAGAATTGTACTACCGCAGCATGGAAGATTTATTTGAACTGGACCCGTTTCTGCCCGATGTAGCCGGTTTACTGTATGAAGATATGTTCCGTTTTGGCACCGGTTATGCCTATGGCGCCGAAGTGTTTTTTGAACGAAGGATGGGACGCTTTACCGGCTTTATCGGCTACACGCTGGGCTATACCTGGCGTAAGTTCCCCGGCTTCAATTACGAAATTGGGAATGAGGAACAAGCCGCTCGTTTTTATCCGCCCAAATACGACCGCCGCCACGACATCAACGTAGTAGCCAACTACCAACTCAGTAATCGTTGGAAGGCCACTGCTTCCTTCAATTTTGCCACCGGTCAGGCCTACACCCAGGTACTTGGCCGCTACATACAGCATGATCTGCCGGTTACCAACGAAAACCGAAACGTATTTACCGTGGGAAAAGTGAATGCCTCTCGCTTGCCTAACTACCACCGGATGGATGTTTCCTTTGCCCGCAAAGGCACCTTTTTTGGCATGGGCGACGCCGAATGGCAGTTCCAGCTCATCAACGTGTACTCTCGCCGGAATGTCTGGTTCTACAGCTTTGACTTTGACGAAAATCCCGTTGAGCGAAACGATGTTACCCTGCTGCCCATCCTGCCATCTATTTCTTACACTGTAAACTTTTAATGCCATGAAGAATCTTTTAACCCTTTTACTGATTACTGCTGCCGCTGCCCTCGTTTCCTGCGAAACCTATCCACAAGATGACTATGAGGAGTATTATGTAGTGGAGGCCTACCTGGTAGCCGATCGCCAACTTCCTCATGTGCGCCTATCCAAAACGGTTCCGGCCGATGAAGTGTACGATTTCTCCCAGGCTGCCATCAACAATGCCAACGTTGCCATTCAGTTGCTGGAAAGCGGCCCCGAAAGTACCGTTGAGCAAACTTATTCGTATTCATTCTCCATGCAAAACCCCGGTATTTATTGGGCTGATGTAAGCCACCATGTGCTGCCTTCGCGTACCTACCGGCTGCACATCACCTTTCCCGATTCGGATGATGAAATTACCGCCACCACCATCATTCCCGGTGGTTTTGATATACTGGAAGGCGTGCGTGATACCATTGTGTACCAATCCTCCGAGCAGCTCGAAATCACGGTGAGTGAAAGTTCATATCCCGGGCGGCAGAACATTTTCATCTTCAATGCCCTATCCGACAACCCCGTTGCCGAAAACCTTACCCCCGTATATTTCGATTTTTATGAAGATGGCGACGAGGATCCTGAAGATCTCGAACTGTTTGCCAACAACAGCTCCGGCATCATCAATGAAGGCAACTTTGAGAAAAACCCGGACGGTTCCATCACCATCGATTACCCGTGGATTGGCATTGCCTACTACGGAGAAAACAAGATTGTAGCCAACACGCTGGATGACAACATTTACGATTTCATCCGCTCGCAGGAAGTGCAACTTGGAGGTTCTACTCTCTCCCCTGGCGAAATCCAAAATGTGATTTATAATATCGAGGGTGGCATCGGCGTTTTTGGAGCCTTAGCTTCCGATACCGTTGAAACGTTCGTAAAGCGAAATCCAGCTATTAATTAGGTAAGCAGCTTTAATAGCTGAATTGCAGGGTCAGTGCCCAATTATTGACATTGGAAATATTTCCGCGGGTATTGGCTATAACTGAGAGTCCGGATGAATGAGTATAACGAAAGCCCAAAGCACTGGATTGTTCCAGCCTGGATTGTGTGGTTTCCTCCTTGGTTTTCAGTATATCGTTTTCCTGATCAGGGATTAATTCGTATGGGTGTTCTTGAAGATCGGTATGTACATATTCATGCGAAAATCTCACCTTAATTCCACCCCAAACAGAGAATGAATCATTGACATCGAAAAAACCAAAAACGGGAATATCTGCCCCGCCCTGATGCCTGTTAATCTCAATATACTGTTTATTTAAGGTGGCTATGGCCTGATTTTCTTCATGTGCCCATTCATAGAATGGTGTAATCCCGGAAAAAAGAGTAAAATTATCTTCCTGCAAAGTTATAGCATAACCAAGCCTTAGCCCTCCGGCCATAAATTTTGAATCAGGCTGGCCAAATCTTGTCTCAAAGTCTTCCTCGTTATTTATATCTATTCTGCCATCAATTATCCGCCGATCAATTTGTTCGCGATCACTCCTTAATTCCTGTTCTCCAAATCCATATATGCCCCTCAGGTTGATGAAGATATGGTCATCACCCAGCACATTCACCCCAAAATTTTGATACCCATTGTAGCTAAACAATACCGGATTATCCCGTGATATGGTTTGTCCTGTGGTCTCATAGTGTTCCTCGCGCAGTTGGGTAAAGTCAGCATAAAAATCTTCTTGAATGCGCTCCCTGGTGCGAATATAGTCTATATTTTGGGTATGATCGAAGTTATTAAGTTGTACATATAAACGATGACGACTGTCGTTCCCATTTTTCCACCGGTAATATTCCAAGCCAAAAACTACCTTATCATTGGTTTGATGCCGGTCGTTTGTGTCTTCAAATAACTCCTCATCAGTAGTACGGTCAATTAAGGTATCCTCCCGAAAAACCTGAGTCCTGTAATAGCGTTCTTCTCTTCTTAACTGTAATTCATTCACTTCATTTTTTTCAAAGGCGCCAAAAAAGCCGACAGCTATCCCACTCTCTCTGTTATCTCCTAATATTTTAAGTAATCTGAACTCCGCTTTATTTTGGTTATAATCGCGCAAATTATTTCTCCACGTCCTGCTGTTTTGAATGTCTTCTCTCAAATACGTACTGGTTTCATTAACCGAAAAAGATTGGTTCACATCTTGCTCATTCTTCTCATTGTCTCATATGTTAGAGGGAGAACTATTTACCAACAGGCAAAAGGTTGTATAAGTAGCTTGTGATCTTTACTCTCTGCCTGTTTTATTGGAATCGAGCCAGCCTGGCACCTTCAGTATTGGTCTATGCACTGCCTGCAGGCAGATGCACTTCGTCAGGTATATCCAGGCTGGTTTTTTCTGCCGTTGAACCTCAACAGTACCAACAGAG
>NZ_FXTP01000026.1 GCF_900182705.1 Gracilimonas mengyeensis | reverse complement strand
GTTCTTAGACATATTGAAGTATAGATCAGATTGTTTGTGCGAGCGAGAGCTTGTTCAATTTCTTGATGCAAATTTTTTGCATTTTAAAATGACCAAGAGCGTAGGGTCAGCTCACAGAGTATATATATTTTTTTATTTACAATGGAGAGTTTGATCCTGGCTCAGGACGAACGCTGGCGGCGGGCTTAACACATGCAAGTCGAAGGAGAAGGTAGGTGCTTGCACCTACTGGAGACTGGCGGACGGGTGAGTAACGCGTAGATAACCTGCCTATACCAGGGGGATAACATTCCGAAAGGGATGCTAATACCGCATAATGCAGCGGGGCCGCATGGCCACAGTTGTTAAGGGGCTTCGGCCCGGGTATAGAGGGGTCTGCGTGCTATTAGTTAGTTGGTGAGGTAACGGCTCACCAAGGCGATGATAGCTAGGGGGTCTGAGAGGATGATCCCCCACACTGGGACTGAGACACGGCCCAGACTCCTACGGGAGGCAGCAGTGAGGAATCTTGCGCAATGGGGGAAACCCTGACGCAGCCACGCCGCGTGCCGGAAGACGGCCCTATGGGTTGTAAACGGCTTTTGAATGAGAAGAACGTCCGGGTTTCGACCTGGAGTGACGGTATCATTCGAATAAGCACCGGCTAACTCCGTGCCAGCAGCCGCGGTAATACGGAGGGTGCAAGCGTTGTCCGGAATCATTGGGTGTAAAGGGTGCGTAGGCGGGAGCCTAAGTCTGTGGTGAAATCTTGCCGCTTAACGGTAAAATTGCCATGGATACTGGGTTTCTTGAGTACAGAAGAGGCCGGTGGAATTCGTAGTGTAGCGGTGAAATGCATAGATATTACGAAGAACACCAGTGGCGAAGGCGGCCGGCTGGGCTGTAACTGACGCTGAGGCACGAAAGCGTGGGGAGCGAACAGGATTAGATACCCTGGTAGTCCACGCTGTAAACGATGTATGCTAGTTGTTGGCTCTTCGGAGCCAGTGACGCAGTTAACGCAGTAAGCATACCACCTGGGGAGTACGTCGGCAACGATGAAACTCAAAGGAATTGACGGGGGCCCGCACAAGCGGTGGAGCATGTGGCTTAATTCGATGCAACGCGAGGAACCTTACCTGGGCTAAATCCATAGTGCTACCTCCCGAAAAGGAGGGTCCCTTCGGGGCGCTATGGAAGGTGCTGCATGGCTGTCGTCAGCTCGTGCCGTGAGGTGTTGCCTTAAGTGGCGCAACGAGCGCAACCCCTGTGGTTAGTTACCAGCACGTAATGGTGGGGACTCTAGCCAGACTGCCTACGCAAGTAGTGAGGAAGGTGGGGACGACGTCAAGTCATCATGGCCCTTACGTCCAGGGCTGCACACGTGCTACAATGGATGATACAATGGGTAGCCACTGCGCGAGCAGGAGCAAATCCACAAAGTCATTCTCAGTTCGGATTGGAGTCTGCAACTCGACTCCATGAAGGTGGAATCGCTAGTAATCGCGTATCAGCAATGACGCGGTGAATACGTTCCCGGGCCTTGTACACACCGCCCGTCAAGCGATGGAAGTCAGGAGTACCTGATGTCGCTCCAGTAAGGGGTGCCTAGGGTAAGCCTGGTAACTGGCGCTAAGTCGTAACAAGGTAGCCGTACCGGAAGGTGCGGCTGGATCACCTCCTTTCAAGGAGAGCGTCCCTGCAATATTGGGACTACGACGCTACGCATCGCTCGTGGCAAACAATCTGATCTGTACTTTTTTTAAGACTGTGTACCCGGCGGGTTTCCGCTCGCCGCAGCCGGTTCATGCCGCCTGCAGCCGAGGCCCGCAATAAAGGGGGCTTGTAGCTCAGGTGGTTAGAGCGCACGCCTGATAAGCGTGAGGTCGGAGGTTCAAGTCCTCCCAAGCCCACAAGACTACGGGGCTATAGCTCAGCTGGCTAGAGCACCTGCTTTGCAAGCAGGGGGTCCGGGGTTCGAATCCCCGTAGCTCCACAGTGATATTAGATAAGATAATAGTTCTTTATTTTTTTGTTGAAGGTGTTGTTGAGCGGTTGGTATAACCCATGGCATCTTTATCCAAACGATTGTATTTGCGCGGCGGCTATTTGGCCGGCGGGCGCGTTTTCCGCGGCGACACGCGGAGTTCTTTGACATGATGAAAGCAATAGTAATAGTAGATAGAGTCAGCATGCTTTCGAGCATGATGACTTATTAGTAGGCTATTTGTTCTTTCGAGGGCAAGTAGACTACGCCAAGGTAGCCGGATGCGGTTCGTCCCACATCCGGCCCACAATTAAACCTTAATAGCAATGAAGCTCATGTGTGGCGGCCAGTCCAGCGGACTGTGCAAGCCATATAATAGAAGCACGTTAAGGGCACACGGTGGATGCCTAGGCATACAGAGGCGATGAAGGACGTGTAAAGCTGCGATAAGCTGCGGGGAGCTGCATACGAGCAATGATCCGCGGATGTCCGAATGGGGCAACCCATCCATCTTTGATGGATACTCCTACGGGAGAGCATACGAGGGGAACTGAAACATCTAAGTACCCTCAGGAAGAGAAAACAATCAAGTGATTTTCCTAGTAGCGGCGAGCGAACGGGAAGCAGTCCAAACCAAGGTCCTACGGGATCTTGGGGTAGTAGGACCTGCATAATTGCTACAAACTTAAGTCGAAACTGCCTGGAAAGCAGTCCCACAGAAGGTGAAAGGCCTGTAGGCGTACGGCGAGTAGTGAGGCGGGTATCCTGAGTAGCGCGGGGCAGGTGAAACTCTGCGTGAATTTGCCGGCACCATCCGGTAAGGCTAAATACATCTGTATGACCGATAGTGAACCAGTACCGTGAGGGAAAGGTGAAAAGAACGCCGAGAAGGCGAGTGAAATAGTACCTGAAACCGTGTGCTTACAAGCGGTCGGAGGTCCTTCGGGACTGACGGCGTGCCTTTTGTATAATGAGCCTACGAGTTGCTCCTGTTGTGCGAGGTTAAGCCCCTAAGGGGCGCAGCCGCAGCGAAAGCGAGTCTGAATAGGGCGTGCAGTACAGCGGGGCAGACGCGAAACCAAGTGATCTATCCATGGTCAGGGTGAAGTGGGGGTAAAACCCCATGGAGGCCCGAACCGCCTGACGTTGAAAAGTCATCGGATGAACTGTGGATAGGGGTGAAAGGCCAATCAAACTTGGAAATAGCTCGTACTCCCTGAAATATATTTAGGTATAGCGTCTGGTTTTGTTCTTCCGGAGGTAGAGCACTGATTAGGCTAGGGCCCTTCACCGGGTACCAACCCTAGACAAACTCCGAATACCGGTAAGAAGCCACCAGGCAGTCAGTGGCAGGGTGATAACGTCCTGTCGCGAGAGGGAAAGAACCCAGACCACCAGCTAAGGCCCCCAAATGTATGTTAAGTTGAACAAAGAAAGTTGGGTTGCCCAGACAACTAGGAGGTTGGCTTAGAAGCAGCCATTCCTTTAAAGAGTGCGTAATAGCTCACTAGTTAAGCGGCCCGGCGTCGATAATACACGGGCATTAAACATACTGCCGAAGCTGTGGGAACTAATAGTTCGGTAAGGGAGCATTCCAGTAGCGCAGAAGTCGAAACGCGAGTTTTGGTGGAGCTGCTGGAAGCGAAACTGTAGGCATGAGTAACGATAAGACGGGCGAGAAACCCGTCCACCAAAAACCCAAGGGTTCCTGATCAACGCTAATCGGATCAGGGTTAGTCGAGACCTAAGGTGTAGCCGAAAGGCGAAGCCGATGGCAAACCGGTTCAATATTCCGGTACCGACTGTAACGCTAGGCTAAGGCGTGACGCAGAAGTGACACTCCCGCGTGCTGACGAATGCACGTTAAAGGGCGTAGGCCGGTGAGTAGGCAAATCCGCTCACCATTAAGGCTGAACCCCGACAGTACCCAGAGGCTGCGGCCAACGGGATAGTGGAGGTAATCATGCTGCCGAGAAAAGCGTCGTAGTTTGTTACAGCTGCTCGTACCCCAAACCGACACAGGTGGGTGAGGAGAGTATCCTAAGGTGCTCGAGTAATTCATGGCTAAGGAACTAGGCAAATTCGATCCGTAACTTCGGGAGAAGGATCCCCTGACTTTGTCAGGGCGCAGTGAAAAGGCCCAAACGACTGTTTACCAAAAACACATACCTCTGCTAAGCCGCAAGGCGATGTATAGGGGTTGACACCTGCCCGGTGCCGGAAGGTTAAAGAAGGGAGTTAGCTTCGGCGAAGCTTCCAACTGAAGCCCCGGTAAACGGCGGCCGTAACTATAACGGTCCTAAGGTAGCGAAATTCCTTGTCGGGTAAGTTCCGACCTGCACGAATGGTGTAACGATTTGGGCACTGTCTCAGCCATGAGCTCGGTGAAATTGTGGTATCGGTGATGACGCCGATTACCCGCAGCGGGACGAAAAGACCCCGTGAACCTTTACTACAACTTTACATTGGCTTTACCGGACGCATGTGTAGCATAGGCGGGAGACCCAGAACCCTGATCGCCAGGTTGGGGGGAGTCGCCCAGTGAAATACCGCCCTTGTGTCAGGTGAATTCTAACCGTGGGGCAACCGCGGAACAGTGTATGGTGGGTAGTTTGACTGGGGCGGTCGCCTCCTAAAGAGTAACGGAGGCTCCCAAAGGTACCCTCAGCACGGTCGGCAATCGTGCGCAGCGTGTAAAAGCATAAGGGTGCTTGACTGCAAGACACACAGGTCGAGCAGGAACGAAAGTTGGGTTTAGTGATCCGGTGGCACCGCATGGAAGGGCCATCGCTCAAAGGATAAAAGGTACTCCGGGGATAACAGGCTTATCTCCCCCAAGAGTTCACATCGACGGGGAGGTTTGGCACCTCGATGTCGGCTCATCGCATCCTGGGGCTGGAGAAGGTCCCAAGGGTTTGGCTGTTCGCCAATTAAAGCGGTACGCGAGCTGGGTTCAGAACGTCGTGAGACAGTTCGGTCTCTATCTGCTGTGGGCGTAGGAATATTGCGGAGAGCTGCTCCTAGTACGAGAGGACCGGAGTGGACGCACCGCTAGTGTACCTGTTGTGTGGTCGCATGCATCGCAGGGTAGCTATGTGCGGAAGTGATAAGCCGCTGAATGCATCTAAGCGCGAAGCACGCTCCAAGATAAGTATTCCCTAAGAGCCTCCTGGAAGACGACCAGGTAGATAGGCGACAGGTGTACGCATGGTGACATGTTTAGCCGAGTCGTACTAATCAGGCCACAGGCTTCCTTTATATGGTTTGCACAGGCGCTGTAAGCGCCGTCAACAAACCAGCTAAAGTTGCTACAGTATAGATACGCTCTATACACCAATATCTGCCGGTTACTATTGCCGGCTTCCCACCTGGGAAGCCCATCATGTCAAAGAACATCTCTTTTTAGTTCTACCATTTTTTGGAAGGTGACTATAGCGCAAGGGCTCCACCCGTTCCCATCCCGAACACGGCCGTTAAGCCTTGCAGCGCCGATGGTACTGCTTACGCGGTAGAGTAGGTCGTCGCCTCCTTCCTTTTTGTACCCCACAAGCCCCGGATCAACATCCGGGGCTTTTTTT
>NZ_FXTP01000025.1 GCF_900182705.1 Gracilimonas mengyeensis | reverse complement strand
CTCTGTTGGTACTGTTGAGGTTCAACGGCAGAAAAAACCAGCCTGGATATACCTGACGAAGTGCATCTGCCTGCAGGCAGTGCATAGACCAATACTGAAGGTGCCAGGCTGGCTCGATTCCAATAAAACAGGCAGAGAGTAAAGATCACAAGCTACTTATACAACCTTTTGCCTGTTGGTAAATAGTTCTCCCTCTAACATATGAGAAACAAGAATTCATTTTCTATGCTGTAATCTCCAACAATTATAAATTCTAAATCATCCAGGTTTTGTCCGGTATAAAAGCTGTCTACAAAGGTATTATTTGGTAAATATTGGGCGCTATAATATCCAAAATCCCAGCTTCCAATTAAGCGCTCTTTAAGCCTTTCATCTATACTTTCCTTATTTGAATTTGTGAGGGAGCAACCACCTATTAAAAGAGATGAGAGCAAAAACATTATTAAACTACGCTGTGTAGGCATATCATATGTAGTTAGTTGTAGGATAAAACCAACAAAATTTTGAGTTAATATGATCGTAATTCAATAACATATATATGCAGGATTCGGTTGTATCTTTTTTAATAGAGCATATACGTTTAGTGAGAACATAAATAAGAAGAACCGATTCTAACCAGCAAAGCATTACAATTTTTTGGCCTCGTAACTTACCTGCGCATAATTGATAACGGCCACCAAAGCCACTCCGCCTACAATATTACCAGTTGCGGTGGGTATAAAAAAGTTGAAAAGGAATTCTCCCCAGTACATTTGTCCTATCCACAAGCCATAAAATCCTTCAACGGAACCGGCAATGATGTGTGAAAATCCGCCTATGCCAATTACATAAGTGATGATAATAATCACCCAAAAGCGGGCTTCCTGTGCAAAGGGCAACAACCAGATAATCAGGGCAATCAACCATCCCGCAAAAATAGCCCTGAAAAAAGTCTCCCAGGGTGCGTGCGAAACTACCGTGTGTGCTATTTCACTTAAATGGGTGTAAACTGAAGGATCAAAAATGGAAAGCGAAGCAATGGCAAAGCTAAATAACATGGTGCCCACAATATTGGCAAAAAATACGATACCCCAGAGCCGGGCTAAATTTCTGAAAACCGACCAGGATTTTTCATTCAATACCTGAAGTACCGGGATAAGGGTGTTTTCGGTAAACAATTGTTGGCGGCCCAATATCACGATTAAAAACCCAATACTATAACCAAATTCAGCAATTAGCGGTACCCAATTGGCATCAGGAAGATGACTGGCAAGGAGCGCTTCGGTGAGAAAAGAGAAGCCCATCGACAAGCCGGCCGCCAGTCCCGACCATAGTAAAGCAAAGGAAGGGCGCTCAAGTTCATGTTCCCCTTCGGCCCTGATGGCTTCAAAAATTTCCAAGGCCCTGGGCGCTTGCCGTTCTTCAGCTTCTTTCGAATTAGAATTACTCATGCAAAGTATAGTAAAAGTTAATGCAGATATTTGTGAGGCCGGCGTCCAAAATAGAATAAGTGGCAGTAATGTAAGCTTATCAAGAATTTTTGGGAAAACGCTCGCCTATTCTCTTAACTAAATTGATAACTTTATGTTTCTTGGATGGAAACGCTTCTATTTCTTCTTTTTATTAAGATGAATCTTTTTTATTTACCCCATCATCAATTCGATTGAATAAATTCCTAACCTAACTTAACCAACTGCTATGAACACCATTCAGATACGCCTGAGCTTTATGATGTTTCTCCAGTTTTTTATCTGGGGAGCCTGGTTTGTAACGCTCGGTACTTTTTTGGGGAATAACCTGGCGGCCACCGATGGACAAATCGGTATGGCGTTTGCCACCCAATCCTGGGGAGCCATTATTGCTCCGTTTATCATCGGGTTAATTGCTGACCGCTATTTTAATGCTGAGCGCATTCTGGGCATTATCCACCTAATCGGTGCAGGGTTGATGTATCTGATGGCGAATACTACCGATTTCACCCTTTTCTATCCTTACGTGTTGGGCTATATGATTTTGTATATGCCTACTTTGGCACTGGTTAATTCCATCTCATTTCGCACGATGAAAGATCCAAAAGCCGATTTTTCTAAAGTGAGGGTTTTTGGTACGGTGGGATGGATTGTAGCCGGGCTGGCTATCAGTTATGTTTTTTCATGGGATTCTCCTCAGGCTATAGATCAGGGCTATCTTGAAAACACTTTTCTGCTTGCTGCGGTGGCCTCTTTGGTTTTAGGGATTTTCAGTTTTACGCTGCCCAAAACCCCGCCAAAAATTTCAAAAGACGAGACCGTTTCCATCAAAGATATGCTTGGCCTGGATGCACTGAAGATGTTAAAAGACCGCAATTTTCTGGTGTTCTTCATTGCCTCTGTGTTGATTTGTATTCCCTTGGCTTTCTATTATCAGAATGCCAACCCCTTTTTGGCGGAGATCGGGGTGAATAACCCGACCGGTATTATGACTATCGGTCAGGTCTCTGAAGTTTTATTTATGCTGCTGATTCCTTTTTTTCTGACGCGCTTTGGAATCAAGAAAACACTGTTGATCGGCATGCTGGCCTGGGCTCTGCGCTACCTGCTGTTTGCATATGGTAATTCAGGCGAACTGATGTTTATGCTGATTATCGGGATTGCCCTGCACGGCATCTGCTACGATTTCTTTTTTGTGGCCGGACAGATTTATACCGATTCCAAAGCCGGTGAAAAATTCAAGAGTTCTGCACAAGGGCTCATTACACTGGCAACCTATGGAGTGGGAATGCTCATCGGTTTCTGGGCAGCCGGGCAGATTTCCACAATCTACACCTTTAGCGATGGCCTGCACGACTGGGAGATGATTTGGCTGTGGCCTGCAGGCTTTGCTTTCGTAGTGTTTGTGATTTACATGTTCACTTTCAAAAACGAAGAAATCGAATACGAGAAGGTGGATATTTGAGGGAATATTTTTGTATTTCAGAAATCGAAAACAGGCGATTCATTTGAATTAAGAAATGAAAAATCCTCCCTTGAGGGAGGTGCCGGTTTTGACTTGTCAAAACGCGCGGAGGGTGTTAGTGCCATGGGCCAAGCGGTAAGATTAAAGAATGTACTCCTTGGTACCAACACCCCTCCCGGCTAAAGCCGTACTCCCCTCAATGGTAGACTTAATTCTAAGCCTTAATCTACTACTTTGGATGATTAGTTATTTGTAAGAAACCCTTTGCGCTCTATGCGTACTTTGCGGTTTAGAAGATGCCACTGAAAAAATGTGAACCAACAAAGACATTATTTATGCAAAACCGAAAACTCAGAATGGGAATGATAGGCGGTGGCGTGGGCTCTTTTATCGGGGGCGTACACCGGGTGGCTGCCAACCTGGACGGACAAATTGAACTGGTGTGCGGAGCCTTCAGCCGGGACCCGGAGAAATCTGCCCGAACTGGCAAAGAGCTTTTTTTAGATGAAGGCCGGGTTTACGGTTCCTATAAAGAAATGATTAAAGCCGAAAAACAACTTCCTAAAGGTGATCGCATGGATTTCGTTTCCATTGTAACGCCTAACCATGTTCATGCCGATCCGGCGCTATTAGCTCTTGATAACGGCTTCCCCGTAATCATCGATAAGCCCCTGTGTTTTGATATGCAGGAAGCCAAAGCCCTTCAAGCCAAAGTAAAAGAAACGCGCTTGCCTTTTGCGCTTACGCACACCTACACCGGCTACCCGATGGTAAAACAGGCCCGCAAGATGGTGGAGGATGGTGAGCTTGGTCCCATAAAGAAAATCACTGTGGAATATCCGCAGGGCTGGCTGTCCCAAAAGCTGGAAGCCGATGATAACAAACAGGCTTCCTGGCGGACCGATCCCACTAAATCCGGAAAGGCCGGTGCGTATGGTGATATCGGCACGCACGCCGCTAACATGGCCGAGTATGTTTCTGGTTTGAAAATCAATAAAGTGCTCTCGCAGCTCTCCAAAATTGTTGAGGGCCGGCTGCTGGATGATGACGCCTCTGCCTTGCTCGAATTTGAAGGCGGTGTGCCGGGCGTACTGGCATGCTCACAGGTTTCCGCAGGAGAAGAAAACAACATCAAAATTCGAGTGTATGGCGAAAAGGGCGGGTTGGAATGGCAACAGGAAGACAATAACACCCTGAAAGTGAAATGGCAGGGCAAGCCCGATCAAATCTACCGCACCGGCGTGGATAATACGGGCTACCTTTCGGAAACAGCATTAGCGAATTCTCGGGTGCCGGCCGGACATCCCGAAGGCTACCTGGAAGCTTTTGCCAACATCTATCGCAACTTTGGAATGCACCTCCGTGCCCATGATGCCGGCGAAAATCACGATATGGAAATCTACGATTATCCCGATGTGGACGAAGGTGTGCATGGCATGAGTTTGGTGGATGCGGTGGTAGAGTCTACAGAGCGTGGAAATATCTGGGTAGAAGTAAAGAATAATTGAAAATTAAAGATTTAAGATTAAAAATTAATTACTGACGCTTAGCGTCAGCTTCCAATTTTTAATCTTGACTTTTCAATCTTGAATCAAAAAGAAATGAAGACGATCAAAGGTCCTGCGATTTTTCTCGCACAGTTTTTAGACGATGACAAACCTTTTAATAACCTGGAAAGCATTTGCAAGTGGGCGAAAGAGCTTGGCTATGAGGGGGTACAGATTCCCGCCTGGGATACACGTGTCATCGATATCATCAAGGCCCGTGACAGCAAAACTTACGCCGATGAAATCAAAGGCATTGTGGAGGATGCCGGATTGGAGATCACCGAGTTGGCAACGCACTTACAGGGACAGCTGGTGGCGGTTCACCCCGCTTACGATACCATGTTTGACGGCTTTGCGCCCGATCCCGTAAAAAATAACCCGGAAGCCCGGCAGATGTGGGCGGTAGAACAGGTGAAGGCGTCGGCCTCGGTATCGCGCCATTGGGGCATTGATGTGATGGGAAGTTTCTCCGGCGCATTTCTCTGGCATACCGTGTACCCCTGGCCGCAGCGTCCGGCGGGACTGGTGGAAACGGGTTTTAAAGAGCTGGCTAAAAAGTGGAAGCCGGTGCTGGACCATTGCAAAGACGAAAGCGTTAAAGTGTGCTACGAGCTGCATCCCGGCGAAGACCTGCACGACGGACTGACCTACGAGCGATTTTTTGAAGCGACAGGGAAACACGAAAGTGTGGGCATTTTATACGACCCCAGTCACTTTGTGCTGCAGCAGCTGGATTACCTGGAATTCATCGACATCTATCACGAGCACATCGGGATGTTCCATGCCAAGGATGCGGAATTCAATCCCACCGGAAAAGCGGGCGTGTACGGTGGCTATGCCAGCTGGAAAGATCGTCCCGGCCGTTTCCGCTCACTGGGCGATGGCGACGTAGATTTTAACGGCATTTTCAGTAAGCTGAGCCAGTATGATTTTGACGGATGGGCCGTGCTGGAGTGGGAGTGCTGTATCAAATCACCCGGGCAGGGAGCGGCAGAAGGTGCGCCGTTTATCTCGGATCATATTATTGAAGTCACCGAAAAGGCTTTTGACGATTTTGCCGGGGAAGGGGCCGATGAAGAGAAGAACAGGAAGATTTTGGGGATAGAATAGGGTTATGGTGTTATAGTGTTACAGTGCTATGGTGTTAAAGTGGTGTTCTCACCGTAGAACCAAAATCACAATTACTGCTATTTGGCTAGTACACAAATCCACGAATTTTTTTGTTACCTTTATGGTTGCTTAACAATGAAATAAACTCCAAACGCTACGATACACAGCTCTAAAAAGTATTGTGTGGTCGGAGCAGGTATCAGTCTTATGGAAGTACTAGATGTTTTAGATATTGAATCCGAAGTTTCCCTCCCCAAGCGCTACAGCGAGCTTTCGGAAGAAGAGATGACAGCCCGCGTTCGGGAGATCAAAGCCAAGTTTGGCGAACGGCTGTTTATACCGGGGCATCACTATCAAAAAGATGAAGTGATACAGTTTGCCGATGCCCGCGGTGATTCGCTGAAGCTGGCTCAAATCTGTACGACCAAACCCGAGGCTGAGTTCATTCCCTTTTGTGGGGTTCATTTTATGGCAGAAACAGCCGACATGCTTACGGGGCCCGATCAAAAAGTGATTTTACCCGACATGCGTGCGGGCTGCTCCATGGCTGATATGGCCGACATCGATCAAACCGAAGAAGGATGGGAAGCTATGCAGGAAGTTTGGGGGGATACCATTTTACCCCTCACTTATGTAAACTCTACGGCTGCTATTAAAGGATTTGTAGGGAAGCATGGCGGCGCTACGGTAACATCTTCCAATGCCAAAAAAATGCTGGAATGGGCTTTCACCCAAAAAGAACGAATCCTGTTTTTACCAGATCAACACTTGGGGCGTAACACGGCTTATGATCTGGGTATTCCGCTTGAGCAAATGGCCGTTTGGGCACCACTGAAAGGAGAGTTTGAGTACGAAGGTGATTTTGAAGATGTGAAAGTAATTCTTTGGAAAGGACACTGTTCGGTGCACGAGAAATTTAATATCAAACATATTGAAAACTTGCGGGATAAAGAGCCGGAGATGAAAGTCCTGGTGCATCCGGAGTGTACTTTTGATGTGGTTCAAGCCTCCGACCTAAACGGTTCCACCAGTTTTATCATCAACACGATTGAGAATGCTGAGCCAGGCAGTAAGTGGGCTATTGGTACGGAAATGAACCTGGTGAATCGCCTGGCCATGGAAAATCCGGATAAAGAGATTGTATCGCTAAACCCGTTTATGTGCCCCTGCCTTACGATGAACCGCATTGACTTACCGCACCTGCTATGGTCGCTCGAAAAGCTGGAACAAGGCGAAGTGGTGAATCAAATCACCGTTCCTCAAGAAGTTGCCGAGAACGCTGTTTTGGCCCTCAATCGCATGCTGGAGCGTTCATAAGAAATCATACAATCACTCCGTATTCGTCTGACCGCTTTAGGAAAGCGTAGACTGAAGTTTAAATAGTTTTGCGGTCTCATATGTTAGAGGGAGAACTATTTACCAACAGGCAAAAGGTTGTATAAGTAGCTTGTGATCTTTACTCTCTGCCTGTTTTATTGGAATCGAGCCAGCCTGGTACCTTCCGTATTGGTCTATGCACTGCCTGCAGGCAGATGCACTTCGTCAGGTATATCCAGGCTGGTTTTTTCTGCCGTTGAACCTCAACAGTACCAACAGAG
>NZ_FXTP01000024.1 GCF_900182705.1 Gracilimonas mengyeensis | reverse complement strand
TGGTCATTTTAAAATGCAAAAAATTTGCATCAAGAAATTGAACAAGCTCTCGCTCGCACAAACAATCTGATCTATACTTCAATATGTCTAAGAACTTTTCTGCCGTTGGAATCATTTCCGTGACAGATTCCAATGATAAGGACTTTTCTAGTCACTGCCAAATTTATTTCAAACTTTTTTGGAAAAAATTTCCAAACCCTGCTTATTTGGCGTCGCAGGGGCTTTTTACTTAGGAGTTTTTCTCCTCTTCAGAATTTTCTTCTGCTTTAGTTTCTTCAGATACGTCTTCACTGGTAGCTTCTTTTTGCTCAGCTACTTCAGTCTTGGATTCTCTCTCTCCTTTCTTTGTAGAAGGGGTTGAAGAAGTAGGGGTATTACTCTTACCCGCACGTCTGGTTCGTTTCTTACCAGATGATTTTGTAGTTCCTTCAGGCTTGATATCATTGTAATCAACCAGTTCCACTACAGCCATTTCCGCACCGTCACCTTTTCGTAATCCGGCTTTAATGATACGGGTATAGCCACCCGGGCGATCTTTACTTTTAGGCCCCACTTCTTCGAAGAGTTTACTCACGGCCTCTTTATTCTGTAAAGAAGAAAATACTTGCCGTCGATTGTGGTGGGTATCTTCTTTGGCTCTGGTAATTAATGGCTCTACAAAAACTCTTAATTCCTTAGCCTTTGCCAATGTCGTCATAATTCTATGCTCTTTAATGAGAGCCATAGAAAGTGACTGCAATGTTCGCTTACGGTGTGCAGCTGTTCTGCTTAATTTTCTACCTTTAACTCCGTGACGCATAATTCAATTCCTTTCTACTTAATCCAAATATTTAGATACATCCATTCCAAACTCCAGATTCTTCTCTTCAATCACTTCAACCAATTCGCTGAGTGATTTCTTACCGAAGTTTCTGAATTTCAGAAGATCTTGCTCATCGCGTGAAACCAGCTCACCAATTGTATTGATGTTAGCAGACTTCAGGCAGTTGTAAGCACGAACACTTAGGTTAAGATCTTCAATACTTGTACGGAGAAGGTTCGCTACGCGCTGTTTCTCTGCGTCAACTTCCTCTTCTTCCTGCGTGAATGGTTCTTCTATTTCTTCTGTGATAAATTTCTCGATATGCTCTTTTAGAATCTTACCTGCAATGGTAAGAGCCTCCTTAGCATTAACCGAGCCATCGGTATCAATATCCATAACCAACTTTTCATAGTCAGTACGTTGACCAACGCGAACGTTCTCAACATTGTATTTAACCGACTTTATAGGAGTAAAAATGGCATCGATGGGAATCAAATTCACATCCTCATCTTCAATATCCATTTCTTCTGCGGGCACATAACCGCGACCGCGACCAATTTTCAGTTCAATCTCTAACTCTGCATCGTCTGCAAGGTTAGCGATAACCAAATCAGGGTTCAAGACTTCATATTCTGCAGTAGCTTCATCAATATCGGCAGCAGTTAACTCACCGGCACCACTTTTAGAAATATGAATAACCCCAGAGCTTTGCTCAACCTGCTTGAAACGAACTTGCTTGAAGTTGAGAATGATTTCATACACATCCTCTTTAACTCCCTTAATGCTGGAGTACTCATGATCAACGCCATTAATTTTAACAGCAGTGATTGCAATTCCTGGTAAGGAAGAGAGTAGTACTCTACGGAAGGAATTACCAATAGTAACTCCAAACCCTCTCTCAAGTGGTTGCAGCACAAAGGTACCGAAGCTGTCTTTATCTTCGACAACATTCAGTGTTTCAGGCATTTGAATGCTATAGTTGCTCATAATAAGACTTGTACTTTAAAAAATTACTTAGAGTAAAGCTCAACAATTAGCTGAACATTAATATTTTCAGGTATTTCTTCCATTGTTGGAACGTATAACATTTTACCTGATCTTGACTTTGCATCTGTTTCTACCCATTTGTACTTATTACGGGAAGAGCCGGATAGCGAATCGTCAATTACCTCAAGGTTTCTTGACTTAGGCCGGATAGATACTACATCACCTGGACTAACATCAAAGGAAGGAATATTTACAATACCTCCATTTACCACAATATGTTTGTGGCTAACCAACTGACGAGCCTGACGACGTGTTCTTGCGAATCCCATACGGAATACCGTATTGTCGAGACGGCACTCAAGCGCTTGCAAAAGGTTTTCACCAGCTACACCACTTTTGGCTGAAGCTGCTTTAAACAAATTACGGAATTGCTTTTCCAGCAACCCATAGGTGTACTTAGCTTTCTGCTTTTCTTCCAGCTGAATTGCATATTCCGATTTACGATTGAACCTTGAACGCCCGTGTTGTCCCGGACCATAAGGCTTTCTTTCTAATGCCTTACTTGGCCCAAAAATGGGTTCCTTGAAACGTCTGGCTTTCTTCTGTTTGGGTCCTCTGTATCTTGCCATTTCTTAATCTACTTACTATTAAACTCTTCTTCGTTTGGGAGGGCGGCATCCGTTGTGGGGAAGCGGTGTACGGTCTTTAATAGCCGTAACTTCAAGTCCTGAGCTTGCCATACCACGTACGGCAGCCTCTCGGCCAGAGCCAGGCCCTTTTACAAATACTTCCACTTTTCTAAGCCCCATATCATGAGCTGTTTGAGCAGCCGTTTCGGCACTTAATTGTGCTGCATAAGGCGTATTTTTTCTGGATCCTTTAAAACCTTCTTTACCGGCTGATGACCAGGAAACTACATTCCCGTCAGCATCAGTAATCGTCACAATTACGTTGTTGAAGGTTGCCTTAACAAAGGCCATTCCATTAGGATCGCTCAGTTGTTTCTTTTTCTTGCGCTTTGCAGCTACAGATGCTTTTGGTTGTTTTTTAGCCATGAGTTATCTCAATTACTTGGTTACTTAACAGCTTTCTTTTTACCAGCCACCGTTTTCTTCTTCCCTTTACGGGTTCGGGCATTGGTTTGGGTACGTTGACCTCTCACCGGTAAACCGCGACGATGACGATTACCCCGGTAGCTACCGATCTCAATCAATCGGCGAATATCACTATTTACTTCGCTACGGAGGGCACCTTCCACCTTATATTCTTCATCAATTAACTGACGTAAGTCGCTTACTTGCTCATCACTCCAGTCACTTACTTTGATGTCAGGATCAAT
The DNA here is from genome assembly GCF_900182705.1 of Gracilimonas mengyeensis. GTDB lineage: Bacteria > Bacteroidota > Rhodothermia > Balneolales > Balneolaceae > Gracilimonas > Gracilimonas mengyeensis. The sequence goes on along the minus strand of NZ_FXTP01000024.1, from coordinate 11,814 downwards.
GCCTACGCGGTCAAGGATTTCAGCTGCCTTAGAGCGCCCAATCCCATAAATATACGTAAGGCTAATAACGCCTCGTTTTTGTTTGGGTAAATCAATTCCAGCAATACGTGCCATATAAGTACTTGTTTATGGTATTAGCCCTGACGCTGTTTATGGCGTGGGTTCTTCTTATTAATTACGTAAAGTCGTCCTTTACGGCGTACAATTTTGTCGTCTGAACTTCTTTTCTTTACTGATGATCGTGTCTTCATGACAACCTCTTTTATTTATATCTATAAGTTATTCTTCCTTTAGTGAGATCATAGGGAGACATTTCTACTGCTACCCTATCACCTGGGAGAATTTTTATATAGTACATCCGCATTTTACCAGACACGTGAGCCAGTATTTCATGGCCGTTATCCAATTCCACACGGAATTGTGCATTCGGTAATGCTTCTATTATTTCTCCATCTTGTTTTATCGGCTCTTGTTTAGCCATAATACAATATGTTTTCTTTTTTGTCCGAGAGCTCAGCAATATAATCAAAAGTACTGAGAATTTCAGCTTTTCCTTCACGAATTACAATATCGTGTTCGTAATGGGCTGCTAAGCTCTTGTCGGCTGTTATTACAGTCCAGCCATCGTTCAATGTTTTCGTTTTCCAGGAACCCATTGTGATCATGGGTTCAACAGCAAGCGTCATTCCTGTGCGGAGACGCTCACCTTTTCCTTTACGTCCAAAATTTGGGACAGATGGATCTTCATGCATGGATTTTCCAATACCATGTCCCACCAATTCCCGAACCACGCCATAACCGCTATCTTCACAGTGTGTTTGTACAGCGTTGGCAATATCGCCTATTCTGTTACCGTGAACGGCCTGCTCGATTCCTTTATACAAGGATTCTAACGTAGTTCTCAATAAATTCAATTTCTCGTCACTGCATTCTCCCACAGCAAATGTGTAGGCGTGATCTCCGAAGTATCCGTTTTTTTCAACACCGCAGTCTACAGATACTATGTCACCTTCTTTTAATTCCCTTTTACCGGGGATGCCATGTACAACCTCTTCATTCACAGAGATACACAACGTGGCAGGAAATTCACTGCCTTTTGGTCCGTACCCTTTAAAAGCGGGACGCCCCTTTTCTTTAGCAATATATTCTTCAGCAATTCTGTCAAGCTCTCCGGTTTGTACACCTGGCTCGATGTGTTTTCCAACTTCGGCCAGTGTTCTGGAGACAATCAGCGCACTTTCGCGCATCTTGTCTATTTCGGATTCACTTTTCAGATAAATCATTACTGATTAAGCCCTGCGGCGACCTTTAATTCTACCCGTTTTCATAAAGCCATCGTAATGACGCATCATTAAGTGGCTTTCAATTTGCTGGAGTGTATCCAATGCCACACCAACAATAATCAACAAACTTGTACCTCCGTAAAAGAGGGCAAAGCCGGGAGTTACTCCAAATAATCCAACTGCGATTGCAGGCAAAATTGCTACAAAAGAGAGGAAGATAGAACCCGGCAGGGTAATCTTGGTCAAAATGTTATCAATAAATTCTACGGTTTGCTTACCAGGACGAACACCCGGGATAAAACCACCTTGTCGCTTCATGGTATCGGCCATCTCTTTTGGATTGATGGCGATAGCGGTATAGAAGAAGGTGAAGAACATACACACAAAGAAAAATACAATTGAGTATGTAACACCGGTGAAATCAACCGACCACTGCGTCAAAAATTGCACCGTTTCATTTTCAGGGAAGAAAGACCCGATGGTGCTTGGAATAAACATGATTGACTGTGCAAAGATAATGGGCATAACACCAGCAGCGTTCACTCGAAGTGGCAAGTACTGTGTCGTTCCACCATATACTTTACGTCCAACCACTCGTTTTGCATACTGTACAGGAATTTTACGTGTTCCTTGTGTAAGCATTACAACAGCCGCAATCACTAGTATCAACGCAGCCACCTCAATAATTACAAGGATAGCATTCGCCTTAGTAGTTACCTCATTATAAAAGTTAGCAGGTAAAGCAGCAATAATACCGATCATAATGATCAATGAGATACCGTTACCGATTCCACGTTCACTAATACGCTCACCCAGCCACATTACAAATACGGTACCGGCTGTAAGCACAATCATGGAAGTAATCACAAAGAAAACTTCATTTACTACAATAGCCTGTGGAGCTGTTGACATCAGGTTTATCGAGAAACCAATAGCCTGTACAGCGGTAATACCTACTGTACCATAACGTGTTAAACGGGTAATCTTACGCCTGCCTTCTTCCCCTTCTCGCTGAAGTTTTTGGAAGTAAGGCACTACTGCCCCCATCAACTGAATGATAATAGCAGCCGTAATGTAGGGCATGATACCCAAGGCGAAAACACCGGCCCTGGAAAAAGCCCCTCCTACAAACAAATCAAACAGTCCCAATAAGCTGTCAGCAGCATTACCGGTGTTGTTGATTAATTGATTTGCATCTACACCAGGCAGGGTAATATAACTACCCACCCTATAGACCATTAAGATTCCAACCGTATAAAGAATACGATTCTTAAGATCTTCGATTTTAAATATGTTGCGGAAGTTTTCTATCAGACCCATTCGCCGTCTTTATCTTAGTTTTGCACTAATGTTAATGACCCACCTGCATTCTCTACCTTTTCTTTGGCAGATTCGCTGGTAGCGTGTACTTCAATGTCGATTTTTTTATCGATTTCACCACGACCAAGCAGTTTAACTTCGTCTTTGTCGCTCGCTAAACCAGCTTCAATGAGGTTATTGAGCGTGATAGTGGTATCCAGTTTTCCGGCTTCAATAAATTCAGCAATCGTGTGTACGTTAATAGTACGGTACTCTTTACGATTGATGTTTCTAAAGCCAAATTTTGGCAGACGTCGTTGCAATGGCATTTGTCCACCTTCGAACCAAGCGCGTTGCTTGTGCCCTGAGCGAGACTTTTGCCCGTTGTGTCCGCGGCCTGATTGCTCACCACGTCCGGAACCTTGTCCTCGACCAACTCTTTTGGCATTCTTTTGATTCGGAACGGGTGCTTTTAAATTGCTTAAATCCATCGTCAATTCCTTTAGATATTATCCTTCAAATACTTTGTTAAGTGAAATACCACGACGCTGTGCAACTTCAACCGGATCGGTTAGTTCTTTCAGCGCAGTAAATGCGGCTTTCACCATGTTGTGGGGATTGGAAGATCCCTGAGATTTGGACAGGATATTGTGAACACCTGCAACATCAAGCAGCGCTTTAACAGCACCACCTGCAATTACTCCTGTACCTTCGGCAGCGGGGCGCAGTAACACTTTACCGGCACCGGCTTTACCTACAATCGGATGGTAAATACTCTTGGTTTTGGTAAGAGGTACGCGGATCAGATTCTTTTTGGCGTTATCGAATCCTTTTTGAATAGCATCCGAAACTTCATTGGCCTTTCCAAGTCCATGGCCAACTACACCTTCTCCATCACCTACTACAACGATGGCGTTGAAGCTGAAACGGCGTCCACCTTTTACTACTTTAGCTACACGGTTTACGTGAACCAGTTTTTCTTCCAGGTTCAGGTTAGCGGCAGGTATAGATTGTTTGCGTCTTATTTTAGGCATTGTTTATCCCAGTTCAATTAAAAGTCTAATCCACCATCGCGAGCGCCATCAGCGGCGGCCTTCACGATACCGTGGTATTTATAACCGCTTCGGTCAAATACCACTTTGTTAATTCCTTTGTCTTGAGCGAGCTTCGCAAGTTCGCTTCCGGCTTCTTTGGCATTTTCTACACCGGTATCGGTTTTGTAAGCGGCAATAGTTGCTCCTGCTAAATCATCAACTAACTGCAGGTAGGTATATTTATTGCTCTTGAAAATGCTGAGCCTAGGGCGATCGGACGTACCTTTGATAGTAGACCGGATACGCTTGCGGATCTTGGTTCGTCGCTCGGTTTTTTTAATGTTCTTATTGCTCATTGTTCAAATCCTTTATTTAGCAGCTGATTTACCGGCTTTACGTCTGATTTGTTCACCCAGGTATCTAATCCCTTTACCTTTATACGGCTCTGGCTTACGGAAAGAACGGATTTTGGCGGCAATCTGCCCAACCATTTCCTTATCAACACCAGAGATGATAAGAATAGGATTCTTACCGGACTTAGTGTCTACTTCCATATTGATACCTTCCGGCGGTACAAAGAAAATAGGGTGAGAATAACCCAGGTTGAGTTCCAATACATCGCCATTCATAGCGGCGCGGAAACCAACACCAATAATCTCCAGTTTCTTTGTGTAACCTTCAGTAACTCCTACTACGGCGTTGTTAATCAACGACCGGAACAGACCGTGTAATGCACGTTGTTCTTTAAGGTCAGAGCTTCTTTTAATGACGAGTTCATCTTCGCCTTTTTCAACGGTTATATCCGGGTGAATCCGAAGGGTATTCGTTCCCTTCTCACCTTTGAAAGTTGCAACATTGTCAGCATTGATGCTGAACTCAACTTTGTCAGATATAGGTACCGGTAGATTTCCAATTCGAGACATAGTTCAAAAAAACTTTATTTAGTAAATGGTGCACAAAATCTCGCCGCCTACATTCAGCTTGCGAGCTTCTTTATCGGTCATTACACCTTTTGATGTTGAAAGAATCACAATACCAAGGCCGTTCTGTGAACGCGGAACACTATTTCCACCTTCGTAAACGCGCAGACCTGGTTTTGAAAGTCTTTGCATTTTTCGGATTACAGGGTGTCCGTATGAATCGTATTTCAGAAACAAACGGAGAATGCCCTGCTTCTCATCTTCAATATCAATGAATTTTGAGATATACCCTTTGTCTGCCAGAATCTTAGTCATGGCACGCTTCAACTTAGAAGCGGGGATATCTACTCGTCTATGCCCGGCTCGTTGGGCATTTCTAATTCTTGTCAAATAATCTGCAATAGGATCAGTCATCGATTCCTTAGTTAGTTTTACCAGCTTGCTTTACGTACACCTGGAATCTTACCAGCAAGGGCAAGCTCCCGGAATTTGATACGGGATATTCCATATTTGCCTACATACCCACGGCTTCTGCCCGTGATATTGCAACGATTGCGAACCCGAGTAGGGCTGGCATCGCGTGGTAGCTTTTGCAGGCCTTCGTAGTCGCCGGCTTCTTTAAGCTTGCGGCGCTTCTCGGCGTACTTTTCTACTGTTTCTTTTCTTTTCTTGTTGCGTGCTATCCATGCTTTCTTAGCCATAATAGAATATCTCTTAGTTTCTTGTTTTGAATGGCATTCCAAAGTGCTTAAGCAAAGCGTAAGATTCTGCGTCACTTTCAGCAGTTGTTACAAACGTAATATCCAGCCCGTGTACTTTATTCACTTTATCAGTGTCAATTTCGGGAAAGATAGTATGTTCTTTGATACCCAAGGTATAGTTTCCACGGCCATCAAAACTTTTGTCAGGTACGCCCTGGAAGTCACGTGTTCTGGGCAATGCCAGATTTACCAGACGATCCAGAAATTCGTACATGATACGCTTGCGAAGGGTTACTTTACAGCCAATTGGCATACCTTCTCTAAGCTTAAAATTCGATATTGATTTTTTTGCCTTTGTGGTAACAGGCATTTGGCCGGTTATGGCGGCCACGTTATCTACAACTGTATCAAGTACTTTCTTATCAGTTATAGCATCACCTACGCCTACATTAACCACTATTTTAGAGAGTTTGGGTATAGCCATTTCATTGTCATACTCAAACTCTTCGCGAAGCTTTTCGCGAATTTCTTCCTTGTACTGTGTGTATAATCTTGCTTCAGCCATTGCTTATTTTCTGCGTTATTTATCCAACATTTCGCCACTGGTCTTGGCATAGCGAACCCAACGGCCTTTACCGTCTTCTTCAATTCGCTTTCGGCCAACACGGGTAGGTTCATCTGTTGTAGGATCAATCACCATCACATTAGAAATGTGAATAGATGCTTCCTTTTTCAAACGCCCACCTTGTGGGTTATCCTGGGTTGGCTTTTCATGATGGGTTCTCATGTTGATTCCCTCAACGAGCACTCGCTCTTTCTTAGGGAAAACCATCAATACACGGCCTCTTTTACCTTTATCGTTACCGGCAATAACCAAAACGTCATCGCCTTTCTTAACATGTAATTTCTTTTGCTTATTGAACCTGCGTGGCATACTCTAATCCTTTTTTAAAGTACTTCCGGTGCAAGCGACACGATTCTCATGAAGCTTCTTTCACGAAGTTCTCTGGCCACTGGGCCAAAAATACGTGTACCTACCGGTTCTTGATCTTTGTTAATAATTACCGCAGCGTTTTCATCAAATCGGATGTAACTGCCATCTTTTCTGCGGAATTCTTTTTTAGTGCGAACAATCACAGCTTTTACAACATCACCTTTTTTAACGTTGCCGCCGGGTATCGCAGTTTTTACAGATGCAGAAATCAAGTCGCCTACACGTGCGTATCGCCGCCGGGAATCTCCCAGCACCTTGATACACATCAATTTACGGGCGCCACTGTTATCTGCTACATTTAATGTCGTATTCGTTTGAACCATCGCTAATTCCTAATGCTCTATTCGTTACTTAGCTTTTTCGACGATTTCTACCAATCGCCATGATTTACGCTTTGATAGTGGACGGGTTGACATAATTTGAACCGTGTCACCAATATTGGCTTCATTGTTCTCATCGTGCGCCATATACTTCGTGGTTTTGGTAATATACTTTCCATAAATGGAATGTTTTACCTGACGATCAACCGCTACAGTAATACTCTTATCCATACGGTTGCTAACCACACGTCCAATTCGTTCTCGTCTTCGGGCTCTTTCTGTTTGTGCCATAATTTAAATTCCTTATTCCTTATTCAGCGCTGCTTTTTTCCTTGATAACGGTTTCCAGCCGGGCTACTTCTCGCCGGTGGTTTTTCAGCCGGGCAGGGTTTTCAAGCTGCCCCGTAACTGATTTCGAAAACCGAAGGTTTTGCAGTACTTCACGCTCATCATTCAAACGAGCCTTTAATTCAGTAAGTGTTAAATCTCTTAATTCGTGCGCTTTCATCGTTAGTCTCCCTGGTAGTCGCGGCGTACCACAAATTTTGTTTTAATAGGTAATTTGTGAGATGCACGTCTTAAAGCTTCTCGTGCTCTGTCTTCAGAAACACCGGCAATCTCAAACAAAATTCGTCCGGGTTTAACAACAGCTACCCAGTGGTCAAGAGCACCCTTACCTTTACCCATTCGGGTTTCAGCAGGTTTGCTGGTCATTGGGCGGTCCGGGAAAATCCGGATAAAAGTCTGTCCATCACGTTGCAACGAGCGTGCAATAGCAATACGGCAGGCTTCAAGCTGTCGGGAGGTAATAAACTTAGGCTCCAGCGCTTTCAGTGCAAAATCACCAAAGTTAATAATGTGACCACGCTGTGCATTGCCTTTAAGCTTATCGCGATGAACGCGGCGTCTCTGAACTCGTTTTGGTTCTAACATCGTTTCTTATTAACTGTTTTTATTAGATCGATTTCTGTTTCTGCTGCGGCGTCGGCTTCTTCGGCCTTTATCGTCTCCGCCACGTCGCTTACCTCGGTCCGAATCTTTCTGAGACTGGGTACCCGGTGTAAGATCTACATCTCCAATAATCTCACCTTTATAAATCCAAACGGTAACTCCAATAGAACCGTAAATGGTGTTGGATGTAGACTTTGCGTAATCAATATCAGCACGGAGTGTATGCAAAGGCACCTGGCCTTCTTTATACTGCTCGGTTCGGGCCATTTCAGCACCGCCAAGTCGTCCCGCACAGCGAACTTTTATTCCTTTGGCTCCCATGCGCATTGCAGAGGAGATCGCTGTTTTCATTGCTCTACGGAATGAAACACGAGCTTGTAACTGCTGAGCGATATTTTGAGCAACCAGGCTGGCATCCAGCTCAGGGCGCTTAATTTCGCTGACGTTAATCTGTACTTCTTTACTGGTAATCTTTTTAAGCTCCTCTCTAAGCAATTCAATTTGCTCACCACCTTTACCGATGATAACACCGGGGCGGCTTGTTCTGAGGGTAAGCAGTATACGCTTTGGAGTACGTTCGATAATTACATTTGAAAGGCCACCATTTCGGAGCCTTGTATGCAAATACTCGCGCAATTTCTCGTCTTCAACGATGAGAGTTGGCTGATTTTCTTCAGAAAACCAGTTGGATTCCCATCCGCGAATAATGCCTAATCTAAAACCAGTTGGATTTGTTTTTTGTCCCAAGGTATTGTTCGTTTATTCGTTTACACTTTCTTGATCACGCTTTGCCACAAGCACAGTGATATGGCAGGAACGTTTGTTAATTCGATGCGCTCTTCCCTGCGGTGCAGGCTGAATACGCTTCAGCGTCACGCCTTCGTCTACATAAATTTCCTTTATGTATAAATCTTCGTTATCAAAACGCTCTTCCTGAAATTTATCGCGTAAGTTAGCTGCGGCAGACTTTATCACTTTCAATACATCTTCAGCAGATGCTTTGTTGGTGAATTCAAGACGCTTTAAAGCCTTTTCTACGCTTTCACCACGTACAGCATCAGCAACCAGGCGTACCTTACGAGGTGCCTTCCGCAAATGCTTTTGTACTGCGCGTGCTTCTAATACTGGAGTATCCATCTATATTCTGATTGTTTATTTATTTTGCTTTTGCTGCTGCTTTCTTCACGGGGTGGCCACGGAATGTTCGTGTAGGTGCAAATTCACCTAACTTGTGGCCAACCATGTTTTCAGTAATAAAAACAGGTATAAATTGTTTCCCGTTATGTACTGCAAGCGTTAGCCCCAGGAAGTCCGGAGTGATCATGGAACTGCGTGACCAGGTCTTAATCACTTTTTTGCTTCCGCTTTCATTGGCTTCATCGATTTTACGCTGAAGCTTGTAGTAAACAAAGGGCCCTTTTTTCAGTGAGCGTGGCATACGTTAATACTTATTTTTTCTTAGTTTTTCTTCTTCTTACGATATACTTGGAAGACAGCTTGTTTTTGTTACGTGTCTTCTTACCCTTAGCGGATTGTCCCCATGGGGAACGCGGGTGACCTCCAGAGGCCTTCCCTTCACCACCACCCATTGGGTGATCTACCGGGTTCATCGCAACACCACGTGTTTGTGGTCGAATACCTTTCCAGCGGCTACGTCCTGCTTTTGCAATCGTAGTGTTCATGTGGTCAGGATTACTGGTTTCACCCACGGTTGCGTAGCAAGAGCCAAGTATCAACCGAACTTCACCAGATGGAAGTTTGATACTTACATATTTGCCTTGCTTACCAAGCAACTGGGCACCGGTGCCGGCACTACGGCAAAGTGTTCCACCTTTACCTGGGTGCAGTTCAATATTGTGAATAAAAGTACCCGGAGGCATTTTAATCATTGGCAATGCATTTCCTAAATCAGGTGCTGCATTTTCCCCGGATATAATAGTATCACCCACTTGCAATTTATTAGGTGCCAGGATGTAACGGCGTTCACCGTCAGCATAGGCTACCAGTGCAATACGGGCAGATCGGTTAGGATCGTACTCGATAGTCTGCACTTTTGCAGGGATATCGTATTTATTCCGTTTGAAATCAATAATTCGGTAACGGCGTTTGTGCCCTCCGCCTCTGTGGCGAGAAGTAATACGGCCGTTTCTGTTTCGTCCACCAGAATTATGCTTACCAGCCAATAAAGACTTCAGTGGTTTATCGGTAGTAATCTCATCAAACACGGGAGCAATCCGGTGTCTGGTTCCTGGTGTAATTGGTTTTAATTTCTTAGTAGGCATTATTCTCTATTCCTTAAATTTCAGCAAAGAAATCAATTTCGCCTTCTTTGATAGTTACAATGGCTTTTTTCCAAAGTTTGGTTCTGCCACCCTGGTATCCACTGCGGGTGTAGCGTCCTTTTGGTTTGGAAGGCATAATTGCCGTGTTCACTTTAGCCACTTTTACTCCTGGATAAGTAGCTTCAACAGCTTTCTTTATCTCAGGTTTGGTTGCATTCAAGTCAACCTCAAAGGTGTACTTGTCAGCTTCTTCTTGAAGCCGACTCATTTTCTCCGTAATAACTGGTTTCTTTATAACACTCATGCTGCAGCCTCTTCTGTTTTGCCTTCAATTGTGTTCTCTAACACCGGGATTGCGCTTTCCTGGAAAATTACTACATCAGCATTCATAATCTGATAAGTAGTTGGCTTGTTGCTTTCCAATACTTCTACACCCGGAATGTTTCTGGCTGACTTGTATACATTCAATACAGTTTCAGCAGTCAAAATCAGTGCTTTTTTACCAGAAACGTTTAATGCTTCAAGCAGATCAACTACTTTTGAAGTTTTAGGGGCGTCAAAATCAAAATCCTCTACAACAAAAAGAGCATCATCAGAAGCCTTTAGAGACCAGGCTGACTTACGAGCCAGACGCTTGGTTTTTTTGTTCAGCTTAAAGCTGTAATCTCTTGGTTTCGGACCAAATACAGTACCACCCTTTCTCAACAAAGGAGATTTGATATCTCCACGGCGGGCATTACCGGTACCTTTCTGGCGATAAAGCTTACGGGTACTCCCGGTTACTTCACCACGTTCTTTGGTTTTAGCAGTACCCTGTCGTCTGTTTGCCATATGACGGCGAACATCTTCGTAAAGCACCACTTCATTGGGCTCAATCGCAAAAATAGCGTCGCTCAGCTCGGCTGTTTTGCTGCTTTTTGATCCGTCTATTTTATAAATATCTAATTTCATAACTAATTGGTAACAGACGTTTTATTATGAATTTCTACGTAGCGGCCTTTGGGACCAGGAATGGAACCGGTAACCAGCATTACGTTTGAGTCTTCCAGAATCTTGGCAACACTCAGGTTTTTAACTTTAACCCGTTCGTTACCAGATTGTCCGGCCATACGCATTCCCTTAAATACCTTAGAAGGGTCAGACGCATTACCAATAGCACCAGGTGCTCTCAATCGGTTATGCTGTCCGTGCGTTGCGTCTCCAACACCACTAAAATTGTGGCGCTTGATAACACCGGCAAAACCGCGACCTTTAGAAGTTCCTACTACATCAACTACATCACCTACAGTGAATACGTCGCTGATTTTAAGCTCATCACCCACGGTGAGACCTTCAGGAACAAAGTCACGAAACTCAACCACTTGATACTTGGGGCTAACTCCGGCTTTGTCAAAATGTCCTTTTACAGCATTGCTAACGTTTTTCGCTTTTCGGTCGAAAGCAGCAAGCTGAACGGCGGTATATCCGTCCGTTTCTTCAGTTTTAATCTGGGTAATGGCACAAGGTTCAATTTCAATAACGGTAACCGGAATATTTCGGCCCACGTTATCAAACACGCTTGTCATCCCAACTTTTTTTCCAATCAAACCACTCATCGTGTTCTGGTCCTTTCTATACTTTAATTTCTACGTCTACACCGGAAGGTAATTCCAGCTTCATCAGTGCATCAACGGTTTGTGAGCCTGTAGAAAGAATATCAATCAGTCGCTTGTGAGAGCGATACTCAAACTGCTCTCGCGATTTCTTGTCCACAAATACAGACTTGTTTACCGTGATAATGCTTTTTCGGGTGGGTAGCGGGATAGGACCCGAAACTACCGCACCAGTTGATTTCACAGTCTGAATAATTTTTTCAGCTGATTTATCGATCAGGTTATGATCGTATGACTTTAATTTGATTCTGATTTTTTGTTGTGTTGCCACGATCAGATCCTCAGTCTAAGATTTTACTTACAACTCCGGCACCAACAGTACGTCCGCCTTCGCGAATCGCAAACCGCAGGCCTTCTTCCATGGCTACCGGCTGAATC
>NZ_FXTP01000023.1 GCF_900182705.1 Gracilimonas mengyeensis | reverse complement strand
GATTCAGCCGGTAGCCATGGAAGAAGGCCTGCGGTTTGCGATTCGCGAAGGCGGACGTACTGTTGGTGCCGGAGTTGTAAGTAAAATCTTAGACTAAGCACAGTAAGCTGCTAATCAGTAAAACTTTGCACAATGTAAGAAGTAGGTGATTTCGGTCGCCTACTTCTGTGCATGTTTACGGGTGTAGCTCAGTTGGCAGAGCACTGGTCTCCAAAACCAGGTGTCGGGAGTTCGAGCCTCTCCACCCGTGCACAGATAAATATACGATATGAGCAAGATTAATGATTTTTTCGACGGTGTTGTAAAGGAATTCAAAAAAGTTTCCTGGCCAACCCAAAAAGAGCTGATTGATAACACTATTATAGTGGTGGTATTTTCTATCATTCTTTCGGTTTTTATTTTTGGGGTAGATCAAATTTACAGCACTGTATTAGAAGCTATTTATAGTTAATAATGAGCAAAGAAATGGAACATGGCTGGTACGTAGTACGCTGCTTTTCGAGCCATGAAAAAAAAGTTAAAGAGTTTCTGGAGCGCGAAATCGAAGAACAGGGGCTGGAGGATAAAGTCAAGGAGATCTTGATTCCTACGGAGACTGTCGTGGAGATTCGTTCTGGTAAAAAACGTACGCGGGAGAAGAATTTCTTTCCCGGGTATATTCTCTTGAACGCTCATTATGATGAAGAAGTAAACAACTTAGTAGATTCGGCACCTTCCTGCCTTGGTTTTTTGAAAGTAGGTAAAAGCCAGACGGTGCCGACTCCCCTTAAAAAGCACGAAGTTCAACGCATCATTGGACGAGTGCGTGAAGGTGGAGAAGAAGCGCGGAATATTGAAATTCCGTACAGCGAAGGCGACTTGGTTAAAGTAATATCCGGGCCATTTAAAGATTTTGATGGTACCGTACAGGAAGTAAACACCGAACGATTAAAATTGAGAGTGTTGGTCAGTATTTTTGGCCGTAAGACCCCTGTAGAAGTTCATGTGAACCAAGTTGAATCGGCTACTTAATAAAGAACCTAGTTGATGCACACTAGCTATTACGCAAATTAAACTGAAGTTATTAATTATAGGATCCTGAGAATCCATGGCTAAAAAAGTTGAAACTATCCTGAAGCTCCAGATTGTTGGGGGGCAGGCAAACCCTGCGCCACCTGTTGGGCCGGCACTCGGTCAGGCGGGGATCAACATTATGGAGTTTTGTAAAGCCTTTAACGCTAAGACTCAGGACAAGGCCGGAACTGTTGTTCCTGTTGAGATTACTGTTTATGCGGATAAGTCTTTTACATTTAAAACAAAGACCCCACCCGCACCTGTACTTCTCAAAAAAGCAGCGAAAATCAAGTCCGGATCTGGCGAACCGAACCGAAAGAAAGTAGGAACGGTTACCTGGAGCCAATGCAAAGATATAGCAGAGGAAAAGATGGAAGACTTAAATGCGTTTGACGTCGAAGCCGGTGCTGAAATGATTGCAGGAACGGCTCGCAGTATGGGTCTTAGAGTAAATCGCGAAAAGTAAGGAAATTGTGATCATGGCAAAAAAAGGAAAGAAATACCAACAAGCTGTGGCACTCGTGAATCCCGAGGTAGAATATACTTTGGAAGAAGCGTGCGATCTGGTTAAAAAAACATCTACCGCTAATTTCGATGAATCTGTAGACGTAGACATCCGCTTGGGTGTTGATCCTCGTCACGCCGACCAAATGGTTCGTGGCACCGTGAGCTTGCCTCATGGTACAGGTAAAGAAGTTAAAGTATTAGCTCTCGTTAACGAAGCTAAGCAAGATGAAGCCAGAGAAGCTGGTGCCGACCATGTTGGTCTTGATGATTACATCACAAAAATTGAAGAAGGGTGGTCCGATATTGACGTTATTATCGCCACACCCGACGTAATGGGTAAACTCGGTAAGCTTGGGCGCTTTTTAGGGCCCCGCGGGTTGATGCCTAACCCTAAAAGTGGAACAGTAACAATGGATGTGGCTGATGCTGTGAAAACAGTTAAAGCCGGACAAATTGATTTCCGTGTTGATAAAACCGGAATCCTTCATACATCTGTTGGTAAAGTAAGTTTTAGCGCAAGTGACCTGAAAGACAATGTTGAGGCATTCTTTCGAACGGTTATGAACCTGAGACCGGCTTCCGCAAAAGGACTGTACGTGAAAAGTGTTTTCATGAGCAGTACAATGGGACCTAGCATCCCGATAAGCAGAACCGCAGTAACATCCCTATAATAGGAGGAATTGAATTATGCCTACTGCAGAAAAGCGAGCAGTTTTAGATGAATTGAACGACAAGCTACAGAATGCGAGCGCATTATACATCGCAAATTATTCTGGCATGTCGGTACCTGAAATGAATGAACTGCGCGGTGCATTTCGTAAGGGAGATATTCGCTTCAAAATTTACAAAAACAAATTGGTTAAGCTTGCTATGGAAGAGGTAGGCGGATATGATGAAATCATTCCGTCACTCAACGAGCAAAATGCCTTTGCTTTTGTTGAAGAAGAATTAGCCGCCCCTGCGAAGGTTTTGAAAGAATTTATCAAGGAGCACAACAAGCCAACATTTAAAGCAGCTATTGTAGACGGAGATTTCTACGGTGAAGATAAGCTGGACGTTTTAGCGGCGATGAAGTCGAAAAACGAGATTATTGGCGATATCCTTGGTCTATTGATGGCGCCACTGTCAAATGTTGTTGGTGCGCTTGAATCACAAGGCTCTAACCTTGTTGGTGCAGTAAAAACCATCGCTGAAAAAGGCGAAGAATAACCCCTTATTTTTATCAACTAGAATTTTTTATATCAAAAACAACTGGAGAAAACAATGGCTGACGTTAAAGATTTAGCTGAACAGCTTGTCAACCTAACAATTAAAGAAGCAAACGAACTTGCAACTATTCTTGAAGAAGAATACGATATCAAACCAGCTCAGGCTGCTGTAGCAGTAGCCGGACCTGCAGGCGGCGGAGAAGCCGGCGGTGGCGAAGAGCAAACTGAGTTTGACGTAGTTCTGAAGAGCGCTGGCGCCAAGAAGATTGCCGTAATTAAAGAAGTACGCGGAATCACTGGTCTTGGGCTTAAAGAAGCTAAAGAATTAGTTGACGGAGCTCCCAACAACGTAAAAGAAGCTGTTTCCAAAGACGAAGCAGAAGATATCAAATCCAAGCTTGAAGAAGCTGGTGCTGAAGTAGAGCTTAAGTAACTTATACTTACACATTCGTTGGTAGCCAATGCCGTGAAAACGGTATTGGCTATTGGCGTCTATACTATATTGCCCCATCTAAACGGGGGTTGCCCGTATTATAACCCTTCAATCTAAGAGGAGAGGTTCCTTTTGAGCAAGAAGATGCAAACTATTCCGAACACAGACCGCCTGTCGTTTGGTAAAACAAAGCACGTACTCGATTATCCGGATTTTCTGGATATCCAACTAGAGTCATTCGAAAAATTTGTACAGCTTGATATTGCTCCCAATGAGCGACAAAATCAAGGCCTGCAACGTATTTTTAATGAAAATTTTCCCATCCAGGATAGCCGGGAAACCCATATCCTTGAATTTCTTTATTATAACGTGGATGTACCCCGTTATACAGAGTCTGAATGCCAGGACAGAGGGTTAACCTATTCTGTTCCGCTGAAGGCAAAGCTGCGGCTTTCATCTGTAGATGAGAGTGATGAAGCGAGCGAAACCATTGAACAGGAAGTATTCCTGGGAGATCTGCCGTGGATGACTAACCGCGGTACCTTTATAGTTAATGGTGCTGAGCGCGTTATCGTAAGTCAGCTTCACCGTTCTCCCGGTGTATTCTTTGGACAATCTATTCACCCCAATGGTACACAGCTGTATTCAGCGCGTGTTATTCCGTTTAAAGGATCCTGGATTGAATTTACAACTGATATCCGCGACGTATTATGGGCGTATATCGATCGTAAGAAAAAAGTTCCTGCAACTACACTGTTGCGTGCTTTGGGATACTCCTCTGACTTTGAACTACTCAACCTCTTTGAGCTTTCTGAAGAAATTAAATTCGGTAAGAAAGAGCATTTCAAGAAAAACCTTGTTGAACGCCGCTTGGCTGAAAACATCGTTATGGAAGAAATGGAAGAAGTGGTGGACGATGAAACCGGCGAGGTTACTGAAGCCCTGAACCGTAAGGTAATATTTGAGCGTGATCACGAGATCACCGAAGATGATTACGGTATGTTCCAGGAAGCTGATGTGAAAAAAGTGCTGGTTCAGAAGATTTCCGCTGAGGAATCCGAGCGTTCCGTTATAATGAATACACTGCGTAAGGATCCTACCTATGATGAGAATTCTGCATTGGGCGAAATCTATCAGCAAATCCGTTCTGGCGAGATGCCTGATCCGGAAACTGCACGATCTATCCTGGAGCGGTTGTTCTTCAGTGATAAGAAGTACGACCTTGGTGAAGTAGGACGTTACCGTCTGAACAAGCGTCTGCATCTTGATCAAGACCAGGATCTGCAGTATCTGACGAAAGAGGATATTGTTGCAATTGTAAAAGAGGTAATCCGCCTCAAGAATATGAAATCTCAGGTGGATGACATTGATCACCTGAGTAACCGACGTGTACGTACCGTAGGCGAGCAGCTTGGACAGCAATTTGCTATTGGTCTTGCCCGAATGGCACGTACTATTCGCGAGCGTATGAACTCTCGCGATGCCGAGCAGCTGACCCCGCAGGATTTGGTTAACGCACGTACTATTTCCAGCGTGATTAACACCTTCTTTGGAACGAACCAGCTGTCACAGTTTATGGATCAAACCAACCCGATTGCCGAGCTGACGCACAAGCGTCGTATGTCGGCCCTGGGACCTGGAGGTCTGACTCGTGAGCGTGCTGGTTTCGAGGTTCGTGACGTTCACTACACACATTACGGACGACTTTGCCCGATTGAAACCCCTGAGGGTCCAAACATTGGTTTGATTTCTTCCTTGTGTGTACACGCTAAAGTAAATGACTTTGGATTTATCGAAACACCTTATCGTAAGGTGAAAGACGGTAAAGTTACCAAGGACGTTGAGTATCTTGCTGCTGAGCAGGAAGATGAAACGGTTATTGCACAGGCCAACGCCGAGATTGATACTGAAGGTAAGTTCGAAAGTGAAGCGATCTTCTCAAGAACACGAGAAGGTAACTACTTGCGCGTTAAGCCTGATACTATTGAATACATGGACGTTGCTACCAACCAGATTACCTCGTTGGCGGCTGCGCTGATTCCATTTATTGAGCACGATGATGCTAACCGAGCCCTGATGGGATCGAACATGCAGCGTCAGGCGGTACCATTATTGCGTCCGGAGGCTCCTGTAGTAGGAACCGGTCTGGAGCAACGTGCCGCTCGTGACTCCCGCGCTATCATTACTGCAGACGCCGATGGCGAAGTAGTATATGTAAGTGCGACTGAAATTCGTGTGAAATACGATCGTTCCGAGGATGAGCAACATTGCTACTTCGACGGTGGTATTAAATCATACGAACTGAACAAATTTATCCGTACAAATCAGGATACTACCATCAACCAGCGCCCGGTTGTTAAGATCGGCGATAAGGTGACGGAAGGACAATGCCTGGCCGATGGATGCTCTACCGAAAATGGTGAGCTTGCTCTTGGCCGTAACCTGCTTGTGGCTTTCATGCCCTGGAGAGGTTATAACTTTGAGGATGCCATTGTAGTAAGTGAGCGTATTGTACAAGAAGATATTTATACATCTATCCACGTAACGGAATTTGAACAACAGGTTCGAGACACCAAACGTGGTGAAGAAGAGCTAACTCGTGAGATTCCTAACGTAAGTGAAGACGCCACACGTAATCTGGACGAGCGCGGTATTATCCGTGTAGGTGCCAAGATTGAGCATGGCGATATCCTTGTAGGTAAGATTACTCCTAAAGGTGAAACCGATCCTACTCCGGAAGAGAAATTACTGCGCGCTATCTTTGGTGATAAAGCCGGTGATGTGAAAGATGCATCACTTAAAGTACCACCAGGTGTTGCAGGAACTGTGATTGACACCAAACTCTTTAGCCGTAAGCGCGATGAGTTGGTATCACGTAAAGAAGAGAAAAAACGTGTTGAGCAAGAGGAAGAACGTCATTCCCAGAAAGTAGCTGAATTGAATCAGCAGTGGGCTGATAAGATGTATTCCCTGTTGCGAGACAAGACTTCCCCTGGGGTATACAACTACAGTAACGTAGAGCTGATACCAAAAGGCGAGAAGTACAAGAAATCCGTATTTGAAGAACTGGATCCCGTTAATATCAATGAGAATATTGACTGGGCAACCGACGGTGAGCTGGTGAAAATGGTTAAACGTCTGTTTGCCAACTACCGGGATCTTCGCAGAGAAATTGATACCGAGGCGAAACGACGTAAGTTTGCCATCCAGGTAGGAGATGAACTGCCACCAGGCATCATCCAGAAAGCCAAAGTATATGTTGCCAAAAAGCGTAAGCTGAAAGTAGGTGACAAGATGGCCGGACGTCACGGTAACAAAGGTGTTGTGGCTAAAATTGTACCGGTAGAAGATATGCCGTACATGGAAGACGGATCACCTGTTGATATCTGCCTGAACCCGCTGGGTGTACCATCTCGTATGAACCTCGGACAGATTTATGAAACCATTCTTGGCTGGGCTGCTAAGAAGATGGGAGTTAATTTTGCTTCTCCTATTTTCGATGGTGCTTCCATGGATGAAGTTAGAGAGAAACTTAAAGAAGCTGGACTGCCGGAAGACGGCCGCGTGAAATTATACGATGGACGTACCGGTGAGCCTTTCGCACAGAAAACAACCGTAGGATATATCTACATGCTGAAATTGAATCACTTGATTCAAGATAAGATGCATGCCCGTTCTATTGGTCCTTACTCTCTCATTACGCAGCAACCATTGGGCGGTAAAGCTCAGTTTGGTGGTCAGCGTCTTGGTGAGATGGAGGTATGGGCACTGTATGCTTACGGTGCATCCAGCATTCTCAAAGAAATGCTCACTGTGAAAAGTGATGACGTAAAAGGGCGCTCAAAAGTTTATGAGGCCATCGTTAAGGGAGAGAACCTGCCCGATGGAGACGTGCCCGAATCATTCAAGGTACTTCTACGAGAGCTTATGGGTCTCGGCCTTGAAATGCATATTGAATAATATCACTGTTAATAATTTGGAGGAACATCCTTGCCAGTAACTAAGACATTAACAGTCACGAAAGATTTTGACAGCATTGGGGTATCCCTTGCTTCCGCGGAAACGATTTTATCTCGTTCTCACGGCGAAGTCTTGACTCCTGAGACAATAAATTACAGAACCTTTAAACCGGAAATGGACGGTCTTTTCTGTGAAAAGATCTTTGGTCCTGTGAAAGATTACGAATGCCATTGCGGTAAATACAAACGTATCCGCTACAAAGGTATCATCTGCGACCGTTGCGGTGTAGAGGTTACCCGGAAAGCTGTACGACGCGAGCGAATGGGACACATTACCCTTACCGTTCCTGTAGTACACATTTGGTATTTCAAATCTCTGCCAAACAAGATTGCCTATCTGCTTGGCATGTCGTCCAAGAACCTTGAGAAGATTGTGTATTACGAGACATTCGTAATCATCAATCCGGGTGTGGCCCGTGATCTGGGTTATGCACAGGGTGATATGATTTCCGAAGAGGAAAAATACGATATCCTGGAGCAGCTGCCTGAAGACAATCAGGAACTGGATGACGACGACGAAGACAAATTCATCGTAAAAGAAGGTGCCGATGCACTGGAAGCTCTCCTGGCCGATCAAGACCTGGATGAGCTGGCTTATCAATTACGTTATGAAGTGAAGCATGAGACTTCGCAGATGCGTAAGAAGAAAAAGCTGAAACGACTGCAGGTAATTGAGTCTTTCCGTGCTGCCAACAAGCATACCGAAAACCGTCCCGAGTGGATGGTACAGCGCGTAATCCCGGTAATTCCACCGGAACTGCGTCCTCTGGTACCTCTTGAAGGTGGCCGTTTTGCTACTTCTGACCTTAACGACCTTTACCGTCGTGTTATCATCCGTAACAACCGCCTGAAGCGTTTGATTGATATCAAAGCTCCTGATGTAATTCTCCGGAACGAGAAGCGCATGCTGCAGGAAGCGGTTGATTCTCTGTATGATAACTCCAGAAAATCTAACGCTGTTCGGAACAATAACCGTCCGCTGAAATCACTTTCAGATATGCTGAAAGGTAAGAGCGGTCGTTTCCGTCAAAACCTTCTCGGTAAGCGTGTTGACTATTCAGGACGTTCCGTAATTGTAGTAGGCCCCGAGCTGAAAATGCACGAGTGTGGTCTGCCGAAAGAAATGGCGGTTGAGCTCTACAAACCATTCATTATCCGTCGCTTGATTGAGCGTGGATACGTGAAGACGGTTAAGAGCGCCAAGAAAGTAGTGGACCGACGCGATGCCGTTGTTTGGGAAGTGCTCGAAAATGTAATTGACGGACACCCCGTTCTCCTTAACCGTGCACCAACCTTGCACCGTTTAGGTATCCAGGCATTCCAGCCGGTATTGATTGAGGAGAAGGCTATTCGCTTACACCCTCTGGCATGTACGGCTTTTAATGCTGACTTTGACGGTGACCAGATGGCTGTTCACCTTCCATTGAGCCACGATGCCATTCTTGAAGCATCTGTGCTGATGTTAGGTTCTCACAATATTCTTGCTCCGGCCAACGGCGGACCTATTGCCGTTCCTTCGCAGGATATGATTTTAGGACTTTATTATCTCACCAAGCCTGATGAAGGTCGTGAAGGTGAAGGCAAGACTTTTGCATCCGCTGACGAAGTTCTGGTTGCATTTGATCAGGGCAAACTGGATGCTCACGCAAAAATTAACGTTCGCATTCCTGTTGAAAATGAGGAAGGCGAAACCGTTCATGAAGTAATCAAGACTTCTACAGGACGTGTACTGTTCAATCAGATTGTGCCCAAAGAAATGGGCTTCATCAACAAAACCCTTGGTAAGAAGGAGTTGCGTAGTCTGATTGGAGAGATCCACAACCGTGTAGGTACAGCCCGTACTTCTGAGTTCTTGGATGAGATGAAGAAAATGGGTTACGAAGAAGCCACCATTGGTGGACTTTCTTTCAGCCTCGATGACATTATCATCCCTGATGCTAAAGAAGAACTGATTACTGGAACCAAAGATGAGGTTACCGATATTCAGGGACGCTATGAAATGGGTTTCATTACCGATAACGAGCGTTATAATCAGGTAATTGATAAGTGGACGAGTACCACAAACCGTGTTTCTGAAACACTGTTTAAAGCACTGCAGGAAGATCGCAGCGGATTTAACCCCGTGTATATGATGGCGGATTCCGGTGCTCGTGGTTCTAAAGAGCAGATTCGTCAGCTCGGCGGTATGCGTGGACTGATGGCTAAGCCACAGAAGAGTTCCATGCAGCAGGGCAACGAGGTTATTGAAAACCCAATCCTGTCTTCTTTCAAAGAGGGACTAACCGTACTGGAATACTTTATCTCTACTCACGGTGCGCGTAAAGGTCTGGCCGATACGGCTCTGAAAACGGCCGATGCCGGTTACCTGACCCGACGTCTGGTAGATGTATCTCAGGATGTGATCATCAACGAAAATGATTGCGGTACACTCCGTGGCATTAAGATGACCGCTCTGAAGGATAATGAAGATATTATTGAAAGCCTGGAAGACCGTATTGTAGGTCGCGTTTCGCTGCATGATATTTATGATCCGATTTCGGATGAATTGATTTGCGAAGCCAACCAGGTGATTGACGAAACCGTAGCCGGCAAGATCGCCGAAACTTCTATTGAAGAAGTGGAAATCCGTTCAGTACTTACTTGCGAAACTCCACGCGGAGTGTGCGCCAAGTGTTACGGACGTGACCTTGCCCGCGGTACGATGGTTGAGAAAGGAGAGGCCGTAGGTGTTATCGCTGCTCAGTCTATTGGTGAGCCCGGTACACAGCTTACGCTTCGAACCTTCCACGTGGGAGGTACTGCTTCCCGTCTGGAGGCCGAGTCTCAGCACAAAACTAAATTTGAAGGTAAAGTTGAGTTTGAAAACGTTCGCGTAGTGGTTTACGACGACGGCGAAGAAGAGCACAATGTAGTGCTTTCCCGTGCCGGCGAAATCAAGATTGTGAACGATGAAGGAAAAGTCCTCATCAACTACAACGTACCTTACGGTTCAGAGATGTTAGTTGAAGAAGGCGATGTGGTTCCAAAAGGAGCAGTGCTCTGTAAGTGGGATCCATATAACGCGCTGATCTTCTCTGAAATTGACGGTACCATTGAGTACAAGGATATCATTGATGGAGTAACATCCTCTGAAGATACCGATGCTCAAACCGGTCACCGTGAGAAAGTAATTACCGAATCCAAAGACCGTACGCTCGTACCAACATTGGTTATCAAGGGTGACAGCGACCGGATTCGTGAGAATACACTACCCGTTGAAACCCACATTGTGGTGGACGACGGAGACAAGGTGGAAGCCGGTCAGGTTATCGCCAAGATTCCGCGTGTGGCATCCAAGTCTAAGGATATCACCGCTGGTCTGCCGCGTATTACCGAGCTGTTTGAAGCCCGATCACCCAGTGAACCTGCCGTTGTTTCTGAAATTGACGGTATTGTTGAAATGGGTGGCCGTAAGCGTGGTTCTCAAGAGGTATTTGTTAAATCCAAAGATGGTACAGATGAGAAGAAGTATCTGATCTCGCTCAGTAAGCATATCCTGGTTCAGGCCAATGACTATGTGAAAGCAGGTCAGCCGCTTTCTGACGGTACCATTCCGGCACAGGATATTCTGAATATTCTCGGTCCTTATGCGGTACAATCGTACCTCGTAAACGAGATTCAGGAGGTTTACCGACTGCAGGGTGTGAAAATTAATGACAAGCACATTGAGACGATTGTACGCACCATGATGCAGAAGGTAGAAATCACCGATCCGGGCGATACCATGTTCCTTGAAGGCGACAAAGTAGATCGTTTCGAAGTAAATGACCGTAATGACGAGCTGATTGGTAAGTTTGTAGTTACCGATCCGGGAGGAAGTGACTTGAAGAAAGGTTCTATCCTCGACCGTCGTGAAGTGCGAGACGTTAATAACCAGCTTATTAAAGACGGTAAAGACGAGCTCGAAACCCGTGAAGCAGAACCGGCTATTTCTAAGCCAATCCTGCTGGGTATCACAAGAGCTGCACTTTCTACTGATAGCTGGCTCTCAGCTGCTTCCTTCCAGGAAACAACCAAGGTACTCACTCAGGCTTCTATCGAAGCTAAGAAAGACTTCCTCCGCGGACTCAAAGAGAATGTGGTGGTTGGACATAAAGTACCTGCTGGTACCGGACTCCGGGATTACAACGATATCATCGTTGGTTCTAAAGCCGATATGGAAGAAGGAGACGAAGAAATTGCCAAAGTATTTGAAGAACTTGGCGGAAGTGAAAACGGCGAAAGCGAGACTGCTGAAGCCGGAGAATAAATCACTCTTCGTAGCCTGAAGTAAAAAAATTAAAGCCCCGTTCTTTTAGATCGGGGCTTTTTTATTTTACATACATCATGTAAAATCTATTTTCACTTAAGAGATCATACAGGATAAATCGTGACTGAAGCCGAAGCCATTTCATTTATTGAGGGAGTTGATATTGAGGGAGAAGAACCACAGAGCTGGGTGGACCTGGGATGTGGTAAGTGTCTGTTTTCTTATGCGCTGGCAGCTTATCTACCCGATGGAAGCAGCATTCTGGCGGTGGATAAAAAGAATCAGGTTCCTATTAAACCATCAATAAAAAAGGTAGAGCTTACTTTCCATAAAGCTGATTTCCTAAAGGAAAAACTCCCTATAGCGGACTTTGATGGGGTTTTGATGGCTAACTCTCTTCATTATGTTAAAGACAAGAAAGTATTCTTGCATAAGCTGAAGGAAGAGACGTCAGAGAATGGCAAGCTTATAATTGTTGAATACGATACAACCCTTCGAAATCCCTGGATCCCTCATCCTATTCCCTTTGATGACCTCAAAGAATTGCTGAAAGAGATAGGGTATGATCACATCAATAAAATAGGGGAGCGAGCCTCCAAATACGGGCATAAAAATATGTATGCCTGCGTGGTGCAATAATGTATTCTTCTTTTGTGATTATTCTCTGATACCATAAAGTTCAATTAGCCCCAGAGAGTCTCCCCGCTGAATATGCCGAATCTCATCATCCCAAAATGTAGTGCTCATAATGGCTTGCCCTTTTACATGCCCCAACCCAAGCGTGTGACCTATCTCATGCAAAGCCAAAGGATAAATGCCATCCTCGCAGGGTATAGATTTATTTCCGGTGGAAAGAATCACATCCCCACCAATATCTGAACAAGGCTGTGCCGGGAAATTTGGAAAGCCAATGCCGGACTGGCTCACATCCCCAAGAATAAAACGAATGTGGCTGTTTGAACCTTCCGCTTCTTCCTGAAACTCAATGTTGGCTACCTGCTGCCAGTCGTTTAGGGCACGTTTTATTTGTGCGAGGGCACATGCAGGAAGCGTGCTAAATGATTTGCTCGTGAGATTTACTTCTCGATGAGTGTTAAAAAGAGTACCTGCCGGTTGAATACTGTAAGTCACGATTCCTGCAGAAGTTCTTGGGCCCTGACTATTGTTTCCGCTTTCGGTTAAGGGATTTCCTGCTCCCCATTTATATCCAAACAGGCAGTAATCGGCCGTGGTATTCGGGCAGCCTTCATATAATAATCGATCGCAGGCTGCATATGTTTTGGAATCATCTGGATTAGGATCTGTACCCTTATTCTTGCAGGCTCCTAAAACCAGACAAACCACAAATAGCAATAAATAGAATTTCATGCTCAATGTATCAGTGAATAGCGAGCAATATCCTTAAAACCATTTTAGAATCAAAGTGGGGTTATTCTTTGTAAAATAACCTCAGTTCGATATAAAACTTGTCATTGCGAGTCCCGATGGTTCGGGAAGTGACCGAAAGGGAGGAAATACCGGGCCTGTGCCGCACACTTGTGTCGGTAGCAATCTCCCGGATAATGCCTCTAAGCTTTGTTCGGGAGATCGCTTCGTCGGAAGAAAAAAGAGTTAATTCCAAAAGAGGGGGCTCCTCGCGATGACCAGCCTGTTTTTTTGTCATTCTTATCTCGAACTCACGTTAAAATAGAAAAGCCACCCAAAATAAGGTGGCTTGTAGCATTTAAAAATTAGCTGTTTGCCTAACTTTCGTTTCCAATCAGTTCGTATCCTTTCTGTCGCCAGCCTTCAAGACCATCTTCAAAATCGAAAACGTTGGTATAGCCCATCTCTTCCAGCTTTTGGGCTAAATTAGCTGAAGCAGGGCAATCAGCACTGGCACAGTACACCACTAATTCAGATTCCATAAAAGGAATAATTTCTTTGGCTATTTTAGCATTATCTGTAGGGATATTGATGGAACCTGGAATGTGCTGGGCGAGATAAGAATCCCTGTCTAGTGCATTGATGATAATAGGTGCATGCTCTCCTGTCATTTTGCGATGAAGTGTTTCAGCGTTCATATGTTGGAGTGTTGCTGTAGTCGTCATAATCCTAAGATTTGAGTTCGACTTATAGCTACCTTCATAACAAATTGAAGAACACTCACATTCAGTTACAATCCTTATTATTCAGTATTTGGGTTTCGGGTATCGTGTTGTTTAATAATATGGACAATGTGACTTTGGCAGTTGCAGATGTCAATAGCTATACAATAGAATATCGAAGGTTATTAACAGGCTGCTTTCAATTGCATAATATGTATGATGCTTGATTAATCAATAAATACAGGTTTATTTTGGCAATTATATAGAGAGAAGTATTCACTGTTAGGCAAAAATTAAGTAAAAGAAAATGATTACTTATATGTAATTTTATTTATTATTGGGTTTAAATATAAACTGAGAGAAAAGGTATGGTAGATTTAACATTTCACTTGTCAAATCCCCCTGTAATTCATGGTAATGGAACCCAAACGGTTCACCACATTAATGAAGAAACTATTTTGACCTTAAATAATTTACTTAAAGAGGGGGCAAAAACAGTTGAAACAGGGATAGGTTTTAGTACGTTGGTATTTAACCTTAATAGGTGTAATCATATTTGTATAGCTCCAGTTGCCAATGAGATCACATTGCTGAAAGATTATTTTAAGACTCATAATATTGATTACGAAGGAACTACCTTTATAAATGAAGGATCTGAATTTGCTCTTCCCAAAATTGTAGAGAAAAAGGTAGATGTAGCTTTAATTGATGGCAGGCATTCATTTCCTACTCCTTTTGTAGATTATTACTACCTCTCTCTGATGTTAGAAAAAAATGGCTGGTTAATAGTTGATGATATCAATCTATGGACTGGGAAGGTTATGTATGATTTTCTTAAAAATGATCCTCATTGGAAATTGAGAAAGAATATTCAGAACCGGACTGCATTTTTTACAAAGGAAAAAGAGGTAGATCAAAAAGAGTGGTGGGCAGAACAGCCATATTTAGTCAAAAAAAGCAAATATACTATTCTAAAATCTAGATTGGGCCAACTAAAATACTTACTAAAAAAAGGTAACTTCAATAAATTAGTAACAAAGGTAACGGGCTTTATAAAGGCCTAAATCATTTGTTCACTAAATTTAGAAAGCCATTCAAAAATCAAAAGGTGTCTTGAGATTTAATTGATATTTAAGATCAATAATTAATTCCCACCCTCACGATTTGGCGTTCTCGGCTCCGGCCATTCCATTTGCACTCCTGTACGACGACTCACCGGTAGTTCTGCTTTATCCCGTGGAAAGCTCTCTGGATCTTCACTGGCCATGTATGTGAGGATAGCCGTAAGAATCACATTACCACGTACATCATCAAAAACAATTTTATCGTAGGTGTCGCGGTTGGTATGCCAGGTATAATTCCAATAGCTCCAGCTTAGCGAACTGAGTGAAAACCCGGGAGCTCCGGCTGCAACGAAAGAAGCATAATCCGAACCACCGCCACTTGGCCGACCCGGAAAATCGGTTTCGATCTCTCCTTTAATATCCTCCGGTACAGGTTCTAGCCAGCGTTGAATGAATGCATAGGAATGCAAAAATCCCTGACCTGAGATGCGCACCACACGCCCCGTGCCGTTGTCTTGGTTAAACAGAGCCTGAAGGCCGTCCACGATTTCCGGGTTATCTTCTACGAAAGCTGAGGAACCGTTTAATCCCTGCTCTTCGCTACCCCAAAGGCCCACAATGATCGTTCGTTTTGGGTTTGGGTAATGCTTTTTCAGAATGCGGGCGGTTTCCATCATAGTGATGGAACCGGTTGCATTGTCGGTGGCTCCGGTACCGCCATCCCAGGAGTCGTAGTGGGCAGAAAGGATAATATACTCATCGGGCTTTTCGGTACCGGGAATGGTGGCGATGGTATTAAAAGTGGGCACACGGCCCAAATCTTTGGATTGGGCATTTACGCGGATCACAGGTTTGTCGCCATATTCTGCCATGCGATACAGCATCCCGTAATCTTCAAGGGCCAAATCAATAACAGGGATTTTATCGGTGCGGGCACTAAATATCTTATTTACACCAAAACCCCGGGACCATCTGGATTGTAAGAGACCCAAAGCCCCAGCTCCCTCAAGGGCTGTTTGCAAAGTCCTTGAGTTGAAGCCGGTACGTTCCAGGTTTTCATCCCAGGCTTTTTCCATGGCTTCACGCTCCGCTTTCATCTTCTCGAAAGAGGCCTCGGTAGCAAACTCCTGCCAATTGTAATCAGGGCGACCGGTAATTTGAGGCGGAGAAATCAGTACAAACTTACCTTTTACTGAAGCCAGCCACTCTTCGAATTGTTCTCTGTTTTCTATTTTTGGGATGATAACTATTTCTCCATCAACTCCACCTTCAGGAGTAGCCGGGCTCCAGGCCAGTTGTTGTCCTTCCAATGAAACCACCCGGGGAGAGATGAGGTCGATATGGGTAATGCCTCGTTCCCATCCTCTCCATGTTCCAAATTGTTGATTTTCGGCTTCAATGCCCCATTGTCCAAACTGCTCAACGGCCCAGTCATGAGCATTTTGCATTTGGGGTGTTCCAACCAACCGCGGACCTATTACATCGGTGAGCTGATGGGCCAGGTATTCCAGCTGAGAATTCTCGTTGGCCTCCTGAATGATAGCACCGATGGTTTCTTGCTGAGCCTGAGCAACTGCGAACCGGGCGGGAATCATTAAAAGTATACATAGGTAAGCTAAAACTAGGATACGTGGCATAAAAATCGGGTATGGTTAGGAATAAGGGCGGGAATATATCTGTATCAGATACAAAAGAATCGGGCAGTAATTACTTTTTACGTTTCTTAGGGAGCTGTAATTTATCTGCCGGTTCCTGTTAACTGTTCAGTGAGTAGAGATAAATACGCGGCTGCTAAGTCAAGCGGTTCTTATAAATTTCAAAGAAGAGTCTGGCAGAGGGTTCAATAATATCATCAGGAAAATCATAGGCAGGATGATGCAGATTGGGCTGATCTTCACCCGATCCGATCCCAAACTGAGCCCCTTTGTTGGTAGCCGTGTAATAAGCAAAATCCTCTGACCATTTGTTAGGCTCTTCCATTGGGAGACTTTGCATATCAAGGGTTTCAGTGGCCTCTTGAATCATTTCTACACACTCAGGGGCGTTGTCGGTGGCGGGATATTCTTCGCAATAGCTATGAGAGTAATGCAGTTTGGCCAGTAAGGCTTCCTCCTCAACAATCTCTTCAGCCAGTGCGCAAAGCTTTTCTAAATCTTTATTCTCATAGGCACGCAAGGTTATGCCCATTTCCAGGTCAGAAGGGGAGACTCCAAAGGCAATTTCCCCGAGGTGTATATAGATCAGTGTAGAAATAGTACGGCTCTCAAAATGTTTACCGCTCACCGTAAGCCGTTCTATACGGTCAAAAATTCGGGTTGCTGTTTTATAAGGATTCAGACCTTTTTCCGGTTCGGCAGCATGTGCGGTACGCCCTTCCAGTTTTACGGTGAAACCACAAGAGGCAGCAGAAAAACTTCCTTCTTTTACCATCACTGTATTTTTGGGGATGCCCGGCAGGTTATGAAGAGCAAAAAGATAATCAGGAGAAAGTTGATGAAACTCCGGGGATTCCACGACATGCTTTGCGCCCAAATCATGCTCTTCGGCAGGCTGAAATAACAGTACAACTTTCCCTTTTTTAGGGCGGTGTTCTGAAATCAGTTTAGCCAACAACACGAGAATGGCCATGTGACCATCGTGTCCGCAAAGATGAGCCACACCATCTTTGGAAGACCGGTAGGCGAGATTCGGGGATTTTTCCTGAATGGGAAGGGCATCTAATTCACATCTGAAAAAGATAGTTTCTCCGGGTTCTTCTCCTTCAAATACAAACATCTTGCCGGTGCCGGCTACATCAATTTCCTTATCCGGCTCAAACCGTTGCATAAAATCAGAGATGCGTCTTCTTGTTTCAAATTCCTGATTTGATAATTCCGGATACCGATGCAGGGTATGCCGAAGGTTAATAATGTCCTCTAAGTTTAACATGCTGAACCTGGGTAGAATTAGTTTATCGTAGCCGGTGGACGAAGGCTCCTAAATACCGAAAAGGCAAAGTGAAATGCAAACAGGTGGGGAATTAAAGATTGAAAATTGGTAGAAACCAGAGTTCGATTAAAAAATATGTTAATTGATCCAAAAAAAGTCGATAAGCTTCCAGTAGATCAACGGTTGATACCTGAAAAGCAATTAGATTTCGGGCCTGCGCTGCGAAATGACATCAGGGCTTACGTTATTAATCGAACTCAGTCAGAAAATAAACAGGTTCAAAGTTTTTTAAGAAGTTACCCCAAAATCCATCAGGCGGCTTTTAAAGGATACAGGTACTTGCCTATGAAATAAGCCGTCAGATGGATGTGAAGCAATAATCTTTAATCTTGAATTTTCAATCTTAAATCATTTAATAAGCGTCATTTTCTGTGTTCTGATTCCAAAAGAACCGGAAAGCTGGTAGAAGTAAATGCCGCTGGAAAGATTACCTGCATCAAAAGAGATCGTATGAGTACCGGCTTGTTCCACTTTATCAACTAAAGTACCAACTAGTTTGCCTGTTACATCAAACACTTGTAGCTTTATTTTTTCAGTTTTGGGCAGCTGAAAGGTTATTTGTGTAGTAGGGTTGAATGGGTTGGGATAGTTTTGCTTCAGATCAAATCGGGTAGGCAGTTCGCCTCCGTCTTCGGTTGAGAGACCAATATTGATATCACTAATTTTGATGTAATCAATACCCATCCAGTTCCAAAAACCATGAATAGCTATTTGGTTATCGCCGAATGGATCTTCGATATTTATTTTAGTGGCATAGGTCATCCAGCTTTCAGTGTCAGGAGCGGTAAATTCAATGGTCTCCACGGTATCTCCGTTCACTACTAAATATTGGGATTTCGGGGTTTCATAAAGCAGTTGGTACCCAATGACTACCAGTTTTTCACCGGAATTATAGAACAATAAATCAGGAAGAGTAACCGTCCATGCATCCTGCAAGTCCAGAAACTCCCCGCCGCTTGCACCCACATGGCTGCCTACGGAAGCTCCACCAGTAGTGGTTACATCATCTGCCTCCGCTTCAAATAAAGTCATATTATCACGGTTACCATACAGCACAAGAGGAGAGGATTGCACTTGTATGCCATTGGCATCGGTGGCCACGGCCGTTACCGTGAATTCGTCAGCACCTGGTACTTCTATTTCAGCTGAATAGGGGGCTTCAGTGATCGTTTCTGCTAATTCGCCGTTCACGTAAAAAGCAACAGTTGTGATCTCACTTACTTCAGAGCCGGCTGTAGCATTTACAGTCACGGTTGTTTGGTTTTTATTAAGAAAATTCCCAAAACTTGTTGAGATGCTAACTTCCGGAGGTTGTACAGAAGAGACGGTACCATAAGCTGCTATCTCAAATAATGAATAACCAAATTCGGTAGCGCGGTCTATCCCCTGCATTCGTAGGTAGCGACCCGTAACGGGCTCTTCAAAAACAATGTTGTCTTCGCCACCGTCACCGGCACGTTCTTCATATACGGTATTCCAAAGAAAACCATCGTAGGAAACCTGAATATCATAAGAAGAACCGTAAGCGGCTTCCCACCGCAGGATCACGCGTTCCAAATCAATAGCATTTTCCAAATCTACCGTAATCCATTCATCATCAGGCGTTCCGTCATAATTGGGTTCTGCGGGATTGTCGCCAGTGCCGTCGCTCCAGGCACTACTCCATCGCGTACTCATATCTTCATCCACCGCAAATTCAGGCAGCAGGGGATCACCGCAGCAGGTCTCATGTGAGGAAGCCGTGGCCAGCTTGCCATAGGTACGGTTGATGTTTTCCGGGGATAGTACTTCAACCGTGACGCGGGCGGTATCTGTTAAGGACACATCGCTGCGGCTAACGGCAATCAGCTCATAAGTGGTGGTTTGGGTTGGGGTGACGGTTTGAGAGCCTACAGAGTCTACTGAGGCGCCATCGAGCGTAATAGAGGCAGCGTTAAATACCTGCCAGCTGAGCGTCGTGCTTTGGCCCACCTCAATGGCACTGCGTGCTGATTCGAAAGAACCGATACTAAAACCAGGATTTACTGCGGTTTGAAAAGGCGCAGCGGGCAAACCTTCGGTGTTGTATAAATTCACATCACCAGGATTGTATTCCCATGCGTAGCGGATGGTTTCAGGTTCCGGGATATCATCATGCCAAACAATAACCTGATTGTCTTCAATTTTAGCATTTGCCCAAACAAATTGTTCGTTTTCACCGGCCAGGGCAAAAGCATGTACATCTTCGCTTTCAGGAATGGTAACCAGACCACTGCCGGTATTTTCGAAGCGTATTACCACGGTACCGCTGTCGGTCAATGCATTACTTTGATATCGGGGACTCTGAGCTACAATATCTTCTCCGTAAATCATCTTACGGGCCAACAGAGCGAGGCGATCGCCAACGGGTTCTTTATTGGTGGGATGGATATCGGTTCCACCCACGTCGATAGTAATAGCTTCTCCGGTGTTGGGTAGGCTGAGTGCGGAACTTTGTTGTGCACGAAGCTGAGGCCATGCATCCCAGGTGGAGGGAGTATCGCCGGCCGGCTGACCGTAATTGGGAAGTTGCACCCAAAGAAAAGGCAGGTCACCTTGATTCAAACTATCTCTCCAGGAGGTAATCATGGTTCTAAACAATTCGCCATAGGCAAGGGCATCGGTCATGCTGTCGCCGTTTGATTCGGCCTGATACCACAGAATGCCTTTGTAAGCAAAAGGCAGAATAGGATGAACCATTTTGTTGTAGATCAGGGTAGGCTGGCGTTCGGTTTCTCCATTGGCCAGCTCTACGTCTTCTTCGTCATAGCCCAGCATCTGTTCGCTCATAAAAGCCTCGATACGGGCACCGCCATACGAATTGTTCACCAAACCGATGGGCACACCTTCTTCAGCATGAATATGTTTGGCAAAATAATAGCCTACTGCCGAGAAGGAACCCGTGGAAAAACCAGTAGTAGCTTTCTTCCAGCTTGCAGTACCAAGCTCATCGGAAATTTCCGGAGAGGTGGCTTTGGATATTTTAAATTCACGGATTTCGGGATAATTTGCAGAAGACGCTTCCGCACTGCCTCCGTCCGAGGCACTAAGCGGCCACTCCATGTTCGACTGTCCGCTGATCAAATACACATCCCCAACCAGAACGTCTGTTACGGTAATGCTTTGGTCGCCCGAAGTGATGGTCATCGTATAGGGACCACCGGCGTCCATTGCTGGAAATGTAATTTCCCATTCCCCATTGGCAGCAACCTGTGTGCTTAGTTCCTGTTGTGCAAAAGTGATGCTTACATTTGCATCCACATTAGCTTTACCCCACACTTTCACGGGTTTATCACGCTGCAACACCACGCGACTTTGAAAAAGTTTTGATACCGAAAGCTGAGCAAAAGCTGTTACCGGTAACATAAAGGCGAAAAAAAGGAGAAATATCGGGGCGATTTTTTTAGGTAAGAAGGGAAACATAAGTCAACGGATTGGTTAGTGTGCGATATGCCAGGGATTACCTGTAAGTTCTTTAATCAATATAATTGACTAAACACTAATAATCAGATAAAAAATAGAAGAGTAGCCTGAAAATTGGGAAAAGAAAAAGCCTGCGCTTTTAATGCAGGCTTTTGAAAATTAAGTAAGAATATGTGGTTAAAAAATTAACCTTGTTCTTTCGCCGCTTTCTTAGCGGTTTCAATAGATTCCAGTAAATCTTCGGCTTCCTTGATAAGCCCCTCGGCTTTTTCTTTAGCATCAAGTACCACTTGGTCGCCTTTTTCTTTGGCCTCCGAAACCAATAGTTCTTTTTCTGCCCGCAACTGATCAATAAGCTCATTCAGCTCATCATAATAGTTACTTAGTTTGTAAGAAAGACGGTCACGGGTATTTTTACCGGTGTCCGGTGCATAAAGCAAAGCGATTGCGGCACCTACAAGTGCTCCTGAAAGAATTCCTGAAATATAATCTGATGATCTGCTCATAGTATTTCTCCTTTTTTAGTACTTAAAACAAGTATAGCGCTAACAAGTTCCAATTTCCAAATTAGTATTGCGGAAATTTGAAAAACAAACGGTTTTTACAAGCTATGGTATCCAATTGTCGCCAAGGTGGATAGGACTATTGCAACTGTTCAAATACCCAGTTTCTCAGCACTTCCCGAAAGCGAAATGAAAAGTCTCGCTCAAGAGACTCTCGCGTTGATTCATCATACTCAAAACAAGGGCTTGCTACGTGGAAGAAATGATTGGCTCCGGGAATAGACTGAACAGTAAAATTCGAGGGGATTGAACCTGAAAAAATATTATTGAGTTCTTCTTCGGCCCAGTCAGCGTAAACCTTGCCATCATTCTCTGCAAAAACAAAAAGGAAAGGAAGATTAATTTCTCGTATATATGAGGCCGGCTCAAAATCCAATTTCAGGCTCATATGCCGCCAGCGTTTGGTATAGGGGAATAATGATACCCAATTTTGATGGGAAGTCGCTTTTTGGACGGCTTTGTCATAAGCCGTGGTACTGTCTTCACCGGCGCACATATACTCGCTATGGTACTCGTTGATAAGCTGCCGTTTGGCATCAAAGGTTGGCCCGGCAAGTGAGGCTGCAAATAATATTTCAGAAGGGGCTTCAGCAGCCACAATTTGTGCTACCCAGCCATCCTCTCCGTGTCCTATCAAGCCTATTTTTTGGGGATTTACTTCACGGCGCTGCTTCAAATACCGAACTGCTGCTATAGCATCATCAGCAAAACCCGGAAGAGTGGTGCGATGCCACCTGCCGTCGGAATCTCCGACCCCTCTGGGCTGATAATAAAAAACACCTACTCCGGCATCCAAAAAAGTACGTTCCAGGTTTTGCTCAATGAAGGGCTGTCTCTGTGGAAATGGATCCCCCCATTCATTAATGCCTCCGATAAATATCAAAACAGGTACATTTTCGGCAGATTCGGGTAAAACCAGGGTACCACTTAAAACCCGATCTCCACTTTTAAATACTACTTCCTCACGATTAGCATTCTGCGCGATAAGCAGATTGAAGCAAAATAATTGTATAACTACGAAAACAAAGAATCGTTTCAGAAAATCATCCATCGGAAATCAAACCGTATTAATTGCTATATGTTATATGAAAATGATGTTTTGATCTAATGTGACTAAAATACGAATGAAGAAAATGTAACCAATATTTAACAAGACAAATAACTGAAAATTGGCTGTTTACACCGGTACTAATAATTGGAGAAATATCACTTTGAACATCTGTGTTTTTGCTGAACGATGTTAAAAAGCTTGTATCCAAGTCCCGGTAGCCGGCTCCACTCAATGCGCTCCAAAGCAATTGCCTTTTTGGTTTCAGGTCTGAGAAATCATACGATATTGCAGATGAGGATATTTGATCATTTTCCAAAAAGGGATGAACCTGTATTCCTTAATTCACTAATTACACGTATGTATTCCCAATCAATTGCCCGCCTAAAGTAAATCAATTGATTGTAAGTTGCAGTAAAAATGTAAAATAGCAACCTCGACCG
Organism: Gracilimonas mengyeensis; assembly: GCF_900182705.1. Lineage (GTDB taxonomy): Bacteria > Bacteroidota > Rhodothermia > Balneolales > Balneolaceae > Gracilimonas > Gracilimonas mengyeensis. The sequence continues at coordinate 18,943 of NZ_FXTP01000023.1, read as the reverse complement.
TTTTACGCCGTTATAAGTGCGTTCATTTCTAACCTGTCAGTGATGGATTTTAGATTTGTGTTATTTTGATAATAGAAACGATGATAAGATCTGCTTTCATTTATAAAATCCGATAAAGTGCTTACTACCTCCTGGGCCGCATCAATTTCCTGCAGCAGTTCTTTAAAGGTGGTAGTAAAAGTATGACTGTTTTCACGTATCCTCGATATTTCAATTTTACCGGTGTTATGAGTGAAACGAAGCATCTTAAGCAGCTTTTCAACCTCATGGATGTTACTGCTCAGTTTGTGGATATGATGGGGCAGTTTTGCCAGATGCCGACTAGTACTATTCAAATATGGCGAAAAAGCATTTTTCAGGATACTAATAACTTCGTGCGGGCTTAGTTCGGTAACATGAGTAGAATCTGTTCTTTCTTCACCCAGACCTTTTAGGTAGGTGTTGGTCATCTCTACCATAAGTTTTGAAGAGATGACATCGAAAGCCATAGCACTAAGCAGCTTATCCAGCTGTTTGATATTAGACTTCATATTAGTCAGAATAGATTTTCCTTTAACAGCCTGATCGCCCATGTTTTTGGCTACTACCGACAGGGAAATATCTTGCTGATTTATTTTAGAAGATCCTATTTGGGCATTCAGTGAAAGCAAGGCAATGGAGGAAGACAGGGTATTGATGAAGCCCGAATTTTCAGCAAGGTTGGTTTGCAATCCCCTAACCCTACCCAGATGATTGAATAAACCGGATAAAAGATGCTCCAGGTCTCTCATCTGAAATGGTACACTTTCGACATTTTTATGGGTGATATCATTAGTGCCAGATAAGTGATCTTGCCGGTTGGCCATTTCCTGTTCCAGCGCATGCCACATAAAACTCTCATAACTGTCAAAGCCCAGTTCATTTATTTTTTTGTTGATGAAATCCACCGCTTGCATCATCGCCGTTTTCTTGTCGGTATGCTGTTCAGCCGACTTTTCCACTTCCAGCGCTTCCTTATAAAGCTTCTCAACCGTTTTAAACAGTTTGGTTCCCGGTTTTAAGCGAATGGAGAGATAACCTCCTTCGCAGGGAAAAGCCAGCGCCATCACCCAATAATAGCAGCCATCTTTAGCCAGGTTCTTCACATAGGCCGCTACGGGTTTTCCTGCTTCCAGAAAATCCCAGAATATCCGAAATACCGCTCTGGGTACATCAGGGTGACGAATGATCTTATGCAGTACCCCAATTAGTTCTTCTTCGGGATAGGCACTAATGCGAATAAATACATCATTGGCATAAGTAATTACAGACTTCGGATCGGTAATAGAAAAGAACAGCTCGTGATATTCAAAAGGCCTCTCTTTGTTAAGAGGTTTAGGTATGGTGAAGTCTTTAATCTTTTTAGTTGCTTCCATAATATGTTATTTAGATAGTGTGATAGAAAAGAGGGATAAACAGGAAAAGGAAAAGCTTGACTGGCAGGAGGTTACTTTGAGCTGATAAGTAAGTGAAAATAAGGCTGTCACATAAAAAGGGCAGCTTTGAGGCTGGAATATAGTCCCGCCATAACAATAATTTACCCATTAGAAAACCTCCAAAACCGCTGTATGAATTTTACCGAACAATATCGCTGCCACAACTTGTTGCTAACCCAAAACTATATTCTGCAATAGTCTAATCAGCAGCGGATATAAAAGGAACTGCTCCTTTATTGTGTTATCGGTAGGTCTTTTGTTTTTCTTAAATCTATTTTGATAATGAATAATGGGTAATTGAATTAATTTTAATGGGCTTAGTAAAAAAAAGAGTTATGAAAATATGTTACTTGAATATCAAGAATAGCTGAGTTCAGAGACGTCGTTTATGTGATTTTTCATTACCTTGTATGCCACATTTCAGCTAACCAAAAATGATCATTCCGTATGGATAGTCCGTTCTTTTCTCCTAAGGGTATTGCAGTAATCGGAGCCTCTCAAGACACGCATAAACTTGGCTACGGGGTCATTCGTAATTTGATAAAGTATCGTTATAAAGGCGGTATCTATCCCGTAAACCGGAAGGCTTACGAAATACTGGAGCAACCCTGCTTTAAATCGGTGGCTGAGGTTCCGGATCCTGTGGACCTGGCGGTGATAATTGTTCCCGCTAAAGCAGTAGCCGGAGTTTTGGCGGAATGTGGCGAACGCGGTATCCAACATGTCATTATTATGACCGGCGGATTCAGCGAAACCGGCGAGGAAGGACGGGAGATGGAAAAGAAACTGATGGAAGTGGCTGAGGAGTATGGCATCCGTATGATTGGGCCCAACTGCATTGGCACAATCGATACGCACACGCCTGTAAATACCACTTTTGTAGTGGGTATGCCGGAGCCTGGTGACATAGGCTTTATTTCTCATTCCGGAGCAATGGTAGCAGCAATTATTGATTGGGCCAGTGGCAGTGGAATTGGGTTTTCGCGGATTGTAAGTCTCGGAAACCAGATTGACGTAAACGAAATTGAAATGATTGAGGGTATTGCCGGAGACCCTCAAACAAAAGTTATTACGGCCTATATCGAAGGCGTTTCTGACGGACAAGCATTTTTAGAAACTTCCCGCAAAATGGCCCTCAAGAAACCTTTCCTGATGCTGAAAGGAGGACAGGGTGAAAGCGGGGCCCGTGCGGTGGCTTCGCATACGGGAGCTCTGGCCGGAAGCTCGGAAGCATATGGGGCTGCTTTCAGATATTGTGGGATTCAGGAAGCCGATACGATTGAAGAAATGTTTGAATGGGCCAGAGCCATGGCCTGGCAGCCACTGCCTAGAGGTAAACGAGTGGCGGTGCTTACCAATGCGGGTGGACCGGCCATACTGGCTGTAGATGCCCTGGAAAGAGAAGGGCTGGAAATAGCTTCCCTTTCTGATGAGACCAAAAAATATTTAACCTCCCGTTTGCCTAAAGCGGCCAGTGTGAACAACCCGGTGGATGTACTGGCTGGTTCTGGGCCGGGCACTTACACCTTGGCTTTAGAAGCCCTGCTCACCGATGAAAATGTGGATGCGGTTTTGGTTATACAGGCACCGCAGGATTGGTTCTTACCGGTAAGTTTGGCCGAGGTGGTGGGAGAAGTAGCCGCTGCACATGACAAAACTGTGGTGACTTCCATCATGGGGAAAGCATCCGTTGGCGATGCCCTCAAAATCCTTCAGAAAAGAAGAATCCCGAACGTGGCATTTCCGGAACGGGCAGCATCGCTTTTATCCGCCATGAAGAACCGGCGCGAATGGTTGCGAAAACAGGAGGATGCCGAAATCCCTGACTTTGAAGTGGATCAGAAAGAAGCTCAGGAAGCAGTAAAAAACAACGATTGGGAAAGCCTGCTTGAAAGCTATGGCATCCGGTTTCCCGAACAAAAAACGGCGGCTTCTGAAGATGAGGCAGTAAAAATGGCTTCGGAGATCAAAGGCAAGGGGGTGATGAAGTTGGTTTCCGAAGAATTCAGTCATAAATCCGATATCGGCGGGGTGAAGCTGGGCCTAAAAAGTGAAGCAGATGTAAGGGAAGCCTGGAGTGAAATCCGAAAATCGGTAGAAAAAGCCGGCGGAAACATGCAGGGAGTGCTGATTCAGCAAATGGTAGAAAGTGCGCAGGAAGTGATTGTAGGTTTGGTGCGAGACCAGCAGTTTGGCCCCATGGTATTATTTGGCAGTGGCGGCACCGATGTGGAATTATATAAGGATGTGCAAACGGCTATTGCTCCGCTAAATCGTATGCGTGCGAAAGATCTCATCAACGCCACTAAAGCAGGTGAGAAAATGAAAGGCTGGCGAAATATGTCGGCCCGGGATGAAGAGGCCGTTGTGGAGGCGCTACTCCGCTTAAGCCGTATCGCCGTTGATTATCCCGAGATCGAAGAGCTGGAAATAAACCCGCTGTGTGTCTTGGAAAATGGCCAGGGCGCCATTGCGGTGGATATACGGGGCGAAAAAATCACCCCAAAAAATTAGAGCCCGTTACTTCTTACCGACACCGGCTACCTTCATGCATAACATCAGGGTAAGTCCGTATCCGAGGTGCATGGTTAGTCCTGCCAGCAATACTTTTCCGGGAATCCAGGTGTTGGTGTAGAAAAAGCCAAAGGAGTCACCCGCAGCCATTGAAACAAATGGAGAGATCACACCACCAGCCACTACTGAAACCAAAACTCCGTAGAGCACGCCTTGTATAAACCGGTTCCCCGGGATGCGTTCCTGCAGAAAAGCGACCCAAATCAGCGCCAGTAAAACTCCGGTGATGTTATAGGCTAAATTACCCCAGATTAAACTGTACGGTTCACCGGTGTGAATGTGATTGAAGCTCTGGGTCAGGATATGCCCCACATCAATCACAGGCAGACCAAGACCGCCCTGCAAAAATGCAATCATGGTCATCACAAAGGTTGCAATACATCCCGAAATAACGGTACGCCAAAAAGTAGAAGCACTCATACGATTGGTTTTCAATTTATATAAAAGGCTGTGTATGCCGGTAAATAGGGTTTTTATGCCGACTTTCAAACTCCTGATTTGAAATCAGGCAGTTACAGTGGTCATAATTTCACTTAGCATGCGATGTGATTTCAGCCGCTGTTGGTGATCATAAATATAAGAGGCAACCATCAGTTCATCGGCATCGGTTCGCTCCAGAAAATCATTAAGCTCTTTGCTGATAGTATCTTTACTGCCAATGAAGGTACAAGCCAACATCTGCTGTACGGCGTATTTGAGATGCATATTCCAAATGGGTCCCATATCGTCCACCGGAGCCGGCATAGGCTTTCGGTTTCCGGTAACCACGCCCATAAACATCTGTTTCATACTGGTGGAAAGGTATTCGGCTTCCTCATCCGTGTCAGATGCAATGATGTTCACACAGGGCATCACATACGGTTCGTTCAATTGTTTGGAAGGTTTGAACCGTTTGCGGTAAATCTCAACAGCTGCCATCAACTGTTGGGGCGCAAAATGGCTGGCAAACACATACGGCAAGCCCAATTCTGCTGCAAGATGCGCACTGTCGGTGCTGGAACCCAGGATATACAGCGGAACCTCGGTTCCCGTTCCCGGAATGGCCTGTACCTGTTCCTCTCTGTTTTCTGCCGATAAATACTTTTGCAGCTGGATTACATTTTGAGGGAATTTCTGCACTTCCTGCATCCGGTCTTCCCGAATGGCGTTGGCGGTGGTTTGGTCGGTGCCGGGAGCCCGGCCAAGGCCGAGGTCAATTCGATTGGGATACATAGTAGCCAGCGTGCCAAATTGTTCGGCGATGATGAGCGGCGAATGATTGGGGAGCATCACTCCGCCAGAGCCTACCCGGATGCTGTTGGTAGCTTCTGCTACATGCCCCAATAGTACCGAGGTTGCTGAACTGGCAATATTCTCCATATTGTGATGCTCCGCCATCCAAAATCGTTTATAACCATACTCTTCTGCGTGAACAGCCAAATCGCGGCTGCGCTCTATAGCTTCGGCTAAGGTGCTACCTTCGGTTACAATGGCAAGATCTAAGACGGAATAGGGGATGTGGCGCATCAAAATAGGTTTTGTTTAATGATGAGTAAACTTAAGTGCTTTTTTCATCAAGCCCCAACATTTTTGAGGAGTGTATCATTTACGTTTGCGATCTAAAAACCAGTGCTTCTCCTATGACTCCTTGCAACTACTACCAGCTACTCGCACAAACAGGCTTTTTGGATCTGTGATATAAGTCACAGTTTTATAGATAGTTAAGATTTGATGAAGCAGGCCTTGTTACTGAAAATACCTAACTTAACAAGCGTACAATCAAACAAATAATCATTCAATAAAATTATTGAATGAAGTTAGCAAACTGCGTATTCTTTGTATCAGAAATTCAAAGCACAAACCAACAAAGATGAGCAGAACACATATGGTTTCCGTTTTAAAAGAGTACATAGAAAGGATTAAACGGCTTTTGAGGGATGATGACCGAGTATTGGAAAAAAAGAGGGTCACCGTCAGGGTGCCGGTAAATAATGACCGGCAACATCCTGAACAGTATATCTATCGGGGAAGGAATTAAGCATGGACAAAGTAACACGGACCATCCGGCTGTTTGCAGGGTTTATGGTAACGCTAAGCGTTTTGCTCGCACATTTCATTTCTCCTTACTGGCTGTTGCTTACCCTTTTTGTAGGGCTGAATATGATGCAATCTACCTTTTCGGGCTGGTGCCTGGCTGATCAAATAGTGCGCAAATTTGACCTTGGTTTTAGGGAGGGCAAATCCTGCAAGCTGTAAAGAATTTAAATCAACAAACTAACTACAAAACAATCATTAACATGAATTCCAATAATTCATATACCCTGAAAACCGGTCTGCTTATGCTAGCTTTGATGGCGCCGCTTGCGGTCATGGCACAGCAGTCGGCCGGTAATGGGCACACACTCCGGCTGTCGCTGGAGGAAGCAACCGAACTGGCTCTCGACCAAAACTTCAGTATTGAACAGGCGGGCTACGAGGTGGATAAAACACAGGCTAAATTTCGGCAAACCAATGCCGTATTTCTGCCTCAATTATCTTTTGAGTACAACGCCATTTCTACAGACGATCCGCTGAACGTATTTGGTTTTAAACTAAAACAGGAAGTGGTTTCGCAGCAGGATTTTAACCCGGCGCTGTTAAACGATCCGGATGCCTATGAGAACTACAGTGCCAAATTTGAGGTGCGCCAGCCCCTGCTAAACCCGGATATGTTCCTGCAGCGGGGTGCCGTAAAGAGCAAGCTCCAATCAAGCCGGGAACAGTTGGCTGGAACTAAAAACTACATCCGGTTCCAGGTGCGGCAACAATATTACAACCTGATTCTGCATCTGCGCCAGCTGGAGGTGCTGGATGCCGCTTTGGAAACCGCCCAAGCTCATCGCCGGCAGGCACAAAATTATTTTGAGCAGGGCATGATCAGTAAGGAAGATTTTCTGGCGGCTAAAGTATATGAGCTGGAGATGGAAAGCCGCCAGCTGCACACGCAAAATGAACGGGATAAGGTAGAAGAGGAATTGGCGCTGCTTTTGGGCTTGGAAGGCAACGCGATCATCACCCCAACCGATGAATTACAAGTTGAAGCGCAACCCGAACTGGCAGATAACCTCTCAGAAATTGAAATCAACAACGCTCAGACACGGGCTATTGATTTACAGGTTGAGGCGGCCCAAAAGATGGTCAAATCAGCCGGTTTCAGCTTTTTACCCAAAATTAACGCCTTTGGAAGTTACGAATACAACGATCAGGATTTTGCAGGCTTTGATGCTTCCTCCTACATGATAGGGCTTAATCTGCGGTGGGATCTATTCTCTGGTTTCAGTAAAGCCGGTAAAGTGATGGAGGCGAAAGCAGACTATCACAAAGCACAGAGCATGCAGGAAAGCCACCGACAGGAACAGCAAAACAGACTGCGACAGGCCCTGCGCTCCCTCGATCATGCCCAAAAAGAACTGGCATTGACGGAAGAAGCCATCACTCAATCCACCGAAGACGTGACCATCAGGACGAACCGATACGAAGAGGGGATGGAACGCACTACCGATTTACTGGAGGCGGAAACCAAACTGGCCGAGGCCAAGCTGAAACGGGTGATGGCCCGCTTTAAATACAATATGAGTTTGGCAGCCCTTGAATTGCTGCTTGAAGAACATTTTAAAAATTAACGATTAAACAACACGAACAATGAATTACCTATTTAAAAATTGGTTTAAACCCTTAGCGGGACTTTTATCCCTCATACTCATGGCAACGCTCACTATAAGTTGCACATCGGAGGGAAAAGAGTCTGAGTCTCAGGAGGCGATACTTGTAGAAGTACTTACAGCTTCCACTTCGATGTCGGCCGGTGTACAACAATTTCCAGGTAGAGTAGCCAGCGATAACGAGGCCAATCTCAGCACCATCGTGATGGGAACCGTAACCAGCGTGCCGGTAAAGGTTGGCAAACAAGTGAATAAAGGAGAAGTGCTGGTTCGGATTAAGGACGATCAGATCCTGGCGCAGAAATCACAGCTGGAAGCCAATATGGTGCAGGCCAAAGCCAACCTGGAGAATACCGAGAAGAACTACAACCGCATCAAGAATTTGTATGCTGAGGAAAGTGCCACATCCAAAGAAATGGACGATATCTCGACGATGTACGAGATCGCCAAGGCCAATATGGAAGCTCTTGAAGCGCGGTTGCATGAGCTCAACGAGATGCTGGCTTACACCACCATTCGGGCTCCCTTTGATGGCATCGTGGCCCGCAAGTTTGTATCGGAGGGTGATATGGCAGCTCCCGGACATCCACTGGTAGCGGTAGCGGATCCTTCATCCATGAAAATAACTGCTAATGTACCTGAGCAGTGGATAGAAGACATCAAAGAAGGCGAAAAAGTATGGGTCAATGTAGAGTCGGCCTCGCTTGAAAGCCTTCCAGCAACATTGACCGCGGTAAGTGAAGCAGGTGATCCGATGAGCCGTCAGTTTGCCATTGAAGCCAAGCTGGATGAGTCGGCCGGAACCGAAGGCCTTAAAACGGGCATGTTTGCTCAAATTGCCATTCAGGTTGACGGAAGCAATGCACTGTTCATCCCAAAAAAGGCTCTGGTAGAACGAGGACAGTTAACCGGAATTTATACGCTGAATGATGAGGACAAAGCTATGCTGCGCTGGGTAAGAACGGGAGAATCCTATGCAGATAGTGTAGAAGTTATATCCGGCTTGAAGGATGGAGAACAGTTCGTGGCCGATGCTACAACATCCATAAGGCAAGGGCAACAACTACAGACCCAATAAAATAACTCATAATAGACCAGTGACCATCCGCAGAATCAGCGTCATCCGTGTTCCATACAATTGCAACAAAGGAACAGAACACGGATTACACGGATCGGGCTGATGCTCGCGGAAAAAGTTTTGACAGTAAGTAAATCAGATCAAGCATTAATAAGAATTTGTAAGAAAGAAGAACGATGAAAACCGGATTAGCAGGTAAAATTGCACAGGCGTTTATTGATTCAAAGCTGACACTGCTTTTGATGATCGCCTTTTTAGCCATTGGAGTGTACGGCGTGTGGCTGACGCCCAGTGAAGAGGAACCTCAAATTGACGTGCCCATGGCCGATATCTATATCGGTTACCCCGGCGCCTCTCCGCAGGAGGTAGAAAATAAAGTGGCCATCCCTCTGGAGAAAATTCTCTCCAACATTTCGGGCGTTGAGTACGTGTATTCCACGTCCATGCCGGAGATGGCCATGGTATCCGCCCGCTTTTACGTAGGGCAGGATGTGGAAGAAAGCCTGGTGCGCCTCTATAACGAGGTGATGAAGTTTATGGATAAGAAACCGGAGGCCGTGACTATGCCGCTGGTAAAAACCCGTTCCATCAACGATGTGCCCATTGTAACACTGACGCTTTGGAGTGATACGCAAGACGATTATCAACTGCGGCGCGTAGCCCAGGAACTGGATAATGAAATCAAATCGATTACTGATGTAGCCGAGACCAAAATTCATGGCGGACGCTCACGAACGGTGCAGGTAATTCTCGATAAAGCCAAGATGGCTTCTCTTTCTGTAGATCCGCTAAGAGTAGCTCAGACCATAAAAGTGGCCAACCGGGAGTTTACTTCCGGAAGTTTTGCGGCTAATGATGAGCAATTCCTGGTTCAAACCGGGAGCTTCCTGAAAACAGCCGACGAGGTAGGTGAACTAGTGATAGATGTGCGGGCAGGCGATCCAATTTTGCTGCGCGATGTAGCAGGGGTTAAGGATGGTCCGGGTGAGCCGGCCAATTATGTGTCTTATTCACCGGGCCCCGTATCGGCCAAGGAAAGTGAGTATGTAGCCGGTGGAGCCTATCCAGCAGTAACTATATCGGTAGCCAAACGGCAAGGCGCCGATGCGATGACCATCGCTACTGACATCGACAGAATGGTAGAGCAGCTGAGTGGCTCCGTGATTACTTCCGATATTAATGTTGAGACTACTCGTAATTACGGCAAAACCGCAACGGAAAAGGTGAGCACTTTGCTCATTCACTTGTTAGTGGCGGTGCTTTCGGTATCCTTTGTAGTGTTCTTAGCGATGGGATGGAGAGGGGCTTTGGTAGTGTTCATTTCGGTGCCTATCACTTTTGCACTCACCCTGTTTTTCTACTACATGTATGATTACACCCTAAACCGCATCACGCTTTTTGCCCTCGTGTTTGTGACGGGGATTGTGGTGGACAATTCTATCATTGTGGCGGAGAATATGCATAGGCATTTTAAAATGCGGAATCTGCCCTTTAAACAGGCGGCCATTTATGCCATCAACGAGGTGGGCAACCCAACCATTTTGGCGACCTTCACGGTAATTGCAGCCGTTATTCCCATGGCTTTTGTTTCGGGGTTGATGGGGCCTTATATGAGTCCCATTGCCATTGGAGCCACCGTGGCCATGATTTTATCCCTGATCATTTCCTTGATTGCCACGCCCTGGCTGGGTTACCGGCTGCTTCGAGCTTCCCGGGTTCAGGCGATAAACAGTTCAGGCAAACGCTACAAACTGGAAGACACGATTATCTACCGGGTGTATGATAAAACCATGCGTCCGCTGATGGAAAGCTCGTCCAAACGCTGGGGCTTCTTGATTGGAACCACGGTGGTACTTTTCGGAACCCTGGTGTTGTTTTATACCCGTTCGGTGGAAGTGAAGATGTTGCCTTTTGATAATAAAAATGAGATTCAGCTCATCATCGATATGCCGGAAGGAACCACCCTGGAACGCACCGAAGTGGTGGCGCAGGAAGTAGGGCTGGTAATGCTGAATATCCCCGAAGTGTACGATTACCAGGTATATTCCGGTACCAACGCGCCCATCAACTTTAATGGACTGGTACGCAGTTACGATCTCCGTCAAAACGCAAACGTGGCGGATATACAGGTGAACCTGGTAGATAAAAGCCTGCGTGATGACCAAAGTCACGACATTGCCAAACGGATGCGTCCGATGGTGCAGAAAGTAGGGCAGAAGTACGGCGCCAACGTGAAAGTGGTGGAAGTACCCCCGGGACCTCCCGTCATGTCTACTTTAGTGGCCGAAGTCTATGGCCCGGATTTAGAAATGCAGCGGAATATCGGCCAACAGATCAAAGAAATTTTCCAGCAAACCCCTGGTATTGTAGATACCGACTGGATGGTAGAGGCCGATCAAACCAAATACCACTTTGAAGTAGACCGGCAGAAAGCAGCCATAAGCGGCGTGATGCCTAACCAGGTAACCGAAGCGCTTGGAATGATTTTGGGACAGCACCCGATAAGCACTTTATATGATGAAGACGAAGCCACACCGGTGCCTGTGAAGTTAAAACTAAGTGAGGCTAACCGGGCAGGAATCCAACAGCTCGGAGGGTTGCATGTGCAATCCCAAACAGGTGCAATGATTCCGGTTATTGATTTGGTAGAGGAAAAAGAGGACACTTTGGAGAAAAGTATTTTCCGCAAAAATCAGCGCCGTGTGGTATATGTGACGGCTGAAGTTGCCGGAGAAATTGAAAGCCCGGTCTATGCCATCCTGGATGCCGGAGATCAGATCGACGGACTAAACGTGCCGGCGGGTTACAGCATGGAACAGCAATTTGCAGGTCAGCCTTTCAACAGCGAGGACCTGACGGTGAAATGGGACGGCGAATGGCAGATTACCCTGGAAGTATTCCGCGATCTGGGCATTGCCTTTGCCGTGGTGCTGCTGATTATCTACATCCTGATTGTAGGCTGGTTCCAGGATTTCGGCGTGCCCATCATCATGATGATCGCCATTCCGTTGTCGCTGATTGGGATATTGATAGGACACTGGCTCACCGGTGCCTTCTTCACGGCCACCTCTATGATTGGCTTGATTGCCCTGGCTGGTATTATGGTTCGAAACTCAGTGCTCCTAATTGATTTCATTCAGATTAGTCTGAGGGAAGGAAATTCCTTACAGGATGCGGTAGTTGAAGCCGGTGCGGTACGAACCATGCCCATCCTGCTCACGGCGGGTACTGTAGTAATTGGCGCTATCGTAATCCTGTTTGATCCCATTTTCCAGGGACTGGCTATTTCGTTGATGGGCGGGGCTATTGCCTCTACCGCCCTCACGCTGGTAACCGTTCCGCTGATCTACTTTATGGTTAAAAAGAGGCTTAGCAGAGAACAAATTCTAAAAGATTAAAACAGCACCATGAAAAAGGTCGGTATATCGGTCTGACAAAACGGGAGGGAGCTTTCAGCCCATTCTGAAAGCTTTCTCCCAATTTTTTAAAGCTTTAACTACTTAAATCATAGAATCATGAAATTACTCATCATACTTAGCATAGCAGAATTTGAGGATGAAGTGCGGGCCCTCATGGTAAAGCATAATGTGCCGGTGTATAGTGAAACAGAGATGTATGGCTTTCGCACCGAAAAACATCAACCCGACATCAGGAGCTGGTTTTCACAAGCCGACCAGGGAATCTATTCCACCCTGTTTTTCTCTTTTCAAAACGAAGAAACGGTCAAAAATATCCTTGCGGCTGTTAAATCATTCAATGAGCAGGTGGATCATAATGCTGATAATCCGCTACACGCCTATCAGATACCGGTTGAAGCCTTTGCTTAAAAAGCTCAAAACCTTCATCAATTGTTCACAATAAAAAAACATTTTAGCCGAACATCTTTTTTAGATGACAGCACATTAGCTAAAGATGTTATCTCTTGTTGCGCTTTGGGCCGTCCCGTCGCCAAACTTATTGTTAGGGTTACGGGATGGCCTTTTTTTCTTTTGATAGCCCAGGACTAGGTACATAAACCCTGTATTGAAACTTCTTCGATCTTCAGACCAAGCAATAGATGATTTTCTGAGAACCACTCTTATAATTTTAAAACACGGTCATTGCGAGGAGAATATGATGCCAAAAATAAATTTGGAAGGCATATCGACGTGGCAATCTCCTTAATACCACTTAGGATATCCTCAAAATAAATTTACAAAGGCGTTTAGTTTCTGGAATTACCCACTCAGTCTTCTCCATAGATTAATTCAATAAAGGCGTCTTTTTCAATGTCGCCAAAGTACTCTTTCACGTCTATAGGTTGCAAGGTTGCGGTGATATCTTCGGGGTGATAGCGTACGTCCTTAAGTAACTCTTCCAGCTCTTCTACTGGTTCTTTACCAAAGAAATCGCCATACACTTTTAAGTTTTTGATGTGTCCCTTTTGCACATCCAGTCGCAAGTCAATTTCGCCGATAGGGAAGCGACGGGTGCGCTGAATATTAAATTTAGGGGATTTGCCGAAGTTCCAGTCCCAGTTGCCATATTTCTCGTCTTTCAGTGCATGCACTTCAGCCCATTCGCTTTCGGAAAGTTTGTAGGTTTCAAAAGTTTCGCGATCCTCATACAATCCTTCCAGCAGGCGTTCCCGGAACTCGCCAACACTCAAATCAGTATCCATAAACTCAATGATATTAGCCACCCGGCTGCGGACTGATTTATGCCCCTTTGATTGGATTTTACTCATCTTCACATCCAGGGCGTTGGTCACCTCATCCAGATCGCTGGTGTACAATAAAGTGCCATGGCTGAACATCCTTTTGCCGGTAGAGAACTGAGCATTGCCGGAGATTTTACGCCCCTCTGCCAGGATGTCGTTTCGTCCACTCATCTCGGCCGGCACGCCCAGCGACTTCAATACTTTGATGACCGGCTGGGTAAACTTCTTAAAATTGTTCAGGTTCTCTTTTTTGTATTTGGTGATAAAGCTGAAGTTCAGATTGCCCAAGTCATGGTACACGGCACCGCCACCCGACATCCGCCGCACCACATGGATACCATTGTCCCTGACGTATTCATCGTTAATCTCTTCCAGCGTATTCTGGTTTCTTCCGATAATAATAGAGGGTTCGTTGATGTAGAAAAGCAGATAGTCTTCATGTTCCCCAAAGTTACGCAATGCGTATTCTTCAAGTGCGAGATTTACTTGGGGATTGGTGATGCCTTCGTTATCAATAAAAATCATAGTGCGGCGATGTTGAGTTAAAAAGTTTGGTAGTTATGATAACAGAATTCATGCCATTTATGATGATTCTGCATTTTAGACGGTTCGTAAGTTTCGATGACTTACATATTTAGTTTCTATCATCAGAATTATGCTCGCGGTCACATTCTTTGCAATCAAGCTCCCTGCCCAAGTGATCTTTACGCCCTTCTTTCGTGATGACCCAAGGGCGCAATTGCCAGGGCGGATTATGGCGCACATGTTGGGTGTGGCCACAAGCTAAGTCGGCTACCCAGTCGTCTTCTTCGTCTTTGTGGAATCCAATAATAGCTTGTTTCATGAAAATAGTGTCCTGAACAATCTCTAGTCAATGTATAGGAGGTTAAGTAATATTATAATCATACCTTTTACCACCTTCCCGACCTCCACTGTCTCCTCCTTCTCAAGGAGGAGAACTCTTTTAGTTGATAATAAGCACTATTAAGGTTTCTAATAATCAACATGGCTCGTAAAAGCCTCTCCTTGTGAAGGAGAGGTTTGGTGAGGTCGAAGATTTGGGCTTTTAACTTGTGAGAACTTCAATGTCTTTAATTTTTTGAAAGCGATTAGGATAGAAATGGGTTCATGTAACTAATTCCGATGATGAATGTGCTATGTCCGGCATCTGTTTTGAACTGTGATGTTTGCGATTTGTATGATGTATTGTGATGATGAAATACGATCCCAACTAAAAACTGATCTTTTAAAACTATAACCTGCTTTCAAGGATATCTTAAGTCTTGAGCGGGGCAAGATTCTTACCAAAGGAAAACAGTTTTCCGAGCGATGACTTAAGAGCACAAGCACATCAAGTCTTCAGACTTGAGTCATCGAAGAGGATGCACCATTGCACATCCCTCTGCTTGAAAGCCCAGGCTTTCAAACGGTCTCCCTTCCAGGGGAGATTTATTCGATAATGCATCATGATAACATCGACTATAGTGGTAGAATTATAATTCAGGCTGCTACCAAGAATCCCCTCTTTGAAGAGGGACCGAAAATGAGCATGCCCCCGAGAAATCGGGGCAGGGGGATGTGAGATGGTGAAAAGGCATTTATTGTAAATTAAGTTCGCAAGAGCCTTCGCCACTAAGCTTCAACAATTCCTCATACTATAAGCTAGAATTTTAAAAAACTACCACGTTGCCACCACTTGCCCGTTACTTTTATACAGCCGGTGAGCGATCAACAATAAAACAATCCAAAACAAGATAGCCACCGCCTGATGCAGAACTCCAAGTGTAACAGGTACTTTATAAATCAGCGTGAGTACACCCAACAAATATTGAGCTAAAATAATGCTTAACAAAATTCCGGAAACCGCCTGTATCCATGCTGAGTTACTGTTGAAAACGGCTTTCCACCAAAATCCAATCACAGCTAAGGCAAGCAGGGTGCCGTTTACCCGATGGATCCACTGTACCGTGCCGGGATTTTCAACCAGGTTGGCCACATACGGTTCCAGCATGGAAAAAGTAGGAGGCAGCCATTGCCCGCCCATTTTTGGGAAAGAATTGTAGAGGTAACCGGCATCAAGTCCGGCAGTAAACGCCCCGTATACCATTTGAATAATGAATAACACAGTAATTGCCCAAAACCAAGGCTTCAGCCGGTTTAACACGGTAGGGGAATCAGGAGGCAGGGAGTATTTTTTTAGATCAAGGGCGTACCACAAACAGAATCCAATCAAAATGACGGCCAGCATAAAATGGAGGGCCAGCCTGTAATGGCTTACATAAGGCACATCCACAAGGCCGCTTTTTACCATAATCCAGCCCATGGCTCCTTGCATGGCGCCTAATCCCAAAAGAATAAACATACGTTTGAGCAACTTGCGATCGAAATACCCCTTTACCCAGAAATACACAAAAGGGACCAGGAAAACGATGCCGATCATACGTCCCAAAAGCCGGTGCAGGTATTCCCAAAAATAAATCTGTTTAAACTCATCAAGCTGCATTTGATGATTGATTTGCTGGTATTGCGGGAATTCCTGGTAGCGCTCAAATGCTTGTTGCCATTCTACTTCACTGGTGGGTGGGATGGAGCCCATAATAAGATTCCAGTCGCTCATGGACAGGCCGGAGTCGGTAAGCCGGGTGATGCCGCCTATGATTACCATCAGACTAACCAGTATAACGCCAGACCATAACCAAAGATAAACAGGCCGCAGATTGGAGTTCCTCATAGTAAATATTTTATCGCCGCTTGAATAGTTTCTTCAACAACCAACTATTATAGCCGATAAAGGTAAAGATTATGTGAAGCTTATAAATAACTGTAAATAAGTGTCTTATTGGATGATAGTTGATCATAGTTTAAGAAACCGGGCTCGGAATTCATATTCTGTACATTTTTAATTTCTACTATAGCATAGATTCTAACATACCGGGAATGTATGCGCGCTCTGATAGTTGAAGACGAACCACTGCTGAATGAGGAGCTGGAGGAACAGCTGCTGGAGGAACAGTTTACTGTAGATACCGCCCTGGATTTTAGCACAGCTGAAGATTTCATCACGGGCGAATTGTATGATCTGGTGCTTCTGGATTTAAGTCTTCCAGGAGGGGATGGGTTGGACCTGTTGAAAATGCTTAAACTTCATCGCGAAAATGAAGACACGGCCGTGATTATTTTAACGGCACGAGGAGACATTGACGACCGTGTGCAGGGATTGGAATTGGGCAGCGATGACTATCTTTCCAAACCCTTTGCCATGCCTGAACTGCGGGCCCGTATCCATGCTGTTTTGCGGCGTAAGTTTAAGATCAATGATAATGTGATTACCATCCGGCGTCTTTCGGTGCATCTTGATCACTTGCATGTTAGTTTTGAAGGCCGTCCGCTGGAAGTAACCGATACCGAATACAAGATGCTGCGCTATCTCTTTCTGAATAAGAATAAAACCATCACTCGTATCGCTTTAGCTGAGCATATTTGGGGCAATAAGATTGATGACCGGTTTTCGCTGGATTTTATCAATTCACACATGAAAAATATCCGGAAGAAACTGGGAGAATCCGGTGTGCCCGATATGATCGAAACGGTATATGGCGTTGGATATAAGTTGAATGGTTATGAAGCTGAACAATAAAATACTGCTTAGCAATTTACTGCTTTCCGTTATAATGTTGATGGTAACAGGGGTGGGAATGTATTATGTGGTAAACAGCACCATTTTTGATGAATTGGATTATCACCTGCTGCAGCACAAACAGGACATCCAAAAGCAGCTAAATGAAGATCCGTCTACTCTGGATGAAATCCGGCTTTTGGGAGGATTGGGTTCCTATGAATGGGTGGATATCACGTCTTATTCCGGACAGGTTGTGGAGAATACTAATTACTTTGCCACTTTAGATACCATCCGTTATCCCGAAATATCATCGGTGCCAGAGGCCTACCGCAAGCTTGAGACGACTCTTTCGGTTACTGGTGAACCCTACTTCCTGGAAATCTATGAAGAAGTAGCAGCTTGGGAAAAAATCAGCATGACGGTATTGCTAAGTGTGCTGGGAGCTCTGTTTTTGTGGGTGATATTGTTGTATGTGGTCAATCAATATGTTTTTGGCCGGGTGTTATCTCCCTTTTATGAAACGGTAGACCGACTGGAAAAGATATCATCTCCAACACAAGTGGGTGAACCTTTCCCGGAACCGGACACTTATGAAATCCGGGTGCTCAATCAGGCGCTTAATACTATGCTCAGCCAGATAAAATCTTCCTTTGAAGATCAAAAGAAATTCATTCAGAATGCTTCGCATGAGTTGTTGACTCCACTTTCTATCATCCGGCAGAAAACCGAAAAAATGTTGTCCGAACCCGAAGGAATGAACCGGGAATCCGTTGAACGTCTGAATGGCATACAACAAACAGCTGTGCGACTTACTCGTTTGAGCAATGCCCTGTTGCTCATCAGCCGGGTAGAGAATCGGCAATACGAGATGGAGGATGAGATTGAAATCACGGACCTGGTCGGCGAAGTGCTGACCGAGCTTGAAGATTTTATTGAACTGAAAGGACTAAAACTTGAAAAGAATTTTTCGAATAAGATCAAGATAACCGGTAGTCGCGAGCTTATGCATTCGGCTTTGTATAACATTGTTCAAAATGCCATTAAATTTTCGCCGGAAGGTGGAAAAATTACAATTTCTGTTCGGAGCAATAATGATGGTCAACCGGTATTTGCGGTAGAGGATGAAGGTCCGGGTATTTCCAAAGAAATGATTGGCCGTGTTTTTGATCGTTTTAAAAAGGGAGAGAATTTTACCGGGAATGCTGCTGCTAGTCCTGGCCTCGGTCTTTCCATTGTACAGAGTATCTGCGAGCTTCACGGATTCCGTTCCAAAGCCGAAAATAATAGTGGACAGGGTGCTACGGTTTCGATATTGTTTTGAGAGCTGATAGTCTTTTCGGGATATTTTCAGTCTTTAGCGAAGCGGTGACTGGAAATTGCCAGCAAAAAAGTGTTGGCGAGTTTAAAGATTCATTGGTGACTTCCCACCCTCACCCAAAAGAGGAAACGCCTTGGTTGGCTTGAATGATCCTTACCCTATTTCAACAACGCACAAGCGGGACGCTTGCGCTAGTAAGTCACGTGAGCATTCGAGATAAAAAACAATTGCTCCGGCCTTCAGGCCGGAGCAATTACTGTAAATGGATATTTTATCTCAAACACGAGCTAAATTAGAGATCAAGCATGTACCGGTCTCATATGTTAGAGGGAGAACTATTTACCAACAGGCAAAAGGTTGTATAAGTAGCTTGTGATCTTTACTCTCTGCCTGTTTTATTGGAATCGAGCCAGCCTGGTACCTTCAGTATTGGTCTATGCACTGCCTGCAGGCAGATGCACTTCGTCAGGTATATCCAGGCTGGTTTTTTCTGCCGTTGAACCTCAACAGTACCAACAGAG
>NZ_FXTP01000022.1 GCF_900182705.1 Gracilimonas mengyeensis | reverse complement strand
CTCTGTTGGTACTGTTGAGGTTCAACGGCAGAAAAAACCAGCCTGGATATACCTGACGAAGTGCATCTGCCTGCAGGCAGTGCATAGACCAATACGGAAGGTACCAGGCTGGCTCGATTCCAATAAAACAGGCAGAGAGTAAAGATCACAAGCTACTTATACAACCTTTTGCCTGTTGGTAAATAGTTCTCCCTCTAACATATGAGACCGTCAAAATGTACATTTTATTTCGAACTCACATCACTTATTGAAGGTGGCTTTAAAGTACGTATAGTACAATTCGGTTTCTCCTTCAAAGCCTGAGCGGGAACCAAATAGCAGCCATGCACGGCCGTTTTCGTCGGAGGTTACCGTTGTATGTTGATCGGATTGTAATGTTTTTATTTCATATTGCTCGCCTTCTTCACATTCGCGGCTGTTAGCAATGTGTCCCATAATGACATTTTGGTACCACTGCTGAGGATCATTCTGCTGTTCAATATTTAGCAAATAATAATCCTTTTCTTCATTTAAGATGGGTTGGGGTTGGGTGGTGCTGGCATCGGCGATGATTTTTACCGCCTCTCCGGGTGCTCCGCCAATACCGACGCATCCGGAGGGTGCAGAGGTGGCGAAACTAACTTCAAATGCTACCTTATAGGTGGTATTAGCTTCCAGACCATCCACCTGTTTGCGGAACAGCATTTTGACATCGTCGCTGTTGTTTACTGCGCTGATATAGTGGCCGCTATCCTGACTATCAAGTGGTTCTGGCAGATTTCGGTATTCGGAACTTAACTCCATTTTTTCTTCCCAGCCCACATTGTAATTGGTAAAAAAAGCTTCCCATTCGGCTGGTTGTTGCCTGAAATCATATTCGAAAATCATCTTTGCGGTATCATCGCTATTTGATATACCGCATCCCAAGAGAATACTAACAATGAGTGCTAATGTTATAATGAATTTGGACGAAATATTTTTATAAACACTTATCATAAATATCTCTCTTTAGTTATGATTTGTGGTTAGTTAAAATTTATTTACCAAATATTGCATTGTATGATATATATTATAATTGAAATAATTTAATATATTATTTATATAAATAGCGTTAATTGTAACTCAATGATTAAGCTATGAAAGAACTGTCAGTAAATAAAATGGAGAAAATAGAAGGTGGAGATGTTGATCCTGTGTGCGATGTTGCACGAAATGCACATACTCTAGCTAGTATAGGATTAGCCGCATTTATGTTGGGCGGACCACTAGCCGGTGGTATTATGGCAGGTGGTGCGGCTGGTTATTATGCAGTGTGTGAATTAATGGATTAAACCACGTAAAGTACTTGCTAATATATTTCAAGAAATGAATAGAGAAAGGGTAAAATCACCCTTTCTCTTTTTTTATATATCAATCAGCTTTGCTTAATCCATTTCCCTAATTCTTTAAAAGAAGGCTTTTTGCCGTACATCAAAATACCTACGCGATAAATTTTGGCAGCCAACCACATGATGCCAAAGAAAGTGAGTACCATTAAAACCAGGGATAATATTATCTGAAGTAAAGGAACTTCAGTAGTGGCAATCCGTGTAACCATATTGATTGGTGCGGTAAGAGGAAAGAGGGATGTGAAGATGGATAATGCTGAATCGGGGGATTCCATTACTCTAACATTGAAGAAATAGCCAAGCATGATAGGAACCGCTACTGGAAACATGAATTGTTGGGAATCCTGCTCGTTTTCAACAGCAGCTCCTATGGCTGCAAAAATGGCACTGTAGATTAAAAATCCTACGATGAAAAACAGTAAGAAATAAAGGAATATAGAAGGGTCTATAGCCAATTGTTCCAGCGAAGATGGATCAAAGGAGGAGGCGGTTGCTTCTGCCGCTTCTTCAGGCATGCTTTCCATTTGCGCCTGCATAATCATAGCGGCAACGGGTGCCGCTGCCAGTGAGAGGCCAATGTAGAATGCAATCCAAATACCAAATTGGGTTACGGCCATGCCTAACACTCCAAAAAGCTTACCATACATCAACTCAATAGGCTTCACTGAGGAAGCAATGACTTCCACAATGCGGTTGGTTTTTTCTTCAATCACGCCCCGCATAAGAACCGATCCATAAATGAAAATTCCCATAAAGATCATAAAGCCCAAGGCAAAACCTACCATAGAGGCTGCTACCGTGTTATCCTCTGACTCTCCTTCTTCGGTGAGTTTTATGGCCTCGAGGCCGGTCCGGGTTTCAAAGATATTACGTACGTCTTCAGATACATTTTCCCGAGACAATCGTTCCTCCCGGATAACATCTCGGAGATCAGAACGCACGGAAGATATGAAGCCAATGCCGCCGCTCCCTCCATATATCATGACGGGAGTTTTACCATATGTCAAAACGGAATCATCGAGGACAATAAAGCCATCAATATCTTCCGAAAGCACTTGTGAACGAAGGCTGTCTTCAGAAAGATTGCTTACATCCAAATAGCGAGTTTCATTGATTTCGGTTAACCGATCGTACAACACTCCTGTGTTATCTGATATCCCGATTTGTTTCTCGACCTCGGCATCAGTGATGTTGACAAAAACAAGGATACCAACTAAAGCAACTAAGGCCAGAGGCGTTAGTGCCGTAGCAATGATAAAGCCTTTACTTTTTACCCTTGTGAGATATTCTCGCTTCAGTACCAGCCAAATTTTGTGAAAACTCATGATTATTGGATCTCCGCTTTTTTGAGGTTGTCTTCGCCTACGGTTGAGATGAAAATTTCGTTGAGGGTGGGTTGAATGCGTTCGAACTTGTGAATCTCCGCATGTTCCATGGCCAGCTTTAGGATGTCCTGCATATTCTGTCCGTTCAGTACCCGAATTTCTGCAAAATTGGTAGAGCGATTGTTGATGCGCACATCTTCCAGCTGATCCAGAAAGGCTCCGTCACCTTCAAATTCCAGGTTGATGGTGTTTTTGCCAAAGGAGGCTTTGATTTCGCGCAATTTGCCGGTCAGTACGGCTTCCCCTTGGTTAAACAGGCAAATGTCATCACACATCTGTTCCACTTGTTCCATACGGTGGGTGGAGAATAGAATAGTTTTACCATTTTCCCGCAGCTCAATAATAATTTCTTTCAGGGTTTCGCTGTTGATGGGATCCAGACCACTGAAAGGTTCGTCAAAAATATAAATGTCCGGATCGTGCGCAATAGTGGCAATGAATTGAATTTTCTGCGACATTCCTTTGGAGAGCTCACTCACTTCCTTCTTCTTCCAGTCGGAGGCGTCAAAGCGGTCCAGCCAGTAGTTGATGGCCTTTTTTGCCTCGGAGGCGCTCATTCCTTTGAGTTGGGTGAGATAGAGCAGCTGGTCCATCACCTTCATCTTCTTATACAGGCCGCGCTCTTCCGGCATGTAGCCAATCATCCGCTGGGTTTCCGGGCTGGCTTGTTGTCCGTTTATGGTGATTTCACCGGAGTCTGGATTCAGGATGTGATTAATCATACGGATGGTGGTAGTTTTGCCAGCCCCATTGGGACCAAGCAATCCAAAAATCCGGCCTTTATGTACCTCGAAGCTAACGTCATTAACCGCCTTGGTTTTTCCAAAGGCCTTAATCACGTTCTTAACATCAATTACTGCCATAGTTTTTTTGATTTGAGTGATATGGTGATTTGGTGATATAGTGAAGGAGGCGATGGGGACGTTATCTCTAAGGATAAGTTGTGTCCATTGAAATGATACAGTAACCTTTTAATTTACACAAAATCACTATATCACTATATCACCAAATCCCCCACTTTTCTTTTGGAAGATGCCTAAAGATTTCTTATTTCTCACATTAATATTTATTGATAACGAATAAGGACACTTAAGGTTACAAAAACATTATGCACATTATTCATCTGAGCGCGGAATGTTATCCGGCCGCCAAAGCAGGCGGGCTGGCAGATGTAGTTGGCTCACTTCCCAAATATCTGAATCAGTTGGGGGAAGAGTGTGAAGTAGTGATTCCTAAATACGACAATCACTGGATGGGAAAACAGGAATTTGAAAAGGTTTTTGAGGGCGCTTTTTCTATGGCCGCCGAACCGGTTCATTTTTCCGTGCAGCGCATGAAAGATGACAAACTGGGATTTCCATTTTATGTGATTGATATCCCCGGGCGTTTTGATCGTCCCGGCATCTATATTGATCCCTGGTCAGGCCACGGGTATTGGGATGAATTGGAACGCTTTGTAAGTTTTCAGACGGCTGCAATGGAGTGGATGAAGGCCGAGAATATTAGGCCGGATATCGTGCATTGCCATGATCATCACACCGCACTGGTACCGTTTATGATGGCCCATTGCAATCGTTATCGGGATATGGCGGATACGCCCTCTGTCATCACGGTTCATAATGCCGAATACCATGGGGAGCATGACATTGATAAATTTAAGTTATTGCCGGCTTTCAATTTAGATAATATCGGCTTGTTAGACTGGAACGGAAGATTAAATTCCCTGGCGGCAGGGCTTAAAAACGCCTGGAAGATTACCACGGTGTCTAATACTTATATGGATGAGCTTGCTCATAACAGCAGCGGCTTAGAGATGTTATTTGATCACGAGAAAGATAAATCCACCGGTATTGTAAACGGCATTGACACGGAAGTCTGGGACCCTGCCACAGATGAGCTGATTGAATATAATTTCAGCTTCCGGAATCGAAAGAAAGGTAAGCTGGAGAATAAAGCCCATTTATGTAAAGAATTTGGATTAAACCCTGACCGGCCAACTATTTCTTTTATCGGAAGATTGGTACGGGAAAAAGGCGCCGATTTACTCCCGGACCTTTTTAAGCGGGTGATGTATTCCGACAAGGAAGTTAATTTTGTATTATTGGGCACGGGCGATCCTCAGTTGCACCAGGTATTTGCTAGCATGCAAGATGATCATGTAGGATTTTTTGATGCCACGCTGGAATACAACGAGAAACTGGCCCATCAAATTTACGCCGGATCAGATTTTATTTTAATGCCTTCACGCGTAGAACCATGCGGGTTAAATCAAATGTTTGCTATGCGTTATGGAACGGTTCCTATCGTACGAGCTGTTGGAGGGTTGAAAGATACCGTAAGGGATATTTCTGAAGATGAAGGATATGGAGTTACTTTCAGCGATTTTAATCTTGATGCGGCATCAGAGGCCTTAAGCAGGGCTGTGGAGTTGTATAAAGACGAAGCCCGGTACTCGGAAGTACTAAAACGAATTATGAAGCTTGATTTCTCATGGAAGAGTTCTGCCAGGGAATATCTGAAAATGTACAACGGACTAAGAAGTACAGCCTGAGTTTAACTCCAGCCAAACCGGAGTGTTAAACCTTCTTAAATCAATACAATTTCACACAATATACATAGCTGTTTATTCTATTAAATATAGTGTATAGCTATAAAGAGACTTATTAAAGGGAAATATAAAATACATTCAATATGAAAAGTTCATCCGTAATTGCAGTAATTCTTGGGGGAGGACGCGGTACACGTCTTTATCCATTAACCGATCACCGTTCAAAGCCAGCAGTTCCGGTAGGGGGTAAATATCGCCTTGTAGACATTCCCATATCTAACTGCTTGAATTCCAATATCCGCCGTATTTATGTGCTAACCCAGTTTAATTCAGCCTCACTGAACCGGCATATAAAAAACACCTATAATTTTGATGTATTCAGCAGCGGTTTCGTGGATATTTTGGCAGCTGAGCAGACCCCAAATAATACGGGTTGGTTTCAGGGTACGGCCGATGCGGTACGGCAATCGCTGCACCATATGGAGAATCATGAACACGATCATGTGCTCATCTTGTCGGGCGATCAGCTTTACCAGATGGATTACCGGAAAATGCTGGAGCGTCATAAGGAAAACGATGCGGACCTGACAGTGGCAACTATCCCGGTAAATGCCCAGGATGCTACCGGCTTTGGCATCATGAAAACCAATAGTGACGGTTATATAGAAAACTTTGTAGAGAAACCCTCTCTGGATGAATTGGAAAAGTGGAAATCTGAAGTTCCCGAGCCCTATAAAGAACAAGGTAAAGACTATCTTGCCTCAATGGGGATTTACATTTTTAACCGCGAAGTGCTGAAAAAACTTTTTGCCGATAATCCCGATGCTACTGACTTTGGAAAAGAGCTCATTCCAAAATGTGTAGAAGGCGGACAGCGTGTTTGTAGTTATGAATTTGGAGATTACTGGACGGATATCGGAACGATTGAGTCTTTCTTTCAAGCCAATCTGGCTTTGGCAGATACGATTCCGGATTTCAATCTTTATGACAACGAAAATTTTATATACACTCGCGCTCGCCTGCTTCCTCCCTCAAAAATGACGGGAACCACGATGGAGCATGCTCTTATTGCAGAGGGATGTATTATTGAGGCCAGCAGGATTGAGCGTTCGGTAGTGGGTATACGTTCACGCATTGGTAAAGGAAGCACCATCGAAAACTCAATCATCATGGGGAATGATATTTTCCAGGACCGGGCTGATATTGAGAAAGCTAAACCAGAAAACCCGGCCATGGGTATTGGACATCGTTGTTATATAAGCAACTGTATCATCGACCGTAATGTATGCATTGGTAACGACGTACGGATTGTAGGAGGCAAACACCTGGAAGACGGAGATTTTAAATACCATTACGTACGCGACGGTATTATTATCGTCAAAAAAGGTACGGTAATCCCTGACGGTACTATTTTATAAGAATAAACACACTTAGCCATTTAGTTATAAGGGCAGCACAGGCAGGTTTGGTACATCTGCTTGAAATGGGCTAATCAATAGAAAAAATTAAAAAAAACAGCACAACAATAATTCGGAATACAACTAACAAATTCTGTGTATAAAACACAGTAAAAGGTACTCAATCGGTTTACTTTTCTACTAATCATATTGTAGGCCAATCATATACTGCGCCGTTAGGGTTTTTATGGCGTAAAATTCGGGACCTATCATTTAATTTTTCTGGATGATTGCCGATAACAAAAAAGAAATATTAAGTTTTTTTAATTATAAAATTTTTTTTTCTACCTTCAATCGGAGAAGAAATTAATATCCAAGGTGGGCAGTTGGTATTTGGGTAAACAGACAAGATTTTGTTAGGATAACGGAGTTCTATGGAAGAGGAAAAGCGACACATTCTTATTGTAGATGATAACGCATCTATTCATAAAGACATACAGTCTATTTTAGCGGGTATTTCATCAAAAGATGATGATGAGCTTCGTGCAATGGAAGAAGAATTATTTTCAGACTCTACTGATACCAGTGATAATACACTGGAAGTATCTCAGATACACTATGACATCAATCACGCCTATCAGGGGGAAGAAGCTATTAAAATGGCGGATGATGCCGCTAACAGTGGCAATCCCTTTTCACTGATTTTTATGGATGTGCGCATGCCGCCGGGGATGGATGGCATACAGACCATCAAAAAAATATGGGAAAAACATGATAATACTGAAATAGTTATTTGTACGGCCTATTCTGACTATTCCTGGGAGCAGATTTTATCCGAGTTGGGAACTTCGGACAAATTGCTGTTCATGAAAAAGCCTTTTGATGCTACTGCTTTAAAACAAACGGCATTGACCCTTACCCGTAAATGGCAGCTCCGGCAGGAAACGTTACAATACACTGAGAAGCTTGAAGAGCAGGTTAAGGAACGTACCAGTGAACTTACTCGGATGGTATCTGAATATCGCATCATGAAGGAAAAAGCGGAGCAGGCTTCAGAAGCGAAAAGTGAATTTTTAGCCAACGTCAGTCATGAAATACGTACCCCGATGAATGGCATCATTGGGATGAATGATTTACTGATGGAAACCCCGCTGGATGAAGAACAAAAAGAATATGCCGAACTGGTAAAATACAGCGCGGAAGCCCTGATGAATATCATCAACGATATTTTAGACCTGGCGAAAGTAGAAGCAGGCAAGATGGAAGTAGAGGAAATTCCGTTTGACCTGAAAGAAAGTATTGAGGAATTGCGCAAGTTAATCGCTTTTTCTGCAGAGCATAAAGAGAGGGTAGCGGTTAAATCCAGTATAGATCCGGGGATACCGGAAGAAGTGCTCGGGGATCCAATGCGCATTCGCCAGATTCTGCTCAATTTTGGCAACAATGCCGTTAAATTTACTGAAGAGGGTGAAATTGAGCTTAAAGCTGAGATTCTCTCAGAGGATGAAGAAGCAATAAACTTCCGTTTTGCGGTTAAAGATACTGGTATTGGTATCCCGGAAAAGAAAAGACAACAGATATTTGATCCCTTCTCACAAGCAGACGCCTCAACTACCCGGAAGTATGGTGGAACCGGTTTGGGCTTGTCCATTTGTAAGCAGCTTTCAGAATTAATGAAAGGAAAAGTAGGCGTAGAAAGTAATGAAGGAGAGGGATCTGAATTTTGGTTTGAAGTGCAGCTGTCTAAAGTGAGAATGCAGGAAAAACCTGAGGACAGGGACGATTTAGGAGATGAAATACTGGAAGGCCAGATGACTGACGGTGACAGTGAGCTCCATATTTTATTGGCAGAAGATAACCAGTCTAATCAATTGCTTGCGCAGCGAATGCTTGCGGAAGATGGTGTGCATATCACCCTTGCTAAAAACGGTAAAGAAGCGGTTGAAAAATATAAGAAAGAGCATTTCGATATCGTCATCATGGACGTATATATGCCTGGTATAGACGGAGTTGAAGCAACACAGTTAATCCGGAAATTTGGAGAAGAAAGGGACACTTATACTCCCATAATTGCTATCTCGGCCAGCGTAATGCCTAAAGATAAGAAGCGCATTTTTGATGCCGGTGTAGATGATTTTCTTGGAAAACCTATCGCAAAAAAATACTTGATTGATAAAATAAGAAAGTGGACCACGGAGAATTCTCCTGAAGAGTCATAATTCAATGCTGAAACCATGGGCTCCAAGTTCAATTTTATCATTTTGTTTGCCTTGCTGGGGTTGCCCCTCAATGCACAAAACCTGTTGCTTCCGGAATTCAGGTATTTGACCCCCGACGATGGTCTCTCACAAAGCACTGTTGAAACGATATACCAGGATCACGAGGGGTTCATGTGGTTTGGGACGCTGGAAGGCCTAAATAAATATGAAGGTCAAAACAAGAACATTGTAGTTTACAAGCACGATCAGGATGATCCCAAAACGTTGAGCAGCAATGAGATTGAGTTTGTATATGAAGACAGCAAGAACAATCTCTGGATTGGAACAGACTGGGGTGGGTTGAACCTGTATGACCGTGACAAGGATCATTTTAGACGCATTACAGCGGCAGAAGACCGGCATGTTGGTCGTTTAAGTGATAATACCGTGCATAACATGCTGGAAGATAGTAAAGGTAATATCTGGGTGGGTACTTATAAGGGACTTAACCTGATGAACCGCAAAGACTATTCTTTTTTAAACTATTTTTCAGAGCCCGGAGACAGCAGCAGTCTTAGTGGAAATTATATCACTGATATTTTTGAGGATAGTAATAACCAGATCTGGGTAGGTACAAATGATGGGTTAAATAGAATGCACAAAGATTCGGTTAGCTTTGACCGATTTTATCTGCCTGAGGAGAATCACAGACAATCCGGGACCTATGTTAATGTAGTGTACGAAGACTCCCGGCATAATCTGTGGATTGGTACCGAAAGCGGTTTATATGTTTTTGATCGTGAGGTTGAAGAATTTCGAGTGCCGGACCTGGAACCCATTATTCCGGAATCCGCTGCAATTATGACCATTCTTGAAGACAGTGATGGTGTTTGCTGGATTGGTACGGAAAATGACGGGTTGTTTGCCATTCCGCCCGGTAGCCGAAGCCCTTTTCACTACAAGTACTCAGAAGCCAAGCTAAATGGAATCAATAGCAATTCCATATATAGTCTATATGAAAGCAGGGATAAAATTTTATGGATCGGGACTTTTGATGGCGGATTAAATATTCTAAACCGCAAACAAAATAAATTTAAGCACTATAAGAACAGACCCGGTACGAAAGGCACCCTCAATGAAAACTCCATCATTTCTTTTCTAAAACCAGATGGAGAGTCATTATGGATAGGGACGGACGGAGGCGGGATTAACCTCTTCAAGCCGAAGACAGAGAAATTTTCCTATATCAGAAAGGAGGAAAGTAATCCAAACAGTCTTTCAAGTGATGTTATTTTTGATATGATTGAAGATCGGCGGGGCATTATATGGATAGCAACTTATAACGGTGGTTTGGTTCGGTACGACAGGGAAAGCTCAGATTTTAAAACCTATTTACACGACCCTGAGGACCCACAGAGTCTAAGTCATAATCAAGTTTTTGCTGTGATGGAAGACAGTGATGGATATATCTGGGCAGGCACAAATGGAAACGGGCTCAGCAAGTTGGTAGACGAAGATCGCGGTGTTTTTGAAAGTTGGAATCCACAGTCAGACAGCCTCTATTTTCCGCTTTATTACATTCGAGACATTTTTGAGGATCAGCAGGGTTTCATCTGGGTAACCACCTATGGAGGGGGCGTAGTAAACTTTCAACCCAAAAGTGGACTACTTAAAAGATACAACATGCAAGAGGGCTCCATGAGCAGCAGTGTGGTGCTGGATATTTATGAGTCTTCCAATGGGACAATTTGGGCAGGTACTAAGGGGGGAGGCCTGGACAGATACAATCCGGAAAAAGACCTTTTCGAATCTTACACCACCGCAGACGGATTGCCAAATGATATCATCAATTCAATTATTGAAGATGAAAATGGTAATCTTTGGTTAAGTACCAATAATGGTCTGTCAAGATTTAACCCTGTTACCGGTACGTTTAAAAATTACAATGTTAGTGATGGATTGCAGAGCCGTGAATTTAAACCAAGGGCGGCCTACAAAATGGAAGACGGTACCATTTATTTTGGTGGAATCAATGGCTTTAACAGTTTTCATCCTGACAGTATTAGTGAAAACAGTAAAGTATCAAATATTGCTCTGACTGATTTTCTGCTGAATAATAAATCTGTCAAGATTGGTGGCAACTCTCCTTTAAAAAAGCATATTAATCAGGTTAAGGAAATTGTATTGCCGCATTCGGCCAGCATTATTTCTTTTAAATATTCGGCACTCAATTTTAACCCGGATCTTGGGTATACGTATGCCTACAAGCTCGAAGGTTTTGATCAGGAATGGAACGAAGTAGGCAATCAGAACACCGCTATTTATACCAACCTTGATCCCGGTGAATATATCTTCATGGTTAAAACTGCCAATAGCGATAATATCTGGGGAGAAGAAATCAAACAAGTTCAGCTTGTGATAACGCCGCCTTTTTGGCGCACGTACTGGTTCTACGGTATAGTGGGAATACTATCGGTTGGGTTAATTTTTGGAGGCGTAAGATATCGTACCCGTCGGATGGCCTCAATCAACAAAATGCTGGAGCAGCAAGTAGCAAAACGGACATCTGAGTTGGAAGAAAGTAACAAGGATTTGAAGAAAGCCATGGAGGCCTTGCAAGAAACGAAAGAGGAGTTGGTGTTAAATGCCCACAAAGCCGGCATGGCCGATATCGCCACAGGAGTGCTCCATAACATCGGGAATGTGCTAAACAGTGTTACCACCTCCACCACTCTTACCTCCGATCTGTTGAGAAGTTCAAAATTGAAGAAATTATTTCGGGCCAACGCGCTTTTGGAGCAACACAGTGACAATCTGGAAGAGTTTTTACTGCACAATCCTAAAGGGCAAAAGCTGATGGAGTACTATCTGAAGCTGGATAGTAATTTAAAAGAAGAATATCAGCTACTTACAGAGCATAATAAAAGGCTTGAAAAGAAAGTAATTTTGATAAACGATATTATTGGGGCCCAACAATCCTACGCCAGAGCCGGGGCTAACGAAGAACTGGCTGATTTAAGCGTGGTAATTGATGACGCTATGACTATTTACTCCACTTCTATGGATCGCCATGGCATCAACATTGAAAAAAATATTGAACCGGTAGAAAGGGCGGTAATTCAAAAAACGAAATTAGTTCACGTCATCGTAAATCTGCTTAAAAATGCTAAAGATGCATTACTCGAATCTAATTTTGCCCAGAAAAAAATCAGTATTCGGTTATATCAAAAAGCAGACAAAATATTTATTGAAATTGCAGATAACGGGCCAGGAATAAAGAACGAAGATCTAAAAAAAATCTTCACCCATGGATTTACTACCAAGAAAAAAGGACATGGTTTTGGCTTACACAGCAGTGCGAACTATATGACAGAAATGGGTGGAAAATTAACCGTCAGTAATAATGATAAAAGAGGGGCTGTCTTTACACTTATATTCCCGTCGGCCTCCTCTCGTAAGAGCAAAACAATAGGCAATACCAAAGAAGAGGCTTGAGGCTTACTAACCTACATATCATCCGTGTACTGTGCCTTATAGGGCTGCATTTCGTAATAGCATTGCCAGGCTACGCGCAATGGCCAGGGGATTTGGACTTTAGCCATCTTACACAAGAACAAGGCCTTTCCCAAAGTACAGGACAGGTAATTTACCAAGATTCTCAAGGCTACATGTGGTTTGGTACCGGAAACGGGCTCAACAAATACAATGGGTATGATATTACGGTTTATCGGCATGATCCGGATAACCCAAAAAGTATCAGCGGGAATAATATCAGTGCAATCTATGAAGATAAGCGAGGCAACCTTTGGATTGGGACTACCGGGGCCGGCCTAAATATGTACAACCGAGATGAAGATAGCTTCCGAAGATTTAAAATTGATTATACCGATCCGGATGCGGGAATAAGTGATAATTCTATCACCAGTATACTGGAAACCCGAGAGGGTAGCTTATGGATAGGAACCTACAACGGTTTAAATATTTATGACCGCGATAAAGACGAGTTCATACAAATAAAGACTTCAGGTGAAGCAGATAGCGGATTAGGCAGCAATTACATTAACTATCTTTATGAAGATAAAGAAGGGGTTTTGTGGATAGGCACGGATAATGGACTTAATTTGTGGGATCCGGTAAACGAGGAGTTTATGCATTTTACCGAAGAAACGGATGACCCGGCCAACAGAATAAATAATGTGCTTGTGTTGTACGATGATTCAAGGAACAACTTTTGGGCTGGTACCAAAAATGGGTTAGTACGATATAACCGGGAGACGGAAAGCCTAACCAGGTATGTATATGACAGTAATGACCCGGGAAGTATAAGCGGAAATGCAGTTTTCAGCATACTGGAAGATAATCAGGGGCTACTTTGGATAGGTACTGAAAATAATGGTTTAAATGTGTTCGATTATAAAACCGAGTCATTCTATCATTACAAACAGAACCTGGACGATCCCAACAGTCTGAACAGCAATGCAATTTATGACATTTTTGAAAACTCTGAGCACATTTTATGGGTGGGAACCTATTCAGGGGGGATAAACTACATAGACCGGAAGAAGCAGAAGTTTGAACTCTATAAATACGATAAAAATCTGTCCCAACCGTTAAGTACCAATTCTGTCACCTCTTTCCTTGAGGACAGAAACGGTAATATGTGGGTAGGTACGGATGGGGGAGGCCTGAACCTTTTCAATCGCCAAGAGAAAACTTTCCAGGCGTTAAGGCATGATCCAAGGGATGAAAATAGTTTGTCTAGTGATGTTGTATTGGCTTTGTTGCAAGGAGTGGAGGATTACATATGGATAGGATACTATCGTGGTGGAATAAGCAGGTATAATGTTAAAACAAAAGAATTTACACACTTCAAACACATCCGTGGAGACAGTACCAGCCTATGCCACAACGATGTATTTGCCCTGTATAAAGATCAAAATGAAGACCTTTGGGTGGGAACCAATGGTGGTGGTATCTGTAAGTTCGATCCAAAAACTGAAGAATTTTCAAAGTATCAGCTTCTTGAAGGGGTAGTCCGTGATATCCTGATTGACACCAAAAACAATTTTTGGGTGGCAACTTATGGCGGCGGACTTAAGTTAGTTGATCTTGTAAATGAGGGCGTCTGGAATTTTTATGAGGGAGATCATGGCCTTCGAAGTAATATCATGCTGACACTGCATGAAGACCAACGTGAAAATTTTTGGATTGGGACTATGGAAGACGGTCTTAATTTGTTCGACCGTGATAGTCTCAGGTTCACTTCATTCAATTCCGATGACGGGCTTTCAAGTGATGCAGTGAAAGGTATTCTGGAAGATGACGGGGGCAGACTGTGGCTGAGCACCAACAATGGGATTTCAAGTTTTGATCCGGAAACAAAGTCTTTCCAAAATTTTTACCTGGAGGATGGTTTACAAGGCAATGAATTTAATGCATTGGCTTATTACAAAGATCAACAGGGGTATATGTACTTTGGCGGAATAAATGGCTTTAATAGGTTTCATCCGGATAGCATTCGTACTGATTCTTCCTCCTATCCAGTCATGTTTACCGATTTCAAGATATTCAATAATACTGTTACCCCAGGCCCGGATAGTCCTCTAAAGAAACACATAAGCCAAACCAGTGAAATTACTGTACCCTATTCAGCCAGTGTGCTAACATTTGAGTATGCTGCGCTAAATTACAATGAGATAAAAGGGGTGCGCTACTCTTACCTGTTGGAAGGATTTGAGGAAGAATGGAATGAGGTAGGAAACAAACGAAGTACTACCTACACAAACCTGAGTGCGGGAGATTATGTGTTGAGGGTCCGTTCTTCAAGTTTGGATGGTGACTGGAGTGAAGAAACAAGTCTGGCTCTAACCGTAACGCCTCCATTTTGGCAAACCTATTGGTTTTACCTGGTAGTTTTGCTGTTTGCCGGCGGCAGCATTTTTGGAATATACCGGGTACGTGTGCGCCAGATCACAAAGCAAAACAGACTGCTGATTCAAAAGGTAGACGAGCGTACATCCGAACTGAATCAGAGAAATAAAGACCTGGAGAAAGCGCTGGATGACCTGAGGGAAACACGAAGTGAGTTAATTGAGAAAGCTCATAAAGCAGGTATGGCAGACATTGCAACCGGCGTGGTACATAACATTGGCAACGTATTAAACAGCATTGGAACTTCGAATAGTATCAGTGCGGATATTTTAAGCAAGCCAAAATTTGAAGGCCTGTTTAAAGCCAATAAGTTATTACTGGAACATGCTGATCACCTGGAAGAGTTTCTAAATCATGACCCCAGAGGAAAAAAACTAATTGCCTATTATCAAAAATTGGATGCATCGATTCGCCACGAGGTTGAAACCCTGAAAGAGAACAGTGAGCGTATAAGTAAAAAAGTAGATTTGATAACCGGTGTGATTGCAGCTCAGCAAAATTATGCAAGTGTAGGGTTAAATAGTGAACAGACAAAACTGGATCAGGTGTTGGAGGATGCCCTTACCATTTATGGGGCCTCATTATCTCGTCACGGCATCAGGATTACTAAAAAAGTGGAAGAAACACCGGGAGTATTGATCCAGAAAACTAAGTTGGTGCATGTGCTCATAAATATCTTTAAAAATGCCAAAGATGCTATTAATGAGGCGGGTAAGTTGGATAAAGAGATAGTGGCGCGCGTGTATCAAAATGAGCAGAAAGCCATTTTTAGAGATCACCGATAATGGCACAGGTATAAATAAGGAACATGTTGACAAAATTTTTAGCCACGGCTTCACAACCAAAAAAGAGGGCCACGGTTTTGGTCTGCATAGCAGTGCTAACTATGTAACAGAAATGGGGGGTACCATGACGGCCAAAAACAGGCAGGATACATCTGGGCTAAGTATCATTTTAAGTTTTCCAACAGAAATAAATGAGCTGCCGGCAAATCCCGTTAAAGCAGGGAATAAGAACAACGGACAAAGTGCATGAATGGACTGAAGATATATATTGGCTTATTTTCAGTTATTGCTGGCACCTTATTTCCCGCGCAAGCTATAATGGCTCAACATCCTGGCCAAATAAATTTCAGGCATATAAGTACCCGGGAAGGACTTTCTCAAAGCACTGGTAATGAGATCTTACAGGATTCCAAAGGCTATATCTGGATAGGCACACAGGATGGGCTAAATAAATACAATGGGTACGAGATAAAAATTTACAGGCATAAGCAAAACGATAGTACCAGTATTGGATCAAATGATATATCTGCCCTTTTTGAGGATAGCAAGCAGCAGTTGTGGATTGGAACTCAGGGCGGGGGACTAAACAGGTATGATCCTGAAAAGGATTCTTTTGTAACGATTAAAGAATTGCCAGATCATCTTGACAAGTCAAAGGGGTTATCAGATAACACGGTTTTCAGTATTTCGGAAGATGATTACGGAAACCTTTGGTTGGCTACCAATAGCGGTATCAATATAAAAGCAGCAGAGGCTGATACCTTTCAATATGTTTTCTCCGATCCCGGTGATCCTAACACCATATCAGACAATTATATTGAAACGCTCTTTAAAGATAGCCGAGGCATCATGTGGATTGGTACGGAACATGGTTTGAACCGGTATCTCCCAAATAAAGATATTTTTGAACGAATCGAGCAGATACCATTAGATGATAAGATTTATACTATTACAGAAGACCGGCAGGGCGATATCTGGATTGGAACGGACAACAACGGCTTATATAAATACGATTATACGCGCGATACTTTTTCGCAATATTTGCGCAAACGGGATGATTCAGGATCCGTACCGGTAAATTCAGTTTTCTCTATTATTGAGGATAGCAGAGGAGTATTGTGGATTGGAACTGAATCGAACGGACTGATGGTGTTTGACCGACAAAACAACCGGTTTTATCAATATCTCAATAATTACGCAGATCCGACCAGTTTGAGTAATGATGCAGTGTATAGTTTGTATGAAAGTCAGGACCAGATTTTGTGGATTGGTACCTACACCGGCGGCATTAATCTGGTAGACCGAAAAGTTCCACAAGTTCAGCATTTTCAGCATAATCCATCTGATCCAAAATCGCTGAGTAGTAATTTTGTACAGGCTTTTGCAGAAGATCAGGAAGGGAATTTATGGGTAGGAACCGATGGAGCGGGCTTGAATTT
The DNA here is from genome assembly GCF_900182705.1 of Gracilimonas mengyeensis. GTDB lineage: Bacteria > Bacteroidota > Rhodothermia > Balneolales > Balneolaceae > Gracilimonas > Gracilimonas mengyeensis. Next base: position 40,315 of record NZ_FXTP01000022.1, on the reverse strand, counting down.
ATTTGACAGAAATACTCAGAGCTTTGAAATATTTCTGCATGATCCCAATAATCCCAATTCAATAGCTAACAATTCCATCCTTGAAATGGTATCCGACAAGCGAGGGAATGTCTGGATTGGAAGCTATAATGGCGGCGCTACCCGTTATAACGTAGCTTCAAATACTTATACCCATTATAAGTACGATCCAGAGGAAGGAGGAATTAGTCAAAACCATATTTATGCAATGATGGTAGACCGGAAAAACAGGGTATGGGTAGGAACCAATGGAGAAGGCGTAGACACTTTAAGTGCAGGAGGAAATCGGTTTGCTGCCTTTGGCACTGACTCTGTGCGGGTTTCAGGCGGGGCTATTAACATAGGTTATGTACGAAGCCTGTTTGAAGACCTTGAAGGAAATATTTGGATCGGTACCTATGGAAGTGGCATTGTCAAGTTTGATCCTTCAACCGAAAAATTTAATGCATATAATACCTATAACAGCAATATCAGCAATAATGTCATTTTAAGTATTCATCAAGATCATAAAAATCGCCTATGGATAGGGACCAAAGGCGGTGGGCTAAACCACTATATTCCGGAAGCCGATACTTTTAGGGTATATAATGAAAATGTGGGTATGCCAAGTGCAACCATTTATGGCATACTGGAAGATGATAGTGGAAACCTGTGGGTAAGTACTGGTGAAGGCGTTCGTCGTTTTAATCCTGACCGAAAAACCGTGCAGGCTTTTGGAAGCCAGGATGGTTTCCAGGAGGGGGAATTTTTGGTAGGTGCTGCTTTTAAGGATAAGGAAGGCTATTTCTATTTTGGAGGTATCAATGGTTTCAATCGCTTCTACCCTGATAGCATAAAAGTTGATTCCACGGTTCATCCAATAGTTTTTACTGATTTCAAGCTGTTTAACCGTTCAGTTAAAATTGGTGGAGATTCTCCACTTAAAAAGCATATATCCGAAGCAGAATCCATCACACTTTCTTATCAGTCATCTGTGTTTACCTTCGAATATGCCACGCTCAATTTTAATGAGCAGAAAAGTAATCGCTATTCTTATAAAATGGATGGTTTTGACGAAGAGTGGACCGATATAGGAGAACAAAGATCGGCAACCTATACCAACCTTGACCCAGGTGAATATACCTTTAGAGTAAAAGCTTATAACAGCGATAACGTAATTAGCGAACATGAAGCTAGTGTTGACATAATTATCACTCCTCCTTTTTGGGAAACCTTTTGGTTTTACCTGATAGTGGGTGGGGTAATTGCAGCGGCAGGATTTTCAGTGTATCGATACCGGGTTCGGAGTATACGTGAACGGAATATTGAGTTGGAACGGAAAGTGGAAAAACGTACTTCAGAACTGGATAAGCGTAATAATGAGCTGAAGCAAACCCTGGAAGATCTGGAGACAACCCGGCATGAACTCATTGAAAAAGCCCACAAAGCCGGAATGGCGGACATCGCTACCGGAGTGCTCCATAATGTTGGCAACATTCTAAATAGCGTGAATACGTCGGCGGCGCTTATTGAAGACCGGCTGGACAAATCAAAAATAAAGAATCTGGAAAAAGCCAATGACTTGTTAAGGCAACAATTGCATGATATTGAGAGCTTTATAGTGGATAATCCGAAAGGAAAACAGCTGTTGCAGTATTACCTGAAGCTTGAGGAGCCACTGAAAGAAGAACAGAAAAATATTACAGAACTTAGTAAACGCTTGTCTGGTAAGATCGATCTTATTAAAGATGTAATTTCCGCACAGCAGAATTATGCGATGACTTCTGCTAACTCTGAGGAGCACACCCTTTCGGAAATTGTGGATGAAGCATTTATGCTAAACGCCGGTTCTTCCGAACGCCATTCCATACAGGTATTAAAGAATTATCAGTCCTTTGCTCCTATTATTTGCCAAAAAACCAAACTCATCCATGTGCTGGTAAACATTTTTAACAATGCCAAAGAGGCAATGTCTAAGAACCACAGAAACGACAAGGTGCTAAAAATCAATCTTACCGAAGATGATAGCAGGGTCTACTTGTCTATAGAGGACAACGGGCATGGAATTACAGAAAAGAATTTGAATAAAATATTTAACCAGGGCTTTACCACCAAGAAAAGAGGACATGGCTTTGGCTTGCATAGCAGTGCCAACTACATTCAGGAAATGGGAGGCAAAATTAAGGTGGAAAGCGATGGTGAAGGCAAGGGTGCTCGTTTTATCATGTCGTTTAAACGGGCGGATGTAGATTAAAAGAGCGCTAAGTTTATCACTTAAAAAAAGAAACCCCGTTCCTGATTGAAACGGGGTTTGTAAGAAAATAATAAAGACAGAAAAACTTAAGCCGTTTCCAGCAGGTTCTTCAGCGTTACGCCGATCTCAGCCGGGCTTTCCACTACCGTGATACCAGCTTCAGCCAGTGCTTTTTTCTTTTCCTGTGCGGTTCCTTTGCCACCAGAGATGATAGCTCCGGCATGTCCCATGCGACGTCCGGGAGGGGCCGTAGAACCAGCAATAAATGCTACCACAGGTTTGTCTACATTGTCTTTGATCCAGGCTCCGGCTTCTTCTTCAGCCGTACCACCAATCTCGCCAATAAGCACGATAGATTCAGTATCCGGGTCATCATTCAAAAGCTTAACGGCATCCAGGTGAGTGGTGCCAATCACTGGGTCACCGCCAATACCGATAGCAGTACTTTGACCAAGGCCAACTTTAGTAAGCTGATCAACGGCTTCATAGGTAAGCGTACCGGAACGGGAGATAAGGCCCACTTTTCCGGGAGTAAAGATACTACCGGGCATAATACCTACTTTGGCTTCGCCGGGAGTGATAACGCCGGGACAATTAGGTCCAATTAAAGTTGCACCATGGCTGGTAACAATTTGTTTGGCCGTGATCATGTCCTTAACAGGAATACCTTCCGTAATACAAATAATCACCTCGATACCGGCAAAAGCGGCTTCGGTGATGGCATCGCCGGCAAAAGCCGGGGGTACAAAAATAACGGATGTATTGGCATTAGTTTCTTTAACGGCTTCGGCCACGGTATTAAAAACGGGACGATCTAAGTGGGTTTGTCCGCCTTTTCCAGGCGTAACCCCGCCAACAACATTGGTGCCGTATTCAATCATTTGTCCGGCATGGAAGCTACCCTCACTTCCGGTAAATCCTTGTACAATTAAGCGGGTATCATTTCCGACTAAAACGCTCATAGACTTTTCTTGAAGTTAAAATTTCGAGGTTGGGAATATAGCATCTGTGGGGACGAATTGAAACAGAAATACTTGTAAAAACAGTTTGCAATGGCGCTAGTTAGCAGTAAACAGTTATCAGTAGTCAGTGATCAGGAATTCAAGATTCAAAATTAAAGATGGAAGATTAATTTTGAATGGTAAGTGTTGAATTTTGAATTGAAAGCTTGCTCTGAACAATAGTTTTGCCAAGCTTCTGCTAACTGCTAACTGCTAACTGCTAACTGCTAACTGCTAACTGCTAACTGCTAACTGCTAACTGCTAACTGCTAACTGCTAACTGCTAACTGCTAACTGTAATTTTCGGAGCGGCAGAGAGAATTTCCTCACTGGCTTCCTCCTCAAACTGGCTGAAGTTTTCTACAAACATTTGGGCTAATTCTTCTGCTTTGGCATCGTAGGCGGCTTTATCCTTCCAGGTGTTACGGGGAATAAGAACCTCATTAGGCACTCCGTTTATTTTTTTGGGGATTGCCAAGCCAAATACCGGGTCTTTGATGAATTCTTCTTTATCCAGGTTGCCGGCAATCGCCTCGCTTAGCATCCGGCGGGTATGGGCCAATTTCATGCGATGACCAGTTCCATAAGCCCCACCAGTCCATCCGGTGTTTACCAGCCATACTTTGGAACCGTGTTTGCGAATTTTTTTAGCAAGCAGTTCGGCATATACTGTTGGATGCAAAGGCATAAATGGGGCTCCAAAACAGGCGGAAAAGGTAGCCTGGGGTTCGGTAACACCACGCTCGGTACCTGCTACTTTTGCTGTATATCCGCTGATGAAATGATACATGGCCTGCCCGGGTGTGAGCCGTGAGATAGGAGGGAGTACACCAAAAGCATCAGCTGTCAGGAAGATGATGTTTTCGGGATGATCACCACGCCCGGTCTCACTGGCATTTGGGATAAAATCCAGGGGATAAGAGCAGCGGGTGTTTTGGGTGAGGCTGACGTCATCAAAATCCGGTCTCCTCTTCTCGTCCAGCACTACATTCTCCAGGATAGTGCCCGGCATCTTAGTAGTGGCATGGATAAGGGGTTCGTTCTCTTTAGAAAGGTTGATGGTTTTTGCATAACATCCGCCTTCGAAGTTAAATACCCCATCGTCACTCCAGCCATGCTCATCATCCCCGATAAGCACTTTGTCAGGATCGGCGGAAAGAGTGGTCTTCCCGGTACCGGACAGACCAAAAAATACTGCTGTTTTTCCATTTTCATCATGATTGGCTGAGCAATGCATAGCCATGACTCCCTTTTTGGGAAGCAGATAATTCATGACTGAGAAGATACCCTTCTTCAGTTCTCCGGAATAAAGGGTGCCGCCAATGAGGATAATTTTTTTATCGAAATTGCAGAGGATGAAGGTACTGCTTCGGGTACCGTCTTCATCGGGAATAGCCTTTAAATGGGGCGCAGCTAACACAGTGAATTCAGGTTCGTGATTAGCCAGCTCCTCAGCGGATGGACGAATGAACATATTATGCGCAAATAGTGCATGATATGCTGCTTCGCTAACTACGCGAACATTCAGCCGATTATTCTCATCGGCCCCGCAAAAGAGATCTTTAACAAACAGGTCTTTGTCCTGCAGGTACGTGATGGCTTTTTTATACAGCCGGTCAAAAACTTCCTCTGAAATGGGCTGGTTAATTTCACCCCAGTCAATTTCATTGTGTATAGAAGGCTGATCAACAATAAATTTGTCCATGGGCGAGCGCCCCGTAAATTTACCAGTGAGCACTCTTAGGGCATGATCTTTAGTTAAAACGGCCTCTTCGCGTTTGATAACCTGTTCATATAACTCAGCGGGACTGAGATTCCAGAATATGTTGTCATTACTTTCCAATCCAAGGTACTGTAGCCCAGTCTTGCTTTTGGGCTGTTTTTGATAATCCACACTCATAGCTTTTTTTGAATATTTATTTCCAAAAAAGGTACGGATTCAGTTCTATAATATTAACAGCTTACCATAGCCAAAAATGGGTTTTGAAGCCTTTTTAGTATTTTTATGGAAGCGCTTTTATTAGTTATGCAAAGAACCCATAGCACTTAAATATGAACGTAAGATTTCGGCTTGGCATGAATTTATAAAGACACTGATTTCTCTCTTTTCCTAAAAAGATTTAAAAATATTAATTAAGCTGGGTATGAATTATCCTTTAACGTAGAAACATTTTTTTGAAAGGATAGAATTGCTCCATCCACCCTTCGGATTCCTTTATAGCCATTAAAAGATCCAATGCTTCCTGTCGGATTTCTGGATTCGAGTTACAGCTTTGGCGTATGTAGGTCTTTTGCAGAGATTCTGGATACGAAAGAGCCCCGTCAACCAGAGACTCAATTTTTGTCCAACGTTGTTTATTCATTTTGGTGATATTAGCCTTCTAAAGTTCATTGCCTTTATTAGATATACGGTAGGCAAATCAAAAAAAGCTCAACGATCTATTTCAAACCGTCCCTTTAATTCTTTATAAAGCCAACCCCGTGCTTTCATCCAGTCTCTTTTTACCGTGCTTTTTGAAATATCGAGTGCTTCAGCAGTTTGTTCGATACTCATTTCTCCAAAGAAGCGCATTTCTACTACCGAGCTCAGCCGCTCATTAAGTTCCGCAAGACGATTTAGCGCTTCATCAATATCAATCAGTTCCTGGGCCTGTTGTTCATATGCAGTGTAAATCCCTTCCACGTAGGTACAATCATTATTTTTACCACCCCGCTTCTCCGCATTTTTCTTGCGGGCATAGTCAATAAGGATTTGGCGCATACACTTTGAGGCAATAGCCAGAAAGTGCTGGCGATCGTTTACCTCAATGTTTTCCTGCTCTATCATCTTGAGATAGGTCTCATGGACCAATTCTGTACGGGAAAGGGTATGCTCAGAATATTGCCGGTTCATGTGGCGATGGGCAATATGCTTTAGCTTATCATATATGATAGGGTACAGCTCATCGTAGGCTTTTTCTTCGCCTTCTTTTAACCGGTTTAACAGGACTGTAACTTCCTTCGAACTACTCATGTTTTAAACCTGTCTCAGTGAAACGGTTGGTAATAAGTTTATTTGGTAAAATAAATGTAGAATATAGCTTAGATTATAGAAAATTAATATTAGGAAACCAACAGAATGCCAATAAAATTAATTGTTTGGCATAACTAATAAATCCTTGATATTCATCACATCTTCAATTTTTTTTGGATACATTCATGTCAGTAATGGTTTGGGTTTTGGGGCTAAGCGGGCAGGTTTTTGTCCGCTTTTTTTATGAGGAAAATTCCTCGCCATCGAATGATCACAAGGCTTTACAGCTATACCAATTTGTGGATTAGAATAATATGATACTTGAACCCAGCTATCAAATGCCAGCAGAATGGCATCAGCATGCCGCCACACAATTGCATTGGCCATCAAACCAAATAACCTGGCCGGAAGAGCAACCACACAAAGTGGAAGAAGTATATTGCCAAATCATAGAAGAACTGCATTTTTATGAACCTATTCATTTGTTTGTAGAAAACCTGAAAGTTCGAAACCGGGTGATGCAAAAACTTTCACTTCGGGCCGTGGACCTGGACCGCGTAATCATTCATCAGAAAAAAATAAATGACGTGCGGGCAAGGGATTACGGGCCTTTGTTTGTGAAGAAAGGCAACAACTATGTAATTACAGATTGGGGATTTAATGGCTGGGGAAATGAATACTCAGACAGGAAAGACGAGGATGGAGTCCCTAAATATATTGCCGAAAAGTTTGGAATCGAACGGCTTAAACCGGAAATGAAATTGGCAGGAGGTTCGATTGATATAAACGGGAATGGAGCGTTAATAACTACAGAATCGCTGCTGCTAAATCAAAACCAAAGTCCTTATTTAAGCAAGGAAGATATTGAACATAAACTGCGGGAGTATCTTGGTGCGAAGCAAATCATTTGGTTAAAGCGTGGTCTGGCAGATGATTATACCGATGATCGAGTCGACAATATAACCCGCTGGCTCAATGAAGATACCGTACTTTCTATGGTGTGTGAAGACAAAGAGGATATTAACTACTCCATATTACAAGAAAACCTGGAAATGCTAGAATCAGTAAGACTGGATGGAGGAAAAAAGCTAAACATCGAGACGCTTCCTCTGCTAAAAGTAAAGCTTAATGATTCAATACAATTACCCGCCAGCTATGCAAATTTCTACATCGCTAATGGCGTGGTACTGGTTCCGCAGTATGATAACCAATATGATAGACAGGCAGTTGAACTATTTAAAAACTACTTTTCAGGCCGAAAAATAATCGGAATTTCTTCTAAAGATTTGCTGTGGGGTAAATGCTCCCTTCATTCCATCACCCAGCAGTGGCATGGGGCTCTGAGTTTTTAGGATTTAGTTTTGAGTGATTAGGTTTTAGTGGCAAGTTTGCTGCCAACACATGCGGCATCTACAGAAGACAGCATAAAAACAAAATCACTATATCACTATATCACCCAATCACCATATCACACCTCATTCCCCGATCATTTCCCGAAATTTGGCTTCATCCAGCACAGTGATGCCCAACTCATTGGCTTTATCCAACTTACTTCCGGCAGATTCTCCGGCCAACACGAAATCGGTGTTTCCGCTAACTGAGGAGGTGGTTTTTCCACCATGTTTTTCAATAAGTTCAGTGGCTTCTTTTCGAGTATAGGTAGGCAGGGAGCCGGTGAGGACAAACTTCTTCCCTTCAAAAATACTGGAAGCTTGTTCTTCTTCCTCTTTTTCAAACTGTAGGCCATGTTCACCCAATCGCCGTACAATGGCTTGGTTCTTCTCATTGTTGAAAAACTCCACCACCGATTCGGCAATGCGTGGTCCAATGGAATCCACGGCCTCCAGCTCTTCTTCGGCCAGTGATTGCAGCTTGTCCATAGTCTTAAATGCCCGAGCCAGGTCTTTGGCTACTGTTTTGCCCACAAATCGGATGCCGAGTGCATAAATCACCCGTTCAAACGGTTGTTGCTTACTTTTCTCAATAGCATCAATCAGGTTCTGTGCACTTTTCTCAGCCATACGCTCCAGCTCAATAATCTGAGCTTTTTCAAGATCGTAAAGATCGGCGTAGGTGTTGATTAGACTTTCAGAAACCAGCTGATCCACAACCGATTCTCCCAAACCTTCGATATCCATGGCATCACGGGAAGCAAAATGTTCAATACGGATACGCACTTGTGGAGGACAGGTAGGGTTCACACAACGCCATGCCACTTCATCTTCTAACTTAATAAGTTCCGAGCCGCATGCCGGACATTTATCCGGAAAAGTAAAAGGTTCATTTCGATCATCCCGGTCCGGGTTTACCACACTGATAACTTGCGGGATAATTTCCCCGGCTTTTTCCACCACCACGGTATCGCCAATGCGAATATCTTTACGCTGGATTTCGTCTTCATTATGAAGTGAAGCTCGCTTAACCGTGGTCCCGGCCAGTTGTACGGCTTCCAGTTCGGCTACGGGAGTGATGGTTCCTAAGCGACCAACCTGCAAGGTGATATCATTAATAACAGTAGTTGCCTGCTCAGCCTCAAACTTGTACGCAATAGCCCAACGCGGGAATTTTGAAGTGGAGCCCAGCTGCTCGCGTAAATTACTCTGGTTTACTTTGATGACCACCCCGTCAGTTTCATAGGGCAGCTCGTGGCGGAGCTCTTCCCAGTCTTTTATTACCTGATGGACTTCATCAATACCGGAGCAAACTTTGTAGTGCTCTGATACCGGCAGCCCGAATTCCTGCAACATTTCTACTTTGCGTAATTGGGTGAGCGAGTCGTCTTCTTCATCCAGCAACAAATCAAAAGCAAAAAAGCGAATGGGACGCTGTGCCACCGCTTTGGGATCCTGCATTTTAAGTGAGCCAGCTGTAGAGTTACGAGGGTTAGCAAATACGCTAAGACCTTGCTCCTCACGATGCTGGTTCATGCGCGCAAAAGCTTCCCGCTCCATGTAAGCCTCGCCCCGGACTTCCACCACTTCAGGGTAATCACCGTTCAAACTGATGGGGATATCCCGGATGGTTTTTACGTTGTTAGTGATGTCATCACCTTGTTGGCCATCGCCACGTGTAGCCCCCAAAGCCAGTTTTCCATTTTCATAACGCAGACGAATAGAAGCCCCGTCAAACTTCAATTCAACCATATAATCGTAATCCTCATGGTCGAGAATACGCTTTACACGGCCGTCAAAATCGTTGAGTTCTTCTTCATTGTAAGTATTGTCTAGACTCAGAAGGGGCACGGGATGTTGTACCGTTTCGAATACTGAAGAGACCTCACCACCTACACGATTGGTAGGGGAATCAGGATCTTGTAGCTCAAATTCGGTTTCCAGTTGTTCGAGTTCTTTCAGCTTTTCATCGAACTCCTTGTCACTCATGAAAGGTTGAGCGTCCTGGTAATAGGCTTGGTTGGCTTCATCCAGCAGGTTACGTAGTTCTTCTACCCGCTGTTTTGCTTCCGATTTGTTCATGAAAAAAATGGTGGTTTGGTCGGTTTAATGAAAGAAAAAACCTGTCAGGTTTTGCCTCAATTCATAACTAGTAATAGTGAACTCAAACCTGACAGGTTTACTGCATTACTACTGTAAACTTATTCTAAAAACGGATGAGGTAAGAAACACTGTCCGGTGGACCTACCTCAAGTGGAAATTCCTCGGGGGCAGGTGCTAAATATTCATCCTGGCTTAAGACTGAACGCGTAATCATAATGGCATCGTTCTCCGGGCTGAAATAATTCTGGCGGGGGTTTTCAATGACATGCCCGTTAAAGAGTAGCAACAATCTACTGTACTGTCCACGAACCATCAAAGTGTCTCTGAAATCAAACATATGGGCCACGCCTTGTTCTACCCAAAATGGATTGGTTTGGCCGTTAAAATCACTGGTCACTCGCACAGGCTCCAGTTGTCCATAAGCGGCATAAACGCTTACGGTAAGCGTATCGCCAAGGGCAGCTAAGTTTCCTTGATTCCTGACGGTTGAATCAGCATCTGCTTCAGAATCGCCTTGGTTGGCAGGAACGAGGGTTTCGTTGTTAATATCAGCTGTATCGGCAGGGGCGGGTGGGAGTTCATCTTGTGTAGCGTCATCAGCCACTTCTTCAACCGGATCTTCAGTATCATCACCCCATAAAGCATCACCAAAAAAGAAAGCGGCTGTCCCGAGGCCTACAATTACAAGCACAACAATAGCGGCCATCCACATGCGGGATGATTTTCTTCCAGGATTGTAACTATGCCCAAGGTTAGCCCAGTCTACCCCATCAGATTCAGCAGAAATAGTAGTTTTGGGTTCGGGTGTTTTATCTGCGGGTCTGTTTTTTTGAGGAGGAGTGGTAGGTTGGGGGTATTCATCGTCTGTCACGTCTTCATCTTCGGCATCAAAAGTATCGTCGATATTTTCTTGCTGACCTTCCGAGAGTAGGCTGCCGGAGTAGGTGCCCGCTTGTTTCTCATCCAAAGCCTGTATAATAGCGTCGTCCTCAATCTTCAGCGCCTTGGCATAGCTGCGCACAAAACTGCGGATATAGGTCGTATTTTCTTCAAAGTCGGAAAAGATGCGTCCGTCTTCGATACTTTTTAAGATATGAAGCGGGATTTTAGTCGCATTTTGGATATCCTCAAGAGTGAGGTTTTGGCTTTTTCGAATGGATGCGAGGTCTTTACCGAGAGACATAGACAGATGATTTTTTGTGCTTGCGAGATTATAGAAAACTAAGTAATTAAAGTTGTCAGTAAAAGCAAACTTTTGGCTTTAATTGTACAAAATGAAATCACTTGTTAAAAAAATAAAAGAGGGTATTTCGGAGGTTATTTTTCCCACTATTTGCGTGGTTTGCGGGATGAAAGTATCGGCCAGCCAACACTTTGTTTGCACCCATTGCCTGGAACACAAATTTGACCTGGCGAATCGGCAGGGCAAGCAAATAAGCAGTGATACTATTTTACCGGAAGGTATCGTGTTACAGCACGCCTTGTGGAATTTTGATAAAGGCGGGCACTTGCAGGATTTGTTGCATCAGCTGAAATATAATCGTTTAACGGGCGTAGGGGTAGATTTAGGGCGGCAGCTGGGTAAAACTCTGTTGCGAAATCCTTTTTTTATCAGAGCTATTGAAGATCAAAAAGTACGTTTGGTGCCAGTTCCTCTTCATCCCAAAAAAGAACAAAAACGTGGATACAATCAGGCTTTTTACGTAACCAGAGGAGTGGCAGAGGTAACCAATTTGCATATTCTCAAAAAGCAGGCGATAAAAAGGGTAAAGAATACGCGCACGCAAACCGGTTTTTCGTTGGAGAAAAGAAGAGAAAACATCAATGGAGCTTTTAAAGTGCAGAGACCCGACTTAATAGAAGAAGCGTTTTGTGTGATTATCGATGATGTATTTACTACCGGCGCCACCACATTTGAGCTGGCAAAGGCATTGAGATCTGCAGGTTCCGGGAATATTGCCATTGCTTCGGTTGCACAGGCCTGAATCAAAGTAATTTTAAGCCTATATTTGGGCATGGAAAATTTTCAACGAGGACGTAGTAAGTGGCAAATGCTGGAGCTATCCGATGGCATTACCACATCTAATGGCAATTGGTACCGCATCACGGCAGAGGGGATAGAGGAGTATATTCCCGGCTTGCTCGATAAATACCCGCTGGAGCAGATTATTGAAGAAGCCGATGCCTGGGTGAAAAGTGCGGATGGACTTTCCTTGATGCTGTTTTTTATCCTGGTATTGGTATCCTTGAATCCCCTATTAGCTACCCTGATCTCGCTGGCTTTTTATCTGTTCTGGTTTTTTAACACCAGTGCTTTTGTAAATATCCCATCCAATCCAATTGTAAAATTTCTCAGTAAGGACGGTGTCGTTTATACAATCTCGGCCATTGTGCTGATCGGTATTAGCTTGAACGACATCATGGAATCTTTACAATTGCCCGTTAGTTTTGAGGCGATTTGGTATGGACTGGTTTTGATTTTTTTATACAAAGTGGGACTGCTGCGGCTATTAATACAGTTTATACAAAAGAAGACATCCGGCGATTCCGGACCTTCCCGTGAAGATCGTGTGCTGAATATGCTGCTCATCCGATATGGAATGAAAGAAGGCAAGCTCACCGGTGAGGTGGAAGACATGGAGGATGAGTTAATCCGGATCAAAAACTATCATAAGAGTAAAAAGAAAAAATAGAAGACTGACCTTTAAGGCATGAAACAACTTTTCTTTATCCGTCATGGAGAGACCGACAACAACAAAACAGGTGTTATTCAGGGGCGTGGTGTAGATGCTTCGCTCAATGATACCGGCAGAATGCAGGCACAGGCTATCATCGAAGCACTGGAAAACTATGAGGTGGAGCGAATTGTAGCCAGCGGGTTAGTGCGCACGCATGAAACTGTACAACCGCTGGCAGATCAAAGAAAGCTAACCGTAGAAAAATATCCGGAATTGGATGAAATTGATTTCGGAGTGCTGGAAGGCCGGGCATTCACTGACATCAAAGATGAAGTGGAGGTTATTCATAACGAGTGGAAGAGCGGTAATGTGGATTTTGCTCCGGATGAGGGAGAATCCCCCCGCCAGACGTTTGCCCGTGCCAATGCCAAAGTGGTGGAAATCCTGGAAACGGCTAAAGAGGAAATCATCGTGTTTATGATTCATGGCCGGCTGACCCGCATTTTGCTTTCCGAGTGGCTGGGCTACGGCTTGCAAAACATGCACAAGGTGAAGCACCAAAACGCCGCCATCAATCATCTCACCTGGAAGGACGGTAAATTTGAAGCGGTTAAGCTAAATCAGGTAAATCACTTGAAACAGCTGGTTTGATTGGTAGAGGCACAGCCTCTGTTGGCTTGTGCTTTTGAGGTGCAACCTCAAAAGATCTTTTCTCTGCTTTATCACGGATTTTGGGTAGGCAAGTAACTTCATCAAAGCAAAGCACTGTGTCCCTTAGGAGGGACCGATTTATGAGGAGGCTTGTCCTGCACATAAATCAGGGAGGGGAGTGATAGATACAGCTTAGTCTGATTATAGAATCAACTACTTTTTAGAGGCGCAGCCTCTTTGGGCTTTTACTTTTGAAGTACAACTTCAAAAGATCCGTGGGAGGTACAACCTCAAAAGATCCTTAAATTGATATGATCAGATCAATTTGAAGTGGGTATCAGGCGCATTTTTCTAAAATCAGTGGCGGTATTAGCTGTAGTATCCTGGTAGAGCCAGCGATATTGCCCGGTAAGCCAGAGCTCGGTTTGGTCGCCGTAATGCTCGGACAGTGGGTTACCTGATTGTCCGGTGGGCAGTATGCTCATGCTTCTGCTCATATCTGATAAATCAGAAATACGACGAATAGAGGGTCCCAGCACCATATTGAAAGGATTATTCCAGAGATATTGACCGTTATTGACCGACATCCCATGGCCGGGCACATCATAAGGGCCATGACTAAGAACATTGTCTACGATCATTTTCAATGCAGTTGGAGCTTCAGGATCAGAGGCTGCGCGACCAAACAGCGGGGGAGAAAGTGTAAGGGTATGAAGTTGCTCCCAGCGCCACTCGAAAGGCTCGCTTCCCAGCGAATCACTCAAAAACAAAATGGCATCCTGCATGCTTTGGATCACGATCTCATTTTTGGTTTCGACTTGCTGCGTAGTTACATCATCAAATAACACACTTTCGGTTTCAATGAGCGATGTTAGGGTACGCACCGGTATGGTTTGATAGTGAATGAAGTTGGTGTACGCCGTTTCTCCCAGTTCATCCTTTAGTGTATTTTCCGTCAGTTTCAGAAAGAAAACATCAAAAATAGAAGCAGCCGTAGATTTCAGACCATACTCAAAATTCCAGTTCTCCAGGTAGGAAACCGGCATGGAGAAATCATAGGCATTTTGGTTTTTAATGATATTGAGAATACGGGGTGTCAGCTTGGCTGCAAAAGAGGAGTAGGTATCGTTTTGAAGTTCCTGAAAGTCATTGGTGTTTACAATTTGATTTGCTGTCAGCATTTCCTCAATGCGTTCGATCCGTGATGGGGGCTCCCAAAAAGTAGCAATATAGTGGGGGTAGCTATCGGTGGTGATCTTGTTATTGGCATTGGCAATCCAACCATCTTCGGGATTGATTACCTTCGGCATTTCATCAAAGGGAATAAAACCTTGCCAGTCCTGTTCAGGGGCCCAACCCTCTCTCAACGTTATAGGATTGCCGGAACGCTTCGGCAGCTTGGCTACAGAATACATGGCGATATTGCCTTCCACATCCCCATAAAAAAGATTTAAACCGGGTACCCCGTACGTAGGCAAGGCCTCTTTAAACTCCTGGAAGTTTTCCGCCCAGTTAATTTGATAAAGCGTTCGCATTTCGTTTGTGAGCTGATGACCGGTCCATTGCATGCTAATGACTTTGTCATCCGTTAGCTCAGGGGCAGGATAGATATCAGAAATTACCGGACCATGCTTGGTGTATCGAATCTCAAACGACTGGTCATCTGCCTCTTTTACTTTGATGATTTCGCGCTCTTTGGTGAAGGGCTGATACACAGCGGTAGAATCATTCAGTGAATCGGAAACCACACGTCCTCGGTCTTCAGGATCAACCTGTTCAACAAAAAAGTCAGTATCGTCACTCATAATACTGGTGAAGCTCCAGGCCATTTCATCGTTTTGGCCGATGATTACTGCTGGTACGCCCGCAATGGTGGCACCGGATACATCATTCCCATTCAGGTTCAGATGCACTTCATACCATTTGCCAGGCATATCCAAACCAAGGTGAGGATCTCCGGCCAGCAGCGGATAACCGGAATCAGTTTTTGAACCATCTACCACCCAGCCGTTGCTCCCAACACGAGTTCCTTCTATTTCCAGCATATTCCGGCGGTCTACTTCTTGCTGCAACATGGGCATTAAGGAAGCGGTGAGTCCTCGGGTTTCGCCCTCGTTAAGGGTAGTCGGAGCGTCGTCGGGAAACTCCAATTGTAAATCCTGGAAATATTCCGGAGGTAGATTATCGCGGAGATAGCCATATGTGATTTCACTCCACCAGCTCATGTTGAGCTCCCAGGCCATCAAACGGCTAACGGCCA
Source organism: Gracilimonas mengyeensis (assembly GCF_900182705.1). Taxonomy (GTDB): domain Bacteria; phylum Bacteroidota; class Rhodothermia; order Balneolales; family Balneolaceae; genus Gracilimonas; species Gracilimonas mengyeensis. Next base: position 24,967 of record NZ_FXTP01000022.1, on the reverse strand, counting down.
GTGTGCGTACGGGATTCCAGCGCAATGGCTCCATATCCGCCAAGGCGAACTGCACGGGCAGACGGTTAGAGTTTTCATCAATAAAACGATTTACACCACTTGAGTAAGCTTCCAGGATAGCCAGCTCCTCTTCATTCAGCTCCTTTTCCAGTTGCTCTGCAATCTTCCAGATGCCAATGGTTCGCTGGTATTTGTCCAGCTGGATCAGTTCCTCATCGTTTCCAAAAAACTCAGCAAAACGGCCCTCGGCTGCAATCTGGCTTAGCGTCATTTGCCACAGGCGATCCTGGGCGTGGATATACCCAAGTGCAAAATAGAGATCAGCTTCCTGGTTGGCGTAAATATGAGGGGTTCCATAATTGTCCCAAAATACGTCCACTTCTTCATTCAGTTCTTCAAGGGGGATGGTGGCCTCATATTCGGGCAGGGGTTTATAAAACGTCCAGTAGAAAGCCAATCCGGCAAAACCAATGATTAAGATTAGCAGGAAAATCAAAAACTTGACAATAGTGTTCATGGAAAAAGAGCCCGTTAGAGGTTAAGTACAAACTTAAAAAATATAAGCTTCATTAAGTATGGGGAATTGAATTCTTAATCGGTATGATTTTCTTTAAGTTCAGGGGTTTAAGAAACTAAAATTAAGGTCTATTTCTTCACCTGGAATTCGAAATAGCCTGAAAGTGATCTATAAAACATTTACTGATGGAAGTTCAACATAATCTGCTGATCCTTGGTTCTCAAAACGCTAAAGAGGAGGACCAAAAGCTTAAGCGCTCACAGGTCAAGCCTGTTCAAATAATGTATAAAGACGAGAATATAGAACCGGTTTCTTTTTTTGATGATTGGGGAGAAGTGGGAGTGAGTTCTATTGCCTGGCCTCAAAAATTCAAGGATGAGCTTTTTGTTTCGGTAAATGATGAGATTCGAAGGCTGAATGTTAAAAGTAAATCGTGGAAGACTCTTGATTTGGGCACCGTTGGCGATATCCACGACATTCATTTTCTGGATGACCTGCTCTGGATTTCAAATACCGAATACGATGAAGCTATCGGCTATGATGCCGAAAAAGCAGAAGTGGTGAAGCGCTTATCATTAGATGAATTCCGTACGGAAAAGGAATGGGCACAAGGAGGCGAGGAGTTTGAGAAAATCAAAGATCGTTTTCATTGTAATCAGGTATTCAAAAACTATGCTGGAGAGACCTGTGTGCTCATTCATACCATAAATGGGTGGTTGTTTTACAGGATGTTATTCGAGATGCTGGTGAAACAGCAAGGGGAGGGTGGAGTCATTAATCTGGACACCAAAGAAGTGATTCCCTTAAAATTACAAAGTCCGCATTCCGTAAGGAAAATAAATGGGAATTATTGGATACAGGACAGCAGCGATCTGTCAGTAAAAATCTACGATAAGGAATGGAATCTGATTGACAGTATCAAAACCGGAGGCTTTGGTCGTGGCGCAGACTTTTCGGAGGAAGCGAACAGAGCTTATATTGGTCTTTCAGCTACCCGGAAACGGTATCTTAAAATCATTCCGACAAGCGAATATCACTCGAATAGGGTGATGGTTACTGACATCAAAAAGCGGAAAAAAATCAAAGAGGTACCGGTACCAAATATTGAGCAAATGGACAATGTGTACATCCTCAATGAGCAGATGCTCGAAGTGTTTGAATCTCTAAAGTGATTTTGAAATTGTAATAGTGGTGCCTTAATTAACTTGAGTTCGAGATAAGAATAACGAAAAAAAGTTCCGTCATCCCAGTAGATGTTAGATAATTCGGTGACAGCCAGAAAATTGTCCATTATTTATCTAACACCTACAGCAATGACGAGCTTTATATCAAATTGGCGTTAAATCAACAGTGAGTAGACTTTACTGCTAAGAAAAAGGTTTCACTTTAAGAGAGCAGTCGATGAAGTTAGTAGACCGGTAGATCAAAGCTACCACTGGTGAAAGAATGCCAGGTGGTGTCTTCTACAGCTCCCCATGAAACATTATTCACTCTAAAGTTGAACTCTCCGGAGCACCGGGTATTTTGGGCATTACAATCGGCGATGATAACCGTGCCCCCTGAATCTTCGGGTGAGGTAAATGTTGGCCCAATCCAATCGGTACCAAAAGTGGAATAGTTGGCTTGATCTTTTCCTATAGAATAGGTTCCCGTACCTATAAAATCATTGATTTGGATGGAGATCCTTTGCCATTTCATTTCTGCATGAAGTACCCATTCCGAATTACTTTCCCTGGTGATATAAGCAGTAGGTACCCGGTGATCAACTTTAACATTCTCGAGAATCTCTTCACCCTTATGAACGCTGAAGTCAGCTGGGGTAGCGGGGGCAATTTTACTGGATAATTTGCTTCTTATATAGGTGCCGGCGGCAAACCTACCTTCTAATATCAGCATATTATTGCGGATACTGTACCGAATGACCTCTGTATCCACATTGGGATGAGCAAAGTAAGTCACTTCCATTTTTCCCGAATTGGCAAATCCGATTTCAGGCAGATAGCGGGTGTCAATCAGAGCCAGCTTACCGGTGGCTGATTCAACTCCAAGCGGATCCATGCCTCCATCTTTTGTAATGCGCCAACCGGTGTACACCTGTTGGGGAGTATTGCTGGAAAAAGTGCCGGGATTTTCAACCTTGTACCATTCCCCAACCAGTTTAGGATCAATGTTTTCTTCGGAATTGGAGCATCCGATAATTAAAGTGAGCGAAAGAAAGAATAAGGCTATAACTCTCATGACATTTGGATTTGTACTGGTTTATAATCCGGTAAATACATTTTGTTACCCGAGAAGTAAAAACATCTATCTTGAACTTTATGTTTAAACTAATAAACACATTTTTTTGAGTTAAAGAAAGAACCCATTGTTAAGTTCAAGATAGTGTAAACAAGCAAAATCCATTTTAAGATGATTGAGGATCATAAATCCCCAATTGATTTAGAACCAACCGGCACCAAATCCGCGGAATGGCCAGGGAATTCCGGCAAGAATCAATAATAAACCAATGCCATAGTAAATAGCCACTTTCTTGTGTTTGGCCACAGCATCAGTCAGTCTTTTAGCTTTGCTGAAGCCCATAGTGATAAGTACAATGGCGACCAACATCAATACCAGATGCTCCATGGTGTAGAAGCGAAGCAGGGTGGTTTTCATCATATCGGCGGTAAACTGCACTTTGGGACTTACAAAATAAAGCACCAGCCCGAGAAGCAATTGAATGTGCGTAAAAATGAGGGCAAATAGGGCAGATAGCCGGTCAGATTTTGTGTACTCTTTTCCTCCCATCCAGCCAGAGAAAGCCTTAATGATAGCCCAAAGGATAAGAACCAAAACAATCCATCGAAGTCCTGAGTGTGCGTGCAATAAACCGGTATACATAATCTGTTGTTTTAAAAGTGATAATAGGACTTGGAATATAGCCAAGAATTTAGATTCGTTCTAAGAAAGTTAGGAGCAGTAGGATGTTTTACAATCGTTCATGAAGCTCCGAGACAAGTCGTTTAACCCGGCGCTTATTCACTCCCAAATCATAAGCACCTAGCCGGCTGGCGCTACGAATGTACAATATGGAAGAACTGCCATCTTCAGCTTCTTCCAAAATTATGTCGACATCATCCTTAAAACCAAAAACTGGTATTCGGTACACGGCATGAATTTGAATTCGCTTGGGATCCGTAACTTCAAAACTATGTGCCTGCTGTTCCAAAAGCTGGATCAGGGAAGCAAAAACCTGCTCTATCCCGTGTTTAAAATTTTCGGTTGTACGGACACAATTGGGCGTAGCCGGACAGGCGGGTAAGGGATTTTTGACAGATTCTTCAGCCATTGTTTACTTTGCTTTCGATTGTTGATCCACGTCAATGGTATCAATCCAGCTCAAAAAATCGTTCCAGCTGATTGAAGCAATCGTCGATATCTTCGCAAATATGAAATAAATCCAGGCTGCTCTTGCGGATGAAATCGTACTCAACAGCCGATTTGGTGAATTGCACCAGGCCATCAAAGTAGCCTTCCGCATTGATAAGAAAAATGGGTTTGTTGTGGATGCCCAGTTGTCGCCAGGTTAGGATCTCAAAAAATTCATCCAGCGTTCCAAAGCCGCCGGGCAACACCAGGAAGGCATCTGATAATGATTCCATGAGCGCTTTGCGGGTATGCATATCCTGCGTCTCATGGAGATCGGTGAGACCGGTATGGGCTACCTCGGCTTTCTTTAGCCGCGTGGGAATAACTCCAAAAACTTCACCTTCAGCTTCCAGTACTGCATCGGCCAGTTTGCCCATCATTCCTACTTTACCACCGCCATACACAATACCCCAGTTACGCTGGGCAATTTCGCGCCCCGCTCGCTCAGCAAGGGCTGGAAAATTTGGGTTTTTGCTTTCTCTTGAACCGCAATACACACAGATGTTTTTCATCACGCAACCGTAAACATTCTCTTTAGTACAGCATCCAGTTTTTCAACGAAATAGTGGACATCTTCTTCGGTGTTTTGTTTGCCAAAGCTAACACGAATGCTGGAATTTGCCAGTCCGTCCTCCATACCCAATCCACTTAGTACATGTGATGGTTCCACCGCTCCGGAGGTACAGGCCGATCCGTTACTAACGCAAATACCTTCAATATCCAGATTCAGCAGTAACATCTCGCCGTCGATGAAGTTGCCTTCGTTGTCGCTAAACGACAGATTCAGGATATGCGGTACCCCGTTTTTAGATCCGTTGATTTGGTAGTTGAAGTCCAGCGTCTGCTCCAATTTTTCCAGCAGCTGAGTGCGGAGTTTCTCAAAGTGTTTTTTGTGATCGTCCATTTCATCAACGGCCAGCTCCAGCGCTTTGGCAAAGCCGACAATGCCCGGCACGTTCAGGGTGCCACCACGGCGGCGGCGTTCCTGCGATCCTCCCTGCATCCACGGAATCCATCGGGAACCATTTTTGACATACATGATACCGGTGCCTTTGGGGCCATAAATTTTATGGGCACTTCCACTCAAAAAATTCAATCCCAGTTCTTTCACATCAATAGGAAGCTTGCCCAGACTTTGCACGGTGTCAGAGTGTAGCTGAACGCCTTTTTCCTTGCATACTTCCGCAATCTCAGCTATCGGGTTGATGGTGCCGATTTCATTATTAACGTGCATCAGGGTTACCAGTGCAGTGTTTTCGGTAATGGCATCCGCCACGGCTTCCGGGGTGATGAGTCCGTTCTTATCCGGTTTTGCAAATACGGGTTTGATACCCTGCATTTTAGCCAGTTCTACCGTGTGTAGTACGGCATGATGTTCCAACTCAGACGTAACCACTTCTTTCTTATCACCGGAAACAGCAAGCACTCCTTTAATTACGGCGTTGTCGCTTTCGGTCCCACCACTGGTGAAAATAATTTCATTGGATTCGGCCCCAATAAGTTCAGCTACTTTTTGCCTGGCCTCTTCCACCACTACTTTGGCTTTTTGGCCCAGGTTATGCAGGGAGTTGGCGTTTCCGTAATTTTCTTTGAGATAGGGGAGCATAGCCTCCAAAACGCGCTCATCGAGCGGAGTAGTAGCGGCGTGGTCTAAATAAACCGTTGGCATGAATACTTTTTTGTGATTACCGGTTCAAATTTGGGTGCCGGAAAATATCCAAATTCGTAATGAAAAGCAGGCGGAAAGAATAAAGAATGACGAACAAGGAACATTGAATATCGAACATTGAAGTAATTGGGAATGATGGATTTTGAATGATGAATTTATAAACATCTAAGTGATTAAAACCCAAATCCAATCTTACCAAAGCCTTCCCCTCCTGGGAGGGGATTAAGGGGAGGGTAAATGTTGCCAGAGGTAATTTGCTTGAAGATTGAGTATGGTTGACTTTTTATAAAGAGCCCAATCTTCAATTTTTAATTTTTAAATCTTTAATCCTTTATCCCTCTAAACATTTGTGATAATTTCATATCGGCTATATCTTAATGGCTATGAGAAAGCTTACCCCAACCGAGCGAAAAATTTTGGACCGGCTTATTTTTCCTGAACCCTTTGAAGTGATTCAGGAGGAGACTGAGCTGGAGTATGGAGAAATAAGGGACGATCTTATCAACCTCATCAATTCAAGGCTGATAGAGACCGTAAATACCGATCAGCCCTTTGACAACGCACTCCCTTTTTATGATTCAGATAACCTGAGAGAGTGTACGTTTAGAATTACCAAATCCGGAATAAAACACATGCGGCAGAACAAATGAAATTTCAGGCAACCCTGGGCGAAAATGCCCGCGACATCACCTTAAATCCCGAAGCAGGTACCTATACCAGTGAGGAGAAGTCGGGCGATTACACTTTTGAATACGTAAACGGCCGGTATCTTTTACGTACGGGAACAAAAACCTACAAAATTGATAATGTATCCTACGAAGGTCATGCCATCGAATTTACGATGAATGGCGTTTGGCATTCGGTAGAGGTTAAAGATGAACAGGAGTTGCTCTTAGATCGCCTCGGCTTTAAAACCGGCGCTGCTGCTGCCGAAGGTATTCTGAAAGCCCCGATGCCAGGTAAAATCCTGGAAATTATGGTAGCCGAAGGAGATGAGGTAGAAAAAGATCAGCCCGTGGTAATCCTCGAAGCCATGAAAATGGAAAACGAGTTAAAAGCCCCTATAAGCGGAACCATTGACAGCATCTCGGCCGAAGTCGGGCAATCACTAGAAAAAAATTCACCCATATTGGAGATCGAAGCTCTTGGATAAATTTGTTGTTGAAGGCGGACAATCACTGAAAGGAACTATTCCCATAAGCGGCTCAAAAAATGCCGCTTTGCCCCTGATGGCCGCTTCGTTACTTGGCAGTACTCCCACCACCATTCGAAATATTCCACGCCTGAAGGATATTTATACCTTCAATAATGTGATTCGTGTATCCGGCGCGCAGGTTGACTTTGAAGAGGAGCAGAATATTCTTCGAATCGATCCGGCGCATGTAAATCACCTGGAAGCTCCCTACGATTTGGTTCGCAAGATGCGGGCTTCTTTTTATATGCTGGGCGCTTTGGTTGGCCGGCACGGAGAGGCCAAAGTCTCACTTCCTGGCGGATGTGCATGGGGACCTCGTCCCGTTGATTTACACCTCAAAGGCATGGAAGCCATGGGCATTGATATTTCCCTGGAAAAGGGCTATGTGATTGCCAAAGCGGATGATAAGATTGAGGGGGGCAGTTTCAAGCTTGAACCCAGCAGTGTGGGAGCTACCGTAAATTTATTGCTGGCTTCCGTCTTAAAAGCAAAGAAATTCACCATCAAGAATGCTGCCAAAGAGCCGGATGTGGTGCAGCTCTGCAACCACCTGGTAAAAATGGGATCGATCATTGATGGCATTGGGACCGATACGTTGACGGTCCGCGCTGTGGATGAGTTGAAGGGCGTGGATGTTTCCAACGATCCCGATCGCATCGAACTGGGTACCTTTATGATTGCCGGTGCCATGATTCCGGGATCAGAACTGACCCTTACCGGTTGCAATCCGGAACAGCTCGGAAACTTCACCAAAAAGTTGAAAAAGACAGGCGCAGAAGTTTCGGTGGAAGGTACCATCATCAAAGTAAAAGCTCCCGATGTGCTGAAACCGGTGTCTCTGAAAACGGAGATCTATCCCGGCTTTCCCACCGACCTACAGGCACAATGGGCCACAATGATGACCCAGGCAGATGGCACCTCCAAAGTAACCGATACCGTTTATTTTGATCGCTTTAGTTACGTGCCCGAACTAGTGCGTCTGGGTGCAGATATGGATGTAGAGAAGAATACGGTTACCATCAAAGGTAAAACCCCGCTCACGGGTGCCTCCGTGATGAGCACAGATTTGCGTGCCAGTGTGAGCTTGGTGTTGGCTGCTCTTGCTGCTGAAAATGGTTCAGAAGTGCTGCGTATTTATCACTTGGACCGGGGGTATGAATCTCTGGAGGATAAGTTGAAAGCCGTTGGTGCTAACATCCGTCGGGTGGATGAAGACTAGTCAGAACTGAAGCAGGAGCTTCACACGAGCGTTCACCAAGCTGGAGCTTGGGAACGAGGATAAAATAACCAGATCGGACGGAAGGCAAAGCCTTCTGGGACTTTTACTTTTCAAGTACAACTTGAAAAGATCGGAGCTTGATAATGAGTTTGGACAAGATTAAAATATTCAGCCGTCTCGCTCCATACGCTCTGCGTTGGAGCGGATATAACTACTCCTTCAAATCCGCAATTTTGCTACCTGCTTCCTGCCGTCGCTCGCAGGCTTCCTTATCCTGGCAGCTGCCGAAGAAGTGAAGGGAGTGCCCGTCAATATTCATATCGTGGATTTCGGAAAGCATGCGCTGTATTTCACCCACGCGAGGATCACAAAACTCGAGCACGTGTCCACAATCTCTGCAGATGATGTGATCATGCTGTTGATAGGCGTAAGCGCGCTCATAATAATACTGGCTTTTACCAAACTGCTGGCGCTGAACCAGGCCACACTCAACCAACAGGTCGAGCGTATTATAAACCGTAGCGCGTGAAACCCGCTGTCCGGCTTCTTTCATGTTGAAGTAAATATCGTCGGCGTCAAAGTGTCCGTCGGAGGTGTAAATTTCCTCTAATACCATGAAACGCTCCGGGGTCTGCCGTTGATTACGTTCCTTAAGGTAGGAGCGAAAAATCTCCTTTACTAAATTAACTGTATCTTCGTGTGCTGGATGTGCCATGTGTACTCTTTTAAATTCGCTTAAATATACGATTTGTAAACTTGCTTATGAAACCCGTGCTTTTGATTTCAAGAATATTATATTTCGCCGGAGTTATTAAACGGAATAAATCAGCCTGATATGCCTACAACTGTCGCTTTTGAAACACTGACTGAATTATTTTTAAATCTTTCGCGCAAATACAAGAACGCGGGAAAGGCTGCTTTCTACTATAAACCCACCCCGGATTCGGAATATCAGCCCATTTTCTGGAAACAGGTTAGTGACGATGTGTATTCCATAGCGGCTTATCTGCTGGAACAAGGCATCCAAAAAGGAGATCGCGTGGGCATACTTAGCGAGAACCGCTATGAGTGGGCCGTAGTTGATTTGGCTACGCAGCTGATCGGCGGTATCAATGTGTCGCTTTATACAACTTTGCCGGCCGGACAGTGCGAGTATATTCTGCAGGATTCAGGCGCTAAAATATTTTTTGTATCCACTGGGCTGCAGCTAAAGAAAGCCGTGGAAGTATTTGAAAACTGCGAAGAGCTCAAGGAAGTAGTGGCTTTTGATCAACCCAAGTTAGAGCATCTTGCAGAAGAAGAGTATGTGCGGATGTTCGAGGATGTATTGTCAAAAGGAGGCAAACATCTTTCCAAGAAAAGCGAAACGATTAAAAAGCGCAGTTTGCAGGTGCATCCTGAAGATGTGGCTACCCTCATTTATACATCCGGTACCACCGGGAAGCCCAAGGGAGCCATGCTCACACATCACAATATTGTGAGCAATGTAAAAGCGGCTACCCAACATATTTACTGGGATGATAAGGACCGCTTGCTTTCCTTTCTGCCCCTGTGCCATTCTTTTGAGCGTACGGGCGGTTACTATGCAATGATCTCCAGCGGGGTGGAAATTTACTATGCAGAAAGTGTGGATACGGTATCCAAGAACATGCCAGAAGCCAAACCTACCATCATGATTAGCGTGCCTCGCTTGTTTGAAAAGATGTACAATCTGATTGTGAAAAGTGTGGAAGAGGGCAGCGATACCAAGCAAAAGATTTTTAACTGGGCGGTTGAAACCGGCCGGCGCTATGCAGAGGGTGAACGCGGACTGATATCACTCCAAAAGAAAGTAGCGGACAAACTGGTGTTTGATAAGTTGAAGCAGCGCACGGGTGGACATGTTCGCTTATTTGTATCCGGCGGAGCGGCACTGCCTCCTGAAATTGACACTTTTTTCCAGTGTGCGGGGATGAATATCCTGCAGGGTTACGGGCTAACGGAAACTTCGCCGGTGATGGCGGTCAATCAACCGGGTAAAGAGCGGGTGGGAACCGTAGGTACAATTATTCCAGGCGTTACTGTGGGCATTCAGAACCTTGAGGACGGGAAAATTACTGCGCAGATAAGTGGAGAAGATTATCCCACGGATATTACCAGCCCGGAAGGGGAGATTCTATGTAAAGGTCCCAATGTGATGAAGGGATACTGGAACAATCAGGAAGCAACTGACGAGATGATAGATGAAGACGGCTGGCTACACACCGGAGACGTTGGCAAGTTTGATAAGGGCTACCTTAAAATCACTGATCGTATTAAGCATATGATTGTGAATGCCGGGGGTAAAAATATTTACCCGGGACCTATTGAAGATATGTTAAAAACCAGCAAGTGGATTGATCAGATTGTGGTGGTTGGTGAAGCACAGAATTATATGGCGGCCATTATTGTGCCTGATTTTGAAGCGATTGCCAAGTTTGCCCGCGAGAATGGACTCAAATACTCAGGCAACGAGGAATTGATAGCCCTGGATGAGATAAAAGAAATCTACAAAAAAGAAATTCGCTCCTTCTCCAAGGATCTGGCCTCACACGAAAAAATCCGGGATTTCCGACTGGTGGCGAACGAGTTTACGGTTGAAACCGGCGAAATCACTCCAACCCTAAAAGTTAAACGCCGTGTTATTGCAGATAAATACGGCCACCTCATTGAGGATATCTTTAAAGACGATGAGTAAGGTGGTTACGGGTTACGGGTTACGGGTGGTTCCTCTGGATCTTTTGAGGTTGAACCTCAAAAGCGCAAGCCCTGTGAGGCTGTGCCTCACATTGAAGTGATTGAAAATGGGATCATTGTAAATTAAATCTCATAATACCAAGAGTTTTCCTTCAGAAGCATAAGCTCTTAAAGTCTTTGCCTTACCTCATTAAAACTTCCCTCCCTGTTTCATTCGCAAGACGCGCTTGCTCATGAAACGGTCCCTCCAGCGGGACACATTCTTTCAAAAAAATGGACTTTTGGACTATTATTAGATTTTGAATCACCCCAAAAACGGAAGGTTATTGCCGATAGCTTTAAAAAAAGGCGTGTAAGGTACCGAACTCATAATCTTCAAATCCTGCCTGAAACTGGTTTGCTCTCCCAAAAAGCGGAAGATATCATCAAAGTGATTTTTCTTAAACAGAGAACGAAAAACCTGTAAACTTTCTTCGGTAGAATTAGATAGAATATGCAGCAGCAACAGGTCGTAATACCTGTACTTGAGCTTGGATAAAGAAGGAGCTGACGGTGACTTACCCTGTACCAATTGTTCAGCCAGCTGTTGGGTATACGCTTGTATCCGGGTAAAAGTGTAGCCGGTGCTCGGTTTCGTCTGCCCGCCCACCGAGCCCAGGTTGATGATGTTATTTTCGTAATAAGGATGATAGGGACGGTCTTCCATCGGTATTACGCCATCTTCCTTTCGAATCACCTTGTAATCCGATTTATCCAGCCCAAAATGAAAGTATAGATATTCTTTGATGTGCTTCTTATACACTTTTCGAGGCAAGAGATCTTCAGAGAATACGGTGAACTCAAGCAGGGCTTTTTTCAGACCATAAGGCAACACATACATAAACCCTACGCCCGGAGAAAAATCTTCATTGAAATCCATGAGTGTAAAGGTTTCCGGATCAAAAGCCGTCTCATTGGTTTCGATCTCCCAGCCCAGGAAATGCTGTTTCAGGGGATATTTGATATCATCAGCATCCAGATTTTTTGGTTTTAATACACTTTGAAAAATATGGTTAGCCAGGTAGCTGTCTCCCCCTTTGGTAAGCATAATGGCTTTATTCTTGTAGGAGGAGAAATCCAGAATATTATCTTCGAGTAAATCAAAGTTTTTGAAGGATCTGAGCCCGGTGAGTACATATTCCCTGAAATCACCGCTACGGATGCAGTAATAGGTGTATTCATTCAAATATCTGAAGGTGCTGTAATCCAGGGCGGAAACCCAGGTTTTTTTCCATCGCTTGTAGATGATCTCCTTGAAAGGCGGTTCGTCTTTGGTCCAGAAGCACCAGGTTTTATCGTTGGTAGGCGCAAAAGTAGCATCTGCCACCAGAACCTGTCCCTTATAGCCGCCCTGGGCCAGGTACCAGGCCAGGCTTAATCCCGAAAGTCCGCCCCCGGCAATGATGATATCGTACTTGGCCTCAATCTTCAAAAGAGTGGTCCCCCGGCAAAAAGCGGATCATATAAAAATAACATACACTTGGTTTTATACTTTTTTTCATCAACAGTGGGGATGTGGCTTAAGTTCGCTACAGGTATTGATTATATTCCATCAAACCGAAAAAGAAAAATTAGAACTATGATTGATCTACGCAGCGATACCATCACCCGGCCAACCCAGGAAATGCTTGAGGTAATGATGGCAGCGGAAGTTGGGGATGATGTATTTGGGGAAGATGAAACCGTAAATGAATTTCAGGAAAAGGTAGCTAAGTTGTTTGGGATGGAAGCCGGACTTTTTGTGCCCAGCGGAACCATGAGTAACCAATTGGGCGTGAAAGTGTTAACGGAACCCGGTGATGAAATTCTGATCGATAAAAAAGGCCATATTTTTAATTACGAAACCGGGGCCGCTTCGGCTCTTTCGGGCGTTCAGATTAAAACCCTGAATGGTAGCAAAGGGAAATTAAGTACGGATGTTTTGGAGCACAGTGTACGCGGAGGTTACGATTGGGAACCCAGAACCCGTGTGGTTTGTCTCGAAAATTCTACCAATAAAGGTGGTGGCGTGTGCTACACTGAAGAAGAACTGAGCGATATCAAAGAGTATGCTGACGAGCATAAGCTTGCGGTGCATCTGGATGGAGCCCGAATCTGGAATGCCATGACGGCCACGGATATCAATCCTGCTTTCTTCGGGGAGATTGCAGATACGATCTCCGTTTGTTTTTCTAAAGGATTAGGAGCCCCGGTGGGTTCCATGTTGCTTTCATCCAAAGAGCATATTGCCAAAGCGCGACGGTATCGTAAAATGTGGGGCGGGGGAATGCGGCAAGTTGGGCTCCTGGCTGCTGCGGCCGATTATGCCCTGGAACATAACTGGGGGAAGCTGGCCGAGGATCATCGCCGGGCCCGTGAAGTGGCAGAGGTAATTTATAACAGCGACAAGCTTGCCGTTGATATGAATAGCCTGCAAACCAATATCCTGCTTTTTGATACGGTACATGAGGCGGCGGCTGACGTTTTAGAAAGACTGAAAGAGGAAGGCATTTTGATGACGCAATTTGGTCATAAAACCATACGTGCTACTTTCCATTTTCAAATCAGCGAGGAGGAAGTGGAGAAAGTAAAAGAAGTACTGGCTGAGTTTTAGGCATCTTTGCAGGACCAGAATAGAGTAACCCAAAATAAAAAAAGACCCGGTGGCTATTTGATGTAATCAAAGAGAAGCCAGCGGGTCTGTTTGGTCTTATCAGTAGTATGGAGGACTAAAAATAAACGGAAAGGCCAAAAGCTACGCCATTGCCACCGAAGGATATGCCTTTACCATATTGCTTATCCGTAGTAGTTTCAGTTGTTGAAATCAGGTCTTTTTGTTTCATTTTTCGATGTTGGTAGTAACCTGAGACAGAACCTCTGTATTCAGCATGCATGCTGATTGAAGGGTGAAAAAACCATTCAACGCCAAAGTAGCCCAACACTCCAAGACCAATATTGTAATATCTTTGAGTTTCTAATTGATTTTGACTTTCATTCTTATCTTTGTTTTTCTCATAGAAGTAAGAAAATTCCGGTCCTATCCCATAATAGGCTTTTATTGGATTATCGGTGGTAATATAATTTTTCCAGGTAAATGAAAATTCTGCCCTGCTATTGGTCCGTTTATCTTCTGATTCAGAATTTTGATATTCTGAATTTAAGTCATTGAGCAAATTACTAATACTCACACCAATACGGTGGGCTCTTTTCTCTGTTACCTGATTTTGAAGCGAGAGGGCTGAACCTTCAAAAGACCCGAGAGTAAAGTTATCTGTGATTTGAAATTGCAGAGCTTTATCGCCGGGTGCAGGTGCATGGGTATCATCACTATTACTTTGGGCAAAAGTTGATATAGAGGTTGCGAGGGAAAGCAAAAGTGTAACCGCGAAAACTGAAATCTTGACTATATGTTGCATGATGTGATTTTAAGTTAAGGTGGAAAGTAAAAGTGCAAATCCGTAACCCGTTTTTAAAAACATATTTATGTGAATATTGCACTTATAATAGTATAATTAATTCAAACGGTATTTATTATTAATTATTTTAGTTCTTGATAAATATTTTAGAATAGAGGACTAAATGGTGTTACAACTGTTTTTTTGGATGGTCAGATAATTATAGAATAGGTCGCTTCAAAGTTGATGAAGGGAGACTGGAAGTTGGACTTAATGGTTTTTTATCGAATAAGCAGGGAGTTGATTACAACTTCTAACAAACTTCTCACCAAAATTTGCGTAATTGTGCGAGACCCGAAATTTAATCTATCCACTATGAAAGCATTCCCAGCCCTCCTGATTTTTTGTTGTACCCTGATTGCTACTGCTATTGAACCTGTTCAAGCTCAAGAACAGGATGAACAAGCCGTAATTACGGTGATTGAGCAACTTTTTGATGGCATGCGCGCCAGCGATAGCACCATGGCAGGCGGTGCGTTTACCAGTGATGCTCTTATGCAAACGATAGTAGAAAATGAAGCCGGCGAGGTGGAGATAAGAACCGGCAAGTTGGAAGCTTTCCTGAATGCCGTTGGTTCCCCGAAGGAGTTAATTTGGGACGAAAAGATTCTGGATTATGTTATTAAAATAGATGGGAAACTGGCTACTGCCTGGACGCCTTATGAGTTTTATCGCGGCGAAGAATTTTCACATTGCGGAGTAAATGCGTTTCAACTCATAAATAATGATAAAGGCTGGCAAATTTTTGCTATCGTGGATACCCGCCGTACAACCAATTGCCCACAATAACTTTTAGAGGATTCGATTATGAAATATGCCGTATTGATTTTTGCCGCTCTTCTGGTTCAACCGCTATCAACCCAAGCACAACAAAAAGCTGATTTTTCAGCTGATGTGGAAAACATAGATAATCTGATAGAAGCTTTATATGCTACTATTTCCGGTGAAAAGGGAGAGCCGAGACAGTGGGATCGTTTTAGAAATCTGTTTATCCCTGAGGCACGTCTGATTCCAACAGGAGAAAATGAAGATGGGAAAAATACCTACCGTGTGATGAATCCGGAGGAATTCATTGAAAATACCAATGAATATTTTGTAGAAAACGGTTTCTATGAATATGAGTTATCCCGTGAAGAACATCATTATGGGAGGGTAGTGCACCTTTTCAGTACTTATGCATCCAAACGGAGCAAAGCTGATGAAGAACCTTTTAACAAAGGTATCAACAGCATACAGCTTTTTAACGACGGAGAGCGCTGGTGGATAGTTACGATATACTGGGCGCATGCCTCAGAAGCTAATCCTATCCCTGAAAAATATCTGGATTAACTTGGGATAAGCTATTTATTCCTGGTCTTGCAGCAAGCGATCTATGACACTTGCTTTATCCTGATCCACATACATGCCGTAAGAGATAATCAGGGTGCCTCTAACGTCATCATCAGCTTCAATGGCATACACGGTGGCCTCGCTGCCGGGATCGGTGCCTTGATCAAAACTGTGAGTTTCTTTGATAACCAAGTCGTCTGGTTTGTACTCCTTAGACAGTTTTTTACAGGTTATGCAGTTATCCCCCAATTCAAAAGTATGGGTGTAACCCTTGTCTTCCAATGATTCGGTGGCGTCGGCTAAATCTTTATACATAACTATATTAATTTGTTGTTACTCTTATAGTTATAAAGCCTGATACGAACAAAAAGTTCCAACACAGTGAGTGAAAGGCATAAAAAAAAAGCCGCTTAAAAAAGCGGCTTTTTATAAAAACGTAGAGCTATAAAAATTAGTCCTTGTTTTTGATATCCTGGATTTCCAGACGGATTTCCTGGGCTAATTTTTTAAGTTCTTGAAGGCCTTTACGGGCACGTGTACCGGCCGCTTTGTTTCCTTTCTCGTAGAATTTTTCCATTTCTACTGCGGTTTCGTCTACGAGGTTTTTTATTTCTTCAACTCTGCTCATTAATAGCTCCGTTAAATTATTTTTAGGTTAAATATTTCTGTTTTCAGAAAGTGCGCTGAAGCTATTGATTCGGGCATTTTGAATCAAATTAGAAAGTGCTTTTTTGCATTAGAATTGCAGTTTTTTTCAATCTAAGGGCTGATTTTTGTCACTTTTTTGAGATTTGGCCACTGAGCGAAGGCTGTAGCGGTGGTAACATGTACCGGAAAGTCGAAATTTTGGAATTCTTCGGGGAGTGTTTCTTCCTCAAATCTGGTAGGTAAATCTTCCCAGCGGTACTCTTTATTGTTATCAGAGAGAATGATTTCATCTTTCTCCTTCCTCGAAAAAAGTAACACATCGGGCTCATCCAGGGAGCGGGAAAGCACTTTCACTACTTCCGGTAATGGTACATGTACAACCTCATCATCTTGTTCCACTAAACTGGAAACCAGAAGATGCGGGCTGTCATGCAATTCATTCAATACTTCTTTGCTTAATTGTACCGTTCCTGCTTCTTTTTTTATCAATCCTTTTTGATAACCATGCACGCCAATGGTTGAAATGCCCTGATCAGCAAACAGCCCGACAAGCCTTCGGTTCAAGTCTTTAATGGCCCGCAGTCGCGCATCTTCCCTCATCATACCAGTTTGGATTAGGCGGTCGGTGTACGGACTGTCACTGTGTACAATGATTCCCTTTCGGCTGCCATGCTGGGCCAGAGATTTAGCAAAAGCAGTGAGAAATACCGAATTATCCAGGTGTTCCCGGTCTAATACGGCGATGTATTGTATAGGCATAAAAGTTTTGCAGTTAATTTGGTTGCAAGATTACTGTAAGTGGCACTCGAATAAATGAACTAAAAAGCTATGTATGTAAGCTTATTTTTTTAAACTGGATGTTTTGAAGCTGAAAGGAAGTAAGTCAGCTGACAAGTGCTTGGACAGAGATCCATCGGCATGGTATAAACTCAATTCATGATAAGGCATCATTTCGGTCACTACCTGTCGGCAGGCTCCGCAAGGACTGCTAAATTCACCCTTGAGGGTATGAACGTCCATCCGTTTAAATTTGCTGATTCCGGCAGCCTTGGCTTTTGCAATGGCCACGCGTTCGGCACAAAGTCCCATGCTCCAGTCACTCACTTCTACATTTACGCCCTCAAAGTATCCACCCTCAACAAATAAAATAGCTGATACCGGGAAATCGGAATTAGGAGTTACCGCACGGTTGATCAGGTTTTTGAGCTCTTCCTGGGATGAAAAATCCTCAGGTTCTTCTTTAAAGCACGAAGTCAGCTTATCCAGTGGTGGTTCGTCTGTTTTAATGATTTCCAGATCAAACTCATCTTTCCAGTAGCTAAGTTGATCGGCATCGATTTGGAGGGGCAGAAATACCCGTATCGGTGTTTCACCCTCACTCAGACAGATACTGCATGCGGCCTGAAGTGAAGAAATGGTAACGGGATAAGAAATATTCTCGATGCGTACGCCTGCAAAGAAATTTCCTTTGTCAGATTCTACAATACAAGCTTTTGCTGCTTCAGAGTAGGGGACATAAGCATTTTCTAGTAATGAATTCCAGCTCATAAGTGTGTTATTTTGTAATTGATGAAAAGGCAATATCAGCTATTTCAGCTCTGATTTGACTTATGGTTTTTCCATAAGATCGATGAGGAAATGTTCGGTTTGTCAATAAGATGATAGTCATATTTTTTTTCCGGTCTATCCACAAACTAGTACCGGTAAATCCAAGATGCCCAAAAGTATCGTCGCTGGCAAGTGATCCGGCCGTTGAAAATCCCTGCCCGCTTTTGCGGTCAAATCCAAGCCCACGGGTATTGTGTGCTGATTGATCTTTAGTAAATAGTTGGACGGTTTCGGGGCTGAGATACCTTCTGCCGGCATAAGTTCCTTCATTCAAGAGCATGGTGCTAAACTTGGCCATATCCACCACAGATGAAAACAGGCCGGCATGTCCGGCAACGCCATCCATAAACCAGGCGCGTTCGTCGTGCACGCGTGCCTGAACCAGACCGCGGTCAAACACAGTATCAATTTCTGTGGGTGGGATGCGCCGTATCAGCCAGCTGCTGTTTTTTACCGGGTTGAAATAGCTGGAATACATGCCCATCGGGTAATAGAATTCATCGCGGGCATAACGGTCCAGTGGTTTGCCGGAAACTTCATGAATAATTTCACCAAGTAAGATCATGCCCAAATCACTGTACACATATTTGCTCCCGGGTTCATAGGTCAGGGGTTCATTCTTGATGGCTTCTATGATAGCTTGACGGCTTTTCAGTGAATCTACATACACGCGGAAGGGAGGTAATCCGGATTGATGCAAGAGCACATCGCGAATGGTAATATCAGCTTTTCCATCGGTTTTAAACTCCGGAAAGAATTCAGCCAAACGGTCATCGAGGCCCAGTTTACCTTCGTCAACCAGCTTCATGGTAGAAGCGGTGGTAGCCATTACCTTTGTGATGGATGCCACATCGTAGGTGTCTGTGGCGCGTATAGCTTCGGTTTTGGAGTAATCCTGGTAGCCGAAGCCCTGGTGATATGCCAGTACGCCATCCTTCACAACGCCAACAGTCGCTCCGGGAAATACAGAATCACGGATAGCTTCACGCAGCACGTTATCAATTTCATACAGTTTTTCCGGTTCCAGTCCCACATCCTGTGGGTTACCAAAACGAAGTGCCGTATGCTTGATGTTAATTCCATCTCCCAAAGCATACAGGCCAGGGATATCTATCGGCAAAGTCGCTTTAACAGCAGAAGCGCCAAATAAGGCCGGGGCTACGGCATCTACCTGTTCGCCGGTATTATACCAACCCTGTACGTGCACATCGGCCTGTTTCATATCACTTAATACATAAGGATTGCCGAATGAAACCAATATGTTGGGCTTGCCGGTATTTGCAAGCTTATCCAAAAAATTTTGCTGTCCTCTTGAAAGGTGAATAGATTGTCCATAGCGAAGATAGATAAAGGAGCCAATGATAATCAGATCAGCCTGCCGGGCTTGTTGTAACATCACTTGCTTGTCTCGCTCGGAAGTCCGCTCATCATACACATGATAAGACACATCGGGATGATAATTGCGAAGCTCGAGTACAAAACTGGAGCCGGTTCGTCCCGATTGATCGTCTGCCAGGGCCACTACCATAATCTCGGGATACTCAGAAGGCTGGATGGGAAGAATGTTATTCTCGTTTTTCAGGATGGTAACGGATTCTCTTGCAATGCGGTCGGCTACTGCTTGATGGTAGGGAGTGTTTATACGTGAATCGAGGCTTTCCAAATTCACAAGGTTATCCGATTCAAACAGGCCGTACAATTGCTTCCAGGCCATCAGCTTTCGGAATGATTGGTTGATACGTTCTTCAGAGATATCGCCCTTTTTTACTGCATCAATTACTTCATCAACAGCGGTGTACACATCGGGACTGATCAGCATGATATCGGCTCCGGCCTGCAGGGCTTCAACAACAGCTTCACCGGGGGAATATTTTGAGGTGATACCGCGCATTTCAAGTCCGTCAGTCACCACCATACCCTGAAAATTCAGGGAATCTCTGAGGATGTCTCCAAGAATGGCGGGGTCCAAGGTTCCAGGCACATAATCATCAGAGCCGATATTTGGAAATGCAATGTGAGCACTCATGATACTGGGAATACCCTGCCGGATAGCAGCTTTGAAGGGTGACAGTTCAAGCGAGTCCAGTCGCGGATATTTGTGCCGCACAACCGGCAGGTCGTGATGAGAATCTACATCCGTGTCTCCATGACCGGGAAAGTGTTTCGCAGTAGCCACCAGCTGTTCACTTTGTACGCCCTGCATAAAAGCCGTGCCAAAAGTGGTTACGATATCCGGATCTGCAGAAAACGAGCGCACATTTATAACCGGGTTTTCCGGGTTGTTGTTTACATCAAGAACCGGTGCATAAATTTGATGCACTCCAAGAGCCTTGGCTTCCAGGGCGGTGATCTTGCCCATCATGAACGCATTGCGCTTGTTACCGGAAGCGGCCACGCCCATTGCCGGAGTAAACCGGGTGGTGCCGGAAACCCGCATAGCTGCTCCAAACTCCATATCCTGCGAAATCCAAAGCGGAAACTTTGCCATGCGTTGCAGTTTATTGGTTAACACCGCTTGTCCATAAATATCACCCTGCATAAAAATGATGCCACCTACATGATAATCCTGCACCATGTTTTCCAGCTCTTTGAAGGTGCGGCTTTTTTTGCTGGTGAAGTCTCCGTAAGCGGGGATAAAGAAAAGTTGTCCTACTTTCTGTTCCAGTGAGGTATTGGCCACCAGAGAATCGAGATATACTTCAGAGTTTGGGTCGAGGAGCTGTGACTGATTGCTTTTCAATGTCTGCCCAAAAAGGAATTCCGAAATTCCTTGGGCAGTGGCCGGATACGAGCCGTTCATCAGCAATAGTAGCGCTGTTATAAAAGCCGTCTTGATACTGCTCTTCATAGGATGTTATAAAACCGTAAATGATGAATAACTATAGGGGTGAAATGTACGTGATAGTAACAGACTACGCCAATGGTTTATTTCATAAGGGATGTAATGGTAATTGAGCGATATGTTGATTTAGTGAATTTATTGGCTCTTGGAACCGAGGTCCGTTATATAGTCTGCCTTCTTGTTTTACTGTGATATCTGTGGCTTTGTGTGATATAGTGATGTGTTGGCTATAAATGTGAAAGATGATTTGGTCAGCTACAGGGAAAATACAAACCCGGTATTTCCCCTCCTGGGAGGGGATTAAGGGGAGGGTAAATGTTGCAAAGGATTTAGAAATTTGAATACGGTAAAGTTTCATTCCAAGACAGAGTGTGTGGAACGAGGAGGGCGTATTTTCGATAGCCTCAATCTGAAAAACCAAGATGGGCAGTGTTAAATGAGGCAAGGTACAACCTTGCTGCGCTTTTTCTTTTGAAGTAGAACTTCAAAAGATCGGAGAGATTTCGATTGGAGAAGTAATCAAATGATCGGTTCCAGATATCTTTATCAACCTTTACAGAAATTGCTATCTTAGCGCTTTATTTCTACACGCAAAATGCTCATCATTAGGCCATGATTAGTGACGATAAAAAGGAAGAAGTACGCGCCGCGGCCGACATCGTAGAGGTTGTATCCGACTATGTGAAGCTGAAAAAATCCGGCAGCGGTTTTGTAGGGCTATGCCCCTATCATGACGAAAAAACGCCTTCTTTCAACGTCACTCCCCGACTTGGGATTTTTAAATGTTTTGGATGCGGGGAATCCGGCGATGTATTCAAGTTTGTGATGGACCAGGAGGGCGTAGGCTTTACCGAAGCAGTACGTCAGCTGGCCGAGCGCTATGGCGTGTTCATCCCCGAAGAAGACAATGAGGAGCCCAGCGAAACCACCCAGTTGCGCGAAGGCATTTATCACGCTCTCAAATTTGCCGGCGTATTCTTTTATCGGAACCTGATCGAAAATAGTGAGGCAGAGAAAGCCCGGAAATACCTGGAAAAACGAGGATACAACCGGGAAGTGTATAAGAAGTTCGGCTTAGGTTATGCTCCCTCTGATGGCGAAGCGTTGTGGAAAGCCGCCCAAAATGCCGGTATCGATGATGAATACTTGGTAGAAGCCAATCTTATCAAACCAAGTAATCGCGGAAGCGGCTTCTACGATACTTTTCGCGGGCGACTGATGTTCCCCATTTTCAACCCCACAGGCAAGGTGATTGCGTTTGCGGGACGGGTTTTGGGGGATGAGAAAACGGCCAAATATATCAACTCGGCACAAACCAAAGTGTACAACAAAAGCGAGGTGGTGTATGGCGTCAATTTTGCGAAAAATGAAATTCGTAAAAACAAGGAAGTAATTCTCGTTGAGGGCTACACCGATGTGATTACGCTGAATGAGCACGGTATCGGAAATGTGGTAGCCAGTAGTGGCACCTCGCTTACCGTCGGACAGATGAAGATTCTACACCGTTACGGCGAGCGCATTGTGATGATTTATGACTCGGACAGCGCGGGACAAACGGCCATGAAGCGTGGGATAAATATTGCCCTGGCTGAAGGGATGGAAGTTGAATTACTGGAACTTCCGGAAGGGCAGGATCCCGATTCGTTTGTGAAGCAGTTTGGGAAGGAATCTTTTGATGAACTGAAGAACGAAGAGGCCGCGGATTTTGTGGACTTCCTGTTGCTAAAGGCAGAAGAAGAAGGTCGCATGGCGAAACCGACCGAGAAGCCTAAAGTAATTACCGAAGTGCTGGAGGCTATCGCCAATATCCCGGATACCATTCAACGGCAGGTGTATGTGCAGTACCTGCATCAGCAAATACAGAAATTCCAGAAGGTTAAAGAGTCAGATTTATTTGAGCAGCTGGAACGCGTGCTTGCAGAAAAGCGGCAGGAGGAACAACGCTCTGCCCGTCGTGAGCAGGCCCGGGAGCGAGCTCAGCAACAAGAGCAGCCACCGGTTCCTGAAGGTCCGGGGGATGATGACGTTCCTCCATTGCCGGGCACTTCGGCAAGGCCAAACCGGCAAGCGTCATCAACCCGAAAAAAGAAACCGCATTTTGAGAAAGAACTTATTCGTTTGATGATCACTTATGGGCGGGATATGGTGGAGTACATTTGTTCGTTTACCAATGCCAAGTTGTTTGAGGACGAGGAATTGCAGCAATTTTACGAGGATGTCACCGACCGGTTTAAGGAAGAAAAAGAGATCTCGATTCAGGTGTACTCCGGCAAAGAAGAGCCGTTTCCACGTCTGGTGGGTGATGTGTTGCTGGAGCAGCATACGGCCAGCGATCGACATGAGGAAAAAGTAGGGCTGAAGTATGAAAAGGATAAAAATCCTTATAAAACGGCGAAAAGTGCCATCCGGGCGACTCAAATTAATTTCTACAAGCGAAAGCTGAATGAGCTGGCTGATCGCATTGGATCATCCTCTGGTGATAAGCGCCTGAAGCTGATGGAACGCCAGAAAGACATCAAATCCAAGCTCACCCGCCGCGAAACCGCCGATCCCGATGATTTATTTCCCGATCCGGAAAAAGGTCTCCGCAAAGAGGACAACGACAAGGTGTTTGTGTACAAAATGAAGGGCGAGGAGTGATTGGGTGATGTAGCACGGCTCGCCGGAGCCGATGCAAGGTACAACCTTGACGGACTTTTTCCTTTTGAAGTAGAACTCCAAAAGATCTATTCATTTGGCCATGGTATTATAAACGCGGAATTTCCCCTCCTGGGAGGGGATTAAGGGGTGGGTAAATGTTACCAAGGATTTAAAACCTCGCATTCGGCACAATTCCGTTTCAACACAAACTTGAATACAGTTACATGCAAACACCTCTCCCGGCTAAAGCCGTACTCTCCTCAAGGAGAGACTTCTCTTGGGCGTTATCATCAAGTTAATGTTGAATTAGGAATAGTATTTTGAATTCCATTCAGGAAAAGTCCTTCCTTGAGGAAGGTGCCTTGGTTTTAACTCGTTAAAACCGGCGGAGGGTGTACGATGGTGATTGAAACTTAGACAATTTCGCCCGCCGAGAGGGCAGTGCTAACCAAGGCAAGGTACAACCTTGCCGGGCTTTTACTTTTGAAGTGCAACTTCAAAAGATCGCTTAAAGATCGCCTGAGATCTAAAAAAACACATAATGATCAGCGATCATCCGCCCAATCCGTGTTATCCGCGTTCCATTTCGATATCGCTAAAACAATAAGCTAATTGGAAGCAGTCACTTGATCACTTCCGGTGAGGGCGTAGATGAGGATGTTGGTGCCCATCCGGAAGGCTTGCTGGCGCAGGTTTTGGGGGGTGTTGTGTATTTCAGCATCGGCCCAGCCATCGCCTAAATTGGATTCGTAGGTGTAGAAGACAACCAGCCGTCCTTCGTAAAAAATGCCAAAACCTTGTGGGGGCTTGCCGTCGTGTTCGTGAATTTTGGGGACGCCATTTGGAAATTCGTACGCCTGATCGTAAATGGGATGACTAAAGGGAATTTCCACGAACTCTTCATCCGGGAATACGTCGTTCATGGCCGGACGGATATATTGATCCAATCCGTAATCATCATCAATGTAAAGAAAGCCGCCGTTTTGGAGGTACTCACGCACATTACGGGCTTCGGCTGCGTTAAGCGTGATGTTGCCGTGCCCGGTAAGGAAAACAAATGGATAGTTGTGCAAGTCTGTGCTGCCGAGGGATACATCCGAATAGGAGCCGGAAATATGCAGGGGAAAATTAGATTTGGCAAAACTCAGCAGGTTCGTCAGGGCAGAAGGATCGTTATACCAATCTCCGCCACCCCGGTATTTGGCTCGGGCTATTTCAACCTCGCCGGCAGATTGAGCCTCCGCTACTTGAAAACCAGTAAGAAAGGTGCAAAATACAAGTACGAAAGCAAGTAAACGCATGTTGATTAATTTTGGGATAGAGATAAATTTTAGGTACTATTCTAATCACCGCTAATAAAATATAGGGGTATGAGAGTCCTTTTCACAGTTTTGTTAACCTTTTTAACAGGTAGTTTAGTATTTGCTCAACAGGAGGTAATTCAGCCCCCTAATACCTTCCAATTAATCCCGCTCGTGGGGTAGGCTTACATGATTCCTTTATCTCCACAAACATACAGCAAGGCAATAATACCAGCATTGCAGCCGCCACTTTATTCCCTTCCCAAAACGGAAAATGGTTCCTTTCAGTAGGTGCCAATATTTATTCATCAGGTACTGTGTTAAAAATCAAGAGAAACTTCTATTTTATGTCTTCAAAGAACATCATGATGCCTTTGCATGTGATGTATCTACAGTAGCCTTG
>NZ_FXTP01000021.1 GCF_900182705.1 Gracilimonas mengyeensis | reverse complement strand
GCTACCGGACTCCAACACAAATTGAACAACTACTAACAAAGAACATAGCGGCTTGACTACCCTAACTCTCTGTCCTCTTTTTTGTTGCAATTCCACAATTCCGCCTACAACGCCGATGTCCGTCTCAACCATTTATATACTTGCTAAATAGGAAAGTCTCCCTTTGAAGGGAGATCAATCAATTCAATGAGTTCTTGAATTGATTATGAGGGATGTAAGATGCCTGCATAAGCAGATGTCCTTATTTCCTCGTTCCCACGCTCTGCGTTGGAACGAAATGACAGGATTTTGGACCAGTTAAAACAAAAAGTTACGAATAGTGTCACAATTAATAACTACACAAATAACCAATTTTTAATCTGCAATCTGCAATCTGCAATCCCCCTAATTCCCCTTATTAAAATCCAGGGTCTCCAGCTTCACCATCTTCCGGAGGTTATTCACCTCATTCTGACGGAGAAAACGCCAGCGGCCCATAGGCACATCCTTTAAAGTAAGGCCGGCATATTCAATACGTTTCAGCTTGGTTACTTCCGTGCCATGAAATTCCACCATACGACGGATCAAACGGTTCCTTCCTTCAAAAACCGACATCTCAAAAGTATGCGGATCATCCACAAACTGGACTACGTTATAGCCTTTGGCAGGACCGTCTTCGAGTTCAATACCGTCCAGGAACTGCTCCAGTTGCGCTTCTGAAAGCGGGTTGTCTGTCCTCACTTGATAGGTTTTGCGCACACTATAGCTGGGGTGCATCAGCCGGTGAGCCAGGTCACCATCGTTGGTAAGTAAGAGCAGGCCGGTGGTGTTGCGGTCCAGGCGTCCCACAGGATACACACGGTGACCGGTAGCTGATTCGATCTGGTCCATCACTGTAGTGCGGTCTTTTTCGTCATCGGTGGTGGTGATCACATCCTTAGATTTATGCAGTAACAGGTACACAAAAGGCTCAAGGCTCAGATTCTGCCCATCAACAACTACGGTATCCTTACGGCGGACTTTAGTGCCGAGTTCGGTTACCACTTCACCGTTCACTTGTACTTTGCCGGCAGAAATATAGGTATCAGCCTCCCGGCGCGAGCAAAATCCGGCGTGGGCTATAAATTTATTAATCCGGATTTCCTCATCTTGCGAATAATTCTGGTCGGCTTTGGCCGGTTTCTTATAATCGGCCTTGTTTTTATAATTCTTGTTTCCGCCTTTTCCCTTACTCATTCTTCCTCGTTAGTTTGGTCGTTGTCTTTAGTTTCTTTGTTCTTTTTGGGGTGATGATCTTCTTCGCCATTTTGGCCATTGGTAGATATCGGGGCATCCGCATCCTTCTCATCGACAGAATCAGAAGTCTCGCTATCTTCTTCATCCGGATCATCCGGCTTTTGTTCCTCAATGGTTTCCTCCACGCCCTGGTCCTTCATTTCATAAAGGACTTTGTCGATAGCATTTTCCTCTTCCTCAATTTCTTCATCTTCCATCTCGTCCATCATCAACTGGCGTTCCATCAATAACTGCCGATGTTCGGCCATGTCGTCATCTTTCAGGATCTCATCAATCTCACGCGGTTTCGGAAGTTCATCCACCGAGTTAATACCAAAGTGCCGCAGAAAGTGTTTGGTGGTACGATACAGCAGCGGCTTCCCTGGGCTGTCAGCACGACCTGATACTTCAATCAATGCTTTCTCCATTAGTTGCCTTAATATATAACCCGAATCCACACCTCGTATTTGGTCCACTTCCGGTTTGGTGATAGGCTGCCGGTAGGCCACAATAGCCAGCGACTCAATTGCCGACTGCGACAGTTTTCGGTAGGCATTTTCATGCTGAAAGATGCTCAGCCAGTAGTGATATTTCTTTTGGGTGACAAACGTGTATCCGCCGCCCATGCGTTCAATACGAAAACTCAGTCCGTTCTCGTCATAGCGTTGGTTCAGCTTATCAACAAAATCCTGTACCGTTTCTTCGGTGATCTCAATTTGTTCCTCATTATCCACAATAATATCCCGGACTTTAGATCCCGGGATCGGTTCTTCACTGGCAAAAATTAAGGCTTCAATCACTGACGAAAGCCTTGTGCCGTCCACAAATTCATAATCGTTTTTCATAATAAACTGCAAAATGTGCGTTTAGATTGCAATCGTGCAAACTTACGGAAAGTCCCCGCCACAATAAACAACATTGCAGATCAAGCTTGCCCTGCATTATCTAACTCGTTCCTACGCTCTGCGTTGGAACACAATGATGGGTGCGGGGGGATTCAGGATTAAAAATTGAAGATTGAAAATTGGTACGGTGCAAATAAACCAATCTTCCATAGCGCAGCGATTCAATTTTTAATTTTTGGTTTGCTAAAATTGCAAAGCCACTGGCCACAAGCCCATCTGTTTTCCTCTTGTTTAGATTGAAAGTTTTGGTAGTTAAGACCTTCAAAACATTGGTAGTCACATCATGTTTGAACCATGATTTTCAGGATTAAAGGATGAACATGATTTTGTTTTCGAATAGGTATTTCAAGTTCAAAGACCAATTAAAGAGCAAGTCTCCCTTCGAAGGGAGATCACTCAGTCAGTGAGTTCCTGACTGAGTGTGAGGGATGTGAGATGTGGGGATAATTCAAGATTAAAGATTGAGCGTCACGAGATCTTTTAAGTTTGCAACTTAAAAGTTAAAAGCCCTGACTAAGTCTGACATGGCAACTGGCTTTAACCTGACAAGTCTTAGACTTGTATTTTGGTAGTATAGTTGACATGATGAGGAAATAAGGCAGATTAAGCTTGTCTTGCATTTTCGCCCCCTTCTGTCTTCCCCTTGATAAGGGGAAGGACTCATTGGTGAGTTTTGTGGTTGCTAAAATATCAAGGCCCTGGCAAGTTTATCATTGTGAACCACGATTTTAAGGATTAGAGGATGTGCATGATGATAGTTTGTAACCTGAGAACGATAGTGGCTATAAATAGATCTTTTAAGTTTGCAACTTGAAAGTCTAAGTCCTGAGTAAATCTGGCATAGCAAATGGCTTAAACCTGTCAAGTCTTAAACTTGTATTCCGGCAGGATAGTTGACATGATGAGAAAATAAGGCAGATTAAGCTTGTCCTGCATTCTCGACCCCTTCTGTCTTCCCCTTCGTAAGGGGAAGGACTCGTTGGTGAGTTTTGTGGTTACTAAAATATCATGGCCCTGGCAAGTTTATCATTTTGAACCATGATTATCAGGATTAGAGGATGAGCATGATTATTATTTAGAATCTGAGATCAACAGAATCCATAAGTAGATCTTTTAAGTTTACAACTTAAAAGTTAAAGCCCTGACTAAGTCTGACATAGCAAATAGCTTAAACTTGACAAGTCTTAGACTTGTATTCCGGTAGAATAGTTGACAAGATGAGAAAATAAGGCAGATTAAGCATGTCCTGCATTTTCGATCCCATCTGTCTTCCCCTTGATAAAGGGAAGGACTCGTTGGGGAGTTTAAAATCTTACAATTATCAATAGTTGGATGATGGTGGAATATTGAACGGCTCCTATTTGAATTAAGCTTCAATATATGCAATGAAAAATCTCCCTTCGAAGGGAGATCAATCAATTCAATAAGTTTTTGAATTGATTGTGAGGGATATGCGATGTTTGAAGCGGGGATAATTCAAGATCAAACACACACACGGCACAAACTTCCCTTAACAGATACTAATTTTACTTTAAAAGGAAACTCAGTTTCTTTGTCCCGAAATAGTGTTAGGGTATAGCACGCAGTTAGGTTAAAAAAACAGGTTTTCAGTTTCGGGTAGCCTTCCGATTAGAAATTCTTTAACCAGTTGTATACGCTGTTCGAATATGAGTATAATTGATACTCAATATTTTGGTTGCATTTATGTGACTGACGTGGCGAAGCTGTGTTCAAATTGGCCGGCGACAGATGCATTCACAAATAAAATGAATACTTATGTGGGGGTTAAAAGACTTGGTTAAGCAGATGTTTTAATCTGTAAGCCAGGTTTACTGCATCTGAAGCTGGTTTTTAAATCCATTCTATTTTATCACTTTTTCTAAAATGCACATATGCTTGATGCTTTAATATCCAGTCAACTTCGTGTAAAGTTGCTGCTCAAGTTCTTTATTAATCCTGAACTGAAATCTTACTTAAGAGGATTATCAGGAGAATTTGACGTGTCCAGTAACGCTGTTCGGCAAGAGTTAAATAAGTTGGAAGAAGCGGGTATCATTGCTGCAGAAAAAGAAGGGAACAAGAAGCTATTTAGTGTAAATCAGCAATATCCATTGTACAATGAAGTACGGAATTTGCTGATGAAAACAGTAGGCATCGAGCAGGTGGTAGAGAAGGTGATCAACCGTTTGGGTAAACCCAAGAAAGTGTATCTGACCGGTTCTTTGGCACGGGGAAAAGAAGGTCCTACCATAGATTTATATGTAATCGGTGAAGTGAACCGTGATTATTTAAGTTCACTTAACCAAAAAGCCGAGAAACTGACTGGTAAGAAGATACGCATAGCTGTGTTCAGTCCCGCTGAATGGGATCCCAAGTTGCTGGAAAATGAAGACCACGTGCTAATTTTCGAAGGAGATGGGGAAATTGAAGATTGAAAATTAAAAGATGGAAGCGAGGTAAGTTGAATCTTATATCTTTGACCCCTTCTGTCTTCCCCTTCGTAAGGGGAAGGGCTCTTTGGTTAAATTTAATTATAAAAAGTTCACAGATTCTCTTTTATGACCAGAATCAGTCTCCCTTTGAAGGGAGACCAATCAGTCAGTGAGTTCCTGACTGATTGTGAGGGATGTGGGATACTGTATAAGCAAGGATGCTTTACACGCTAGTTTGTTAAAATGAATTCCAAGTAGTACCAAGTTGCAATCTGTAATCTATAATCATTACACCATGCCAACATCACCAAAAAACTGGATGGCCATATACACCCGGGCTCGGGCTGAGAAAAAAGTGCATGACCGGCTTGAGGATCGTGGTTTTGAAGTCTACCTGCCACTCAAGAAAAGTAAACGGCAGTGGAGTGATCGCGTGAAAGTGGTGGCAGTCCCGGTGATATCTTCCTATGTATTTGTCTGTTGTACGGAGAAAGAGCGATTTCAGGTGTTGCAAGATGACGCAGTAGTAAATTTTGTGTTCTACCGCGGAAAACCGGCTGTGATCCGTGATGAAGACATGAACCGTATGTGGAAATTCCTGGCTGATTACAGCCACATGGATTTGAAGGTCAGCAATTTCAAAGCCGGACAAAAAGTAACGGTACAGGCTGGTCCGCTGCAAGGCAGAGACGGCGAAGTGATGTACACCAAAGATTCCCGAGTAGGAATTCGCCTGGAAAGCCTGGGGCTGCAGATCAGCGCCGAGGTCGAAGGAGTGATGCTTGGGGAACATTGAACAAGAAACATTCAACATTGAATGGTTTATTGACTCGTTCCTACGCTCTGCGTTGGAACGCAATGATGGGTTGAATTGGACATCTTCGCCCCCTAGTGCTCGTTACGAACGTCTCGTTCGTGATGCATGCCAGAACCTCCGGTTCTAAAGGTTTGGGAAGTTGAAGGTGCCTGAATTATCGCCCCCATCTGTCTTCCCCTTGGCAAGGGGAAGGATTCTTTGGAAAGTTTGGAGGTGGTTAAAACACTGAAGCTCTGGTAAGTTTATCATTGCGAACCATGATGTTCAGGATTAAAGGATTATCATGATTGTTGCTGACGGTGAGGTTGACCGTAAACGTTAAGTCATATCGGACAAGCGGAAGCGCCGATCCGGGATCTCCTTGATTAAGTTTAATTGCTTGATGTCACGGAGTGTGAGGGATGTGAGATGTATGGGTAATTAAAGATTAAAAATTGAAGATTGTGGTGGTGCCTTAATCCATCTGACGGCTGCTTAAAGATTAGTGCACAAAATCCTGCAGAGAGCCGTCTGATGGATAGCTTAAGGCTCAATTCCTCGAATGCAACCATCGGTCAGACGGGCTTTGTGCCGTCAGACCGAGAGGTGTTAAGAAAGGAACAAAACCACCATCAACAACTACACTACTGATAAATCTGTAATTTGCAATCTGTAATCCAAAGAACCGCTTCCATAACCATAAAAATTTCTAACACTTATAAATTAAAATTGAACTTAGTTTTTGACTAAATTATTCACAGAAAAAATATTAGGGTGAAGCAAGACCAAATCTGTAATCTGCAAATTTCAATCAGCAATCAACAATGAATAAAAACGCAAAGATTTATGTAGCTGGACACCGTGGAATGGTGGGTTCTGCTATTGTTGAAAATTTAAAAGCCAATGGGTACGAGAACTTGTTAACTGCTACCAGCAGTGAACTCGATTTACGGAACCAGAAAGCAACCAATGCTTTTATTGCAGAACAGAAACCGGATGTAGTAATTATTGCAGCTGCCCGGGTAGGTGGAATTCTTGCCAATAATGAATATCCGTGGCAGTTTTTGTATGATAATCTGATGATAGAGGCCAACCTCATTAATGCGGCGCATGAAAACGATATACAGGATTTAATTTTTCTGGGAAGTTCCTGTATCTATCCCAAGCACGCTGATCAGCCACTTAAAGAAGAATATTTATTAACCGGGCCACTGGAGCCTACCAATGAGTGGTATGCCATAGCTAAGATTTCAGGCATTAAATTATGTCAGGCCTTAAATAAACAGTATGGCAGAAAGTACATTTCTATGATGCCTACGAACCTGTACGGGCCCCGCGATAACTTTGATCTGAAAACGTCGCACGTACTCCCCGCCATGATTCGTAAGTTTCATGAAGCCAAGGAAAATGGGCATGCACCGGTGCCTTTGTGGGGAACCGGTTCACCCATGCGCGAATTCTTGCATGTGGAAGATTTGGCTGAGTCCGTATTGTTTATTATGGAATACGAAGATGAGCTGGAATACGACCTCACCAATGCCGGAACCGGAGAAGATCTGACCATTAAGAAACTGGCCGAAACCGTTCAGCAGGTCGTGGGACATGAAGGCGATATCGATTGGGACTCTTCAAAGCCGGATGGCACTCCAAGAAAATTGATGGATGTGTCCCGCATCAACGAACTCGGCTGGAAAGCTGATATTGGATTAGAGGAAGGTATCCGGGATACGTACCAGTGGTTTTTGGATCACCTGGATGAAATTAAAGAAGTGGAAATCAATAGCTGAATAAGCTGAAAGCTCAAGGCTCAAAGTGCTTTCAGATTTGAGCTTTCACCTTCAAACACTATAAAACATGGATTTTGCATTCAAGGATTTACAGGTATGGCAAAAGGCAATTGATTTTGCTGATTATGCGATCTCTCTGACAGAAGATTTGAATACGCCAAGAAAGCATTTTCGACTTGTGGAGCAATTTGAAGCAGCAAGTACCTCAATAGCAATGAATATTGCCGAGGGTAAAGGACGAAATTCGAAAAAAGAGTTTATTCATTACCTGTACATTGCCAGAGGCTCAGCATATGAAACAGTAACATTAGCAATTATTTTTGCACGAAGGAATTGGATAAATAACGAACAGTTAACAAAATTAGAATCAGATGCACTTGAAATAGCATCCATGATCAAAGGTTTGATCAATTCAATACATAAATCAATTTAGAAAAAAAGCTGAAAGGCTGAAGCTGAAAGCTCAAAGTACTTTCAGCTTTGAGCTACACTCTTTTCAGCTTTGAGCTTCCACCTTTCAACTTAAAATAACCATGAGTAAACAAAACAAAGTTGCCTTAATCACTGGCATCACCGGACAAGACGGGGCTTACCTGGCTGAACTATTAATCAAAAAAGGGTACATCGTACACGGTATAAAACGAAGAGCTTCCCAGTTCAATACCGATCGTATTGATCACTTGTACCAGGATCCGCATGAGAAAGATCAACGGCTTATTTTGCATTATGGGGATTTGTCTGACTCTTTAAACATCACTCGCATTATTCAAGAATCCCAGCCGGATGAGATTTATAACCTCGGGGCTATGAGTCATGTGCAGGTAAGTTTTGATTCTCCTGAATATACCGCCAATGTGGATGCATTGGGAGTTCTTCGTGTATTGGAAGCAGTGCGGCTATTGGGTATGACCGAAAAAACCAAGATCTACCAGGCCTCCACTTCAGAATTATACGGACTGGTACAGGAAGTACCCCAATCCGAAACCACTCCGTTCTATCCCCGCTCGCCTTATGCCGCGGCTAAGTTGTACGGCTACTGGATTACCGTAAACTACCGTGAAGCCTACGACATGTATGCCTGTAACGGTATTTTGTTTAACCATGAATCTCCGCTGCGTGGTGAGACTTTTGTAACCCGGAAAATTACGCGTGCTGCTGCCAAAATTGCTTTAGGACTCCAAGACAAAATGTACATTGGTAACATGGATGCCAAACGCGACTGGGGCCATGCTAAAGATTACGTAGAAGCCATGTGGCTGATGCTGCAACAAGACAAAGCAGAAGACTTCGTAATCGCCACTGGAGTAACCACCAAAGTACGCGACTTCATTATCGCCGCCTTTAATGAGGTTGGAATTAAACTGAGATTTGAAGGCGAAGGTGTGGAAGAAATTGGAATCATCGACTCAGTGGATGAAGCGAAATACAAAGCTGCCACCAATCTTTCTGCTTCGGACTTTCAGCTTTCAGCCGGCGAAGCCGTCATTGAAGTAGATCCCCGCTATTTCCGTCCCACCGAAGTGGATTTGCTGATTGGCGATCCCACGAAAGCCCAGGAAAAACTTGGGTGGAAACCCAAGTATGATCTGCAAGGCCTTTTGGAAGATATGATGAAAGAAGATGTGAAGCTCTTCCAAAAAGATCTGGATTTGAAAGAGGCTGGACACAAGGTTTTAACGCAAGCTGAGTAATTAATACTATTACTATTCATTGGAAAAATTGGTTTAGGAATTTGGTAAGAGATATAATGATTTGTAACACTTTTATGTCTATATGAATAATTCCTATAAAAGCATTATTAAATCGAATGGGCTTATTGGGTTTGTCCAAGTCTCAAAAATGTTTTTTGGGCTAATCCGTAACAAGGTAATTGCTGTTTTATTAGGAACTCAAGGTTTTGGGGTTTGGAGTCTTTACATGACTTACCTTGAGATGGTTAATACTTTTTCTACACTTGGATTAGATAAAAGTGGGGTAAGAGAAATTTCCAAGATTTCTGATGATGAAGAGGCAGTAGCTAAATGTATTTATGTATTCCGGAGAACACTATTAGTTTCATCATCCTTTTTTGCTTTATTATCAATTATATTCTCAAAAACTATTAGTAGATCACTTTTTGATTCTAGTGAATATGCAATAGGGATAGTAATTGTTTCTTTCGCTATAATCTTCAATAGTGTTTCAAAAGGCCAAGTTTCAATCTTAAATGGTTTAAGAGACTTAAAAGGACTTGCTCTGAGTCAAATATTAGGTTCTTTTGTAGGCACAGTCTCAACAATCATATTTGTTTATTGGCTAGGAATAGATGGTATTCCTTTTTACCTATTTTTGGTAGGCTTAACACTGGTAATGTCAACTTGGTGGTTTGTTAGAAAATTAAGAATACCAGTTATTAAACCTGAATTTAATGAGTACAAAAAACTATTATTTCAGTTAGTAAAACTTGGGTTAGGTTTTAGTATCGCTGGTATCATATTTTCTTTTATGACTTACTTGTCCAAGGTATATCTTTCTCAAAATTTTGATGTCGAGGTTGTAGGTATCTACCAAGCGAGTTGGACTATTTCAAACCTATATGTTGGTATTTTATTGACAGCTATGGGTATTGATTTTATGCCAAGACTTATGAAAGTGATAGACAGTGAAAAAAGAATGAATACGCTGATAAATGAGCAAATGGAATTGGGGTTATTAGTTTCAAGCATTGGTATTATATTCGTGCTTTTTTTTGCTCCATTGATTCTGCAAGTTTTGTACTCTAAAAGCTTCGTGGTTGGAGAAGAAATAATAAGATGGCAAATTCTGGGGGTAAGTTTAAGAGTTTTAGGCTTTCCATTTAGCCACACGATAATGGCAAGAGAGAAACCAATAATTTATGTTTTAGTTCAATCTTTATTTTCTGTAAGTGATTATTTATTAATAATATTTTTTTCCAATCTATATGGGTTCGATGGTTTAGGAATAAACTACTTTATAGCATACCTGCTATACTTGTCAGTTACTGGCGTTATTTGCTATAAAATGTTTAGTTACAAACCATCAATGTTATTATTAAGAATTATACTGATTGTGTACTCAATCATACTTGGTTCATGGATTGTGACTGATATTTATTCAGGTATATATATTAATATACTAGGAATAATAGTATTATTGGTAATGTCATGGTGGATTGATCAAGTGCTGAAAAAAAACATGTCGATTTCATTGATAAATATGATATTAAAAAAAATAAAAAAATCTAATGATTAACTGGAAATTGTTTCTAAAAATAAATCCTGTTAAATCGGTTTTATATAGTCTTAGAAGTAATGGAATAGTTTTAGTAGGGTGGGGTAGTAAAATATTTATGGGTAAAGATTCTAAGATTGTTTTTTCTAAGAATAGAACACCTCTTTATATAGGTGTTAATTTTAATTATCCCGTACCCACTATAGTTGATATTCATGATAAAGGTAGAATGATAGTAGGAAAATCTGTTTATTTAAATAGAGGATGCAAAATTGTAGTGGGTAAAGGTGCTCAGCTAAAAATTGGAAGTAATAGTTTTCTAAATGAGAACAGTAGATTGCACTGTCGATTAAGTGTTTCAATAGGAGAAAAATGTGCTATTTCTTGGAATGTCAATATACTGGATACGGATGAACACGGAATTTATAGCAATGGAAATTTATTGAATGAGAATAAGCCTGTAAAAATTGGAAGTAATGTTTGGATTGGAGCAAATAGCACAATACTCAGAAATACTCAAATTGAAGATAATTGCATTATAGGGGCTAATTCTCTAGTAAAAGGAAAGCTAAGTGGTAATACAATTTATGCTGGTAACCCATTGCAAGCTATAAAAGAATTCGAATATTGGGGAAAGATGAGGCATTAAATGATTTATGGAAATAAGAAATTATTATGAAGAATTTTTTAAGAAAAATATTACCAAGGTTTTTATTCCTATATTTGAAAGATATTGTACGGGTTGTACCTATTTTTTTGTCGTATTGCTATGACTTTAAAAGATACTTTAAACATTCTGCATCAAGAAAAGCTGATTATAAGGGGAAGCTTGCCGCCGAAATAATAATGGGTTATCATGTTGTGGAAAAAGGGCTTACAATGCCAAAAACAAGATATGGTTTTGGAAAAGAGCGCATTCGTAAATTGTGCGGTAAATGTAAAGAGTATATTCTAAAGTTTGGTGATTCTGATAGTCAAGTAAAGCACGCGGTTAGTGTTTTAAGAGAATACGTAGATTTCCATGAGGAAGTAGGATATCAATTAGATGCTGATTTGTTGGAAGACATATTTGAAGTGCGAAATTTGATAGAAATAGTAAATTCTAAGCAAATAAAAACAACCAGGTCAGAGTATTTTTCTAATGTTAGAAAACCTTTTAAGGAGTTTTCAAATTCGAGATCAAGTCTTAGAAATTACAGTAAAGTAGATATCCCAAAAGAGAAAATTGTTGATATATTAGACTTGTGCAGGAATACACCTTCAGCGTGTAATAGACAAGCTTATAGAGTGAATGTGTATACCGAGAAATCATTGATCCAAAAGATTCTAAAAAAGCAGGGAGGCAATAGAGGGTTTGGGCATCTTGCTAATAAACTATTAATAGTTACTTGCGATTTAAATATGTATTTCAACGTAAGTGAGAGGAATCAGGCTTTTATTGATGGAGGTATTTATGCAATGAATTTACTTTATTCACTCCATTATCATGAAGTTGCAGCCTGTATATTGAATTGTAGTCATACCCCAAAAAAAGACAAAGAACTTCGAAAATTATGTATGATAAATGAATCAGAAGTATTCATTGCTATGATTGCATGTGGTATACCTCCGGAAGAGTTTTCAATAGCTTCTTCAAAAAAGTATGAGTTAGATAGAACTGTATGTTATCCTGAGGAAGAATAACCGACAAAATGCAAAGTAGATTACTATTTATTATTTCAATTTATTGCTCACTCCATTTCTTTGGCTTGTACCATAGATTAGGAGGACGCACTACATTTATATTGATTGATGCTATTGGTTTTGCATTAATCCTTCTCATTCTAATTGCTGGCAGAAATAAAATTAACAAAGCAAATCAGCGATTTTATACTCCACTAATAATTTTATTTTTCTTTCTTTTTTTAAGTGCAGTCTCTTGTCTATGGTTTCATTCCCAGAGTATGATAGCTACCTTTATTTCAATGAGGTATTGGGGCTTTTTGGCACTTTATTTTGTATACCACAAGTTAAATCTGGAAAAAAAATGGCTCGAAAAGTTTATAATTTATTCTTGTCTGATATACATAGGGATATTTTATTTGCAGTTCATTCTTTTTCCATTTGATATTGTCCCTTTGGGGCGAATTGATAGCTTTGACAGGGGCTTATTAAGAATAAGAATTGAAGGGGCAGGTTTCTTAATGCTTGCAGGTTTTTTATCGTTAAACAGATTTTTGGTTTATGGTAAAAAGCGTCGTCTTTTATTTTATTTTATATGTCTGGTTACCCTTTTCATGCTCGGTTTTAGGACGTTTCTTGCAACAAGCATAATTACTAGTATTTATTTAATAATAAGAGTAAGTAATAACTCTGTGTTATTGCTTCGAAATATTGCAATTACATTTATTATAGGATACATGGTATACAGTGTTCCAACTGTAAATGAATTTATTGAAGATATGTTTGTTCGGACATCCTCACAGATAGAACAAGAGGAAAATTATATAAGGATACAAACATTCTATTTTTTTAGTGAACAAGTTAATGTAAATGAGTTTAGTTTAATTTTTGGGAATGGTTTTCCGCAGGAGGATAGTAGCTATGGTAAATTTGTATATAATAGAGGAGTTCAAGATCAAGGCTTTATATTTGCCGATATAGGACTTATTGGATTCACATTTATTTATGGATTGCTTAGTTTATTTTTGTTTTTATACCTTTTTATTAAAGGTATATTTATTAAAACTAATCGACAAGATGTATATTTGAGTGCATATCTTCTTTACTTGATAATATCATCAATAACGACAGTAGAAATATATAGAACTGGTATGTTTGGAATAGAAGCTTTGGTGTTTTATTTAATTGATAAATCTACGTATAAAAGAAGTATAAAATGAAAGTAATTATATTGACATTCTATAAAGCAAATAATTATGGGGCATTGCTTCAGTGTTATGCTTTATCTCAAAAGGTTAAAGAATATGGACACGAAGTTGAACTGCTTGATATTCCCTTGAAGAAAGATTCAAAAAAGAAATTTGGAATAAAGGGAAAAGTAAGAGAATGGTTAATAAAGAATAGAACTGGTAAATTTAGAAAAAAATATTTACCTGATTCTTCAAAAGTATTCGATGAGGTTTCTTTAAAACAGAATTACCCTGAAGCTGATCTATATATAGTTGGTAGCGATCAAGTGTGGAATTACGATATTACTAAAGAAGATCAATTGCTGTACTATTTTAATTTTCTAAAAAATAATGAAAAGAGAATATCTTATGCTGCTAGTTTTGGATTAGATGAGAAGGATTATAATCCAAGTAATGCTAGTGAAATAAGAGATCATTTAAAAAAATTCTCAGGAATTAGTATAAGAGAGGAAGTAGGAGTTAACATCTGTAAGAGTTTTTATGGAATTCAATCTGTCAAAGTTCTTGATCCTGTCTTTTTACTTAGATCTTATGATTTTCTATTAGAAAATAAAAAAGAAAATAATAAAAAAACTATTGTCAGTTATAAGTATTCTAAGAATGAGAAATGGTATGATGATCTTCATGACTTATCCCAAAAGATGGAATTGAAGCCCATTTCGTTGAATGATATAATTTTGAATAAGAATATTAAAGCTATTCCATTTCCCACAGTTGAAAAATGGGTTACGACGATCTCTAATGCGTCATTCGTAATCACTGACTCTTTTCACTGCATGGTATTTGCGATCTTATTTAAGAAAGATTTTGTTGTACTTCCTTCATCTTATAAAAGAAGTTCTAGGATGAAATCCCTTTTAAGTGATTTAGGACTTTCCGATAGATATTTTCAAACTTATGAAGAGGTCGTAGAATCAAAAATTTGGGAAAAAAAGATTAATTATCCCTCTGTCTTTAGTAAGATTGAAGATCTAAGAAAGGACTCGATTAACTTTTTAGAAAAGTTTTTAAAATGATAAGTTTCTTTTATAAACAATTTAATAAAACTTTTGACCCTGTTTCTGGTAAAAAGCATAATGATAATTATAATAAAATAAAGAGATTATTTTATAAGTATTTATTAAATTTGATAGCCCCAATATTCTTTAAATTAAAAGAGAATAATAAAGTAAATAATAAATTTAAAGAAAAATATGGAGAAATTGACTTTATAGTTAGTTTAACGTCATTTCCTTTGCGTATCGATAAATTATGGATAGTAATTGAATCCATTTTAAACCAAAATATTCCCCCTAGTCAGATTTATTTATGGCTTGCTAAAGATCAATTTCCAACTGATGAATCCATACCTGATAGACTAAAAAAGTTAACAGATAGGGGGCTAAGGATAAGAATGTGTGATGAAGATCTTAAGTCACACAAAAAATATTATTACGCAATGCAAGAGTTTCCTAATAAAGTAATAATAACATTGGATGATGACATTATTTATTCACCAGATACATTGCAATTCTTATTAGATAAGTATTTAGAGAATCCTGATTGTGTATGTGCTAATCGTTGTTGTATCATCGACAAAAACGCAAGTTATAATGATTGGGAAACAATTAATTCAAAGCCACTAAAAAGTAATAAACTATTACCTACTGGCTGTGGAGGGGTTTTGTACCCACCTAATTCATTATATAAAGATGTTCTAAAGAAAGAGATATTTATAGAAACATGTTTCTATGGAGATGATTTATGGCTTAATTCTATGGCCTATTTGAATGGTACCAATGTTTTATACACTGGTTATGATAAAAGGTTGATTTCCATCTTATATAGAGAAAATTATGATTTACATAGTTTGAATGTGGGTGAGAATAGTAGAAATGATAAACAAATCTCTGCAATAAGAATGTATTACAAAAAAAAATTAGGTGTAGACCCATTTGATAGAGAATAATTAATATAACTTGATTGTATCGAATTAGAGTTTGGCAAGATCTATAATGAAATTAAAAAGAACATGTAATTATTTTAAAGGTATTAATTAGTTATGGTAAAGAAATATTTCTATACTTTTTTTAATCCTAAAAAAAACTTAAGGATATTTAGAGTGTATAGAGAAAATAATCATTTTGGGAATGGGGTGAAGAGGGTGTACCACCATCATCTTATGAAAACTGGTGGAACCTCTTTAAATAACATGTTCCTTAACCTATCGCACAATCAGAAGGATCGAGAAGCTGATTTATATAGCAAATTGATGAGTCAAATTGACTTACGTTTGTTTCATAATAATTGGGTTTTTACAGCTTGGAATCAATTGTCATTAAGTTCTGGTTTGTGGCATTATGGGTGGTCACATCGTCCTATTTATAAGACAATATTGCCGAACGGTACTTTTACAATTACAACATTGAGGGACCCACGTCAAAGGGTGTTTTCACGATATAAACAGCTAATTAAATATTATAATGACGGAAACCCTATTCGAAATCATCCAAAAGAATTTGGATGGTAAGGGAATAGTTTTAATGATTATTTAAAAAATATTCCTAGTGAAGAGTTGTGCCACCAACTCTATATGTTTTCAAAACATTTAGACGTCGAAGAGGGATTGAAACAACTTGCTTCGATAGATTATATCATTGATTTAAAAAACTTTGACGAAGACATTAAAAATATAAATGACATATTGTGTGTAAAATTAAAACCAATTCACACGAGAAAAAATATGGCAAAGAAAGAAATAGACTTAGAAGAAGTTTTCCAGCCTATAAAAAGTAAAATGGAACCTGAGTTAGAGTTTTATGCAAAAGCTCTTGAATATAAGTCAGTTTTGTAATTCAATGGATTTAGCACCAGTAATAATATTTTGTTACAATCGGCTTAATGAAACTCAACAAACTATCCAAGCATTAAAAGAAAACTATTTGTCTGAAAAAAGTATACTATTCATATTTTCAGATGGTCCAAAAAAGTTCAAAGATCATGCCAAAGTAAAAGAGGTGCGGGAGTTCCTGCAGACAGTTGAAGGTTTCAAGTCAATTGAGATAGTAAAGTCGAAAGAAAATAATGGACTAGCCCAATCCATCATTTCAGGTGTAAGCCAAGTCATTGAAGAATATGGTAAAGTGATTGTTCTTGAAGACGACCTGATAACTTCTCCAAATTTTCTTGACTTCATGAATCAGGCATTAGATTTTCACCAAGATTCAGAAGATATCTTTTCCATCTCTGGCTATACTATGGATCTGCCATCATTAAAAGATTATCCTAAAGATTATTATGTAGGATACCGTGCTTCTTCCTGGGGCTGGGGCACCTGGAGAGAGCAGTGGGAGAAAGTCGATTGGGAAGTATCCAATTATTCCGGTTTTAAATGGAATTTAGCTGAACAACTAAAATTTATGCGCGGGGGCTCCGATTTACCCCGAATGTTATCGAAGCAAATGAACGGTAAAATTGATTCCTGGGCGGTTCGGTGGTGCTATGATCAATTTAAAAGAGATATGTACACCGTATTTCCTTCAACATCCAAAGTGGTAAGCATTGGATTTGGGGAAGATGCCACTCATACTAAGGATACTAACCGCTTTGATACTATCCTTGACCAAGGAGAACAGCGGGACTTCGAATTTGAAGCCGAAACAAAGATTGATAAAATTTTGGCGAAGGAATTCAGAAAGAAATTTTCTTTTAAAAACCGATTATTAGAAAAGATTACCCTGTGAAAAAAAACATACTCTTTATTCTCCAACTTCCTCCACCAGTTCACGGTTCATCCATGGTGGGCGAGTTTATAAAGGAAAGTTCTAGGATTAACGGAGCGTTCAATACCCGTTATATAAATCTATTAGCCTCCAAAAACGTTAGTGATTCTGGGAAGGTAAGTATTGGCAAAATAATGGTCTTCATCAGCATTTGGTTTCAGTTGCTTAAAGAACTGAGTAACAACAAACCGGACCTATGTTACCTTGCCCTGAGTGCCACTGGGGCAGCTTTTTTCCGGGATGTGTTGTTGGTCTCTTTATTAAAAGTATTTGGGGTGCGGCGTGTATATCACATGCATAATAAAGGTGTGAAAACCCACGGGAAGCAAAAGCTGTATGATTTCTTCTATTCGTTTATGTTTAAAGATACCGATGTCATCATGCTTTCTGAATATTTGTATGAGGATGTAGATGATTATGTAGGCAAGCAACAGGTGCATGTTTGCCCCAATGGCATCCCCGAACCTGATTATGTGGAAAGTGAGGAATCTGAAAAGGAAGTATCCCTGCTATTTTTGTCTAACTTGATTGAATCCAAAGGGGTCTATGTATTATTGGAGGCCTGTGAAAAACTCCGAGAGAAGGGGTTAAGCTTTAAGTGTACATTTATTGGTGGAGAAGGAGATGTTTCTGAACCTCAGATAAACCAGGTAATCAAAGAAAGAGGGCTGGAGAAACAGGTAGTATATGCTGGAAAAAAATACGGTGAAGAAAAAGAAAAAGCCTTCTCAAAAGCCGACATTTTCGTATTTCCCACCTTTTATGATAAAGAATGCCTGCCACTGGTTTTGATTGAAGCGATGCAGCACCGGTTGCCGGTGGTCTCGACTTACGAAGGTGGTATCCGGGATTTGGTGGATTCAGGTAAAACCGGTTACCTGGTGGAGCAGAAGAATGTTGAAGAACTGAGCGAAAAACTGGAAGAGCTAATCAGAGACAAAGAGCTTAGACAAAAAATGGGTAAAGCCGGCAGAGAAAAATATGAAGCCAGGTTTACTCTGCAAAAGTTCGAAGAACGAATGACTGAAATATTAACCCAGGTAGTGCAAAAATCATGAGGCTTCAGGATTACCAGGTGTACGGCGGGGAGTTGTCCGAGATTAAAAAGGACAAGGTCCTAATAAATACCATCAATGCTCATTCCTACAATGTATCCCGGAAGGATGCATTATTTACGGATTCACTAAAAAATTGCGATGTACTGATCCCGGATGGCATTAGTGTAGTGTGGGCCCTAAAGTGGTTAAACGGTACCCAGCTAAAGAAAATAGCCGGGGCCGATTTATTCTTTTATGAAATGGACCGACTGCAACAGCAGGGTGGCTCTTGTTTCTTTTTGGGGAGTACAAACGAAACCCTTAAAAGAATAAAGAACCGTGCTGCTGAAGAATATCCTGATGTAACGGTCGGTACCTATTCTCCGCCGTATAAACCTGAATTCTCCGAAGAAGATTCTGCAGCCATGGTGCAGGCCGTAAATGAGATGCAGCCGGATGTGTTATTTATCGGCCTGACAGCACCAAAACAGGAAAAATGGGCATACCAACATTTAGACGCTCTTGAAACAGGACATATCTGCTGTATCGGAGCCGTATTTGATTTTTATGCTGGCACCATCACCCGCGCCCCCCAATGGATGATTGATGCCGGTCTCGAGTGGTTGTACCGATTAGTCCGCGAGCCCAGACGCATGTGGCGCCGTTACCTGGTAGGTAATGTCAAGTTTCTATGGGCTGTCAGCCGCGAGAAGTTCTCTAAGTAGTCACTAAATCACCAGTCATCCCGGTCAAGCCGCAGCGGAGTGAAGGCGCCGAACCGGGATCTCCTTCCACATGGCTTGGTGGTGGCAATGTCCCCCCTTAGCCAGAGCGTTGCCCGTACCAAGGAGATCCCGCATCTCCGCTTCGCTGCGTGCGGGATGACTGGGTGGTGGGAAGAGAAAGATAGAAAAAAGGCAGTCATCCCGGTCCGGCCGTAGCGATAGCGGAGGTGCAGAACCGGGATCTCCCGCCATATGGTGCGATGGCGCCAAAGCCCATTGGCAAGTGCGTTGCCTGCATCAAGGAGATCGCG
The DNA here is from genome assembly GCF_900182705.1 of Gracilimonas mengyeensis. Lineage (GTDB taxonomy): Bacteria > Bacteroidota > Rhodothermia > Balneolales > Balneolaceae > Gracilimonas > Gracilimonas mengyeensis. The sequence goes on along the minus strand of NZ_FXTP01000021.1, from coordinate 42,597 downwards.
GGTCTATGCCCGCGATGACTAATCCTTTACTACAAAAAGGCAGTCGTCCCGGACAAGTCGTAACGAAGTGAAGGCGCAGATCCGGGACCTCCCACCACATGGAGCGATGGTGCTAACGTCCTCCCTGGCCAGAGCGTTGCCCGTACCAAGGAGATCCCGCATCTCCGCTCTGCTACGTGCGGGATGACTGGGTAGGAAAAGTTAAATAAAAAACCAAGTCATCCCGGTCAAACCGTAGCGATAGCGGAGGTGTAGAACCGGGATCTCCCGCCAAGGTTTATGTTGTACTATCCATCCTCATCATCCAACAACCCCGGCTGACCAAGAGTAGAAACCTCAGACCACAGATCAACCATCTCAGGATTTATAGTTTTAATAAGCTCAATCTTCCAGGCTTGCTTCCATCTCTTTACTCGCTTTTCCGCCTGGATGGCCTCAAGCATAGTTGGGAACTCTTCATAATACAACAGTTCCCTGATATTATACTTTTTGGTAAAGTGACAGCCTCTTCCTCTTCGGTGATCATATACCCGTTCAAGCAGCTGTGAAGTAACTCCGGTGTAATACACCGTGCGATGCTTGTTTGATAATATATATAGATATCCCTTTTTGCTCATTTGCTAAGTAAGAGCGATGAAAAGGCAAATCCTTACAATGTTTTTTAAGATCCAGTCATCCCGGACAAGACGAAGTGAAACGGAGTCGCAGATCCGGGATCTCCCGCCACATGGTAGGGTGGTGCAACGCATTCCTTGGCCAGTGCGTTGCCCGTGCCGGGGAGATCCCGCATCTCCGCTCCGCTGCGTGCGGGATGACTGGGTAGGGGAAGTTAAATAAAAAACCAAGTCATCCCGGTCAAGCCGCAGTGGAGCGAAGGCGCTGAACCGGGATCTCCCGCAACATGATGCGATGGCGCCAAAGCCCCTTGGCCAGTGTGTTGCCCGTATTAAGGAGACCCTTCGTTCATTCGCTCCGTTACACTACGCTCATTCCTCAGGGTGACGGGGCGTGTGGGTACAACCGGGTGCCGCCTGTGGCGTCAATGCCCGTGCCGGTCATGCCGACCAGCGGGAGGCTAAGTATGTATAAAAAAGGCCCCGGTCATCCTGAACGGAGTCCCAAGAATTCGGGACGAAGTGAAGGATCTCCCGGAAACGACCTGTGATGTGTAAAAACGTACCGTTGGGAAGAGGGTTGCCCGTACCGGGGAGATCCCGCATCTCCGCTCCGCTGCGTGCGGGATGACTCGTTGGGAGAAGTGAGATAGAAAAAGGCAGTCAACCGGCACCGGCATGAAACGGATACGAGCGTTCTCCTCCTTGCTGAAGGAGAAGACAGAAGAGGTCGAGAAGCCTGGAGTAGCAGGTAGTAAGCATTCGCCCGGAAAGCTATAAACAGAACAACCAAAAAAAGTAAACACCAGTCATCCCGGTCAAGCCGCAGTGGAGCGAAGGCGCTGAACCGGGATCTCCCACCACATGAGGCGGTGGAGCCAAAGCCTTCCTTAGCAAGCGCATTACCCGTACCAAGGAGATCCCGCATCTCCGCTCTGCTACGTGCGGGATGACTTGTTGGGGCCAGATCGTCTCTCAGAAACATCTCTCATGATTATCTCTCGTACTTTGGTATATTCGAAAAACTAAATCACTGGAAAGTAAACAAGACAAGCCACCCTTGAATATTGCCATCACTACGCATGTTAATCCTGCAGTAAGCAACGGTCTGGGGCAATACATACGCTATCTGATTAAGGGATTGGAGGAAGTGGATTCCCCTCATGCCTTTTATATTATAGTAAATAAGGATTTTGAAAGTTTTTTAACCGTATCTCATCCTAATTTTAAATTCATCCGGGTAGATATTCCACACCATCCTAGGAAGATTATGCGGCCCTGGTACTTCTTTTGGCAAAATGCATTAGCCGGAAAACTCTTTCAGAAATACGATATTGATGTATTTCATCTGCCCAATCCTGTTCCTTTGTATAACACGTTTGATGTTCCGCATGTAGTGACCTTGCATGATTTAGCAGAGCAACATGGACAACGACACTCCGGACTTCACCAAAAATTCAGGATGTGGGTCAATAAGCTTTCTGCCGAGAAAGCATCTGATATTTTGACTGTATCTGAATTTTCAAAGAAGGAAATAATAACCGAGATGGGCATCCCTGAAGATAAAATCCGCGTAACTTACCCGGGCTTAACTATAGATCCATCTTCTGCTATATCAAAAAAAATGAATAGTCAAAGGCCCTATTTGTTACATGTGGGGGGCTCCCGGAGAAATAAGAATGTAGAGCGTTTGATTGCGGCCTATCTTTCATCATCTACCCGAGAAAAGATGGATCTCTATTTTGTAGGGGAAACTGTCAACCTGAACAAGTCGCAAAACGAGCTAAAAAAACTGAGAAAAAAGGGCGTACACTTTAAAGGATATGTAACAGAGGAGGAACTTCTGGGCTATTATCAACAGGCCTACGCCTTGGTGTATCCGTCGTTATATGAGGGCTTTGGGCTGCCAGTTTTAGAAGCCATGGCTCTGGGCGTTCCGGTTATTACATCCAATTGTACATCCTTGCCTGAAGTAGCCGGAGATGCGGCTTTAATGGTAAAACCGGAATCCATTATTTCAATCAGGAAGGCTATAGAAAAATTAGGCTTGGATGATGGACTTAAGGAACAGCTGATTAAAAAGGGTAAACAGCAAAGCCGGAAATTTGACTGGAAAACGGCAGCTCAAAAAACGATACTTGTTTACGAACAAGCGGCAGGATATCAATAAATTTTAAAATCTAATCTCATATATGCGGGCTACACTGGTTAAGGGTTTTTCTCATTTGCTGAGTAAATCGGTGATAGCTTCTGCTGTTGGATTTCTTTCAACCCTGTTGGTTATTTATCTGATTGGGGTAGAAGAATACGGAAAATTTGCCGGTGCATTTGCGGTTGTTTTATTCCTGGAGCTATTACTGAAGTTTGAGATTAAACTGGTATTACTGAAGGCTGATCCGGAAGAAGAACCGAGTCTGTATCACACCTCTTTTTCGTTGCTAATGGGGATCAGTTTAGTGGCTATATTAGTTGTTGGGCTGTTGCTGTTTTTTGTTCCGAATTCAGCTAACCCATACAAGGCTTTTTCGTTTCCACTATTGGTGCTTATCGGAACCCTTCCTTTAGCCGTGGTAACAGAAATTCCCCGGGCGGTGTTAGAAAGGAAAATGCGATTTCCGCTTATCTCTAATCAAGAGTTGGGGGCGGCACTTTTGCAGCATACTACCACGCTGCTGCTGATCTTTATCTATGAAAGTTACCTTATACTTGTCGCAAGTTGGTACGTGTATGTTGTAAGCATCGCGGCGTTTTCTTTTGTGGCATCAGGGTATGTCCCCAAGCTGAAAATAAGTCGCGAATCACTGACCAAATTAAAGAATCATTCCCGCCATATATTTATACAGAATTTATCAGTTCAGGCCAAGAAGCTGGCCAATCCTGTACTTGTGGGTTATTTTGCGGGAGCTGGTGGGGTTGGTGTTGTCTCGTTTGCTGAAAAGATTGTACAAGGCTTTTCATTTTATAAAAATGCGGTGCAGAGAGTTGCAGCTTCCGCAGCTGGTGCAGCAGAGGGAAATGAGGCACGACTGCGGAAGTTGATTATAGAAGGCACACTTGTGCAGATAGTTCCAATCGGAATAATTCTATTATTAGGAAGTGTAGCCGTTTTTGGCGTATCTCTGTGGAGTGGAGATGATTTGTGGATATGGATGAATGAGTTATATCCTTTTTTGGCAACGGGCTTCTTCTATTACATCCTATTAACTATACCTGTGATACATTTGCAGATGTACGATGGGCTTAAGGATGTGACCTTTTTTTGGATGGCTTTTAATGTGCTTTTTTTTCTGACGGCATTTTTCGCAATTCGTGAATGGGGTATCATTGGATATGGTGTAGCGGAATTGGCTGCCTTGCCTTTCTACTTATTGGTCTTTAAATCCCTTAAGAAAAGATTCGGGGTTATGCTTTCAAATGATATCGTTGTAGTGATGTTAAGCATCCCCATTGCATTATTTTGGTATCACATTGGCTATTGGTCGCTATTTTCCTTGCCGATGGTTTTTTTATTCCCGGAACTACTCAAGAAATATAAACAAATGTGGAAGGACGGGTGGCGTGATTAATATCCTAAGTTTATTCGAAGAGATCGTGGGTCTCCGTGAGCACTTCGCTCGCGATGACTTGCCTTTGGTTAGGAGCATAAAACCATCCAGTAATCCCAACAAGCCGAAGCGAATGCGTAGGCGCCGATCCGGGATCTCCGCTCTGCTACGTGCGGGATGACTGGTTGGAAGGAAGAGTTAGGTGAAAAAGGCCGTCATTCAGCACCGGCATAAAACCGATAGAAGCGTCCTTCTCCTTGTTGAAGGAGAAGACAGATGAGGTCGAAAAGCCTGTAGTAGCAAGTTGTATGCATTCACTCAGAAAGTTAGAAGCAGAGGAACCAATAAAGTACCCACCAAGTCATCCCGGACAAGTCGTAACGAAGTGGAGACGCAGATCCGGGATCTCCTCGAATCAATTTGGAATGCTAACAACGTCCCCTTTGGAACTGTTAGGCTACGATTATACAGATTGCTTCGTCGCCGGACAACAGTCTTGGTATAGACTGGGTTGCCTCCTCGCAATGACGATATTTAATAAAAACCAGTCTTTGCGAGTAGCCCAAAATGCTGAATGCAAGCTTAGTATGCCAAACGACGCGGCAATCTCTCCAAAATACTTGGGATGAAAAACAACGCTCTCCCTGGCCAGAGAGTTGCCCGTATCAAGGAGATCCCGCATCTTCGCTCTGCTACGTGCGGGATGACTGGTTGGAAGGAAGAGCTAGGTGAAAAAGGCCGTTATTCAGCACCGGCATAAAACCGATAAAAGCGTCCTTCTCCTTGTTGAAGGAGAAGACAGAAGAGGTGGAAAAGCCCGGAGCAGCAGGAGGTGTGAATTCGACCAATATGTTGGTAAAAGAGCCAAGTAACCAGTAGAAAAGTAGTTGCTACGATTAAACAGATTGCTTCGTCGCCGGGCAACAGCCCTGGTATAGAATGGGTTGCCTCCTCGCAATGACGATATTTAATAAAAACCAGTCTTTGCGAGGAGCCCAAAATGCTGAACGCAAGCTTAGTATGCCAAACGACGCGGCAATCTCCCTGCATTGCCTGAGATGTTGAACAGCGCTTCCTTGGCCAGTGCATTGCCGGTACCAAGGAGATCCCGCATCTCCGCATTCGCTGCGTGCGGGATGACTGCTCTTGGATAAAATGGTATAAATAACCAGTCATCCCGGGCAAGCCGCAACGAAGTGAAGGCGCAGAACCGGGATCTCCTTTCACCGCCCATGATTCTAATCAAAGCCAAAGGACAGTTTTAAAGTCCAATACAAACAGTATATTCAATCACTTTTGACTAAAGAATAAGAGTATTCAGAGCATGCAGAAGCGCATTCTTATAGTTGCTTTAATTATTGCCGGATATTTTCTGCTTATCCGACCAGCCAGAACTATGTTTATGAGTTGGCAATCTGAACAGGTTTATAGTCACGCAATATCAGAAGATTTAGAGATTACTTTTGAATACCGTCCTACAGCTATTGGTTTTACTTACAGCCTGGGAGGGGTAGAGTCTGAAGGGATGTATAAAATACCTTTTGGGAGATATTTTTTGCTGGCACTGACAGGAAGCCTTTTAATGGGCTTATCTTTTAAAGATGCTGCTTACCTGGTATATATCCACGGTTTAGGTTTTGTGCTGCTAAATGTATTTCTGTATACGGGGCTTTACGCCTACCTTCCTTTGTTATTTGGAGCAGACCTGCTCTCTGAATATCTTATTCCATTGTCTTCCTTCGGAATCATATTATTAGGTATGTATAACAAGAGAAGTGTGGGACAGAATTTATCAGACGAAAATAAATGAGACATTTTCTATGAGGTATACAATTTTTGGTTTTTCAGTAGTTCTATTGGCTGCATTATTCCTAACCAGCAATGTTAAAGCTCAGGTACTATCTCCCGGGAGCTTTGAGAAAACCTATGCCCGGGATTATTCTATCATCAATGAAGACTGTTTACAATACATAAATCAGCTGGACGCTATACAGAATCATGCACCTTGTCTTGAGGAAGAATCAGTATCATCAATAGGAAGCACCGGATTGTCTTTACTATCGCCCCGGGCACTGGTTTCTTACAACTCTGCTTATCCCAGAGGCTATAATGATGGTCCGTTGTGGCAGGGAAAAGGATTAACCGCTGCTTTAAAAGGAGGTATTCAAGGGCAGTGGGGAGTTTTATCCGTGACCCTAAACCCGATGGTATATTACAGTTCCAATGCTTCTTTTTACATCCCATCTAATCCCAATAAGAACGAGTATTCCTATCCTTTTCAGCAAAATATCGATTATGTGATGCGTTACGGCGATGACGCTTTTGTAAAACTGCTACCCGGTCAATCCGATGTGAGTGTGGAAGCTTTTAATATACGGGCAGGTGTGTCTACTCAAAACTTCCAATGGGGACCGGCCCGGCATAACCCGATCGTAATGAGTTCCCACGCACCCGGATTTCCGCATGTCTATGTAGGCAGCGACCGTCCTTTTGATACCGGTATCGGGGATATTGAAATCAAACAGTTTTGGGGACAGCTTTCAGAGTCTTCTTATTTTGATGATAATTCTTCCAATGATGAGCGATTTATTACCGGTTTAAGTCTGGGGTATGAGCCCAAGTGGATACCAGGTCTGAATCTTGGATTCAATCGTGTTATGTATGAGAACTGGCAGGATCTTAACTGGGAAGATTTTTTTATAACGGCCTACCGCTTTGAAACTCCTTCGGACGTTGAGGCTGAAGCGCAAAATGATGAATTTGATCAGATAGCCTCGGTCTCTGCCCGGTGGACCTTCCCGGAAGTGGGATTTGAGCCCTATTTTGAGTTTGCTAAAAACGATTTTGGAGGAGAGATTTGGGGGTTTCAGCCCGAACATACCCGGGCATTTACACTCGGCATCACAAAATGGTTTGAGCTAAATAATGACCGTGACCTGGTTCTTACCGCAGAGCATACTACCTTGGGGCAGTCACGTTCTGTTTTGGTACGTCCTACTCCAACGTATTATGTACATGGTGTAGTAAAACAGGGGTACACCCATCAGGGACAAATCATGGGAGCTGGTATTGGACCCGGTTCTCATTCAAATACGATAGATGTAAAACTGTATGGCCCTAAATTGTGGCATCGTCTAGTCATTCAAAACATCCGCTTTGATGATGACTATTATTATGCAACTTTTGATGACCGCTATCATCATGACCTGGAGATTAATGCAACTTACGAAGGCAGACTCCAACTAGACGGGTACGACATCGGATATGCACTCACCTATTCCCGCCGCAATAACTGGTATTACGAACGACCAAGAGATCTGAATAATATTCATTTAACACTGAGCTTAAGCCTTTAAATAATATGCCCTTGTCTACTAGCTCCCTCTCTGCCTCTCCCCTTGAATAAGGGGAGAAGACACACTGGTTACAAATGGCTGTTTATCCAAGCTGAAGAGACATGTACATCAAAGCCTCCTTTCCGAATAAGCGACCGCAGGGGGGGCAACGTGTTCACTCCATGCACCGTGTCATCCTGAACGAGACGACTGTAAGGAGTCGAGGTGAAGGATCTTGCATTTTGCAAGCACCACATCTCTTATTTCTTTAAAACCATCGCCAGTGCCCCACACTTCCCAACTAATGGCATGCAGGTAATCAAGTTCTGGCTGAGGTTCTTCGGCGGTAGCCTCTGAATGACGGGTTTGTGATTTTATCCAATTGATTTCCAAGCGTTATTGTGAACGAGACGACCGCAGGGAGCTACGTGTTTACATCATGCAAAGTGTCATCCTGAACAAACGACCAGAGGGAGTGCCGTGAAGGATCCTTTAATTGGTTTGCTATGATGTTTAAAAGGGGCATTATTATGGCATGTCGTTAATCATTATCTGGCTGAGGTTCTTCGGCGGTAGCGTCTGAATGACGGTGTTTTGTTTGATCTTGTCATGGTTGTTCTGGATGTGACGATCGTAAGCAATCAAAGTGAAGGATCCTGCATTTTGCTGAAATCGAAAAGACAGACGCGGAGTATATTATTAAGTCATTCAGGGATCTAAGTATGGCCAGTAATGAAATTGCTGATTCATAGAAATTAATTTTGGTTCTTTTAGTCTATGAAACAGGGTTTTTATAATGGCATCGAGCCCTTGGCTACAAGACCCCTCTCTTTCTCTCCCCTTGAATAAGGGGAGAAGACGCTTTGGTGCGGCATGGCCGGTTTGTTCAATTCGAGTATGAATTTGTATGTGTATCAAAGTCTCCTTCCTGAATAAGCGACCGAAGGGAGCTACGTGTTTAACACCATGCAGCGTGTCATCCTGAACAAACGACCAGAGGGAGTGCTGTGAAGGATCCTTTAATTGGTTTGCTATGATGTTTAAAAGGGGCATTATTATGGCATGTCGTTAATCATTATCTGGCTAAGGTTCTTCGGCGGTAGCGTCTGAATGACGGGGTTATGATCTTATCATGGTCGATTTCTCAGCATAATACTAGCTGATAAGGCCGTAAGGATTCGAAATAAAGGACGTGGGCTGTGGAGTATAGAAAAGGTATTTCAGGCGGGTCCTAAAATGCTTATCTAAAATATTTGAAACATTGAACTTCTACAGAGAATGCTTATTTTAAAGCTCATTAAATAATCAGGAACTTTTTTATCAGGGTCGGGCTATGAACAAAGAGAGAAAATCTCGCCTTTTTTGAACCTAATGACTTAACAAATGTACTATTAATAGTTCCTAATTAAAGCTTTTAAACCGATTGAGTATCTTCGTTTCGTGAAAAGTTGATGGATAGACGAAAGGATAAAATTATATGCTTTATTAAGCTATAAAATAATTTAACCTAAATATCTTTTTGGCTTTACATTAAATCATTTATTTTTTGATGTGGGTATTAGGGATTCAGGTATCGAATTACTTAATAGATCGAAATAATAAAACTGGAATATTTCCAGTACAAAGAGATACAAGTAACCAAATATTCAGACTCGATAATTTTGTTAGGGTTTAGCAATATGTAAACAAGACAGACTTAAGTCTAAGAGATATATGAGATCTTCAGGTTTAAGCATTGTCATTAATTTATTTATGGGTTAATACAAAAAGCAGGTATTTATGGATATGACAGTTAGGGATACAATTGTACGAAAAGCTCGGGAAAGTGAATATCAGATAGTCAATAATAACACGGTTCTTCCAAGTAAATTCTATGCTCTTACACAAAAGGAATACACCGGTAAAAGGGCACTTGATATTATCCTATCATTAATCGGCTTAACGGTATTAGCTGTATTGTTTCCGTTTTTAGCACTGGGTATAAAATTATCTTCGCCAGGCCCTATATTTTTTAAGCAAAAGAGAACCGGCAGGGGCGGTGAATCTTTTCTCTGCTATAAAGTGCGGACTATGCATGAATTCTATGAAGCTCCAAATCGTGAAAAACCAGCGGTAACTCAGAAAGGTGATATCAGGGTTTTTAAATTTGGTAGCTTCTTGCGTAAGTCAAATCTTGATGAACTTCCCCAGTTGTTTAATGTCCTTAAAGGGGATATGAGTTTAGTAGGTCCAAGACCATACATGAAAGATGAAACGGTTTACTGGAACAAACGTTTTGACGATTTTTATTATCGCTATGCGGTACGTCCGGGTATCACCGGTTTTGCCCAGGTAAAAGGACTTAGAGGAGGGACCTTGGACAATGACCATATGCGAAAAAGATTGGACAAAGATCTTATCTACGTGCAAAAACAGTCTTTGATGATGGATGTGAAAATCATCTTTGGTACTGTTATGCAAATGTTTAATAATCAAACTAACGCGCATTAATGGTAGCCTTGATAGGCTTCGCCAGTTTAGCCACTGTGCTTAATCGTATTTCTTACCTTAGCTTTTTAGTCTAAAACTATCCTTAGGCATTAGACTATCTTTTATGGCATGTCTTTAGTTTTTGGGCTAAATATAAATTATTTAGATTCCCGAGTGGCAAGTGTATGAAAAACAATATTAACTTGTTCTACAGGTGTCTTCATAAAACTGTTCAAAGAAATTATAATTCATAATCATCGCAGTAACCGAATGAAAATTGCAGTAGCAGGTACTGGCTATGTAGGCCTCTCTCTCTCCGTATTATTATCCCAGAATCACGAAGTAGTAGCACTGGACATCGACGAGAAAAAAGTAAAGTCGATTAATGAGAGAAAATCGCCCATTTCGGATAAGGAAATAGAACGGTTTTTTAATGATAAAGATGATTTGAACCTAACAGCCACTCTGGATAAAGAAGAGGCGTACAAAGGGGCCGAGTTTGTAATTATAGCCACCCCTACCAATTATGATCCGGAAACCAATAAATTTGATACCCGTTCGGTAGAGGCTGTTATTCAGGACGTGAAGGAAATAAATCCGGATGCGTTAATGGTGATCAAATCGACCATACCGGTAGGTTTTGTGAAGGAAGCGCGTCAGCGGTTTCAAACCAGTAACCTGATTTTTTCTCCCGAGTTTTTGAGAGAGGGTAAGGCTTTGCATGATAATCTTTATCCTTCCCGCATTGTAGTTGGGGAATGTTCTGATCGTGCCGAGAAGTTTGCAGGATTGTTGGAAGAGGGAGCGGCAGACGATGCCGGGGATATTGATATCTTATTTACTGACAGTACGGAAGCCGAGGCTATCAAGCTATTTTCCAATACGTATCTGGCCATGCGGGTAGCTTATTTCAATGAATTGGATTCTTATTGTGAAACCCATGGACTGAACACCAAGCAAGTGATTAGCGGCGTAGGCCTGGATCCCCGTATTGGTGATCATTACAATAACCCCTCTTTTGGATATGGGGGCTATTGCTTACCTAAAGATACCAAGCAGTTATTGGCAAATTTCGAAAATGTACCCAATAACCTTATCAAAGCCATTGTGGATGCCAATACTACCCGCAAGGACTTCATTGCCCGCCAGATTTGGAAAAATGATCCCAAGGTTGTAGGCATCTATCGCCTGGTGATGAAACAGGGCTCAGACAATTTCCGCCAGAGTGCTATTCAGGGGATTATGAAACGTATCAAGGCAAAGGGCATCGAAGTCATTGTATATGAGCCCTACTTGGATAAAGAAGAATTCTACCATTCCCGAGTTATTAAAGATCTGGACGCTTTCAAGAAAGAATCTGAGGTGATTGTGGCCAATCGTATGGTTGATGAAATCCAGGATGTGAAAGAAAAAGTGTACACAAGGGACTTATTCGGGAATAATTAAGCAAGCGAGCCTCTGACAACGGGACTCCACTTGAATAAGTGGAAAAGACGCACTGGTTGCAAATAGTTGTCTACACAAGCTGAATAGACATGTATACCAAAGCCTCATTCCCCGAGTAAGCGACCGCAGGGAGCTAAGAATTTATTCCACGTGGCCTGTCATCCTGAAAAAGCGACCGTAGGGAGCTAAGTGTTTACTCCATGCACCGTGTCATCCTGAACGAGACGACCGCAGGGAGTCGAGGTGAAGGATCTTGCATTTTGCGAAGCTGTATATCGCTTATTTCTTGAAAACCATTGCCAGTGAATCATACTCTATAGTCTATGGTATTTCGGTAATCATTTTCTGGCTTAGTTTCTTCAGCGGTAGCCTCTGAATGACGGTTTTTTTGATCTTGTTATTGTTCATTTTTCAGCATCGAATCCCTGGTAACCTGTCTCTTCTCTTGAATAAGGGGAGAGGACTCTTTGGTTGTGATAGGACATGCCGGGTTCATTCAAGTATTCTAGAAAAAATTCAGGCTGTTCCAATAGCAGGAATAAGTCGATAAATTGTAGATCTATCTATTCGCTATAATACCCCTCCAGTATTCCTCCAATACCGCTCCATTTCAGAATACAATCTAACTGGAGTTGTACTGGACTTATACTGGAGGGATACTGGAGTTGTAAAGGAGCAAATGGCCTGTAAAAAGTGCGACCGTAGGGAGCTTTGTATTTACTTCCTGAAGCCTGTCATCCTGAACAAACGACTGAAGGGAGTGCAGTGAAGGATCTACAGGCACGAACGGAGTTTGGAAAAGATATTTTTATACAGTCTTTTAATTTTGCATTGAATTCTTTGCTACCGACTCCACTCTGCCTTTCTTCTTGAATAAGTGGAGAGGATGTTTACATGGTCTGTTCGATCCAAAGATGTATTTGTAAGTATATTAAAGTCCCCTTCCTGCATAAGCGACCGTAGGGATCTAAGTGCTTACTCAATGCACCGTGTCATCCTGAACGAGACGACCGCAGGGAGTCGAGGTGAAGGAGCCTACATTTTGCGAATCTGTAGCTGTATATCGCTTATTACTTGAAAACCATTGCCAGTGAATCATACTCTATAGTCTATGGCATGTCGGTAATCATTTTCTGGCTTAGTTTCTTCGGCGGTAGCCTCTGAATGACGGTTTTTTTGATCTTGTCATTGTTCATTTTTCAGTTCTAACCTGAACGTGACGACGGCAAGGGATTAAATTGAAATAATATGTTTAAGCGAAAATCACAGCTTTAAATGCGTTCTCTCCCTTGTTCCGAATCCTCGGGAGGGAGAGCCAGAGATGGGGCGTGCTACCAAGGGGAGTAAAGTTTGCAAATAGTAGAATTGTTATGGCAATGCTAGACAGCAATCAAGCTTTAAAGATATGCCGCTTATTTTTAGGCTCAATGCCTTTCATGGCATTTCGGGTATCGATGATACAGTTATTCCAGTTTGCCAGCTCCTGGTAATTGATGTTGCTGTGATTGGTAGAGATGATGACGGCATCAAACTGGCGGATGGTTTCTTCATTCCAGTCGATGGATAAAGTGCCAGTCCATTCGTCATGTTCTCGGGAGGGGGGAATCTCGGGGATGTGGGGATCGTAATAAGAAATTTCGACACCCGTAGCTTTTAACAGGTTAAAGATTTTGAAAGTGGGTGATTCCCGCATGTCATCCACATCGGGTTTATAAGCCAGTCCGATTACTAATACTTTAGACCCGTTGAGTGCTTTTTTATGAGCATTCAGAGCCATTATCGTACGGTCTAAAACATATTGAGGCATGTGGGTATTCACCTCACCGGCCAGCTCAATAAAGCGGGTATGTTGCTCATATTCGCGGGCTTTCCATGTTAAATAAAATGGATCGATGGGGATGCAGTGGCCGCCCAAACCAGGACCCGGTGTAAACTTCATAAAACCAAAAGGTTTACTGTCGGCGGCATCGAGCACTTCGTGAACGTCAATGCCCATTGATTCATACACCACCTTCAGCTCGTTTACCAAAGCGATATTCACAGAACGAAAAATGTTTTCCGTGAGTTTTACCGCCTCTGCGGTTTTGCAATTTGATACGGGAACCGTTTCAACAATTGCGGTATCGTACATGGCCTGGGCGAGGGCAAGAGCATCTTCACCGTGCCCGCCTACAACTTTGGGAATTTTAGCCGTGTTGAAATCAGGGTTTCCGGGATCTTCTCGTTCCGGGCTGTAGGCCACGTAGAAATCGGTACCGGCCTTCAAGCCAGAGTTCTTCTCGAGGATGGGAATCATCAGTTCCTCGGTAGTTCCCGGCCAGGTAGTAGATTCCAAAATCACCAACTGCCCTTTTCGTAAATATTTTGAGACCGTCTCTGTGGTCTGTTCCACATAGCTCATATCCGGTTCCCGGTGATAATCGAGCGGGGTAGGCACGCATAACAAGATGGCATCGGCTTCAGTTAGCCGCGAGAAATCCGTCGTGGCTTCACAGCGATCAGAGTCTGCCAGGCTTTTCATCATCTCTGAACCCAAGTGCTTGATATAAGGTGTGCCCTCATGAAGATGGTTGATCTTCTTTTCATCAATATCAAAACCAATAACCGGAAGTCCTTCTTTATGAAAGGTCCACATCAGCGGCAACCCCACATAGCCCAAACCGATTATACCTACGGTGTATGTTTTGTTCTCAATTTTCTCAAGTAACGCGCTGATGTCCATCTGCCTGTCACGGTTGTTTCTATTACGATTTCGGATGCTGAAGGTAAACACATTTTCCCTTTATACGAAGTAGTTTTGTTTGTTTGTTAAGGCAATGTGAGATGTCAGAGTTTTTAGAATTCTTTGATTACAGAAGTGAAATACTTTAGTACTTATTTTCCGGGGATTAAAGATTTAATGAATACATCACACCCTTGGCTCCAGGACCCCTCTTTGTTTCTCCCCTTTGATAAGGGGAGAAGACGCTTTGGATAGAAATGGGCGCAATGCCACCCTGCCGAGCGGAGCGAGGCTTAGATTCTATATTGCAGGACCTGTCATCCTGAACAAACGACCGGCGGGAGTGCAGTGAAGGATCCTGCGGAAGCAGGCAATCTGTTAAATATAAAGTTTTGTAGATTTAAAGGCGTCCTCTCCCTTGTCCCGAATCTCCGGGAGGGAAAGCCAGAGAGGGGTTGAGTTGCGAAGAATATTGATGTTTATATACAAGCAATGATTGATATTTTCATTGCTAAACTAAGGAATCGAGCCCTTGGTTGCCGGACCCCTCTTTGTTTCTCCCCTTGATAAGGGGAGAAAACGCTTTGGTGAGATTTGACTGGAATTACCTCCACCGAGCTAGGCTAAGTGCTTGGTTCACATACCGTGTCATCCTGAACAAACGACCAGAGGGAGTGCAGTGAATGATCTTGCAGAAGCAGACTTGCCTAAAAAAAGAAGAAATCATCAATCATAAATCCCGAATCCACTCTCTCTTTTAAAACTTGTAAGTACCATAGGAAAGACCGAACTCATTTCTTTTCTTTCAAGCAAACCGTAACCAAGGATTTTGCAATGAAACGATTCTTTACTCTCTTAATGCTCATCAGTTTAACATGGATCACAACGGCAGCAGCCCAGGACACGGTCAGCGTTGATTTGTCGGATTTTGTACAGGTTAAAAACGCCAGTGCGCCTGTTATCTCACCGGATGGTAAATACCTGGCCTACACGGTTAGCTGGGGTATTGTTTCTGATACGGAATCGGAATACCATTCACAAATTTGGGTTGCGGATACCGAAGGGAACTGGAACCGTCAGTTCACGCGGGGTGAAAAGTCGGCTGGAAATCCTGCATTTAGCCCGGATGGAAAATACCTGAGTTTTACCGCCAATCGCGGAGAAAGTACCCAGCTGTATCGGATTCCCCTCAATGGAGGTGAGGCAGAAGCGATCACCAATATTGAAACAGGGGTACAGGACTATAAATGGTCACCGGATGGCAGCCGGATTGCTTTTACCAGTACAGATGCCGAGTCAGAAGCATCCAAAGAAAAAGCAAAAGCTAAAGAAGATGTCACGGTAGTAGGAGAAGAGGTTCGATATGCACGGATTTATGTTCAGGAAATAGGGGATGAGCCACTGGAGCATTCAGCCAAAGCTGTGTATTCGGAAGATATGCACGCTCAGGATTTCAGTTGGTCGCCCGATGGGGAAACATTGGTTTTCTCGCATCGTGAAACTCCTATGTTGGATGATGGTGATACCGGGGCTATCAGCACCGTACCGGCTGATTCAGGAACGGTAACTGCATTGGTTGATATGGGAGGCGCCGATCATTCACCGGTTTATACAAAAGATGGCGAACAGATTGTATTTCTCTCGGATGGAGACCAACCAGAACCCATCGGACAAACGGATGCGTATGTAATTCCAGCAGCTGGCGGCGAAGCTCAGGCCCTGGCCCATACTTTTGATCGTAACATCCGCAGTGTGTATGTGGGTGATGAAAGTGATGCTGTATATGTTACCGAGGGAAGAAAGACCTTGGCAGCTATGTACAAATTACCACTGGATGGTGGAGAGCCTGAAATGATTCACTCAAACGATGCTTATTATAGTTTTTCGGATGCTCCAACAGCCGGCATCACCGCATTTACGATGCAAATGGGTGGACAGTATGAAGAAGTATATGTAAGCAAAGGCCGTCGTTTTAATCCGGTGCAAATTTCTAATTTTGAAGATGAATATGTATTTCCGGAAATGCCCAAAGTTGAAACCATTACATGGACTTCCACCGATGGCATGGAAATAGAAGGCCTGCTGATTTATCCTGTTGGTTATGAGAAAGGAAAGCAATATCCCCTGTTTTTAAATGTACATGGCGGTCCTGGGGGCGTATACTCCAATACTTTTTTAGGAACCGGGGCTTTTTATAATGCGGCCTTTTTTGCACATAAAGGATATGCCATTTTAAAACCCAATCCCCGTGGTAGCAGTGCCTATGGCAAGGAATTCCGTTATGCTAATTTTCAGGATTTAGGAGAAGGCGATTACCAGGATATCATGACCGGGGTGGATGAAGTAA
The DNA here is from genome assembly GCF_900182705.1 of Gracilimonas mengyeensis. Taxonomy (GTDB): domain Bacteria; phylum Bacteroidota; class Rhodothermia; order Balneolales; family Balneolaceae; genus Gracilimonas; species Gracilimonas mengyeensis. The sequence continues at coordinate 26,119 of NZ_FXTP01000021.1, read as the reverse complement.
TTGAGCGGGGCATTGCCCACCCAGATAGCCTGGTGATGGCGGGGTGGAGTTATGGTGGCTATATGGCAGCTCGCATTGCCACTAAAACCGACCGCTTTAAGGCCATCAGCATGGGAGCCGGGCTCTTTAACCTGGAAAGCATGTTTGTAACCACAGATGTAATTGATTATGGCCTCGGTTTGATGGGTGGCGGCTACTGGGAGTCTGAGGAGCTGAAGCAGCTTTTTGCAGATCTCTCACCCCACACCCGCGTGGATGAAGTGACCACGCCCGTACAACTGCTTCACAGTTCCAACGACCAGCGAGTGCCTGCCTCTCAAAGCTATGAAATGTACCAGGTGCTTAAGCGTATGGAGGTGCCCACTGAGTTGGTGCTATATCCACGCTCGGGACACGGCCCTTCCGAGCCAAAATTAAGTGTAGATGTTGGACAGCGCGTGCTGGAATGGTTTGAAGAATATCTGGAGCGGTAGTTGATTGAATAAGTTTTGTCATCCAGCCTTTGGTTACCGAACCCCTCTCCCCGAACTTCTCGGGACAGGTTGTTTCTTCCCTTTGATAAGGGAAGAAGACGCTTTGGGCCTGATGCCACCCTGCCGAGCGGAGTGAGGCTTAGATTCTATATTGCAGGGCCTGTCATCCTGAACAAACGACCAGAGGAAGTGCAGTGAAGGATCCTGCTGAAGTAGGCAACCACCATCAAACCAATGCAGGCTATCAAAAGATGTAAATTTTTTCCAATACACAAATGAAGTCCTACAGGACTTCACTTCTTCTCGTGCCATTCCAAAAAACATCAAAAAATAAAAAACCCCGACCACTAGATGCAGTCGGGGTATCTAACGGTTCAGGAATGTTTTGGGCATTGTATTCACGATTATCAATCATCATCGTAAAACATCCCCTAAGCCGCTAAATTATAGAAAGCTTGTGTTGAGCGACGGTTAGAATATAATGACAGGTGAATTTGGGTTGGTCATAACTTTTCTCTCTTTATTCCTTTTTTATCTCCATTCTATTATATGGTGATGTGAACAAAGTGTTCCTGAATTATAATAAAGTTGGATGTGGTTCTTTGCTAAGCAAAACATTTGCCTCTGATTGGGCAGGTATATAAACCGTTTTTAGAAACGTGTAAATGGTTATATGTCAATAAATAAGGGAATGTATTTATACTCCCTTTTGTTATTTTGCACAACACATAAAAACCAAGAACTATAAACCAATACATCATTATGCCAACTAAGAAAGCAGATGCAAAATGGACGGGAGATTTAAAATCCGGAAGCGGAACCATGAAATTAGAGAGTGGCTCCTACGAAGGGAAATATAGTTTTGCGACCCGGTTTGAAGATAAAGAAGGATCCAATCCGGAAGAACTCATCGGGGCAGCCCATGCAGGATGTTACTCGATGGCTTTTTCTAATGAATTGGATAAAGCAGGGTTCACCCCAAATTCAGTTGAAACTCATGCAGATGTAGTACTTGAATCAACCGATGACGGCCCGGCTATAACTACTATTACCCTGACTGCAAAAGGAGATGTACCTGGAATTGACGATGATAAATTCCAGGAAATTGCAGAAGCCGCTAAAAAAGGATGCCCGGTGTCAAAAGCATTAGCGGGAGTCAACATCAAATTGGATGCTACCCTCGTCAATTCTTAAAAAGAATTCCTGCATATAATTTACTTAAACCTGCCCATTACCAGGCAGGTTTTTTTATTGGCCCCAGCAGGTTAAAAACCCTGCACTTTAGTATTTCGAAAAAATCCAATGGCTAAGGTCATGGGGTCATTCTTGTAGATGTTAGATAATTCGGTGACAATTTTCTGGCCGTCCCCGAATGGGGACAAACATCAATAGCCCAGGGTAAATCCACTCAAGTGGATGCAACCCTGGGTTGGCTATCACAAAAAAAGAACCCGAGGCTTGTTTTACTTTGAGGTAGGAACATCTAACGAGGGTTGGGCAACTGCGTGCTATGGGGAGCCAAAGCCAAAGCTTCGTAAGGCAAGATTATCTCACCTGTCAACGGGGCGAAGCTTGGGCTCTTTTTTATGTACCCCGGGTTGCGCCTGTTTGCTCCCCGCAAGCGGGTAAACCTAAACAGGCTTACCCGGGGCTATTGATGTTAGACCCCATTCGGGGTCTTCTTAAGTAAGTTTTGTCAACGAATTATCTAACATCTATATGGACCGGGATGGTGGGGAGACTGGGACTTTCAGTTCCCAACCATACCCCTGCACTTTCAGTGCAGGGTGGTTTAGTCCAGTTAGTGCTCAAATACCAGTGAAACCATCATGGGCGTGGCTACTTTGAAGAACCCATGATCCACGTTGTATTTGGGGTGATGCCAGGGGTATTGAGAATCGGAGGCCGGGCTTCCGCTTCCTACAAAGTAGAAAGCCCCGGGAAAATATTGCTGGTAAAAGGCGAAGTCTTCTCCGGCCATAATGGGGCGTTTCATTTCAATAGCTCGCTCATCCCCAAATAAATTCCGCATACTGCGAAGTACGGTCTCCGCTTCTTTTTCCGTATTGATGACTGCAGGGTATCCTTTATTGAAAGCAAAATTGTAGGATCCGCCAGCCGATGCCGTAATACCTTTGAGTAAAGTTTCCAGACGATTTTCTACCAGGTCTGCCGTTTCAGGAGTGAGGGTTCGGGCGGTGCCCCAAAGTTTTACTTTTTCGGGGATGATGTTATGGGCGGTTCCGCCTTCTATCCTGCCAATGGTCACCACTACGGGTTCGGTTGGATCCACGCTGCGGCTGGCTATCGTTTGTGCAGCATTGATAAACTGGGCCGAAAGTACTACAGGATCGATGGCCTCGTGAGCTTTTGCCGCATGACCGCCTTTCCCTATAATCTCAATTTCAAACTCATCTGGAGCTGCCATCAAAGGACCGGTTTTTGTAGCTATGGTGCCCGGCGCATGATTGGGAGAGGTGTGTAAGCCATAAATAGACTGGACGTTTTGATCCTGAAGAAAACCGGTTTCACTCAGTAACTTTCCTCCGCCGGGTAACTTCTCTTCTCCTGGTTGAAAAACAAGTAGTACTTTTCCTTCTATCTCACTTTTTAGCTCATTGAGGATGCGGGCAGCCGTTAGCAAGTTGGCCGTGTGGGCATCATGACCACAACAATGGGCCACTCCCTCATTCTTGGAGAGGAACCCCTGTTTGGCAGCTCCCGTTTCCTGAATAGGTAATGCATCGATATCAGCCCGCAAAGCAATGACTTTGTCGGAAGCCCGTTCTCCCTCAATAATACCAACGCAGCCGGTTTCAAGAGGGCTCTCAAAGGGAATTCCCCACTCTTTAAGCTTATTTTTTATATACTTGGTGGTCTCAAATTCCTTATAACTTACTTCAGGATGTTGATGCAAATATTTACGAATGGATACGGTGTCTTCGAAGTATTTTTCAGAAAGCTCTTTGATTTTGGAGTGCATGCGTGCTGTTATGTTGATTCGTTTTTTGGATGATAAGAATAATGTACGACTGAACGTAACCTTTTGATTAGCCTTGCGTACTGCGTTATTGCAAAATTAATAAGATGATTTATGAAAACCATTTCTTGGGAAATAATACTGGCAGGACTCTTTTTTTCAGGCATATCTATCTACTTGATTACTCAGAACTCTGATGCCCCTCCAAAACACACCGAATCACGTGTTGATAGCATTCGTGTACAGGTAGATGGCGATAGGATTCGGGTGATTGAACTGAAAAGCCTGGAAAACTTGAAACACCTGGAAGGACTTAAAGAATTAGAGAAACTGGAGAATCTTGAGAATATCAAGAATCTGGAAAACCTGAAGAATCTCACCAACTTCTTACCTTCCGAGATTCAATCTGAATTTGATAAAGAAATTGAGGAAGCTCTCAGAGAGTTCGAGGACGAGAGCCTGAAAATTAATTTCGATCCGGAAAAAGGTACTGTGGAGATTAATAAATCAGTGGCGGCTAATCCCGGCAACTGGAGCGTGGTATCCCCTGGTATTTATACCTATGTAAAAGAGATAGACGGATCCGGGCTAACAGAAACAGAACTATCCATACCATTTGGCTCTATTGAAGTGGTTGGCTCCACCAATGAGAAGGCCAAGCTGACCATTCAGGCCTCCGGACAAATTGCTACCAAAACCGATCTGCAATCAAAAATTCGTGTACTTCCTACGGTAAAAAATCAAACGGCCGCTTTTGAAGTGCGATCCCTCAAAAATAATAATGATGGTAGCAACAACATCCATCTACAAACCACGCTGAGTGTCCCTCAAAATATGCAGGTAAATTCCAGCACCGGCGCTGGTCATGTGTCATCCAATGATTTAAAGGGCGTTCAGGTATATGAAACCAAGGGCGGTCACATCACTTTAAACGATCTTTCCGGTGAGGTAGAGGCGAAAACTTTTGGTGGACATATTAAAGTAAACGAGTCAACAGGCAATATGAGCTTGCGGTCTATGGGAGGTCATATCAGGACCGATGATTTTGAAGGCACCTTAACCATGAAGACTTCAGGCGGAAATCTTGAGGCATTTAACACTTCTGGTACGGTAACGGCTACAACCAATGGCGGGAATATTGATTTACGTTTCCAGGAACTTACCGGAGATTCCCAAGCTGAAACAGGAGCCGGCAGTATTACGATCTGGTTACCAAGAAATATTGATGCTTACCTGGATTTGTCCGGCAGTAGTATCGAATTGGATTCTGCTTTTTCATTCGATGGCAATAAGAGTTCTTCATCTGTTTCCGGTACACTCGGCAATGGCGGACCTGTTATAAAAGCCAAAACCAATTACGGAAAAGTATCGGTTAAAGTAAGAGACTGATACTGTATTTTTGGATTCTCCAATAGCTTATAACACCGGTTTATGGTGAGTGCATAAACCGGTATATTCGGGTATGAACTCATCAATCCATCAAACCAAAGACGGTTCCTCTACCGTTTATTCCGAATCTTTCAATCAGTACTATCACAACCCGAATGGGGCCGCTTCCGAAAGCCTGCATGTATTTTTTGAACAACCGGGTGTATTTTCTTTCCTCAAGGAAGCTCCTACTCTAACAATATTGGAGGTAGGCTTTGGCACTGGACTCAATTTCCTGCTGCTCCTGGATTACCTGAAAGAACACGATCTGCAGGTTCCGGTCCGTTTTTTTTCTATAGAAGCTTTTCCAGTTGATGCAGAGACAGCCAAAGAATTTGATTTCACCGGACATTTGAAGAAGCCTCACTTGAATACGATTCTACCTGATATCTTTCGTGATTTACAGCCGGGTATGAATTCGTTTAAACCTGTAGATGAGCTGGATGTGGAGTTGATTGTATTCCAGGGAAAGTTTGAGGATTTCTCTTCTGAAGATGTAGAAGCTGATTTTATATTTCACGATCCATTCTCACCAGGTGTAAACGGAGAGCTTTGGACTGATGAAGCCTTCAAGAAGCTGGCTTCTTTCTCCCAAAAAGATACGATGCTAACCACCTACTGTGCGGCTTCAGGAGCAAGGGCTGCAATGGCGGTAGCGGGATGGAAGGTAGCCCGTGCCCGTGGTGCTTTGGGTAAAAGAGAGATGACGCTGGCTTCCCGTAATGCAGAAAAACTGGAAGGGTTTAAGAGAGTGAATGAAGAACGGCTTATTCACCGGTATAAAGAGGGGGATTTTAGTTGATAAGGAAATAAGTAGATAAGGAAAGTTGTGATTATAACAGATCTCTGCCTTCTCAAGAGTGACTTTAAAAAACAACTATTTGACATGGACTATTGAATGTCGTCCCCATTTCGGAGCTTTAAAAAATGATCATCGAATTATCTATTCCCATCAATAGTTTCCGCTGCCTCTTTACCAAGCTGCATTCCCAGAGCCACTCCCATTCCACTCAATCCGGCTACCACTAAACACCGATCAGAAATAGCTCTCAAGAGTGGACTTTTCGTTTGGGTGAATCCCATGATTCCTGACCATTCTGTTTCAATCTCCCAATCCGAAGGTAGCTTAAGAACATCATTGGTAAACTCTAATAAATGATTTTTAATCAAATCATTTACGCCAAACTTGGTCGTTGTTTCTCCATCAATGTCTAAACTTCGGGCACCGCCAAGCAGCAATCGGTTTTGATCTACATTGCGGAAATAGTAATAACCCCGGTCGTAATGAAAGGTGCCCTGCCATTTTAGCTCGGGGATGGGCTTAGTGACAAATACATAGCCCCGCCCGGGCTTAATCTCCACCTCCGGCAGTAATTTTGAGGTAAAGGCATTGGTGGCTACAACCACGGTTGAACCACTAAGGTTGATTCCATTTTCCAGTTCTATTTTTCCATCATCTGAATGAATTTTTTGCACCGGCGTCTGCCAGCGAAATTCCACGCCGGAACTGAGGTTTTTTTGATACAGGGACTTCATCATTTTACCGGGATGCAGACACCCTTCCCTCTTTATAGTAATGGCCGGGAATTCCTGATAGGTACTTTTGGAATAAACATCCTGTATATCCGAAGCTTGCCTTAGCAGAGCATTGCATGTATCCAGGTAAGAAATAGCTTCACTGTAAGTTTCTTCATCCGTAAAGATTTCATAGGAGCCGGGTTCCTGGTAGTCGATAGCTTCATCCCCAAGCGTTTGCCGCAATAATTTCAAACCATTGATGCGTCGCCTGATGCGGTCAACAATTTTTTCCTCATCTTCTATTTTGAGATCTGACATGTGCTCGGTCACCGATCCAAAACAAGCAAAACCGGCATTTCGGGTGCTTGCCCCAAGCGGAAAAAAACCGCGATCTATAACCAGGACCTTCGCGTGGGGATTGTTTTTTTTATAGAAGAGAGCTGCGGATTGCCCGGTAAGTCCGCCCCCAACAACAATAAGGTCGTATTTTTGCTGGTAGAGTTCTTTTTCCCAATAGGATAAATCTGGCTGTGACATGATGTGATTTGATGTTAATAAGAAACTGAAAATTAGCTATCTAAAGCATCAATTCGAAAGGAAGAAGTAGATCGGCTAAGCAATAGATTTAATTTATGTTAATATAATTTTATATAGTCGCTTCTTTATTATTTTCAGGCCCGTTTAAAAAATCAGTTTCAGCTAAAAAATTAGGGTATGTTGGTTTTATCAGAAAGGAAGGCTTTGGTGTGGGTAATATTCATGCTATTGCCAAGTATAATATGTGCACAAAAGACCAGTGAAGTAATACCAGATACAACCAAAGTGCTGGAATACGCCAATACTTCATATAGTCTTTTAAATCAGGGAGATCTTCAGTTATCAAAAAAGTATGCAGAGAGGGCTGACTCACTGGCTCGTGCCATTGGTTATCAAAATGGGATATTAACGGCAACGGTTCGTTTTTCTGGTATACTGAGGGCAGAGCGTAAACTAGATTCGGCTCTTGTTTTGATACAAGGAGCCTTGGAAACCTTTGAAGGGAAACGAAACTCTCCAGACCTGTACAACGAGTTGGGAAACATTTATAAAGACCAGGGAAATACAACTGAGTCACTCAGGGCCTATCAAAAAGCCCTGGAAGAAATCTCGTTAATGGATTCCTCAGAAGTACAGGGATTCAGGACGGGGGTAAAAATGAATATCGCGTCAGCCTATGATAAGGTTGGGGATTTTGCCAATGCGGTTGAAGGATATCTGAATGTGATAAAAGATGCTGAAATGACCCGGGACACCGTGCTTTGGGCTACCACCCTGAATAATATCTCTCTGGTCTATTCCGAAATGGAGGAGTATGAAAAGGCAGATCATTACCTGGAAAGAACCATGGAACTGGCCCGGGAAAAGGGATTACGAGGGGAGTTATACCGAGCCAACATCAATTTGGGGGTAATGCGCAAAGATCAGGGGGAACTGGAGGAGGCATTGACTTATTACGAGAGGGCATATGCACTGCATCAGGAATTGTTTCCCAATAGACCGCCGATGATTCTGTTTTTTAACATGGGCAATCTGAACAGACTAATGAAGAATTACGATCAGGCGGAAGGATATCTGAGGGAGTCATTGGATTATTCTGAACAGAGTAATGTGTTTGAAGGTATATATTACAATGTGTGGGAATTGGGGGAGTTGTACTATGATCAGGGAAATTTCGAGGAAGCTTTACCTTATTTTCAGCGGAGTTTGAACGTTGCTGAACAACTGGACAATGCAGAATTTGTCATTTCAGCGAGTGAGAGCCTGTATAAAACTTATAGAGCAAGTAGACAGTTTGAGGAAGCCCTGACTTATTTTGAGAAGAATAAATGGGTGGCAGATAGTATGGCAACCATCGAGCAGGAACGGGAATTGGCCAATATGGAGAGTCAGCTTGAGCTAAATCGGCAAAATGAAATCAACGAACTGTTGCAGGAGAAACAGGCTCAACAAGAAAGAAGAATAGAAATCCAAAATATCCTGATTGCAGCAGCTATTCTTATCCTAATACTGATTGGAGCGCTGCTTTATCTGGCACGCAAAAATGCCAGGGAAAAAGAACAATTGCTTGCGGAATTGGAGAAACAAAAGAAGGAGTTACAGGAGCTAAATCAGGCGAAGGATGAAGTGTTTGCCATCGTTAGTCACGACCTCCGTTCTCCACTTACATCCGTACAAGGCGTTATTAGTTTAATCAGGGATGATGTACTTGAGGGAGAGGACCTGATGCGGTTGATTGACGATATTGAGCTTTCTATCAGGGAAAATGTAAACGTAATCGAGGATTTACTGGCCTGGGCCAAGGACCAGCTCTCCGGTTTTGATCTAAATGTGACCTCACAAAACCTGAATCCCGTCATTAAAGATGTGGTAACCACGCAGTCTTTCATCGCCATCCGTAAAAAGATTGATCTTGAATCCAATGTGGGGCACGAAAAGGTACTTGCCGACGCAAATGCACTGCGGGTTATTTTCAGGAATCTCGTTTCAAATGCTATTAAATACACCGGCGAGGGAGGGAGGATTCAGGTAGAATCTAAAGAGGAGGATTGTTCTGTAATTGTTTCTGTTCGGGATAATGGAGTGGGTATTCCGGAAGCGGAACAACACAAGATTTTCAACAGCAATAGCTGGACTCGCAGCGGAACTAAAAAAGAAAAAGGCTCCGGTTTTGGATTAAGCATGACCAAGGATTTTGTAGAACGAATGGGCGGAGAAATCTGGTTTGAAAGCAAAGAAGCAAAAGGCACTACTTTTTATATAGAGCTCCCTAAAGGGGAATAAGGTGATATAGCGATAAGGTGATGAGGTGATGATGAGATACCGACGATTGTCTAAAAAAGAGTAAGCCTGAGTTCGATGTAAAAAGGAGTGAATTAATCCAAAGAATGTCTACAGGAAAGCAAGTCCTCCCTTGCCTGTCCCGTACCAATAGGTCGGGGAGAGAGGTGCCGACCAAATGGGAGGCGGAGGGTGTTGGTGCCAAAGTCCGGACGTAATTATCAAAGTTCAATGCTTCGTAAAGATATCGGCAGGCAGTAGTTAAAAAAAAATACCCGGGCAAAACCCGGGTATGAATAGCATCCAATATTGATATCTGGAACTATTACTGAAGCAACTTTTAGTTCATCTCTGCAAATCCGGCTTTAACTGATTTCTGGATGAAATCGGTAATCAGCGGGTCGGGCAGTAAGGTTTTGCCACTCCATTCAAAGTCGAGACCTTCCAGTCGCTGAGCAACGGCTTGCTCGCGTCCGCCCGAAGAAAGAAATAAAGGCACTACAATCACCTCACCATTTTGACCGGCCTGACGAACCAGGGTACGAAGGTTAGCCTTGGCTTGTTCAAAAACAGGTTCCGGCGCATCATCCCGGACGGTGAGGGCAAATATTTGCTTGTAAGGCGTGCCATTGTCAGCTTGCGTAGATTGAATTTTTTGCGACAGGCTTTCCATCGTGTCAATCCATTTTTTATTGTTTTCCTCACTATTAGGACCATGAGCTACCATCAGTACCGTTTCGTTTGCAGGATCAGAGCTTAATTCCTGTATGCGCTTGTTCAGGATTTCAGCCACTACGGGATGATCATCCAGAGCCGGGGTCAACACTACTTCGGCTTCCAGCGGGATAGGCTGCAAGTTTTTAGGCATGTAAAAACGATGTCCACCGCCATGATGGCCCGCTGTTTCTTCCTCTTCAATGCCCATCATTTCTTTGTACTCATCTACATGATGCATCAAAGGCATCGGTGTTTCGGGAAGGGAATCACGCTTACCCAGCAAATAGGCATTTTGTTCAATGATGGGGCTGTAGCTTGAGATAAACAGCTGCACTACGGCAATTTTTGAAACTCCTTGCTCTTCCAGTGCTTTAAGCCCGTGGTGCATGCTCACATAGTTGGCCATCCCAAAAGCGACTTCCACCTTGTGATTTGCTTTAAGTGGTTCCGCTGCTTCATGGATGAGGTCGTTCCATTCTTCGCTGCCTCCGTGGGCCAGTATGAGTACGCCGGTATCCTGGGCTGCAGTGGTAGAGACGGCACATAAAACCAACAGTAAAGAAGTTAAAATGTGCGTTAAGTTTCGGGTTTGAAGCTTCATAAGTTCAGTTTTCGGAAAGTTAGGGTTGATTTAAGGCGAAGGGTATAAAAAAGCGTTTGCCCCAAATACATGAGACAAACGCTGTGTGTTAGCTACGTACTACTTACTCGAAGTAAACAGAACCGTCGGTCTGCACGGCATATTCAAAAGTGAAATAGCGTGGATCCGGACGATCGGTTATAAACTCCTCGGAAGAAGTATCAGGATTGCCTTCGTAATAACTAATGATGCGAACCTTGGCATAATTGCCATCCGGGGTTTGAACGACTAATGTTACCCCTTCAACAGGCAGTACTGCGTGAGTAGGAGGGGTATTTCCGGTATAGTTATACCATTCGGCATTGGTAGCTGCGTATCCTTCAACAGGTGCTTCGTCTACATCGGCAAAAGCAATATTGAGAGATTGAATGCCGCCGTTGTTTTCTGCATTGGCCGCAATGGTAGTACCGGAGAACGCAATATCCCACTGCGGAGAGGTAGCGTCTTGCACAATTTCACCAGATTCTAAATCGAAGTAAGTAGGTTCGCTTTCATGATAAAGCTGTGTTTCGCCGGTGGTTTTTACCAGGTAATTAAAGGTGTAGTAGCGGCTGTCATTGGTAGGTTCTCCATCCTCGTAATAGCTCAGCACCTGAATTTTTCCATAGTTGCCTTCCGGGGTGTGTACCACAATGGTTTGATCTTCTTTTGGGGTGATGACGTGGGTGGCAAAATCATAATTATACCAGGAACTCTGTGCAGTTGCTGCTGCATAACCGGATTCGGGTGCTTCTTCTACCTCAGCATAAGCACCTGCAACTACCTGAATGCCGCCGCCATTGGCGTCGTTGGCCATTACAGTGGTGCCGTCAAAAGCAACATCCCAATCAGATGAAGCAGCGTCTTCGATAATCTCACCGGCTTCTAAGTCATAGTAGGTGTAGGTGTCTTCGTGGTAAAGCGCAGTTTCACCATTTGTTTTAAGGGTGTAATTAAAGGTGAAATAACGGCTTTCATTTTCGGTATTGGAATCCCGGTAATAGCTCAGGATTTCGATTTTGGCGTAATTGCCATCCGGTGTCTCTACCACAATCGTTTGGTCTTCTTTGGGAGTTACCTGGTGGGAGGTGAAATCATAATTATACCAGGAACTCTGAGCGGTCTCAGCTTCATAACCATCGGCGGGAGCTTCTTCTACATCGGCATACGCACCGGAGATGACTTGAATACCGCCCTCATTTCCAGAATTGGCAATCAGGGTAGTACCACCAAAGCCGATGTCCCAGGCATCCGAGGCAGAATCTTCAACAACCGCTCCGGCATCGAGGTCAAAAAAGGTGTAGCCGGGATTGGATTCTACATCGCCTTCAATATTGGCAACTGGAGTACGCGGTTGTGTTACCGTACTGGGATTGGCTGGGATATTCTCAACAGGGGAGCGGGTTTGTTCAACGGTGGAAATGTCACCGGGTATATCCTCAGCTAATTCGCCAACCACCGGGGCCGGACCGTCATTTCCACCACTGTCGCAGCCGGTTACCAGCAGTGCGGTAAATATGAATAGAATGGATGCTTTCTGTAATACTACTTTCATGATATAAGGAGTGATTTATTAATAAAGTTGGATGTTTAATTGTGCGTAAAATGTTCGTCCCGGGTTGTAGGGCATAAACTGGGGGCTCTGGAAGTTGGTGAGGTTGTCTATGCCTGCCTGCAGGCGATACCGGTCATAAAAAGTCTTGGCCAAAGAGAAGTTCACGATGGCTTTTTCCCAGAAATTGTCAATGTCGGAGTTGGGAGTATTGGCGCTAAGGGCATATTCATTGTCTTCGGCCTGGTTGTTATTATTGTAGTCGGCAAACCAGTAGCGGCCACGGTATTGTACTCTCAGGCTCGATTCGATGCCGGGCTCTTCAAAGGTGTAATAGATTTTGGCATTGGTCGTATGCTTCGACCGGTTGAGCATTGGGATGTAATCTTTTTTGGTAACCGTTACTACACGGCCGTCCACCACATCGTCAAATTCACGAGTGATTTGCCGGCGGGCATCCAAATACTGATAGCCAAGGGAAAGCTGCAGGTTATCATTAAAGGCCGGTCGGTATCGCAGTTCCGTTTCAATGCCCTGTGTATAAATTCTGTTTAGGTTGAAATAGGAAAACACCGATTGCCCATTCTGCCGCACGGCAATACGCTGAGTATCGATCAGGTCCTGCACATTGTTCCGGAAGGCGTTGATGCGCAATTGCATGCCGTCTAGAGGGAAAAGATCTACCCCAACGTTGTAGGCAAAGGAGCGCTCAGCCTCTATCTCCCCGATATTTTCCGGGTTGATAAGCAGCTCCTCAATCACCCCTTCGGCTTGCAGGCGTTCTACGCCTTCTACTACTGTTGAAGAACCAAACACGCTGTAACCAACCTGGGCATTGGTGAAATCGAGGAAAAGCTGACGGAATTCGGGAGCTTTATATCCTCCGCCCAAAGAAGCCCGCAGGTGAATAAAATCATTGGGTCGGTACAGGCCTGAAAATTTGGGACTGAACTGTGAAGCGTACTCACTATGAGCATCAAAGCGAAAACCGGCCGTAAATGACAGCTGCTTGGACAATTCCCATTCATGCTGTCCAAAGGCGAAGTAACTGTTAAATGTTGGCGTGCCCTTATAATTTCCGCCCAATAGTTCTTCATGGTTTAATCCGGCGCCTATGATGGTAGTATGCGTTTTGCTCCAGAAAGTGGAACTTTTAAGCTCGTATTTATTTAATTGCTGATCGAAGGTGCTTCTGTTATACAGTGAGCCGTCTTCCTGATAATTAAGTTCTGTCTCACTTTCAAACCGGCTCAGGAAAGCAGTCGCTTCAAACAGCTGGCGATCGTTAAGCCGTACACTCAATTCCGGAGTGATGTTGTAATTCTGTTGATATTCATCTCCGTTAATCCGGTAAAGACTTTCATCAATTTCCAGCTGCTGGGGGTAGGAGACATCTTCCCGGTAAAAGCGAGAGTCTACGCCCAGTGCTATTTTTTTGGAAAGATCATAATTGAGCCGACCCGAAAAAGTATAACTCTGAAAAGAGGGCTTGGTAGGAGCAATGCTGGTGGTATCCATATCGTAGCCACCTGAGCCACTGGTATTTGCAAAAAACTGTCCGCTTAATTTTTCCTGATTAAAGGATAGGTTGGTAGATCCGTCATAAGAATCATGGGATCCAAACCGGCCGGTCATATCCCATTTAAAGGGTTGTACCCCTTTTTTGGTGATGATGTTAATGACACCGGCCAGGGCATCACTTCCCCAAAGGGCAGAGGAAGGGCCTTTAACAATTTCAATCTGTTGTACATCACCTATCGTTATGCGGTCCAGGTCAAGCGTACCGGCCGTGCGACCAATCACCGGCTGGTTATCAATCATGATTAATGTGTAATCGGGATCAAAGCCCTGCATCTGAATGCCATTTCCATGGTCAGAAACTACATTTAAACCTGTTTGCTCAATCAAAATATCCCGCAAACGGGTGCTGCCACTCATTTCAATTTCCGAATCAGGAATTACGCTAACGGGCACGCTCACATCTTCCAGCTCTTTAATGGTTCTGGAAGCAGTAACTACAGTGATTTCCTCTTCATACATCCGGCGCTTCAGTTTAAAATCAACTTTGGCGGATTCCTGAGCCTCTAATTCAAGTTGCTCCCGGGCCTCACGGTAGCCCACACTTGTAACCAATACGGTGTATTTACCAGAATTAATTTTCTTAAAACAATAGTGTCCATCTGCATCTGAAACCGTAGTCAGCGTTGTAGTATTTGAAAACAGTTTAATGTGGGCCCCTGTTACCGGTTGGGACCGGCTGCTATGAACCGTTCCGCATAGGGAAGACTGTTGAGCCAAAAGCAGGCAGGGTAGAAAGCAGAAGAAGATGATCAGTAAAAAAACCCTCATAGGATTGTAGAGGCTCTGTTTTATTGTTAATTTAGACTTGATTTAAATAACGAATCGAAAATAGGAGGGCTGATTGTAATTGGCAAGATTTATTTAGAATAATTCTAAATAAAGTGTGAAATATTGAAAATCGGCCATTGTTTTAGCTAAAAAGCAGTGTGAAGCTTTGATTTATTTGAAGGAATACGAAAGGCATCGAAATATCTTTAAGATTGGGTTAAATGCCTTTCATGCATTTGGCAGATTGCAAAGTGTGCATAACCTGTAGAAAACTTATTCCGCTTCTAATTCCCGAAACCGCGTTTCATTTCTTATCTTAAACACTCACTCTAATTTATTTCTCTGGACTTTATTAATATGAGCGACAAACCTCGCGAGTATTGCGGAATCTACGGTATATACAATCATCCTGAGGCTGCCCTGCACACCTATTACGGTCTTCACTCCTTACAACACCGCGGACAAGAGTCGGCTGGTATTGTGACTTCGTATTATGACGATGACAAAGAACGCTTTTCGATGCCGGCTTATAAAGATTTTGGCCTGGTATTAAATGTGTTTGATGACTCTAAGGTGTTTAAGAAGGTATTGAAAGGGAAGAATGCGATTGGCCACAATCGGTATTCCACCTCTGGATCATCCAAGAACCCCGCCAATATTCAGCCCTTCCGGGTGCATTATAGAAATGGGAATCTGGCTATTGGCCATAATGGCAACCTGTCAAATGCCCGGCAAATTCGGGAGCGTTTTCGAAAGGAGGGCGTACTGTTTCAAAGTACTTCCGACACGGAGCTGATTCTTCATTTGATTTCTCACAGTTTGTATGAGGATCAGATGGATCAGATTATGGACGCACTGCGGCAGATTGAGGGGGCTTACTGCCTGGTAATTCTGACGGATGACAAGCTGATTGCCGTACGTGATCCCAATGGATTCCGTCCGCTGGCACTGGGTAAAGTAGATGGCTCTTTTTGTGTAGCCAGCGAAACTTGTGCTTTTGACATCAATAATGCCGAATACATCCGGGATGTAAAACCGGGCGAAGTGGTGGTTATTGATAAAGAAGCTGAAGAAACAGGAGAACCTCGTTCGTTCTTCATTCCACCTACCAAGGGAACCGGCACCAGTCAATGTATTTTTGAGTACGTGTATTTTTCCCGCCCCGACAGTATGATTTTTGGGGAGATGGTGGACAAGATTCGACGTAATCTTGGAAAAGAACTGGCGAAAGAGCACCCGCTAACTGAGATTGTGAAAGAAAATAAAACCGGCAAAAAACCGGTGGTGATTTCTGTGCCTGATTCCAGTAATACCGCAGCCTTGGGTTATGCCAGCGAAAGCCAGAAACTGGGGCACGAATGTAAATATGATATCGGCCTGATCCGTAATCATTATGTAGGTCGGACGTTCATATCTCCGGGACAAAAATCTCGCGTACAAAAAGTACGCACCAAATTTAACCCGGTTCGTGGAGTGATAGAAGACCGTATTGTTATTATTGTAGATGATTCAATTGTACGGGGAACCACTTCCCGTTATTTGGTTGATATGATTCGGGAATGTAATCCGGCCGAGGTGCACTTTTTGGTGAGTTCGCCGCCTATCATCAGCCCTTGTTATTACGGGATGGACTTTCCAAGCCCGGATGAGTTAATGGCTAATAAATTTGATCGGGATATTGACGAAATGGCAAAAGAAATTGGAGTCGACAGCCTGCGCTATCTTTCACCGGACGGACTGGTTAGTGCCGTTAAAGATGCAAATCCTTCCGGGGATGATTACTGTACCGCTTGTTTCACTGGTAACTATCCGGTGCCGGTAAACTTTGGCGTGGCCAAAGAAGAAAACGAGCTGCTTTAATGTTTAATCAAAAGCCAGCGTTTATAAAAAGTACAACCGTTCTGGAAGAATGTCCGCCTCCGGAAATACCAGAAGTTTGTTTTGCAGGGCGTTCAAATGTGGGTAAATCATCCCTCATCAATGCGTTGTTGAACAAGAAGAAAATCGCACGGACCTCCAATGTGCCGGGCAAAACCCAGCAGATGAACTACTATAAGGTAGGAGATGACTTTTACCTGGTAGATTTACCGGGATATGGATATGCGAAAGTGCCTAAAAAAGAGCGGGAGCGGTGGGGGCAGAATATTCGTTCCTATCTAATGGATCGCCAAAATCTAAAGTTGGTGTTACATGTAGTTGACGCCCGCCACGACCCCAGCCGCCTGGATGAAGACTTTTTTTACTGGATGGCCATGAATGAAAAGCCGTTCAGCGTGCTGATGTCCAAGGCCGATAAGATATCCAGGAATAAAGTAAATCAGTCGAAAGCCAAAGTACGCCGGGTATTGAAAGAAATGAACATCGAAGTACCTATTATACCATACTCGGCCGACAATCGCGACGGAATTGAAGAGATTCGGTCTTTAATTAAGGAATTTATTAATCACTAAAAACTCACTCACTAATTATGTCATTTAAAGTACTACTTTTAGATAATGTGGATCCGGTTTGCGCCGAGGTTTTTCAGCAGCGAGGAATTCAGGCCGATGTGCCCGGAAAGCTGACCGATGAAGAACTTTTTGATCGCATCGGTGAATATGATGGGATGGTAGTTAGAAGCGGAACCACGGTAACCGAAGAATTGCTTAAAAAAGCCGACAACCTGAAAGTGATCGGTCGGGCCGGTGTTGGGGTCGATAATATTGATATCCCCGCAGCCACAGCCAAAGGCGTGTTGGTTATGAATACGCCGGATGGTAACACTATTTCAACTGCAGAACACACTTGTGGTTTGATTCTTTCAATGGCACGCAACATCCCGAATGCAGTAGCTAAAGTGAAGAGCGGTGGATGGGATCGCAAGAAATACATGGGTACCGAAGTACATGGCAAAAAGCTGGGTATTGTAGGACTGGGTAAAATCGGTTCGGAAGTAGCCAAAAGAATGAATGTATTCGGCATGGAAGTGCTGGCTTTTGATCCCTTTTCAACCCACGAACATGCGCAAGATCTGGGCGTTAAGCTAGTGGAGCTGGACGAACTGCTCGGCAGCGTGGATTTCCTGACCGTACACACACCGCTTACAGAAAAGACCAAAGGCATGATTTCTATGGAAAATGCCGATAAGCTGAAAAAAGGTATTCGCCTGGTAAACTGTGCCCGCGGCGGAATCTTTGAAGAAAAAGATATTCCCGAATTGCTGGACAAAGGCTATGTAGCGGATATTGCTTTGGATGTGTATTCTGAAGAACCACCAAGTGAAGAAGTATATGAAATACTTAAGGATGAACGCGTGGTAAGTACTCCTCACCTTGGAGCTTCAACCGAAGAAGCACAGGAGAAAGTGGCGCAGCAAATTGCCGATCAGATGGCGGATGCGCTCGAGAATAAAAATTACAAGGGCAGCCTGAATGGTAAATCCATCGCTCTGCTTACCAACAAAGAAGTACAGCCATACCTGGAACTGGCGGAGAAATTAGGCAAAATGGCAGCTCAGCTTTCGCCCAAGCATGCCAACAAGTTTGAATTTGAATATGCCGGTGACTGTGCCAAGTACTCCGATGTGCTCACGGATGGTATCCTTAAAGGAATGCTGTCTGAATATGTAGATGAAGCCATCAACCTGATTAACGCGCGAGTGTATGCCGATCAGCGTGGATTTTCCATACGTGAGGTTTCTACCTCAAAAGGCAAAACCTATAGCGATTATGTGACGGTACGTCTGGCCGAAGATGCCGAGTACCAAGCCATATCAGCAGCAGTATTTGGTGAAGGCGACTATCGCATCGTGGAAATTGATAACTACGGTATCGAACTGCGCCTTGAAGGCGATATGATTCTGTATAAGAACGTGGATAAACCCGGTATGCTGGCTTCCGTAAGTGGAGAGTTGGCCAAGCAGGGCGTAAACATTGCGGCCCTGAGCCTGGGACGTTCCGGAAAAGGATCGAATGCCATCACTGCTGTATCCGTTGACAAGCAGCTGGATGATGAGGAGTTTGAAAGCATCAGCTCCTTAGACGGTATAAACCATATTCGGTACGTTTCTTTTTCCTAAACTAAACAGGAAGCAGTATCAATAGTTTACTAAAAGCCAAAGTGTGGGTATTTACTACTCGCTTTGGCTTTTTTTGATAGATATCAGACGAGAAATTTTGTTCAAAATAGTCAGTCTATTATAAGCATTTCCCCGCTTGGGCGGGGATTAAGGGGTGGGTAAAGGTGCTAAGGAATTGAATGTTCTTCTTAGCGATCCAATCCAAAGCAGTGCTACTCCAATATTCGATATTCCTCTGATCAATATTCACTATTCTTTCAGCTCTTCATACCTGAAACAGTCCGTGGTATGATCCATCACCAAGCCGCAGGCCTGCATGTGGGCATACATAATGGTGCTGCCCGTAAACTTAAAACCACGTTTTTTGAGATCTTTGCTAAGCGCATCCGATTCTTTGGTAGTAGCCGGGATGTCTTTCAGCTTTTCCCAATGGTTTATAATTGGTTCTCCTCCCACAAAATCCCAGATGTACGCATCAAAACTTCCAAATTCTTCCTGTATCTCCAGGAACAGACGTGCGTTGGTAACAGCACTTCGCACCTTAAGTTTATTGCGGATAATTCCTTCAAACTGAAGCAACTCTTGTATCCTATCTTCATCGAATTGGGCAACTTTTTTTGGGTCGAAATTGGCAAAGGCTTTTCGGTATCCCTCACGTCGTTTCAGGATGGTGGACCAGCTCAAACCCGCCTGCGCTCCTTCCAAAATCAGGAATTCGAAATGGGTTTGGTCATCATGCACAGGAACGCCCCACTCTTCATCATGATATTGCTTATACTCGTCAAATTGCCCTTCGGCCCATTCACAGCGTTTTACGTTCATATCAGTTATATTTATGAAGATTAGTTGAAGTTTAGGAATTATAAAATACCATTATTATTTCTACATTAAGCTACTCACTATTCACACACTCATTCAAACTAAATCAAAAACATTCATGCATTGGAGACAAACGGTCAGCGAACTTGCTGAGAGCAGCAATATTAGCGAAAGCCTGTCAAAAAGAGTTATTAACCTTACGGAAATTCTGGAAGAACTTGCTGTAGAAAAATATGGTGAGGAGTTTGTAGAGAAATTAGGGGAACTCCCGCTGGCAAGTTTAAAAGCGCTGGATAAGAACGATGAAGAGGTTTTAAAAGAACTTCAGGAAGATTTAGGAGGCCTGTCGCTCAGTGAAATCAAAGAAATTCTGAGCATGTACACTACTTTCTTCCATCTGGTAAACTCCCTGGAGCAACATGAAATCAGCCGGGTGAACCGTCGTAGAGAATTTGAAGAAACACCGGAAAATCCCCGCAAAGAAAGTATTGCAGAAGCGGTTTATCGTTTCAAAGAGGCCGGGTATGATTATGAGAAGGCGCTCTCAATGTTTCACCAAATGGATATTCAGCCTACCATTACGGCACACCCAACTGAAGCGCGCCGACGCAGTGTGTTGCTGAAACAGCAGGAACTGGCCTCTATGGTTTCCCGTCTGGGCGACAGCGACATCACCCCGGATGAAAAAATTGATTTACGCCGGGAGATCCTGAACCAGTTAAACCTGCTGTTGCTTACAGATGAAGTGCGTGCCGAACGACTTTCTGTAGAAGATGAGGTAGAAAACGGACTGTTTTATTTTACCCATTCTATCTGGGATTCTATTCCGGTGCTTTACCGGGATATCCGCCAGGCGTTTGATACCTATTACGACAAACGTCCAGAGGTGCCCATTGTACTGAAATACCGTTCCTGGATTGGCAGTGACCGTGACGGGAACCCCAATGTGACTTCCAGTGTAACCTGGCAAACGGTGGTAGAACAGCGCCGCACGGTACTCAAACTGTATCAAAAGGAATTGAATGAACTGCGCCGATACCTGAGTGTGTCAGATAAGCAGGCTAAAGTATCGGATGCATTGCAGGCTTCGGTAGAAAAAGACGAAGAGAAGTTTCCGATTTCGGAGCGCTATGAGCGCCGTTACAAGCATGAGCCGTACCGCCGTAAGGTGACGCACATTATGCACAAAATTCAGTTTCTGCTGGATCAGTTATCCGAGGATAAGAAAACCATCCTTACGGAATCGCAAAAATATACGGCACCAGAGTTTATTGAAGACCTGGAGCTTATCAAACAAAGTTTGGTGGAAAACGGGCTTACCGGTCTTTCTCAACAGGGTAAATTGCAGGATCTGATTATCCGTGCCAAAACCTTTGGTTTCCACCTGAGTGCTCTGGATATCCGCCAGCACAGCGGTTTGCACGAAGAAACCATCGAAGAGCTATTGTCACAAGGACGCGTGCTTGATAATTATGGTGAGCTATCCGAAGAAGAGAAAATTGATGTGTTGGTTGAGCAGCTTTCTAACCCGCGGCCTTTGAGTCCTGTTGAATCTGATCGCTCGGAAGTAGCTGAAAAAGTGATGACGGTATTTGAAGAAATCCGTGACATGCTGCACTTGAACGAAGACATTTTTGGCAGCTACATCATTAGTATGACACACGGCATCAGTGATATGCTTGAAGTGATGTTGCTGGCTAAAGAATTTGGCCTGTGGAAGCACAATGGCGACAGCATTGAAAGCAAGCTGGATATCGTACCGCTATTTGAAACCATCGAAGATCTTGAAAACAGTGCCGGGTTAATGGGGCAGATGTACGAGCATGACTTGTACTCCAAGCACCTGAAATCCCGCGACGATTTCCAGGAAATTATGCTGGGATACTCCGATAGTAACAAGGATGGCGGTTACTGGATGGCCAACTGGGCACTGAACAAAGCCCAGTACGAATTAGGCACTGTATGCCGCGAGCATGACATTGACTTCCGTTTATTCCACGGACGTGGTGGTACGGTAGGTCGTGGCGGCGGACAGTCGAACCAGGCTATTGTGGCCATGCCGGCAGTTGCTAATAACGGTCGCATCCGCTTTACCGAGCAGGGTGAGGTTATTTCATTCCGTTATTCGCTTTCTTCTATTGCGCACCGTCACCTCGAGCAAATTGTGAATGCCGTGGCCAGGGTAACAGCCGGACAGTATTCCGATACGCCGGGCTACCTCAGCGGTAAAGAGGACGAAAAAGAAATTATGGAACAGCTGGCTGATACCAGCATGAAGGCTTACCGTGATCTGATTGACGATTCCGATTTCTGGGATTGGTACTCCGGTATCACTCCCATTGAGCACATTGGTAAATTACCGATTGCTTCCCGTCCGGTATCACGCGGTTCTTCAGATGATATGACTTTTGATACACTACGCGCGATTCCCTGGGTTTTTGCATGGACACAGGTGCGCTACAACACGCCCGGCTGGTTTGGCTTGGGAACGGCCCTGGAAGAAGTGAAAAAAGACCATGATGACGTACTGGAAGTTCTGAAGCGCTGGAACGAAGAATGGACGTTTTTCCGTACCGTGTTGAACAACAGTCAACGCGAGATGGCAAGAACCCATTTACCGACTTCGGAGCTGTACAATACAGAACCTTCCAAATTCCCGGAATTGCTCACGGGTAATTTCAAAAATACGGAAGACTGGATTACGTCTATTACCGGCTACGAAAAAGTTCTGGATCATAACAAAGTCATTCAGAACTCAATCAAGTTCCGGAACCCATTCACCTATCCGCTGAATATCATACAAGCGGAACTCCTTAAACGCTGGAAAAATACCGACAAAGAGGAGCAAAAAGATGAATTAACGGAAGTACTGTTCCTGAACATTAACGGTATTGCTGCAGCCATGCAAAGTACCGGCTAATTCTTTCGGCGCTTTTCATCTTTAGAAGTTACATTTTACAGCTTTAACCATTACTATTATGTAATGGCTAAGGCTGTTTTATTTAAATCGAAACCTGTTATTTTTAGAGCATGATGAACGAGATTATTTCAAACACCAAATTTGATGTAGAGTTAACCAACGAAAGCCGTATTCACGAGGTCGATTTTGATAACCTCGTATTTGGCCGGAAGTTCTCTGACCACATGTTCGAAATGACCTACGAAGACGGACAGTGGCAGCAGCCGAAGGTGAAGCCCTACGGAGCCTTCGAAATCACCCCGGCCATGAACGTGCTGCACTACGGGCAAGCCGTTTTTGAAGGGATGAAAGCTTTTTATGTGGATGAGGACACGGTCCACATCTTTCGTCCAAAGGTACACCACGAGCGTTTTAACCGCTCTTGCCGGCGCCTCTGTATTCCAGAAACGGATTACGATACCTTCATTGAAGCATTGGAAACGCTGATTAAACTGGATAAACAATGGATTCCGCAGGAGTCGGGCACAGCGCTGTATTTGCGCCCCTTTATTTTTGCCTCTGATGACTTGCTGGCGGCCCGTTCATCCGACAAGTTTACCTACCAGATTATCACCTCCCCCGTAGGTGCTTACTATGCGGAAGGATTCAACCCCGTTTCGCTAACTACAACGGACGAATATGTTCGTGCAGTAAGTGGAGGAACAGGTGATTCCAAAGCGGCCGGTAACTACGCAGGCAGTTTCCTTCCCGCTAAAAAGGCCAAAGAAGAAGGCTACACTCAGGTGCTTTGGCTGGATGCCAAAGAGCATAAATATGTGGAAGAAGTGGGCACCATGAACATTCACTTTCTGATCGATGACACGCTGGTAACGCCGGCTTTAACAGGGTCTATCTTACCTGGCGTAACACGACGTTCCATTATTGCCCTGGCTGAAGACTGGGGACTGAATGTAGAGGAACGCCGCATCACGATTGATGAAGTGTTTGAGGCCCATGAAGACGGTTCATTGAAAGAAATTTTTGGTTCCGGAACCGCTGCGGTAGTATCACCGGTAGGATTCATCAATCATAAAGGCCGAACCATTGAGCTGGATCGCGAGAAGCCGGGCAAATTTGCCAAAAAATGCTTCGATGCCATCACCGACATTCAATACGGAAGGGCCGAAGATAAATTTGGTTGGGTGCACGAAGTCAAAATTTAATGCAGACCGACTGGCTTAAAATATTGGCGGTAGGCTCCGGTGGATTCATCGGGGCCACAGGCCGCTATCTTATCTCTCTTTTTGCACAATCCCAATTTCCCGGTAGCACCTATCCCTACGGTACTACTGCAGCTAATTTGTTGGGATGTTTGTTTATTGGTCTACTGGCTGGACTGTTTCAGCTAAAATCTTGGGGACATCCCGAACTTCGCCTTTTCATTTTTGTGGGGATGCTGGGCGGGTTTACCACTTTCTCAACTTTCTCCCACGAAACTTTTCTGCTTTGGGAAAACGGTAAACTGCTAATGAGCTTGTTCAACCTGGGGTTCCAGGTTTTCTTTGGGTTGATCTTTGTATGGCTGGGCTACCAGCTGGTACGCTTGGTGGGGTGATGTAGGACGGATAGCTTATCCGTCCTGTTTAAATTAGTTGAACTGTAAGTTATATAAGACAACTGGTCGGACAAGCTGTCCGACCTACAATTAATACCCCTTCTCCCGGTCCACTTCATAAATCAGTTCCATGCCGGAAAGCGCACGTTTGTAGTTTTCAACCAGGATGTCGGCGGCTTGGCTTGCTGGGGTTACTGCCGCTATGTGAGGGGTGATCATAATCTTGGAGCGGTTCCAGAAAATATGGTTATTCGGCAGCGGCTCATCCTGAAACACATCCAGCCAGGCACCGGAGAGATCTTCGGTTTCAAGGGCATAAATCACATCTTCCTCTACCAGCTGCTGTCCGCGACCAACGTTGATTAAATAGGCGGGTTTCTTCAGCTGCTTGAATAGTTCGAGATCCAGGATTTCCTCGGTTTCGGTTGTCAGTGGTAACAAGCACACCAACGCATTGGTAGCTGATAAAAAGTCACTCAGTCCGTCCTCACCGGCATAAGTTGTTACGCCTTCAATCTCCTTTTTGGAACGTGACCAGCCCGTTACCTGGTAGCCGTTTTTAACCAATGTCTGTGCTGTGGGAATGCCCATCTCTCCAAGTCCCATAATACCGACGGTCACTTTCTTTTTTGGTATGGATCGTAGCTGTTCCCATTTGCCAACGCGTTTACGATCTACATAGGTGGGAATATTCAGGCGATAACTGGTGACGGCATTCAATACATAATCCGCCATTTGATCCTTTAGCGAGTCCGTGATCAGCCGGCAAATCGACACATCTTTGTTCAGGCTCTCATCATTTAATAAGTGATTTACTCCGGCACCCAGCGAGGAGACAGCTCGGAGATTGGGATAATTGCCCAGTACGTTTTCCGGATGATTCCAGCAGACTGCAAAATTCACCCGCTCTTTATTCTCAACCCGGGGCCAGATTTCCACATCCAGGTTGGGGTCTTTTTCCAGCAGGGCATTTTTGAGTGAAGTAAAATCGCGCTTTTTTGAAACGAGTAGTAAAGACATGAAACTGTTTAATTAATGATAAGCTGAAAGATAGGAATTCCGTGAGTTAGGTGATAAGTAGATATGGGAATTGGTTAATAAGGCGATATGGGAATTAGGAAATAAGTGGAGGAGTCCCTATCACCTTACTCCTTAATTCCCTAATCCCGGGTTACAAAGAAATCACGGGTGATTTCTACAAATTCGCTCATCATCATAGCCGTGGCACCCCAAAGTGGGACGCGATGGATATCCCAAAAAGGAACACGATAGGGAATATCGCGAAGCTTCCATTCTTCGGTGATCAGACGATCTCCGGAATGGAAATCAGCTAAAGGTACAGAAAGAATTTCATCCACCTCGTTGGGATTAGGAGTAAAACGCTGTTCGTGATGGAGTATGGCCACCACCGGTGTTACCATATTATCAGAATGACCGACATAGAGCGGCGTAAGCTCCCCAACAATCGTCACATTCTCAGGTCGTAATCCAATTTCTTCCTGGGCCTCCCGCAACGCCGTTTCTTCCACCGTTTCATGGCCTTCTTTTCCGCCTCCGGGAAAGCTTAGCTGTCCGCCGTGATTGATGGAAGCCGTCCGCAGGGTAAATAACACCTCAAGCTGTTCTTTCCACCCAACCACGGGCACCAAAACGCTGTTATCTCTGAAGTCATCATTGGCCGGTTCGTAATTTCTGTGAGGATTGGTTCCATTTTTAGGCTGAGGAGCCATTTTTTCTTGGGCGGCACGACCGGGAAGGGGTTCTTGTAATCGGTGTTTCAGAAATTGTTGAAATTCTTTAGTAGGCAAAACGCAGTATTTAATTTTTGGGAAGATAGCAGTAAAACAGAACTTCCCACAAAATCATTGCTGGCAAAAAGCTTTTATACTTTTAGATGTCTGCAAAAACTCTTTGGGTGGTTTTTACTTTGAGTCGTCAGACCACTTCCTGCTGATTAGTACTATTTGCAATATAAAGCCTTAGCGTTTTCTTAAACGGTTAGTTTCTATTCAGTGGTCAGTTGAGTGCGTTCTTGTTTCAAGCCACTTGTCTCGTACGAATCCAGTTCGTCTCATATGTTAGAGGGAGAACTATTTACCAACAGGCAAAAGGTTGTATAAGTAGCTTGTGATCTTTACTCTCTGCCTGTTTTATTGGAATCGAGCCAGCCTGGCACCTTCAGTATTGGTCTATGCACTGCCTGCAGGCAGATGCACTTCGTCAGGTATATCCAGGCTGGTTTTTTCTGCCGTTGAACCTCAACAGTACCAACAGAG
>NZ_FXTP01000020.1 GCF_900182705.1 Gracilimonas mengyeensis | reverse complement strand
GCTACCGGACTCCAACACAAATTGAACAACTACTAACAAAGAACATAGCGGCTTGACTACCCTAACTCTCTGTCCTCTTTTTTGTTGCAATTCCAAAACTATGTCTGAAATTATCTAAAGTGCTTATCGTCGTTCTATAAGCATCATGCTTGAAAGAAGGAGGACTCTGGTTATGTCAAAATCCAATTTCCGTTCATCAAATTTCCACTACTGATATTCGGGCGAAAATTGTTTGTTGGGTGATCGGCTTTTTTACCAATAGGTAGCCCCTAACGGGGCAATATTGGATTACTAAAAGTGCTCCGTAGGAGCAAAATGTTGGTAGTCTTTCTGTGAGATCTTTTAAGTCTGCGACTTAAAAGCCCAAGTGAATGATGGGTTGATATGGCAGGATGCTAAAACCCTACAAGTCTTTGACTTGCCTGCCGCTCCGGAATGTTGCCATGATGTTAAGCTAATGAATGAACCTGTATCCCTGGCCCCATCTTACTCACCCCTCCCCTAATAACTCGGGGCCGCCCAAGCGGGGAAACTCTTTGGAATGATTAAAATCAGATTAATGAAAGTGTCCGTGGAGAGAATCTATTATAAACTACCAAAGCGTTTTTCCTCGTTCCACAAGCTACGCATGGAGATGAGCAAGGCGATAATGTTCAATTCCAGATTACCCCAATTCCTCAATTTGTTCATGGAGCCCACGTCCTTCCTTGCGTTCTACCAGGTTAAAATAGTGCAGGGCAGAGGCAATGATCAGTATGACGGTAAATAAAGAGCCTATCACAATAAAGAAACCGTACATCAGGCTGATACCGCTGCTCAGCACGGATGAAGTGTCGGCCCCGGAGGACGACACAAAAGTGATTAAAATGGAAACAGGGACGGTGGCTACATAACTCATGAAGGTGGTAACGATGTACATCACCAGGTACACGGCAAAGGTGGACCACCAATGGCCGGTGGTGAGTTTCCAGGAGCGGCCAAAAGCATCCAGCGGATTTCGGTCTTCAATTACAGTGATAGCAGGCGAGAGGAAAGCCTTAATGCCGATGTAAATGCCGGGGATGATGAAGAACATCAAACCAAAACCAATGGCGAAAATCAGCATCACGTAGAGTGCAAAAAGGTAGAAAAAATGCCGCCCGAAGTCTTCCATGATATCGGAAATGGTAATTTCACGGGTGTATTGGGCAAGTTGTACATGCTTTAGTGTTACAGCAAACAGAGCTACCGAAGAAAATGCCAGCAGCAACATTCCAGCCATAAAGCGGAAGCCGGGCATAGCATCACTCAACAACTCGGGGGATTGTAACAGGGAAGAGATAAAACCGGAGTAGCTTTCCCCCACTAAAGCACCTGCAATCAAATAAAAGGGCAGTACAATGAATAAAAGGGCTTTGCCCAAACTTTTATAATGGATGCGGAGATATACAAAGGAATCGGTGAGGATGGTGCTGATGTCGCGATATTTCTGCAGACTAAATTCTTTCATGAATACGAAGTGGGTGTAAGTTTTCGGGGAAGTAGCACAAAATAATACAGGATGAAGCCAAAAGAAGCGAAAATAATGAACAAGCTCAACCACAGGGGCATTTGGGTGTAGCGGGTCACGAACGATTCCAGCAGTCCGGCCGCGATAAAAACCGGCACCAGCCCGATAATCATTTTCAGGCCCTCTTTACCGGCGCGGATAAAAGAGTGAAGCCGCGAATAGGTGCCGGGAAATAATATGCCGTTTCCAATTACAAAACCGGCTGCACCCGCTATCACAATAGCGGAAAGTTCGAGGGAGCCGTGGATAAAAATCACCCGAAGAGCCTCGCCCAACAATTCGTATTTACCGAAAAAACTTATGAAAGCGCCCACCATGATTCCATTGTTAAGCAATATCATACCCGTGCCAAGGGGCGTTAGTAAGCCCATCACAAAAGCAAAAAAGGAAACCCGTACGTTGTTTATAGTGATGGCAAAAAACATATCCAGTTCTTCGGCTTTCTTATATACTGCGAGCGGATCACCCTGCTCCATATTGCTGAGGGTCATATTTACGTAGTTATCACCCATCATGTAGCGGACAAAGGTTGGGTCCTGCACTGATGATAACACACCGATGCTAATAGCTACCATAAAAACAATGAAGCTATAGAGCAGTTCTTTTTGCTTACGGGCAAAAAGCTGGGGTAACTCCTGGGACCAAAATGTGATAAGCCGGCTGGTTTCCTCTTTTTTGGTGCGATAGATTTCGTTGTGTACCTCTACCGAAAGCTGGTTTAAGTATTTTTCAGTTTTACTGCTGGGATAATTGGCCTGGGCATAAGCGAGATCAGCATTCAGCTCCATGTATAGCTCTGCCAGTTTATCGGGATCATCCGGGGAGTCCTCGTGAAGCAAGTGCTCAAACTCTTTCCATTTGTCCGCATTCTTGCGTAGAAAAGCCACTTCTCTCATTGGGATGAATCTACTTTCGTTTTTAGCGACAGGAACATAACTTCATGCTTAATGTAATATGCAGCGGGCAAGATAATAAATCATAGCACCAACAATCATCTGCAAAGAATAAGAACGGCAATTGGTGTATCCAAAATCTAAAGAATGATATGGTAGGAGTAGAAACCAGCCAACATGTACAATTAAGTTATGAGCCTGCGGGTGTGGGCGATCGTGTACTTGCCTATTTGCTGGATGGGTTTTTTATGGGCGTTTATTTTTTTGTGGTCTTTTGGATTTGGGGATACTGGTACAGTTTGGGTTCAGATCCGGCTGATCTCAGCCTTTCATGGGTGTTCTATGTGGTGATTGTTTTGCCACTCATGCTCTATCACTTAGTGAGCGAAGTGTTGTGGAAGGGATATAGCCCTGGTAAAAAAATTGTGGGCATTCGCGTGGTTAAAGTCGATGGTTCCCGGGCTGATCTAAGTGGTTACCTGATTCGCTGGTTGTTCCGGCTGGTTGAGATTTCGATGACCAGTGGGGTAATTGCTTTTGTGGCTGTGATCATGAACGGCAAGGGGCAGCGCCTCGGGGATATGGTGGGAAAAACCTGCGTAATTAAGGAGCGCAAAAAGGCGAAGTTGGAGGATACCCTGTTTAAGGATGTTTCGGAAGGATATGAACCGGTTTTCCCTCAGGTAACAGAACTTAATGATAAAGACATTCGCGTAATACAGGATGTGCTGGATGCCCGCTCTCACTACGAATATGATACGTGGTTTAAAATGCTGAAGCGTACCCGGCAGAAACTGGAAGCGCGATTAGGTGTTCAGGATCACGGAATGCGTACGGATGTGTTTTTGGAGACGATTATCAAGGATTATAACGCTATCCACGGAAGTGTGAAATGAGTTTTTAGTTTTGAGGTGTTAGGTTTTAGTGGCAAGTGGCAAGTGGCAAGTGGCAAGTGGCAAGTGGCAAGTGGCAAGTGGCAAGTGGCAAGTGGCAAGTGGCAAGTGGCAAGTGGCAAGTGGCAAAGTGTTAGTTTTGGTCTTTTCCTGAAATAGGGTATCTAAAAACTGTATTAATAATAAGTGCCACTTAAACTTCTTCCGGGCCGCGCAGGTAGAGTTTATTGATGGCAAGGCTCAGGAAAATAAGCACAAATGAGCCGGCCAGAAATTTCATGTATAAATCCTCGTAATCGGTATAGATGAGTTCTTCTACTTCTGAACGCTCCAGTTCATCGATTTCATCATAGATACCTTCCAGCTCGTCCGTGTCTGTGGCACGGAAGTACTTACCGCCTGTCAGTTCAGCTACACTGGTCAGCATCTCCTCGTCAATGTCTACTTGTATATTTTGATATCGTCGTCCAAAAATAGGGTCTTGAACCGGGTAGGGGGCCGTGCCACGTGTTCCGGCACCAATGGTATAAATCTTGATATCGTAGGTGAGTGCCAGGTCGGCGGCGGTTACCGGGTCAATTTCACCGGCGTTATTTTGTCCGTCGGTAAGCAGTATGATTACTTTGCTTTCGGCCGGACTTTCCTTCAGCCGGTTTACGGCGGTAGCAAGTCCCATCCCGATAGCGGTACCGTCTTCAATCACGCCCATTTCCAGGTCGTCAATCAGGTTTTTGAGCAGCCGGTAATCCAGAGTAGGAGGAACCACGGTAAAACTCTTCATCGCAAAAGTGACCAGCCCTATTCTATCAGATTCCCGCATATCCACAAAATCCTTGGCAACTTGCCGGGCAGCTTCAAAACGGTTGGGCTTGAGGTCCTCAGCTCGCATGGAGGTCGACATATCCATCACCAAAACGATATCAATTCCCTCCGCATTGCGCTCAACAGTGGTAAGGCGTTCCTGGGGGCGGGCAAGCGCTACAATGAGTAAGGCAATGCCTGCCCAGAGCAAGGCAGCGGTGAGCCAGTGTAAATGGGCTTTCCAGTTGCCGGGCAGATTATCCAGCAGGTTGAGAGAAGAGAAAGCAATCGTGGCTCTTTTCTTTGCAAAAAACCGGTATAAGTATATGCCGATGAGTACAGGTAATATCAGCAGCGCCCAGAACCATTGTGGATTAGAAAATTCCATTAGTTTTCCTCCTCTTCACTTTGGCTGGCCAGAAATCGTTCTTTCTTGAGATCATATTCTCGTCTCAGTCTGCGAATTTTAGTTCGATCTGATTCTTTGGCACGCTCCAGAAATTCCAGTGCATAGTCGTATGTTTTCCAGGCGTCATCTAAAGTTGGGGTAAATTTAGCGAATTTAACCAGGTCGGCCTGACGTAGCACCTTGCGGGTGGCTTCAGCCAATGTTTGATCCACATCATACACATCCAGATAACGAAGCAGCTCACCCGATGTAGATTCCAGGGCAGGAATATTATACAGCTCCTCGTAGTAGGCCCGGATGGCATCACTTATTTCACTATAAAAAGTTTTATAATCTTTGGTCTCAGGTAAATCGGTCTCCCTCTTAAGAGTATGTAATCTTTTTTCGAGCGCATCCAGCGGGTTGTAGAAAGGTTCCAGAACGGGTTCTTTCTTTTCTTCTTTCTCTTTTTCTTCCCTGAAGTAAAACCACCAGACCAAAAAGGCAGCCAATACAGCAGCTGCCAGCACCCAGGGCCATAAAGGAAGTGGAAACTCATAATTTGGTTTCATGGGCTTGAGCGTAGTATCGCCTTCCGCAACTACCGTTTTAAAATATAACAGAACGGGATCGGTATACAGGGTGGTAGAATCCTCTTCAAAAATCAGGGTGACGGGCAGAGGAGGTATCTGAAGATCATCAACCCCAAAATATTGCAGGTTATAAACCAGGCTATCACTGAATTGAGAGCGCCGGTACTGTTCGCGGTCCACAATAGAAACCGTTGGCGGAAAAGCTGTGGTATCGGGGAAAGCTACCTTCTTGTATTCGCGGTCTAATTGAACCAACATCGATAACTCAAAAACTTCACCAGCAGTTATAGAATCGGTGTTTACGCTGGTATGCACGTTTTGTGCGTGCAGTGGCATAACAAGTAAACATGTAACCAATAAGGCGTAAAGCCGTAGAGCGCCGGATCTCAGCGAGATGTTGTTCATGTAAGAGAATATTTTCTTTGGTTTTTAACAGCCTGAAAATATAACAATGAGTTGTAAATATTTTGCAAAACAAAATCCGCTTTACATTTTATGAAAGAAGAGCATTAATTCTTATCATTTCACCGAAATTTAATATAAGAGGACATGGTTAGTAAAAAAGCAGGGATTGCCGTAGGCTACGGTCTGTTTGTTATAGTTTTAATTAGTGCATCAATTCTATTCAGATCCAATGCAAAAGTACCCGACGGCCCCGTTGTAAGTGGCAATGATATTATTGAAATAGAAGAGGATTTTGAACTTGACGATTATGGTTTTGACCGTCTCAAGGCCAATGTAATTGAAGGGCGCGTAAAAAGAAATGAGAGTTTATACCTCATTCTGCGTGATTTGGATGTGAGCCCTCAGCAGATCTACCAGATAAATCAAATATCATCCGATGTATTCCAGAGCAACCGGATCCGTCCTGGCCAGAGATATTTAGCATATACCGATAAAAATTCCGGGGAAGCTCAGCGTCTTATCCTTCATCAAAATGCTCTTGATTATGTAGTGATTGACTGGAAAGAAGGCATTGAAATATCCGCTGGTAACAAGGAACTAACCACACAGGTTAAAGAGGCATCAGGCGTTATTACCTCTTCTTTATATGAAGCCTTGGTAGACAAGGGAGACAACTGGCTGCTGGCCAACCGCCTGAGTGATGTATTTGCCTGGCAGGTAGACTTTTTCCGTTTATATCCCGGTGATAGCTACAAAGTGGTGTACGAAGAGCAGTTTGTGGAAGGTGAATCCTTTGGTATTGGGAAAGTGTTAGCAGCCGAGTTTACCAATGACGGACATACTTTTGACGCTTTCTATTATGAGAATGGAGAACATTCGGGCTATTTTGACAGTGAGGGAAATAGCATTCAGAAAGCATTATTAAAAGCGCCTTTTAAGTTTTCCCAACGTATTAGTTCCGGCTATTCTCCCAATCGTTTTCATCCGGTGTTAAAGCGCAGAATGCCTCATTATGGGGTTGATTATGCGGCCCCTCTTGGCACCCCGGTACTTTCTGTTGGAGACGGTGAAATTATTGAAGCACAGTACAGAGGTGCGAATGGAAATATTGTTAAAGTACGCCATAACGGAACCTACACTACCGCTTATTTACACTTGAATGGTTTTGCCAAAGGCATGAGACCGGGCGTAAGGGTTAAACAGGGAGATGTAATTGGCTATGTGGGCCGAACGGGACGCGTTACAGGTGTTCATCTGGATTACCGAATCTATAAAAACGGTCAGCCCGTAAATCCGCTTAAAGTTGATTTGCCTCCTTCAAAATCTATAGGAGATGAGCAAAAAGTGGACTACGAAAAATTCATTCGGTCTTATCAGGAAAAACTCCGAAGCATGGAAGAGGAAGAAGACCCAATTGCTTCTGCCCAAAACTGAGGCATTTTGTTAATACCAAATCAGGTCAAGATTAGAATAGATGTAGAAATATGTTTAGTAGTCATTCCGCGGCGTACCTGTCCCGACAAAATTGTCGGTGAGGCCCTGAATCTTATTGTTTGCCAGCTATCAATAGTGAGATTCAACGCAACAATTCGATCCCTGCCTTCGCAGGGATGACCTTAAAACCTTCTATTAGCCCGGTTTCACCTATATTATCTCGAATTCGTGTTAATACCGGTTGCCGCGTCTGGTAAAGAAATTCATAAGCGGTTGCACGTACGATTCGTTGGTATGCACCTCAACCCGATCTATCTTCATTTTCAGCATCATTTCATGAATGTAGGCTTTTTGCTCCATTCTTCGCTTTTGGTAGGCTTTTCTAACTTTCTTGCTGGAAGTATCAACCCTCTTTTCTGCTCCAGTTTCAGCATCCCTGATGGTCACTAATCCCATGTTGGGCAGTTCATCTTCCAGCGGGTCGCTAATAATGATATTGACCAAGTCGTGCTTTTGGTTGGTGATGCGCAGTTGTTTTTCGAAATCAGTATCCATGAAGTCGGATGCAAGCACTACAATGGCGCGGCGGTCCAGTAAGCGGTTGATATAAGAGAGTCCGTCAGCAATGTCAGTACCGGTGCCGGTGGGTTCAGTTGTGTAAAGCTCCCGGATCAGGCGTAGTACGTGGGTGCGACCCTTTTTTGGTGGAACCACCTTTTCGATATGATCACTAAAAATAACCAGCCCTACTTTATCGCTGTTCTTAATAGCACTAAAGGCCAGTACAGCACAGATTTCAATAGCCAAGTCCATCTTGCTTTGATTTTGACTGCCAAAA
Organism: Gracilimonas mengyeensis; assembly: GCF_900182705.1. Taxonomy (GTDB): domain Bacteria; phylum Bacteroidota; class Rhodothermia; order Balneolales; family Balneolaceae; genus Gracilimonas; species Gracilimonas mengyeensis. Next base: position 68,959 of record NZ_FXTP01000020.1, on the reverse strand, counting down.
GTGCCGCTTTGGGAGATGTCGATACAAAGCATTAGTGTTTGTTCACGCTCTTCCTCAAAAATCTTAATAAAAGGATCGCCGGTACGTGCGGTTACATTCCAGTCGATCTGGCGGATATCGTCACCATAAGTGTATGCACGTACTTCCGAGAATTCCATACCCCGACCCTTAAAAGCCGATTGGTATTCTCCTCCAAATAAGGTGTTTACAATCCCTTTAGTCTGGATTTCAAGCTTCCTGATTTTCTTTAATACTTCTTTGGAAATCATAAATCTGTGTGTTTTAGAAGCAGAAGATAATAATTACTTGTTTAAAGATAGGTAAAAACCGGATGCCTTATTTAATGGCGATTGCTCCATAATATTAGACCTAAATCACAATATTATAATGGATTAGAATAAATAAATTAGGAGCTTTTAATGTGTTATTGGGTTGGAGAAGTGGTAGGTTTTTGCCGGCAGGGTATAACATTAATCTTTTAGAACGCAATGATTAGAATTGTTCTTTTTCTTGTGGCATTGCTATGCGCAGTTCCACAACTAGGTTTCAGTCAGGATGGTGTGAGCTCTGAGCTCAATGCATTTCTTATAACTACTAATCAAAATGGAGCTGAGGTTTCAACAGAAGTCACTGAGGTAAGTCCGGGTGATTTAATTGAATACAGGCTCACCTACCAGAATAATCTTCCAAGTGGTATTACCCAGCTAACTCCCGTTTTACCGGTTCCTTCGGGGACAGAATATCAGGAGGGGACCGCAAGTCCTGAGCTATACAGGGCTAGTATTTCCAATCAGGGAGATGATTTCCAGTCTTTACCTCTTATGAGGGAAGTCACCTTGCCAAGCGGGGAAGTTGAATCGCAAGAAGTTCCTGCTGAAGAATATCGACGGCTACAATGGGTGGTTTCTTCGCTTGATGCCGGCGAGTCAGTGACTCTTTCTGCACGGGTACGAGTACTGGAAAACGACTGATTATAACACAGCATTAATCTCTTTTTAAAAATGCCTTAGATGGCAGAGGTGCGTGCTGTAGCCATTCTTTTATTGTGTTTAAACGTAAACTAATAACTAATAACAATAAGCATAGGGATAACTATGACTACTAATCACATACATACCTTAATAAACAAGGCCTTAGGCTTTGTAGGGTTGTTACTGGTTTTGGGGTTGTTTGTAGGTATATCATCTAATGATGCATATGCGCAGCAGGCACCTCCGGCAAATTCTCAAATTGGGAACACAGCCAGTGCAACATATATTGACAGCGGAGGTAACAGCCGAACTGTTACTTCTAACACCGTTGAAACTATCGTTCAGCAAGTAGCCGGTGTATCTATTTCTGCAGGACTCACAAAATCTGTAAGTCCGGGCGGTCAAATCACCTTTACACATACCATTACCAACAACGGTAACGGCAGTGATTCATTTACCTTAGCGGCGAGTGAAGTTAATAATGGTGATTTTGACTACGGATCCATAAGTATTTATCCAGATGCCGATGGAAACGGTACTCCGGATAATTTTACCACTATTTCCACTACACCAAATATTGATGCGGGAGATAGTTACGGGATTGTAATTGTGGCAAATATACCTGCTACAGCTTCAGATGGAGATGAAGAAGACATCGAAGTAACGGCAACCAGTACCTATTCAACCGGTGTTAGTGCTACTACTGATCCGGATAACAAAGCTATTATCGAGGAAGATGCGGTAATTGATGTACAGAAATCTGTAAGTCAGTCTACAGCCAATGTAGGTGATGAACTTACCTATACACTGACATTCAGTAACAATGGTAACTCAGACGGAGTAAATCTTAGAATACAAGATCCTTTACCATCAGGTGTTACTTATAACGCTAATTCCGGACGCTGGAGTAGCTCAGGTACCACGGTATTGGGAGATGCATCAGGAGGCACCGATGATCCTTCTGGAATTGAATATTACTTCAAAGCCGGTAATGGCACGAATCCAGATTCTGTTGTAGCTGTTATCAGTTCGTTAGGAGCAGGTGCTTCTGGTACCATTCAATTCGATGTGACTGTAGATAATGGTACTGAAGGTACTTCCATTGTTAACTATGCTCAGTTTAAACATAGAGACCTGAATAGTTTCACGAATACAAACAATGCAACCGTTACTATTAATGAAAGCTATTCTGTAAAAGTACACGATGATATTACGGATGATGAAGTTACTGAGGGTCCTGTAAACCAGGGAGCCACAGTAAACTTTGTTAACAAGTTTACCAACGATGGTTCTACTACGGATACCTATAATATCACCCTTGCTAATACTAGTAATTATCCTTCCGGAACTACCTTTACTTTGTATAAAGCAAATTCATCTGATCAACCGACCAGTCCATTTACGGATACAAATGGTGACGGTACGGCCGATACGGGACCATTGGCAGCTGGTGAAAGCATAACTGTAATTTTGCAAGTAAACTTGCCTTCCAACGGTACAGGAGACGGACCATTTGAGGTTGATAAAACCCTTACGTCTGTAAACGATGGCAGTGTAACTGCAACCATTACAGATATCCTGGATGGTATTACTGGCTCAAGTGTAGACTTGACGAACTATTCAGATGCCGATGATACCGACCATGCCACCGGTATAGGTCAAGGCCCAGAGGCCACCCCTCAGAATAATGATCCAAGTATTCCTGCCACGAATCCCGGAACCACTGTTGATATTTCGTTGGTAGTTACTAATACCAGTAATATCGACGATAGCTATCAGTTAGCGGTTGATCAATCTGTTTCAGGAACTAGTCTTGGTTCTGCCGGATTGCCGAGTGGATGGTCAGTTACCTTCTATGATGGTAACAGCCAAATCACCTCAACCGGAACTATTGATGCTGGAGACAATAAGGAAATCACCGCTCGTGTTTCTATTCCCGCAGGTGCTGACCCAGTGACCGAGCAGTCTCTTTACTTCCGGGTACTTTCGTCGAGTACAGGTGCTGAGGATATCATCCATAATGCCGTAACGGTGAATACCTACCGTAATGTTTCGCTTACCAGCAACAATACCGGTCAGATTTTCCCTGGTGGTTCTAAAACCTACGCGCACACTATTTCCATTAATAGTAACGTGGATGAGAACGACGGCACCAATTCAGATTTCAAAATTAACCTGAGCAATTCAGGTGGCGCAGGCTTTACCGCTCAGGTGTATTATGATGCCGACGGTGACGGAGCCATTGAGACGGCTGATGGTGATATTCTGATTACTACCGCTTCTGGAGGGCAGGTTGACCTTACTGACCAGGTAGCTGCCGTGACCTCTCTTGGTTATGGTGATCAGGTACGACTGATTGTTAAAGTTACCGCCAACAGCGGGGTAGCTGACGGATCAACCAACACTACTACACTGACCTTGGTTGATGGAGAAGGTAATATTTCTACAAAAACCAATGAAGATATCACAACCGTAGTAGCGGGTCTGCTAACTGTTGAGAAATTTCAATCTTCGGATGGTAACACCTACACCAAGTCTGACTTGAATGTACTGCCTGGCGGCGTTGTGTACTATAAAATAGTAGTATCCAACGATGGTGCCGCTGCCGTTACCAATGTTGTGGTGAATGACAATATCCCATCTTACACCAAATTACAGAACCCCGTTTCCATTACAGAAGATGATGTTACGGAAGATGTAACAGATGACTCTGGCTTAACTACCGGAGATGTGGGAACCATTAGTGTAGGGGTAAGTGAACTGGCTCCCGGTGAGTCGTTCGAATTTACCTTCTCTGTTAAGGTAGATGGGAATGGAGCCCCTTAATTAGTATTAACTCCTTTTCAAACTAACACTTTGAGGAAGAGGCTGATACCCTCTTCCTCTTTTCTAAATTTAATGCGGTTTCAGTAAATAGAACTTTTGAGCTTACGTTGTAAATCATACCTGTTATTATTGTTGTTGTTGCTTTCAGGTACATTCGAGTTACATGCTCAGGAAATGCCACTGCCCGGTAGCGAGATTGTCAATCAGGTAGAGGCCTTTTTTCAAAAACTCAATGAAGCGGAAAACATTGAGGTGCATTCGAATTCTGTTAAAGTAATAGTGGCTCCTTCGCCAACATTTTCGCTCTATCCAGATCAGCTTCTGAAAGAGTACAGGGGCAGAAGTGTATCGCTCAGCCACGTGCTAAGGAACCGCGGTAACGTGACATCTAGTTTCGATCTCTCCATTTTCAACATGGCCGGGGATGATTTTGACTTGCAGCAACTGGAGTGGAATAACCGAATGAAAACCATTTCGGCCAATGGGGATACGCTGCATACTACCGTAACCTTGGGGCCGGGAGAGCAGTATTCCTTCTCCTATGCCGGCTTAATTGGCAAAGAAGAAGAGGACCGGCGTATTCAATCTATGATAAAAATACAGGCCTATTCACCAGATTATGGTATAACCCTGGATAATGTGGATACGGTTCAGGTTCTGCTCGGTGCCAATCTTGATATCGTGAAAGAGCAAATCGGGACCCAAGACATACAGCGGGGCGACACTTTCACTTACTCCATTAGCGGTAGAAATACAGGAGATGTTGCCGCATTAGGACGGACTGTAACCATTGATGGTGTAGCCCGCGAAAAAGTGGTGCTTACTGATTCTATCCCAGCTAACCTGACTTTCGAAGAATTCTTGTCATTTAACAAAGGTACTCCTATTTATCAGCAGGCGGGGGCAGCAAAGTATGAGTTCAGCAGCACTCCTCCAGGTGACGCTTCTGTAGTTAATGTAGTAGGAATTGCATTCGACTCACTAGGGGTTAATGAAGATTTCCGGATGCTATTTGACGTACGGGTGAATGACAACGCCACCGGCGATATCATCAATATTGCGGAGGTGTCCTACAAGGATCCGGACGGAGAGGTAGTTACAACAGCGGCATCAAATAACGTAATTTTGGATCTACCGGAGCTGGACGCTGAGATCGATTACTTTACCGATAGTAACTTCGATCGAACCACGGGTACGTCAACGATCGGGCAGCCCCTGCATTTGCAAGCTAATGCTTCAGCCTGTAATACGCTTAGGGGAACCATTGAACGGGCGATCATCACCATTGAATCAAAGATGACAGGCGATTTCGAGGAATTTACCGCCACTGAAACCGGTCCAAATACCGGAATGTTCAGAATTGATCAGGAAGTGCCAACCCGGGATGCAACGCAATTTGCCGTTGTATTAGGTAATGAAATACTGGAAACGGTGGAGAAAGATGAGCTTGAAGCGGTACTTACCTGTGATGGCTTGAACCAATCAGGGCAAGGTGGTTCCGCAGTGATCAATGCCATGGTACAGGTAGATCCTTACGGCGTTATTTTTGACAGTGAAACCAATGAACCGGTGTCAGGCGCAGAAGTTCGAATTATTGATGTGAATGGGGTGACAAATGGTGGAAATGCAGGCGGACTTGCCCAGGTGCGGGATGTACAGGGAGAAGAAATTTTAGATAATATCCAAACCACCAATGAAAGCGGCGAATACCGGTTCCCATATCTTTTAGCCGGAGAATATCGCATAGAAGTGGCTCCACCTGAGGGGTATACATTTGTATCAGAACTTAGCATCGATCAGTTACCATCAGACCGTTCACTGGATAGCTTGGCTTCCTACGGCAAATCATTTTCGCTGACAGGGGATCCAAAAGGTATAGATGTGGATATCCCGGTAGATCCAAAAAGCACCGGTGTACTTTTTGTGGAAAAAACGGTGAATAAAAAAGAAGCAGAGATCGGTGATTTCCTGTATTACACCATCAACATTCGAAGTGAAGCCGTAAATACGGTCAATAATCTAACTTTAACCGATAACCTGCCTTTTGGATTTGAATACGAAAAAGGAACGGCCCAGCTGGATGGGGAAAGTATAGAAGATCCTGAAGGAGGAAAAGGTCCTGAGCTAAAATTTGAAATAGGAGACATTAATCCGGGCTCTTCTATGGAGTTGATCTACAAGGTGCATATCGGTGCGGGCTCAGAACGAGGTAATGGTATCAACGTGGCCATAGCAAGAAGTGATGAAGCCATCGTAAAAGTTAGTAACCAGGCGCAGGTTAAGGTAGAAGTTACCGGCGGTGTGTTTAGTGATGAAGGACTCATCATTGGTAATGTATTCCTGGATTGTGACCGTGATGGCATGCAGGATGCCAATGAAACTGGTGTGCCGGGCGTAAGATTGTATCTCGAGAATGGTAATTACATCATTACCGATGCGGACGGTAAATATACCTTCTATGGGGTGAAGCCAAACAAACACGTGCTTAAAATTGATAACTACTCCTTACCCGACGGCAGTGAATTGGAGGCCGTGGACAACCGCCATGCCAATGATCCGTCCAGCCGTTTTGTGGATTTGAAGAAAGGGGAAATGCACCGGGCTGACTTTGCAGTGTGTAACTGTACCGAAGGAGTTCTCAACAATATTGATACCCGAAAAGAAGCTTTCGGAGCAGGACGCAATGAAGTACTAAACGATGTATCCAAAAATTTCAACCTGAGAGAACAAAGAACTTCCAACAACAGACAGGCAGCCGGCGTTGTGGGCGACGCTAAGGTTCCTAAAATTCAATCTGCCAAGGAAGCTGCTGATGCGAAGACTGCTTCCCCTGATTCAACCAGTATCATTACGGAAGACTCTACCGTGGTGGCTTTGGATAATATGGAAATGGGGCTTTTGAATGCGAGTGCTGATTTGGGCTTTTTAAATGTGGCGGATGGAGATACCCTGGATGCCCGGCAGTTTACTTTTCAGGCAAAAGGAAAGCTGGGCGCCCGCTTTGAGATGAAAGTAAATGGTGAAATCATCGAAAATGACAAGATCGGTCAGCGATCAGCAGCCAAAAACAGGGACCTGCAGGCTTGGGAATTTGTAAGTATTGAATTGAACAAGGGGAAGAATACGGTTCAGCTTAGGGAGCGTGATCCTTTCGGAAACCTCAGAGATTCGGTTGAAGTATCCGTTTATGCACCGGGTGAATTGAAGAAACTAAAAGTGACCGTGCCTGAAAATCATGTATCCGCTGATGGTGTATCGGCAGCGGTAGTGCGGGTTGAAGTTTTGGATCAGGAAGGAATCAGAATCGGTTCAAAAATTGATATTACCCTGGATGCCTCTTTGGGGGAGTGGCAGGTAGAAGACAATCAACCCAAAACACCAGGTACACAAACTTCGGTAGTGGGCGGGGTGACAGATTTTAAACTCAAATCAACAATAGAACCAAAAACTGTATTGGTACGCGCCAATGCCGGGGTACTTGAAGGGGAAGCTAAAGTACATTTCATTCCGGATTTGAGACCTTTAATTGCCGCCGGTATTATCGAGGGAACCGTTCGTCTGCGCAATCCTCTGGATATCCGTTCTGCTTCTTCTGATGATGGCTTTGAAAGAGAGCTTAAGTCGCTGTCATACGACATGAACAACTTTACGGCCGATGGCAGAATTTCCTTCTTCCTTAAAGGTAAAGTGAGTGGAAAAACCTTGCTTACCGCTGGTTTTGATTCTGAGAAAGACAAAGAAAACAGAATGTTTCGTGATATCCGCCCGGATGAATTTTACCCGGTCTACGGTGAATCTTCGGTTAAGGGTTTTGATGCACAGTCCTCAAGCCGCCTTTACATTCGGGTAGATCGCAATAAAACTTATGCCATGTACGGTGATTTCATCACGCAGGAACGAGATCAGGATCGACAGTTGGGTGATTACAGCCGTTCACAAACCGGTATCAAAACACATTATGAGCAGGATAATTACGAAGTGAATGCTTTTGGGGTGAGTTCAGCATCAACCCATCGCCTTCGTGAATTCCGGGGACAGGGAATTTCCCGTTACGAACTTCCGGACCAGGATATCATTGAAAACAGTGAGATTGTAGAAATTGTCACTTATGACAGAAATCAGCCCGAGGTCATCCTCGATGTTGAGCGGCTGACTCGTTTCCGGGATTATGCCATTGAGCCCTTTAACGGCGCCATCACTTTCCGGGCACCGGTTTCCAGCGTTGATAAAGAATTTAACCCACAGTTTATTCGCATTACTTACGAAGTAGAAAATGACGACGAACGCTATTTCATCGGTGGGGTAGATGGAAAACTTAGAGTGGTTGATGGAGTAGTGGCTGGCGCCAGCTATGTGAAAGACAACAATCCGGAAGAAGAATTTGCTTTGACTTCAGGTAACCTGAGCGTAGAGCTGAATGAGGATACCCGGATGTTGGTTGAGGTAGCGCGTACCAACACTGCCAGAAATGGCAACGGAAATGCCGGACGTATTGAGCTTCAAAAAAGAGGCAAAAAAGTAGATCTTTTGGCACAGGTCGGTAAAGCAGAGAAGAACTTCGATAATGAACGGGCCACCCTTGGGCAGGGACGCACCGAAGCTAAGGTGCGTGGGCGGTACCGTTTCGAAGGTTCTACCAACATTAATGGTGAATTCCTTTATTCTCGCAATGATACCAGCGGGGCTGAAGTTGTGGGTGGAGTGCTGAATGTGCAGCGAAGCCTTGGCAGCAGCATTAATGCCGAAGTGGGGATCCGGCATACGCAGGAATCCAGAGCTGCATCTGAGGAAATCGTGAACACCAACGCAAGAGGTAAAATCACGGCTGATCTTCCTTTTATAGAAGGGGCATCCACCTATGGGGAATATGAGCAGGACATGACTAATACCGACCGGAAAATGATTGCGGTTGGCGGTGACTATCGCCTTAGAAATATTGCCAAGCTGTATGCCAAGCATGAGTTCATTTCCAGTGCAGGCGGGCGCTACACCTTAAGCAGCAGTGCAAAAAGAAATAACACGCTGGTTGGTTTGGATGTGAACTACATGAACAACGGCCAGATTTACAGCGAATACCGAATGGCAGATGCGCTGGACGGGCGAACCGGTCAGGCTGCCATTGGGGTGCGAAACCAGTTTGAGCTTAAAGAAGGCTTGGGACTGAATGTTGGGTTTGAGCGTATTTACACCGTTGAGGGGACTCCGACAAACGATGGAACAGCGCTTTCAACAGCTATCGATTATACGGCCAACCCCAACTGGAAAGGAACAGCGAAACTGGAAGCGCGTTTCAGAAAACAATCCACCACCTATTTAAACAGCTTCGGGTACGGACACAAAATAAACCGCGACTGGACGTTCCTGGGCAAGAATATCATTGCACTTACCGCCACTGACGGCGTTTCCGGGTTTAGCAAAATTCAGCAGCGTCTGCGCGTAGGTACGGCCTTCCGCGATGTTGACAGCAACAAACTGGATGCCCTGTTTCGATATGAATTTAAATATGAGGAAGACGCAAATATAGCCCCTAACCATTTCCGGTCGGCCCATGTATTTTCTTCTCATGCCAATTATCATCCGGTAGTAGACTGGACCTTCACGGGCCGGCTGGCTGCCAAAAGATCGGTAGAGCAGGATGAGTTTTTGAAATCATCCAGTTTCCTGGAGTTACTTTCCGGGCGAACCATGTACGACATCACCGATCGATGGGACGCTTCCATAAATGCGAGCCTGCTGGCTAACAGTGATTTTACCATTAAAGATTACGGAGTTGGAATTGAAGCCGGTTATCTGGTGGCTAAAAATCTGCGTCTTGCAGCCGGTTTCAATTTGTTTGGATATGAAGATGAAGATCTCTCAGAAAACAATTATACACAGCGGGGTGTGTATGCCGGACTCAGCTACAAGTTTGACGAGCAAATATTCCGCAGCCTAGCGCCCGAGCGCAGCAAAAACATTCTGGATGAATCCCGTTACCTGATTTGTAAAGAAGAGTGTGGGCCTAAGCTCACTATTCTGCCGTTCCATATCCCGGCACTTGATCCCTATCGTTTGAGCATTGCTGAGGTGGAATCAAATTACAAGAGAATTGAGCAGCTGTACTTTTTACCGAAGCAAATTCACTTTAATAACGACAGCACCTACATAACCGCCCGTTCCGCACAAATGCTTGATATGGTGGCTACTTTCCTTCAATCCGAGGGAGATTATACGATTCGCATAACAGGGCATACCGATTCAAAAAGCTCTTACGATTATAACCTTGATCTCTCCGAAAGAAGAGCGAGGGCAGTGCGCTCTTACCTTATCGCTTCCGGTATTAGCGGTGATAAACTCCGGTTTGAAGGGCTAAGCTACAGCCAGGAAATCCGCCAGGAAAAAGATCAGGTGGATATGGCTGTAAACCGCCGTGTAGAGCTAGCTATCAATCCTGAACCGTTCCGTGCAAGACTGGTTGACCAGGTAGAGGATCTTCAAGTACACCCGGTGGTGCGCGGTGTGGATACTTGGGACTATGTATTTATGGCAGGGCATAATCAGGTGCCGGCCGCATTCAATATCACCTCTCCAGAATTGAATGGGGTTCAGGAATACATGGCAAATCGAATAGCTATGGTACTTGAGGATCATGCAGGTTTAGAAATGGAGATTGCTTCTGCGGATACGATTTTCGCTTCCCGCATTGCTGAGTATTTGATCAGGGAAGGAGTGGAGGAAGATCGTCTGGCAGTTACAGAAAGTGAAAATGATTCAGCCGCTGTCTTTAGCTTTAGCGATCTTGAGCGCGTGGAAGTGTATGCACAGCAGGATGATATCCGGTTTGAAAAAAATAGCCGCGTTCTGGCTATGATGAACAACTTACTGGAGGTTCTGCAATCAAGAAAAGACGAACGGCTAACGGAAGGCTTCGACCGGAATAACGCGCTTCCGATGAATATGGATTTTGACGCTACGGCGATGACACTGAGTCCGGAGCAAAAAGCTGTACTGGCGCGCATTGGCTCATTCATGAAAAAGTATCCAAAGGCTAAGCTTCAAATTCAATACAACAGCAGTCTTGAAAAAGGAGAACTTCGCGCCGAAGCCATTCAAACATTCCTGACAGATTGGGGCATTGAAAGTGGCAGAACCTACACCAATGGTTCGGATGATGTGCCTGTCGATCAGCTACAATTTGTTTACCCGGATATGCAACATATTCGACTTGTTGACCTGGATGGTGCTTTCAAGAACGGGGAGGACAGTAAATAATGAACCGGTTTAGCACTACATATCGTCTGTTATTGTTAATGGTGATGGCGCTTTTTGCAACCATGGCGCAGGCTCAGCCAGCAGGATATCAGTATTACAAGCAGGTATCCATACAAGCTTCGCAGGTGCAGGGAAGCCACAGTAATTTTCCGGTACTCATCAGCATCACAGATACCGATCTGCGGGATAATGTGCAAAGTTCAAACGGCTATGATATTCTTTTTGCAGCGGATGTAAACGGTAATACCATCCTCAGTCATGAAATAGAAAGTTATAATTCATCGACCGGCGAGTTGATTGCCTGGGTGCAGATTCCTTCCCTGAGTGGAAATACCGACACCGATATTTATATGTTCTATGGGAATGGGGCGGTTACTACGAATCCTTCCACAAATGCTATATGGAACAGTAACTATTTTGGGATCTATCACTTTGAAAATAATGTAAGCGATGCGAGCGGCAGCAATAATAATTTAACGAACCGGTCTACCTCAAATTTGGGAAATGGTAAAATTGGGTCTGCTAGAAACTTAAACAATTCATCAAATGTAGCTTCAAACAGTAATTCAGGCCAACATTTGGAGGTGCCAAATAGAATTTTTTCCGGCGTGGGGGATTTTACCTTTTCAGGTTGGGTACAATTAGACCGTGCAAATACCAACTGGGAACGGGTGTTCGATTTTGGCCGTAATACCAACATTAACTTTTTCTTTACCCCTTCGGTAGGTACGAATTCACCGTCCGAAACCCGGGTGCGTATTACTGGAAATGGAAATTCAGGAGAACAGGGAGCTATTATTTCCAATTCAACTCTTGATATCGGTCAATGGGTGCATTGGGCTATTGTACTTGATGATGGAGCAAATACATTGATTGTATATCGGAATGGCTCTCTGTATGGAACTGCAAATAATGTTACCCTGACACCAAATAGTATTGAGAATTCAAACTCAAACTATTTTGGAAGGTCAAATTACGGTGCGGATGATTACATAGATGCAAAGTTCGACGAGTTTAGGTTGGCAAGTTCCACCTTCTCGTCAGGCTGGATAGCTACAGAGTTCAATAACCAAAATAATCCATCTTCTTTCTATACTGTTAGCAATCAGCAGCCCGTGGATGGGAATCCTCCACCTGCCCCCCAAAACGTTTCAGCCGAGGCAGTAGCCGGGGGCGATATTCGACTTTCTTTTGATGATGTGGATGAGACCGGCAGCGGAGTTAGTTTGTATTCCATTCGTCGCGGAACCTCGCAGGGCGGGCCTTACAGTGAGGTAGCCACAATTACCGATGATGAAAGTTCCTCTTACCTCTTCCCCGATAATGGCGTAACCGACGGATTAACCTATTATTATGTAGTTGTAGCCGTGGATGGATCAGGCAATACAAGTGTGCCATCTGCCGAGGTGTCTGCTACGGCCGACCAATCACCCCCAACACTTGAGGCGGTTACTGTCAACAGGTCCAACCTGCAGCTTGATTATAACGAAAGCCTTGATGGCGGTTCGGTGCCCTCTGCAAGCAGTTTTACTGTAAATGTGAATTCCAGTGAGGTTACGATTACGAACGTTTCAATAAGTGGGGATAAAGTAAACCTTACCATCAATCCTGAGGCCGAAGTGGGAGATGATGTGGAGGTCAGCTATACGGCAGGAGGTAACCCAATTCAGGATGTGGCAGGGAATAATGCAGGGAATCTCACAAACCAGACCGTAACCAATAATACCAGTACTATTCCAGGGGCTCCGGTTAACGTCACAGCTACTGCTCTTGCGGGCGGCGATATTGAGATTAACTTTGATGATGTGGACAGCGAGGGGGGTGTTACTACTTATTCAATACAACGAGCCTCAAATGCCGGCGGACCCTATACGCAGGTTGCCACTGTAGGGGATGATGAAAGTGCGAGATATAGCTATACCAATACCGGCCTCACCGACGGTGGCACCTATTACTACGTGGTGACCGCTATTGATGGATCCGGGAATGAAAGTCCGGAGTCGGCCGAAGCTTCAGCAACTGCAGATGCCAGCGGACCGGTTTTGAATGTGGCCAGTATAAACGGTTCAACCCTGCAGCTTGATTACAATGAGAATCTGAGTCCCGCTTCCATTCCTGCCTCAGGTGACTTTACCATTCGGGTTAATGGAAATACGAGAACGGTTACTAATGTAGCTATCATCGGGGCTCGCATTAACTTAAGTCTTTCACAGCCTGTTGTGAGTGGTGATATTGTGGAAGTGGATTATAGTACCGGCACAAATCCTGTACAGGATGAAATCGGTAATAATGCCTCAGGTTTCAGCAATCAGCCGGTAACGAATAATACCTTTAATAACTCCGCTTTTGGGCCGGATCCGTGTCCCATCACCAACGGACAGGATGTGGCCTGGGCCTGTTTTAACGGAGTGTTTGGCGGAACTTCTATGTCTGCTTTTGTAGGGGGATTGGAAATTGCTACGGTGGACGCTGCGGCCGGAAGCAACACCACCTTTGCTCCCAACGCTTTGCAATCCTGGGCTTCAGGAGCGTATGCCGGGGATGAGTTTAACGGCCCACAGTTAAACCCCAGCGGAGCTACCGGTAATACGACATCCATCGATATTGATATTCCTTCAGGCGTGCCTTCAGATGCCATTTTGCTCTCACTCAACCGGCTGGCTCCCAACGGTGGAAATACCTCCTACACACTGGAAGCTTTTGATAATTCGGGCTCTAAAGTTTCTTTAAATGGCTGGCAAACAGGGCAAGGCACGGATGGCGGACTTTGTACCAACAACGTAAATTTGGTATACACCAACGGAAACACCACACTGGAATTTCAGCCCACGGTTTCCGGCAATGCTTCCTGTAGTATTTCCTCCACTCCGCTCTGGATAAAAATCGGCAATCCCGATATGGACCGGATTGAGCTTCGAAAAGTGCATACTGCCAATGATAATATTTATGTAGGACTGGGTGTTCGGGCTGATTTTGGGGATGCCCCTTCAACCTACACCACACAGTATAGCTCCAGAACACAGCCTCCAGCTTTCCACCTTTTGAATAATGATGGGAACGACCAGGTATTTTTTGGCGGAAATGTAGATCCCGATGGAAATGGAAGACCAAATGGAACATCATCCGGGGATGATACCGAAAGTTCAGGACTGGGAGCCGGTGATGATGAAGATGCGATTTCGTCTATGCCGGAACTGCATACGGCCCAACCCAGCTATGATGTCACCTTGGTCTGTTCCGGTGGCGGAGCGGTTGGCGGCTGGGTAGATTTCAATCAGTCTGGTTCTTTTGATGCCGGTGAGTATGATTCCGGGACCTGTTCTGCAGGAAGCGTAACGTTGAACTGGACTGGATTGTCAGGTTTAGTTACAGGTACTACGCATGCCCGTTTCCGTATCGCTACAAATGCAGCCGAAGTAGCCAATCCTACCGGAAGTGCTTCAGATGGTGAGGTAGAAGATTATATGGTTACCATCACCCCGCCACCTACGCCGGATTTGGTCATGTTGAAGTCGGTAAATAATACGCAGCCTATTGAAGGGGAAACCATCACTTTTACCCTGCAAGTGGGCAACAGCTCGGATGAATTCAGCGCAACAGGTGTACAGGTAACCGATCAGCTGCCGTCAGGCATCACTTTCACATCGGCCAATGCAGAACAGGGCAGTTATAACAGCGGAACAGGTATTTGGAATGTAGGAACCCTGGCACCGGAAGACACGGTTTCCCTGGAACTGATGGCCACGGTTAATAGCGGCACGGTGGGATCTACCATCGAAAACGAGGCCTCTATTTCTTCTGTGGATCAGAGTGATCCGGATTTGACCAACAATACGGCGACTACAGGGATTACCGTCATCCCCGAAACAGCGGATATCAATGTGCAAAAAGTGGTAGATAATGCCGTGCCGCTGGAAGGCGAATACATCACCTATACCATTTATGTGACGAACAACGGGCCAAAGGATGCCACCAATTTAAGCCTGATTGACCAGTTGCCTTCAGGGCTGACTTTCCAAAGTGCTACCGCTACGCTGGGAAGTTACAATCAGTCTACCGGCATTTGGACTATCGGGGCACTTGCAAATGGCGCTTCTGCCTCGCTGGCGATTAACGTAACGGTAGATGATGAAACGCAGGGCAATAGCATTTCTAATACGGCATCTATAAACACGCTCGATCAAAATGATAATAATGCAGACAATAACACCTCTACTGCAGTGGTGGACGTATTGATTCCCGGGGCTCCCAATTCCTGTAACGACCGGCCTTTGCTTACTTTCGAAAATGGCAACTTGATCAGTGGTTCCAACAACCAGATAGGGGCTGTTTATCGGTTTAACAACGTGATGAACGGGGTATATGCCAAAGTGGAAGTGATTACGATTAATAATGCTCAACTGTTGAATGTAGATGATGCCAACCTGAGTCAGCTGCCTGAAGAGTTCTCACCATCCATTGAAAACATTGGAGGTGATGACGGATACGTAGATTTCAAGATTTCCTTTTTTGATAATAGTACAAACCTGCCGCGCTATATGTCCTTTGCTGCTACCGGTTCTGACATTGATGGTACCGGAAGCCTGAAGGATTTGATTGGGTTTCAAAACCTGAGCTCGTTTACGGTAGAGGAAGCAACGAACCTGATAAACGACTACGCGAATGCATTCGTCACATTTGAATCGAATAACTTCCAGGATACCCAACCTACCTACAGCAATTACACCGACTACATGGTGTATGCCACTTACACGAACGAGGCGGTATTCAACCTGCGGGCTGGTATTAAATCTGACGGTACCACGGACGATCGCGTTATTTCAGTGAGTTTCGATCCCTGTAAAATCAATGATTTTGACGATCCAAACACGGAAAGCGTAGTTGATGTTGGGGTTACCAAAGAGGTGGATGACGTGACGCCGGATGTGGGGCAGGACATCACCTATACCATCAACCTCGCAAACACTAAAACTACACCTGCCACCGGCATTGTTATAGAAGATGTACTTTCCAGTGATTTGACGTTTAAATCGGCTACCCCAAGCCAGGGTAGCTATAACAGCAGCAATGGGGAATGGACAGTAGGTTCGCTGCAGGGCTTGCAATCTGCTACGCTTGAGATTGTTGCTGAGGTTGAAACCGGTACAGAGGGCGAGACCATATCAAACACCGCAACGGTTGCGGAAGTAGACGGTGTGGATTTGGTACCCAATAACAATACCACCACCATCGATATAGTTGTTAACGATCCGAACTCAAACCTCTCATGTACTGCTCCGCCCACTT
The DNA here is from genome assembly GCF_900182705.1 of Gracilimonas mengyeensis. Classification (GTDB taxonomy): domain Bacteria; phylum Bacteroidota; class Rhodothermia; order Balneolales; family Balneolaceae; genus Gracilimonas; species Gracilimonas mengyeensis. Next base: position 52,625 of record NZ_FXTP01000020.1, on the reverse strand, counting down.
TCTCTTTTGATACCTATAGTCTGGAACAGGGCGTTCCGGAGCAGGTCAATGCCGTCTATCGCTTTACCAATGTAGCTTCCGGACTGGATGCTCTTGTAACGATAAAAGCCATCAACAATGCCATATTGAATGAGTTGGATGATAACAGCGCGGGCGATCAGGCCGCTAACTTTAGTCCGCTTTTTGTAACCCAAAATGGTACCAGCAACGGATACATAGATTGGGAAATCAGGATTGTTCAGTCCGGAACAGATATCCCCGTAAAACGAAGTTTCTCCATGACAGGCCTGGATATTGACGGCTATCAGACGGGAGGAGAATCGATCAGGGATTACATGGGCTTTTCCCAGAATCAATCCAGTACCATAGAATCTGGAACAAACTTAGCGCTTAGCAACGAAGGGCCTTTCGCTATCTTCGCTTCCTCCACCACTACAGATGGACAAGGTTCTTTTGATACCGATCATATGGCATACATCACGTTTAACTATACCTCGAGGTTGGAGTTGCGCACCGGATCCATTCCAACAGGAGGTTACGACAGTGAACGTCTGGTCGATATTGATTTCAGAGGCTGTTTGAATCAGGAATTTGACAATCCTATTGTGAATACCAGGAATGCAGATATTCAGGTTACTAAAACGGTGGATGAAGAAAATCCGCTGGAAAATGAGGTGATCAACTTCACTGTAAATGTGACCAACAACGGTCCGCAGAATGCAACCGAACTGGATATCAGTGAGCAACTGCCCGCCGGGCTTTCCCTGATCCAGGCCACCCCCACACAAGGTACCTTTAACCAGCTCACTAAAACCTGGGCGATTGGAACGCTGAATTCAGGTAACTCCGCTACCTTGTCGCTTAGAACTTCCGTTGATTCGGGAGTAGAAGCCGATTCTTTGGTAAACATGGCTTATGTGAAAGGACTCAATCAGTTCGATCCCAACATTGCCAATGATACCTCCAAGACGGTGGTCCGCATTAGTATTGAGGCAGAAGGAACGGTATTCAGAGATAAAACCGGCAATGGTGTTGCAGACGGCGATCTGTCTTTCAATGATGCTTCCGGTGATCAGACCGGATTACAAAATGTTAAAGTACATCTGTTTAAAGATGGCGGAGACGGGCTTCCGGATGGCGCGGATGACGAATATGAACAAACGGTAGTTACCGGGAATAAAGGGGAGTATACCTTCCAGATTGGGCAGGGTGGGGATTACTGGGTGGCAGTGGATTCCAGGTCTGGCGCATTGACAAATGGAAGTACCTGGGCGGAGCAGACCTATGCACCTGCAGGCGCCTATTGTGCAGATGGTAATAACGGCACGGTGGTATCATCTACAGCAGGGAATTGTTTTGGAGGTCGCAGGGGCAATGTTTCTGATAATATCCCGGCCTCACCGACCGGCGCAGATATTGCACAGGCTGAGCATGTGGCTAAACTGACGGTTACAGATCAGGGAATAGAAGACATTGATTTTGGATTTAGCTTTAATGTAGTAACAAATACTCGAGATGGTGATGACGACGGTTCAGCGGGCCGATCGATACAGGGTGGATTGCGACAGTTTATCCAAAATGCTAATGCCATCAGTGGGGCTAATACTATGCGGTTTGTGCCAGCGGCACCGGTGAACAATGCCAACTGGTGGAGCATCACCTTAAACAGTGCCTTACCGCCGGTAACGGATCCCCTGACTACCATCAGCGGGATTGCTTACAGTAAAGACAGTCCCTTGGTTATTCGCAATGAAAATGGAGGAACCGTGGGGGCTGGTGGAGCGGTTGGAACAGCCCAAAGTGCCATCGGAAGCTTTAGCCGCAAAGAGCTGGAGATCAACCTGAATGACATGGGCGACTATGCCTTTACCATCAATACATCGGGAGCGGTGGTTGTTAAGGAATTGGCATTGTTCAACAACAGCAATGGTATCAATGTTCAAAATTCCTCTTCCGGTACCATCGAGAATAACCTTGTTGGATTGCGGGCAGATGGTACCAATCCGGGTGGAAACTCACGGGCAGGTCAGGGAATTGATTTTAGTGGATCTGCTTCACTTTCTATATTGGTTCAGAAAAACTTTATAGCCTACACCACGGGTAATGGGGTGAGATCCGAAAACGCCAATGCAAGCGTGACTTTCTTTGGAAACGAGGTATTTCAAACTGCACAGGAGAATACAGAGGCCGATGGATTATCGGTGATTGGAACTTGGACCATTGAGCAAAACCTGATTCACGAAAATGGAAACAGCAGCAGCGATCCGGTTACCGGTGGTAGTGGTATTGAGCTGGGACAGACAGGCAGTGCATCACAAAACAGTATCATTCGGGATAACACCATCCGGCATAACACGGTTGCGGGTATAAGTGTGCTGCATAGCGTTTCAAATTCCTTGATTGAAGCCAACGTAATTAATAATAACGGAACGAATTATTCCTCAGGCGGACAGAATTTAGGTGCGGGTATCAAACTTAGCTTTCCAGACGGCGGCTCCATTCAGGGCATCCGGATTACTGAGAACAGCTTTCTCAACAACTTTGGTCTTTCTGTGGATGTGGTTTCCAATTACAGTGGTTCAGGTCAGGCGGATGGGGTGAATTCCAACGATGGAAATATTCAGTCAACCAGTGTGGAACCTAATGCCGGTCTTGATTATCCGCAGTTTACGCTGGCAACGGTTGAAGGATCTGATTTGCGCGTGGAAGGTTTTGTAGGAACCAATGCCAATAAACTAAACGGCACCTACACTATCGAAATCTACAAAGCCGATAACGATGGCAACAATGAGGGATTGATTGAAGAAAACGGGACTTTGGTCAGACCACATGGCGAGGGACGGCAATTTATCGGAAGTGTAACCACCAACTCTGATGGCACCTTTAATGAAGCGGTTACTATCCCCAATTCTGTGACGCTGGCAACCAACGACCGCATCACAGCCATTACCATCGATGGCAGTAATAACACTTCTGAGTTTAGTGCCAACCAACGCATTGTACCTACCGGGGTTACGATTACCGGTTATGTGTATCAGGATGAAAATCACAACAGCGTTCGCGAAAATGGAGAAAACGGTATACAGGATGTGACGGTGGTACTCTATAATGTGGCGTTGAATAACTGTAAGAGTGTGATCACCAATTCTGATGGTTTGTATCAGTTTACCAATGTGCTGAATGGTGAATACGAAGTGATTGAAGCCTATGGGCAAAGTGTACCCACACCGGATGTTTGTACACCTACGCCTGTCGATCCCGAAGAGCATGTTTCCACCACGCCCAACAAACGTCCCGTTACGGTAAACAACCAACCGTACACCATGAACTTTGGGGATTTCAGAGGCGCTAAAGTAGAAGGAACCGTTTATAACGATAACGGCATCAGCGGTGGAACCGCAAACAACGCTCAACAGGATGGTGGAGAAGCCGGGCTTTCAGGAGTTACGGTTAAAGCTGCAACTACCGGTGGCTCTACACTACATGAGGTTCAAAGCAAGGGCAGCGGAGCATTTGAGCTATATATTTCAGCTTCAGAAATATCCGATGGAAGTGTTGTTGAAATACTGGAACAGGGCGGAACTGAGTATACCACGACCGGTGGAGAAGTCGGCAATACCCAGGGGACGTATACTCTATCCGAAGACAAAGTGAGCTTTACGTATGCTTTGGGAGAAGTGTACACCGGGGTGAAGTTTGCCAATGTACGGCTGAGCCGTTTGCTTACTAATGGAGAAAAGAATCTGCAACCCGGAACATCAGGCTTCTTCCAGCATACTTTTGAATCCAGAACGGCCGGAAAGGTGACTTTCTCAATAGAGAACACTTCCAATCCGGATAATGCAATCTGGCCGGTGGTACTGTATCGGGATCTTAATTGTAATAATTCGGTTGAAAGCGGAGAGCCTATACTGGACGAAAATACGGAAGTTGCCGTAACGGCCAATCAAACCATGTGCCTATTGCTGAAAGTGACGGTTCCACAAGGGGTATCCACCGGGGCTTCGAACAGTTCGGTTATTACTGCGAACTTCGTGTTAGACAATACGAGTCCTGATATTGAGCAAGAACTGCAGCGAACGGATTTAGTCCGGGTGAGCATCACTGAAGGCGGACTGGTGATTGTGAAAGAGGTAAACAAAGGACAGGCTTTGCCGGGCGCCTCCTTGACCTACACCATTGATTACACGAATAATGGAAGTGAGCCCATTAGCTCCATGGAAATAGTGGATAACACGCCATCCTATACCTCATTTACTTCTGCTACTTGCAATACCCTCCCAAATAGCTTGACAGGCTGTACCATTGAAGATCCCGGCTCCGGACAAGAGGGAGTTATAAAATGGATTTTCCAGGGAAGTCTTGCCCCGGGCGCCTCCGGTTCCGTAACCTACGTGGTCAAGATTCACGAGTAAGGATTAAGCCGATATTGTTGTACAAGATCTTTTGAAGTTGCACTTCAAAAGCACAAGTAACTCAAGGCTTTGCCTTGAGTCAGATATTGCTAATTACCCTCAACAAAACCATTTCATTCTGTCCTGCCGCAAGCGTCTCGCTTGTGGTATATAATGGTAATGAGTTGCAGTTACAGTTGGTACAAGCGAGACGCTTGCACCAGGATAGGTAGCCAGGATAAGTTCGGGCAAGTAAGCGTTAATGTGATCTTTTGAAGTTGTACTTCAAAAGGATAAGTAATTCGAGGCTTTGCCTTGAGTCATAGAAAGCTTCCCCAAAACTCCCAAGCATAAAAAAAGCCCGCCACCGAAACCGGGACGGGCTTTTGAATACGTTACTTCAGCAAATAGCTTACACGTTTTCAATGATTTCGTTTAGCGTTTTGCTTGGGCGCATTTTATCAAACACCAACTCGCGATTAGGCCAGTAATAGCCTTCGATATCCTGTGGACTGCCTTGCGCATCAATCAGCTCTTTGTTGATTTGATCTTCGTTGGCTTCCAGCTTCTCGGCTACTGCCTTAAAGTGTTCGGCCAGCTCGGCATCTTTGGTTTGATTAGCCAATGCCTTGGCCCAGTACATCGCCAGGTAAAAGTGACTGCCACGGTTGTCGTGTTCGTTCACTTTACGAGAAGGCGACTTGTCGTTTTGCAGGTACTCGGTATTGGCTTCGTCCAGCGCTTCTGAAAGAACCAGCGCGCGTTCGTTGTCGAAGGTTTTGCCGAGGTGTTCCAGCGAAACAGCCAGAGCCAGGAATTCACCCAATGAATCCCAGCGCAAGTGACCTTCATCCAGAAACTGCTGAATGTGCTTAGGCGCAGAACCGCCGGCACCGGTTTCAAATAAGCCACCGCCGTTCATCAGCGGAACAATAGAAAGCATCTTGGCGCTGGTACCCACTTCCAGGATAGGGAAGAGGTCGGTGAGGTAATCACGCAGCACGTTTCCGGTTACGGAGATCGTGTCTTTGCCGTCTTTGATGCGCTCCAAAGAGAATCGCATCGCTTTAACAGGACTCATAATCTGAATGTCCAGCCCTTCGGTATCAAATTCCGGCAGGTACTGGTTTACTTTTTTGATAAGTTCGGCATCGTGTGCACGGTCTTCATCCAGCCAAAAAACAGCGGGATCACCGGTTTCCCGGGCGCGGCGTACCGCCAGTCCAACCCAGTCTTTGATGGGGGCGTCTTTGGTCTGGCACATTCTCCAGATATCGCCTTGCTCCACATCGTGCTCGGTTACCGTATCGCCGGCTTTATTTACTACGCGAACTTTTCCTTTTCCGGGGATTTCGAACGTCTTGTCGTGTGAGCCGTATTCTTCAGCTTTTTTCGCCATCAACCCAACATTAGGCACGCTGCCCATGGTAGTAGGATCAAAAGCGCCGTTTTCCTTGCAGAAGTCAATCACTTCCTGGTAGATGCCGGCATACGAACTTTCAGGAATCACGGCTTTGGTATCCTGCGTTTCGTCATCTTTGTTCCACATCTGTCCGGAAGTCCGGATCATGGCGGGCATAGAGGCATCAATAATAACATCACTTGGAACGTGCAGGTTGGTGATACCTTTGTAGGAATTCACCATCGCCAGGTCGGGACCTTCTTCGTAGCACTTCTGAATATCGGCTTTGATTTCCGCCTTCTTGTCTTCAGGCAGCTCTTCAATTTTGGATTCCAGATCCCCAAAACCATTGTTGGGGTCTACGCCCAGCTCTTTCAGGGTTTCACCATGCTTTTCAAAAACATCCTTAAAATACACGCGCACGGCATGACCAAAAATGATAGGATCCGAAACCTTCATCATCGTGGCTTTCATGTGCAGAGAGAACAGCACGTCTTTTTCTTTGGCATCTTCCACTTGCTCTTCCAGAAATTTAACCAAGGCATCTTTGCTCATGGCGCCGGTGTCAATGACTTCTCCGGGCAACAGTTGGGTGCTTTCTTTAAGCACTTGTACCTCGCCGTTTTCATCCACAAACTCGATCCGTACGTCATCGGCATTATCTACCGTCACGGATTTTTCGGTGGAGGCAAAATCATCATGCCCCATAGTGGCTACATGTGTTTTGGAATCGGAACTCCATTCACCCATGGAATGTGGGTTCTTACGGGCATATTCTTTAACCGGCTTGGGAGCACGTCGGTCTGAGTTCCCTTCACGCAATACGGGATTCACCGCACTTCCCATTGCTATGCCATAGCGGTCATGGATTTTCTGTTCTTCCTCGGTCTCCGGCTCTTCGGGATAATCGGGAAGGTCGTAGCCTTTTTTCTGTAATTCTTTAACGGCGGCTACCAGCTGCGGAACCGAAGCACTGATGTTCGGCAGCTTGATGATGTTGGCTTCAGGTTTCTTGGCCAGTTCGCCCAGCTCCGTCAAGGCATCCGATACCTCTTGATCTTCTTTCAGGTAATCGGGAAAGTTGGCGAGAATACGTCCGGCCAGCGAAATGTCTTTGGTTTCTACATTGACCCCTGCGGCTTTGGTAAAGGCTTCAATAATAGGAAGGAGGGAGTGAGTGGCTAGGTACGGTCCTTCATCCGTAATAGTGTAAAAGATTTTTTCTTTGTCAGTGCTCATTGGTTGAATGAATGATTGATTGCTGTTTTTAATTCAAATAAAGATCGGTAAATCGTGCTCCGAACAAAAATTGAGGGGCAGGGAGTTTACAAAATTTAGAGGCAAAAAGAACATTTGAACATCGAATATGGAACATTGAACAAGGAATGCAGAACTTTTGGAGAAATTCAGGGGGGTAATTGATACATTGTTAGAGCTCGGCTATGATATTTCGGCCATCTTGCGAAGCAAACCTTTTCCTAATCCTTTAAAATTCAGGAATGGTGAAAGGAAGAATGAATTTTAGCTTTTCAGAGATTCCTCTTTATTTATTCCAATAAATTGATAAATTCATTCAAACAGAATAGTTGTTGTAGTACCGGGAATAAAATTGAGTGGTTTTGGATGATGATTTTTCACCTTCACACGGGGCTTTTGGGGATACCAGCGCAGCCCACTTTTTCGGCACACAGCCATTTCTCTTCTCACAAAGAACCTGAAAAAAGATGATTATGAACACCTTTCTAAAAAGCATAACCGCGATGTTATTGGCCATGCTGTGTTCCACCAGTGCATGGGCTCAATTGCAGGGCACCGATCTACTAAACGAGCCAACCGATATCGCTCCGGATTTCAGAAACTTCAAAAACACCTATTACCTGGCCGATCACGTGGCTTCATTTGATCCGGAAACGGCATCGGGAACTATCAAATATATTCGTCACGAGTTCACCACGCGTATGGCTTTTAATAATATGCTGGCTGGATTGGATTCGGTTGGAGCGAATGAGTTTCCCACTACTGAATATGCTGCTAGCCCCGAACTGCCATTTTCACTGCAGTTTGTGTCAGATCGTACGGTCCGGCTTAAGATGACATCGGGTCCTCAGTTTGTAGATGAAGAGCCTTCGCTGATGCTGGTTAACGGTTCGGCCCTGGATGCGCGTTCTGCGTGGAGCTATGCCAAAACCGAAGAAGGCCACAGCTACAGCAGCGAGTATGGCAAAGTGGTGATTACCGAAAATCCCTGGCACATTTATTTGTATGATGAAGAAGGTAAGCTGCTCACCAGCACCATCCACCAATCGGATGTAACCAACACCTACACTCCGGTTTTACCTTTTTCATATGTGCGTCGTGCCAGCGATTATTCCCGCAGCATGGCGGCTGTGATGTCACTTTCTCCGGATGAAAAGATTTTTGGCTTTGGAGAGTCCTTCACTCAATTCAACAAACGTGGACAAAAAGTAGTGTTGTGGGTGGATGACGCCAACGGCACCCAAAATGAGACCATGTACAAGCCCATTCCGTTTTATATGAGCAGCCGCGGGTATGGCGTGTTTATGCATCACTCTACTCCCATTAGTGTAGATGTGGGCAAGTACTTCAATGCTGCCAATTCTATGATGATTGGCGATGATGAAGCCGACCTCTTTTTCTTTTTGGGTGAACCGAAAGACATCCTGGATGAATACACCGAGTTGACCGGCAAAGCCTCCATGCCGCCCTTGTGGTCGTTTGGGTTTTGGATGAGTCGCATTACCTATTTCTCGGAAGCGGAAGGCAGAGAAGTGATTCAGAAACTACGCGATTATGAAATCCCGGCCGATGTACTGCATTTCGATACCGGCTGGTTTGGCGTGGATTGGAGAAGTGATTATAAATTCCCCGAAGATCGTTTCCCGAATCCTGAGAAGATGATCAGTGATTTCAAAGACGACGGATTTCATATTTCACTCTGGCAGCTGCCTTACTTCACCCCGAAAAACACGCTGTTTCCTGAGATTATTGAGAATGATCTCGCGGTGAAAGATCGCAAGGGAAATATTCCTTTAGAAGATGCGGTGTTGGATTTCTCCAATCCTAAGGCTGTTCAGTGGTATCAGGATAAACTGGAGCCGCTGCTGGAAATGGGTGTAGGCGCCATTAAAGTAGATTTTGGAGAGGCGGCTCCTGCCAATGGTATTTACGCTTCCGGCCGGACCGGCTTTTACGAGCATAATTTGTACCCCCTGCGCTACAATAAAGCCGTAGCCGATATTACCGAGGAGGTGCATGGCAATGGATTTATATGGGCACGAAGTACCTGGGCGGGCAGTCAGCGTTACCCCGTGCACTGGGGCGGTGATCCGGCTACTACGAATACGGCCATGTCAGCTACCTTACGAGCCGGACTTTCTATGGGACTCAGCGGTTTCACCTTTTGGAGCCATGATATTGGCGGCTTTGTGACGGCTACGCCTGAAGACTTGTACCGGCGCTGGACTCCTTTCGGGATGCTCACTTCCCACGTACGTTCGCACGGCAACCCACCGACTGAGCCGTGGGAGTTCAGCGATGAATTTCTCGAAGGTTTCCGTAAGGCCGATAACATGCGCTACCGCCTGATGCCCTACATCTACGCCCAGGCCAAGCATAATTCCGAGCATGGCTGGCCAATGCTGCGCGCCCTGTTTGTGGAATTTCCAGATGATCCCGGCTCCTGGCTCATTGACGATCAATATCTCTTTGGCTCGGATATCCTGGTAGCCCCGCTATTTGAAAATGTGGAAGAACGCGATGTATACCTGCCACCCGGAACCTGGATTGACTATCAGACTGGTGAAGTTTACAAAGGAGGCTGGCATTCCATCGAAGCTGGTGAAATTCCCATCATTGCTCTGGTGCGAAATGGAACCGTCCTGCCACATATCGAACTGGCACAATCCACCAAGTTTATGGATTGGAGCAAAATTGAATTGGTGGCCTATTCGGTAGAAGGTTCTGGAGCTTCTGGTAAGATTTATTTGCCCGATGGGGAAAGCGTTCAGGACATCACCCTGCAAAAGCAAAATGGCGAATACCAGCTGGTTGCTGATCCTTTTAATGGAGAGGTGAGTTGGGAGATTCGCAGTTTTGAGGAGTGATCCGGCCTGTGAATAATAACATCTAAGCAAGTCATCCCTGCGAAAGCAGGGATCTCAGTGCTTGATGAAAATGCCTTGGTTTTTGAACCAGGATTTTAAGGATGGGCCTGGATTTACAGGACGTGGTGCATGCATTTTTTGTAAGCAGGGGATGCATTAGGGGATAGAGCCATTATTAACCATCGTACACCCTCCGCGTGTTTTGGCAAGCCAAAACCCGGCACCTCCCTCAAGGGAGGACTAATTCGAAGTTGAATTCAATATCAAAAATTATCTTAGGTATCGTAGCTGTAATACCTACTGGATAAGTCTCTCCTTGAGGAGAGATCAAACAAAACAGATGTTCCTGTTTTGTTTGCGAGAGGTGTTGGTGCTAAGGGCAAAAAATCTTAAAACTAAAACCTTGCACCTAACATCTAAAACCTAATCACTAAAACGGTGCATCCTCATCCGGGGCAGGATTATGCGGCAGGGGTGGAGGTCCGCCACCTTCATTGCCGCCGGAAGGTCCGCCGTTGTTATTGCCGCCTCCACCATCCCCCATCATGGGGTTATCGTTATTGGCGGAAGTCAGGTTTTCAAAGCGGGCATATTCTTTCACAAAATACATCATCTTGCTGCCCACGGGACCATTACGCTGCTTCCCTACAATTATTTCGGCAAGACCGGTAGTCGATTGTCCTTCTTCCGTTGTGGTGATACCATAGTATTCCGGGCGATAGAGGAACATCACAATATCAGCATCCTGCTCAATAGATCCGGATTCACGCAAGTCACTCAACTGTGGACGCTTGTCGCCACCACGCTGCTCCACGGCACGACTCAACTGCGCCAGTGCAATTACGGGCACATCCAGTTCTTTAGCTAGTCCTTTCAGTCCACGGGAAATGGTCGCAATTTCCTGCTCACGATTACCGATGTCTTTGGAATTGGCCTGCATCAGCTGCAGGTAATCAATTACAATCAGTCCGATGTCTTTTTCACTTTTGAGCCGACGGCATTTGGTACGCAGCTCCATCAAGCTGATTGCCGGAGTATCATCAATATAAATTTCAGCACTGAATAAGCGACTGGCGGCATCAATGAGGCGGCGGAAATCTTCGTCTTTCAAGGTTCCCTTACGCGCTTCATCGGCACGAACCCGAGCTTCCATGGTAAGCAAACGTTGCACCAGGGACTGATTTGACATCTCCAAACTAAACAAGGCGATGGGCGTTCGGAGGTTTTCATCCGGATGCATGGCGGCGTTCCGGGCAGCCGTCAATACAAAAGCCGTTTTACCCATGGAAGGGCGCGCTGCAATAATCACTAAATCTCCTTTTTGCCAGCCGGCCGTCATATCGTCAATAGCCAGTCCGGTCGGCACCCCGGTAATGCCGTAATCCTTGCCACGAAGATCTTCCAGGTACGAGAGCGTATCCTTCAGTAATTTTTCAACGGGAACGGCGCTACTACGACTTTTTTGGTTGGAGAGATCGAATATGCTTTGCTCGGCGTGATCCAAAACATCGTAGGCATCCGATGTGGTATCGTAGGCTTCCTTAATCACATCATTGCTGGCCAGAATCAGGTTCCGCTTGATGGCCTTTTCAATGATAATCTGTGAGTGATATTCAATATTGGCTGAAGAAGAAACCGAGCGGGTCAGGTCAGACAAGTAGGTAGGGCCACCACAAACTTCCAGCAGGTTGTTGTCCTTGAGCTCGTTTTCTACCGTCAGCAAATCCAGCGGATTGTCACGTTCATACAGATTGGAAAGCGTCTCGAAAATATGGCGATTCGCCGTTTTGTAGAAATCATCCGGCTTCAGCATCTGCAAGGCAATGGTAGCAGCGCCGTGCTCAATGAGCATGGCTCCCAGTACGGCTTCTTCCACTTCTACAGCCTGGGGAGGTACCCGGCCTTCTTTTTCCAATACCTTGGAATCGTCCTTCTGATACTTATTACTATAATTGGAACCGTTGTTCTTCGCCATGAATGAAAGTGAGACTGGAATCTAAAACATTGACTTTTTTCGAACTTTCAAAATAGCTATAAATTGAAACCTAATTGAAAATCTTTTGAACAAATTTTACACCGGTTGTCAACATAGTTATCCACAATTTTATGATATGGTGATATGGTGATATGGTGATATGGTGATATGGTGATATGGTGATATGGTGATATGGTGATATGGTGAGGGAAGAGCTGGTGTTAAGTTCAGTGGTTTCTACTACAATTATAATTTTGGGATACCATCCTGCTCCATAGGAGCAAAATATTGGTAAAAAAGACACTGAACTTGGAAAGGAAAATTTTTGCCCCAATATTTTTTAGGCGATGATCTGTACCAAAATTTGGGCACTCTTCACTAATACTTGTTCACATATAAAACCGTGATGATCCGTTTTATCCGTGTCATCCGCGTTCCAAACCGATGGATTCAAGGTCGGATAAATCTATTCGACCTACTCGCCAACCAATTCGTCGTAACGTTTGCGCAGTTTCTGCACATCTTCCCAGGTAGGTCGCTTCCATTGCTGATTTCGTAACAAAGCCGCCGGGTGATAAGTAGCCATCAATTCCCGGCCATGGAATTCATGGAATTTTCCACGCAGATTGCTAAGCGAGGTTTCCTTATCTAATAAGGTGGTAGCGGAGACTTTCCCAACACACAAGATGAGTTTTGGATCAATCAGCTCAATTTGGCGCAGCAGAAAGGGGAGGCTGCGTTCGCGCTCTTCTGCTTTGGGATTTCGATTATTGGGCGGGCGATGTTTCAGGATATTGGCAATGTAAATGTCTTTTCTCTCAAAGTTGATTGCCGCCATGATTTTATCCAGCAGCTGCCCGGCCTGACCTACAAACGGTTCTCCCTGTTGGTCCTCGTTGTAACCCGGCGCTTCGCCCACAATCATTAAATTGGCATTGGGATTCCCCACTCCAAACACCAGATTGGTTCCCTTCAGATCGGTATGCAATTCCTCGGCCTGTTCACACAATGCCCGAAGTTCTTCCAAAGTTTCACAGCGTGCAATCTTTTGGGCAGTGGTAAGAGGCTCCTCTTTCTGTTCTTTTTCCTCTGGGGTGATGGCGTCTGATCCCTTGGAGGTTGCCGGGCTTTTTTTCACTTCACTGCTGTGGCTTACTTCTTTTGATACAGCAGCTGTTCCCGCTTCCTCTTTTTCTGCAGCAACTACAGATTGTGATTCAATATCCACGGAAAAATCCCCATACATATCTCGTTGCTGCTTAATAAAGCGGGAGGCACGTTCTATAAATTCCTGGGGATCATTCATAGGCTATGAGTTCTTTAATTACTTGTTCTTCTTGGACAATATCTTTCGGCAGCGTGCCAAAGTAAAATCCATTTTCGCTGCGCTTACCGATAGTAACTTCCTGTATAGTATTTCCTAAACGGGGACTAAAAGGTACGGCTACTCGCACATAATTATCGGTCCACCCATGAATAAAGCCGTTCTTATTTTCTTCCTCAAATAAAACGGGTCGCTTTTGTCCGATGAAGCGTTCGTTAAAGATAAAGCGTTTTTTGGCTGATAACTGCCGCAGTTTATGCGTGCGTTCTTTTCGTACCTCGTGATCCACTACCGGCTTGATAGTGAGTGCATGGGTATTAGGACGTTCGGAATAGGTAAACACGTGCAGGTAGGAGATGTCCAGGCTATCAATGAAGTAATAGGATTCCTGGAAAAGTTCATCCGTTTCGCCTGGGTGACCAGTAATCACATCTACCCCAATACAGGCATCAGGCATTAATTCACGAATCAGCTCAACGCGACTTAGATATAAATCAGTTTGATACCGACGGCGCATTAGCTTTAACATTTCGTCGCTGCCACTTTGAAGCGGCATGTGGAAATGCGGCTGTAGTTTCTTAGACTCAGCGGCAAAATGGATGATATCTTCATGGAGCAAGTTCGGCTCGATGGAAGAAACACGAAGGCGCTCCAGTCCGTCGACCTCATCAAGTGCCTGTAGCAATTGGAAGAAATCCTCATCAGTTCCCGCTCCAAAATCACCAGCATTTACCCCAGTGATGATGATTTCACGGAATCCTTCATCCACCAGCTGACGAGCATTACGCACCACGGTATCAATTTTGGCACTCCGGCTTTTTCCGCGGGCCATCGGGATGGTACAAAAGGAACATTTATAATTGCAGCCGTCCTGTATTTTCAGGAAAGCGCGGGTGCGGTCATCTGAAGAAAAAGCGTTGTGGAAGTCGACCGCTTCGTTAACATCAGTGCTGTGAATGATGGTTTCTTCCCGCTTGGCGAAATCATCAAACAGATCCAACAGTTTGAATTTGTCCTTTGTCCCCAGCACGGCATCAACGCCTTCAATCTCGGCAATTTCCTCGGGCTCCAGTTGGGCATAACAACCTACCACCGCCACAAAGGCATCCGGGTTAAGTCGTAAGGCCTGCCGCACGGTTTGCCGGCAGGTACTGTTGGCACTCTGGGTCACCGAACAGGTGTTAATGACATAGATATCTGCCTCTTCGTCAAATTCGGCAATCTCAAATCCCCGGTTGGCAAAATCTCTTCGCATGGAGGATGTTTCCGAGAAATTGAGCTTGCATCCTAATGTCTCAAATGCAACGGTTTTCATACCCGGAAATATAAAAAGTTTGGGGCAGTGTGTCGAGCCCGCTGGAACATTGAACAAGGAACATTCAACTTTGAACATTGAAGTGAACTTGTTGTAGACTGTATTCTTCGAATCGCGCATCGCACATCCCTCTGGTTTAGAGCTGAAGCTCTAAACCGGTCTCCCTTCAAAGGGAGAATTTTCACAAATTACACCACAAGTTATGAGGAACTCAGATCCAAAAACTATCAACTTAAATAAGGAAAAGTTGAAAGGAGAAAATCCCTCTTCGAAGAGGGACCGGAAAATCAGTTCACTGATTTTGCAGGGGGATGTGCGATGGTGACATAGCTTCGGTAATTGATTTAGGCAAATTCACAGTATCCTTTATACAAAACCAAGCCCCTCGAACAAACACCCACCGCTCCCGAATTCTCGGGAATAAATCAAAAACCGGGCACATCCCGCAAAGGAATATCAAATATTGAACAAGGAATATTGAATATCGAAGTGTTCGGGAATTGGCGCCAACGGACATCCAGCTTCATTAAACCATCCAACCCTACAAATCAATATCCAGTTTCACCTCTTCGTAATTTTCAGGCTCCAGCAATGGCCAAATCAGACAGATAATAAGCGTGATGATGCCGATCCAGTACATGCCCCAGGCTACGGTCATATAATGATCCAGGATGCCTTGCATGATAAGGAGATTGTAGAAGTCGTGGGCGGATTTGGGGAGATCGCCGATGAGCGGCATGCGTCGGGCTACGGCATCGGCAGCGTAGGCGGAGGATTCAATCCAGGCGAAGGCAGTAAGCAGCAGCCCCAGTTGTGCAACGATGCGATTCCGGTTCCAATATCCATATATAAAAATGAGAAAGGGCAATAGGATTTCAAAAAGCGTACCGCCCAAAATCCCAATAAAACGGGATCCGAAAAAGCCGAAAAAAGTATGACCGGCCTCATGAATGATCAGCAAAAAAGTATCAACCATAACAAAGATGGGAGAAAGCAAGAGAGGATGATCATAAAGCCAGGCAAAGGAGATTTCCCACTTCAGCGCCATCCAGTATTGATGGACCAGAAACCAGCAGAAGGGCAGGCAGATAATGGAGAACCACCATTTCCTAATGTGAGGCATGTACTTAACAAATAGCTGTTCTGTTGTAAGCTTCATAAAAATTGAACCATTTGGCCATTCAGCAAGTTGTAGATAGTGAATGTAATGAAATACTGAACAAGCCGAATACCGTTATGAGTAAACCACTGAACGTAACACAGAAGTTGATTAAAGATCATTTAGTTGAAGGGGAAATGACGCCCGGGGAAGAAATAGGGATCAAGATTGACCAGACACTCACACAGGATGCCACCGGAACCCTCGTGATGCTGGAGCTGGAAGCTATGGAACTGGAGGATGCAAAGACGGAATTATCCTGCCAGTATGTAGATCATAATTTGCTGCAGACAGACAATAAGAACCCCGATGACCACCGGTTTTTGAAGTCAGCGGCCGAGAAATTTGGGATGTGGTTTAGTCGCCCGGGTAATGGGGTGAGTCATCCTATTGAAACGGAACGTTTTGCCATTCCGGGTAAAACTCTGGCGGGCTCCGATAGTCATACTCCGGCTTCCGGTTGCATGGGCATGCTGGCTATTGGTGCAGGCGGACTGGATGTAGCCTTTGCAATTGCTGGACAACCTTTATTCATGAAAATGCCCAAAGTGCTTGGGGTTGAATTGAAAGGCAATCTGCCTGACTGGGTAAGTGCCAAAGATGTGGTGCTGGAAATGCTCCGTCGTTATAATGTAGATGGTGCCTCCGGGTATGTGATTGAATATTTTGGTGAAGGTCTCAAAAATCTTTCTACCATGGATCGCCATGTGATTGCAAATATGGGGACGGAGATGGGTGCCACGTCAACGGTTTTTCCAGCCGATGGCGAAGTTCGCCGGTTTATGACCTCGCAAGGCAGGGGCGATGAGTTTGTAGAACTAGTAGCAGATGAAGGCGCCGAATATGATAAATATGAAGAACTGATTCTGGATGATGTAGAGCCGCTTATTGCGCTGCCCAGCAGTCCCGGTAATGTGGTGCCAGTGCGGGAAGTGGAAGGAAAACCCATTTATCAGGCGTACGTAGGTTCGTCAGCCAATCCGGGTTACCGCGATTTTTGGATGGCATCTGAAATTGTGAAGGGGCGTAATGTGGATGAAAATGTGTCGTGGGATATCAACCCAACTTCACGGCAAATTATAGAGAACATGGTGAAGAATAACGTGATGTTTAACCTTGTTCAGTCCGGGGCCCGTATTCACCAGGCTGGCTGTAACGGTTGCATAGGTATGGGGCAAGCTCCCGCTTCCGGACAAAACAGCTTGCGTACGGTACCACGGAATTTTCCGGATCGGTCGGGTACCAAAGAGGATTCAGTATTTTTGGTAAGCCCTGAAACAGCAGCAGCTTCTGCCTTGACCGGGAAGATAACCGATCCTCGGGATTTGGAAGAGCTCTACAACTTGAAATATCCCAGGTTTGAGGAGCTTGACGATCCCATTGTGAATACCGAAATGCTGAAAGCACCTGTTCCCAAAGAAGAGCGCGGAGAGATTAAAAAAGGACCAAATATTTCCACTATGCCTGATTTTGACGGTTTAAGTGATTTTGAAGTACCGGTATTGCTGAAGATGGATGACGATATCTCCACTGATGAAATCCTGAGGGCCGGAGCAGAAGTCTTGCCATTTCGCAGTAACATCCCCGAAATAAGCAAGTTTACGCTGGATGTGGTAGATGAAAATTTCCACGATCGGGCCCTGGAGGCAAAAGAAGAACATGGAGGACATGTAGTAGTTGCAGGTGAAAATTACGCACAGGGATCAAGCCGCGAACACGCTGCCATTGCCCCGAGATATTTAGGGCAACGAGCTGTTATTGCTAAAAGCTATGCCCGTATTGGCTGGCAAAACCTGGTTAATTTCGGTATTCCTCCCTTTGAATTTTCCAACGAGGAAGATTACATCGATATCGATCAGGGCGACATCCTGAAGACAGAAAACATCCGTGCCAGCATTGAAAGTGGCAATACCGCCAAGCTCATTAATGTGACTAAAGGCAAAGAGTACGAAGTAAAACACAGCCTGAGTGAACGTCAGCGAGAGGCTGTTCTGGATGGCGGTGTGATAAATACCTTTAAGAAGAAAAAGGCATCCTAAGCTTACAGTATAAATTTGTCAGCCTTGGGGGTTGGTTCCAACGCAGAGCGTGTGGAACCAGTGGAGAAAAGATCATAGCTGATTGAGCTATCCTGAACCTTGGCACGAACACCCTCCGCCGGTTTTGGCGAGCCAAAACCAAGGCACCTTCCTCAAGGAAGGACTTATCCGAAGTGGTATTCTGTATCCTACTTTGCATAAGTTTCATAGCTGTAAAACTATCTCGTAAAGTCTCTCCTTGAGGAGAGATCAAACAAAACAGTTGTTTCTGTTTTGTTTGTGAGAGGTGTTGGTGCTAACAGAATCTTAGTTCAAAAAAGCTATAGTTCTTTCTCTCAACACAATCCTCAAACAGAGATGAAACCCGCTTCCATATTCTGTATATTGAAATACGAATGGTGGAATACGTTCGTTAGCCCTTCAAAGTCCACAAAATTGAGGTGTTGTTATGATTAAACCTATGTTTGGCCATCGGCCTAAACCCAAACAATTCGATTATCCCTATCGGTATTACGATCCCGAGAAGGATGAAAAGGAAAAAAGAAGAAAACGCATTAAGTTTGAAAGCCACACGCGTCGCCGCCCGGCACAATTTAAAACCATTGTATTTTTTGCGGTGTTACTGTCGTTGGTTGTGTACCTTATCTCTCTATAATTAAATCACCCTAAAAATTTTTATCCGTTGAGCGAGACTCGTATTAACGACTCTATTATTCATCAGCTTCCCCCAGAAATCAGTAATAAAATAGCGGCAGGGGAGGTCATTCAGAGACCCGCTTCCGTAGTTAAAGAACTGCTTGACAACGCCATCGATTCCGGCGCCGATCAGGTCAAGATTCTGGTACAAAATGCCGGAAAAACCCTTATTCAGGTATCTGATAACGGCTGCGGGATGAGCAAGGAAGACCTGCCATTGTGCTTTGAACGTCATGCCACTTCCAAGATCAATTCTGTGGACGATCTGTTCCGTATTCGTACCTTAGGCTTTAGGGGAGAAGCCATGGCGTCTATTGCCTCGGTGTCTCAGGTATCAGTGAAAACCAAACGGGCAGAAGACGATAACGGCTGGGAATTTGAAGTTTGGGGCGGAGAAGAAAAGGAGGTAAAGCCTGCCGCCGTAGATGACGGTACCACAGTAGCCGTTCGCAATCTCTTTTTTAATGTACCCGCTCGCCGTCAGTTTTTGAAGACCGATGTAACCGAGTTGCGTCATATCTTGCGAACTATTCAATATGCATCGCTGGCCAACACCGATGTGGCCTTTTATGTGGAGGCGGATGGCGATGTAATCTACGATCTGCCCATCCAGAACCTCAAAGACCGGGTTACCCAGATTTTTGGCAGTTCGTACAAAGCCAGCCTAATTGAGTTTGAAGAGGAAACCAGCTATGTAAAGATTCACGGTTTTGCTTCCGATCCCAAGCTGGCGAAGAAAAGTCGTGGTGAACAGTTTTTATTTGTGAACGGAAGGCCGTTTCAGCACCGCTACCTTACCCATGTGATTTTGAGTTTGTATGATGCGTGGACCCGCAACAACGAATATCCCTTTTACGCCCTCTTTTTTGAGATTGATCCCTCCAAGGTGGATGTAAATGTACATCCATCCAAAATGGAAGTGAAGTTTGAAGACGAGCGCAGCGTGATACAACTGGCCCGATCGGTGGTAAACCGTGCGCTGAACCAGCATTTCCAGGTGCCCAATATTCAGCAGGAAGAAGATGCTTTTCTAAGTGATGATTCTTCTAAAGGATTTGATTCCGGCTTTAGTTTTAACCGTCCCAAACCTTCTTCTCAAAGCAGTGGTGGGTTCCAGATTCCATCCCGCATCAACAACAAAAATACGATGCCTCAGGGACGTGGCAGCGAGTTTGGTGAGCAGTTGTATGGAAGAAGTTCCGGTTCCAGCGGGCAAGGGTCTTCACAGCAGCAAACCTTTCAGCCTGACGAAGATTCCTCCAAGCCCAAAGAGAAAGTAGCCCAGGACAAAGGCTTCTGGCAGTTGCACAATACGTACATTCTCACGCAAACGCGTACCGGGCTTACGGTGATTGATCAACACTTGGCTCATAAGCGTATTATTTTTGAAAAGGCCATCAATGCCACTGAAGAAGCGCTGCCCAGTACCCAGCAGCTGCTGTTTGCTCAAACGCTGGAGCTTTCTGCTTCGGATTATGCGCTACTCAAAGAATTGCATTCCATTATTCAGCGGATGGGCTTTTCGGTACAGCTGCTGAGCGGGAATACGGCTATGATCAATGGCGTACCAGCCGATATCGAGATTGGAAACGAGGAAGAGGTGCTGGTTTCAATGTTGCATCAGTACCAGGATTTGGGACAGAAAGTGAAACTGGAAGCGCGGGACAAGCTGGCTATTGCTTTTGCCTCTCGTGCGGCCATTCCAAGAGGGAAGAAATTATCGGAAGAAGAGATGGAGGCGTTGGTGGATCAGCTGTTCGCTTGCGAGCAACCTTATCTCGATCCGCTTAAAAAACCCACCATCAGCTATATTCCCTTGGATGAGATTGAGGCCCGTTTTCGATAAAGTAGCCGAGACTTGTCGTAGGATTTTGAAATTTAGATTGGGGGCTTAGATTTACCATCGTACATCCCTCTGGTTCAGACCTGAAGCTCTAAACCGGTCTCCCTTTGAAGGGAGATTTTTTGGATAGTACTAGACAAGCAGTGCAAGACTCAGAAATTACCTCCTGAAACTTCTGTGAATTCAGATAATATCATGCATCTGAATTCGCCAAAGAGAAATTCCCTCTTCGAAGAGGGACCGGAAAATCAGCTCGCTGATTTTGCAGGGGGATGTGCGATGGTTAAAACGAATTCACTTGCAATTTAGGCATGGGGAAATCTTCCCAGCCAGATAAGTTTAATGTTGGATCTTCCTTGTTCGATATTCAATGTTCCTCTCCGCTCATCCCAAAAATTTCCTATACTTAGTATTCTTTTTGATTTTGACAAGCAACCATTTGCATGAACATTCTGGCGGTAGAACCATTTTACAGCGGCTCGCATAAAGCCTTTCTAAAGGGATTGGAGAAGTATTCCAGCCACAATATTATCCCCATAAAACTAAATTATAAGGGATGGAAGTGGCGCATGCATGGTGATTCTGTGACGCTGACCGAAATGAGCAACCAGGTTGAAGAAGACATTGACCTGTTACTCACCAGCAGCATGACAAACCTGCCGGCATTCATGGCGCTCACCAATCCCCGATTTGCGCATACGCCGGTGATTATGTACATGCATGACAACCAGTTTACCCGGCCTATTCCGGAAGGGGAGAGCCGGGACCTAACCTATTGCTATATCAATTACCTAAGTATGCTGGTGGCTGATAAGTTGTTGTTTTCCTCACAGTTTCATTTGGATGATCTGCTTGCAGCTCTTCCCGGCTTCCTGGATAAATTCCCAGATGGGAAAAAGTATAACACCGTGGAAAAAATCCGGGATAAAAGTGTGGTGATGCATCCGGGGCTGGACCTTAAAAGTTTTGATAAGCAGCCGGATACCCGGGCAAATAATGAGAACCCCGTGATTGTATGGAACCAGCGCTGGCAGTTTGATCGCAATCCGGCCATGTTTTTTAGAGTGCTGAACCGCCTGAATGACATTGATCTGAAGTTTGACCTTATTCTGGCTGGTGATACCCAGCATGAAAAGCCCGAGGAATTCGAAAAAGCCTGGAAACGATACGGCCAGCAAATCACGCACTTCGGCTACGTAGATGACAAAGAAAACTATAGCAAGCTCTTGCATTCAGGTGATATTGTGGTTTCTACCGCCAGTTATGAATTTTTCTGTGTGGCTATAATGGAGGCCATTTATTGTGGCTGTCATCCGTTGGTGCCAAATACCCTGCACTATCCGGAGTTAATTCCTGAAAGCTTGCACAATCCTTTGTTGCATGCCCCTGTGTTATATGGATGCGAAGATCAGTTATTTCATCACATGAAAGATCTTCTTACCGGAAAGACCAAGCCCTTGCCGAAGACATCCCTTCAAAACATCAACAAACACCTGGATTGGTCGCGCCATACCAGAAACTATGATGCGCTGTTCGAAGAAATAGCAGACGCATAAAGAAAGAATACGTAAGTCTCTAATTTTGAATTAGTGACTAAAAGTGCAGGCTACAGGCAGTTACTTGTGTTTTTTCAGGAGGGGTAAAAGTTTAACATAAAAGAAAAAGGCGTTTACATTATCCCGTTTACACAGTTATATTAGTGACAGTAAAAATCGGTTTTTAAAAGCTTTTTTAAATTTATTTTTGATTGCATTTCGCACAGAATACATACCAAAAACAATCTTTGATGGCATCAGTGATCGCATTTTGTAAAGATGCTGCCACCGAATTTTACTTTATCTGCGCATTATTTTTAACAGCCTTAACGCAGATTTTCTTTTCTGATTCCGAACAGGAATCCTCAAACAAAGCAATTCTAACAGATATTTATCCCGAAGCAGCCGCTCGAACGTTTGCTTCTAACCCCGTACTAACCAATGAGACTGTACTAAAAGTACATCAAAAACTAAGACGATGGTTCGTTTGCAGGGGATACAGCGGCCTTGGGGAAAGGAATAATTTCAATGAAAAATCAAATTATTATACACTCTTCGGGCAATCAGACCCGTATTGCGCTTATAGAAAACAACGAGTTAGCGCAGCTATTCATCGAATCGGAAGAAAACCAACGCACGGTTGGTAACATATATGTAGCCCGAGTACACAAAGTGATGAGCGGTATCCGAGCCGCTTTTATTGACATGGGTACTCCCAAAGATGCCTTCTTGCACTTTTCTGATGCCGGAGATCACCTTGATGAATACATCACCAAGCTGAATGGTAAAGAAGCCATTCCCAATCACGCAAAGAATGACCTGCAGAAAAAAGACAAGCTTTCCAATGTAGAAAAGCAGGTACTGGCGGGTAAGATTTTACGTTCCGGACAAAAGCTGTTGGTTCAAATTGTAAAAGAACCGATTGGCTCCAAAGGTCCTCGTATTTCTACGGATATCACCATTGCCGGACGTTTTCTGGTGTTGATTCCTATGGGAGATTACATCGCGGTATCGAAAAAAATTGGCCATTATAAAGAACGCCGTCGCCTTAAAGGAATCCTGAATAACATGGTACCGGATGGCTTTGGCGTGATCGTTCGTACCGTGGCACAGGGTCAGGATAAAAAAGCCCTGGAAGATGACCTCAGAAACGTGCTGAAGAAGTGGGAAGATATTGTAGACAACCTAACCGATGCTAAACCACCAGAGCTTCTCTATCGCGATTTGAATATGACAGAGAGTCTGATCCGTGACCTCTTTGCGAAAAACTATGACCGGGTGCTGATTGACGATCCCGAGATGTACGGTGAAATTAAAGAGTATGTGAGCCAGATTGCTCCACAGATGGTGCCTAATGTGCAGCTGTATAAAGGCAAAGAGCACATTTTTGATTACATGAAAATAGCGCATGATGTGAATTCTATTTTCAGCCCACGAGTGCGCATGAAGTCAGGCGGGTACCTGATTTTTGAACAAACTGAAGCCATGTATGTGGTAGATGTGAACTCTGGTCCTTATGCGGCCAAGCAGCGACAGGAAGACAATTCACTGAAAACCAACCTGGAAGCCGCCCGGGAAGTGGCCAAACAGCTTCGTCTGCGTGATATCGGTGGTATTATCGTTGTGGATTTTATTGATTTGAGAGACGATAAAAACCGTAAGAAGATTTATGATGAGCTGAAGAAGGAATTTGCCAAGGATCCAGCCAAAACCAACGTAATTGGCATGAGTGATTTTGGGCTGGTTCAGATCACCCGTCAGCGTATACGCCCAAGCGTTGTGAATTCCGTATCCAAAGTATGTCCGGTTTGTGGTGGTTCCGGTAATGTAGTTACCCAGGATACCATCCTTACCGATCTTGAAATCTGGTTGAGCAAGTTTAAGCATAGTACCAACTACCGTGCTGTGGATATCTACGTAAATCCTTATCTGAAATCGGTTCTGACAAAAGGACTGCTCAGCACACGTTGGAAATGGATGCTGAAATACTGGATCAAAATTTCGCTTATCGGAGATGAGTCGGTATCCATGAATGAATTTAAAGCTACACTGGTAGGTTCGGATATTGACATCACAGATATTGTTATGCGTGATGAATCGATTGAAGAAGTGTTGGACCGAGAAGGAGAGCTGATAGAATTAGAGAGCGGAAAAGGGAACAAAGAGAACCTGGACATCTCTAAAAAAGAGCGAAGAGGCGGGAACAGATCGTCAGACCGTAATGACAATTCGAACGGAAGAAGCAATTCTAAGTACTATAAGTCTTCCAATTAAGGGTTGGCTTGGTTTTTGTGATTACCCGACTCAACACCCTTAAAAAAATTTAGTTAAATGAATTTATCAGAATTGCATGCAACAACCGTTGTGGGGGTAATCCACAACGGAAAAGCGGCTATTGGCTGTGATGGCCAGGCCACAATGGAAAAAACCGTGATGAAGAGCACCGTTAAAAAGGTGCGCAAATTGTACGACGGTAAAATTTTAGCCGGTTTCGCTGGCTCTACAGCCGATGCTTTTACTTTGTTTGAAAAGTATGAGGAGAAGCTGAACGAGTACAACGGAAATATGGAAAGAGCAGCGGTAGAGCTGGCTAAGGAATGGCGCAAAGACAAGTTTCTACAGAAACTCCAGGCTTTGCTCATTGTAATGAATAATGACAAATCATTGGTGATATCCGGTCAGGGAGATGTTATTGAGCCGGATCATGAGATAGCAACCATTGGCAGCGGTGGTTCATATGCCTTATCAGCTGCCCGGGCGATGCTAAAGCATGCTCCGAAATTATCTTCCCGCGAGATCGTTGAAGAAGCGCTGCACATTGCGGCCGACATCGATATCTACACAAATCATAATATCACCATTTTAGAAATTGAAGATGAAGACTGAGATGCAGACTATTGAAGAGAAGAACCTGACGCCTCAACAAATTGTAGCCGAACTGGATAAGTATATTGTTGGGCAGAAGTCGGCCAAAAGATCCGTTTCCATCGCCTTGCGTAACCGCTGGAGACGCCTGAACTCGGACGATGACATCAGGGATGAAATTGTACCTAATAACATTCTATTAATTGGTCCTACGGGTGTAGGTAAAACTGAAATTGCTCGTCGGCTGGCTCGCTTGGCACACGCTCCTTTTATGAAAGTAGAAGCCTCCAAATTTACAGAGGTTGGCTATGTGGGGCGTGATGTGGAATCCATGATTCGTGACCTTACCGATGTGGCTATCAGTATGGTAAAGCAGGAAATGCAGGAGCGTGTAAAAGAAAAAGCCCGTGAAAATGCAGAAAAACGTATTCTGGATATCCTGATTCCTCCGGTTAAAAAATCTGGCGTTGGGTTTAAGAGTAATAATGATTCAGATAATTTCAATCCTGAAAACGCTACTGATTCCGAGCTGAACGAGCGCACCCGCGAACGTTTTCGAGAGAAATTGCGGAATGGTGAACTGGAAGACCGCGAGATTGAAATCGAAGTGAAATCCAGTAAAAGCCCAATGATGCAAGTCTTTGGTCCCCAGGGGATGGAAGAGATGGGCATCAACCTGCAGGATATGCTGGGCAACCTAGGCAAAGGCGGAAAGAAATCCAAGCGTAAGCTGCCTATCAGCGAAGCCCGCGAAATTCTGATTGAAGAGGAAGCTGAGAAGCTGATCGATCACGAAGCCGCTGTTCAAGAAGCTCTGGAACGTGTGCAAAAACAAGGCATCGTGTTTATTGATGAGATTGACAAGATCGCTGAGGATTCTTCTTCTGGCGGTGGCAAAGGCGGACCGGACGTAAGCCGTCAGGGTGTTCAGCGTGACCTGCTTCCTATCGTGGAAGGTAGTGCGGTGAATACCAAGCACGGCATCGTGAAAACCGATCATATTCTATTTATCGGTTCCGGTGCATTTCATGTATCCAAACCATCGGATATGATCCCGGAGCTGCAAGGCCGTTTCCCTATTCGTGTAGAGCTGAATTCACTTACTGAAGATGACTTCGTAGACATCTTGTCTAAGCCTAAAAATGCGCTCACCAAGCAGTATATCGCTATGCTGAAAACGGAAGGCGTGGGTATTAAATTCACAGATGAAGCCATCCGTGAAGTTGCCCGCATTGCAGCCGAGGTAAACTCTTCGGTAGAAAATATTGGAGCACGAAGACTGCATACTATCATGTCATCCCTGTTTGATGAACTGCTGTTTGCCGTGCCCGATGACATTAATTCCGGCGAAATTACTATCGACAAAGCTTATGTGGATAAGCAATTAGCCGGCATTGTGAAAGACAAAGACTTAAGCCACTACATTTTATAGTGAATATTTAAAAAGGGTGCTTCACGGCACCCTTTTTACTTTCAGAGTGTAAAACTTTAAAAATATCAATCCAGTTTTAACATTGTGCAATACTACTTTTTTTCCTACAATCGTTAGCACTCGAAACTATTCGCGCTAATTCTGGTTATTACTATACACCATCGAACCGATGCAAAATTTATTACCTATGACTTTAAAGAAATTTCTGTACCCCAATTTGTTTCTGCTCTTGCTGTTTGCTGTGCTCAGGTTTACAGGTGTAGATCCGGTTTTAAAAGCCCAGGATGAGGGCAACGATGATACGACCAATCTGACGAAATACGTGCAGGCACAGCGTAGTATCGTAACCAATTATTTTGGGGAGCCCGATCTGACCGAGATGTATAAGGCCAGCGTGAAGCGAATGGTACAGTCCTTGAAAGACAGTACATTAGCAGTTGATGGTACCCCCATCGATACCACTTTTCAGGGGATAGAAATTGGATCAATCCGGGATTCTTTTTCCAATTTTGAGAAAGCCTATTTGTATATCGCAAATAATAGTCCGGAATCAGATATGGCCAAGCTGACTGATGCGGCGCTGCGAGGAATGTTTTCAACGCTGGATCCGCATTCCATGTATATCGAGCCCGAAGACAACGAAGAAATTCAAGCTGAGTTTGATGGTAAGTTTCAGGGTATTGGCGTTCAGTTTAATATCATTCAGGATACCATCACCGTAATTACAGCTATTTCTGGCGGTCCCAGTGAGCAATTAGGTATTCGTTCCGGGGATCGTATAATTGCTATCGAAGACTCCTCTGCCATCGGTTATACCAACGAGATGGTGCTCAATAAACTTCGGGGAGAGAAAGGAACAAAAGTAGATGTAACGATCAAGCGTCCCCATGTAAAAGAGCCTATCAATTTTACCATCACGCGGGATGATATTCCTCTGTATACCGTGGATACTTCCTACAAGCTGGATGAGAAAACCGGTTATGTGAAGATTAACCGTTTTGCAGCCACTACCCATAGCGAGTTCATGGAAGCCGTTTCAGGAATGCAAGAAGAGGGTATGGAGCGACTCGTATTGGATTTACGGAATAACCCGGGTGGATACTTAAGTCAGGCCATTGCTATTGCTGAAGAATTTTTTCCGCGAGGCACACAACTGGTATCAACCAAAAGTAAGCACACTCGTTTTAACGGGGATTATGATTCCAGAAAGGACGGTAAACTTCGTGAAACACCAGTGATTGTTTTAGTTAATGAAGGATCCGCTTCTGCTAGCGAAATTGTGAGCGGTGCCATCCAAGATCACGACCGTGGTTTGATTGTTGGAAAACGAACTTTTGGCAAAGGACTGGTACAACAGCAATATGAATTGGTTGATAACAGCAGTGTTCGCGTGACGATTTCTCGATACTACACACCATCAGGTAGAATGATCCAAAAACCTTTTGTGGAAGGTGGTGAAGAGTATGCATACGAAATTTATCGCCGTGAAAATAACGCGATGGAAGATGCATCTGAATTTATAGATCACGTACCAGATTCGCTGAAATATTCTACCGATGCCGGCAGAACAGTGTACGGTGGTGGAGGTATTGTCCCCGATTATATCGTTCCTGATGACACCACCACTTCAGCCTACGTGTTCAACTTTGCCATGAGAAACCAGGTGTTCTTTGAGCAAGTACGTGAGATACTGGACGATGAAGGCGAAGAGCTGCGCAGCAGGTGGGAAGATGACTTTGAAGAGTACCGGGAAGAGTTTACCTGGGAACAGCGCCACATAGATAGCGTGAAGAGCCGCCTGCTCAGTAAAGGCATGGTGATTTCAGACACCGTTAAAACACCTGATTTCCGTAATGATTCCTTGTTTGTGCCAACCGGGCATTTTGAAGAAGTTTCCTGGCTGGCTGAAGGACGCATGAAGGCTGAATTGGCCCGTCAAATTTGGGGGATGAAATATTTTTATCCGGTGATAAATGATGTGCTGGACACCACTTTGGATAAAGCCATGAGTCTTTGGGATGCAGTGGCAAGGCTTGAAGCGATCGCCGATGGCAAAGCAGAAGCTAACATCGGTAATCTGAATCTTACCAAAGATCAGTAGCGAACAGAATTAGTGAGAAAGAACCAAAGGGCCTGAGAAAGTTTAATTCTCTGGCCCTTTATTGATACTGCAATCTACTATTGCAGCCTTGAGTTGTTTGAATGAAAATTAATAAAGGTATGTATGATTTTATCCCGGCCTGATATTTTGCACTCTTGGATGAAACATAAAGGTACCGTAAGGCGTTAAAACTTTCGTATGTCAATGCATAATCAATATCACACCATGAAGAATTCTTTACGCGCATTTTTTGCTTTACTGTTCATAAGCTTGTTTACTACTTCTATGGCCTCAGCTCAATTTGAAGGCCAGATTTCCATGAAAATGTATAGCAATGACAACGGCAAGACCGACGTCAGCGAGTTGAACTTGTATGCTACTTCTACCCGTATTCTTATCAAAGGGGAAGAGAATTTTGACCTGATGGATAAAATGACCACGGATGGCCTGCTTATCCGGAATGACATGAAAGACTTTATTATCATGACTGGAAGTGATGAAGCCTTGCAGGTCACCAAAACTGAAATTGAAGGTCTGGTTGATATGCTGGCCAGCTGGGGAGGAGAGTCTTCGGGAAGTTCAGATTCAGATGATTTTAAAACCGATTACAGTTTTTCTGATCGCGTTAAAACTATCAACGGTTATGAAACCACCGAGATGATTGTTAAGGACAAGGAAAATCCAGATAAGCATTTGTCCGTGTGGTTAGCTCCCAAGATTGATATCAACTGGGGAATGCTGAGTGAACGCTGGAAGAACATGCCCGAAAGCATTGACGCCGAAATTAATGGTATGAGCCAGGAATTGATTTTTAAAGGCAAGAACTTTCCCATGCTTGTTGAGGCGGTAGAGGGCAATCAGCGCACCAAAATCATGGAGGTAACGAATGTGAATGAATCAAGCGTGGCCAGAGCCATGGTAGAAATTCCGGCCGGTGTAAAACTGATGAGCTTTAAAGACTACGTGTTTAAAATGATGATGGAAGGCTAAGATTAAACTACATAAGTTGAATAAATAAAAGGCATGGTTCCGGTAGGGGCGATGCCTTTTTTAATGGGGCCGGTCAAGAATTAAAACTGTTGAATCAATCCCTTTACCAACCTTGCAAACACTTCTTTTTTCTTATCCGCGGCTTCTTTAACCTCGGCGTGGTCCAGTTTTTCTCCTGTAACGCCAGCAGCAGCATTGGTGATAAGCGATATAGCTGCGGTTTTGATATCCAGTTTGGCGGCTTCTATGAGCTCTGGAGCCGTACTCATACCCACGGCATCGCCTCCCATTTTACGGAAGGCCTTGATCTCAGCTTTGCTTTCATAATTGGGGCCTTTTACATATAAGTAGGTACCCATTTGAGTTTCAATACCAAGATCTCTGGCAATCTGCTTCACTTCCAGTGCATATTCTTCAAAGCGGGAGCTCCAGGTAGATACCGCAGGCTCTGACACCATCATAAACTGCTTAATGATGCTGTCAATTATCATCAAATCCCCCACATGATAGCGCAAGTTTATGCCACCGGCTGCATTGGATATGATTAGCTTATTAACCCCAAACACGCTGGCCAACTGTACCGGTAGTACCGTCTTGGCGAAATCATGACCTTCATAGTGATGGAACCGTCCGGAAAAAGCCACTACTGATTTACCGCCAACTTCGCCGAAAATAAGTGAGCCGGAATGTCCCTCTACGGTAGAAACGGGGAAGGAGGGAATATCCTCATAAGGAATGGTATCTGAGTTTTCGATGTGATCACCAAAACTGCCCAAACCGGAACCCAGGATGACGGCCGCATCCACTTGTTCGGGAAAACCGTGTTCGGTCAAAAAGCTCTTTATTTCGGGAATGTATTCAGGCAGGGACATGGGATTCAATCTTTTCGGTACTGTAGCCGGTTTTTTCGTCGTAGTTGGTTAGTTTGAATAAAGGATGCCGGTCTTCATGATAACACATCAGCGTAAAACCTTCATCATAAGCGAGTTTAGTCAGCTCTTCACGTTGCTGTTGGCTAACCTTGGGTTCAAAATCGTATTTAGCGGCGTATTTTCTGTTCACGGCTCCTTTGGTACCAATCACATCACCGGCCTGCATATATTTTTTATCACCATCATCAAAAAGAAGCACCTGATGAAATTCCGTATGTCCTCCAATTTGCCGGACGGTAATTTCGGGATAGGGTTGTTCCTCTTCTCCTAAAAAGTGCAGATCTGCTTTAGCATCCAGGAAATGGATGAACTCTGTCTTTTCCTCATCATAAAATTCATCTTTGGAAGTGACTTTCCCCCAGGCTTTTTTAGATACCCAGATTTTGGCATCGGGAAAGGTAAGCTCCCAATATCCATTTTGCCGGTGTGCAAGTCCGCCGATATGATCGTAATGCAGATGGCTTAAGAAGATATCGGTAATATCAAATTCATTAAGGCCGTGTTCTTCCAGGTTCCCAAGGATGGTATCTGGTCCGGTATCTTCTCCAAACTCACCTATCCCGCAATCAAACAGATAATTACGCTCTTCCGTGTGAATCAGAAATGGGTTGAGGGAAAGTTTGAGGGCTCCTTTTGCCGGAGGATCATCCCGGTCAATTCGAACAAATTTTTTATCGGTTCCCACTGAGAAGGTGCCTTCGTAGAGAACCGCAGCGTAGGTTTTCATAAAATTATTTTGGGGTGATATTTTGAGCTGTCAGCTAATGGTTACTTATTTTGCTCATCTTCATACCGGTCATAGGCTTTAATGATATCCCGTACCAGTTTATGACGAACCACATCGCCATCGTCGAGGTATACAAAATCGATACCGTTTACTTCCTTCAGGATATTTTGGATAGAAATCAATCCGGATTGCTGACGGCGGGGAAGGTCGGTTTGGGTTACGTCACCGGTAATGATGGCTCGGCTGTTAAAGCCAATTCGCGTAAGAAACATCTTCATTTGCGTGTTAGTGGCGTTTTGGGCCTCATCCAAAATCACAAAAGCATTGTTGAGGGTTCGTCCGCGCATATAAGCCAGCGGAGCGATCTCAATCACATTTTTGGCGAGATTCAGTTCCAGGCGGTCTTGGTCAATCATATCTTCCAGCGCATCATAAAGCGGGCGCAGGTAAGGATCAATTTTCTCCTTCAAATCACCGGGCAAGAAACCGAGATTTTCCCCTGCTTCCACCGCAGGACGTGCCAGGATAATTTTGCGCACCTTCCGATTTTTTAAAGCCTGAACGGCCAGTGCTACCGAGGTATAAGTTTTACCCGTTCCGGCCGGACCAATAGCAAATACAATGTCATTTTCAGCGGAAGATTCCACGATGCGTTTCTGCCCGGGTTTCTTGGCCGTAATAGCCTCGCCCGTGTGGGTATGGATAATGACGTCGCCTTCGGTTTCATCCAGAGAACGTATTTTTGGTTCATTGGCATAAGACTCGCCACTTTTCAGGGTAATGAGCGTCTTCACATCGCCTTCGGAAACCTTGCTTTTCCGATCCAGCAATTCAATCATCCCATGCACAACATTAGCTGCTGTTTCCACTTCATGGGCGGGACCGGTTAGTTTAATACGGTTGCCCCGGCTGTTGAATTTGGTTTCGGGAAATGCTTTATCCAGGGCGATGAGGTTATGATCGTGCAAACCAAAAAGAGCCACAGGATCGGTTCCTTCCAGTTCAATAATCTCTTCGGTAAGTGTTTTTTGGTCTTCTATAGCGGTAGTATTTTTTGATGAATAATAGACTACACAAGATAACAATTATAGAGCAGAAATGAGGGAGGGGATTTAGATGACAGGTTTTAGGTACAAGGCACAAGGTTTTAGGGAAAAAGGGGCGAAACTAACACATTGAAACTTGCTTCTTGCCCCTCGAAGCTGGTGCCTTACAGAAATATTTCTCCCTCATTAATCAATTTGTTAGATTAAAGTAAAATGCGGAATAAAAGGACATCAATGAAAGCAATAAAGCTTGTATTACCGGCGGCTGTTTTACTAATGTTAATCACTGCATGTGGGCAATCGCCAAATCTGGAAGAGCGCATGCGGTATGCAAATGAGATCGAGGTTTCACTTGAAGCTGAGCTGCTTGCCCCCTGGTATCCCAAGGCAGTGGATAAAGAGTTTGGAGGCTTCTTAAGTGCTTTTACGTATGATTTTGAACCCGCCGATCAGCAAAATAAAATGATTGTGTCGCAGTCACGACACGTATGGACCAATGCAAAAGCGTCTCAGCGTTATCCCGAAGAAGAACATTATCTTGAAGCAGCTCGTCAGGGCTTTGAATTTCTAAAGGATAAGATGTGGGATGCGGAATTCGGCGGGTTTCATACTATGGTAACACGAAGTGGTGAGGTGATCCCTCAGAAACCGGCTAAAACAGCCTATGGCAATGCCTTTGCAATATATGGATTGGCGACCTATTACGAGGCATCAGGCGATGAAGAGGCACTGGAATTAGCCAAAGAAGCCTTTCTGTGGCTGGAAGAGCATAGCCATGATCCGCAATACCTGGGGTATTTCCAGCATTTGGGACGGGATGGTACACGGATTCGCAGAAGTGCTGATACTCCATCAACCTCTGATCTTGGCTATAAAGATCAGAACAGCTCCATTCATTTGTTAGAGGCTTTTACAGAACTCTATCACGTGTGGCCGGATGAGCTGGTGGCTGAGCGGCTGGAAGAAATACTGGTGTTAATTCGTGATACCATCGTAAATGAACACCATTCGCTTACTCTATTTCTGCAGCCGGACTGGACGCCCGTATCCTTCCGGGATTCCTCCCGCGGGGTGATTGATGAGCATTATTACCTCGATCATGTCTCCTTTGGGCATGATGTAGAAACGGCCTTCCTGATGCTGGAAGCTTCCCATGCATTGGGACTCGAGGACGATACCATCACCCCGAAAAAAGCAAAGCAAATGGTAGATCACTCGCTGCGTAATGGCTGGGATGCGCAAGACGGTGGTTTCTATGATGCCGGGTATTACTTTTCAGGGGATGATACCCTGACGGTGATCCGCCAAACCAAGAACTGGTGGGCGCAGGCAGAAGGGCTGAATGCATTATCATTGATGGCCCGGCTTCATCCCGATGATGAGATGAAGTACTTCGAAAAGTTTAAAAAGCAGTGGGAGTACATTGATAAATACCTAATTGACCACGAGCACGGAGGCTGGTATGAAGGTGGGCTTGACGAGCAGCCCGAAGCTAAAGAACGCATGAAAGGCCACATCTGGAAAACAACCTATCACACTTACCGCGCAATGGCCCAATCTATAGATATGCTGCGGGGTAAATTTGAGCTATTGGATGAGTAGCTAACGCTGTTTGTTAACCGTAGTGATAAGAATACGTGGGAATTAAGGCCTGATAAAGTACATCAAGTGTACTGTTAGATCCGCAGATATCTGCCCTATAAATCGCATAACTATAAACTATGTGAACGGCTCAACAAAAACGCCAAAAAAATTGTACCTTTAGTTCCGGAAAAAGTAAATCCAAATTTGATCTAAACTATGAGCGATAAACTGAAGCAAACCAGAGTTGAATTTGAAACCGGTTCGGGCAAGGCTTTTTTGCACAGCCTTCCAAAATTGAAAGAACTGGGTTATGACAATATTGATAAACTTCCATTCTCCGTTAAGATTTTATTGGAAGCCGTTTTACGTGAATTTGACGGCTATGCAGTAACGGAAAAAGATGTGGAAGCATTGGCTAATTATGATGCCAAAAACCCACAGGGAGAAATTCCCTTTAAACCATCCCGCGTAGTACTGCAGGATTTCACCGGTGTACCCGCTGTAGTAGATTTAGCTGCACTACGGTCTGCTATGAAACGGATGGGTGGAAAAGCTACCGACATCAACCCGCAGGTTCCTGTGGATTTGGTGATTGACCACTCCGTTCAGGTTGATATGTTCGGGCAGGATTATGCGCTCATGTTTAATGTTGAGAAAGAAATGGAGCGTAACCGCGAGCGTTACGAATTCCTGAAGTGGGGTAAAGAAGCTTTTGATAACTTCCGTGTGGTACCTCCGGGACGTGGTATCGTTCACCAGGTAAATCTTGAGTACCTCGGTCGCGGCGTATTTACCCGCAAAGAGGAAGACGGTTCGGTAACCGCTTATCCTGATACGCTTGTAGGTACCGACTCACACACCACCATGATTAACGGTCTCGGTATTCTTGGCTGGGGCGTTGGTGGTATTGAAGCGGAAGCTGCTATGCTGGGTCAGCCAATTTCTATGCTGGTGCCTGAAGTAGTAGGTATGAAACTGACTGGAAAACTTCGTGAAGGAGTGACTGCAACTGATCTTACACTGACTGTAACCCAAATGCTGCGTAAGCATGGGGTAGTTGGTAAATTTGTAGAATTTTATGGGGATGGACTTAGCAATATGAGTCTGCCCGATCGCGCAACTATTGCCAATATGTCTCCTGAATACGGAGCTACCATGGGCTTTTTCCCTGTTGATGAAGAAGCATTGCGCTACATGCGCCGTACCGGTCGTTCTGAAGAATTAGTGAACCTGGTTGAACAGTACACCAAGGCGCAGGGACTATTCCGCACAAATGATACTCCCGATCCTGAATTTTCTTCTACTCTTGAGCTGGACTTGAGCACGGTAGAAACATCACTGGCCGGACCTAAACTGCCACATGATCGTATCACGCTCAGCAACATGAAGAAGTCTTTTGAGAATTCGCTGACCAGCGATGACCCAACTATGGGCTTCAATATGGAGCAAGAGAAACTGGCCAACAAAGGGCTGTATAAAAACGGACAGGAAATTGAGATGAAGCACGGCGATGTAGTTATTGCCGCTATCACGTCCTGTACCAACACTTCGAACCCAAGTGTAATGCTGGGTGCCGGAATCGTGGCTAAGAAAGCATACGAAAAAGGACTTGAAGTACCAGCGTATGTGAAGACTTCTCTTGCGCCTGGTTCTCGTGTAGTTACTGAATATTTGAAGGAAGCCGGTCTTACCGAATATATGGACAAGCTTGGTTTCAACCTTGTAGGTTACGGATGTACCACTTGTATCGGTAACTCTGGTCCGCTGCCTGAAGCTGTAGAAACAGCCATTAAAGAAGGCGACCTGATTGCGGCCGGAGTACTTTCCGGAAACCGTAACTTTGAAGGCCGGATTCACCCTTGGGTGAAAGCCAATTACCTGGCTTCCCCGCCGCTGGTAGTAGCGTATGCACTGGCTGGTAGCGTGGACATTGATCTGGCCAACGAGCCACTTGGAAAAGACAAGGAAGGCAACGATGTATATCTGAAAGACATCTGGCCAACTACCGCAGAGATTGCCGAACACCTGGATGCTGCAATCCGACCGGAGCTGTTCGAAAAAATGTATGGTGATATTTTTGAATCACCTACCTGGGAAGAAATTCCTGTATCTGGTGGCGACCTGTTTAACTGGAGCGATGAATCCACATATATTCAAGAACCTCCGTTCTTCATGGGCATGTCGGAAGATCCCGATCCCATCAAACCCATTAAAGGTGCACGTGCACTGGTTAAAGTAGGAGATTCCATTACCACGGATCACATTTCTCCGGCTGGTAACATTGCCGAAGATTCACCTGCAGGTAAATACCTGAAGGATCACGGTGTTGAGAAATCTGAATTCAACTCCTACGGTTCTCGTCGCGGTAACGACCGTGTGATGACCCGCGGAACCTTTGCCAATGTTCGTTTCAAGAACCAATTGGCTCCGGGCACTGAAGGTGGTTATACCAAGTACTTCCCAGACGACGAAATCACGACTATTTATGATGCGTCACTGAAGTACAAAGAATCCAATACGCCACTTGTAGCCCTTGCCGGCAACCAATACGGAACCGGATCCTCACGTGACTGGGCGGCCAAAGGTACAGCACTGTTAGGTGTTGAAGCGGTAATCGCGACTTCTTACGAACGCATCCACCGTTCCAACTTAATCCAGATGGGCGTACTTCCGCTGCAATTTAAAGAAGGTGAAAGTGCTGACAGTCTTGGACTGGATGGCTCAGAAACCTTTGATATTCATGTGGACGATGATGTACAGGCCCAGGATGAAATCAAAGTAACGGCTACCAAAACTGATGGTGAAGAAATTAACTTTACCACCGTTTGCCGTATTGATACCCCGGTTGAGGTAGATTATTACCGCAACGGCGGAATCCTGCACACCGTACTGCTGGATTACTTGAAACGCAGCAAAGCGGAAAGCTAATAGCTGCTGAAAATCTATATTTACAATTCAAAGCACAGTCTTTTTAGGCTGTGCTTTTTTTATTGGTAAGAATTCAGCTATTTTAAAATTTGGATTTTGGGTGGATAAATTCCATTATTAATAGGTCTATCAAAAAAAGGGTTACTCGTATTACTAAAAACGACGTCAATATTACTCATCATTTTCCGGGAACATCCAGAAGTAAGGATTTACTGCTTCGTGTAGTTGAAGGCATAAACCGAACTTTTGAGCTTAAAGAGTTACTGGTTAAAAGTATGGAAGCTGCAAAATTGGTGATGCATGCAGAAGCAAGTTCACTGATGTTGCTGGATGAAACCACTGGCGAATTGAATGTCAGTATTCCTACCGGACCGGTTAAAGAAGAAATCATCGGAAAAACTATACCCCGTGACCGAGGTATCGGTGGGTGGGTTATCAGGCATAACAAACCCTTTGTATCCAATGATATAAGTGATACGGAAGTTTTTTGGAAGGACTTGTCTAATGGTTTTACCACTCGCAACATTCTTTGTGTGCCACTTAAAGATGATGAGGGAGAGGCTTTTGGTGTTTTACAAGTACTGAATAAAAAGAAAGGGCTGGTATTTACCCAAAACGATATTTTCATTTTTGAGCTGTTGGCCTTGCACGTAAGTAATGCCATCCAGCGCTCAAAGAAATATGACGCCCTGGCCAATAAACTTGAAGACTGTGAACTCCAATTGTCAGAGATTCACCATCGGCTGAAGAATAACTTAGCCACGATCTGTGCCTTGCTGGAATTGGATATAGCGGAAATAGATGACGAAGTTTCGCAGGAAGCCCTTGCCGCTGCCAATACCCGGCTGAAATCAGTAGCAGAGGCTCATACACTGCTTTATAACCAACAGGATGCGGGGCAAATTGAATTATCCTCTTACCTCGAGGCCGTATTGCGAAATATTGAGAATGTGTTTTACAATTCGGAAAAGGAGATATCAATCACTACTCGTTTTGAGGCTTTAAAGATTGATGCAAACCGCGGGATGCTCTGTGGCCTTATTGTGAATGAATTGCTTATAAATGCCTATAAACACGCTTTTGTGGGACAAAGTAGTGGTGAGGTTGTGATAACGCTCAAGCTCTCTTCTTCTGGAAAAGTGATTTTTATGATTTCGGATAATGGCGTAGGCTTCGATCAGAACAAAGGATCCGACAGGGATAATGGCGGACATTTTATTGTTGAAGCTCTCGCTCAAAAACTAAAAGCCGACATAAACTTTGCCACCAACCCGAATATAGGTTCAACCTGTATCGTAAGCTTTCCTTTTGAGATGTAGAACTGCTTTCGGAGTAACACATTAATTTTTCAAATGAGCCCTTTCTCCAGGTTTTGCATGGTAAACATGCCGGCTGTTTTCTTTTGCAGGATAGGGCTAAGCATCAGTTTTACAGCGAAATTTCTAAACACAGGCCAGCTAACTTTTCTTCCCAAACGCATGTTTAACTCTGCACGGCGGGCTGCTTTCTTGACAAGATGCTGCTGTTGAGTAGTATAATTTACACCCGGTGTTTTTTGGTGAAGATGATCTGAAAGATGGTCGGCAAGTGCCCTTGCATCCAGCCAGCCCAGGTTCATTCCCTGCCCGCCAATGGGACTTACCACATGCGCTGCATCACCAGCCAGAAAAACAGAACCCTTTTGAAAAGTCTCAGCCATATACTGCTGCACCCCAAAACTGCTGAGCATAGTATGCCGCACGTCACTGATATCAAATCCAATGCGCCCTTTTACTTTTTGCGCCAGTAAGCCTGCATTAGGCTCAGCGATGTAATCAACGGTTTTTACTACCCAGCGACGCATACCATTGGGTAGGGGGAAGGATTCAATAAGCCCGGCTTTGGGCAGGAAGACAGCGGCATCGTTTCCAAAAGTGGTGGTATCCTCAAAATCTCCCATAATGTACGTATCGGGATAGCGCCTGCCGTTGAAGGCAATGCCTGCCTGTTGACGCACCATGCTGTTTTTTCCATCACAACCTACAAGAAACCGGCTGCTTATTACCTGTTGTTCTCCTTTGGGGTGATTTGTTTTGTATCGAACAGCTACTTCCTCACCGGTATCCTTGTAGCCTTCAAACTCCACCCCGGTAATCAACGCACTTCCGTCTAACCGATCCAGTTCATCCCGCAAAATAGATTCGGTGGTAAACTGCGGACAGGCCAGAATGTAAGGATGTGTTGCCTCCAAATTGATAAAAGAAATTTCTCCAAACTTTCCATGCTCAGAGAGAGCCAGTCCTCTGCTGATTTTTATGCCTTGGTCCAGGAAGGTTTGTGTAATCCCCAACTCATCAAATAAAGACAGTGAAGGTGGATGAATGCCCAGCGACCGGGAATCAGGTACCGGTTTTTCGCGTTTCTCAAGTACCCTGCATTCAATACCTTGCTTGAGCAGACACAGGGCCAAAAACAGCCCCACCGGACCACCTCCTACAATTACTACCGGGATATGTTCAGTTTTCTGGTTCATACACAGCCAATAATCGGAAAGGGAAAAGAGGTTTTACCTGCCAGCCATTTGGAACCACTCGCCGGAGTTCATCTCGCGTAAAGCTGCGTTTGATAGAGGTCAGGCCATCTTCCGTAATAAAAGACTTTCGGAAAAGGGGACGGGAAAATACATTGAACAGTCCGTAGCCGATGGCACTCCGTTCAATATCATTAAAGATAACTTTTTTCCTGGCAAGCGCCGAGGTTTCCTGCATCATGTCCACGGCTTGCGAATCCGTAAGATGATGTAACAAATGGTTTGAGATAACAAAATCAAAAGACTGTCCCTTTTCTGCCAAGGCGGAGGAGGAAGTTTGCTGCCACTGTACGGGAGCTTTTGGGCGATTTTTTTGCACAAAACGGAAGGCCCGCGGATCAGGATCGATGGCGGTAACAAAAAGGTCAATACCATCTTGCCGAGCCCATTGTTGCATGCGTACGGGCAGGTCGCCGCCGCCAAAGCCGATATCCAACATCGTGTACGGTTGGTTTTGCTGCATCAGCGGACGGATCTCTGACTGGTATACTTTCTTCCACCGCGCCAACAACCGGTTGATGAGCGAAAATTGCCGGTAGGTATTCTCAAGTCGTTGCGGGTCGCAATCCTCCCGGTCCATGTGTTCTACGAGATGCGGCTGCCGTTCTGCGAATAATCTTGGCATGACCCTACTTATTTTCTTCGGGCTGATGAACACGCAGCAGCCCGCTTTCTATGGTTAAACCGGGGCCAAAAGCCATCGACAGAATTTGTTGGTTAGGAGAAAGTCCGGCATCCATCATGGTTTTCAAGACAAATAGTATGGTGGCACTGCTCATATTACCATATCGGGACAATACCTGACGGGAAGCCTTGAGTTGATCGGGCTGAAGTTCCATGGTCTGCTCTATTTTGTCGAGTATGGCCCGACCGCCGGGGTGCAGGGCCCAGTGGTCAATGTCATCTTTCGAAAGCTGCAACTGCTGGAATAAAGGCTCCAGCACCGGCTGCATATTTTTCTGGATGATGTCGGGCACGTACGAGGAAAGCACCATATTGAATCCGGTATCCCCAATGGTCCAGGCCATGTCTTTTTCGGCATCAGGTACCAGCGAGGAGGCAAAATGCTGAAATTCTAGCGCTTGTTTTTGGGGTGATTGCGCCGAAACCAACAAACCGGCCGCGCCATCTGCAAATACAGAACCCGAAAGTAGATGATCAATATCATTATTAAACTGGAAATGCAGGGTGCACAATTCAGCGCTTACCAACAGCACCACCGCATCAGGGTCGGCCGTACAAAAAGATTGGGCCATTTTCATGGCGGGGAAAGCCCCGTAACAGCCCATAAACCCAACGTGAAATCGTTGAGTGGAAGGGGAGAGACCGAGAGACTTAACGAGCTCATAATCCGGTCCCGGCGCATAAAAACCTGTACAGGAAACGGTGATGACATGGGTAATATCCTCTTTAGAAAAGGAGGTCCTGCCTTCTAACAGTTTTTGTCCGACTTCTATGAACAGTTTTTTAGATTCCTGCTCATACACCTTGTTTCGAGCCGAAGTGCCGGGATTCTCTTTCGCCTCTCCATTAAAAAAAAGAGAACCATGGTGATTATCTACAAAATCCTCAATCACCGAATGCCGTGTCTCAATACCGGATTGCGAATAAATGCGGTGAATGATAGCCTCTGACTTCCGGTCGGTGCTCACATGCTGTTTCATTACCTCCCGGATATGTTGCTGCCGGCTGGCATGGGGCGGAACGGCGGTGGCTATGTCATGAATATAAACAGGCATATATATTGGTTAGGTGCATTTAAATACCTTAAACCTTTTGTTTGTTCCGTTCATTCAGTATTGATTTTGAATGATGATGAATTAATTTAGTAGTCAGCAGTCAGACTACTCTGGTTGAGAGTTTCCCCGCTTGGGCGGGGATTAAGGGGTGGGTTAATGGTGTAAAAGACTATCTGTTACTTTGAAGACATTACTACAGTCCTTT
Source organism: Gracilimonas mengyeensis (assembly GCF_900182705.1). Taxonomy (GTDB): domain Bacteria; phylum Bacteroidota; class Rhodothermia; order Balneolales; family Balneolaceae; genus Gracilimonas; species Gracilimonas mengyeensis. Next base: position 11,701 of record NZ_FXTP01000020.1, on the reverse strand, counting down.
TTGCTCATCCCTAACCGCCGGTTGAGAATGCCTGCCGGAACCTCTGGTTCAGAATTGGTTGATTGGGAGCGAAATTCCAACCTACAGCAACCAAAAATCACCTTAGCCCTACTTTGTAAGCCGGTGGAAGCGAATATTATGCAGCACGGCGGCTACGGTTAAGCCGCAAATTAGTCCAATCCATAAACCCTCGGGGCCGTAGCCGAGGTGGATGCCCAGCCCGTATCCGGTGGTAAAGCCCACCAGCCAGTAGGAGATGAAGTTGACAATCATGGGCAGGCGAGTGTCTTTGAGTCCGCGCAGGGCACCAAAAGCACCGACCTGCAAGCCGTCGGAGATCTGAAAGATGGCCGCCATAAAGATGAGGGAGACGGCGGTGGTAGCTACTTCCGGATCATCCGTGTAAATGCTGATAATGAAATCTGGTACCAGAAAGAGGAGGATGGCGGTGAGCGTCATCACCCCTGCACACATCACAATACCAACATATCCACGAAAGCGCGCATTTTCCATAGAACCCTGGCCGATGGAAAACCCTACCCGCTGGGAGATGCCAATGGACAAGCCAAAGGGCACCATAAACATGGTAGCTGCAACATTGATGGCAATTTGATGGGCCGCAGCTGCTTTTACGCTCAGGGTACCCATCAACAAACTAACAGCTGCAAAAAGCAGTACTTCCATAGCAGAACTGATGCCATTTGGAATACCCACACGAATGAGTTCACCGATGTATTCCCATTCCGGTCCTTTGGTACGGGCAAAAATATTGAAGCGTTTGAAAGGTTCGAAAGAAGCGGTAAAGCCAATGAACACAACAGCACCAAAAAAGTTAATGAATGTGGTAGCATATCCCGTTCCCACCGCGCCCAGCGCAGGAAACCCAAGTTTGCCGTACATCAATACATAATTGGCGCCTACGTTTAGTACCAGGCTGGCGGCGGCAATGTACATGGCAGGCTTTGTGACGGATAATCCCTCACTAAAATAACGCACACCAGCGTAAGCCAGCAAAGGCAGCATCCCCCAGGATATGGCTTTCAGGTATCCGTCGGCAATGGGAATGATTTCCGGGGTGACGCCTACCAGGCGCATTACAATATCCAGGTTTCGGATGAGGAAGAAGGTAGGGATGGCCAGCATCAGCACCAGCCAGAACATTTGCCGGGCACTTTTACCGATCTCGTCGAACTTACGCGCTCCTAAAAATTGTGAAACCACCGGGTTTATGGCTATCAGGGTGGCCATACAAAAGATTCCGATGGGCACGTAAATGGAGTTCCCAATTGCTACAGCGGCCAGGTCTAGCGCTGAAAGGTTTCCCGCCATTACCGTATCGGTAAAATTGAGGCCCATGCGCAGCAATTGTGTGGCAATGATAGGGCTGCCTATGGCCAGCAGGGTGCGGCTTTCTTTCTTTATTTCTTCGTGTAGATGTTGCATACCAATAGAGCCGCCCAAGGTACGGACTATTATATGCAAATGATAAGGTTTAAGATTAGAAAAAGGTGGGCGGTGTTATTCCTGTTCTTTTAAAGGCAGCTCAATAGTAAAGGTAGTACCTTCACCTGGCACGGAAACGAGAGTAATGGTACCATCGTGGGCTTCAATAATTTTTTTAGAGATAGCCAGTCCCAGACCGGTGCCGCTGCTTTTAGTGGAGAAGTTTGGTACAAATATCCGATCTTGGTGTTCTTCTGCAATACCTTCACCGTCGTCAATTACTGAAATCTGTACTTTTTGTTTTTCTGTATCAACCCGTGAAGCGAGGGTAATGTTGCCTTGTGATTTAGGCATTGCCTCGTAGGCATTCTTTACCAAATTTATGAACACCCGCCGCAGTTCGTCTTTTACGCCAAGAATCCATATCTCAGAATCGGCAAGATCTTTTCTCATTACCAGTTTTTTCTCTGTTTCGTATAAAGCAGAGACAGAAAGCAGCAGTTCATTCATTTCTACAGGCTCAAACTCCTGGTCGATAGGTTTGGCAAATTTTGAGAAATCGGAGGCGATTTGGCTTAAAGATTCAATCTGCTCTATCATATTCGCCGTAATTTTTTTGACCTTTGGCCGAGCCTTGGCCAGATCCTCTTCCGTTGATTTCAGCTGACGCTCCAAATGCTGTAGGTTTAACTTCATGGGAGTGAGCGGATTTTTTATCTCATGGGCCACTTGCTGTGCCATTTCTTTCCATGCTGCTTCCCGTTCGGCCCGTGCAAGATCTTCCCGTAAATCCTGTAACCGATACACCATTACGTTGTAGGCATTGGTGAGGGAACCAATTTCATCCTGGCTACGTACCGGTAAGGTGGTTTCAAGGTTTCCGTCTGAAATCTTTTGCAAGCCTTCCCGAAGATCTTCAATGGGGGCCGTAAGCCGAGATGAAATCAACGCAGCACCAACGATAAAGAAGCCAAAGATAATTGCATATAGCCCCAGCAAGTAGCTGGTAGTTGAAAGCAATTGCTCGTTGAATTTTGGTGCTTCCAAAAAGGTAGGAATTGCTACTATACCCGCTATATTCCCGTCATCATCTTCAAAAGCCTGATACCCTTTCAGCAATGGTTGATCACCCAGGGTGATCATATGCGTGGTTTGATAATTTCCTTCCTGAATGAGTGCTTGATAAACCGGCCAGTGAAGTACATCCGGCAATAAATGTTGTTGATAAATTTGATTGGTTGTAGATGTTTTCAGTGTTTTGCCACTGTAAATACTGGCATCTGCATCCAAAGCGGAGGTGAGCTGAGTAAGTTGAGTTGGAAATTCATTTGGGTCGACCGGAGGCTGAGACGAGAGAGTTTCTGCGAGGTTATCTACTTTACCCAATAGCTGGTCCTGAATATTTTTTTGGTTTTGATCTTTAATGGCATAGTACGTGGCAGTGGTGAGGGCCATCAGACAAAGCAGAGAAGCCAGTATAAAACGGTCAATAAGACGATCACGGAAACGTTGGTTGTGGCCTAAAATGTTTAGATCTTCTCTGTGTGAAAAAGCGGCGAGTACAATCAAACCAGTAATGAGCAGGAAGAAAAAATATCGAATTATAGAAAACAGGTGATTTTCCAAACCGGGGTGTACAGTTGCGGCCCGAATAATGCGGTTGGGTGAAGTAGCTATGAAGTACTCTCGTATTTTTTGACCGGCAATTTCATGAGTTCTAAAGAGGGTTGAATCTTCATGGACAGAATCGATAAGTGTTTGAGGAAGCCGTGAATACCCGGGTAGCTCAAGGGGAATACCCGCCACCGTATTTCGTGCATTTTCGCCGTCAACAAACTCAGTTACGTTGATAGAGGCATTCCAGTCTTCGTTGCCCTGTGCTGCAAGTACAGCACGAATCGGCTTTTCGAATTGGGGCCGTTCCCGGTAAACCGAGCACAAGATCCAGCCAATGCGTTCGGTTGGGCTTTCAAAATCATACAATGGGATCCATGCCCTTCGGAAAGAAGAGTAGTTACCGCTTTCTTCATCAAGTGGGCGTTCTCTTACAATGGGTCTCAGGTTGTCAATCCGGATCCGTTCTTCCTCAAAGGGGATGACCAGTGATAGTATGTTGAAAGCACGAGTCCAGGCAGGGGAATTGATATCGGAGGTATATTCTCCGATGATTTGGCCGGAGTTATCTACAAGCTGTGTTGAAATCGAAAAAGCCTCCCATTCTGTTGAAATAAGTTGTTGGGTTTGTTGGATAAAAATATTTTCAACGATAGCCGGGCGCTCAATGAAGTCACTTTCAGATAACCCGGAAAGGTTTTGCTCGAGGTTGGTTAGCAGTTCTGTGGCAATAATTTCTGCCTGAGATTCCTCTTCATCTACAAAAAGCCTCGCCGCTTCCTGCATTTGACTATTGAGATGTTCTGAGTATCCTTTATAGATTGAGATATAAGTGATTGCTACAGTAATACTACTGAAAAGCATCAGCATACGCATGCGGGAGGTATAAGAGAAAAGAGCCGGATTTCTTTGAATGACATAAATTAATATCAATATCACTATAAAAAAGATAGAACTGGTAGTAAATAACCAATACTGGCCAATAGGAAGGGCCGACAATTGAAGCATCAGAAGTATATCAGCTGCAAAGCCACCGAACATGGTTGCAATAGAAATAGTAGGAGATAACGTACTGGATTTCAGAAGAAACCATCCTAAAAGAGTGAGTAACACAGTAGCAGAAATGGCAAATATCCCCGAAAAGACATAGAATATGATGGTCTGCCAGGTAGGGAAAACATCCAGATCTAATACAGTTATACTTGTTTCGGTAAATAACTGATACGTTTCTGACAGATAAAATAGCAATAGAGAAAAACTCAGGAACCCAAAAAGAGCTGAGATGAGATAATTCAGGTTTTGGTCTTTATCTTTAAAGGTGATTTTATTTTTTAGAAAAGGGGAGAAAGCGGTGGAGGTAATGAGTAGGATAAACAGGGCATGTAACCCGTATTTAAGCAATGGCCGGATTTCCGGCATTTGTCCCTGGCCCAGGGCTCGTATAAAGCCCAGCCAGCCAACTCCGTATTCCAAGTTTGCAAAAAATAGCCATGCTATAGTAATAGCCAAAAGCTTTAAGAAAAGAGACTTCCAGGTGCTAAAGGTTTTGGAGATTTCAACCAGAAAAAGGGTAAACAATAATATGATAACGCCATAGAATACCGCCCGATACAGAAAGTTTAGGTTTTTCTGATATTGCTGATAGGATTGATCATCCTCAGCCAAGGTATAAATAACCCCGGCTGAGTCGATGCTTTGAGTGGATAGCGTGGTTTTAAATTGAGCGTTTTCAGATGCTTCCTGAAAAAAATGAAAGTGTACCGGGTAATCACTGACACTCTGGAAAAGTTCTGAGGCTTCAAGTTCCGCATTGTCGCCTATGGCCAGAATGTTGTTTTGTTGTATCTTTTTTTTGATGACCACCATGTAGTGATGAGTAGTGTCGGCCCCGGAAATCTGAAATTGGTGGGCATACTTTAAGTAGGTAACATTATTGGATTGCCCTATATCAACGAAAGTGGTCGAATCGGTTGGCACGGCAGTGCTGTCGTATTCCAGTTCTCCAAAACCTTCCCAAATCCACAATTCCTTATCTCTGAACACAGAGATTCCCCAAAAATCGTACTGGCCCATAATGCGATTGTAAATTTGTTCGGGGGAAGCATCCGTTCGGATGTGATCGGTTAGTTGATTGGTAATATCCTGGCTTTGGTAAACAAACTGTTGCTCAAATTCTGCAAAGTTGCCCAATGCAGCACGGATTGCTTCCTGTGCCAGCTCGGCTTGCCGTTCCTCTGAGATTTCCTGATTGGCAACCAGTAACTCAAAAAAGCCATAGGTAAGCACTGCAAGGGCCAAAAGGATGGCTACGATCCAGGTTCTGTTATTTGGGGGAGGAAGGTTCAAATGGGGTGGATTACGCTCGAATTAATGAAATGAATATGAGCTATATTCAGGGACGAATCAAGTTGGGAACTTCCGAAGCCAGTTTGCCTTCCAGAATATCAGCAATGGCTTGCGCAGCGAGCATACCAATGGCTTCGCGAGTTTCATGGGTAGCACTGGCAATATGGGGCAACAAAAGCGTATTGGGAGTTTTAAGTAATTCAGGATTCACTTCCGGCTCATTTTCAAAAACATCAAGGGCAGCTCCAACAATCACTTCTTCCTTCAAGGCCTTGGCAAGTTCAGCCTCATCAATTACAGCTCCCCTTGAGATATTAACCAACAAGGCATGCTCAGGCATAATTTCCAATAAATTACGATCTACCAAATGATGGGTTTCTTCCGTCAAAGGACAGTTTAGACTTAGTACATCGCTTTGCCTGGCAAGTTCGTAATGATCGGCTATGTAGGTAGCTTCCAGTTCCTTTTCGATCTCAGGGTTGATGCGGCTACGGTTATGATATTTAATTTGCATTCCAAAAGCGCGGGCACGTCGGGCAAAAGCTTGGCCTATTCGTCCCATACCTATAATGCCGAGTGTTTTGTTTCGCAATTCCATCCCCAAAAAGCCAAGCGGTTCCCAGCCGGTAAAATTACCTTCACGAAGGTAAGCCTCGGCCTCATTGAATTTCCGGGAGAGGGCCATAAGTAATCCCATGGCATAATCGCCACAAGCTTCAGTTAATACATCCGGTGTGTTGGCCACTTTTATACCCAGTTCATGGGCGGTTTCCACATCAATATTATCGTAACCCACCGCAAAATTGGCCACAATCTTTAAACGGTCTGCAGCTTCTAACACCCTTTTATTCACAGGATTAGAGAGCATGCATAACAGGGCATCGTACCCTTTAATGTCCCTTATTAAATGCTCTTGGTTCTGATAAGTGCCTTTTTCTCCAACAGTGACTTCCCCATGCTGTTTTAGAAAGTCTATAGCTTTTTCGGGGATAGGCTCTGTAATAAGTATGCGATGAGTAGTGGAAGGCACTCTGAAGAGTCTTTAAATTACGGTTTATTCAGTTTCTTCTTCGGCTATGTGAGTGACCTTTGCATCATTCCACATCCGCTCAATACCATAATACTCTCTTTTTTCTTTACTCATGATATGAACCACAATGTTTACGAAATCAAGGATGACCCACGCTCTTCCCTGAAGACCTTCTTTCTTCCAAACGCGCTCACCTGATTTTTCTCTTAGATCTTCTTCCACAGCATCAGCAAGAGCTTTAATCTGAACATCAGAAGTACCGTGACACACCACAAAATAATCGGTAAGAGTGGTTAATTCAGATACATCCAATACAGTGATGTCTTTCCCTTTTTTACTGGCAAGGGCTTCGGTGACGAGTTCCACGATTTGTTTCGAATCGGGGCTGTCTCCAGAAAAAGCATGTTCAAATTGTTGTTTTGCCGGCTGATTAATATTTGTCATAAAATGTATTTTATTCAGAATTTAGATTTTCGTAATCGTGACCTATGATCACACTTACATCCAGGTAAAAATCAGGGGATGATTCCCGGAGTACATTTTCTCTGGATACTCCCAGAGCATCTGCAACGCGATAGGCATTATCCATAACGCCACTTCTTGATATAATCATAGTTTGTTGCAGGTCAAAAGTTTCAAAGTTGCCCGTTTCTACCACATCAAAGCCATTTGATCTTAACAAGCCCGTGTAAGCATTGGCAATTCCGTTTACCCCGCATCCGTTAAGCACTTCAATTTGGATAATTTCGCTGATAAGTCCGGATTCCACTTCTGCCCTTTCATTAAAAATCCGTGGGTAAACAACACGGGTGAAAAGAGCGGCTACCAAAACCAAAAGCAGCACGCTAAGAAACCCAATGGCAGCATTTAAAAAAAGTTCGTTATTAGAGGTAGAAGAGCTTGTGCCGTTTGTATCTGCCATCAACTAAAATTTAATACCAAGGTCTGAATCGGTCGTACCGGTCATATCTGTCAAAACCAAAGCCACTTCTAAATGGGCTGTAACCGTATCCGCCGGGAATTTGCTGATACTGAAACCGGATATGTGCATTATCATTAATTTGATAATTCAATTCTGCATTCCGGATCATAATTTCGCCATTAATTCCGTTGTTGGTATCAACAAAATCAGATCCACCAAATGGAGAGTGTAAGAATGAGACATCCAGGCGCCCTGTGAGGTTTTCAGTAAACAGAAAATGCATGGTATTGGTGTATGCATTCACGTTTTGGTAGGATCCGGCCACAGAACCAAAACTCATGGAATAGGAATGACTCATTTTCACCCTGTTCTGGAAGAAGTCGTTTAACCCAGACTGTACCGTAGGTGCGTTCTTGTTAATTATTGGACCGGTATACTCGTAGTACGCATCCAGGTTTTCTCTCAGTTGAGCAGAAAGCTGCAAGCTGATAAAGAGGGAAAAAATAAAAGTAAGTGTAAATATCTTTTTCATAGCGCGTGATAATATTTCTCGTTCAACGCCTAAACAATTTGTTAAGTATAATCATTTGGGGAATAATAATAAACAAGGCGAGTTGCGGGCTTTCTTTGAAATCGCAGAAAAAAAAGGCTATCTTATTCAACTTTTCTAACCGTACTGAATAAATTATATAAAGCTAGATGAAGCTCACCGATTTTAAATTTGAGATTGACGATTTAAACGTACCCGAAGAACCGCTGGAAAAAAGAGATTCAGCCAAGCTCATGGTGCTGAATCGTGCTGAAAAAACCATCGAACACAAAACCTTTTCTGATATTCACGAATATGTGAATGAAGGTGATGTGGTTATTTATAACAATACCAAGGTATTTCCTGCTCGTTTAAAGGGAAAGAAAGAAAAGACTGAGGCAGATATTGAGGTGTTTTTGTTGCGCGAGCTTATGCCTGAAAATATGCTCTGGGATGTACTTGTAGAGCCGGCGCGTAAGATTAGAATTGGTAACAAGCTTTATTTCGGAGAAGAAGACGATGAGTTAATGGCTGAGGTGGTAGATAACACGACCTCTCGTGGACGTACCATCCGCTTTTTATATGAAGGCCCCAATCAGGAGCTTTATGACAAATTGGATGAGTTGGGTATGATGCCGCTTCCTCCGTATATCGAAAGAGAACCGGTTGAGGCAGATAAGGAAAGATATCAAACTATCTTTGCTACTGAGCGTGGCGCTGTTGCTGCTCCAACAGCTGGTATGCACTTTACACCAGAGCTGGTTAAAAAAATTGAAGATAAAGGTGCAGAGTTTTTACCCACCACCTTGCATATTGGATGGGGGACTTTCCGAAATGTTGAGGTTGAAGACCTTACCAAGCATCGCATGGACTCGGAAAACTATTTCATTTCCAAAGATACTTCTGACAAGATCAATAAGGCGCTGAAGAGCAAGAAGAATAAAGTAATTGCTATTGGTACTAGCGCGGTACGTACCATCGAAACAAGCGTGATGGCCAGTGGGATGTCAAAACCAGGCACCGGCTGGACCGATAAATTTATTTATCCACCGTACGAATTTAAGATTACCGAAGCATTGATTACCAATTTCCATCGTCCCGAGTCAACACTGTTGATGTTAGGCGCAGCCTTTGCCGGTTACGATTTCCTGATGGAAGCCTACGAAGAAGCCAAGGAAAAAGATTACCGAATGTTCTCCTTCGGTGATGCAATGCTTATTATTTAAAGATGGCTAAACTGTCGGTCATAATACCGGCGGCCGGGTCGGGTGAACGTATGGGAGCGGATATCCCTAAGCCTTTTTTAGAGCTTGGGGGGCGTTGCATTTTAGAACACACCATATCCCGGTTTTTGAACGTCAGAGATATTCACCAAATCGTGATCGCTGCGTCATCGAATTATCTTCCCAGGATTGAATCATTATTTAAAAACTTTGAAGAGGCTTCGGTTTCCTATCTTGCAGTTGAAGGGGGTAGTGAGCGACAGTACTCTATTTATAATGCTTTGCAAGTAATAAAAGATGAAGTAGAGCTGGTAGCTGTGCACGATGCCGTTCGGCCCTTCATTCGCTCCAGCTTAATCGAGAAATGCTGTGAAGTTGCAAGCAAGGTAGGGGGCGGAGTAATTGGTGTGCCAGCTAAAGATACTATTAAGCAGGTTGATGAGGGGCGCAATATTACAGCAACTCCCGATCGTTCTAAACTTTGGCAGGCACAGACTCCACAAATATTTCAAAAAGAATTATTAATAAAAGCCTATAATTCTGCATTAGCAGATGATTTTGTAGGTACGGACGATGCTTCGCTGGTAGAACGAATTGGCGGCAATGTTCAGATGGTGGAAGGGGATAGAAAGAATCTTAAAATAACCTATCCCATTGATTTAAAAGTTGCAGAATTGATTTTGAATAATCAGCTATGAGTGAATTCAGAATTGGATACGGCTATGATGTGCATCAGCTCAAAGAAGGCCGCCCTTTAATCTTAGGAGGGGTTGAAATTCCACACCATGTGGGTCTCTTAGGTCATTCTGATGCGGATGTATTGCTTCATGCCATTACGGATGCCCTGTTGGGTGCTTTGGCATTAGGCGATATTGGTACTCACTTTCCGGATACGGATCCTGAATTTAAAGGCGCAGATAGCCGCAAATTGCTTCGTAAAAGTTATGAGCTGGTTCAGGGCAAAGGGTATACCATTGGTAATATCGATGCCACAGTGATAGCAGAACGTCCAAAGCTAAAACCCTATATTGATGAGATCAGGAATAATATTGCCGATGATCTAAAATGTGAAGTAGATAAGATCTCAGTTAAAGCAACAACTTCCGAGAAAATGGGTTTTGTAGGTAAAGAAAAAGGCATGGCGGCGCATGCGGTAATACTTATCAGGAAAAGTCTCTGATGGCAGACCAAATAGTACAGGGTATAGTAGATTGGATTGAGGTGGTACCTCCTATAGCTATGTACCTGATGTTTTTTGCCATTGCTTACATTGAAAACCTGTTGCCTCCCATACCAGGTGATGTAATTGTTGCCTTTGGAGGATATTTGGCTGCGGAAGGTGTAATTCAATTATTTCCAGTTTGGAGCTTGACGGTGGTTGCTTCTGTTGCCGGCTTCATGACGATGTATTGGCTCGGTTTTATATGGGGCGAGCAGATTGAAAATAACCGCGAAAGCCATCTTTTGCTACGTTTTTTGGATTACAAGCATTTCCGCAGAGGGAAGCGCTGGATGCTGAAGTGGGGGCAAGGTGTTGTGATGGCTAATCGTTTCTTAGCTGGTACGCGCTCGGTAATCGCACTCACAGCAGGAATGTCACGCTTACGAATTTGGCCTACTACGCTAAGCTCTTTGCTCAGTTCGGTATTATGGAACACTTTACTTTTGGCTATGGGTTGGGTGATCCGCGATAACTGGCAAATTATCGGTGAATATTTATCAAATTACGGTAAGATAATTCTGGGATTAATCGTACTTTTCATAGCTATGAAATTCGCCAGCTATTGGCGAACAAAATCAAAGGCAAAGAAATTAGAAAAAGACTGAAATTTTTATCGAAATCATGTTGACAATAAAAGTTAACATGCGTAATTTTGGAGTCTTTCGTGAAAAGCCAGTGTAGCTCAGTTGGTAGAGCAACGGTTTTGTAAACCGTCGGTCATCGGTTCGAATCCGGTCACTGGCTCCAAGCTCTAAAAAAGTTTGGTTTGTAGGGTGATTATTCGTTAAAAGAATGGTAACTTTGCAGGCCGCGCAACATTCAATACTCCCAAGTGGGTGATGCGTTTAATTTTATTTGAGTTTACGGATTTTTGAAATGTTGATGGGGGGATACCAAAGCGGCCAACTGGGGCAGACTGTAAATCTGTTGTCGTGAGACTTCGCAGGTTCGAATCCTGCTCCCCCCACGATCAAGCGAGCGTAGCTCAATTGGTAGAGCGTCACCCTTCCAAGGTGAATGTTGCCGGTTCGATTCCGGTCGCTCGCTCAGCTTCGCCGATATAGCTCAGGGGTAGAGCACTTCCATGGTAAGGAAGGGGTCGTCGGTTCAAATCCGACTATCGGCTCAGGTCAATTATAGAATTTGAAAACAATACTTAACTAAACAGCTTAATCATGGCAAAAGAGACCTTTCAGCGAACCAAGCCCCATGTGAATGTGGGAACCATTGGACACGTAGATCACGGCAAAACTACTTTGACAGCAGCTATTACAACTGTAATGGCTAAGACCTATGGTGGAGTGGCCAAGCAATTTGCAGATATCGATAACGCTCCTGAAGAGCGTGAGCGCGGTATCACCATTGCCACGGC
>NZ_FXTP01000019.1 GCF_900182705.1 Gracilimonas mengyeensis | reverse complement strand
TGGGTATCCTGGAATACGGTTTGATCCGCGATCTCGTTGATGTCGCCAGCCAAAGCTGCGATCTGGTCGCCGATGTAAGCGCGCTCGTCATCACCGAGGGTGTCGTTTGCAGCCTGTGTGGCCAGACCTTTCATTTCAACCAGGTTGTCCATAACGGTACTGAAGCTGGACTCAGCAATATCCAATACAGATTTGGCATCCCCTACGTTACGCAGGGCCTGATCCAAGCCTTCTACACGGCTGTTCAATTTAGTAGCGATAGAGTAACCGGCAGCATCATCTTCGGCCTTGTTGATACGAAGACCTGTGGACATACGCAGCTGGTTGTCCGCCATATTTTTATTAATCTTGTTAAGAGATAATTGTGCATCCAGTGATTGGATGTTTGTATTCACTCTGTTTAAATCACCAAAACTTGCCATAATATTTTCCCTTTTAAATTGTGTTTTCTGTTAAGGTTTGTCAAGTTGATTCAGTTATCGCCCGGCTAATTCCGGTCTTAAATTTTTTTCTAAAATTTATTTGACACACAAAAAGATGCATTTAAATCGCCCTAAAGGTGTTTTTTAAAACACTGGCAAAAGATTTCATGAAACTCTGATTTGTTTAAAAGTAAAATACTGCAGATATATTTAGGCCTGTACAAAGTCTATCCTACCCCGTGTTCATCTGACGGCTGGCTTTACGCCCCGTACTTGCAATCCTCCAAAGAGCCTCCGATGAATGTTCTCCACTTCGATATTTTTCGTAAGAGTCGGTACTGTGGAAATTGTCAGACTGCTGATACATTATTTTCTTCCAAGACTCTTTCCCGAAGCGGTCGGACGAAGATTGAGGCCTAAAATCTTTGATCTTTCCATCTTTTAATCTTTAATCATATCCCCAACAAAAAAATCCATACCCCCTGTCGGAGGTATGGATTCTAAAACTTGCTTAGTAAAGCTGTCGGTTTTAACCGAGGAAGCCAAGTACAGATTGTGGTCCCATGTTGGCCTGAGCCAGAGCAGAAGTAGACGTCTGTTGCAGAATCTGCAGTCGTACAGACTCACTTTGCTCTTTGGCAAAATCCGCATCCATGATACGGCTGGCAGCAGAGCTGTTGGCCGAGATGGATTGAGACAAAGTCACTTCACGGGTACTCAGTGAAGACTGAGCCATTCCGATTTCATTCACACGGTCGTTCATCAGTCCAATGGCGTTATCCACCGCATTGATAAAGTTTCGAAAATCAAAAGACGTGGCATTGGATTCTACAGTCAGGCTTCCCTGATCAGTTGCAGTGGCAGCTTCTGCGGTAATCGCATGGCCAAATGCCTGCCCACCACCAGCACCGATATCAACACCAAGATCAGTATGTCCGCCATTTGAGAACAAAGCCCCAAGATTTACGGCCTGAATTGTCGCCGTCAGGGTATCAGAGGAACGCTCTCCCACCTGAAAGGACAAAGATAGTGTTCCGGTGTTCGTAGCGGTACCGCTGGCATTTATATTTCCATTCAATAGCTCGGTATCCTGGAATACCGTTTGGTCGGCGATTTCATTGATATCCGTAGCGAGGTTCTCAATTTGGTCTCCGATGTACTGCCGCTCATCACTGCCCAGAGTCTCATTAGCAGCCTGAGTGGCCAGACCCTTCATTTCAACCAGGTTATCCATTACCGAACTAAAGCTGGCTTCGGCAATATCCAATACAGATTTAGCATCTCCCACATTGGATAAAGCTTGCTCAAGCCCTGAAACCCGGCTGTTCAATTTAGTAGCGATGGAGTAACCGGCTGCATCGTCTTCGGCCTTATTAATTCTAAGGCCCGTAGACATACGCAGCTGGTTGTCTGCCATCCGCTTGTTAATTTTGTTGAGTGATAACTGTGCATCCAATGACTGGATGTTAGTATTTACCCTGTTTAAGTCGCCAAAACTTGCCATGATAATTTCCCTTTAAATTGTTTTTTTCCTAAGAGGCTTTTTTCGCCTATTAATGTTATCGCCCTCGAAATAGCCGTCTTAAGTTGCTAATGCTACTTTTTTAAAAAAGACAGATTACATTACCCTACTCTTCAAAAAGAAAAACCATGCTCCCTTTCGGAAAGCATGGTTTCTAAATTTTTATAATTTCATTAGTTCTTATTGACCAAGGAAACCGAGTACAGACTGTGGTCCCATGTTGGCCTGAGCCAGAGCAGAAGTAGAAGTCTGCTGCAGGATCTGCAGTCGTACCGATTCACTTTGCTCCTTGGCAAAGTCAGCATCCATGATACGGCTGGCAGCAGAACTGTTGGCCGAGATGGATTGAGACAAAGTCACTTCGCGGGTACTCAGTGAGGACTGAGCCATTCCGATTTGGTTTACACGGTCGCTCATGGCGGTGATTGCATTATCCACCACATCTATGAATGAACGGAAGTCAGTCGCAATCGCATCGTCACCAGAAGTTCCATCAACGTTGGAGTTGAAGACAATTGATCCCTGTGTTCCACCCTCTCCTACATTCGTGTTTAAAGACACATTGGTAACTCCACTTACATCAAATAGCTGAGCTACGCTCACAGTATCCAGTTCAGCAGTAAGTGTATCAGAAGAACGCTCACCTACCTGGAAAGTCAGACTCAGCGTTCCGCTATAAGATCCTGCATCTCCATTCAACAACATGGTATCCTGGAACACGGTTTGATCTGCAATTTCATTAATATCGTTTGCCAGGGCCGAAATCTGCTGCCCTATATATTCTCTTTCGTCAGCACCCAATGTTTCGTTGGCAGCCTGGGTAGCCAATCCCTTCATCTCTACCAGGTTATCCATTACCGTACTGAAACTGGCTTCTGCAATATCCAAAACTGACTTGGCATCACCTACATTTCGAAGTGCCTGATCCATGCCTTCCACACGGCTGTTCAATTTAGTAGCGATCGAATAGCCGGCCGCATCGTCTTCGGCACGATTAATTCGTAAACCAGTAGACATACGCAGCTGGTTGTCCGCAATATCCTTATTCAGTTTGTTGAGTGATAATTGTGCATCCAGTGACTGGATGTTTGTGTTTACTCTGTTTAAATCTCCAAAACTTGCCATGATACTATCCCTTTATAATTGTGTTATTAATTTAACTTTGTCAAGCTTGGTTGAGTTATCGTTCACGGTAAGGCTGTCTTAAAAATTTTTTGAAATTTCACGTTTCCAGATACGGAATCTTTAAAGAAAAATTTAAAAAGATCACGTATATCACTAATTTTTAATGACTTTGAATAGATAAAATTTCTTAGTGGGAAAGATTTATTAAAGCGGAAAATTTTTCTTCCTTGAAAAAAATGCCGGATTGTGCCCATAAATCGTAGCCTTAGAAATAGCAGACTTTTTTGGAATTTGGAGTTGGACCATAGTTAGCTTTGGCCCAATTGGTTTCCAGGATTGCAAATTATTCTGGCATCCGGATATCATCTGACGGCTGTCTTTACCTCCCGTGCACCGAACCCTGCAGAGAGCCGTCTGATGATTTTCTTCCGCTTCGATGTTTCTCGTGAGAGTCGATATTGAGGAAATCGTCAGACCGCTGATACGTTTTGCCCTACATGAGTTTTTCCCAGAGCGGTCGGACGAAGTGGTAGATTGATAATTTAAGATCAAAAGAATTCACAACCCCGTCATCATCTGACGGCTGGCTTTACACTCCGTACCTGCAAGCCTGCAGAGAGCCGTCTGATGAATCTTCTCCACTTCGATATTTTTTATAAGATTTGCTGCCCGAGAAATCGAGACCGCTGATACGTTTTGCCCTGCATGAGTTTTTCTCAATGCGGTCGGACGAAGAACTGGTTACAAAAGTCATCCATCATCTTTGATTACCTATATCCCCTAAACAAAAAGATCCATACCCCCTTTCGGAGATATGGATTCTAAAACTTGCTTGGTAAATTCAGCGGTTATTAACCGAGGAAACCAAGTACGGACTGTGGTCCCATGTTGGCCTGAGCCAGAGCAGAAGTAGAAGTCTGCTGCAGGATCTGCAGTCGTACAGACTCACTTTGTTCCTTGGCAAAGTCAGCATCCATGATACGGCTGGCAGCAGAGCTGTTCGCAGAAATGGATTGTGACAAAGTCACTTCACGGGTACTCAGTGAGGCTTGCGCCATACCAATTTCGTTTACACGGTCGTTCATAGAACCGATGGCTGTATCTACATCATCAATAAATGAACGGTAATCGGCAGCTGTAGCAGTAGAAGCAAATGTAAGAGTACCTTGTCCACTGGCATCAGCTACAGAAGCAGTGATAGCGCCTGTTGTGGCACCAAGCTGAGCAGTAGCAGAACCGTCAGTAAACAGCTCACCTACGTTAACAGCAGAGATGCTGGCATCGAGAGTATCAGAAGAACGCTCGCCTACCTGGAAGGTCAGGGTAATAGAACCGGTATTAGAAACCGTTCCGCCACCTGAAACACCACCATTCAACAATTCAGTATCCTGGAATACGGTTTGATCCGCAATCTCGTTGATGTCACTGGCTAAAGCTGAAATCTGGTCGCCAATATAAGCGCGCTCGTCGGCACCAAGGGTGTCGTTAGCCGCCTGCGTGGCCAGACCTTTCATTTCAACCAGGTTGTCCATAACGGTACTGAAGCTGGACTCAGCAATATCCAATACAGATTTTGCATCCCCTACGTTACGCAGAGCCTGATCCAGACCTTCAACACGACTATTCAATTTAGTGGCGATAGAGTAACCGGCAGCATCGTCTTCGGCCTTGTTGATACGAAGACCTGTGGACATACGCAGCTGGTTGTCCGCCATACTTTTATTAATCTTGTTCAGTGAAAGCTGAGCATCCAGTGACTGGATGTTCGTATTCACTCTGTTTAAATCACCAAAACTTGCCATAATAATTCACCTTCTTGGTTTGTTTGTGGTTTATCGCTTGTTGCTTAAAACTTTTATGCGTTTGGTTATGCCTGTTATCGTAGGCGAAATAGCGGACTTAAATATTTTTTTAAATTTTTTTGGGCCGTACAAAACTTCAGGCTAATAGAGGGGCTTTAGTGGTTTGTGTACTTTAGGAAGTGAAAAGGTAAAAGTGAAAGAAAGGTTAAAGGGATTGAAGGGCCGTAATTAATTTGCTTAAGGAAGATCTTGCGGATAAAAAACGTATGCAAATAACGATTGTGTGGACACGAGAAGCGACGGGAGTGATCAACTCCGTGTGTTAGTTCGTTGCCCGTTGCGCCAATTTCTTGAGAACCAGATCCAAAACATGGATCTCATATTTTTCTACCATTTCTTCATCAGGTACTTTAAAGAGGTCTCTAACAGATGGCATGCCTGTCTCAGAGTCAATGCAAAAATCATTCATAGCCTCATCCAGTTCGTTATCCAGGAAATTAATAGCATAATTTTCCTCAAGCCAGGCTATGTCTTGTTTGTGCTTTTGGTAAACTACTGCCCTGACACCCTCTTTCAGTTTTGGTTTGTTCAGGTCAGTAAACCTTATTTGTTCCAAAACTCTTAAATGTGCTTTGAAACGATTCTCATAGTTGGCATAAAGCTGAGATTGAATCTTCTCCAGCAATAACATCTGCTCAATAGAAATAGATACATTACTTTCTTTCCTTAATGGTACAAGGCTGCTGTAATCAATGCCTGCCCAATCACAGAACAGTTTACAAGAATCTACTCCCGGCTCATACTCTATCACTTCAACTTCTGCGTAGTTGCTCCATAGCTCAATAACCGGCTTAAATTGGAGCTTCCACTCATCCGGCTTCGTTAAATACGATCTTGCCTTTATTACTTGCTGCTGTACCGACCGAAAATAATTCACCGGATTTCTTAGAAACACACAGACCTTAATATCATCATAAAATGTTTCCAGAAATCTTACATAATTCTCAACATATGTCTCATTTGTAAGAAACAAGTATTCTGATGAAATAATATGGGTATCAATTGCACTACTGCTTATATCGCCGGCCAAATGCTGAAGATATTCTTCCATGCTATTCTTCAGCTTATTTCTTTCTATCGATTTAAACTGACGCGGCCAGTCCTCAAATTCAGCCCTGGTAAGCAGAAAGGAAAGGTGATGATTTGTGTGATTCCCCGGATAATGAAATCCCAAATCATTCAGCCTGTTTCTGTTATGCTGAAAAGTCTCTTGAATTGAGGTGGTACCTGTTTTAGCAGAACCTATATGCAAATAAACTTTTTTCTTCATCATACTATTTAGTGCCCGCATTCAAGTGAAGTCCGGGGAGGACTTCACTTGCTAAACAAATGCGGTAATTGCCATCTGATACTAACTTAAAACCGAACAGCTTTTAATTTCTACTCTTCAATTTTGCGAATAGCAAAACTCTGGCTTTCCGTTGGCTCAGCCGTTAAGTAGATCAGTTCCCAGTTATGCTTCACGCAAAACTCGTGCACGGCTTCAATCACCCCATACCGGTACATAGAAACCCAATTGCCCATTCGGTAATCGTGCCCGGCCATGATGCCGCCCGGCTTCATTTTAGGGGCATATAGCTCCAGCTCGTCCCGGGTAGTTTCATAGGAATGATCGGTATCAATATAAATCCAGTCAAAGTAGCCATCCTCAAACTCCTGGGCTGCTTTGGTAGACATGGTTTTGTGAATCTCTACTGCACCCTCTTCTATCTCTTCCTCAAAGTAGGATTTTACGGCTTCAAACTTCCCGTCGTGGAAACGATCGGTTCCCCACATATCAATGAGATGGAATTTTGCAGGCTTAACCTTTTTGTGAATGAGCTGGCTGAATTTACCCTCATCCACGCCAATTTCAGCAACCACGCTGTTCTTCTCCATTTTCTCAAGCATAAGATGCCGGTTCAACAGCAACTGGCAATTCTCAACGTGCTGTGGCTGTAAGGTCACTTTGGGAATCTGTGTTTCCCGCTGTTGACGCTGTTGCGTTAAATACTGGACCACCTTATCGGCAATCTGTTTTACCTGATCTTTACTTATGCGATTACTCTGCTGTACATTTTCCTGATTCATGCTATTCTGATTTTTATGGCTTATTTCTTTTCAGAAGACCGATTTATTTTTTTGTTGTGTGTTTGATTTAATTTGATGGTTCAGATCAAGCCGTACTGCCTGCATCCAATGTTATAGTTGTTCCTGTGATTGATTTGGCATTTTCCGATAGTAAGTAGCATACCATTCCGGCTACCTCTTCTACATTTATTAATCTCTTAAGGGCACTTCTTCGAACAATACGATCCAGGTTTTCGCCACCAAGACCTTCCGTCATTCTTGTTTCCATGAAACCAGGTGCCACGGCATTAACCGTGATATTCGCTTTGCCTAATTCCCTGGCTAAGGATTTGGTGAACCCAATTAAAGAAGCTTTAGAAGCAGCATATACCGATAATCCATTATATCCGGTTTGAGAAATAATGGAGCTTACATTTACAATGCGACCCGTTCTCCGCTTCAGCATTGCCCGGCTAATGTATTTTGTAAGTATGATTGGCGACTCGATATTCAATTTGATAACCTTTGCAATGTCTTTCTCATGCATGGTAGCTAAGATGCCATCCAAGCCAACCGCTGCATTATTGACCAACCCGTATATATACTTGAACTCTTTCTTTAGGCTCTTCACGAGTTCATAAATCTTATCAGTTTCTGCCAAATCAAAAGACCGGAAATGAAATCTCTCCCCAAATTCATTTTGCAGGCTTTTAAACTCTTCCGGCTCCGATCGGCCAATTCCTACCACCTGATACTCATTTTCCAACAATTGCCGGGAAATCTCTAAACCCAATCCTTTGGTTGCTCCGGTTACAATGACGGTCTTTTCCATTAGTTCCTCGAAATTTTTCCTGATGCATTGAGATCAAAATCACTAACAACCTTGAAGAAAGCAGGCCTTTTAAAACTCTCAATATTCGCAGAGCAATAAGACTTTAGTTCCTTTTTCAGGATTTTCTGGTCCTGACTGGCTGAATTCGGTATCACATCTGCAGAAACCAGGTTTCCCATTATTGGATTGGCTTTGCCATATACTTTCACGCCTTTCAAAAGACCAGATTTTAACAACAGGTTTTCTACTTCTTCGGGCATCACCTTATTTCCACCTACATTTATGGAACCGGATCTTCTGCCCAAAAACACATAACGGTCACTCTTTTCTTCTACCAAATCACCGGTATCAATAAATCCATCGGCATCTACGTCAATATCCGTACTTATGAATTTCTGGTTAGCTGTATGAGGTTTTATCCGTAAGGTCCCGTCCTGTTCGATTTTTAGTTCTGCGCCTTCCACTCCATCCCGAACAAAAGCAGCGGGAAAACCTTCGAGATGATCACGCACAGCAAACCCAACACCAGCCTCTGTGGAGGCATAAATGTGAGTAATTCTGGCTTCAGGATATTTTTTGGATAATGCATTAAGAATCTGCTGGTCTGCAATTTCTCCCCCCAAAGTGATCACTTTTAAATTCAGATCACTCTCATGGTTCACCATCAGTAACTTTCTCCAAAAAGTAGGAGTGGCAGAAATAGCGTTGCAGTGGTTGGTTGCAAAAAAATCAGCTTTCTCAGAAAACGAAGCCTCCGGAGAAGCCACCAATAAAGTGGAACCAGACAACAAGGATTGCAGCATAATCTGTATTCCCGCAAACCGGCTGATTGAGTAGCTTAGCCCCCACCGGATATCCCGGCCAACTTCCCTGTTAAATTTCGTGGTTCTTGTTAGGCTTTTCAGGTTATGAGCTACAAGTTTGGGTGTACCGGAAGTTCCTGAAGTGGGAATAATCCAATCTGTTCTGCCTCCCTTTGTATCTGAAAGCTTAAGGGTTTCAGAACTTGCAGGAATCTTGTTTACTTCCAGTTCTTCACCCACCAGGGTAGCTTCAGCCTCAATGCCGCATTGGCCAAAAAATTCTTCTTTTTGATCGGTTTGCATATCGTTGGGCAACAGCAGAATTGACGATGCTGTCCCATCCAATAAAAGTAACAGGTGTATTAATTCAGCATCGGTACCACTTATCGCTACGGCTTTTCCACGGAGTTTCAGAAGAACGTGTTCGCTTCCGGTTCTTATCCGCAAAAAATCGCTATGATATAAAGCCTCCCCGGCTGTAACTACCAGCGGCCGTTCACTTTCAGCAACGATATGATCCCAAAAATTTGTCAAAGCCCGATCAATTCTTCTCATCTTTATAGGTTTCGTACAATTCGACGAACTCTCCAAAAGTGGTGGGATAAATGGGCTCGTCCATCATCACAAAAGGATCGTACCCAAGCTCCTCTTCCAACTCGGCAACCAAGGTTGCGAAACCCAGTGAATCCAATCCGCTTTCAAGCAAAACAGTATCGTTTGCTAATTCCTCAACCTGTAGTTCCGCATCGGTATAAGACAAAACTTCATTGTAGGTGCTGATTATGTGATTTCTAATATCCATCGTGTTTTACTTCCAATTTTTTATTTATGAATAAGGTGTTTGTGATAATCCGATTTCGTGCTTGTGACATTAAACCCAAGCGTGATGTACAAGGAAAGAATGCCTTTATTTGCTGCCGAAAGACTCGTTTTTATCGCTTTAATTCCTAAGGACTTGAACTGCTCCAGCACTCCTCCAAAAAAGAAGGGAGCATACATCCCGTATCCCGGTAAACTTCCACCCAAAAGCATATGTGCCTCACTACCCTCTTTTGTGTAGAATAGATAAGAGGTAATATTCTTCTTTTTATCCCGGTGAAATAGCACCGGAGTATCGCTTTCAAGTAATTGCCGGGCCCAGTTGCTCATCCTCTTGTCTGCATCTTTCCTGTTGATAAATGGATCTTCATGAAACCGGGAGAAATTGTACATCTTGCCTGATTGCTCAATGATGTGCTCTTCGTCTCCCTCTCTAAATGTTTGCTGTAGTTCCAACTCACGACCTTTCACCAGTTTGGGGAGCTCATTGGTTGCAAGCTTGTTTTTTCGAACACTCAAGGCTGTTTCACACTGAAAAAAACCATCTGCCAGCAGCACTTTTTTTAGAAACTGATCGGAGGCGTCGAACCGCCCATACAGCAAACCTATTTCCTGTGTATCCTGAAACTGCTGAAGAAGCTTTCCTCCCTTTTCCTCGGTACTACAGTTTAGATCAAGAATTTCAACGGTATTCAAACCGAAAACCTTTTCGTCCCAGGGCGTTGGCCGCCATGTTAAAGTCCCTAAAGTTGAATCTTCAAAAATTTGGCTCATATCTGTTCGATTATCTATTGCCTTTTACTCTCATTTTTGGTGAAGATTTTCAAGCCGACTGAAGAAAGTATTTGTCGGATATTTTCTCTTCTACAAATCGCTTAATACTTCTGATAATGTAATTTTGCTGTGCATCGGTTAAATCATAGTACAGCGGCAACCGAAGCAGACGGTCTGAATATCTATCAGACATGGGCAGGTCTCTACCATCATGTTTGTCTGCAAAGAAATCGGATTTATGCAATGACAGGTAGTGAAATACGGCAAGGATCTTCTTTTCCTTCAGATAACTAAGCAGTTCCGTTCTCTGCTCATAACTCTCCGTCACCAGGTAAAACATGTGTGCATTATTGGTGGAATAAGCCGGGACAAAGGGACTCTGAATATTCAGCTCCGAAACTCTTTCACTTAAAGCTCCATTATAACGCTGCCAAATCAGTTTCCTTCGGCTTTGAATCTTCTCTATATTTTCGAGCTGGGCAAAAAGGAATGCGGACGTCAGCTCAGAAGGCAAAAAGGATGATCCGATATCTTTCCAGCCATACTTGTCTACTTCTCCACGGAAAAAAGCCGACCGATTGGTTCCCTTCTCCCAAATGATTTCGGCCCGGCTTCTCAGTTCTTCATCATTCACCACCAGCATTCCGCCTTCACCGGCAATAATATTCTTGGTTTCGTGGAATGAAAAGCATCCCAAATGACCAATAGAACCAAGAGGTTTCCGGGTGCCATCAGGAAAAGTGTAATAGCTTTCAATGGCCTGTGCTGCATCTTCAATTACGTACAAATCATGCTTATCAGCGATGTCTAAAATCTTTTGCATATCGCAGCTTATGCCGGCATAGTGAACCACTACAATAGCTTTTGTTTTTGGGGTGATGAGCTCTTCAATCAAATCTTCATCCATCCCCGGGTGGTCTTCCCTTGAGTCCACAAACCGAATATTTGCCCCTCTCAGGATGAAGGCATTGGCAGTAGAAACAAAAGTATAAGCAGGCATAATCACTTCATCACCAGGCTGAATATCTACCAGAATGGCCGACATCTCCAGTGCATCGGTGCAGGAAGTGGTAAGCAGTGTTTTAGAAAAATTGTACCGTTCCTGGAAAAAGGCATGACATTTTTTGGTAAAATCACCGTTACCGGAGATTTTGCCAAACATCACCGCATCTTCAATGTATTCGGTTTCTTTTCCTGTTAAAAAGGGCTTGTTGAAGGGAATTTGCTGATTACTCATAAGGCGTGAATTTTCCTTTTTCGGGTAATAAAAACTTCATGAAGTTTATCTCATCCAAGCTTCTTTTCTTGGTGTATGTCCGGCTATCTACATCGAAATAGCTGATGTCATCCTCAAAATTGAAGGCAGAAGTACTTTCAACAATTTTGATCTTATCCTCTGATACTCCCGCTTGCTCCATGTATTCGGTCAGCTTCTTTCGCTTTTCCTCATTGCTCACCTCATTAAACTGAAACCCAATTTTATCGGATATGGATTTTGCCGGGGTGCCCGCATAAATGTGGTTCTCCTCCATATTTTTGGTAACCACAGAACCAACCATCGCCATGGATTTATCGGCCGCCGTAATGGGAGAAACAATACAATGCCCCACAAACCAAACATCATGGCCTACGGTGAGGGAGTTTTCACTTAGAAAGCGGCATCCCTCCAGCGTGTCTCCATACTTGATGTGCGACCATAGCTGTGATGAAGCTCCAATGCCACAATTATTCCCAATGGTCACTCCGCCAATGCTGTCAATGATGCACATTTGCCCAATCCAGGCATTGTGACCGATGGTACAGGGCTTGTAGCCATGCACCGTGGTGTTGTGATGGATCTTGGAGTAATCGCCAAGCGTGAAGTCATCACAAATGATTTGCACATTTTTGCCGAGGTAACAATTATCCCCGATTACTACCCGCTTGGCGGCTCCACTAATACCTCTGATAATCACAGAGTCCTCAATGATGGTGCCTTCACCGATCTCGAGGTTTTCTACTTGTATATTTTCCTTTTTCATTTTAATCACTCTTTTCATTATCAAAATGCCGTTTCAAGCATTTCCAAAATTGTTGATTGAGTTATTTTGCTATGACTTCACAGGCTTTAAGCAATTCTTCCATTCGTGTATTCAAGCCAAAACTCTTCTCAATGATTTCTCGGGTTTTCCCGATCGAATCCATATTTGAATGGCTCATTTCCTTGAGGCTTTGGGTTTTGGTAAATGCTTCGAATGTCGTTGGTTCTAAACCGGGCTCCGTTAAGTACAGCCAACCCGGATTGGTTTCCTCTTTCCCGTGAATCGAGATTTTCTCTTTCAGGATGGTTTTTTTACCCAGATAGAGTGACATGAGGATATTCCCCATGGCTTGCTGCCGGTCGTGTGCGGCAATAAATATCTCGGAGGAAGCAATGAAGTTCAGGTACTCATCAGGAGATATAAACTTCTCATAAAACTGAACTTGTCCCTTTAAGCCATATTTAGAGATGTGCTCTTCAATCAGCGACTTATACTCCGGTGAAAAGTTGTAGGCTACCGGTAGAACGATTTGGTAGTCACCAATATCCTTTTTCTTTGATAATTCCTTCAGGATTTGTATATGGTTATTGGAGGCATCACCTGAGTTACCAACCACAATTCTTTTCTCTGATTGAGTGGGCAGATCTTCCCCTACTTTGCCATAAAGTCCCGGGTATGGATACGCAAAATCGAATCCTTCAACCTTATGATAGTACTTGCTAAATAGCTCCCTGTCTCCTTTCACTGAGGTGTGGATGCTGTTTATCAGCTTCGCAGGCAGGCTTTCTAATTCATTGTTCTTAACAGGATTGTACAAATCCCCGCCCCAGATCACCCAGCCAATGTGCTTGCTATCTCCAATAGCTTTAATCAGCTTCTTTTGCCAGTCAAAAAAGATGCCGTGGAACATCACCATGTCCACTTCATCCTTCAGGCATACATCTAAAATGCTCTGCATATCCTTCTTAAAGTTGAATATGATTGAAGCGGGATTGTTATCAATAGCTACCGAGTAATCGGCGATGGCGCGGTGCCCCTCAATAAACAATCCATGCTTTTGGTGAGAGTGACGGTTGGCATGCTCAATTAAATCAGAAAGACTTTGAGCATACACGTGGTTGAAACACACATGCACCACATTGGCTTGAGGCTTCTTAGTAACTTTCACCCCATTTGTGGAACCATTTACATGCGCCACCACAGGTTGATTCGGATCCTTGGTTTTGAAATCATTCAATCGGGATAATACTTCCGGGTTGCCCTCCAGAACCTCCAGTAACTTTTGCTCCTGTGGACCGCTTACATAGGTCGTCAAATCTTTTATCAGGATCCAGGCTTCAACGGTACGGACCATCAGCCATTTACTGAGTTCTGTTTTAACAGAAGTTTCATCCTGCTCAGGAACCGGTAACAAAAAGGGTAAGTCCACATTCATATTTTCCTGGCCCAGCTTGGTGTTTTGGATCAGCTTCTGCATCACCTCTACCGCCTGACCTCTTTTGCCTAAAGCGCTCAATACTCGCACCAACGTAAATACTACGGAAGTGCTGTTGGCGCCCTGGTTATACAAGTTGATAAGAATCTGTGCCGCATTCAGCTGAAACGAGGCTTTCTGGCTGCGGGGCTGTGATAGATCCGAATTTGTGGCATCTATTTTTTCTGCTTCAAGCAAATAGTTCAGTGCCGTCAGGTAATGAGCCACCTCAGGAGAGTTATTGTGATTCGACCACTGCTCCATGAGCGCTTCGGTCCATGGAAGTTTGCTTAGCTCTGTTTTCCAAAGAGTGCTTTCCACATCGAAGGGTGTCACTGAACCGTCATATAGCCAGCCTTCAAGTTTAAAATCATTTACCTTCTCTTCCTTAATAGCTATTAGGTTTTGCATGTAAGGATCAAAACCTGCATCTGGTTCGTGATCAGCTAATACTCCTGCTCCGGGAATATATTCGTACAACTTATAGCCTTTCGAAGTCAGTGCTTCAGAAATAGACTTGGCATTGCCTTCTGCAATAGAAACCAACAGCACCGGGGCTTGTTGTTCAAGCAGCGACGAAGCCCCTTCGATTACACCAGCTTCAAGGCCATTCACATCAATTTTCAGGAAGTCAATGGTTGGCTCTCCCTCAAACTGCCACCAGTTATCCAAAGTAGTTGTGGCTACTTCTTCTTTTCCATCATCATCCAATCGGTTTAACTCTGGAGTTTCAGCTGTTTTCCAGGCTGAATTACCCGCCTCACTGGAAATGGCTTTCCCGACAATTTCCAGGTTCTCAAAGCCATTTTCCTGTTTACTCAGCTCCAAATGTTTCTTTGCAGTGGAACCCGGCTCAAATGAAAATACCTTCCCTTCGTCACCCACTAATTTTGCGGCCGGCAGTGCATAGGCTCCAAAACCTGCTCCAACATCCACGAAATTCATTCCGGCTTTCAGGTAATCCCGGATGAAATTCAGCTCATTCTCATACCACTGATTTTGCTCCAGCAGTACATATGGCGTCATCATTTGCCGGTCTTTAGGCGTGCAGATGGTTACACCGTCTTTAGTTCCAATCTTATAGCATGCTGTTTCTTTAGGCTTCTGCCCTGCTGTTCCATTTACTGAACCATTTTCAGAACTTCCATTGGAGTAAACAGGATCTCCTCCCAGGGCCTCGGCAATACCTTGTTGTATGAAGTCGGATTCAACTTCATCCACCTGCTCAAAAACATCCTTCTGTATGGTAATCTTTGAAATTTCTTCATCGCTAAGTGCAGGTACCTCGATATGATCCTGCCATTCACCTTCCGGCAGATTGTTCTCATATCCCTTCACCCGTTGCTTCCACATACTTCTAAAAGCTTCAGAAAGGTGAGCTCCAAAACGCTTGCCATCACACACCGGCGACTGGGCAATTTTCTCTCGGAGTCCGGCTCTGATTTCGGCCAGCTTCTCTTTATCTGAAGCCAACTCAACAGCCTTACCGATATACTCATCCCAATCTTCGGCTATCCACTCAGGCAAGCCTACATTATGCAAATGTGTGGTTGAGTGACGGCCTGCAAACGTTGGTCCCGGCGTAGTTATGACCGGAGTGCCCATCCAGAGCGCCTCACAGGTTGTAAGACCTCCGGAATAGGGCCATGGGTCAAGGGCTATATCCACCTGGTTGTAGCAATTCAACAACTCATGGTGCTTTGATTGTCCATCAAAAATCAATCGGTCTTCGCTGATTTCGAAGCGCTCCATTGTTTCAATAATACGCTCTCTCAAAGCCGTGGTATCATATTGCTTACTCTTCAGGAAAAGCTTGCTGTTCGGCACTTGCTTCATAATGGTCGCCCACTTCTCCAAAATAACATCATTTACTTTGGTGGGGTTATTGAAACAGCCAAAAGTGATGTGTCCTTTTTCTTTGGCCGGCAAACCAGCTACATCGGGAGCATACTCTGGTGGCAAGAAACAGATATAATCATCCGGCATGCGTACCAGTTTCTCGGTATAAAATTCTTCTTCGCCTTCAGGAGTCTCTTGATGGTCGGTTATCAGGTAATCCACCGATTCCAAACCTGTGGTGTTAAACAACCCCCCTACCCATTTTACCATCACCGGGGCAGGTTCTTTCACAACCGTCTTAAGACGAGTGTCCGCAGCATGACCGGATAGCTCCACCAGGATATCAATTTCATCATCCCGAATCATACAGGCTATGACTTCATCGCTGTAGCCAATAACGGATTGCCATCTGTCGGAAGCCTCATGGATGCGTTTGGTGATACGATCAAACCGGTTGTGCGTGGTATAGCAATAGACCTCAAACTGATCTCTGGGCAAATTCTCCAGCGCACTGATAATCATCCATCCCACCGGGTGGGTTCTGAAACCGCCGGACAAAAAACCTACACGCAGTTTTTTACCTTCTCGCTTATCGTAAGGCACCGGGCGTGCCGGACGTTCTTCGGGGGCAAAATTTTGATCCCATAGCATGTGAGCATCATAAATCTCCTGCTTGGTACGCTCCGGGTTGTAATGCACGCTCATCAGGTAATTGGAAAGCGCCTCAAATTCGGATGGGGCGTCCTCAAAAGCTTTCAAATAGTTTGATTCCGATTCTTCAAAGTTCCCCAGCTCCTGCATGCATAAGGCATAATTAATACGCACACCGGCCAACTTTGGAAACCGCTCCATCAGTTGTTCATAGAGCTCAATGGCCTTGTCATAATTACCTTTATACTTGAACAATTCAGCCAGCGATACTTTAGCCGGCACATTGCTGGGATTGATGGAAAGCACCTCGTAAATAGTATCTTCCGCTTCATCGTACTTGCTCTGTTTTATAAGAATATCAGCCTTGGCCAGGTAAGCTGTGAGGTATTCTTTGTCTATCTTCAGGGTGATGTTGAAGAGTTCAACAGCCTTATCTAATACGCCCTGATCGGCATAAATTTCTCCAATTCTGTAAGCAACCCCAGCACTGGTGGGGTCAATCTGGTTGGCTTTTTGAAAGCAGGAAAGTGCCTCATCCAGCCGAGCCTGTGCCCGATACAACGATCCCAGGTGCAGCCATCCCTTGAAAAACTTTGGGTTTTTCTTCAGCGCCTTGTTGGCATATAGCTCGGCCTGATCGTAATCAGCCATATTAAAGTAACAAATGGAAATGGCGTGATAGGTTTCAGGCTCATCACTGCCCTGCTTAACCGCTTCCTGCAAAAAAGATAACGCCATGGCATAATCACCTTTTTGCACCATAGCTATCCCTGAAAAGTGAAAAGCCGGCCAAGGGGCATTTTTCTTATTCACTAAAGGCTGAAGCAATTTCATGGCCTCATCCGTTTTGGGCTTCTTTAAGTTTAGCAGTGCCTGGGCTTTCGCAAGTTGTGCTTTCAAAATCTTGGTTTTTTTATTCGCTGTATTTTTGAGGTCACAGCTGATAATTATTCTCAGCGGTGCTTTCTGTACAAGCGCACGATGCTTGTGTGCCTCAATTTTGCAAATAGGGTGCCATTAGGTCTTGTTATTTACCCGAACCCCTCAATAAGCCCCGTAAACGCCTAATGACTCTGAAACGCTGCTTTTTCGCCTTTCAGCTAGTTATGCAAGCAACTGCAAAACTTTCCCGGTGAGGCAATTTTTTCCGCAGGCCTGCCTTTCTTCCTCCTCTTATTATCCCACTGGTATCCACACTTTGGGATGAAGGCTAAAAACTCCCTTTACAGACCATATATCCTCTTTTTGCAGAGCTTAGGATGCTATTTTTCAGTATTTAAGATTTGCTATATGTTTGTCGATAATCCCATGGCACACTAATTGCACCTGCCGGGGTGTATGATGATCTGCAGATTATGTGAGTTGTCGACTATCATATTGCCCGCAAGTGGTGCTTGAATTAAAAACTGCTGCGTGCAAAAGTCGGCTGACTCCGTAATCATGCACCAGTAAAAAATGTATTAACGTAATTTTCAAACTATGGAGAATCCACAACTGGCATATCAGAAACAATCAGTTATGAATGTACCACCGCTCAAACTGGTGGTAAAACTGTATGATCTTGCCATTCAGGCTTCTTATCGCGAAGACAGCGAAAAAATGCGTGATATTCTTTCAACACTGATTAAAGGTCTTAATTTCGATTTTGAGCCGGCCGATCAGCTTTTTGAATTATATCGCTATTGCCAGGAATTGGCTCGCCAGAAAAAGTTCGAAGAATTCAGAGAGCTTTTAGAACCCATTCGTGATACCTGGGAGGAAGTATCTAACCGTGCTCCTTCTGAAAACGCCCCTAACTAACTACTAATTTAGTTCACAACCGCTATGAGTACCATTCAAAGCTTATTCAGACAAAGCAACCCATACGAGCAATTTGTGGTTCAACTTGTTGAGCTTGAAAGCCAAACCAAATATCGGCTTGAGCTTCAAAAAGAAACTCAATCCGAACAAAAGAAGGCTTTGGGAGATGTAACTAAGTCTATTTCTTCTTTTATCTCTAAGCTGGATGAATTTCAGAATCCGGCCAATAAAATGTTTCAGGAACTCACTACCTCTTCTTCGGATGAGGATGTGGTTCGGGTGAACTCCGCTTCCGGTATTGATCGTACTTCCAACTTCAATATCGACGTAGAACGCATTGCCAAACGGGATACTCAGTTATCTCAAGTGGTAACGGGCGCAAATACCGATTTGGCTGCTTTTGGCAATGGCAGCATAGATATTACCATCGGCGGTAAAACCGAAACCATTACCGTTGACACTCAGAAAGACGACGGCACAGGCACCATGGTCGATAAGACCAACGAAGAAATTATGGATTCCTTCGCCGAAGCCTTTAAAGTTGCTTTTGAGAATGAAGCACAGGCCAGCGTTTTCTCTACTAATGGTACGGATGTACAGCTTTCACTGGCCAGTTTTGAAACCGGAACAGCCAACAAGATTGAAATTAGTGGCGCCACCGGTGTATTGGCAGAAATAAGCAGCGGACTTACCCGTTTGACTCCTGAAACAGAACTTGATGCCCGCTTTACCGTTGACGGCGTTACTTTTGAACGCAGCAGTAATACCGTAGATGACGCTATTGAAGGCTTGGATTTCACCTTATTAAAAGGCGGGAACTCAAACGCAACTATGTCGGTACAAAAGGATCTGGAAGCCTCTAAAGGCAACATCCAGGAATTTATTGATACCTATAACGAAATGAACCGGGTTATTCGCAGCCGTACTTTTATTGACGGAGAAACCGGAAATAAAGGTCCCCTGCAGGGAGTCCGGTCTATACGCAACCTGATGGTGAACATGCGACTCGCGGGTATTCAACCCGATGGCGGTGCTGCCGCAGGTACGATCGATAGTTTTTCTGACTTCGGGATTACTTTCGAGAACAACGGAGCGATGAAGATTGACGATGAAGATAAGCTGATGGAGGCGCTGAACGAGCGTCCAGACGAAATAGCAGCTTTGTTTAATTCCGAAACTTCAGCAGTTGGCCAAATGAAGACTATGGCAGAATCGTACACCAAATCAGGTGGGATGCTTTCTGCAGTTGAAAATGGCATTGATCAAAAGATAGACCGCCTGGATCGCCGTATAGCGTCAGAAGAACGCTATTTACAAGATTACGAAGAGCGTCAGCGCGAGCAGTTTAACAAGCTGCAACAGATTATTGCAAATGGAGAACAGCAGTTTCAATCTGTAATGAATTTCCGAATGAACCAGGGTTACTAATCCCCCGGTTTATTAAAAAATTCCAATTTAAGTATTTAACCACTCAGCCGATAAAGCTGATAGAGACCGGTGAATTTAACACCAGCGAGGAAGTAAATCCTAATGAGCCCAATTCACACATTAATTAGCAAAATTAATAACAGCAGCAATAAGATTTTGGAGGAATTGGATAATGAGGAACCATCGTTTTCAGTTATAGAAAATGAATTGAACTTGAAAGGTATTTATGTTCAAAAACTAACTGAATACGAGAACCAGTATCCTGCCTCCTCTTTCGAGAAGAATGAGTTAGATGAACTAAATCATAAGTTTGATTTATTCACACGACTAAACGAGAATATTCAGAAGAAAGCGAAACAGTTGTTACACCTTCAACAAGAGAAGCTGGCAATGGCAACAAAGCATCGCGAAGCAGAGGATCAATACAATATTTCAAAGAATCCTAACATTTCATACTTTTGAATCTGAAATCACAAAGGGATAACGACATGGACATCAACAAGCTAAACAACCACATTAACGGCCACGTAAATGGCACTGCTGCATCTGATAGTACCGAACGCAGCAACCAGGCTGAAGCCATTGGCAAAGCCAGGGAAACATCCGATAAGGTTTCGTTGACCAACCCTTCTAATGCTAAGAAAAGCGAAGAGTTGTTTGCAAAAATTGAACTCGAGAAACTGAATCAGTCTTCTTTTGATAAGCTGAAAGGTTACAAAGCCAAGTTGCAGGAATACGAAGCCGCTAAAGAACAATCCCCCGAAGCTGCTGCTCAAACTGAGATCGGTAAAATGCTTAACGATTCTGATGTTTGGGGCAAAATAGCTCAAAATATTATTGAGAAATAGTCTTCCATTTTGTTCTTTGTGGATATATTTTTATATAACTTAAAGAGAGTTCTTAACTCTCTTTTTTTATTTACGTCATATCCATGCCCCTCTCACTCCATTTGCGGTACGTGCAGGCAGGCTTAAACACTGATCAAAATATGTATGAAGAGATCGATATTAGTTGTTGACGACGACGAGTTGTTGTTGGATTTCATGAAAGAGATTCTTGATTCCGAAGGCTTTAATGTTTCTGCTTTTGATAATCCCGCTAAAGCCATGGAGTCTCTCAAAGACAAGCCAGTTGATCTGGTGATTACCGATGTTAAAATGAACGAGATGACCGGGGATGAAGTGCTGAAGCATGTAAAAGAGCAGTACCCTGAAATTGGCGTCATCATGATTACGGGCTTTGGGAATATCAACCACGCAGTCCGGGCTTTGCACAAGGGAGCGTTTGACTACATTACCAAACCGTTTAAAGGCAAAGAAATCCTGTACCGGGTAAACCGCTATTTTGATGAAGATGCCAACATCACCACGCCCTCCCGTAAAGCCGAAGCCCCGGCTGACGCTAAAGCTGCCAAGAAAGCTTCCTCTGCCAAAGATAATAAAGTAAGTCCCGTTAAAGATGCCAGTGGCGAACCGGGTTCAGAGTTTATCGGGAATGATCCCCAGATAAAGAAACTGATGCGCATCGTGCCACAAATTGCCAAGAATATGGCCCCTGTTTTGATACAGGGAGAAAGCGGAACCGGAAAAGAGGTTTTTGCTCATGAGATTCATAAATACAGTAATCGCTCGGAAGGACCTTACATCAAAATAAACTGTGCAAACCTTCCGTCAGAATTGGTTGAAAGCACCCTGTTTGGGCACATGAAGGGCGCATTCACCGGAGCCATCTCTGACCGTGAGGGAGCTTTTGACGCGGCCCAGGGCGGAACCTTATTGCTGGATGAGATCACAGAAATTGAAATAAATGTGCAGGCCAAATTGCTTCGCGTGCTGCAGGAAAATGAATTCTACCGCGTAGGTAGTCAAAAGCCTATTAAAGCGGATGTACGGATCCTGGCTACCTCTAACCGTAACATCTCAAAAGCAATAGCGGAAAACCAATTCCGTGAAGATCTTTACTACCGTTTAAATGTATTTCCGGTAGAAATCCCCCCCCTTCGTCATCGTAAGAGTGACATCCCACTGCTGGCCAATTATTTTGCCGACTACTATAGCAAACGCTACAACATGGAGCGCAAAGAGATTTCGGAAGAGCTCATGGAATCACTGGTTAGCCGCGACTGGCGTGGTAATGTCCGCGAGCTGAACAACCAGATTCACCGCGGGGTGATACTGGCCCAGGATGCCGACGAAATAACCACCGAGCATATCGACAATGCCATGTTTTCCAATGTGGATGAAAACCTCAGTGAAGAAGTGCTAAATAATGCCGACCTGCCTCTAATGTCAATTGAGGAAATGGAGCTCAAGCTGATCAAAAAAGCACTGGATCATACCCAGGGAAATCAAAAAGAAGCAGCAAAGCTTTTGGGTATCTCCGACCGGACCATCCGCAACAAGCTGAAAGAAGAGTAATTGAGTGCTGAGTGCTGAGTGCTGAGTGCTGAGTGCTGAGTGCTGAGTGCTGATAATTAATTGAGGTATCTTTGGAGAGAAAGGCAAGGTTACCAGATTTCTAATTAACGTGAGTTCGAGATAAGAATGATACAAAAATAGGCTGGTCATCGCGAGGAGCCCATTAGCGTACATAAGATATTATGTCTACCGACGAAGCGATCTCCCTAATAACGCTCAGAGGCATTATCCAGGAGATTGCCACGGTATTTGCTCCCTTTCGGTCGCTGAATACCTCGCAATGACGGGTTTTTATCTCGAACTCATATTAATTAAAAAAAGAGTAAAGTGAACGCGAGGGCAACTTCAATAACCCACAACGCTCACTATTCTTTTGGGGTCTCCGTTGTTAAACAGAAACAGCAAAAGCACTCTCTTTGTCTGTAAACTTTCTATAAAACGATCATTTTGACAAATACCAGCGCCGGAATAATAGCTATTGTTAAGCTGATTTAAAAATTGGATTTAGCGCTAGCATTTTATCATTCCAAAAAGCCATAACCTACGTTTAACACGCGGGTTATGGACTTTTTTCCTCACCAACCATACATGAAGTTCTAAAACAAATGAAGACGTTTATGCTACTTTGGCAGCAAGCCTTCGAGCTTGTTCCAGCCGGTTTGTTTTCATGGAAACAACAATCAGCCGGCGTCTGAATTCGTCTTCATCGGGGTGTTCATCGAATAATTCGTTATAGATATTGTAGACGAACTCATACCACTCATTTTTCATAAAAAGCGACATGAAGTCGTTTAAATCCTCTTTGCCTTCCTGATCAAGCTGATCCGGATACCGGCCTTCAAACAAACGAGTAAAGTAGAACTCTGATTTACTTTTGTCATGCAAATCAATGCAAAGCACCAGGAGTTTTTTCACAAACGACGGATCTACATCCCCATTCTTAATCTTGAAAAATTCATTCAGATATTCAGAGGCACGTTCCCGCTGATCCGACTTCAAAGCCAGGTCTGCCAGGTTAATCAAGGTTTCTTCTTCGCTCAGCTTCACATCAAAGCTGGACCGGGTGTGCAGTTCCAGCGACTCGTGATACCGGCTGAGAGCCTCAAAAGCTTTATCCCACTGCTGCTTAAGCTGATAAATTCGATACTCGATCAAGTTCGGGATATTCTGTAGTGATTCTGCCTGCAGCGATTGCTCCGTCAGGCTCAAGGCATTGGCCCATTTAAAGCGCTCAGCCATGCAGCTGGCCAAACCGTTTACAGCTGCCAGTCGATCGAAAGGCAGCAGCTTTTTGGCCTTCAACAGCTGACGATATTGGGCGGCTGCATAGTTGTACTTGCCTTCTTTAAAATACCGGTGGCCTTCAACCAAATAGGTTTGAGGCGCATAGCTGGCTATGGAGAACTCTACGTTTGGATCTACGTTCTCAAACAGTTGTGACGACCGGTCTAATTGTACCGGCGTATTTAAAAGCTCAATACCGTTACTGGTGATATAATGGGTACAATCCGGCAGGTTTCTTCCCTGAAAAACCGCTTCGCCGGTATTATATACCAAACGAATCTGATAAAATTGGTTCACTCGCTCGCCTTCTTCCCGGTTGATGAGCGCGGGTGCCCATAACTTCTCGTTCAGTACTTCAGGCTGTGGAAAATCCGTAAATTTTATCTCTTCATCATCTTCAATAAACAGTACCCACTCTTTGTCAGTGGTCTTTAGCTGGTTATTCCAGATTTCTGCACGAGATGATTCGGGGTGATACTGTTTCCATTGTACATCTTCCGGAAGTTCCTCAGGAGTTCCGGCCGGTGCCAATACAGACACCTTATGAAAGATATCGGAAAGGTTACGTACCCGGTTCATGTTCAGATACTTCATATCGGAGATAAAAAGTACCAGCTCTGCCCAGGGTATCACTTTATTACTTACTTCTGTTTCCGAAGTGGCGATGGCTTGATCTGTCATATTCATTAATTGAAATTATTTTTTGGAAAACACAGGCTCAGACTGATACTTCTGCTACCTGTCCAATAGTAAACCTGGAGATTACAAGTAATCCAGCAAGGTGTTACTAAACATTGTGGTATGAACAGCCATAGCTGATTCATAAGCTACCTGGTTACGCTGCATGTCGGAAAAAGCCTGGGCATAATCCGTATCCACCAAACCACTGATATCCGCTTCCTGTGAAATTTTAGAAGATTCGTACTGCTCAAACATGTACTCCATACGATTGATATTATTCCCTAATTGGGAAGTCTTATCCGTTACATGTTCAATAACATCCTGTACGTCGGTGAGCAACTGGTTAAGGGCAGCACCGTCATTGTTAATCAGGGCCTGTTCAATATCACCCAATATCGTAAACATATCGCCGGCAGGCGTTGTGGTCAGTTCTTGGCCTGTAACACTAAACTTGATAGATACACCGTCCCCAGCTTTAATTACCGGCGGGTTAGCATTACTATTATTGGTAACATTTCCGGCACCGTCAACTTCAAAAGGTGCCTGATCACTGTTAGTACCGGCAAAGAGATATCGGTCGCCATAGGTCAGGTTCAGGGCATTGGCAAGGGTTACTTTAATCCCTTTTACCTGGTCGGCCATACTCACCCGGTTTTCTTCTCCATAGGAATCTGAGGCACCTTTTACCGTTGTTTCCTTAATCTCAATCAGGCTATCAATCATTTTGTCGAGGGTATCCTGCGCCAGTCTTCCCTGCCGCAAGCCACTGTCCAAATTGCTCTGATATTGTTCTTCCTTACGGATGTTTTCTTCCAGGATGCGGGACCGCTGGAATGGAACCGGTGCCTGGGATGCCACCCGAACCGAGCGGCCACTGGAAAGGTCTGACTGGATCCTTCCAGCTTCGCTGCGGTTCTTATTAACATCACGCATAAAATTGCCAAAAAGCAGTTTCTGTGTAACTCTCATGGTTTTACCTCATTATTCCTAATAGTGTGTCGTACATATCTTGTGCCGATGCCATTACGCGGGCTGCTCCCTGATACGCATTCTGATACTGTATCATCAAGCTCAGCTCTTCGTCAATGTTTACGCCGGCTTCTCGTTCCTGCTGAATTTTCAACATTTGCAGTTCTGAGTCGCGGGCTTCCACTTGTGCATTTAAGCTGTTTAGCTCAGCGCCGGGAGAACTTATCAGGCCTACGGTGTAATCCACCAGCTTCCGGCCGTCAATTAGTTTCTCGTTTCTCAATTCTGCAATAGAAGCAGCCACTGAACCGTTGCCAGCCTCTGTATCACTAACAGAAGCAGCCACATGTGCGGGATCATCAATAAGTACCTGGTTCACTTTTATGTCTGCCGCAGTAGTACCGGTTGGGTCAAAGAAGTTTCGGTTGGTGTTGTCATTCAATCCAAAACCGGTGGCATGCAGGCTGTTGAATTCATTCACCATCGTAGCGGCCAAATCATCCACTTTCTGCTTCAATTCCGGAATTTCAGTCTGGTACATTTCTATTTCTGCACCCAGCTTCCCGGAATCTACATTTACGGTTTTACCGCTGCCGAGACGAACTCTGAACTCACGGTTAACGGCATCAATTTCGGGAGTTAGCGTTTGAGCCTTTTCTGAATCCAAAACACTTACGCCGCCAATACGGATTTCAACAGAACCATTATCGGTAAATTGACTTTCGAAACCTGTTAGCTTGGAAAGTTCTTCCAGCTTGGCTACGCGAATATCCAGGCTGGTATTATCAGGTTGGCCAGCTGCTTGCCCCTGTTCAATCGATTGGTTCAGGGAATAGATTTCTTTTAGAATTCCATTGATGGAATCAGTGGTTTTGATGGCCGATTCACGGGTCAACTCACTGGTACGTTCCAGGTTCCGGTCAATGTCATGAAACTTTTGAGTAAGCTGCTGGGCGTTGGTTATCAGGCTGTGTCTCACACTCATATCCTGAGGATCCGACGACAGTTCGGAGAAACTATCCAGCAGGTTACTGATATTAAGATCCAGGTCATTTCCTGAATCCGTAGCCAGGAAGGTTTCCAGCTGCTCAAACACCTTCGACTTGTTTTCCATGAACGACATATCCTGCTGCTTTTGGTTCATCAGCACGTCGTTCATTTCGTTACGAAGGCGTGTATAGCCGGTAATTTCCACACCCAGTCCGGAATGGTAACCGGTCATCTGCATCCCTAGGGGAGATTTCTCAACCCGCTGGCGCGAATAACCCGGCGTATCCGCATTAATGATGTTGTTGGAAGTGACCGAAAGTGAACGTTCAGCCGTCCTTAATCCGGTTTTTGAAATTTCTAAAAGTGAACGCATAATATTTTATACCTCTTGATTTACGGCAACACCGGTAGATATTGGAGACCGGTTGCCATTGGCACTGTATCTTGAATTCTTGGTGCTGTGCTCGCTGTACATGGAATGCATCAGGCGTGCATTTTGCTCCATGGCAAACTCAAGCAACTGAATAATTTGCTTGTGCTTGTTTTGCAGCAACTGGGTGTTTTTTGTAAGCAATGTATGCCAGCCGTCAATTTCTGATGCATACTCAGGATAATGGTTTTTGAGGTCCATCAGGCGCATGCGTGGCTGTTCCTTGCCTAAATTTTCAGCTTCCAGTAACTCTGAAAGTTCCCTGATAAAGGCTTTTTCTTGTTGTTTGTACTCAAGCGTAAGCTCTGAGTGAATATCGGAAAGGGCTTCAATCCTGGAAGGGTTTGATGCGATAATGGCATCAATTTGTTCTTCCATTACCTTGATGAGCTTATTTGAGCATTTGTCTAGTGATACTATCGTCTCAGATAGCACCTGTAATGGCATAATGCTGTTATCTGTATGTTCCATTGGTAGAGTGTGGTTTGTTTAATGGTTGTTCGATGACGCTTTTGACTGATTCCAGTATTTGGTTACCAAATCAGCCATGCCCAATTTCCGTTGTTCAGCGAGCTCCTTCGCCAAAGCGTCAGTTATATGTTCGCGGTACAGGTTATTTGCACTTCCCATTACGCCGCTATTATCGGACATCTTAAATGAATCTTTAGTCATCTCTTTTACGAGGTGCTTGGCAAATATTTCTTCAAAATCGTTGGCTGCCTGCTCTTTTTTAATTTGCTGGCTGTTTTGATCGCTCACCTGCCGGCGGGCGATTTGCAAAAATGAATCATCAATATTCATGGGTACTATCCTTGTTTAATACTTCTCTAAAATTTCCTGGTTTGATGGATACTCAAACTCCATAAAGCCGGTTTTAAAACGTTTACATTACAATCAACTTAGCCCGCAGAACGCCGGATTTGTCCAGTGCCTGGAAAATCGAAATGATGTCCCGTGGCGTCATGCCCAGCGCATTCAGTGATGCCGATAGTTGCTGAACCGTGGTTTGTGGCTCCAGTACAAAAGTCTGAGCCAGCTCTTCACTTAGTTCCGCTTCCGGAACGTCCAGCACCTGTGTTTCGCCACCGCTAAAGGCCGGAGGCTGACTCACATACGGACTGATTTGAGTCCTCAGCTGCAGATTTCCATGAGAAATCATGGCATCGTCAATAATCACATCACCGCCGGCTACAATAGTCCCGGTACGCTCGTTGATCACTACCCTTGCCGGGGTTTCTACTACAATTTCCTGGTCCAGGATGATGCTGGTAAAAACATTCATATTTCCACGATCTTGGAAGGCTTCGGGCCACTCCACGCGAACCAGCCCGGAATGGTGCATCGAGGCCAGTTCTTCGTCAAAAGTCTGGTTGATGGTTTCTACGATATTTCTTGCATTGGTAAAGTTGGGGTCGCGAAGTACCAGGCCGAGTGGCTTCTGGGTATCCATTTCAAATTCTTCATTCTTCTCAACTATGCCTCCCCCGGGGATAGTAGCCGTCAGGGTTTGGTTTTGGCTTACACGTGCTCCGGTAATCTCGGCCGTAGCTCCGCCAACAATCAGCGGCCCCTGGGCTTTTACAAATACTTCTTCGTTATCAGGATCAAACATAGGCGTTTGTAGTAATACCCCGCCCTGTAAGCTTCGTGCATCTCCCAAAGACGATACCGTCACATCAATTACACTTCCTGGTGCATGATAGGGACTGATGGAGGCTGTAACCATCACTGCCGCTACGTTACGGGTGCGAAGGCGTTCGGCATCTACCGTTATCCCAAAATTCTCTAACATATTGGCCACGGATTGTACCGTAAAAGCCGAACCGCGGGTACCCATAGAACGGTCGCCCGTACGATCCAGACCGGTAACCAGGCCGTATCCAATCAGTTCTTTACGTTGCATGTCTTCCAGCTCCACCAAATTGGATAGTTTGGTTTGAGCCTGTGCTACCGGTGACATTACAGACATGGCAAAAAGCAGAGTAGCAAGAAAAGCCAGTATTAGTTTCCAGTTCATTTTTATGTGTATTGATAGATTCATGTCCATTTCAAAAGCTTCTTAATTACCCAATTGTCTTAGCAGGATGGCCGCTCCCATTCCCAGGGAAACAGCGCCTAACACTGCTTTTTTGAGCAATCCACGGTCTTTAGTTTTGGGATTTATCCCACCCTTTTTCTGATAGCTGATATTGGCGTTAGCAATACGATAGGATAACACCTGATTCTGGCTGTTAACATCGTTCTGCCGTACAATACCGCTCAAACTCATCTCGTGAACTTCACCGTTAACCTCGGTCAGGCGGTTGCCTTCCACAAGCAAGTCTCCGCTGGGAGTTACCTCTTTCACCTGCACACTAATGAAACCCTCCAAAAGCTGGCGCTGGTTGGCAAGGTTTCGCTGATCAGAACCGTAATTAACATTAGCTTCAGCTCCAAAAGTAGGTTCGAAGGGAAGAAAATTACTGGCTACTGCGCCCTCCGTTCCGCCATTGGCAGATGTAGATAATTGGGTATCTGAGGTAGAGCTACCAGAGGTGCTTTCACGCAGTATCACGGTGATCACATCTCCTATCTGCTTGGCTTTTACATCGGTATACAGTGATGATTGTGCGGCTGTTAGGGCAGGCATTATGATGGCTGCTATAAGAAGTGGTATTGTTAGATATAAATTGTTTAATGCGTTCTTAACCATGCTGCTTCTCCAGGGCCTGTAATCTTGCCCAGATATTTATTTCGTGTTTCTTTGCAGTAAATTTGAATTTCGTCGTTCAGGGCTCCATCCTGTCTGGCTTCGCATGCCAACATTATTTGCAGTCCATTTTGCTGATAAACCAGGTTTACGGTACCGCCTGCTTCAACCACATAGCCGGCACTTAAATAATCCGGATTGATGTACTGACCGGGATTAAGTGTTCGACGTAAGGTTTTTCCCAGTAGCTGATCCATGTCAGATACCGGCTGTTCGCGGCCCAGGGTAATTTGAATCCAGGCCCAGCTGAGATCCTCGGCTTTTATCGCCTGACCAGCAACGACCCTTTGACTTAAGACAGGTAATTTTTGCTCAGCAACCACTTCCAGCTGTATCTCGGTTTTATCCGGCTGACCTCCTGCCTGATACACCACCTCAAAGCTGGTGTATTTTTGGATAGGCCCTACCGGTTGAACCATTTGAATTTGCGCCGGCGATATTTCCCGTACTGAACGGGGTATCCACCTTGGCGATAGCTGGAAACGGAAGCTTTGATCAGCAAATTTAGCTTGTACTGCTTCAAGGGCCATGTCCACAATAACCTCCTCGGCCCCGGCAGGCTCAGTGGCCGTTACCGGTTGGACCGGGAGGACTAACATGACTACTATGAAGAGAAAGCTACTACTCGTCATTTTATCAAAGCTTATCGTTTAATGGAGTTGGTTACAGACATCATATCTTCAGCGGTCTGTACCATCTTCGAGTTTGTTTCGTAGGCACGCTGCGCTTCAATCAGTCGTACCATCTCATTTACAATATCTACGTTGGATTGCTCAAGGAAACCCTGGCGTACGGCTCCAAAGCCTTCTGATCCGGGTGCCGCATAAAAAGGCATACCGGAAGCTTCGGTTTCGCGGAACAGGTTGTCCCCCACGGCTTCCAAACCACCGGCGTTGGCAAATTTTGCCAATTCAATTTGTCCGAGTTCCACCTGACTGTTATCACCAGCCATCAGGGCTGTGACGGTTCCATCTTGTCCAATTTCGATAGCAGCGGCATCACTGGGGATTTCGATCTGGCTGGCCAGAGGCAATCCGGAGTTATTCACCAGCATACCGGTGGCATCCTGGCTAAAGTTACCATCACGGGTATAGGCAATGCTTCCGTCCGGCATTTCAACCTGGAAGAAACCGGAACCTGTAATAGCTACATCCAGGGCATTCCCTGTTTCTGTAACGGAACCCTGCATAAAGTTTCGAATGGTTGCCACGGCACGTGATCCGTGTCCGATTTGCAAAGCAGGACCGGTACCGGAGTTGTTATCTACGGAGCCCCCTATTTTTGAAGAGGCAATGTTTTCATAAAAAAGATCCTGAAAAGCAATCGTGCTTCTCTTGAAACCGGTGGTTCCAACGTTGGCCAGGTTATTGGCAATGTTATCTACCGATCGTTGTTGGGCACTCATACCGAGTGCAGCTGTACTTAGTGCTCTAAACATGTGTATAGGGTTTTACTGTTGATTAATATTTTCCGAGTTGTGTGCTAACCCGTGACAATAACTCGTCAGAGGTTTTCAGAGCGCGTTGCTGAGATTCGAACATTTTCGTGTTCTGCATCATATCAACCATCTCAGCCAGAGGCTCTACATTTCCTTTTTCAAAATATCCTTGCATAATGGTGCCGGTATTATCATCCGTAAGCATGCTCTCGTCTTCCACGGTAAAGTAGGCACTGCCCTTGCGCTGCAGCTGGCTGGAATCTTCTACATTTACCATACGCAGCTTGTCAATCGGGCGGTCATTCAGGCTGATGGTGCCGTCTTTGGCAATTTCCAGCTTAGGCATCTCGCCGTCGCCCTGTGCCATAAAGTAGTCCGAAAGATCAATCTCACCGGAGTTGCCCATCACTTTGGCACCACTTCCGTTCACTAAAAAGCCATCCGGGTCTAAGTGAAAGCGGCCATCGCGGGTCAGCATATTCTGCCCGTCTTGTTCTACCATAAAAAATCCGTCGCCGTTAATACCCAGGTCAAACTCATTACCGGTAGGCTCCAGCACGCCCTGGTTCAGGTTGATACGTTGCATAGGCACGCTTTTAATTACTTCGCGGCCGTCAATATTTTCTTTAAACATGCGGTAAAACATCTTATTCCCTTTGAAACCAGGGGTATTGATGTTTGCCAGATTATCTGCTGTCGCTTCCTGCGATTTGGATAACACCTGCATGGCCTGCATATGAGCATATATTCGGTCAATCATAAAAAACTGATAGTGGTTTATAATTTTGGGGATTCACACCGTGGAACGGCTTTCCCTT
This sequence comes from Gracilimonas mengyeensis, assembly GCF_900182705.1. Taxonomy (GTDB): domain Bacteria; phylum Bacteroidota; class Rhodothermia; order Balneolales; family Balneolaceae; genus Gracilimonas; species Gracilimonas mengyeensis. Next base: position 50,318 of record NZ_FXTP01000019.1, on the reverse strand, counting down.
CTTTTCACGACCGAATAGTTCAACTTTTATGCCATTGTACACTGACCTCCGTTTTTTTGAGGAATTCCGGGGCTTTTTCTGTCTTGATGGATCTTCTAATTTATTTACCTGAATGTCCTCTAAAGTATCTATATGCCCTTTTATGCCGAGTTTCTGACCTATCAATCACCAATCGGATAAAAAATATTTCTTGAAAAAATTTTTCCTCCCTCCTCCGAAAATTTTCACTGTTTTGGGGAAATGTTTTCCGCATGGATGGATTTTTTGTCCAAGCAGACTACGGTCACCTCATTATTTAGCGGCTGGGAAGCACTCCACTATATATGGTATCGTTTTTGAATATAGCCTGGCATGGCAGACCAAAGTTCAGATCAAGAAAAAACAGAAGAACCCACGCAGCGCAAGCTGGATGAAGCGCGCAAGGAAGGGAATGTAAGTATCAGCAAGGAAGTATCGTCAGTGGCGGTGCTCATTACGGCTATACTTATGTTTATAGCTATGAGTGAATCGGTAGCGGATAATGTTACCAAATTATTCGAATCCTTCTTTCATGACGCTGGTGGCGGGTTCACTGATAAAGAAGATGCAATAGGCTTTCTCCATGATGCATTATTTGCAGGAATTGGAATGATTGGGCCTATACTGCTCATACTGGTCATCGTGACTTTAATCGTCAACCTGGCTCAAACCGGCGGCGTATTTGCCGTCAAGGCCATGGCTCCGAAAGCCAGCAAAATGAATCCGGCCAGCGGTATAAAAAATATTTTTTCCACCAAAGGGCTGGTTGAACTGGTAAAAGGGTTTATCAAACTCTTTATCGTCGTCTTAATCGGATACTATACCGTTAAGAATGATATAGACAAATTTGTCTCTTTCATGATCTCCCCTCTTGACTATAGTATGAGCGAGACCGGATCCTATGTACTCATGTTTGTAACCCGAATTCTGGCCGCTCTGCTAGTACTTTCTATTGCCGATGCTATCTACCAGCGATTTCAGCATCATAAAGACCTTCGCATGACTAAGCAGGAAGTGAAGGACGAATACAAGCAGATGGAAGGTGATCCTCATGTAAAAGGACAGCGTCGTCAGTTTGGGATGAAGCTTCGCCAGAAAAAACGTCTGGACCACGCGGTATTAAATTCCGATGTGGTAGTAGCCAACCCTACGCACTACGCCGTAGCCATTCGATATGATCCCGAAACAAATGGTGCTCCTATTGTGATGGCAAAGGGAAAAAGACTGAAAGCTCTTCGAATAAAAGAGCTCGCAAAAAATTATGGCATACCTATTGTAGAGAATAAACCTGTAGCCCGTGCTCTTTTTGCTACCGCAGAAGAAGACGAATTTATCCCTGAAGACCAATTCAGGGCCGTAGCAGAGATCCTGGCGTATGTTTACAAACTTAAAAACAAACACAAAATATAAGTTTAATGGCTTTTGGCGGACTTGATACCAACAAATTAAAAGGAACATTTTTCCAGACGGACGTACTTATTTCCTCCAGTATCGTCATGATCCTGCTGATCATGATTATTCCGTTCCCTACGGCGTTGATGGATTTTTTCCTGGCAATCAATATTTCTTTATCACTTATTGTACTGCTGGTAGCTTTCTATGCACTAAAACCATTGCAGTTTGCAGTATTCCCCGGAATGTTGCTTATCCTGACTTTATTCAGGCTGGCTTTGAACGTGGGTACTACCCGTCTCATCTTAAGTGAGGGTTATGCCGGGTCGATTATTGAAACCTTTGGCGGGTTTATAGTACAGGGTAACTTTGTTATCGGGATTATCATCTTTGCTGTATTGGTGATTATCAACTTTGTGGTAATTACCAAAGGTTCTACCCGTATTGCCGAGGTAGCCGCCCGTTTTACCCTGGATGCGATGCCCGGGAAGCAGATGTCTATCGATGCCGACCTGAGTGCCGGCCTGCTCACCGATCAGGAAGCCAAAAAGAAAAGGGAAGAAATTGCCCGCGAAGCCGACTTCTATGGAGCCATGGACGGTGCCAGTAAGTTTGTACGTGGTGATGTTATTGCCGGCCTTCTGATTACTTTCATCAACATTATTGGCGGACTTATTATTGGTACTATGCAGCTCGGCATGCCAATCGGCGAAGCGGCGAGTAAATATACCTTGTTAACTATTGGTGACGGTCTGGTATCCCAAATCCCTGCCCTGCTGATTTCTACTGCAGCCGGTATGATTGTATCCCGTGCGGCCAGTGAAGGTAACCTTAGCCAGGAACTGGTTTCCCAGTTGCTCGGTAATCCTAAAACCATTGTTATTGGTGCCGCCTTCATTTTTGTGTTGGGAACCCTCCCCGGTCTTCCCCTGATTCCTTTCTGGCTGATTGCAGGCTTGCTGCTTTACATGGCCTACAATGGCTTGCAAACTGAACAGAAAGAACAGGATGAAGTGGAAGCCGAAGAAACCAAGGCGCTTTCCGGCAAAGGAGATGATCCTGTTGAAAACTACCTGTTGGTAGATACGCTGGAGCTGGAAATTGGCTACAGTCTGATCCCAATGGTTGAAACCGACCAGGGCGGAGACTTGCTTGAGCGAATGACTTCCCTCCGCAAACAAATGGCGTCAGAGCTGGGCATCATCATTCCTTCTATCCGTATCCGCGATAACGTACAACTGGATGCCAACCACTACACCATTAAAATGCGAGGTATCCAACAAGGCGATGGAGAATTACTCCCCGGCTACCATCTTACCCTGCTGCCTTCCGACTTCAAGCCCGACATCCAGGGTATTGAAACCAAAGATCCAACATTTGGAATGGATGCTATTTGGGTAAGCGGAAAAAATAAGTCACAAGCGGAAAAATATGGTCTTTCTGTAATCGAAGCCGGAGCGGTAATTACCACTCACCTGATGGAAGTTCTGAAGAAAAATGCCCACAAACTGGTGGACCGCCAGATGGTGAAAAAGCTTATTGACAATATTAAAGAGCAGTCGCCTGCCCTGGTTGAAGAACTGATCCCGGACGGTATGAAAATTGGCGAAATACAAAAAGTATTGAAGCGATTGCTGCGTGAGCGTATCCCGGTTAAAGATCTGAATACGATCCTCGAGACCTTAGCCGATTATTGCGGCCAAACCACTAATACCGATGTACTTAACGAGTACTGCCGGGCTGCTTTATCGGAAACCATTACCAAACAATTTGTAAATGAGAACAACGAAGTAGTAGTGGTGATGATGGATTCAAATCTGGAATCACACCTGCTTTCTCAGGCCCAGCAAGGCATGCTGAACAGCAACACCCTTGGGCTTACTCCAGACACCGTAGAAGCAATTTACAAGAACGCCTCTACCATTTTTGATCAAATGATTCGACAAGGATTTGATCCGATTTTATTGACCTCACCAGTCCTTCGGTTCACCCTTTTCGAATTTCTGGCACCAATCTTGCCAGATATAAATGTGCTGTCATACAACGACATCACCCAGGATGTTCAGTTCAAAACCTTTGACCGTTTACGCATTGAACAATCCGAAAAGATTGACGCACCTAAAGAACCTTTTGAACAACCAGCTCAACAATCTGAAGAATTCGTAACCGCATGATACTCAAGAATATTTTTGGAAAAACGATTGAAGCAGCCAAAAAGAGCGCCCAGCAAATGTATGGCGATGACTTTTTGGTAATTGAAGCGGCCGAAGGAAATGAAAACGGCAAGGCTAAAATCACCATCTTTTCTGATGAAAAGAATAAATCAGGCGATAAACCCTCGTCTGGCCAACAAGCCTCTGCCTCAAAACAACCTCCGGCTCAACAACAAGATAATGCAGGCGTAAAGTTTGAACGATCTGCCGCTGCGCAGGCTCCTAAAAAAGCCTCAGGCGGTGAAGAGAAGCTCAACAAATTGCGCCAGTATGCCAAGCAAATCGAGAAGAAAGATTTTGCACAGCATTTTGAAGCACGTACAAATGGCAATGGTACCTCCTTTCGCCAGCAAGATAATGGAACAGCCTTCGATGCCGCTCCAAAGAGTAATGGCAATGGAACAGCGGCTGGTGCAACCACCTACAGCCGCTCAGCGGTACGCAATGCGCCAACCCCACCAAAAACTAACGGCAAGGCTGATGGAGAAGATCATAAAAAGCCGAAGCCCGTTATTAAAAGTGTTTTTGACAATGGAAAACAAAAAGACAACCCCAAAGGTGCTGATGGAAAATTCATCACCCATTTCAAACAAAGTGAAAACTCCTCGCGAAAAACATTCCGACAGGCTACTACAGTGTTACCTGCACGAAATGATGAGAGGGAAGTCAAAGCCTTGCACAAACGCTTTGATAAACTTGAAGCCCTGCTCGATTCGGCCCTGATATCGGCAAACCTGGATTATGCCTCCCACCCTGCTTTTCAGCAGTTGGTTCATACCGGTATTACCACCAGCGTAATTGCCGGCTGGTTTGGCCAGATCATTGAAAAGGGCATCGATCCCTACGATCAACCCGAACAGTTTATGAATAAGCTGGCAGCTATTATCCGCCAGGCTTTGGGTAAAAACGATTTCGACGAGCCCCAGAAGTACATGATGTTTGTGGGTCCCTCCGGTTCCGGAAAGACAAGCCTGATTATGAAACTCAGTCAGCACCCCGACCTGATGGAAGACAAGAAAATTGCGGTAGCATCCGTGCATCCCCAAAACAAAAAAGAAAACGGTGCTTACTATACCATTCTTAAGCCTTTCTGCGAGGATCATGAGCTGCCCTATTTTGAGATTAAGAACGGCAAAGATGTAAATGATTATATGGCAGCATGGGAAGAATTTGATCATGTATTCATTGATACGCCTTCGATAAATGTGGAACAAGACAATGCCTTCCGGGACTTTTGGAAAATCCGGCAGATGCTGACGCCACTTACGCCTTTTGAAGTACACTATGTGGTAAATGCTGCGTTGAACCGATTCTATTTCAGAAACTCTTCGGCCACACACCACCCGCTGCAGCCAGACTATGTGGCTATCACCCATTTGGATGAGGTTTCCCAATGGGGTCCGATCATTCCATTCTTACAAGAAATGGGAGGAAACGCCCGCTACACCAGCCGTGGCGAAAGTATACCCAACAGCCTGGGTGAATTTAATCCACAGTGGTTCGCACAAAAAATATTACAGGAAAATTGACACTTATGATTACGCAACAGAACATGAATAAACCTTTTGTATATACGGTAATTAGCGGAAAAGGCGGTGTTGGAAAAAGTATGGCCAGCATCAATACGGCAGCTATGCTTAGCAAAATGGGCTATAAGACCGCCCTGCTGGATGTTGACCTCGGCCTGGCTAATTGTGCAACCCTGATGAACGAACCGGTAAGAGCTACCGTGACCGACTGGATAAACGGACAGTGTGTATTGGAGGAACTTCCACAGGATGCTTCCGGCATCAGCCTGGTGACGGCCGCCAATGAACCCGCACAAGCCAATCTGAGCTCGGAACTTATTATGGATGCGCTCGACCAAGTGGTCCATTTTCTTAAAGAATATCATGACTTTGTGGTAATTGATACTCCCGCAGGTGCCGGTGAAATGGCCTTATGGGCCCTGGATACCGCCGACATTGGCACCCTGATTTTAGTGGACGAACCCGCCGCTATCTCGGATGTGTACCGGTTGTGCAAATACGTGTACAATATTGACCCGGAGTATCGCTTTGCCAGCATCATCAATTTTGCGGACGACGAAGCAACCGCAGAAAGCACGCTTAACCGCTTCAACACTATTCTATCATACTTTTTGCAAAAGAAAAGCCATTATCTGGGATTTATACCGGCCAGCAAAAGCGTGAAAGATGCGGTTATACAACAAACAACACTCATTGAAAGCGAGGCCGAAAGCGAAGTTCTGCAAGAACTTGAGTTCATTGCGAACAACCTCATTGCCCTTGCGGCAAATCATGAGCAATCTCAACTAAAACCTGTACTCTAAATAATAGGAGAACACCATGTTAATAAGACTTATTTCCGTTATTTCTCTAATCCTGTTTATGCTGTTGATGCTCTCCGGAGCCAATATCGACATAGCTTTGTACAGAAGTATGATTGTCTTCATGAGCCTGTTTGCGGTCATATATATCACCATCTTTTTATTAAATGTGGTGAAGGAAAACCATTCTGAAAATATGACCATGTCAAGCTCAGGCTCAGGCGGAGGTAACACTAAAGCTAAAGGGGAACACTAATATGGGCAACAAATCACTACAAGAACTCATGGAGCTGTATTGCAAAAATCCGGCTCCGGGTTTACGAAATTCAATTATCAGTAAGTCGATGCCGCTTATCCGCAGCATCATAGGGAAAATAAGCCGCCCCGATCAGCCCCTCACTCAACGTGAGGACCTTGAAAGCGCGGGCATTTACGGGCTGTTGCAAGCCATGGATTCCTACGATCACGAACGCAACATACAGTTCAATACCTTTGCGTATTACCGCATTCGCGGAAGTATCGTGGATTACCTGCGCAGCATAGACCAGCTGCCCCGCAAACAGCGCAAGAACTATGGGGAAGTCCAAAATGTAATCGATCAGAAAAGCCAGATTTTAGGCCGCGAACCTTCGGATGAAGAAATTGCCGAGGAACTGGATATGGATATTGACGACTATCATAAGCTGCTCTCCAATGTACAGCAGCGGAATGTGTTATCGCTGGACAGTCCGGCCTACGACGATTCCGGGGCCAGTTCACACTACGATTTCCATGAAGATCCGGATAGTGAAACACCCGATCTCAACCTGGAAAAAAAGGAGCGTACTGAAGCCCTTCAAAAGAAAATTGGAGAGTTGAAAGAACGCGAGCGTCTGATCCTGATGCTATATTATTATGAGGATATGACGATGAGTGAAATCGCACTGCTTCTGGAGTTAACTGAAGCACGTATTTCTCAGATCGTCGGAAAGCTGCTGATCAAGCTAAAATCTGAGTTGTCTAAAGATCAGGTTATGTTTTCTTGACAGGTACATGCTTTCATCATAAACAAATATCAGGTTTATAGCCTATCAGGGAGGCTCTACAAACTTCTTTATGATTCTAACTTAATAACTTCGGTTGTTGAACCGATAATGAAGTATCTAAATTATATATAGGTATTTCATTATGTCACTTGTTCCAAAAATATCACGACTTCGAAAATTGCCCGAGCTCCTCAAATACAAGGAGGAGACCAAGGAGCGAGAGAAAAAGGAGCGTAAAGAAAACCAGGAACAGCCCGAGAAGCCTTTTGAAATTGACGATGAGGTTACTATCAATCCTGATACCCTCTCTGAATACAAAGTAGAAAAGGTGAAATCAGGGCTCAGACAGCCAAAATCAGGGAATAAAAAAGTTGGCAAGAATATAGATTTGAAAGTGTAACCGACTATAAAAGGCACAGAACAGGCCATTATCTGTTACTCTTTTCCTCACAGCTTTATTACGGCCTGCCTTTTTGCACTTTCAAATAAGGCATCAATCACCTTCATGTTAGCAAGCGCATCTTCCAATGGTGTTGGCACTTCGGTGTCATCCAGTATGGCTTTGGAAAATGCATCGCCTTGCAGGGTGTAGTGGTCCGCACTAAACTCTTTCTTTTCCACTATTTCTCCATCTTTTTTCAAATATACAGTGGTGGTTGCCAGCAAAGGATTAAAGGGAATATCCATTTCGATAATTCCCTCGGTACCCAAAATGGTAAGTTTTTGTGTAGGACTACTCTGGGTTGAACAGGTGAAAGTAGCACTGCAGCCGGGAAAAGTAAGTACCCCGGTGGCCAAGCGATCCGTTTCAAACTCGGGATCAAAGTCCATTTCAGCAAAAACTTGTACCGGCTCATCATGCAAAATATAACGGGAGGCAGATAAGCAGTAACAACCAATATCGAGCATACCTCCCCCGCCTATCTCCGCTTTATTTCTGATATTATCCGGGTTGTTGTTGAAGTAGGTAAAAATGGAATCAATACTAGTAATCCGCCCCACCTTTTCTTCCTTTAACCATTGTTTTACCTGATCCCACTGGGGATGAAAACGATACATGAATGCTTCCATCACTTTCAGGTCTGGAAAATCCTCAACGGACCTTGCCAGCTTTTCCGCCTCCTCTCTGTTCATGCTGATGGGTTTCTCACATAAAACATGCTTGCCGGCTTCCAGAGCTTCTATCGTCCACTCTACATGCATATGGTTGGGTAATGGAATGTAAATAGCATCGATATTAGCATCGGCCAGTAACTGTTCGTAGGAACCATAGGCTTTTTCAATATCCAACTGAGCTGCCACCCTTTCGGCCTTCTCTTTACTCCGGGAGGCAATGGCTTCTACTGAGCACAATTTTCCTTTTTGCATGCCAGGTATTACATGTTCTGTTCCAATATTTGCGGTGCTTAAAACGCCCCATCGTACCATATCCATAATTCTGCTCCTTGGATTAATATTGACGCTTCAAAATATCATTTTGAATTTCCTTTTCCGGATTTTTTTTGGCTGAGTGTGTTTCATGCTACTTTTTGGTTTATGAAGAAAAAAACTCCGGGTTCTTCACAAAATGTTCACAATGAACCCTGATTTTGGAAGTGCAAAATAAGACATGCGTATCCGAAATTATCGAGGTCGGTTCGCAGATAAATAAAAATCAAAAATCATCAATACTATGAGATTCCTATTATCCATTTTGACAATTTTTACGCTGGCATTGAGCAGCGCTGCATTTGCCCAAGATACCGTTGAAATAACGATCGAAGGCAATGATAAAATGCAGTTTAACTTAGACGAAATTAAAGTTGAAGCGGGTCAAACCGTGGTTTTGACACTGAAGCATGTGGGCAAACTGCCAAAAGCAGCTATGGGCCACAACTGGGTATTGCTAACCCAAGGCACTGACATTAACAAATTTGGTGCTGCAGCTTCAAAATTTGCAGGAAATGAGTACATCCCAGAAGATTCTGAGAATGTAATCACACATACTAAATTAATTGGCGGCGGACAGGAAACAACTATAGAATTTACCGCACCTGAAGCTGGAACATACGACTTCATTTGCAGTTTCCCTGGCCACTATGCCATGATGAAAGGAAAGTTTATCGTAGAATAGTAGTTAACTCATAGCATACCTAAACTAAACTACTATATTTGTACCCCTAATAACCCCGGATTGTTGACACCATCCGGGGTTTTTTATTGCGTTTTTTTCGGTGATGGATTGGGGTTTATTAGAGTGTAAGCTAAAAATAATCCATCTCTCGATAGCTTTTAAAGCAATCTGCTTAAGCCATTATACGGATACAGCATCGCTTGCCACTATACTTTCAGCAATACCTACCGCACGCTTAACCTGATGGTGTACGGCCTGTTTTATGATATCTGTATCTTCCACATTCATATTGCCTTCCATGTCGGCAGCTACTGAAGTACCATAAGGATTGCCTCCGGCTGCATAAACGGCATCATCCGTATATCCCGGAGATACTACAATGGAACCCCAGTGATGCATGGTTGTGTATAATGATAGCAGGGTTTCCTCTTGTCCACCATGCGGGTTAATGGCACTTGTCATACCGGTTACTACTTTATTCACCAGCTTTCCCTGTTGCCATAGCGGTCCTGTTGAATCCAGAAACTGTTTTAACTGTGCAGGAACATTACCATATCTGGTTGGAGCACTGAATACAATAGTATCGGCCCATTCCAAATCATCCATGGAAGCAGTTTCTACATCTTTTGTAGCTTCATAATGTTCTTTCCATGCAGGATTCTGTTCTATTGCCTGTTCCGGGGCCAACTCCTCTACTTTTCGTAGGCGCACCTCTGAACCGTTTTCCTTTGCACTTTCGGCAGCCCACTGAGCCAGTTGATAATTTACGCCTGTTGAACTGTAATATATGATCGCAGTTTTAACGTCACTCATGATCTCTGTCCTTTTTAGTTTGTATTATTCTACGTGTTACAGGTATCCAAACAAATCAGCAGAGAAATTGTTCCATGTTAAACTAATTTATGCTATTAATGGCTTCTTCGATAGAATTTTCGCCTTGAAGCAGCTCTAAGTCTTTCCCAAAAGTAGATTCTTCATCCAGGATAGCAACGATAACGGATGCCACATCATCGCGGGTAATCGTACGATCATCTACTTCAATTTCTTCACTTAATTCTATCTTTCCGGTTCCTTCATCATTTGTAAGGCGGCCGGGCATCAGTACCGTGTAGTCTAATCCTGATTTTCGCAGATGTTCATCTGCTGTAGATTTAGCCTCATAATAATGCTGCATGGGCTCAGACCATAGCTCTGTGCTACGATTTGCCAACAAAGCACTAACCATTATAAAACGCTCAGTGCCGGCCTTACCAGCTTCATTAACGGCCTTAATGGCTCCGTTTTGATCAATGACTTTCGTTTGGGATTTAGGGGTTTGAGCGCCAGAACCTGCCGTAAATACTACCGCATCCACACCTTCGTAAGCATGGGAAAAATCTTCTTCCAGGTCACCTAAAACCGTTTCAATTCCCTCTTCCTCAAACTTCGATTTCTGCTCTTCTTTTCGGATCATGGCTTTAGGATTGTGCCCGGCATCTTTCAGCTTTTTCACCAATCGTTGGCCAATTTGTCCGTTTGCGCCAATTACTAATACTTTCATGATCTAAGTGTAATATTTATTTGATTTATCATTTAGTAAAGTAATGCAACCGGCACCTAAATCGTTTCAATATTTGGAAGAAGTTGTTAGCCTTAAAGCCCTTTGCCGGTTGCCGCCCAGAGGATACCACCCCAAATGTGCTCCAGGAATAAATCATCCCGATAGTTTTCCGGCATATGTCCCATCGCTGTGTAGAAAGAACGCCCTCCGTCAAACTCGTGGTACCAAGCTACGGGGTGAAAATCCCCCATGCCTTTTGCCCTGCCCTGCCCCCAGTCGTCCGTCACATCGTAGGTATCCTCGTCTACTGTGATCAGATAGTTTAAGCCATCCGCTTTTTCTTCCCCAAATTCATACCATTCGTCAGTCCACCACCGGGATTTCGGATAGCGTTCCAGCCCGGGGAAGTTGTTCTCCCTTACCGTGATCTCCGCCGTTTCAATCTTTGGATGCGTCTTAAACATGCGACCTACCAGCTGAGTATACCACTCCCACTCGTATTCTGTATCTGAAGCCGAATGTATCCCTACAAAGCCCTTACCCGACTGGATAAAACGCTCCACTGCCGCTTGCTGATCTTCATTAAGTACATCCCCTGTTGTGTTTAAGAAGATAATAACATCGTAATTTGATAAACCTTCGTCTGTGAACACTCCGGTCATCTCCTGCCAGTTCACATGGAACATGTGTCGCTCGCCCAACTCTCGGATGGCATCTACACCTTCATTAATAGATTCATGGTGCCAACCATCTGTTTTAGTAAATAAAAGCGCATTGAATTGACCGCTCTGGGCAACGGCTACTCCGGAAAGAGTAAAAGTTATGGCAATAAACAGTAATAGAAGTTTCTTCATGATCGGTGGTTTTATAGTTCAGGTTGCGTGGTGGATGATACATATTTTGAATTAAATAGATAAAAATCCCCGATAAAGACTATTTTAGTATAGAATGTAAGTAAGCATCTAACCTTTTATTAATTCTCATTATGAAGAAATTACTTGTATTGACCGGCGGAGGAGATTGCCCGGGATTGAATGCTGTTATACGAGCCATTGTAAAAAGAGCCGAACAAGAAAATGACTGGCAGGTTTTTGGAAGCATTGAGGCCTTTAATGGTGTGCTGAGAGAGCCTAAAGAAATTATCCCCCTCACAAATAGAACCGTTAGTGGTATTCATGTGAAAGGAGGTACCATTCTGCAAACCACAACCAAGGGTGGCCCTTTTACCTGGCCGGTGCAAAACGATGACGGAAGCTGGACCACCGAGGACCGTTCGGACGAAATGATTGATTTCTTAAAAAAAGAGGGTTTTGAAGCGGTTATTAATATTGGAGGTGATGGTTCCCAGCGCATAAGTCAGGCCTTGTATGAGAAAGGCCTCAATATGATTGGCGTGCCCAAAACCATAGATAACGACCTCTCCTCTACCGATTACACCTTTGGCTTCCAAACAGCCGTAGAAATTGCCACCGATGGAGTAGATAAACTGGTCACTACCGCCGAGTCTCACCACCGGCTGATGATTATGGAAGTAATGGGGCGTAATGCCGGCTGGATTGCCCTGCACGCCGCTGTTGCCGGTGGAGCAGAAGTATGCCTGATTCCAGAAATTCCGTATGATATTGATAAACTGGTTAAACGCTTAAACCAGCGATATACAGCCGGCAAAGGCTTTGCCAATATTGTAATTGCTGAAGGAGCAAAACCTAAAGACGGCACGGTTGTATCCCGTAAAAGCGATGAGACCGGCTACCAAAATGTTCGGCTGGGCGGCGTGGCTTATCAGCTTTCTGAGCAGCTTAAAGCCGCTGGTTTTAAACATGATATACGTGAAATGGTGCTGGGACACCTGCAGCGAGGCGGCAAGCCTATAGCTTACGATCGTGTATTGGCTACCCAATTCGGTGTAAAAGCCATGGAAATGGCTATGGCTTCCAAGTTTGGCGAGATGGTGGCCTATGTGGATAACGAAATTACTTCGGTGCCTTTGAAAGAAGCCACCTCCATCTACAATCAGGTAGACCCGCAGAGTTTTTTAGTACAAACAGCACGCGGTGTTGGGATCAGTTTTGGGGACTAAGGGGAATTTTGGAATCAAAGGGAGATCCGCACTTTTAAGTAGAGAATACTTACCAGCATAGCGAGGCCAAAACTCAGCAACGTGCCAATCAAAATGTACTCGGTAAGTTTGATGCCCTCTTTTTCCTTCAAATCTCCAAACCGGAATACCGACTTGGCGGCCAGCAAAAAACCAATGCCCGACCAATTTCCGCTTACCACAAAGCCAAATACAAACAAACGTTCCAGAATGCCTATGTAGCGGCCGGCATTGGCCAGTGTTTTCTTTTCCTTGCTTTCGTTTTTTGGAAGCCACCCTGCAATCAGAATCTTTATGATGATAGCCGCCGGTTGGGTGAGGAAAAAGAGGCAAAGCAGAAGTAAAAGGTTTTGCTGACTGACAATACCTGAAATTTGAACCATTGCTCCCCCATCAACCCAAAACCAAATACCGAATATGACCAAAACGTGTAAAAACTGATCTGCAAAAAAGAGGATTTGTTCTCTTGCGGTATCCCAGCTTGATGCATTTTTGGAGCTGCTTTTCCTTAGCATAAGCTTTCCTGCATCAATCATAAAATGAGTTACCAGGACAATGGCCGGAATCCACAGGTATAGCAGATTTCTGCTAATTTCAGGCCATAGCAACAACAAAGTAGCTACAGCATGGATGGCCACATGCAGATACAAATAGCCCGACTTCAGCCGGTATTTTCGTTTATGATCTACCCATTTCTTGAACTGCAGACCGAAGTCCCCAATCAGATGGGCTAATAAAAGTTTTAGCAGTATAATCATCTCTCATAACCTAATGCTTCTGTTTTTTTGCGATAGCGATTTATCACCGCCCGAACTTCCTCCAAGTACGCCCGCTTGTGCCTCTCACTTACTGACGATTGCGTAATGCCCAGCTTCTTAGCTATTTCTTCTTGCTTCAAATCCCCGGTAAAATTCAGCCGTACGTATTCTGCTGATTTCGGCGTCCAGTTATCCATTGCCACCAGTAGCAGCCTCAGGTATAGGTTTATCTCTTCATCAAAGGCTTCATCTGCTGTTTTCACCATCAGGTTCTGCTTCTGGGATGATAGCTGTTCGTAGCCTTCCCCCGAGCGTATAAAAGCCTCCCCGTTTGATTCGTTAATGGTTGCGGCATCAAATTCCTTTTTACCGATCCCTATACACATCCGTACATCAACGCCCTTTACTTGCTTTACTGCAGCTTTTATGGCTATGGAATGCTGCAGGGCATCCAGGGGATTTAAAATTTCAGCTTGGAAACTATCTCCCCGGTAAATTTCCCAACTTTTTGGGGGTGAACCAATTTCATCCAAAGCCTCTTTCAACGGCTTTAGCCACTTTTCGGCTTCCGTATTTCGGGAATTGATGATATCTCCGGTGATTACGCTGGTCATGCCTTATTATAGGCTTTTTATCCGATATAAACAATTATCGGCTTTAAAGCCTGTATATAGAATTATCGGCTACACAACCAATACAGGCTCATAATTTTCTGATGACAGAAACATTAATAAAAGCCAGGTATTTCAGGCGGCTCAACAAACTAAGAAACAATGATTTATCCTACCCGGAATTTCAGTTCCTCAATGGTAGATAGGATATCATCCCGGTCCATATCCCGATAGCGTTCAGGCAATAATTCCTTAGAAGTACATTCGATTACCGCACTTAGTGTCTGCAATTCTACCTCTTCAGGATAAGTAGGCGGCAGAAAATCAGCCAGGGCCGCATCCAGGATTTCCGGTGTGACAGCCTCTTCGTTGGCCGAAGCAGCCCGGAATTTGGCTCGTGTCAGAGCCGCTTCCATATCGGCGCCGGAAAAGGTTTTCTCGCCTTTCTCTATCAATTTTGGGATGTATTCTTCGGATAAAGTCAGGCCGGTTTTCTTGGCCATAGCTTCAAATAATTCCACCCGTTCTTCTTCGGTGTGGGGAGGAAATAATGCAAGGTGCTCTTCAGCACGACCCTGACGCTTCAAATCCACCGGCATTAAATCGGGGCGGGCGGTCATGAGGAACCAGACAATGCGTCCACGGTTAGCCGTGTCACTCATAAAAGTAGCTATTTGCGAGAATACCCGGCTAGAAACGCCACTGTCACCGCTGGCATCGCGATCGCCAAGGTAGGCATCGGCTTCGTCGATCATCACGGCTACAGGTGCCATGGCTTTAAGCAGGGAAAGTATTTTCTCGAGATTACCCTCGGTAACGCCCTGCCATTGGCTTCGGAAGTTTTTGAGTTTTACCATCGGAATTCCAACCTCACTGGCAAAGCAGGTCACCAAAAAGGTCTTCCCGGTTCCCACTGGACCGCATACCAAATAGCCCATGGGCATTACATCCTGCCGGCCGGCTTTCAATGCCTTAACCGCCTGACGCAGGTGTGACTTCACTTGCTTGTGTCCGGCTACATTATCCAGCGTGTAGTGCGTTTCCACGAATTCCAGCAGTCCATAGGCCTCGGCTTCAATCAGCTCCTTCTTAGCTTCAGAAAGTCCTTCAAAAGTGATTTTCTCTTTGTTCTCGCGGGCATTAGACAGTACACTTCGGATATTTACCAAATTCAAACCCGCGGTCTGCTGGGCCACAATCTCTGGCTTTACTTCCGATAAATCTTCCCAGCTATCCTTCTCCGTTTCAAACTGGATAAACTTCAAGCGATCGTTTTCACCTGGAATATTAATTTTGATATCGGTGGTATAGGGATTTTGCACCAGCGTCTTGTTCAGGTCAGCCAGGTTTTCAGTGATGAGCACCGTAGTAAAATCAGAAGCCAAAAACATTGGGTCGTGAGCCCAGCGGGAAAGATACACCAGTGACGTACGGTCTTCGTTGCCAATAGAGGCCGCATCGCTCATGGGCACAATCGTTTCCGCATAATCAATGATAAGTCCCACGCTTTTCTTTTGATCCAGCCGCAGGCGGAAATACTGCTCCAGCAGCGACATCACACGCACAGGGTCCTTAGGCATCTTCTGAGCATATTCGGTCCCTACCAGGCTATCACGACCGGCAATGGCTTGGTTAAAATCTGCCTGCGATTCCTTATCCCGAAAATAGATACCGGAAGCCCGATCATAAAAAATCACGAAATCACGGGCTCCGAAAAACTCATCCGCCAAAAATGATTTCAGGCGGTTGAACTTGGTACCATTCTCTTCTTTGAGCGGAACCAGATCATGGACGTTTCCATGCAAAATAAACTGGTTGATGGTACGGCTGAGATACTTTCTGGCAAATTCCTGGGACCATTTGGGATAGTGATCGAACATGGTTTTTAACTTTGATATGGATGTAAATCTTCTGCTATAATTACTAAGCTGTCATATTTTAGCTATCAGCTTTCAGTTCATAGGAATAAAACTGTAAGTTGAAGTCTGACAGCTGAATGCTTATTCAATAATTATGAGCTTCACCGTTTCAATGCGGCTTGGAGTGGCTTTACTTATAATGAATTTTTTGCCCTCAATCACCACTTCTTCATTTACTTTCGGTATACGCCCTAAATGATTGATTATGAAGCCTGCTACGGTATCATATTCAGAAGGTTCCAGTGGAAGTTCAATTTCTTCAAATCTTTCCATGAGCTCTTCAATTTCCACATTGCCGCTGACCACATAAGTATTTTCCGAGAGTTTTTTCATGATCTCATCTTCCACATCGTATTCGTCCTGAATGTCTCCCACCACTTCCTCCAGCAGGTCTTCGATAGTGACCATACCGGCCGTACCGCCGTATTCATCCAGTACAATGGCCACCGACATGTTAGACTGACGAAACTCCGTCAACAGATCTTTAGATTTTTTACTGGATGGGACCAGTTTAACCGGGCGAACAATCTCATTTACAGATTTTGGTTCGTGGAAAAAGTCGTGAGCAAACACCACCCCGATCACATCATCAATGGAATCACGATATACGGGGAGTTTAGAGTGGCCCGTTTGAACGAACATATCCAGCACTTCGGGAATGGGGGCATCTTTCTCCACCGCCTGGATCTCGATACGTGGAATCATCGAGTCTTTTACCCGTTTGCTGGAAAGCTCCAGCACGTTGTGCAGAATTTCGGAATCGTCTTCGTCGATATCCTCACTACCACCGCTATCCCTCAGTTCTTTGAAGATCATTTCGACATCCTGCCGGCGGTAATAACTCTCCACCACTTCGGCATCTTTCACAAACCACCGTATTAGGACATTAGAAGAGCCTTTTGAAATTTCGATAAGTGGCCGGAATACGTAATAAGCAATGCGTAGCGGAATGGATATGACCGAAATCATACTGTCTGCCAGCGCTCTGAAAATGGCTTTAGGTAAAATCTCTCCGAAAATCATAATGACTACCGAGGCGATGATAGTTTGAACTACCAATACTTGTAATTCGGTAGGAACCACATCGAACCAAAGTTCACCATAATGTTGAATAGGCTCAACCAGAAAAATGGCCATAAAGGTGGCGTACAGCACATTTACGATGTTGTTGCCTACCAAGGTGGTGGTTAGGAAAGTTTCCGGTTTGCGGGTGAAGAACTCTATAGAATTGGCAAGAAAATTATTCTTGCGGGAAGCCACTTCCAGCTTCAGCTTGTTAGCTGTCACAAAAGCGATCTCGGAACCGGAGAAAAACCCACTAAGTACAATGGTTAACACAATGAGAGAAAGTTCTATCATGGCTTTCTCTTTTTAGCGCTGCAAATTTGATACGTAAAACTACCCGAAGGAGGCTCGTCTTTCATTCAGAATAAATTTGTTCTTATTTACCAGAAAAGTTGGGCTTTCGTTTTTCAAGGAAAGCCGTCGTTCCTTCCTTAAAATCGGCGGTACCGCACAATTCTCCAAATAATTTAGCTTCTGTTTCAAAGCCGTCTTCAGTTCCTGCCTCATTTACAGCGAGAATGGCATTTTTTATAGCTACCGGACCCTGTTTTAATATTTTTTGAAGCATGGCCTTAGCTTCTTCCACCGGATTACCATCCACAACCTGGTTTACCAAACCGATTTCAAATGCTTCATCGGCTTTAATTTGTCGTCCGGTCATGATGCATTCCAGGGCTTTGGCTTTCCCTACAGCCTGGGTAAGACGTTGTGTGCCTCCGTATCCCGGGATCAACCCAAGCGATACCTCTGGAAGTCCCATAGCAGCATTTGTTGAAGCAATGCGTAAATGACACCCAAGTGCGAGTTCACAACCTCCACCTAAAGCATAGCCGTTCACGGCCGCAATCACCGGTATGGTCATATCTTCTATTTTCTGAAAGATATCCTGCCCTTTTTTAGATACTTTTTCTCCTGAAGCAGGATCGAGTGTGCTTAACTCCTTGATATCAGCTCCGGCAACAAAAGCTTTTTCGCCAGCCCCGGTAATCACCACCGCCCTGATTTTATATTCTTCGTTAATGGCATCAAAGGCTTCGTCCAGCTCCTCTAAAACCAAATTATTGAGTGCATTTAGTTTTTCAGGACGGTTAATGGTAAGCGTACAAATGCCGTCATCGTCGATTGCGAGTAGCAGCGTTTCGAAATCTTGCTTAATCATTTATTCTTTGACTTTATTGGCAGGTTTGATTTCCGATTTTACATCGTCCGAGAGATCATCCAATATGGAATCAAAATCCAGTTCGGTTTCCCACTCGGCGGTGTACTCCGGTAAAATATCCTGATCTAAGTCGTCAATCAATTGCGAAGTTTCTTCCACTTCATTTAGCAAGTTATCCAGCTGGAACCCTATTTCTTCGGGGTTGCTCATGGTCATAGATTGCTCGTAAATGTAGCGTACGGCATCTTCAATAGTTTCCAGGTGCGTTTCACACACCAAATATTTTTCTTTGGCTACGCTGAATTTCTTTAATCGCTTCTGCATGATAGCAACGCGCCGGGCTTTTGTGCGCTTCAGTTTTTCAGATTCCAGTGTTCTAATTTCCTCAATCTGCCGCTTCACCTCTTCTTTCAGGTTACTTTCCAGCGAAGTATTGAGGTAGACTTCGTAGCGCTTGATTAAGTCCAGTAACGTCAAATAATTGCTGAGCAGCTCATCAATTTTCTTCCCAATGTTATCCAGCAAACCCTGCGAACTGTAAGGTAATTTTTCAAAATTTTCCTGCACCAGCTTGGCAAGGTGTTTTAAAACCAAGAATCGTTTCTGGGATTTATTATCCAACGACTGGAAAAGTTCCTTCTCATTATTAGCCGCATGACGCTCTTTAATTTTCTTCAGCTCCAGTTTTTTCCGGAAACGGGGAAGTTTGGGTACGATCCCCAGGTACATTAACTCAACGCCAAAAACGGTGGTAAGCAGCAAGCTGGATACATCACCCATGCCGGTCATGAAAAAGGCTGTCAGTGTAGCTACCAACAGTACTCCCAGGTTAATGGGATTCATGAAGGCTTCGCGCGTGTAATTGATGTTGAGTTCTTCGTTCATGAATTTTCTTCTGTTGAAGGGTCTTGTTTATCAGAACCGGGCTTTTTACTGCCTATGGTTTTCTCGGTATGGATTTCTTCAGCATGCTTTTCAATCTCGCTGTAGAGCATGCCCATTTCAGCCTTAACCTGCTTCAGAGTTTGCTTCGCCCGTTGCTTTTTCAGTTCTTCATCGAGCTCCTCTTGCTTAACTTTTTGGCCGGCAGCGGTATCTTCATCTTCAAGGTTATCCATTGCAACATCGAGGCGTGCCTCTACATGTGTAACCTTTTCCCGGACCTTACCAAGGAATTCATCGACTGACTCAAGCAAGTTATCCGCATTCATATTTTGCACGGCCTGCGAAATCTTGCCTTTCTGCTCGGCTCGGCGAAGCTTTTCCTTGGCTTCTTTTATGCGCCGGTAGTGATCTTTGTATTCCTCTTTGAGGCGTTCGCGTTCTTTTTCACTTTTGCTGCTCATGGTGTGCTCCTATGAACTGCTTTTTTCTTTATTTCCAATGGTTTTGGAGGAGTCTTTTTCTTTGGCGGGTGCTTCTTCATCTATATTGATAGAGCCGCTGTTCTCTCCCATCTCCATTTTAAACTGCTCAACCAACGATTTTGCACGGATTTTTTCAGCATTAGCTTCAATTTCCATGGTCTCTGTATCGATGCTGTCTAGTGCAATTTCCATACGGGCTTCGTTTTTAGCCGAGCGTTCATTTAACCGGGTAATCATCTCATCATGAGTCTGATCTACACCGCCCACTTCAAACTGTTCCAGCGTATCCGCAATTTTGGCCTGCCATTCAGAACGCTCACTGGCACGTAAGGCTTCTTTGGCTTCCTGAATCTTGCGGTCTTTCTCTTTCATGAACACTTTCTTCACCTTGATAGCCTTTTCGTAGGCTCTGTCAGCAAAAGCAAGTTGCTCCTTGGTGTGCTCGAAATTCTCTTTGGCTTTCTCCAGCTGGAGTGCATAGCCTTCGGCGATATCGTCACGGTTAGCCTGGATGGCTGACTTCACTTTTGCCGTCAGATCCTGAATAGCTTTTTCATTTCGCTTCAGCTCTTTTTCAAGCATCAGCTTGTTGGCTTTCACCGTAGCTATGTTTTCGTTCATCTGGGGAATTTGGTCATTCATGTCCCGGATATTCTGCTCCAGGATCAACTTTGGATCCTCCATTGAGCTTACCAAACCGCCGAACATAGACTTTATAGCACGTATAAATCGTTTAAACATAATAGGTTCCTTTTTTTTAAATGCCCTGTTGATACTACAAACTAAATTAACCGATTCTTAGTGTATTTCAAGCAGAATCAAGATCAAAGCTCCTGCTGCCTTTTTGGTCAATGATATGACTCACCAAATGCACCGGTTCGGGTTTAGTACCCGCAATAGTTACTGCAGCATATAACTTAGCGCTTGCAGCTTCTATTGTTTGGGGCTTGTTCGTATAACCAGTCATAATTGTTTCACCGTTGTCAATTTTATCTCCAATTTTCTTGTGCAGGATGATTCCGGCTTGTGGATCTACCTCATCCTCCTTCTTTCTTCGGCCTGCCCCAAGCTCTACCGAAGCCATTCCAATTTCAAAGGAATCCATCGCTGTCAGGTAGCCTTCGTCATTTGATTTGATTTCAAACTCGTACTCTGCTTTGGGATATTTTTCCGGTGATTTGATCACTTCGGTATCACCGCCTTGCTCTTCTACAATATCCAGCCATTTCTGGAAAGCTTCGCCATTTTCAATCTGGCGCTTGCTAATCTCAATCCCTTCCTTAACCGTATCAGCTTTGCCACCCAGGTAAATCATCGTCCCGGAAAGCAAGTGGGTAATTTCCATGATATCGTCCGGACCGTTACCGTGCATGGCGTCTATACATTCTTCCACTTCCAGCCAGTTTCCGATCTTGTAACCCAACGGCTGGTTCATATTGGTCACATAGGCAATGGTTTCCTTCTCAAATTGTGTACCAATCCCTACCAGAGCCTCTCCCAGCTTGATGGCATCTTCGGTGGTTTTCATAAAAGCACCGGAGCCAGCTTTCACATCCAGAACCAATGCATCAATTCCTTCAGCCAGCTTTTTACTCATGATACTTCCTGCGATCAGTGGGATGGACTCCACTGTGGCCGTTACATCCCGAAGGGCATACAATCTCTTGTCAGCGGGAGCTATTTCGGCGGTTTGTCCGGCCAGCACCAAATCGTGTTTACCAATAATTTCTTTGTATCGGGCCAAATCCATGTCCACCTGAAACCCCGGGATAGATTCCAGCTTGTCCAAAGTACCGCCGGTATGTCCGAGTCCCCTACCGGAAATCATGGGCACAGGAATCCCCGCAGAAGCAACTATGGGCGCCAAAATAAGCGATAGCTTATCTCCCACTCCACCGGTGGAATGCTTGTCCACTTTCTTGCCGGTAATTTCAGAAAGATCCACGATGGTACCTGAGTTAAGCATGGCTTCCGTCAGGGCCGCTGACTCTTCATCATTCAAGCCATTCAGAAAAGCTGCCATCAGAAAGGCACTCAGCTGGTAATCGGGGATTTCATCGGCAGTGTATTGGTTTATGAGATGCTGAATTTCCTCTTTTTCCAGAGTTTGTCCATCTCGTTTTTTGCGTATAATCGATACTATATTGTATTTTGAATCCATAGGGCAAGTATAGCCTAAAAACAGCATTATTTCTCACTCAATTCACACTTTTTGATACACATTTCAGCCGATCAGAATCTGTACAAAATTAAAGAACTTGTACCTCCCGAAACCAAACTCAACTTATACGATCCTTCAAATGGAATCCCGGATTTAAATGATACGGACGCCCTGCTGGTTCGCACGGTCACCCAGATCAATGCTAATACTTTGCCTCAGCCTCCGCAACAACTCAGGTTTATAGGAACCGGCTCCTCAGGCACCGACCACATTGATGAAGAATATCTGCAACAAAATGGTATCCGTTTTTCGGATGCCAATGGGTGCAATGCCCGCGCCGTAGCTGAGTATGTAATCACGGCTTTGTTGTTTTGGAGAGAAGAACAGCAGCTTAAAGAAATTCCCGGCAAAGTGGGAGTAATTGGAGTAGGTAAGGCAGGTTCTGCGGTAGTTTCGCTTCTGGAAAAATTTGGTATAGATTGCGTTGCCTACGATCCTCCCCGAGAACGTAGAGACCCTGGTTTTACCTCGGCAACAATTGACGAAGTACTTGCCTGCGAGATCCTCACCTTCCATGTACCTCTGAATCGGAAAGGAGAATTTGCGACCTATCATTGGCTGAATGAAGAAAAATTAGCGGGACGGCAATATCAGTTGATTATCAATGCAGCCCGTGGAGGCGTAATTGATGAGTTGGAGCTGATGAAAGCTTACGTGGAAGAACGTGTACAAGGCTATATACTGGATGTGTGGGAAGAGGAACCTGATTTCAATACCGAAATAGCCAAACATGCATTCCTGGCCACCCCTCACATTGCCGGATATTCTGAGCAATCTAAAATTAACGCCACTAAGATGGTTTGTGACCGCCTGGCTGAGTACTTTAATCTCGAGCCATCCAAAAGTCAGGAAAATAATGACAACCAAATTATTGACCTGGAAGACTATTTAAACTACGACCTTAAGAAACTGTTGGCTCGCTTTCATCCCATGAAAGAATACGATGCAGCACTCAGAGACCTCTCTGACCGTCCGGATAAAAAAGTGCTATTCCAGAATCTTAGAAATGAGATGCCCTACCGCTATGAGTATCCTCAACTCAAAATCCGAAAAGAGGTACTGGACCAGTTTGCAGAGCTCCAACTCCTGGGTATTCAAGAGATCTAAAAATCAAAGAAGAGGGAATTATATTTAATTCATCACCACTAACACTTTATTTATTTAGACAAATACTGCCGTTTACAACTTTGAAAGAATGTTTTCTTCAATATTCCCAAATGTTTTTTACTTTCTGCTTGCCCGTTTAAAATTTATCAAACCTTAAAAAAACGCATACATGGAATTATTTGAACAAGCTGTGGACTGGATGAACAACCTGGTCTGGTCATTTCCCGAACAGTTCCCCATAATGGTAGCGGTACTGCTCGGATTTGGGATTTTTATCACCTTACGACTTGGTTTTGTGCAATTACGCAGGTTTTCTCACGGGGTAAAATCCGTAATGGGCGTGTATGATAATCCTGATGATACCGGGGATGTAAATCACTTCCAGGCTCTTACCACAGCTTTATCAGCTACTGTAGGTATCGGTAATATTGCCGGGGTGGCTATCGCCATCCACTTTGGTGGACCCGGTGCTCTTTTCTGGATGTGGGTAACCGCCTTTTTTGGTATGGCTATTAAATACACCGAATGTACCCTGGCAGTTAAGTATCGCATAAAAAATCAGGATGGCTCGGTGTCCGGTGGCCCCATGTATTACATTGAGCGAGGCCTTGGCCCTAACTGGAAATGGCTGGCCGTATTTTTTGCAGCTATGGCCGTGATCTGTTCTTTCCTAACCGGTAATGCCGTGCAAGCCAACACCGTTGCTGATACCATGTACAGCACTTTTCAAATTCCAAGCTGGGCTTCCGGCCTTTTTACTGCTGCTTTTGTGGGCGTGGTGATTGTGGGAGGTATCAAACGTATTGGACAAGTTACCGCCCGACTTATGCCCCTGATGGCTATCATTTATGTACTTGGCGCACTGGTGATTCTTTTTATTAATGCCGGTGATGTTATCCCTGCTTTTAAAACTATTTTTGTATCTGCATTTACACCTGAAGCCGGCTTATTTGGTGTAGGTTCCGGAGTTTTCTTAACCACACTGGTTTGGGGCATTAAACGCGGATTATTTTCGAATGAAGCCGGACAGGGTTCGGCTCCCATCGCTCACGGTGCAGCTAAAACAGAAGAACCCGTACGCGAAGGGGTTGTTGCGCTGCTTGAACCTTTTATTGATACCATCGTGGTTTGTACGATGACCGGGCTGGTAATTGTAGCCACCGGCGTATGGCAAGAACGTCACGAGATGGTATACGACCCTACCAATCGTGACAACACGGTAGAAATTGTAGACGACAGCAATACCCTTATTATTGAAGACGGATTACCCGTAAATGGAACCGTACTCCGTAATGATTACGAAACCGGTGTTTTTTATCTGAACCAGGATGAAAGCGAAACCTTTACCGGTACGCTGAATATCATGACCGGCACCTTTACCGATGCCGATGGAAATGTGGTGGCAACGGTCTACACCAGTATCATAGAAAACGGGGCATCACTTACTTCTATAGCTTTCGAGAAAGGACTCTCTCCTATCTTCCCCTTTGGAGAATATATTGTAACTTTCTGTGTGCTCCTGTTTGGGATATCCACGGCCATTAGCTGGAGCTATTATGGGGACCGGGCCATACAGTACCTGGCCGGTGACGGTTCCATTATCTACTACAAACTGGTGTACCTGGGCATGCACTTTCTGGGGGCTATTTTCCCGCTGGCTACGGTATGGGCCATTGGCGATATCGCACTTGGGTTGATGACCTTCCCCAATATTATCGCCCTATTTGCCTTATCCGGATCGGTTGCGGTGGCAAGTAAAACCTATTTCAATAAAATGGAAGAAGTTGAAGCCGGTAAATAAACTATAGACATGGAAAACGTTTTAGAAATTGATCATCCCGTAGTAAAGCGCTACCTGAGTGTACTCAGAGATAAAAACACCGAAACCGCCGCCTTCAGGCGAGCAATGGGCAATATCGGCACCATCCTCGCCTATCATGCCCTGGATCATTTGCCCCTGAAGGAGTACGACGTGGACACTCCCATCAAAACCACTACAGGCTTCAAGCCGGCCGCTGAGGTTTTTGTAATCCCCATCTTGCGGGCCGGACTCAGTTTGGTTGACGGAATTATCAGTTTTATGCCGGATGCTAAAGTGGGACATATCGGCGTTTACAGGGATGAAGAAACACACGAGCCGGTAAATTACTACCATAATTTTCCCGGCGGACTGGAAGACGCTTACACTCTGGTGGTAGACCCTATGCTGGCTACCGGCGGAAGTGGTTCTCACGCGCTCAAGTTTCTAAAAGAAAATGGTGCTAACAATATTCGGTTTGTCACCCTGATATGTGCTCCTGAAGGAATCAACCGCATTCTGGAAGATCACCCCGATGTACCCATAATCACAGCTGCTATTGATGAAAACCTCAACGACAATGCCTTTATCGTACCAGGACTCGGTGACGCCGGAGACCGCTACTTTGGTACACTTTAGTTTAAGGTTTTGCTTGCTACTGGTTTTTACCGGGAGTCTGATTTTTTCTGGTTGCAGTGAACTTTCAGAATACGAAAACCAACAGGTCGCAGAGGCTTTAAGCGATTCCCTCCTCTCCACAACCGAAAGCTGGGATGTGGAAATGGAGTTTCTTGAACAGGGCCAGTTAAAACTCATTCTCACTGGCAGCCGCGCCGTTACCATTAAAAACGAACAACGTAGCGTTACTAAAATAAGCGGCCCGGTTTACATTGAAATTTACAATGAAGAAGGCGAAGCAGATACCTTTGTAAACGCCGACTCGGCCATGCATTATCCCGAAGAAGCGCTCTTTGAACTGTATGGTAATGTGAATGTAAAAGCTCCGGAAGGCAAAGAGCTCCGCTCTGAATCCCTGCAATGGGAACGCAAAAGTGACCGTGTACGCACTTCTGACTTTGTGATTTTTATAACTGATGCGGACAGTATAGCCGCAGAAGGTTTTTTTGGTAATACTCAGCTCACCAACTATACCTTAAATGAAGGAGGCGGCCGTGCAGTCATTGAATAATTCCAATTTCTCCTCTTCTGTTAAACTCCTCCGCCTGATTCGTATATTGGCAGTATGCACTTTTTAAAATCTCATACACCTTCAATTTCTCTTGTCCTCCCCGTTTTAATTTTTTTGGGTATGCTGCCACTTTTTTCCTCAGCCCAGGATGTTATCAACATTGAGCGCTTTCGCGAGGCCCAGGGCGTAACTATGGATGGGGAAATGGTTCGAAAGTTGTACGATGCCCGGCTTTCTACCGGAAATGTTGAAATGGTTTGCGACAGCGCCTGGCAATTTATTAACCGGGGTGAAGTGAGGGCTTTTGGAAATATCCAGATTGATACCGGCGATGAAATGATCTGGGCCGATACCCTCTATTATTACAATAACCGAGACCTAAGCCTTTTACGAGGCCGGGTGGTCATCTTACAAGACAGCACCACTTTATTTGGGGATGAAGTGGATTACAATTTTCTGACCAAAGTCGCCATTTTTAACAAAGGTATCCGTATGGAAGATCAAGACGGTACTTTAATCGCCCAGGGTGGTACCTATTTTCAAAACCAGGACAGCGCGGTGTTTCGCGGGCAAGTACAAGTAGCTGATTCGGCCCAATATGCCGAAGGCGACAGCCTGTTTGTAAACCGAAAAAACCAATTTCTGCAGCTGTACAGTAACATCTTTGTAGCCGACAGTTCCAACAATGGTATTCTTACCGGTGATTACCTCGAAGCCGACTCCACCGGAAGGCGATACGTTGACGGGAATGGCTACATGCGCCGCATCAGTGCCGATACCACCGACACCACTCACATCAATGCGGCAGAGTTACTTTTACAAGAAGAAGATTCCACGAATACAATCTTTGGATATCAAAATGTGCGAGTGTGGTCCCAAAAATTCTCTTCCATTTCGGACACGCTGAAATACGACTCTGAAACAGAAGTTTTTCAACTCATCTCCAACCCTAAAGCATGGCATAAAAATATTCAACTTACAGGTCCTTACATTTCTGTTCAGATGGATAGTAGCGAGGTGGAACAGCTCCTTGCTTGCCACAAAACTATTGCCGTACAGGAAGACAGTGCAACCGGACGTCTGCATCAAATTAAAGGAGATACCTTAGTGGCTGATTTCACAGATGGCAATATTTCCAAAATCCGCATCTACCCTAACAGCCAGGTACTCTATCACACCAAAAATGAAAATGATGAGCCTGATGGAGCTGTGCAGTATAGTTCTCCCCACACTACGATGTATTTTTCAAACGGAGATTTACAGCGGGTTCTTGCCGGTAAAAACAATGGCTATTTCTTTGAAGAATTTGACGGATTAGCCGACCGACAGCTGGAAGGCTTTGCATGGAATCCCGAAGAACGCCCCCATAGACCGGACAGGGAAGTTGCTCCCCGGTTTGATCCCGTCCCCTTGAACCCTCCGTTTGAATTGCCAGAACGGTTCACCGAGTTTTTAAATAATCAGGAGCAGCCGGTAGAAATGAAAGAGTGATACTTCCAAAATTAGAAGCTTCCTTCAGTTACCCCAAAATTTCGGGGCAATGACGAGTTGTATATCGAACTCACGTTTAATTAGTATCTAAAAGCAGGTGCCTAAGTTATAGGACTGGTATAAGCATCAACCAGCACGTATTCTTAGGGATGAGAGTGGAACTAACTAATCTTTTGCTTTAACACAAACACCTCTCACAACCAATTCAAGAACAACTTGAATTGGTTGATCTCTCCTCCCCGACATATCGGTACGGGACAGGCCAAGGAGAGACTTTTTTTACATCACAGTACATCTTTTCTGTTTGAGAATGATAAGTGTGCAGTATTATTCTCAAAAATTCGACGTGAATAGTTTGATGTACATTTACCCTGAGAAAAGTATCTTAAAGTGAATGTGAGAACTTTATAAATAGCTCTCACATTCACTTCGACATTCAATAGTCCTTGTTCAATATTCGATATTCAAATCAAACATTAAAGCGGAAAAGCAACACATCGCCGTCTTTCACCACATACTCCTTGCCTTCCTGACGCATCTTACCGGCGTCGCGGGCCGCTTTTTCTGAGCCAAGTTCTTCATAATCACTATAAGCAATGGTCTCGGCGCGGATAAATCCTTTCTCAAAATCGGTGTGGATTACTCCGGCAGCCTGAGGGGCTTTGGTTCCCTTCTTGATGGTCCATGCACGGGCTTCTTTAGGTCCTGCGGTAAAGTAGGTAATCAGGCCAAGCTCTTTGAAGGCTCCTTTAATAAGTCGATCCAAACCGGCACTTTCCACGCCCAGCTCTTCGAGGAACATCTCTTTTTCATCTTCATCCAGCTCGGCGATTTCCGCTTCAATCTTGGCGCAGAACATCACCACTTCATCGTCGTGTTCTGATGCAATTTCCTTTACGGTATCAACGTACTCATTGCCGCTGTCTAAATCATCTTCACCTACATTGCAGGCATACAACACCTGTTTGTCAGACAGCAGAAACAAGTCCCGGTAGGCTTCTTTGTCATCTTTGGAAACCTCAAAAGTACGGGCAGAATTACCGTCGCCGAGGTGATCGGCCAGACGTTGAACGATTTCCAGCTGTGCCCCGATCTTCTTGTCGCCGCCTTTGGCTTCTTTCTTCAATTTCTCCACCCTTTTTTCTACGCTTTCCAAATCCTTCAGGATGAGCTCTTCTTCGATGATGCGAATATCCCGTTCTGGATCTACATTTCCTTCCACGTGGATGATGTCATCATTATCAAAACAACGTACCACGTGCAGAATCAGGTCTACTTCACGGATGTGAGAGAGAAAGGCATTCCCCTTCCCTTTTCCTTCAGAAGCTCCTTTAACCAATCCGGCAATATCCACAAACTCGATGCTTGCGGGAAGCACGTTCTTGGATTCAGCCAATTCGGCCAGCTTATGCAGGCGCTCATCGGGAACCGGCACCATGCCCACATTGGGATCGATAGTACAAAAAGGAAAGTTGGCCGATTCGGCACCGGCGTTGCTCAAAGCATTAAATAAGGTAGATTTACCTACATTTGGCAAACCTACAATTCCACATCGTAAACTCATTTATTAGATGGATTAGGGATTAAAAGTCTAAACATTCTTGTTCTATAAATTCTTCATCCGGAAGTACCACGGCCGTTAATATTCCAAAGCCTCGGTGCTTGTACACGCATCCGGTATCAATGCCAATCATATTGTCATCTACAATAGGCTCTTTAACCGGAGTGTGTGCAAATACAACAGTTTTCTCCCATCGGTTTTTCCGGCTATACACATGATCGCGCTGCCATAAAAACTGGCTTCGTTCGTAATCGCTCTGCAAGTTTTCCTCCACAGTTAAATCCGGAGAGATGCCACCGTGCACAAAAAAGTAATCTTCAGTCTGCCAATACAGTTCGGTGTTCTTAAAAAACTGGTAGTGTTCTTCCGGCAAGTCAAAGTCTTGGGGCGTTGATTCATACTGCTCTAAGGTACTATCACCGCCATTACCCAACCATAGATCCCACTTATTATCTTCATAAGCTTCAAGCAGCATCTGGTCGTGATTGCCCCGCAGGAATATGCACTCGTGATTATCATCAAATGCAATCAGCCGGTCTATCACTTTGGGAGCGTTTGGGCCGCGATCGGTATAATCGCCCATAAAAACGTAAATCGGGTCATCCTGATATTTATCATCCAGCCGGTGAAGCATCGCAGCGGCAGATTTAGCACAGCCGTGAATATCGCCAATTGCAATAATATGCTGGTCAGGTTTGGGCATTAATTACCAAGGGTTTTTTGGATGAGTCCGCGTCCTTTTTTGTTGATGCGCCCCTGTTCGTCCAGATCGGTGAGTGCCGCATCTAAAATACCATTAATGAAGCGCCCGGATTTGGCCGTAGAATATCGTTTGGCAATTTCGATGGCCTCGTTAATACTTACCTTGGTGGGAATCTCTTCAAAATAAAGCAACTCACAGATAGCAATTCTAAGCACCAACCGGTCAATTAAAGCTAACCGCTGAATATCCCAGTTTCGGATATGTTTTGAGGTGATTTCATCCAGCTCTTCTTCATGCTCCAGGGTACGGAAGAACAATCGTTCTGCAAAACGCCTCAATTCTTTTTCTTTGCTAAAGTCTTCTTTCTTGATGATGGTATCAACCACCTGACTAGGGGTATATTCGCCAAGCTGGTGAGCGTACAACGCTTGCAGTACGGTTTCTCTTACTTTTCTGCGGTTAATCATGCCAAATAACTAATTTAGTGAGCGCCAAAGATAAGGGTTTGCACAAACAATTGTGAGATGATTTGTTTGCAAAAATTACATTCGTACAGGTTTTAACAGCGATGCTTGTGATTTTTGAGCTGCAGGGCGATAGATAGTGATGTTGAGATGAATTTAATCGCATTGGTTACAACTGCATGGAACACGGATAACGCTGATCTGGCGGAAAATATCAGATAATGAATAGAGACCTATTCAAAATATTTGTGCCCAATTTTCGAAAATTATCCATTCCATCCAACCACTCGGGCGAAAATTGTCGCTAATGCGGTTTTTTTTCTACCCACCAATCGTTCCTACGGAACGCTATTATGATCCTTCGAATCATAATTATGTCCCGTAGGGCTACATATCGGTAAAAGATTACCCATGGGGAAAAAAGAATTTTCGCCCCAATGTATGATAAGAAAAGGTGTTTCCCGAAAATTGGGCACATGCGTTTCAAATGGTATCCCAAAACATTATCCGCGAGCATCCGCCCAATCCGCGTCATCCGTGTTCTATTCTAATGGCGCCAATGGTCGGGCAAATCAGCCCGCCCTACTTTTTCGTAATAAATCATTGTTTTACTCCCCCAAAGCTGAGTATATTTGGGACTCTCCAATTTTTGGTATCCAAAATGCGTCCTTAGCTCAGTTGGTTTAGAGCACCGCCTTGACAGGGCGGGGGTCACTGGTTCGAGTCCAGTAGGACGCACGCTTACATACGCTATAAGCCCGGTTTTAATGAATCGGGCTTTTTTTAGTTATGGGAAAATGTGGTCTACTATGGTATAACTATGGTACAACTTTACCCCCAACCACTTGATTTGATACAAGATCTTTTAAGTCTGAGACTTAAAAGTAAAAGTAATGAATAGCTGACATGGCTCAATACCCGAACCTTGCAAGTCTCTGACTTGCCTGCCACTTCGTAACGTTTTCATGGTTTATGCGAGTGAAAAAATATACCATTCCTTTGCACCATGTACCCACTCCTCCCTTAATTACTCGCGATACAGCCTGTATTAAAAATCAAATAATTAGAAGCAGATGGCTACTAATTAGGATAAACCTCCAGGGATTTTAAAATCCCTGGAGGTTTGAGCAATGGAAACATATTTTTCAAAAATATTTAACTGAATCGCATTGATGAATTGCTTTTCACACAGACTGAAGGACTGGTAACGAGAGCAAAAACAGTCTTTCCAATTAAAGCCTCTCAAATCTCACGGCCATCCCTCCACCCGGGGCTAAATCAATAGTTAGCGTATCTTCTGCCGTTACTTCTTTGGAGGCAATCTTAATAGCTGCAGGATTGGATTGATAGTTAGCCTCTTCGCCATCTTGATACATTTCAGCTTTATAAGTAACGCCTTTTTCCAAAAAGCTCAAATCAATTTCAAAAGTCCGGCTGTTTTCATCGGTGATGCTGCCCAGGTACCAATCTTCGCTGTTGCGGTCTTTCCGAACCACGGTGATATGATCCCCAATTTTGGATTGCAATACTTTGGTGTCTTCCCAGTCAGTAGGCACATCTTTAATAAACTGAAAAGCCGGTTCGCCTTCGTAATTCTCCGGTAAGTCCGAGGCCATGTGCAACGGACTGTAAATAACCACATACAACGCCAACTGTTTGGCCAGCGTGGTATTCACTCTGTTGTTGGGTTTAGAGGGAATCTCCAGTTCAAACACGCCGGGCGTGAAATCCATCGGGCCGCCTACCAGCCGGGTAAAAGGCAAAATGGTGGTATGTTCCGGCGGGTTCCCGCCATCGGCCGACCAGGCGTTGAACTCCATCCCGCGGGCGCCCTCTCTCGTCATCATGTTGGGATAAGTGCGCCGTATCCCGGTATCCTTGATCGGTTCATGGGCATTAACCATAACGTGATGTTTGGCGGCAGTCTCCACCACTTTGCGGTAATGGCGAACCCCAAACTGACCGTGATGCCATTCTTTGCCATCCAATTTTGGCCCCACATAGCCAGTTTTCACGCGACTGATGCCCAGATCTTCATAAAACTGAAAGGCGTCTTCCAGTTGATTTTCGTAATTGGTAACGCCCGCCGAAGTCTCATGATGTCCAATCAGTCCAACACCCTTTTCCCGGGCATATTCGGTGAGGGCTTCAATATCAAAATCTGGATAAGGTTGAGTGAAGTTGAAAGCGTCCAGATTGTTTACCCAATCTCCATCCCAACCGATATTCCAGCCCTCAACCAGCACCCCATCAAAACCGTGCTCAGCGGCAAAGTCGATGTATTTTTTGGTGATTTCGGTCGTGGCCCCGTGGCGTTCACCAGAACCCCAGGTGTATTTGTCGATATGCATGCCCCACCAAATACCAATGTATTTGCCGGGCTTAATCCAGGATGTATCTTCCAGTTTATTAGGCTCGTTCAGGTTCAAAATCATAGACGAGGTAAGCAGCTCACCCGGTGTTTGGGTAATGTGAATGGTTCGCCATGAGGAGGTAACCGGTGCCGATCCTTTCACCGCAATACCATCCGACCACGGCACCAACTCTCCATGCAAGGTATTCGTCCCGGACTGCCGCAACACCATGCTGGCATAGTCGGTTAGGGCCGCTTCATGGATCGATACATACAGTGAATCGTTTAGTTCGAGCGTGAGCGGCGTATGTACTACTTCCAGTTCATTAATCGGGGATTTTTTGTAGAGATACTCATACCGGTCGGGCATGTAGGCGGGAATCCACCAAGCCGGGTAATTATCCGCAAAAATAAATTCTGTTTTTTCTTTTTTGATGTTCAGCGAATCCAGGTTCTCCTGCTCAGGGATTTCATAACGGAAAGCCACACCATCATTAAAAAGCCGGAAGTATATGTTTAGCTGATGTCCGCCGGCAACCGTTTCAAGTTTGTATTCGTTGTAGTGATTTCTAATCAACCGCTTTTCCCCCCATGGCTGCTCCCAGGTTTCATCCGTGGATGATTTCTCAAAATGTAAGATCTCAATATCGCCCGCATACACCGTGCTATCCATAAACTCTATCCCCAACGCGGATGGCTTAATAATCTCGGTTTCCTGGTAAGCCGCCGAATACGTCAGTCCTCCCTCGTTGGTTCGGTTCACTTCCACTGTAATTTTCTCATCCGGGCTGGTGAATGGTTCGTTGATATCCGTGTTGGAGCAGCTTATAAAAAGAAGGGGTATGATGAGGTAAAGCATCTTTTTTGAGATACGCTTTGTACGTTTATTGAAGAAGGAAAGAGCCATGTTTTTTAGCAGATAATTATTGGGTTGAAATTGGGCAGAAGGTGAAGTTTTGGGCTAATGGTGATGCTCTATTAATACCTAAAATCAATTCTAAAGCCGGATATATAAAATCATATTTTTACTTCCTTTAAAAAGCCCTTTACATGCTCTTACTTTTGGCTTGAACCAAAAGTAACAAAAGTTCAAAGCGGGCGAAAAAAGCGCTAAAGAATCCTGCCTTCCGCTAAAATAAATCAATGCTCCACAACCGGGCTTGCCTGTCACCAAACAACCGTGCGGAACGATTTATTTATTAACGCTCCATTTCGTCTTCTTCTTAACGCTCTTTTTTCTAAGGCCCAAGCAATAGAAAATGATGGTAGGAGTAATTAATGTAGAGAAGAGGGCTTTCAAATCAGATATTTAATCCCTCTTCTGAACCAACATATATGAAGCTTACATTTAGCCTATCATTACTTTAGAGCAAAAAAACACTGCAACAAATCAGGATTGATTTGCTACAGTGCTTCCGAGGTATCAAGCTACTATTATTCAGCAGGTTCTATGGTTAAGATGCGCCCTTCCGTTTCTGAATCTATGGTGAAGGTGACATTATAGGTACCGGGGGTGTTCACATAATAATTGTCTTGCCCGTCTTCTTTCACGATGTCTTCATTATCAAAAGCAGAGCCGGTTTTAGCCGCACCACCGTAGGTAATCCAGATGGTTCCATCGGGATCACGAAGTACAAACGACCGGCCTTCAATCAACTCCACTGTCCAGTTCCAGTTATACAACAGATCGGATTGCTCCGGGGTTTTCACCATATGTACGCTTTCCCATTGCCCGGAAGGTTCTGATCCATCCACCAAATACGCATTTCCAAACCAGCCGATTTCGGTATCGGAATAATCGTTGAAAGAATCGCCGGTTTTCACCTTGGTTTCGCTCCATTCTCCGCTGCTGGCATTAAACTTTAGCTTAACGGTAAACAATCCTGTAAGGTGATTCGGAATGTTATCGAGGAAATAGCCAATATCGTAATTGCCCGTGCTGTCGGCCCAGGCGGTAGCGTAATCTTCTACACCAAGGCTTGAAAGTGTAACCACTTCGGGGCCCTGGTAGGCGTGCCACCCGTTATTGAAACGGTACCGGTAGCCTGCCGCTCCATTCAGTTCCACATCATTGATTTCATACACGGCTGAATCTACTGAGACATGTGTTTCTGTAATAGCCGTTCCTTCTGCCCATTGTCCCGGTGTGGCATCACCAATTATTTCGGGTTTAACGGGCATCAAAATAAACAGCATATTCTCGCGGTCGCGGGCATCAACGTAGGTGTAGTACAGGCCTTCTTCCGTAACTTCAATAGGATCGGAATCGGCCGTAAGGGTTCCGTGAATCACTTCATCCGCAACCGGCACATTACCGACCACTGAGGCACTGTCCACCGATCCGCCGCCGGGCGCTCCGTAAGTCGTTCCTTCTTCCTGCTCCACATAGGTAAACTCAATGGTGCTGTTTGCCCCGATGTACATGAACTTACCATACACATCCGTCATATTTTCCACACCGGCTCCCTGACCGGCATCAAGGGTAGCGGCATTCATCTTGGCGGTCAGGTCGTTAACATTTGCTGCAATAGTATTGGATCCATACACATACAATCCTTCCTGATTCGGAATCAACTCCTCTTCTCCTCCGCCACCGGAATCGGTACCGCATGCTGCAAACAAACCAACAGAAAGTATGGCCGTAAACACCAGTAACATTTTGTTGAAAGATCTTCTTTGTTTTTCCATAGCTTTATTCATTTTGGGTTAGTTGTACTTTTTATTAGTGACATTTTTTGGTTGATCATTTTCTATGCTGTTGGTCAAAGTTCACCCAAAAGGCGTGCTGCTTTTTCCGTCTCAAGTGTTACCAGCGCATCAAAAATGAGGGCTATTTCTTCGGGTTTATCTTCTCCAAATTCTTTTCTGGCTTGATAGTATTCGTACACCAGCTCCAGCTCGGCTCGTCCGTAGGCAACTCCCGTATATTCTTGTATGATCTCCAGGAATAGGAACTCAAACTCCACCGTGGGTTCAATCATGGTCCCTTCGCCAAAGTCGTTCCAAGTCACCAATTGCAGGTAATCCACACTATGCTCTTCTGCTTTTTGAAGCGTATTCCGCAGCGTTTGCCCATCTTCCAGATCTACGTAGCCATAGCTGTTGCCCCAGTCTCCTTCCACATAATAATCGTGAAAACCGGGGTAGGCCGATCCTATTTGAAATTCGCCTTCGGGACCATTGCTGTAAAATGAGGCCAGTTCGCTGAGGGATTCATTGAAATCAACCCATGAAAAAGTCCCGTCTGCACCTTCTCCCACCAGGTTTTCATGGCCCCATAGTGGCATAAAAACCGGGTCTTTTTCAAAAGCAGATAACACCTCATTCCAGTCAGACTCGCTGGTAAAATGCCTTGGCCCAAAGGTTAACAGCAGAGGATTTCCCTCTACGTTGATGTAGTTATCGGAACTAAAATATTTGGATTCTATGTACCCGATATCTTTCTGAGCCGCTTCTATATCAGATTGAGACTGCTGCCGGCCTACATTTCCTGCGGTGAATTCTTCATACACAATGCCAAAATCCAATCCCACCTCACCGGTTCTTTCAATAAAAGCATTGCTGTTTGCCAGGTTGGTGAAGTAATCATTAAGCCGGTGCGTGCCGTACCAATCCACCAACACCCCGTCAATGCCTGCGTATTTCATCAGCAACAGGTGATACTCAATAACGGCCGGGTCTTGCGAATCATAGGGGCCAATCAGCGGGTAATAATGCGAGGCGATTTCACGCTGACCGTTTTGCAGGATGTTGTCCGGATTCCGATTGGCCATAGTCCAATGCGTTCCCCAATAGCCGGAAAAAGGTTTACTTTCAAACCACGGCATGTAGTGCATATACACTTTGGTCGTGTTTGTTTTTTCAACTTCAGGGATCCCGTTTTTACCGGAACCGGGTCCGGTTGGATCGCCTGAACAAGCCCACAATAGTAGCAGTAAAAGCAATGACATATAAAAAGTAATTTTCTGCATCTTATGTATAATTCGAAACCTGTAGGTTTTTTGTTTTTTACTCGTACCCATTGCTTGGTACAATCTGCTGATTGGTATTTACTTCCTGAAGCGGGATGGGATAGTATTTGTCCCATTCGTGATAGATGATGGGGCCCTGGGTTACGCGGTAATCGTTGTATTTGGTGACCTCTTCTTCCACAATATCCCAGCGCACGATATCGTACCACCGGTGCCCTTCCGCAAACAATTCTCTGAAGCGTTCTTCCCGCAGGGAGTCTTGCAACTGGCTTCCTCCCAATCCGCTAAAATCAACGGATGGCTCAGGAGTTTCAGGATTAAAACCATAGGCTCTGCGGCGGACTTTATTCACGTATTCCAGCGCGGTGTTATCATTGCCGAGTTCGTTCATAGTCTCCGCATACATCAGGTACACATCCGCCATACGCATCACTAAATAATTTATACCGGAGTTTCGGTTGGTGGAATACACCGAATAAGATTGGGGAACGTATTTTTTGAAGCTGTGCCCGGTATAATTGAACTCACTTTCGCCGGCCGGCTCCATGTCGCCATCCGAGGTAGCCACCGAATCTTCCGGGTCGTACAGGGCAATCTCTGCCCGGGGATCATCACCTAAACGGAATACATTTACGCCGTGGGGAGTCACATTGCTCCAGCCACGTCCGGGAGGTGCCAGGGACAGTGCAATGCCTGAACCCAGACCATTTTCCCAGATATTTTGCTCCATATCAATGCTGTAGTTCAGTTCAAATACGGATTCAGTGCTGAATTCATACTGGCCATGGAACAGATCCTTGTATTCGTTATAAGGCAGCAGGCTTAAATTCGGATTATTGATTAATTCCTCGAAATAACCTCTTGCCAGGCTGTATTCTTCCATGTACAAATAGGCTTTCCCTAAAAATCCTTTGGCAGCATATTTATCTACCCGGGCTACATCCGCGCCAAACCAGGCATCCGGCAACAGTTCCTCTGCTTTTTTGAAGTCCGCAATTACCTGGTTATACACCTGCCCTACGCTGGCACGCGGTTTCATCATATCATCGCGGGTAGAGGGGATTTCAAGAATGAGCGGCACCGCAAGCTTTGTGCTGTCATCCGCAAAGGTATCTTCTCCCCATAACCGTACCATATGGAAATATGCGAAGCCCCGGAGGAAATGCGCCTGCCCCAATATCAGGTCCAATTCATCCTGTATAGCCTGGTTGGGTTGTTGTTCTTCCAGAAATTCGGGTGCACTTTCGATGATATCGTTTGCACGGGAAACCACCCGGTACCAGCCCCTCCAGGCAATCAGCACATTGGCATCACCTGAGGTTACTTCGTTGCGGCTTTGGGCATTCCAATAATCCGATGTATGCGGCAATGCCAGCAGGGTTTCCACGTAGAAAGTCTGTCCAAACAGATCCAGGCTTTTGGTAGCGGAATACACGCCGTTTAGCGACATATCAAAATGATCAATACGGGTATAGTAGTTGTCGGATGAAAGCTCGTTTTCATTCGAGACATCCAGAAAGTTATCCCCGGAGCAACCAGCTATCACTCCTGCTATCAACAATAAAATCAATAATGGTTTAGACATGAGTAGTGTGATTGTTCTTTCCTGATTCGGTGTGTTTTTTCTAAAACTGTACATCTACGCCACCTCCCATGGTAAATGTTTGCGGATATTGCCCGTAATCTACGCCGCGGCTGATGTTGGAGCCTGCCACTTCCGGGTCCATCCCCGAATACCCGGTGATAGTTAATATGTTGCTGGCGGTCAGATACAAGCGAACTTTCCTCAGGTTTAACTGGCTGAGTAATGAAGACGGCAGATTGTAGCCCAGTTGTACGTTTCTGAGCTTTAGGTATGAGCCATCTTCCACAAAGTAGGTGGATGGATTACTGAAATTCCCGTTCGGATCGCTGGCAATGTTTCTTGGATGATTGGTGTGATTTTCCGGCGTCCAGGCTTCGGCAATTTTGGTCGTGGTGTTGTTATCTCCAAAAAAGTTACGGGAGTAGGCTTTCTCGGCATTAAAGACATCCACATCATACACGCCCTGGAAAAACAGGGACAAATCAAACATAGCCTTGTAATTGAGATTCACTGTAAGTCCATACTGCCATTTGGGCCAGGGATTGCCAATAAAGGTTCGGTCGTGTTCGGTAATTTGTCCGTCCGGCACACCATTGGGTCCGCTGATGTCTTTGTACATCAAATCGCCAGGGGCCGTCCCAGCTGCCTGATAAATGCCGTCCGGTGCCCAGGAGTTGATGGCATATACCTCTTGTTCGGTATCCAGCACACGATCTACGATAAAGCCGTAAAAACTGGAAATTGGTTTTCCGACCTGGGTTCGGGTCATACCCCCGATTTGTCCGCCGCCGGCTCCTCCAATAATGTATTCGTCTTCGTTAAGGGCTTTCACCTCATTTTGCATATGCGATGCGTTGCCTTTTAAGCCAAGGCTGAAGTCGTTGAAGGCATAATTTGCGCCCATTTCTATATCGATACCGGAATTGCGCATGGAGCCAATATTGACCTGCGGATTGACCGGGTATTGGTTGTGAACGGCGATTCCAACAGAAGGCGGGATGGGAACGCCGTACAGCAGATCCTTGGTATCTTTGATGTAGTAATCAACGTTCAGGTTGTACTGGCCTTCCAAAAATTCGGCATCCAAGCCAATATTATGTTGTACAATTTCTTCCCATTTCACTTCTTCGTTGGGAAATTTACTCAGGTAAAACCCGGATACCCGGTCCTGCCCGGCTGCATCAAAGGCATAGCTGGCAAATTGGGAAGTGTAGGTTTTATCATAAATGAAGTTGGCAATGTTGTCGGAGCCGAGTTTACCGGTACTCGCACGGATTTTCAGGTCTGATACCACCGGAACGCTTTCGAAAAATTGCTCATCCGAAATTCTCCATGCCACTGCAAATGAGGGAAATACGCCCCAAAGATTTTCCGGACCAAATTTGGGAGCCGAGGCATCCCGACGCACATTGGCTTCAAAGAAATACTTCTCTTTGTAATTGTAGTTGAACCGGCCAAACTGAGACAGCAGGCGGCTTTCATAAATATTTTGTCGATCCGTAGTATTGAATGTGCCGGTAGCCAGGTTCATGCTCCAGCCCACATCCACCGGTAGATCCGTTCCGGTGATATTAAAATGACGGGTTTTTGATTGTGAGGCCTCGTATCCAGCCATCACTTTCACGTTATGCTGGGAGATGTCTTTTTCGTAGGTACCCACCAGGTTTAAAGTGAGCGAATTGCTGGTAGCCTGGTTATAAGTGAGTGAATTGATGGGGTTGGCAAAGGCACCGTAATCAAAAGCCTCCTGGAAGGCTTGCCCGGTGTTTGACATATGGTTATAGCCAAAAGTCGATTTCAGCGTTAACCCTTGCAATGGCGTGGCCTGCAGATAAATGTTGCCGGTAAGCCGGTCGTAGGTTTGTTTTTGATGTTGCTGCCGCTGCGTAGCCACCGGGTTTGGTCCCTGGAAATACGCCGGAGCTTGTCCCCAGCCGCCAAATGGGTTCGATTCATCCCTGATGGGCATAATGGGGATAGAACGATACGGGATGCCTCCAGAAAAGCTTTCGTTAAAATTATCAATCGGGTTCTCTTCTACTTTCGAATAGAGCAAGCTCTCGCCGATTTTCAGCGACTCCGAGATATCAAAATCCGAATTCAACCGGATGCCATACCGCTTGTAGTTGTTGTCAATAAGGATGCCGTCTTCGTTATCATATCCTAAAGACAGGTAAAAATTGTAATTATCTCCGCCGTTGGAAATCGAAAGATCATTGGATTGCAGGATACCGCTTCCGTCATAGTAGGCATCAATCCAGTCGGTATCATGCTGATAGTTATCCCAGGCCGGTTCCGGATTCTGCCCCGCATTTAGCCGCGATTCTCTTTTGTATTGCACAAACTGCTCGCTGTTCAGCAGGTTCGGTAAATCCAGCGGCGCTTTCCGGGAGATAGAACTTTTGAAGCTAACCTGCAGATCCCCGTCTCCCCTTTTGGTATTCACCAGGATCACGCCATGTGCCGCCTCAGCTCCGTAAATAGAAGCCGCCGTTGCCCCTTTTAACACCTCGATGGATTCCACATCATCCGAGTCGAAAAAGTTGCCGGGACCGCCTTCCAGTTTCACCCCGTCCACAATCCATAACGGATCGCTGTTTCCAATAGAACCCACTCCGCGAATGTGAATAGTTGGGCTGGAACCGGGCGCAAAGCCACCTGAAACCTGCACGCCGGACGAAAGTCCCTGAAGGGCTTGGTCAAGGCGGACGGTGTTTTTGCTTTCCACGCTTTGCACATCCACAGAAGAGATAGAACCGGTTAGGTTGGAGCGTTTTTGGCTTCCGTATCCCACAATTACTAATTCATCACCTGTAACCACCCGGGGCTGCATGCGCACCGTCAGGTTGGTTCGCCCTTCCAGGGGCTCTTCTTTGGTTTGAAAGCCTATAAAAGAAAAAACGAGCGTATCTTGCAGGGAAGGCACATCCAGGCCAAATTCCCCGTCTGCATTGGTGGTGGTACCGCTGTTAGTGCCTTTAATTCGGATATTAACTGCTGGCAGCGTTTCGTTGTTGCTGGCATCTACCACCGTACCCTGCACCCGCTCTACTGAAGATACCGGCGGAGAAATAACATTATTCCCGGGAGCAAAAATGCCATACGATTTTGGGTTGATGTACTTAAAGCGCAGTTTATAATCCTCAAGTAAAATCTGCAGAGCCTTCGAAACATTTCTAGGCAGCGTTTTTTGACTCAAGATCCTCTTTCCTTCTACCACCTCGCTGCGGTACAGAAATACCACATTGGCAAACTGTTCCAGCTGTTGCAAGGCAATCTCCAGCGCCATGCCCTCTTCTATAATCAACTGTTTGGCTTGTTTATCCTGCACGCTTGTGGCATGCAGGGTTCCTACAGACTGAGCCTCAACTGTACTGGCAAAAAAGCAGATGTAAGCCGTAAGCCCAATCTTAATAAAATCATGCATTGACCATTTCATGAACACTCCAACTTTATTCATTAATAGTATCTATTGTTATTGATTGATTAATTTTTGGCAGCGTGATCTCCGATGTACACGGTTTTTCTATCCGCAGATTGATAAATGGGGATATTGGCTATGTCTGAAACCGCACGCACCAACTCTTCCAAAGACCGGAAATAGATGCCCCCCGTCAGTTTGATATCCATTACTTCCTCATCCACAATTTGAACCTCTACATCAAAACGCTGCTGCACATAAGTCACAAACTCACGGATGGTGGTTTCATCAAATTCCATTACTCCGGTGGCCCACGAGGTATAAAAAGAAGAGTTTACCTGTTGCTTGCTTACCACTTCCGATTCATTGAACTCCAGCAATTCTCCCGGCATCATGGAAACCACCTGATCACCCGGCTGTTGATCGCCCATATTCA
Source organism: Gracilimonas mengyeensis (assembly GCF_900182705.1). Taxonomy (GTDB): domain Bacteria; phylum Bacteroidota; class Rhodothermia; order Balneolales; family Balneolaceae; genus Gracilimonas; species Gracilimonas mengyeensis. The sequence goes on along the minus strand of NZ_FXTP01000019.1, from coordinate 8,411 downwards.
CTTCCACGCTTCCATCTTCCAGCACCACTCTTGAGCGATCCCTTAAAACAGTAACCAGGAACCGGGTTCCGATATCCCTGATCACTCCATCCGGAGTATTCACTTTAAATACAGAAGCATCGGAGCTCATCTTTTCGCCCGAATCAAAAAACACCTCGCCTTCAACCACTACTTCTATGGCCTTATCAGTGTGCTGATTAATGGAGTAAGTGATTTTTGAATTGCTGTTCAGGAACATCCTGGCCCCGTTATTGAAGCGTACAATCTTGTGTTCATCCGCTCCGGTTTGCACACTCTGTTTTTCAATAATTTGTTCAAAAGAAGCAATGGGCTCTGGCGCACTCTGATAGATATAAAAAGCGATTCCGGTGATAGCTGCTAAAAGAACTACGGAAGCCACTCTGAATGTCCATTTCCAGAAAGATCCTGGTTTAGATGTGCCCCGGTTAGTTTTTTCTTTTCTTTGGATGGTATCGCGGGAAAGCTTTTTCCATTCTTCATCAACATCAGGAAGGGATGGGGCCGCAAACTGGAAACCGGCAATTTCAGCCATTGCTTTCTGGGCCAGCTGCCGGTTCTTATCACTTGATTCCATCCAGCGATTCCACTTTCTGATATCCTGCTCACTGGCCGTACCAATTACCATCCGGCGGAAGGAGGCGTCATTTACTAAATCCTGAACCGTTATTTCTTTTTTACTCACAGAATAATATTGGTTGGTTTTATGTTTTTTTGCTTCTGTGAATAAGGAGAGTGCGGAAAACAGCCAGCGTACTCATATTTGTTTAAAAAAATTTTTCCTATGGCCTAATGAGTCTCCAAAAGTAGTGGCTACCCCTCGTTCCACACGCTCTGCGTTGGAACGGAATATGATGCCATTGACCAATAAGAATTAGGACGTGGATAACATGGATTGAGAAGATCAGCCCGGATTTTTTAATGTCCGTAGGTCGGGCAGACTTGTCCGACCGGGACGGAAGAGTCCGTCTTGCTGATTCACACACATATACGGATAAATCTATCCGTCCTACGTTAGTCCCGGCAGATACAACAGAAAATAGCCCCGGACAAGCATAGCGTAGTGGGCTCCGTCCGGGATAACAGAATCTCATTGAATAATCCTCCTTCGCCTCGTTCCATACGCTCCGCGTTGGAACGGACTATGATGTTTTTGTCCAAACCTAATTAAAACGCGGATGGAACGGATTGTACAGTTTACCCCGAATTTTTAGGTGTATGTAGGTCAGACAGAATTGCCTGTCCCTGATGGAATAGCCCCCTAAGTGATCTTTTAAGCCTTTAGCGAAGCGGTGACTGAAAAGTACAAGCAGTGTGAGTCTCCAGACTCATGGAGTTGCTTTACGTACGTCGATAGGCTTCCACCGCTTCAACTTTTTTTGATGAAGTCTTACCCCTTGGAAAAGTCATTGCTCGGCGAAGAGTTATTCCCTTGATGCATCATCGCCTCGCTAAAGGCTTAAAAGATTCAAATGAGTTCCAAATATTATCTCCACTTCAACGATAATAATGCCAGACTTCAGGCCATAGTAATTAACTTAATCACGAACTCACATTAATTTATACATGGGAGGATAAATCTATCCAAAAAAAAAAAAAACGAAGAGCCATTGAGAAACGTAAGCGTAAGCAGCAAAGAAATAACCAGTTTCATAAAATGCTGATCCAATAAAGAGCGTAAGGTTTGCATGGCACCAAATACATGGTTACGCACCGACTGCCGGTTGATGGATAGTATTTGCTCAATCTCGCCGTAGCTCATCCCGTTGTAGAAATGCAGATATATAACCTCTCTTTGGCGGTTGGATAATTGATTTAAAGCATGCTCTAATTGCTCTCTCTGCTCTCGCCTGATCTCATCCCGAATAATGAAATCCTCTTTCGAGAACTCCGTAAAAACGCTTCCATCTGTTTCACTAAAATCGCCCCGTTTCTCCCGTTCCGCTTTAACCCTTTTCAGGATTTTTCGGCGTAAAGACACAAACAAATACACATTTGGGGAATGAATATGCTCCAGCTCCTTTCTTCGCTCCCAGATATTCTTAAACAAATCGTGAATACAATCTTTTACGATCTCCGATTGGTTGTTCAGCTTAATGCCATATGCAAACAAAGAGCCGTAATAGCCTTTGTAGACGGTTTCAAAAGAAGCTTCATCTCCCCCCACGAAGTTTTCCCAGGCATGTTTTAAAGCTTTCTTTGAATCCATCAGGCTCTCATTATCGAAAAAATATAATTAGTAAGATTTTATTAAGGATGCTTTTTAAAACTTATCGAATATCAGCATAAACGAAAAATCAAATATTTTAAAAAGGAAATATCCTAACTGGAAGGCCCTGTCTGGCGGACTAAAATGGGGACCAAAGCTTAGACCACTTATAGCCAAGCATTATCCACAATCAACTTCAAGGAAAATAGATTATTCAAAAAGCCTTTATTATTCTTTACTCATGTTTTTCAAAATCTCGCTAACTCATCCAATTTCTTGTGATATGAACTTCCATTCCCTCCATCTGTTTCAGATGGTTTACTCCTATCTTTCAGTTTCATTTTTTGGCGGCATTTTTGGCAAGTCATCACCTTTTGTCCTCTGTAACTAAATGCTTGTAACCGTACAATAGAACCACCTACGGGACGAACTTGACCTTCCTGAGTCTTACAAAATCTACACCTTCATTCATCATACTCTTTCATATTATGCGCCCTGCCTTTTTTTAGCCTATAACTATCACTTTTGTCTAGCTAACTGCGGATATCATTCCTAACCTTTAGCACGCTAACAGATTTAACTACACGGCCTTGAACAAACTGGTTTTAAAATTCTGGTGCTTTTTAGAGGGCATTAACCGTAACATCCGATGCTGCCTTAACGGTGCAGGGCATAGCAGAAGCTTTATTTATCAGTACACTTTCCCCGCCAAATATTTTTAACACTAAGCTGGCATTAAAAGTCCATTTTTAAGAAGGTTATAACTGCATGTAATTAATTGATTAGATAGAGACATCCGTGCCGGGAGCACTAAAATTGCTCCCGACAGAATGCCTGCATCATCGCCTTGAGATTACCCCGTTCGCTATGCAATTCAATACCGGACCATCTGTACCCACCCAAAACCTTGTGTATCCGGATGTAATTGCAGCAGCCATTTTTGGTCAATCCCATAAGCAGCTCTCTTAACTTGATGAATAGTTTGCACCCCGCGTTAGCTCACCTTTTGGAATTTTTTCAAAAGCTTGCCAATCAAACTAATTTCGTAAGTAGTTATTAAAGTGCCTGAACCTGTGCCAGCTGGTTATTTTGCGTTAATAAATTTTCAGGATACACCTCAAACCGGTTTTTGAATTCCTGTTCGAAATACCTTGCGGTACCCAATCCGATTTCATTAAGTACCTGTCCGGTAGTTTTACAACGTCCTTTTCGAATTAGCCATCTGGCTTTTCGCAAACGAGCTTCTTTAATCAATTTTCCGGGTGGAATATCCAGCAACCTTTCACTGTTTCTATACAGTTGCCTCCTGCTCATTTCTAATAATCCGGCCAACATTTCCACGGTGAGCTTAGGATTAGAAAGATGCTGATCGATAATTATCAATAAGATCTTAAGCTCACTATCCCTATATATGTTTTGGCCATTATTCAATTCATTTACCCATACCTCAAGCCATTCACTCATCATACTATAATTGTGTTTTAATTCACTGTTAAGATGACAAAGCATACAGTGAATGAATGTGCCAAAAACTATAACTTTTGTGCCCAAAAAAGCCCATATATGCTCTACAGGCTGTTTTCTATGCTAAAACAAATGTGCCATAGAATAAAATTCTTAGTTGTATTCTGAGGGTGACCGTCCAAAGCGTTCCTTAAATAATTTGCTAAAATAGGAAGGAGTCCTAAATCCTACTGCATACCCCACTTCGCTAACCGTCATTTTTTTATGATCCTCCAGCATTAGCCTCGCTTTGTACATTCTGATTTCCCGTATAAACTCAGCCGGTGTATAACCCGTATCGGCTTTTAGCTTACGGTATAACTGCCGGCGACTCATATTCACATGATCGCTCAGCTCCTCAACGGTGATATTGGAATCGGACAGCCGGTCTTCTACATAAGCCTGCAATTTCTGTTGTAAGGTTAATGGGATATTTTCCGACTCCTCTGCCACCCCATTCTCTTGTTGATATTTCTCCCGTTCGGATCTGAGATGCAGCAGGTTTTTAACGCGTGCCTTAAGCTCCTGCGCATTAAAAGGTTTTGCCAAATAATCACTCACCCCGATTTCATATCCTCTCACACGGTCTTCCACTTCTGCTCGGGCCGAAAGCAAAATAATAGGCGTTAATTTAAAATCTGACATGTTCCTCACTTCTTCTGCAAAAGTAAAGCCATCCATTTCCGGCATCATGACATCAGAGATGATAATATCCGGTTTAACAAGCGGTAACTTCTTTTTGCCCGACAGACCATTCTCGGCTGTTTCAACCTTTACCTTCAAATTATTTTCAGTACTTAGCAGATCGGTAATATAGCTGCGCATGTCGGTATTGTCTTCCACCAACAACACTGTAAATTCATGCTCACCGTTCAATTCGATTTTTGGCAGAGAAAATTCTTCTTTAAAAGTCTCTGCTGTAACCTCTTCCTCATCTGGGCTTACTTTAAGCTGATTTCCATAGTCTTTTTTGGGGAACAACACCGCAAAAACCGTCCATTTACCCAGCTGACTTTCCACGGAGATCGTACCATCATGTTGCTGTACAAATTCTTTGGTTATCGCCAGTCCAACACCAATACCCTTTCCTCCATATTCAATTTGATCTGCTGTGGAATGAAACCGATCAAAAATATGAGGAAGTTGTTCTTTATTTATGCCCCGGCCGGTATCCCGTATTTCAATCTTAAGCTCATCCCTGTAGTTAGTTAAGATAAGCTCCACCGTTCCTTCCTTAGGGGTGAACTTAATCGCATTCGAAAGCAAGTTTACAATAATTTTCTCCAGTTTATCGGCATCCGCCTGAAACCATAACTCTTGTTCAGGAAGCTGGGTTTTTATGGTCAAATTTTTACTCTCAGCCATACTCCCAAAAGACTCCGTTACTCGGTAAAGAAGAGAAGTCAGCTCTATGTTGCTGGGCTCTAATTCCATTTTTTGAGCGTCCAGGCGGGTCAAATCCAGCACCTGCTCAACCAGTTGCTGTAAGCGATCCCCGTTTCGGCGGGCAACATTGAGACGTCGCTGCCAGCCATCGCCAAGAGTATCAGTCTGGCTTTTTAGTTGCTCTATAGATCCATTGATTAAAGTTAGAGGCGTACGCAATTCATGGGAAATATTGGTCAGCAAATTCGTTTTTATGCGGTCCAGTTTAGCCAATTCTTCGGCTTGTTCAGCCTGCATTCTGATGGCCTCTTGCCGGGTTCTGAAATTCGAATACCAAACAGTCGCGGCTATCAAACCGCTCATCCCAAAAAGGACATATAACCAATAAGCTATCGTACTTTGATACCAGGGTGGTGTGATAGTAAAACGATAGATGGCGGCATCACTGGCCTGTATCCGGTCGGCATTGCGGGCTTCAACTTTGAACGTGTAGCTTCCCGGTGAGAGTTGCGCCAACCGAGCCTGATTTGATGCCTCCCAGTTACTCCATTCCCCATCATTAATCGCATACCGATATTCTGATTTCTCAGGATACTGAAAAGCCAGGTTACTGTAAGTAAGCGTTACATTGTTTTTGGTATGATGAATATCGACCTCACCAGAGGCAGCAAGCAGTTCGTCTTGAGCACTCACCTGGGTAAAAACAGGGCTATGACTGTAGCTGTTGGTTGGTAACTGATTGGGATTAAAAGACACCACCCCGGTGTTCCCTATCCAAATTGGAAAATAAGTGGTTGAGTCACTCGTCAAAAAATGATAATTGATTTCAGACTCACTGGGCAAAAGCCCCTGATCGGTATAATAATTGGTAATTCCCCCGGTTTCAGGATTATATCGTGATAAACCCAATGCATTAAGCAGCCAATAATTACCCGCCTTATCTATCATCAGGTCGCTGTTTATCCCGCTCGCAAAACCATCCTCAGGCTTTATGCGCTTGATGATTTCTTTGGTTTCTATGTTTATCACAAACAAACCATGGCTGAACGTGAGCACAATAATTTTACCGGATTTGGTTTGCTCGATATCTATAGGTTCGGGAAGCTCATTCTCCATAAATAACTCAAAGCGGCCGGCTTCTTCATTCAGCTCATAGATGTAGTCATTGGCCACTACCAGGTGTCTTCCCTCCCATGTTTCGTGATGATTGTTCACAGAATTCATGATTAGTTTCTCAGGAACGGTTCCCTGAAAATTAAACACCTTCAACTCTTTGGTAACCGGGTCAAACCGCTTGATCGCATTTTGATTAAACCCGTACGACCACAACTTACCTTCACTGTCTTTTTCCAGAATATCCCCAAAATCATACCTCGGATCATATTCCGAAACAGTATGAAATGCTTCAAAACTATTGGCCTCCAAGTCAACCTTCGCTATTCCTAAGCCCGTAACCCATAAATTTCCCTTATCATCATACACCAGGTTACTCAACCGCCCCACCCCAACTTCATCCATACTCCAGGTTTTAATTTCCTGTATATCCAGGGTCTCGGGATCGTAGGTGATTCTCTTCAGGCCGGTCATTTGAGTAGCAACCAACAACACTCCGGATTTTAAGGCAAGAAAATCAGACACAAGATTTCGTCCATCTGCAAAGGCCGGAGGATCCAACTCTGCCCATATCTTTTCCTCTCCGGTATTAACATTTCTGACAAGTATCTTCCCATTTCCCGTACCCACTATATAATGTCCCTCTGCCGTGGTTTCAGCTTGATAATAAAATGAATTGCCAACCAAATCCTGAAAATTTGGGTCTGTAAAATGGGTCTCAAATTTTTTAAAATAGGGAGGATACTGCGACAATCCGGTATAAAAGTTTCCAATCCATAATGATCCACTACGATCCAGAAACAACCGGCTGATATATTGGATATTCCCTAATCCTTCTATCTCATTGGAATTGAAGACTTCATAGACATCAGATCCCTTGTCGTATCTGGTGATACCATTCGTCATGGGTACCCCAGCATCGTACACCCGCTTATTGATAAACCATAGATAACGCTCGTCTTCAACCTGTGGCAACATGGAAGGACTGTTCAAGGCCTCCAGCTCTTCACTTTCCACGCGATTAAAGATACCCTCCGCATATTGATAGGTCCTTTCATCAGTGGTAATCCATATAAGTCCGTTTTCATCTTTATAAAGATGAATGATCTCAGTCTCTTGCAAATGTTCAGGTGCTTCTATGCGCCTAAACTGTTGGCCGTTTTTATCAAATGTCATCAATCCTTTGTCGGTAGCTAACCAGAATTCGTCTCCCATTTCCAAAAGATTATACACATATGGATCTGCCAAATCCTCGTCATCGCTATTAAATATAATCAGGCTGTCTTTTGGGGTGATGTGCAATATGCCTCGGTTGGCTCCCATCCATAAGGAACTGTCTTCTGCTACATGCAAGCTTTTTGGAGGGATATAATCCCCATAAATATCCGACACCGGGAATACAGAATCCTGCTTCTGCGTATAAGGATAAATAGATGAATCTTTGCTACCAATTTTCAGGATGATAGCCGATTCCAGATTCAGGTAATAAGAAACCCATACATTCTGTTGGGCATCTGTCCCCAATAAACGTACTGCCCTTGCCTCTTGATCCAGCTTAAGCTTTTCAGCCAAATCTATGTAGCCAAAATGATGCTCTTCTGTATCATAATAGCCAATGTAGTTGCTGTAATAATACCCAACCCAAATCTTTCCATTCTCATCATCCAATAAACGATCTGTAAAATTACCCACTGGAAAGCCATTATCAGAGGGAATACGAAAAGATTTAAACTCATAACCGTCATAACGCACTAAACCATTTAGGGTAGCCAGCCACAAAAAACCATCGGAACCTTGTTTTATGTCATTAACTTTCTTGGCAGGCAATCCATCTTCCAGACCGAAATTTCTGAACCAAACCTCTGATTTTTGCTGTCCATATACCCACGAACTAATAACTATTGATATGAACAGACTAAGTACACCAATCTTATTAAAATCCATGATTAGCCTTTTTTATCCCACTATTTTTTAATCCAACGTATATTTTTATATCAACTATTAGTACCACCTAACAGATTGAAATAACCACATTTAAATCTTTTTTAAAATAAGATTTTCCTAATGTGATGAATTCATCAGACATAAAAAAAGCCGCCGGGGGTGCCGGCGGCTGTGCAGGTTCTTTTTGGTTTGTGGGAATGGATTTACTTAATCAGGGTCAGCTTGCGGGTGAAGACCT
>NZ_FXTP01000018.1 GCF_900182705.1 Gracilimonas mengyeensis | reverse complement strand
AATGTTCTTCGTTCTGGTTTGCTCATTTGATTCAATTAGTATGTAGCCAACAATATACCTTAACTTCGTGTCCAGTAAAATGTAGTAAGTCCATTGATTAGAATTAGCCAATGCCTGTCATTCTACATTTATAAATTCACCAACGAGTCCTTCCCCTTACAAAGGGGAAGACAGAAGGGGGCGTAAGTGCTAGACAAGCTTAATTTGCCTTATTTCCTCATCATGTCAACCATCCTGCCGGAATACAAGTCTAAGACTTGTCAGGGTTAAGCTATGTGCCATGTCAGACTACATCAGGGCTTTAACTTTTTAAGTTGCAAACTTAAAAGATCTACTTATGGATTCTGTTGATCTCAGATTCTAAATAATAATCATGCACATCCTCCAATCCTGATAATCATGGTTCTCAATGATAAACTTGCCAAGGCCTTGATATTTTAGCAACCCAAAACTCACCAACGAGTCCTTCCCCTTACGAAGGGGAAGACAGAAGGGGTCAAAAATGTACGGCAAGTTCCATCTGTTTTATTATCTCATCATGTCAACTATTCTACCATAATACAAGTCTAAGACTTGTCAGGGTTAAGCTATGTGCCATGTCAGACTACATCAGGGCTTTAACTTTTTAAGTTGCAAACTTAAAAGATCTCCTTAGGCCTCTTGATCTCAGATTCTAAATATTAATTATGCACATCCTCCAATCCCGCAAATCATGGTTCGCATTGATGCACTTGCCATTAAGAGAGAGACCTTAACTACCCCATCTTCCTATTTCCATTCTAACTCTACCCGCCAATACGTTCCCACGCAGAGCGTAGGAACGAGGAAAACTACCATTATGCGTGAGTGCTTAACTACCTGAGCTGCCAATCTTCAATTTTTAGTCTTCAATCTTTAATTCTCCCCACATTTCCCGGAATGTTCCCGCCAAATAATACGCTATATAAATATCGTCCAAAACATACATCCCGGTATCTCAGAATAATTATTGGAGATGATTGAAACCGTAAGTATGTTTTGTAGCTATATAGTTAACAACCCTAAAAATCATTTTAAATAAGCAATTATTTCATGGAAGTAAGCAGTATTTCAATTTCATCGGGACAAATACCATCCACCGAAGGAAACCCTATCCGCTATGATTTGTATTCTCCCATATCCAGAAATGGCTTGAGTTTTCCAGTTATCATTTTTCTGCATGGATTTAAGGGATTCAAAGACTGGGGCCCCTTTCCGGATGTTTGTGAAGAACTAACCCGCGCCGGCTTTGGAGTGGTTGCCATGAACTTCTCACTGAATGGCATTGGCGATAATCGTACCGAATTCACGGAGATGGATTTATTTGAACGCGAAACTTTTTCCCAGGACCTGGATGACATCGGTTCGGTTATTGATGCCTTGCAAGATGGTACTATATCTGATAAACATGCGCAGCTAAACACGGACAAAATCGGACTTCTGGGACATTCAAGAGGGGGCCATACCGCAATAGCCGCCGCTGCCGAATACACTCCTGTGCAGTGCCTGGTAACATGGTCGGCCGTAGCAGATTACCGGGAACGCTGGACCGAGGAGATGAAAAAAGACTGGGATGAAAAAGGCTACACGGAGATTGAGAACAGCCGAACCGGCCAAAAGATGAAAGTTGGAAAAGTGGTGTATGAAGATTCCATCAACAATGCCGATCGCGTGATTGCTATGGAACAAGTGAAAGAATTACGCATCCCTACCTTATTTATTCATGGACGCGAAGACGAATCCGTACCCCATACCGATTCAGAGAAATTGCATATCGCCTGTGCTTCTAAAGAAAAAGAACTTCGCCTGGTTGCCAATGGAAGCCACACCTACGGAGCAGCCCATCCCTTTGATAGTCAAGACTTTCCGAAGCCTCTGTCTGAAGTACTGGAATGGACCGAAGGATGGTTTTTGGAATATTTAGGGTAATTCTAAATTTCACATAAATTCATTTCTTCAAATAAGATTTATATCTGATTTATTAATGCATTGAAGCGCTTTTGTCAAAATTTAACTTTTTAAAAGCGCTTTCGGCATTATTACAAGTTTCATTTGCTTAGAAATTCGATTATTGTTGGGGATGCTACCTTTTTACAAGCATTAATTACTAACAATAAAGATCAGATATGAAAAAGCTACTACTATATTGCAGCTCACTGGTGCTGCTTTTTTTCGTTTCCACCGGATTTACTTATGCCCAGACAGTGTCTGGTACGGTTATTTCCGCTGATGACGAATCACCTATACCAGGCGTTACTATCCTGTTACAGGGAACAAACAAAGGAACCGCAACAAATATTGATGGTGAGTATGAAATAGAACTTACCGACTCAGAATTTGAGAACGGCATCCTTGTATTTTCGGCTGTTGGATTCATGGAACAACAAGTTTCTGTTAACGGTCGATCTACTATTGACATCGAATTAGCAACTGACACACAGCTTTTGGATGAGGTTGTTGTGACAGGTTATGGTTCTCAGATTAAGGAGAAAGTTACAGGCAACATCGCGTCTGTTTCATCAGAAGACTTCGAAACCGTTAGCCTAAACAGCTTTGAAGAAGCCATTCAAGGCCGTGCTTCAGGTGTATTTGTTCAGGCTGATAATGGTAAACTGGGCGGTGGTATCACTGTTCGGGTACGAGGTACAGCTTCTGTGAATGCCAGTTCACAGCCGCTTTATGTTGTAGATGGTATTCCCGTCAATACCACTGACCTTTCTAGCAATGGTTCGCCAACCAACCCATTAGCAGATCTCAACCCTAACGACATTGAGTCTATTGAAATTCTTAAGGATGCTTCGGCTTCTGCTATCTACGGCTCCCGTGCTTCCAACGGTGTTGTTTTGATTACCACAAAATCTGGTAGATCAGGAGATGCTCAGTTTAACGTAGACTATTCTCTGTCTACCCGCACCCCTACCAACCACAAAGAGTTTCTAAATGGTCAACAATACTATGACTTGTTTGATGAAGCTCGAGCAAACGTAGGTATTACCACTCCTATTGACGCATATTTTGATGTTTACTTAGGTGGTGTTTGGGACCCTGAAAACAATGTAGATTGGGAAGACCAAGCCTATCAGGACAACCTCTCTCAGAGTCTGGAAATTTCTACCAGCGGTGGAAATGACCAAACCCAATATTTTATAAGTGGTGCTTTTGATGACCAGGAAGGCCACATTATCGGTGATACTTTTAACCGAATTAACGGACGTGTAAACCTGGATCACCAGTTTACTGACCGTTTTGATATTGGCGTAAACATGGCATTAACTCGCACCTTGAACGAAAGGATTCCAAATGATAATTCCTTTGCTACGCCTATTCAGCTTGCTGCTCAAAGTCCTTTAACCCCGGTTTATACCGAAGACGGGACCTTGAACATGAACACCTTGTATAATAATGGTCTTTTATACCTGGACGGTACAAACTATGATACTGAAGTATACCGTACGCTGGGTAAAGCCTTTGCCCGCTTCGAGATAACTCCAAAAATCCGTGTTCAGGGTGAATTTGGATTGGATCTTCTGGATCAACAAGAAAAGGCGTGGTACGGAAGTTCTGTATTCCAGTTTACGGGTGCTAATAACGGTTCTGCCTTCCTTAGTAACGACCGCATTAGAACTATGATTAGTCAGGCTTATCTTGAATACAATGACACTTATGGCAGTGACCATAGCCTGGATGCCGTAGTTGGTACTTCTTATGAAAATACCCTTCAGGAATTCAATTCTGTATCTGCAGAAGATTTCCCAAATGATGATTTCACTCAGATCTCGAGTGCTACTACCGTTACGGCCGGTACAGGTGGGGAAACGGAATACAGCTTTGTAGGTTATTTTGCCCGTGCCAACTACAGCTTTAAAGATACCTACCTGCTTACTTTAAGTGGTCGCGTTGATGGATCTTCTCGTTTTGGTGAAGACAACCGTTACGGTTTCTTCCCTGCGGTTTCAGCCGGATGGATCTTATCTAACGAGGACTTTCTGGACGTTGAAAGCCTTAGTTTCCTAAAATTACGAGCCAGTGCTGGTGTAACAGGTAACGCTGCTATCGGTAACTTTAGCTCAAGAAACCTTTATGGTGCTGCAGGTTATGCCGGGCGGTCTGCTCTGGAACCTGATCAAACTCCGAACCCTGCCCTAAAATGGGAAACAGCTACTCAGTATAACCTGGGTGTGGATTTTGGATTGTTCTCTGACCGTGTTAGTGGTGAAGTTGACGTGTATTTGAAAAAATCTGAAGATCTGCTGCTGGATGTAAACATCCCAATTACTTCCGGATTTACCGAGCAGACGCGTAACGTTGGTTCTCTGGAAAACAAAGGTTTCGAATTTGTAGTGAATTCCATCAACACGGTAGGTGCTTTCAAATGGAACACAACCTTCAATTTCAGCATCAACAGAAACGAAATCACAAATATTGACGGCCAGGTAATTTCTGATGGAAGAAATCGCGCGATTGAAGGCGAGCCTATCGGTGTATTTTATGCACTGGAATGGGCTGGTGCCGATCCTGAAAATGGCGACGGCTTGTATTATGTGAACAGCCCGGAAGGCAAAGATCACAGCACCGGAACTACCAACAATCCCAATGCAGCTAACCAGGTTGTAATTGGCAATCCTAACCCGGATTTCATTGGTGGTATTACCAACAGCTTTGCTTACAAAGGCTTTGACTTGAGCCTGTTCTTCCAGTTCGTATATGGCAATGAGATTTACAATGGCGGCGGTGTCTACCAGGCATGTTCAGCTTGCTATTTTGATAACCAAACGCTCGACCAATACGAAGACCGCTGGCAAGAACCCGGTGATGTGACCGACGTACCTCAGGCACGTCTTTTCGACTTCAACGGATCAGCGCAGTCTTCCCGTTACCTGAGTGACGGAAGTTACCTGAGACTTAAAAACCTGAGCTTTGGTTATACACTGCCTTCTAGTCTTTCAGAAAAACTGTCTATCAATAGAGCACGCATCTACTTTACTGGAGTGAACCTGCTCACATTTACGGATTATGATGGATGGGATCCCGAGGTTAATACCGATATTAATGACGGAAATATTGCCATTGGTGAGGATTTCTATTCTGCACCACAGGCAAAGATCTATACCTTTGGTATAAGCCTTGGATTTTAATCTGAATTAATGAGCTTTATAAACATATTAGACTTGAACAACATGAAAAGATATAACCTATTAATTGCTACCGTCTTGACGCTTTTTATAGCGACAAGCTGCGATAGCTTACTCGATATTGAGCCCACTCAAGAGGTATCTGAAGAAGCTGCATTAGCAAGTTCAGAAAACATACAATCGATTCTGATTGGGGCGTATAACAGCATTGCTGACGATGATTTTCTTGGAGGCGGTTTGGCCACAGAAGCCGAACTGTTATCTCATGATAGTGCCGATCCTGAAATTAATTTCACCGGTACATTCCAAACTCTTCGTCAGATTTACAACAAGCAGGTTCAGACTACGAATGGCCAAATTGAAGCCACTTACAACCGTGCTTACATCACGGTCAACTTGACTAATATTGTCTTAGCAAACCTGGATAAGATTGAAGATGAAGCCGTTCGTCAGCAAGTGCAAGGCGAGGCTCTTTTCTTAAGAGGACTTACCTTCTTTGAGATGGTAAAAATGTATGCCGCACCTTATAGTGCTGGCAACACTGGAAGCAACCCTGGCATCCAAATTGTTACGGAACCGGAAGAAGATTATGCAAATATTCGCATGATCGGCCGAAGCTCCGTAGAAGATACCTACCAGCAAATCCTCTCAGACTTAACAACAGCTAAGTCTTTGATGGCTCCAACAAATGGAGTATTTGCCGGTTCGCTAACTGCTTCTGCCGTACTCTCAAGAGTATACCTGCAAATGGGAGACTATGAGAATGCCGCTATCGAAGCCAGCACGGTAATCGAATCCGGTGCTTATTCTCTGGTTAGTGATTATAGCGCTGCTTTCAATAACTCCAACGTGAATACTTCAGAAGATATATTTGCGATACAGGTAAGCGACCAGGACGGAGCAAACGACCTGAACCTCTACTTTGCAGCTGAGAGCGCTGGTGGTCGTGGTGACATTGACATCACCCCAGCCCACATTGCCCTGTATGAAGAAGGAGACGCTCGATTAGACTTATTCTACTACGACGATCCTTCAGCCCCAGAAACCAGTCCGCTTAGAACTGGAAAATGGAGAAACCAATATGGGAATGTTAATGTGATACGTCTGAGCGAGATGTACCTGACAAGAGCTGAAGCCAACTTTGAGCTCTCTGTTGCTAATCAGGTTGGACCTAATACTCCTATTGAAGATGTAAACATCGTTCGTGAACGAGTAGGCTTAGACCCACTCTTACCCGTCGACTTCACTCTTGAAGATATCCTGATGGAGCGTAAGCTCGAATTGGCTTTTGAAGGACGCTTACTTCACGACTTAAAAAGAAGACAATCTGATGTAGGTACGGTTGCTTACGATTCACAAGCAATCATTTTCCCTGTTCCACAGAGAGAAACCAACATCAATCCCGATTTAAATTAATCGCTTGTAGTTTCTACAAACGTGTTTAGTGAAAGGCCTTGATCCATACGATCAGGGCCTTTTTTATTTTTTTACACTCCTGTCTTTATTCCTACTTGATTAGCACATAAAGTAGCCTCAATTTTGGGTGCTACCATAAAAATCATCATTAAACCAATCACACATGACTAACGGGAAATTACCTATCACGAAACTCTCCGTGCTTTTCCTGGGGTTTGCACTTGCTTTCACAGGCTGTAAAACCGCAGAAAAGGCGGCGAAACCGGCTTCCTCATCCTCTGAGGCCCCGGCATCAAACGGAGATAAAAAATCTTTTGACGATATTATCACCGACGAGGCTGAAAGCGATGAAGGCCTTTTTACCGTACACAAAGTTGACGACAAATTTTATTACGAGATCCCAGACTCTCTGCTGAACCGTGAAATGCTTTTGGTAACCCGCGTTGCCAAAACAGCCGACAATATTGGCTATGGCGGTGAGAAACTGAATACGCAGATTATCCGCTGGCAAAAGAAAGGTGATGACATTCTGCTCCGCCATATTTCTTATGAAAACGTAGCTTCCGACACACTACCTATTTATGAAGCCGTTCAGAATTCTAATTTTGAACCCATCATAGCTTCTTTTGAAGTGGAAGCCCTGAATGAAGATTCAACCGGCTCACTCATCGAAGTAACCAGCCTGTTTACCGACGACATTCCTTCGCTGGGACTGGAAAGTGATCAGCGTAAAGAATATCAGGTACGCCGTCTTGACGGGAGCCGCACTTTCATCGAGCACATCAACAGCTATCCCCAAAATATTGAAGCCCGCAACGTATTGACCTACGACGCTGGCAACCCTCCTTCCAATTCATCTACCGGAACTATTTCCCTGGAAGTAAACCACAGTATGATTGTGCTGCCTGCTGAAGAAATGCGGGCTCGAAGCTACGATCAGCGCGTGGGCTTTTTCAGTGTAGAAAAAACCAAGTACGGCGAAGCTCAAAAAGCCGAAGACATCCAGCACATCACCCGCTGGAAGCTGGTCCCCAAAGACAAAGAAGCCTATGAAGCATGGCTGGATGGCGAAAGCGACGAGTTGGTAGAACCTGAAAATCCAATCATCTATTACGTTGATCCCGCTACTCCCGAGAAATGGAGAGAGTATTTGATTCAAGGTGTAAACGACTGGCAGGTTGCTTTTGAAGCCGCCGGTTTTAAGAACGCCATTATTGGTAAAGAAGCCCCGACGAAAGAAGAAGATCCTGAGTTTAGCCCTGAAGATGTTCGCTATTCTGTGATCCGTTACTTCGCCTCCCCTATTCAAAATGCATACGGTCCGCATGTACACGACCCACGCAGTGGCCAGATTCTTGAAAGTGACATTGGCTGGTACCACAACGTGATGAACCTGCTACGCAACTGGTTCTTTATCCAGACAGCAGCGGCCAATCCCGATGCACGCGGTGTTGAGTTTGATGACGAGATTATGGGCGAACTGATTCGCTTCGTATCTGCACACGAAGTAGGGCATACGCTTGGCTTCCCACACAACTGGGGTTCCAGCTATGCCTACACGGTAGATCAACTGCGTGATCCTGAATTTACATCCAATAACGGAACGGCTCCTTCTATCATGGATTACGCCCGTTTCAACTACGTAGCTCAGCCCGGCGATGGCGTTACCAACTTTTATCCCGCTGTTGGTCCCTATGACAAATGGGTTACCAAATGGGGTTACACTTGGTTCCCTGAAGACATGAGCGACGAAGAAATCGAAGCGAAACTGAACGAGTGGACCCTGGAAAGAGCCGGCGATCCGCTGTACTTCTATGGCCGTCAAACCGGTAGCAAAATTGATCCACGCTCTCAAAACGAAGATCTCACCAGCGACGCTATGGATGCCAGCGAATTAGGTCTGGCTAACCTACAGGTAATCACCGACAACCTGATTGAATGGACCGAACGCGATGGTGCCAATTATGATGAGCTTGAAGAACTGTATAACAACGTGATTGGCCAATGGAGACGATACATGGGGCATGTGCTTTCAAACATCGGTGGGGTTTATGAAAACTATAAAACCTACGAGCAAGAAGGTGCCGTATATAGTCCCGTAGAAGAAGCTAAGCAAAAACGTGCTATGGACTTCCTGCAAAAGCATGCCTTTAGTACTCCAAGCTGGGCGTTCAAAGCTGAAATTTTGGACCGCATTAATCAGGCAACCGCCATTGAAAGCTTCCGCAGTGCCCAGGCCGGTGTACTGAACCAGGTAGCTGACCCGCAACGCATTGCTCGCCTAATTGAATTTGAGCGACGTGCCGAAGGCGATGTGTACACCGCTTTTGAAATGATGGACGACCTCCGTAACGGTATCTTCAGCGAAGTGCGAGCCAGTGAAGACATTGGCGTACACCGCAGAAACCTGCAACGTGCTTATGTGGAACAAATGGAATCCCTGATGACGGAAGAACTTCCTTCTGTTCCTTCGCGATGGAGAGAATTCCTGGGCTGGACGGAAGTGGATGTGTCTCAATCCGACATCCGTCCTATTGTTCGCAACCAGCTTAACATCCTGGACCGTGATGCCCGGAACGCCCTTGCCCGCGGCGGTCTTGATCGTGCTACCCGCATTCACCTGGAAGATATCCGGGCACGCATTGCCGATATCCTGGATAGTGACGACTAATTATTTGTTGGGTTGATTTTATTCAACCTTGAGAAATGCTCAAAAAGCCCTCTGTTTCCGCAGAGGGCTTTTTTATTGGGTTGAGGTGGACTTTTGGCTGGTAAAGAAATCTCGTTACATTGACCGTTTTGGAAAACCAAATGCCTACTAACTAATAATGGAATTGGATAAGTAGTAAATCAGGAAAACCTACACCCGATGGCAACCTGTTAAGCATTGCCTGGCCAAGTTTCATTGGCAGTAGCCTCTGAATGACGGGACTTAGTTGATCTAATTCCCTATAATCCCATAGCGCCATCCTGAAGCTACCGTTGAAGGATCTTACAGCCTGTGGAAAGATTTAATTTTCAATCTTCCATTTTTTTAATCTGAAATTTGCAATCTGCAATTACCACTATCGCTTATAACACACCAGCGTTTGTTCGTCCTTACGTATCACCCGATAGCCCAGCAGGTGAAATATTTCCTTCACAAAAAACCGGGCAACTCTAAGATCTACGGTAAATGAACCATGGCCAACCTTATCAACCCCGGGTAAGAAATGCAGGTACTTATTTAAAAAACTATCCCGAAAAACAGAAGATACTTCCAGCCAAAACGGAGAACGGCCTTTCAGAATAAAAAAACCATCCCTCCCCTTGGATTGATACAGCGGCATAAAAATCAGTCCATCGGTTGGGGCATACACTGGCTTTTCGTGATCGTAAGCCAGCAAGTCACCTTTACTTATTGGATCAAAATTCTGATATCCTTTTTTCATATCAAATTCGCGGGCATCTTCCACAAAATGATGATAGGTGATTTCATAATATTCATCGAGGTTCCCGGAAGGAGCACTCATGACTTCTTCGCAACGCTGAAGCTCGGGCAGCTTCAACTTCAGGATGTTTAAGAAATGAAGGTATAGCCTCAAAAATGCTTCCGTACGCAATACCGATTGGGGATCGTTATGCTCGCCGGCTTCAAAACCAATGGCCGGATATCCCAGGTCATTAATAAAACTGAGCAGCGTACCATGGATGGATTCTTCAATACCCAGAATCTGTGGAACAGGAAACACTGATGCACTTCGCCTGTTTTCCAGGGTATCATTAAAAAGAATAAAAGCACAGCTTTGAGCAGAGGTAGTATGGAGGTCACAGAAATAAACATCACGGTGGGTATTCTTATGCTTGTCCACAATAGTATTGATGACTTGCAACAACTCCAGGCTCTCTTCCCACTCAATATCGTCCTGCAACTCGGGATTGGCTTTTACCCCTTCAGTTACCTCGTTCCAGATACGGTTCAAATCCCGGTTGATATACCGGTAGCCCATTTTAATGGCCTCCCGGTTTCCGCTAATCATGTAGACCGAGCCTTCCAGCTTATCCGTATTTTCGGATAGCTTTTTAGACAAACGCTGGCAAGCATAAATTCCTGCCAGCTCATTCCCGTGAATACCTGCAAAAATGACTAAAACCGGTCCCGTATCGGTCTCATGGCTCCATATTACTCTTTCAATATCTGATAAATCTGTATGTAAATCGGGGGGCGTCTCCATGAACGTTTTGGTCTGCAACAGCTTAAGCGTCTCCTTAAATTTATTCTTTTTGGCTTTCCAGGGTTTGCAGAAGGCGAATGGTGATTTTCATAAAATTGCCTTCGGTGATGATCCCTACCAGACGGCTATTTTTAACTACCGGCAGGCATCCAATGCCCTGATCCTTCATAATCGCCATGGCTTCCATAATAGAAGCTTCCGGGTGAATGGTAATAGGATTTTGAATCATAATATCCTCCACTGTGAGCGAACCGGTATCTCCTTCGTCATCCACGGATTTCGAATATTCCCGCAGAAGCTGGCGCATGGTGATCAATCCAATCAGGTGCTTTTGATCATCCTCGACGGGAAGATAACGAATCTTTCGCCAGTCAAGCAGGTTGGCTACAAACTCTAATATATCATCTTTGCGAACCGTGAATAAATCAGTCGTCATGAATTCTTCCACCATCAGGTTAGACGGCTTCCACTGATCCATCTCTTCAATACGGGCCCTGCCCCATTTGTGCACCGGCTCTCCTTTTTTCTGATTCTTCACCATGGCCGTTGTAATGGCCGAAAGGGCCTGCTCACGATTGTTTTCTTTCGTCAGGTTTCCGTACGACTTTACCAGCCAATAGGAACCGGTTTGTGCAGAATCCACTCGGCTCTCTATCACTCCAAGGTACGTATCAATATCTGAAGCATCTATATTCGCCTTTTCTAAACCATTACGCGCAATGGGAAGTAGTTCTTCTTTGATGAGATCCATAGCAGTAATCTTACGATCGCCCGTCCATTCAAACTTGGTATCCAGTCCCATTTTGGAAGCTGCAAAAAAATTCATTCGGGCACTGTCAAAATCCAGCTCTTGGGTGATATCAGGATATTTATCTTCAAAACCATTCAAGAGTCCGAGCCAAAAAGCCCCGTTCGCTACTTCATCTACCACCGTTGGTCCGGATGGAAACACCCGGTTTTCAATACGCAGATGAGGTTTTCCATTGCTGATACCATAACAGGGACGGTTCCAGCGATAGACCGAAGAGTTATGAACCTGCAGGGCAATAAGCTCAGGCACTTGCCCTTCTTCCATCATTTTTTCCACTTCTTCCCTTTCATTGGTACTTAGCATTACCCGGTAGCGGGAAATATCTTCCCGGTAGATATCAAGTATACTGTCTTTCAGCCATTCGTTGCCAAAAGTCACCCGTGGACTCGAATCCCGCAAATGCTCTCCCACTTGCCGGGTATCGATGGATTGGTGAAAAAGAGCTACCCGGGTTTCTGCCCATAATCTTTTTCCAAATAGAATGGGGGAATTTACGGCACAGGCTAAAACCGGGCCTGTTACCGCCTGGGCAATGTTATAACGATTTACAAATTCTGAAGGCTTTACCTGCAAATGTACCTGGAAACCGGTGTTGCAAGCTTCCAGCAAGGGGGAATCAAATTTCATCAGCAACTCATCCATTCCCTGAATGCGCAGTTCGTACTCCTTGCCCCGAAGTTTATTGATGGCCTTGCACAGGGCTTTATAGCGAGGAAGCGGAGTCAGGTTCTCCATATCCACATCCATTTTACGGATAGTGGGCAAAATACCGGTAAGCAAAATATCCCCGCCCATTTCCCGGACGGTATTTCGAACATGCTCCATTTCCTGGTGGAGGTTATGCTCCATCTGGGATAAACAATTGCCCCCAAACTCCAGGGGCTCCATATTTATTTCCAGGTTGAACTTAGCAAACTCGGTGGTGTAGTTGCCATCCCCCAGCCGCTCTAGTACCTCCAAGGACTTGGGAAAGATGCGTCCGTGCGGATCAACCATGCACAATTCCTGTTCGGCCCCAATCCGGATCGTATCCGTTTCAAACCAATCTTCGTCAAGCATTTTGTTGAGTGCCCGCAAGTCGCGAAGCACATGCTTCATAAAGGTTTGCACCTTTTCGTTATTGTCAGCAAGCGTTACGCGCTCTTCTCCCATCTGTGTCTGATTTTATAGTAAATGAACAGCCTTAAATACCGACTTTGTGCGGGCTTTTGCAAATTTTAGTTCGGTGATTTTAGGGGGATAAGTGAATTGGGGAATAAGGGGATAGGGTTGCGCTACAAAATGATTGCCCCAACAGTAACTGGATCCACTCATTCAGTTTAGCCACAAGAGTTTTCGTTCCAACGCAGAGCATGTGGAACGAGAAATAGATGAACATATAGGACTCGTTCTCAGAAAATATTATGAAATTGATTGGAAATTTTTGGGCGTTGGATACTTTCATCCACCCTCTATCCCCGCCTAAGCGGGGAACTCTCTGGGTTAATCCTAGCTTGAATTCTCAGCTTTACCCAATCTTCAATTTTTAATCTTTAATCTTTTAAACCGGTGCGTTATCTGGCCGGATGTTCGGCAGGTTTTTGTTGTCGTCGTGCATTTGTGTAGAAGTGGACGGCACTTTTAGTTTTTGAGGAACGGTAACGAAGCGTCCGTTAGCGTCCTTGCGTGCTTCGTGCAGTTGCGAATCCTTTATCCATGCCCGCCCGCCGTCGTGCTGAAGGCGTTTGGTGTTTTTATATTTAAAGGCTTGTTCGTGTAGTGATGGTAGTTTTTTCATGGGATAAATCACTTAATTTTTTGCTTTGCCCTAAATGTAAATGAAGTTTGTGAATTTATCAGCATAGATTTGCTTTGTTTTCTCTCATATAAACGCTATCTTTTCAAGCTCTGAATTAAATGCAAAAGAAAGAAATTAAACGATTATGTACGCTATTGTTGAAATCGGCGGACACCAATACAAAGTAGCTGAAAACGACGTACTGTTTGTGGACAAACAAAACAGCGGCGATGACACGCTTACCTTTGACAAAGTGTTGCTGGTAAAAGATGACAACGGAAATGTGAATATTGGAAAACCCGTTGTTGAAGGCGCTGAGATTACCGCTAAGCTTCTGGACACGGTTAAAGCCGACAAGGTACTGGTGTTTAAGAAAAAACGCCGCAAAGGATATCAAAAATTGAACGGTCACCGGCAAGTGATGTCTCAGATTCAGATTGAGACAATTACCGCTTCCGGAGCAACGGCCAAGAAAAAAGAAGCTGCTCCCAAAGAAGACAGTTCTTCTAAAAGTGAAGAAGCAGCCTCCGTTGATTTGAGCTCTAAAACGGTTGCGGAATTGAAAGACATGGCTAAAGAACAAGGCCTCACCGGATATTCCAGCATGAAAAAAGCCGAACTCATAGAAGCACTCTCATAAACTTTTTAACTAACAAACCCTACTGTTATGGCACATAAGAAAGGTCAAGGTTCTACAAAAAACGGTCGCGATTCGAATCCTAAAATGCTTGGCGTTAAGAAATTCGGTGGCGAATTTGTACGTGCAGGCGGCATCATTGTACGTCAGCGCGGTACCAAGTTCCACCCGGGCATGAATGTTAAACGAGGCGGCGACGATACCCTTTTTGCTACTTCCGACGGCACTGTGAACTTTAAAGTTCGTTCCGGCGGCCGTAAGCACGTTAATGTAGAGCCGGTTAACTAAACCAATCTGCATTTTTCAGAAATTAAGCCTTGGCTCCGTGGGAGTTAAGGCTTTTTTTATATCTTCAATTGGTTATTCGCGATTTGTTAATGGTTATTGGTAAATGCTTTTAGCAACGTACCTTTCATAAATAACAATTATCCATTAACCGATAACAGATTTAGCCTAGTCACCCGTTAACCGTCATAACTTGTATATAAAACCAGTCTGATGGAACACCCGCAAGTCCCCGGTCTCGACATTCCTGTTCGTACTATCTATTGTATCGGCAGAAACTATGCCCAGCATGCTAAAGAAATGGGCAGCCCTGTCCCAAAAATTCCCTTGGTCTTTTTGAAACCACTGGGCACCATCTGCTATGATAATGCTACTATCTCGCTTCCTCCGCAAAGCAATGAAATTCATTACGAAGCTGAAATTGTGGTAGCTATTTCTAAAACCGGGAAAAGCATTTCTCAGCAACATGCCCTGAAATATGTTGCCGGCTATGGAGCAGGCATCGATTTTACGGCGCGGGACATACAGCGGATTTCAAAGAAACAGGGCCGACCCTGGGCGGTGGCCAAAGGCTTTGACGATTTTGCGCCCATAAGTAATTTTGTGCCGGTGGACGAGATCGAAGATCCCCAAAACATAGACATCAAACTCTTCCAGAACGGTTTTGTTAAACAACATGGCAATTCTTCCGAGATGACCTTCCCCATTGCCAATCTGATTTCCTACCTCTCTCAGATTTATACTTTGCACAAAGGCGACCTCATTTTTACAGGCACGCCAGAAGGGGTTGGACAAGTAGCATCCGGGGATAAGCTGGAAGTGCTCCTGGAAAATGGCCTCCAATCTTTAACTGTCAATATTTCCTGAGCCGTGCGGTACATACTGTTATTTCTTGTTTTGATGATGGGCATAAGCCCTGGCACCGTTCAGGCTCAAACCTACCTATGGCCTACTGATTCCGGTCAGTACCTGAGCTCCACTTTCGGCGAAACCCGCTCCCAACATTTTCATGCCGGACTGGATATTAAAACCTGGGGCCAAGAAGGCTACCGTGTTTTTGCATCCCGAAGCGGTCACTTGTACCGACTCCTGGTAACCGAACGTGGCTATGGCAATGCCATTTACCTGAAACACGATGATGGCAGCTACACCGTATATGCGCATCTTCAACGATTTGCGCCGGAGCTCCAGGCCATTGCAGATTCCATTCGCTTGCAGGATTATTCTTTTGAAATGGATGCCACCTTTGATTCCACTGTTGCCACATTTGAGCAGGGCGACCTCATTGGATACACCGGCTCAAGCGGTATCGGACCGCCCCATTTACACTTCGAAGTCCGTGATTCTCTTCAAAATCCTGTAAACGCACTTACTACCAATTTAACTGTTAAGGATGAATTATCCCCTGTTTTCAGTTCTTTGATTGCGGAACCACTTAACAGCGAAAGCCGCATCAATAGCCAGCCGATATCACACTATGCTACTCCCGTAAAGCGGCCTAACGGTGTGTATGATTTTGGAACCATCCGCTTACACGGCAGTACAGGCTTAGCCGTAAACGTGTATGATCGCGCCAATGATGTATACAATGTCTATGCCATTTATTCACTGGCCCTGCTACACAAGAAAGACACCCTATTTTATCAAGAATTGAAGCAGTTTAGTTATGATGAATCCGGGGAAATGTACATCGACCGCATTGCCCCATTTGGCTCTACACGTCGGGGTCATCAGCGGTTGTATGCCAAAGAAGGTGGCGAACACCCTTTTCATCTAAAAGTTACTGACCGTTCAAGAATCTCTGCATCTGATTCAACCGATACATATACCATCATTGCAGCTGATTATTTTGGAAATACATCCAAAGCAAAAATCACGATTAAGCCTAATTCGTCATCAACAACCTCATCGCCTGTAGATTTAAGTCGCCCCATAAGTGATTGGTACTGGCATCAAGACTGGGTATCTCCGGATTTAATGAACACCATCAACCTTAAGAGAACTTCTGCTGGATGGCCCTGGACTGATGATCAACGGCTACTTTTTCGGGATGATACAAATTCAGTGCCCATTTTATTGGCTCGAGTTTACCCTGAATCAAGCAAAAAACTCACTCTGCCCGACCGGCGATTGCAGCTGCGCTTTCCCCGATCCGCATTTTTTGATACGCTTTCTGTTGCAGCTACCTACACCATTGAAGACGAGAAAGCTCACATTTCTGTTCAGCCACAGATGCTGGCCGCCAAGTCGGAATTTGGCATCGCTTTTTATTTGGGAGATCTGGCCAAACCGGGTGAAAATTACCGGCTGTTTCGAAAGCGCCCTTCAGGCTCCTTATCCTATGTTGATTCAAGATTGATTGGACGCACCGTATGGGGATTTCCTTCACAGCTTGGTGAATTTGTGATTCAGGCCGATAATGAAGCTCCGGAAGTATCCAGCTTTAAAATCTATAAAACCGACTATGGGGAATGGAGAGCCCGCGTGCGAGTCAGCGATGAAAAAACAGGCATCAACTCCTCCTCCGCCCGTTTTATCATCAATGGCCAACGGGGCATTGCTGAATATGACTATGAGGAAGAGGTTTTAATATATTACCTGCCTGATTTCACTCCTTCAAATACGAATACAGCCGAGATCTACATCGAAGACCCTGCGGGAAACGCCACCCGCATTCACTTTAAAGAATAAGCATCGGTCAGACTTCGTATTGCTCATATTATCGGGACTGAGTTTTACATAAAAAAGCCACTTCTACCTTAAGGTAAAAAGCGGCTTTAAAGACTTGTTAAGTTCCTTCTTTATATATGTGCAATACAACTGATTTCAACCAGCACATTTTTCGGAAGGGTTTTAACTGCTACCGTTTCGCGGGCGGGCGGGTCGCTCTCAAACTTTGCCCCGTATACTTCATTAACGGCCGCGAAATCATCCATATCTGCAAGAAAAATGGAACACTTAAGCACCTTTGAAAAATCAGAGCCGGCCTCTTCCAATACCGCTTTTAAGTTTTTCATAACCAAAGCCGTTTGTTCGGCGGCGGTTTCGCCCACAACTTCCATAGTATCTGGATTAAGGGGTATTTGCCCCGAGCAATAGAGTACGCCATTGTATGAAACTGCCTGACTGTAAGGGCCAATAGCAGCTGGAGCTGAATTTGTAGAATGTATTTTTTTCATGTTGATATTCATTAAAAATTAATGTGATAAGCTATATTTAGCTTATCTGCGAATAAATTGCAGGTAGTACCACATATGATTATTTTTGACAACATATAAATTTGATCTGATTTCAACCAAATTCAATACCACTAAAATGAAACATCACCTAAGCAAGTTATTAGCTGCCTTCCTTATTGTTGGGGTTCTGGCCAGTTGTGAATCATCTGACCCTCTGATTTCGGAAGCACAAAAAAATATTTATACCCAAAACTATGATGAAGCTATCGCCATGTTGGATAGCTCCATCGCTACCAATCCCAATAGCGGATTGCCTTATTACTACAAAGCTCTCGCATATTCTGAAAAAGCGCTGAGTTTTGATGACCCTGCTGAGCGCAAGCCTCCTTACAAAAACTTCCGGGAATCTATTGTAACTGCCCGTGAGCTTTTTGCTGGTATGGAAGAAACCCCCGACGTTGCCGGCGATGTTAACAACCTGATCCTGAATACCTGGGGTGTTGAACACAACGCTGCTATCGAATATGCCACCGATGATAGTGTAGCCGCTACGGTTGAACAACCGCTCAAGCTTGCTATTAATCACTTGGAAAATGCTATTATTGTAAACCCTGACAGTACGCTTTCTTATGATGTACTTAGCCAGGTTTACTATATGGATAACAACCTCCAGGGAGCAGCCAATGCTCTTAACCAAAGCATGGACCTGAAGAACCCTCCACCAGCTGCTGATTACGAACGACTCTCTGCCTACTATGCCAACCTCAACAAGGTAGATTCTTCGGTTGTAGTGTTGGAAGAAGGCATGGAAATTTATCCTGACAGTGTAAGTTTGGTACAGCGTCTGGCCGACTCATACATGCAAGCAGGAGATCGAGACCGATCTATTGAATTGATTCAAACACTGATCGAAACAGATCCAAGCAATCCACAGTATCGATTGGCTCTGGGTACACAGTTATTGCAGGCTACTTCTGAAATTTCTGAACAGGTAAGCGATAATTACGATCGCATTTACGAATTGCAACAAGAAGCACGTGGCGCCTCTGGACAAGCTAAAGAAGCCCTTAACGAGGAAATTGCTGAGCTTGAAACTGAAACTGCCGCTCTTGAAGCTGAAATCGCTGAACTCAGCACGTTAGCTGAAGAAGAACTTACTGAAGTTATAGAGCTTCGTCCTAACGACGATACCGCTTATAATGCGCTCGGTATCATCTACCAAAACAAATCTGCCGCATTGTTTGACAAGCGTAACTTTACGACCGATAATCAGAAAGCTGCTGAATATGATGAAATGGCTAAAGAAGAACTCACCAAAGCCATGGAATATTACGAGCAAGCGGCTGAGTTAGATCCTGACAATACTCAGTACTGGCAAACACTTTCTCGTATCTACGTAACACTGGATATGCCTGAGAAAGCACAAGAAGCCATGGAAAAAGCAGGAATGTAACATCAGATCATCTGCATTCAACATTATGAATAAACTTAAAAAATCATTTTTTACCCGGCTAACAGGCTTACTTCTGGTAGCCGGGTTTTTTTATTCTTGCAGTACCACTCAACCCAGTGTTGATCAGCTGCTGAATAACAAAAACTATCAACAGGCACTCACATCCATTAATAACCAACTGGCGGAAGATCCGGCCCAACCGGATTTATACATCCAAAAGGCAAAAATTCATGCTATCCTGGCCCGGGATAATGATCCTGAAGTGCGAGCAGAATATTATGAGTCTGCCGTTGAAAGTTTTAATGCCGCCGGGGACTATCAACCAACAACCCGCCAACAAAACCAAATTGACAGCTTACGCCAGCAGTACTGGAAGTTTGAACACAACCTTGGGCTTCAAGCATCCGAAAATGAAGAGCTCGATGAACATTTTCAGCGGGCAACCATTCACTTTCAGAATGCTTTAATACTTCAAAGCGATGCCGTGAGCACTTATAAAAGTCTGGCTATCACCCAATTTAAAATGGGAGAACTCGATGTAGCTATAGCTACGTACCGGCGAGCATTGAGCGCAAGTGATAATCCACCTCCCCAGCTATATGAGAACCTGGGCTACCTTTATCTTGAAAAAGGCGATCCCGAACAGGCAGCCTATTATTATGAGCTGGCCAATAAAAGCCTGGAAAATGACCTCAATACTGCCTTTGGCTTAATCAATGCTTACGTCTCCAATGGCAATCATACGGAAGCTGTTGAGATATTAAAGCCACTGGTTGAAGAAAATCCAGACAATGCCGGTCTTAGGAATGTTTATGGAACACAGCTCTATGAAATCACCGAGATTGTTATTGGTGACTTGAAAGCAGCTTACCGAGCTCAGGACAGCGCTTTAGTTAGCCAACTTCGTTTTGAAGCCGAAGGCACTGGTGAACAAGCCGAACAGCAGCTCATTGAGGCTTTCAGAAGAGATACCGCCAATGTTAATTACCTGGAAAGTCTGGCTGTGTTTTACAACAATTTGTCTGCTCAGTACTTATCCCTTCAAAAAGTAGTTTTCTCGGAAGACCTACCTGAAATACGAAGTAAAGCCTATACGTTAATTGACTTCGCCATTGATTACTATGAAAAACTAAGCGATGCCAATCCTGACAATGAACAATACCAGGCTAAACTGAGTACCCTGGAAAATTTAAAAGCGCAAAACTCCGCCTCCCCTAACAACTGATTTATGAAATTTAATACCAAAGCCATCCACGCCGGACAAGAACCTGAAGAAACATCCGGCGCGGTGATGCCTCCTATTTTTCAAACCTCAACCTACAAACAAGAAGCTCCTAACAAACACAAGGGCTACGATTACGCCCGCGTGGGTAATCCTACCCGAACTGCCCTGGAAAAAATGATTGCCGGACTGGAAGGAGCCAATGAAGCCGCTGTATTTTCAAGTGGTGTGGCGGCAATGGATGCCATCATGAAGATGCTCCGTCCCGGCGATCATGTGATTACTACCAATGATCTATATGGTGGATCATATCGTTTATTCACCAAAGTGTTTGAGCCCTACGGCATTGATTTTTCTTTTGTGGATATGCGGGAGCTTGATGAGGTGAAGAATGCTATCATCCCGAAAACGCGGCTCATGTGGATTGAAACCCCAACCAATCCCCTTCTGCGTTTGGTAGACATTAAAGCCCTTTCTGAAATTGCCAAAGAAAAGGAAATCCTTACCGTAGTAGATAACACCTTTGCGTCTCCCTATCTGCAGCGCCCGCTTGAACTCGGTGCTGACGCCGTGATGCACTCGGCCACCAAATACCTGGGCGGTCACTCCGATGTGATCCAGGGTGCAGTAGCCAGTTCGAACCAGGAGATTATGGAAAACCTCCGCTTTCAAACCAAGACATCGGGAGCCGTTCCCGGGCCTATGGATTGTTACCTGACCCTGAGAGGCATTAAGACACTGCATGTTCGCGTACAACGCTCCGTAGACAATGCAAAGAAAATCGCTGAATTCCTTGAGAATCATCCAAAAGTTGATGTGGTGAATTATCCCGGTCTGAAATCTCACCCGCAGCACGAGCTCGCCAAAAAACAGATGGATGATTTTGGGGCCATGCTTTCTTTCAGTTTGAAGGATGACTCTATCGAGGCGGCTGAAAAGTTCATGCAGAACACAAAGATTTTTACTCTGGCTGAAAGTCTTGGCGGTGTGGAATCACTAATCAGCCACCCGGCTTCCATGACCCACGGCTCCATCCCGAAAGAAGTCCGTGAAAAAGTAGGTTTGAAAGATTCGTTGATTCGAATCTCGGTAGGTATTGAAGATGCCGATGACCTGCTCGATGACTTAAAACAGGCCTTTTAATTACTTTCTTACCTAATACCTCAAACCCTCCAAGGGTTCAAAACCCTTGGAGGGTTGATTTTAAAACTTCCCTCCTCAATAACGCATCCAGTTTTTCCTTATACATTTTTTAAACTAATACTGCCGGAATTCCCTTCTTTCCGATATCATCATTGCAAGTACTTTATTATCTTTTCAACGCTTAGAAAAGCGCTTACAATACTTACATTTTATTAATCTAAAAAAATAGTCAGAATCATGCGAGACGTAGTCATAGTGGCAGCAAAACGAACACCCATGGGCGGCTTTGGCGGCAGCCTTTCCTCCTTCAGCGCCCCGGATTTGGGAGCTGCAGCCATCAGGGAAATCACCAAAGCGGGCGGCATCAAACCCGATGATATTCAAGAAGTGGTGATGGGCAATGTTTTATCAGCAGGAATTGGACAAGCCCCGGCCCGTCAGGCAGCACTCAAGGCAGGTTTACACGAACGCACTCCGGCTACCACTGTGAACAAAGTATGTGCTTCCGGGATGAAAGCTATTATGATAGCGGCCGATCAAATTCGTCTTGGTCAAGCTGATATCATAGCAGCCGGTGGTATGGAAAGCATGAGTAACGTACCCTACTACCTCCCCAAGCAACGCTTTGGTGCCAAATACGGTCATGTAGAAGCGCAGGACGGCATTGTAAAAGACGGTCTTTGGGATGTATACAACAATTACCTGATGGGTAATGCCGGTGATTTGTGCGCCCGCGAATGCAACATCAGTCGGGAAGAGCAAGATGAATATGCCATTACTTCTTATAAGCGAGCTATTGAGGCTACAGAGAAGGGTTATTTTGAGGATGAGATCATCCGCATGAAGGTGAAAGACCGAAAGGGTAACGTTAGTGAAGTGACCAAAGATGAAGAACTCGATAAAGTTCGCTTTGACAAAATTCCGAATCTACGACCCGTTTTTGATAAAGAAGGTACCGTAACGGCTGCCAATGCCTCTAGTATCAATGATGGCGCGGCGGCCGTATTGGTGATGAGTGCCGAAAAAGCCAACGAGCTTGGGCTGAAACCCCTGGCAAAAATTCTCAGTCATGGCAGCGCAGCCAAAGCACCGGAATGGTTTACTACAGCTCCTGCCGATGCCATCCCCATCGCACTCAAAAGAGCGGGTTTAAGCAAAGATGACATCGACCTATTTGAAATTAATGAAGCTTTCTCGGTAGTTGCTCTTGCGAACAACCAGATCCTGGAGCTGGATCCTGAAAAAGTAAACATTCACGGGGGAGCCGTAAGTATCGGTCACCCGCTGGGTTGTTCAGGTGCTCGTATTATTGTGACTTTACTACATGCACTGCGCCGAACAAACGGCAAATACGGATGTGCCGGCATTTGTAACGGGGGAGGCGGAGCATCCTCTTTAGTTATAGAAATGCTGTAATTAAGTAAAACAACTTAAAAAGAGCCTGTATAAAAACAGGCTTTTTTTTATTGACATTATTCGCTTACTAAGCTATTATATATGCGACCTGAAAACCAAACACAGCACACTATAGAGAAGACTCGTTACTATTCATTCGACAACGACAAATAAATAACAAAGAGTACAGGCTGTACTTATCTTTTAACAGGTCCCTTAATCCAAGAAGTACTATAGATATATAGAAAAACTGCTACTAAACCATCGCGCTTAACGCGTAAATTGTAAACCATAAATTTTCATATGCTTACCAAACTGCTAAAAGGTAGTTTGCTTTGCTTATTGTTTGCGTATGGGGTGCAAGCCCAGCAAGTGAAAGTAGTAGCAGAAACAGATACTTTTACGGATTATGAATTTCTTAATCCCAATCAGGAAATTCTATCTCCGCACGCCCTTACTATACCTGTTAGCGGCGGCTCTCCCCAATTCCAGATTTTGGAACAAAAAGTATCTACGCTCCCGGAAGTTATTTCGCAGGAAAAAGCTGCTGTTATGGCATTGGCAGATGATAACACTCCGCTTATTGAAACGTCTGCACCAGGCGTTTACCGTGGGAAAAGGGTCAGCCCATCCCAAATCCATATTGCCCGGGTTGGTGAGAACAGTACTAAAGTACTTACTTCCCTTAAATTACGTGTATACAAACAAGGAGAACGGGTATTACCACGTAAAGCAAACTCCGGAACAGAAACAGAGGGTCTCTTTGAAACCGGAACCTGGTACAAAATTCCCATTACCAAAAACTCTATTTACGAAATTGACGCAGACTACCTGGAAGAACTGGGAGTAGAAGTCTCATCTATTGATCCACAGAATATCCAGATATGGGGCAATGGCGGATACCCCCTACCCGAAGTAAACGATGCCCCAAAACCTGTATTCAAACAGATTCCTATCCTTGTAGAAGGGCAGTCTGACAATTCTTTTGACAGCGGAGACCGAATTATCTTTTATGCTAATTCTCCGGATAAAGTAGAACGCGATGTCGCAGGTAACTTCAGCCACCAGGTGCATCCTTACAGTAATGAAAACTATGTATTTCTTACGATCGGTTCAGAAAGCGGTGAACGCCTCTCCCCGGTAAATAACAATCTGGCGGCACCTTCCTCTACCATTAATACTTTCACTGATTTTATCTGGAAAGAGGAGGAATTATACCGCGCCGAAGAGCGCCACAAATCTGGCCGCGACTGGCTGGGACAACGCTTTCCTGCTTCAAGCAATGGCGTTTGGAACACTATTTTGCGTGATACCCTGCCCGGCATTACTCCCAGTCAGGTTGTAAAAATTGAAGGAGAATTGGTGAGCCGTTCTTCTAACAGCAGCTCTTTTGATGTACGGATGAATAATTCTTCTACGAGCAGCAGTATATATTTCACCAGGATAGACTATAACGAATCGACTGGAGAAAGTGCCGAATCACTCCGTTTTAATACTTCTTCAAGTGTTTTAAACGGAAATCAGATTGAATTAGAAGCCCGTTACCGGCACAGTGATCCAAATTCAACCGGCTTTGTAAACTGGTTACGGATTACCCTAAACCGCCGACTGCAAGCCAAAAATAACCGTTTGTTCTTTTTCACTTCGTACAACGGTTCTGATAATGAAATTGCCCGGTATCAACTTACCGGTTTTTCGGAAGAGCCTACTGTGATGGACGTTACTGATGTCACAAGCCCCAAACTGCTTTCTGTATCGGCTTCAGGCAATAGTTATAATCTTAATTACTACACCGGACCCAACCTGCAAATTATGGCTCAGTCTGGGTATTCTACTCCTGCAATGGGAGAGTCTATTGAATCCCAAAACATTCAAGCCATAGCCGGTTATCCCGAATACCTAATCATCACTTCAGAGTCTTTCCGCGACTATGCCGAAGACTTGGCTGGATACCGTGAACAACAGGATGGACTGTCTTCACTGATTGTAACCCAGGAACAAATCCTGAATGAATTTTCCAACGGCGTTTCTGATCCTACCGCTATTCGAAATTATGTGAAGTTTTTATACGACCGGGCCCTGCAAAACGGACAGGAACCGCCCCGGTATCTATTGCTATTTGGAGATACCACCTTTGATTACAAGAATATCATTGAAGACAGCTATACCAATTATCTCCTGACCTATCAAACAGAAGAATCCTTGCACCGAACTCAGTCCTTTGGAACGGACGATTATCTAGGTTTTCTTGATGATAACGAGGGAGATATTGATGGATCAACGACACCATCCTCCCATCTAATTGATATTGGTATTGGGCGCATATCAGCCCAAACCGAGACAGAAGCCCGTATAGCAATTGATAAAATTAAGCGATACGAGAACCCGGAAAACAATGGTGACTGGCAGAACATTTTTACTTTTGCAGCCGATGACGACCTCCCTGAGCCTGACGTTAATCGTGATGAACATACTTACAATGCAGATGTTACCTCTCGAAGACTACAAATTGTAGAACCAGGTATCCGAATTAACAAGATCTATGAATTCAATTATCCTGAAGAAATTACTGGTTCAGGGCGACAAATTCCGGGAGCCACGGATGCATTTATTAATTCTTTCAATAACGGAACCTTAGTACTTAACTATTCCGGACATGGGAATGAACAAACTCTATCTGATGAAAATCTATTTCATATTAATGACATACCTCGACTGAATAACAGGGATAAATTGGCAGTATTGGTCACCGCCACTTGTCAGTTTGGTCGATATGATGATATTGACGTCCAATCAGGAGCAGAACAATTATTTTTTGCAGAAAATGGAGGAGCTATTGCTGCATTTACTACCACTCGAGTGGTCTATACAAGTGTAAGGGAAAGTTCAAATAATAATTTTGCTCTTAACATCGCAATGTCCCAACGCATTACAGAGCGTAATCCGGATGGTTCTCCTCAAAGAATGGGAGATATAATAAAAAACACGAAAAATTCAATCATATCCGGAAACCGTATAATTTCTAGCGACAATAATAAAAAATTCATCCTTATTGGTGATCCAGCTGGCAAGTTCAAATTGCCTGAAAATCGTATACGCCTCAGCCAGATTAATGACCAAAACTCAGATACAGGTATGGTTACTATTCAAGCTCTGGATCAAGTGAATTTGAGTGGTGAAATCACCTCTCCTTCTGGTCAGTTGCTTTCAGACTACAATGGCGAGGCGACTATTACGGTATTTGATGCTCCTCGGGAAGTAAACCTGCCCACCGACCGCGATTGGGTAAGGGAAGACCGCTGTGTTTTAGATGAATGCAGTTACCAAGTTGAAAACGACATTATTTTTAAAGGAAAGGCGGGCGTCGAGAACGGGCGTTTTTCCAGCACCTTTGTAGTACCCAAGGATATCAGCTTTTCGGAAGAAACCGGGCGCATCGTTTTTT
Source organism: Gracilimonas mengyeensis (assembly GCF_900182705.1). Classification (GTDB taxonomy): domain Bacteria; phylum Bacteroidota; class Rhodothermia; order Balneolales; family Balneolaceae; genus Gracilimonas; species Gracilimonas mengyeensis. The sequence goes on along the minus strand of NZ_FXTP01000018.1, from coordinate 60,719 downwards.
ATGCCGAAGGTACCGAAAACACCGCGGGCGGTTCTTTTACCAACGTACAGTTTAACGGCATTAATGAAGACGCCGAGAACGACGGACAAGGCCCCGAGATGGATGTATTTCTTAACGACGAGCGTTTTGTGAATGGAAACCTCGTCAACAGTTCACCAACACTAATTATTGAGCTTGAAGATCAATCAGGCATAAACACTACAGGAACAGGAGTAGGACATGAAATAATTGCTACTATCGATACCAAACCACAACAGTCATTTGTTCTCAACGATTTTTATGAGGGCAGTCTTAATGATTTCACGCGGGGGCGTATCGAGTACCCTCTGGACCAGCTTCCGGAAGGTAGTTATACCCTTACTGCTCGGGCGTGGGATGTGCATAATAATCCTTCAGAGAAAGAAATTTTCTTTGAAGTAAAATCGAATGAGGAGTTATCCGTTAGAAACGTGTTTAATTTCCCGAATCCGATGAATGATGCCACCCGTTTTACCTTCGAGCACAATCAGCCCGGCACCCCACTGGATGTATCCATCCGGATTTACACCTTAAGTGGCAAGCCGGTACAGCAAATTCAAGAATCACTCATAACTACAAGTTCTTATGCCAGTATTTCATGGGATGGCCGTGACCGGGATTATGATCGCCTGGGTAACGGTACTTATATTTATGTGCTTCGGGTTGCAGCAAATACCCCGAAAGGAAGACAATCAACAGAACAAATCGAAAAGCTCGTGATTATTCGATAGTCACAATATTTAAACCGGAATCTTTTATATTCATTCTTTTAAATCAGCAGTAACTATGAAACGAACAGTAGCCATTATTGCGGCCGCCATTGTATTTATGTGGCCCGCTTTTTCTAACGCACAAGTTGCCATTACGGCCGTGCCTTTTCTCCAGATTGAACCAGATTCAAGAGGGGCAGGTATGGGGAACACCGGTGTGGCCATTGCAGACAATGCCTCCGCTCTATACTGGAACCCAGCCGGTTTAGCTTTTCAAAAAGGCGGAAACCAGGCTAGTATCACCCACTCCAACTGGTTGGCCAACTTTAATGTAGATGACCTTTTCTACGATTACCTGGTAGGCCGCTATTATGTGGAAGGGATTGGTACTTTTGGTGCCCACATCACCTTCCTGAACCTGGGTGAACAAGCCGAAACCCGGGAAGACAGCCCGGAAATCATCTCCCGCTTCCAAAGTTATGAAGTAGCCGTGGGTGGTTCTTACGGATATGAGGTGAGTGATAATTTTGCTGTTGGTACCAGCCTGAGACTTATTTATTCCAGTTTGGCCAGCGGAACCACGATTAGTGCCCAGAAAGTAAATCCCGGTAGTAGTGTTGCCGTTGACCTTTCTTTCTTATACCGCACTGATCCTTTTGATTTAGGTGGCAGAAACGCTCGTTTCAGCTTTGGTACCAACCTGGCGAACCTCGGTCCTGGTATCCAATACACCGATAATGCCCAAAAAGATCCGTTGCCAACTACCCTGCGCTTCGGCTGGGCTTTTGATATTGATTTGGATGATGAAGGCATCAACCGCCTGACCATTGCCAACGATATTTCTAAAGTAATGGCACGTACTACGCCAAAATATACCGAGAACCCAGATGGCTCCACCGATACTACACGTGTTGCTGCAGGTCCTATTGAAGCCCTGTTTAAATCATGGGATAGCTTCACCCGTAATACCGGTGGCGGTAACATGGTAGAAGTAGGCGTACTTCAGCAATTTATGATTGGTGCCGGTTTGGAATACTGGTATAACGATCAATTTGCCCTGCGCAGCGGTTATTACTACGAAGATCCCAACAACGGCGACCGTGAGTATATCACCTTTGGTGCCGGTATCCGCTACAACTTCATAGGCGTAGACTTTAGTTACATTAGGACATTAGAATCTGACCACCCGCTGGCGAATACCCTCCGATTTAGCTTGCTTATCGACTTTTAATACATGCAGAACGTAACGCATTTCATAAAGAGCATGTTAGCTTTTAGCATGCTCTTTCTATTTGGACAACAAGCCACACACGGCCAACAAATACCCATCAAACGTACACATGCCCTCTCGGAACTCTCCGAAGACATGCTACAAACCCGAAGACCTGCTACAGGCGTTTTAAACGTCGTAGCTATTATGGTGGAATTTCAACCGGATAGTAATCGGTTGACTTCAGGAACCGGGATTTTTGGCGAAAACGGAATGGAAGGATTGCCCTACATGAGCAATGCCGAAGATGTCCGTATTGAGCCTCTTCCCCATAACCAGCAGTATTTTGAAGCACACCTCGAGTTTGCTAAAAATTACTACGAGAAATCCTCTGATGGACAGCTCACCCTGAACTACCAGGTGCTGCCCGATGTGTATCAGCTTCCCCGAAAAATGGAGACCTACTCTCCCACCGGTGAGACTTTTACCAATGAAAAAGTAGCGCAACTTGCCCGGGATGCCTGGCAACAAGTAGAGGAAAACGGAGGGTTCGATGCTACCGGACTCAATCCCGAAAACACAGCTTTCGTGATTTTTCACGCCGGTGTGGGCCGCGATATCGAACTTACCGGTACCAGTCTCGATATCACCCCATTTGATATCCCCTCCCTGTATTTAGGAAAGGATAATCTGGGCCGTTTACTGGATCAGCCTGGGTTTAATGGATTTTCTGTTAATGACGGCCAGTTTCGCGTCACCAACTCTATGATCATTCCCCGTACGGAATCACGCCGCGGAGAAGATATCACCGAAACCGAATACGTGTTCTCCCTTTCCATAAATGGGCTGCTGGTGGCTTCTATCGGTAGTCATTTGGGACTCCCTGATCTATTTAATACCGAAACAGGCGATCCCGCAATCGGACGTTTTGGGTTGATGGACGGGGCAGGTTTCTTTGCCTTTAACGGTTTGTTGCCACCTGAGCCTTCTGCCTGGGAGAAAATATACCTGGGTTGGGAAACGCCCTTTGTGATTCAAACCAATGGCGGAGAGCAAGAAATTGAGCTTCCAGCCGGTTCACTGGATGAACCCAACAGTATTGCCAAATACGAACTTTCCAATACCGAATACTTTTTGGTTGAAAACCGTCATCGCGATCCAAATGGCAATGGAGTTACTTTCACAATCCGTCAGCCCGATGGAACCGAGGTTCAGCAAACTTTTACCAATGATGCTGAAGATACCTCGTTTGTCTTCCAGCAAGCGGACTTTGATACCCTTTTACAAGCTGGAACTTTCGTAGATGCCTCAAATTTTGACTTTAGTCTGCCCGGGGGCTTCTTTATTCAAGATAAAAATGACCCTTCCGATGATCGCTTATATAATGGAGGCATTCTGATTTGGCATATTGATGAAGCTATGATTCGTGCTCAATTATCAAACGAGAGAGTAAACGCTGATCCCTGGCGTCGCGGGGTAGACCTGGAAGAAGCTGATGGAGCTCAGAATATCGGACCTGGTATACCAGGTGCTATTAATAACACCGCTTCTTTTGGTACTGAGTTAGATTTTTGGTGGAGTGGAAATGATAGCTATACTCAACTTGAATCAGGACGACGCGTCTCTTTGTATGAAAACCGTTTTGGTCCGGATACTTACCCCGATAATGAAAGCAATTCTGGTGCTCCCTCCTTTTTTGAGTTTTTTGAGTTTTCTGACATCCTGCCGGTAGCATCTTTTAAACTTCGTGAAGTGCAACCGGAGCATGGACTCTTCCGGTCTGGATTTACTGCAGAACTACCAGAAGACAACGATTATTTTACCGGGGATGATGAGTATTATAATTACTATCCCCTTTCTTTAACTACGTATGAAACCGCTACGGATACATTCCTGGTGATACCCAGCCAAAGCGGTGCCTGGGCATACAATCTCAGCCAACCTGAAAGTGCTCCGTATGAGCTTACTGATGTGCCCGTACAGCAACCTTTTATTGGCAATGAGCTGGTACTGGCAGAAAAGCCCTCTGCTGCCTCCGACGAGATCAATGTGGTATCATTGCAATGGAACAGCAGTATGGCAACTTTCGATACTTCCTGGACCGCAACTGCACCTGCCAACCTGGGCTTTTTAAGCTCAAATGATGGCAACACCATTCATCCCGATTTTACCGCAAACGGACTGAATGCCGCGGATGGTAGTATAATAGATTTAGGCAATGCCCCCTTTCAACGATCTGAAGTGATTGGCGGAGAATATGCAGAAGCTGAAAACAACCGCGTTACCTTTACGGCCCTGCCCTCCTTCACTTTCAACCCTCAGAGTACCGAAAACCGACTGTACACAGGTAGCATTCTTTTGGGGAATAGATCCCTGGCTTATGTTTTTGAGAACGACCGCTTTAGCCTGATTGATCCTGAGATGAGTAATCCTGTTTCTGTTTTATTTGAAGAAGAACAGGCAGAATGGCCTGCTATTCTGGATGATGCTCAGGTTTTAAGGGTTGATAAGATCCATAACCGTATTACCGGCGAAAACAAAATTGGAGGGCAGCAAAACTTCACCCCTATTGATGCACCGGATGGTGTCCGGTTTATAGGTTCGCCACTGGTTGCCGATATCAGTGGAGATGCCACAGAATATTCAACCTTAGTGGTTGGTCAAGACAGTTTATCGCTCAACATTTATGCCTATTCCAATCGCGGAAAACTCATGGAGGGATTTCCCTTATATGTGGGCGCTGTAGAATCAGCTGATACCCAACCCATTCATCCGGTTATCTACAATAACCATTTATATGCCCTCAGCCACGATGGAGTTTTAAAATCGTGGACCCTCCCCAACATCACCAACATACAATGGGGAAGCAGATACGGCAATGCAGCCTGGAATAAAGTATCGGCCCGTGTTTTTGCCGACGCTGATAATCAAGCTTCTGATTTCGGGGTGATCAACGGCGATGAAACCTACAACTGGCCCAACCCTGCCACGGACGAAACCAACATCCGGTTTGAAGTGGCCAAGCCTGGTGGAACAGTTGAAATTACGGTGATTACCACCAGTGGACGCATCATTTTTGAAGAACAATTAGATACGCCCGGCGGATACCCGCAGGAAATTCAGGTTAACACCCAGTATTGGGGAAGCGGCGGTTATATTGCCCGAGTGAAAGCTACAGTAAACGGCAAAACAGAAACCAAACTCATTAAAATTGGAGTTGTACACTAATGAGAAAACTATTATTCATCTTTATTGCCGCCGGTTTTTGTTTTAGCTCTCAGCCGGTTTCGGCCCAAACCGACATCGAATTTTATGACTATCCCCAAAACCACCTGGATTGGTTTACCATTGAAAGTGAGAACTTTCTGATTCATTTTCAGGAAGGTAACAGCCGCTCGGCACAGGTAGTTTCTCGTGTTGCGGAGGAAATATATGGCCCTATTACCAGCCTGTACGAATACACGCCCGATGAAAAAGTAAGCATAGTGCTCAAAGACCGCGAAGACTATAGTAACGGTGCCGCGTATTTTTTCGATAACAAAATAGACATCTGGCTGCCCGCCCTCGATACGCCTTTACGCGGTACTCACAACTGGCTGCGTAATGTAATTGCCCACGAGTACGTGCATATCATACAAATTCAAAAGGCCATGAAGCGCGGCCGAAAGATCCCTGCATTTTATCTGCAGTGGCTGGCCTATGAAGACGTGCGCCGCCCCGATGTACTCTATGGCTTTCCGAATGGAATTGTGACCGCTCCGTTTGCCACGGTAAATGTTCCTGCATGGCTGGCCGAAGGAACGGCTCAGTATCAAACCGCAGGCCTGTTATATGAAACCTGGGACAGCCATCGAGATATGATTCTGCGCACCCGAATTTTGAATGACACCTATTTTTCACTGAATGAGATGGGCTCTTTCACTTCTAAAACCAGCCTGGAACGTGAAACGGTCTACAACCAGGGCTATGCTTTTGTGATATACCTGGCCAGCCGTTTTGGCGATGATGTGTTACGTGAAATAAGCGAAGCACTCGGCACCAGGGGAGTTTATCGTGTTTCTGAGGCTATTGAAATGGCTACAGGCGTCAACGGTTACGAGGTTTTTGACGACTGGATTGCCGAACGCAAAGCATTTTATGCGGATGCCGTCGCCCCCATCACCCCCACCGAAACGGATACTGTAGAACCCTTGGGATTCTATAATTTCTATCCGCAGCTCTCTCCAGATCAGTCTAAACTGGCGTACCTGTCTAACAAATTCCTCGATTTTGGTTTGTTATCACTTTATTTGGTTGATGCCAATGGGGATTCCACCGAGGTAGCCGTAGTGGATGACATGCAGTATCGCTCATCCCATAATCACGCTACTTCATTTGAACCCAAGATTACTTTTCTCGAAACAACATTTTCGTTTTCTCCCGATGGAAATCAGATTGCCTATGCCATCAACAAGAAAAATAAGTATGGCGAGCATTACCGCGACATTTTTCTTTATGACATAGATAAAGACGAAAGTACACGCCTCACCAACAGTGCCCGTATTCAATCACCTGCGTGGAGCAATGGCGGAGAACAAATTGCGGCTATTCAGTTTAATGAAGGTACACAGAACCTTGTAATACTTAATCCGGATCAGCCCGATTCCGTTACTCAACTCACTGATTACGGACATGGCGAAACAATCTTTACTCCAGCCTGGAGTAAGGACGATTCAAAGATCTATTTTGCCTCGGCAAGCCTGACTAATCGCAACATTTATATCTATGATATAGAATCAGGCGAGATTAATGCCCTGCTTGAAGATGAATACATCGACTACCGTGATCCGCGTATGGGACCCGATGGAAAATACCTTTATTACTCCTCCAACCCGGATGGCATTTTTAATATTTACCGGATGAACCTGGAAAGCGGCGACACTCAGAAACTGACCAGCGTACTTGGCGGCGCTTTTATGCCCTACATTGGAGACAATGGGCTTTTGTATTACTCAGAGTATCAAAAAGGAGGATACAAGATTAAATCCTCCACTCTGGATGAACTTTTGGCACAAAATACCTCAGGTTCATACAGCCCAAATATTCCTGAAGGCTATCAAAATACTTCCGAAGAAATGGCTAAAATCGAAGAGCTCAACGATTTTGACGATGCCGATATCGAGCCTTTTGATGAAAAAGCCATGGCCGTAGCCGATACCGGCAACTATTATTTTGACCTGGAAACCAAAGGGTCACCCGATCAGCGTCGCTTTAGCGAATACACCGATACCTACTCCGGTTTCAGCATTTTCCCCGTATTGCGTTTCGACAATTATACCAAGAAGAACGGCAGTAATGGCACACTCATCAAAAACGGAGACATTGGAGGGCTGGGGGAGAATTTGCTCAGGGATGTAAAACCCGGCCTGTATTTTTCCTCCCGGGACGTAATCGACAAGCTGAGTTTATTTGGCGGGTTGATGGTAGGGGTAGGCTCACAGCCTGCCGAAAGCATTGGCGGCTTCTTCCGCCCCGATCGCTTGATAGGTTTAGACCGCGATGCTTTCCTGATCGTGGAACACCGCGGTTTGCCTTTTATCGAGCGTAGCTGGTCGCCGACTGTAGCTCTTGAGCTGTACAATATGACCCGAAATGTATCCAATGGACTGACCATTGAGGAGTTCCCCTGCACCTCATGCCTGCCCGATACGGTAAACACCGACATCAAATACGACATTTGGGAAGCCGGACTTTTCCTGAGAAGTAAACTAAGCCGCCGAAGCATGCTTGAACTTGGGGTAACTTACAGCCCATATCGTGTTTCTACCGAGAATTTTTATTCCAGAGAACTGAAGCAAGATGTTCCGGGTGAATCCTCGCAGTATTTCAGAGGAACTACCTTCTCGGCGGCCTACAATTTTGATTATTACATGTACTCTAACGACGCCGACATTGCCCCGCTGGGTTTAAAAGGCTATGTACGTTATCAGTATCAACCCTCTAAATTACTGGAAGAATACGAGATCAAAGAGGGTACACTCTCACCGGTCTATAAAACGTCCAACAATCATTCAGCCGAAATACACATGCGGTATGGGTTTAAAACATTTGGCAATCAATCCTTCCAGGCGCGCATACGTGGATTCAATTATTTCAACAGCCCCGGTGATTCCTTTTACTCGGATTATGTAGGCGGCTTTTTGGGCATGCGGAGCTATCCTTACTTTGCACTGGCCGGAAGTACCACTGGCTTTACCAGCTTGTCTTGGTTCACTCCTATTTTCAGGAATATCAACAAACAGGCCGGCCCTTATACCATCGACAAGCTTTTTGCACGCTTCTTTTTTGAGACCGGAAATGGTTGGCGTAGCCCTTATGAAACAGGCAACAATTTAAAATCAGGTATTGGAGCTGAACTTCGCCTGGCCGTGAATGGATTTTACCTTTTTCCACTCAAGCTATTTGTGAGTGGATCTTATGGACTCAACCGTTTTACTCTGACTTTGCCGGATGAATACATCACCAACTCTCAGGATAATAAAGTAACCTATGGGCGAGAGATTTTGTTTCACTTTGGCATCACCTTTGACTTTGAACTGCTATGATACGATTCACACTGATCTTACTGTCAACGCTCTGGGCCTGTAGCTCCATACAAGCTCAAAACCTGAGTGCATTTCAAAACGAGATTTTTAAACAGGAAGAGTCTTCCTCTCCAGAAAAACCTAAAGAACTGGACATCTCAGATTTTAGGTACCAGGGAAGTTATGCTTCCTCTTCTTCGGTCTTAAGTCTTCCGAGAGAAAAAGCCGGTGCTGCTTTTTTGGCATCTGCACTGGTTCCGGGCTCAGGTCAAGCCTTCAATAAAAAATGGGTGCGAGCCGGACTTTATTTTACCGCAGAAGTTCTCGGCATTGTTTATTACCTGGACCGCAATGCCACCGCCCGCCGGCAAGAAAAAAATTATGAGGAATTCACGCATCAAAACTGGAGCGTGATGGCTTATGCTCAATGGCTGGTTCGTTATTCGGATGCCAACAATCTTAGCCAGCCCCAGCTGGATCAACTTCGCAACATGGTATTTGAAAACGGACGCCCCCTTAACCCAACCTGGGGAAATACCCCGGCCGACTGGCAGAAGGTCAATATTTCTGTGTTACACACGGTAGAAAATAACACCCCCTTTATTTTAGATACTCCTGCTGGTTGCTGGGATAATGATCCCCCGGATTGCAATCGCCGTAGCAACTTTTCGCACACGCTCCCCCAATATGGTTCTCAGCAGTATTATGAGCTCATAAGTAAATATTATCAGTACCAGTCGGGGTGGAGAGACTGGTACGGCAATGTAACCACGGCCGAAAACCAGGATGCACCTGCTCTTTATCAATACATGTGGAACGGCCGGGATGAACCCAACGGACTTTTTTACACTGGGCGCGACCGGGCCGAAGAGTTTAACGACAATTACCGAATCGCAGGGAACATTCTTAAGTTATTGGTAGTAAATCATGTTGTCTCGGCCTTTGATGCCTTTATTACAGTAAAGCTGAAAAACAGCCGCATTGAAACCCAAGCCAACCTGTTGCAAATGGAACAGGTATCTCTGACTTGGCACTTTTAACCTGTACTTACTTCCTGTATTTTAGGGTATGTTTAAAAAATTACTAACCAGCAAATATTTGTATATCGGTCTTTTATCAGTGGCCGTGTTTGGTGCCCTTGTTTTGTTATTGGCGGATAAAGTGATCATGCCTGCCTACACCAACTACAATGAAGGCATCACTGTACCCGATGTAACACGTATTTCTCTAACGGAAGCAGAAAGTATGCTGGGGAAATATGGCCTTCGCTACGAAGTAACGGAACGTCGCGCCAATGCAGCTTACCCTGCTGATTATGTGATTGATCAAAGCCCCGCATCCGAGACTATTGTAAAACCCAATCGCAAGATTTACCTAACCGTTAACACCCAGATCAAACCAAAAGTTGAAGTACCCAAAGTGGTTGAACTATCACTGCGTAATGCGGAACTTCAGTTGCAAAATTATGGACTCACCGTTGGCTCCAAAAGCTATGAGTCTTCAAGATTTAAAAATGTGGTGTTACGGCAGTCTATTCCGGAAGGCTCGATTGTTGATAAAGGTTCGGTTGTGGATTTAGTAGTAAGCGACGGACTCGGAGAACGCATCATTGAAGTACCTGAAATTATAGGCGACCGGCTCCCCACTGCACAGCAAAAACTAAGTGAAGCCGGATTTAGAATCGGAGCTATTCAGTTCCGCCCCACCCGGGATGTAATCCCTAACACCGTACTTGATTACTCTCCCAAAGAGGAACAATTACGAGAAGGAGAAACCCTGGACCTCATTATTTCTGAACGCTATGAAGCTATTGAGCAAAGTGAAGATGGGGCCGTGATTATCGATTCTACCGACCAGCAGTCACAAGAACAACCAGCCGATTCTGTTAATAACCAACCCGACATCAATAATTGACAATTAGATGAATTTTGAACTGCCCGTTCTGGCACCTTCCATTTTAGCAGCAGATTTCACCAAACTGGGAGAGAATATCCAGGATTGTACCAAAGCCGGGGCTTCCTGGATCCATTGCGATATCATGGACGGACATTTTGTACCCAACATCAGTTTTGGTCCTTCGGTAGTTGCAGCGGCTAAAAAGGCAGCGCCCGAAGCCTTTGTTGACGTTCATTTGATGATTGAAAACCCTGATAATTTTGTAGAGGATTTTGTTGAAGCCGGGGCTGATTCCATCACCGTACACTACGAGACTTGCCCCCACTTACACCGAACCATCCAAAATATTAAGAAATACGGGGTGATGGCCGGAGTTGCCATAAACCCTGCCACAACCATCTCAAATATTGAACCTATTTTGGGTGATGCGGATTTAGTACTCGCCATGAGTGTAAATCCGGGCTTTGGCGGCCAAAGTTTTATACCTGCTACCTATGATCGTATTAAAGAACTCGCTCGCATCCGGGATGAGAAGGGCTACAGTTACCTAATTCAAGTGGACGGCGGGGTAAACCTGAGAAATATTACCAAAGTAGCAAAAGCAGGAGCCGAAGTATTGGTAGCGGGCAGTAGTGTATTCCGGGCTGAAGACATAACCACACGCGTTGAAGAACTCACCGAAAAACTTAGCAGCTCTAACGAATAGTCCCGACTCTTTTTTTCAAGTTATTATTATAGAGGCCGATCAGCTTATTCTTCTTGTACATTGGCCTTGTTAATCTTTAACTTTTGTCGAGTCAAGATATAGGGCAGTTGCCCGCATTAACAACGTGGACAACTATTCTTATTTTTCTGCCCTTCTGATATTGAAATCAATCATTTTTTATTCTATCTTGTCAGACTTTCCAATAAGATGAAAATAACAGAGTTTAATCGTGGACACAACAAGTTTTAAAACGTACTCAGCCAAACCCAGCGATATTGAAAAGAATTGGGTGCTCATAGACGCAGAAGATCAACCCCTGGGGAGACTGAGCAGCGTAGTTGCCAGCATTTTGAGAGGTAAGAACAAGCCAACCTTCACTCCGCATATGGATACGGGTGATAACGTGATTGTTATCAATGCCGAAAAAGTGAAACTAAGCGGGAAAAAAATGACGGACAAAACATATTTCCGTCACACCTTCTACCCTGGCGGTGAGAAATTCACTACCGCAGAGGAAGCCTTGGAAAAAGACCCGACATTCTTAGTTACAAATGCAGTAAAAGGCATGCTCCCCAAAAATAAGCTGGCGAGCAAACTGGCTACCAACCTCCGAGTGTATGCCGGACCTGTTCACCCGCATACCGCACAAGAACCAGAAATCATTGAGCTTTAATCCATCCAAATTAACTAGTTAATGGCACAAGCGAATTACATAGGACGAAGAAAAACAGCTACTGCCCGCCTGTATATACAATCGGGAAGCGGCGAAATCCTCGTCAACAACAAACCTATTGAAGAATATTTTCCAGTAAAAGCACGCCGTAACATCGCGCTGCACCCTATGACCGTTACTGAAACGGAAGGGCAGTACGATATCAAAATCACTGTGCGTGGCGGTGGTAGCACCGGACAAGCCGGTGCTATCTCTCACGCTCTTGCACGTGCTTTAGACGGAGAGAACGAAGATTACCATAGCATCCTGAAAGGACACGGATTGCTTACACGGGACGACAGAATGGTGGAGCGTAAGAAGTACGGTCAGCCTAAAGCCCGTAAGAAATTTCAGTTCTCTAAACGATAATTCCGTTATTCGTTATTTGTTAATGGTTATTGGGCTGGAAGCACACGCATCCACCAATAGCCATTATGCATTTAATTGATAACCCACAACAAACTGAATCACACATATGCGGCGACCCTGCGTTTGGTGTTCTGGCGCCGGAAAGTATCCGGAACAGGATTAACGTTCGGGGCAGACCCGCATAGAGGATTAACCTAAACATACATACTAATACACATGCCAAAAGCTGCATCTATCCAAGACCTGCTTAAGTCAGGCGCACATTTCGGTCACCTTACCCGCCGATGGAATCCTAAAATGAAGGAATTCATCTTCATGCAACGTAACGGGATTCACATCATTGACCTGAAAAAAACTCATAAATACCTGCAAGAAGCTCTCGACGAAGTTCAGAAGCTTTCAAGAGCCGGAAAAACTATCTTGTTTGTAGGTACCAAGAAGCAATCTACTGAAATTATCAAAACGGAAGCTCTCCGTTGTGGTATGCCTCATGTAACCCATCGTTGGTTAGGTGGTATGCTCACAAACTTTAGTACCGTTCGCAAAAGCATCTCTCGTATGGAAGATATTGAGCGTATGAAAACAGACGGTACTTTTGAAGAGCTTACCAAGAAAGAGGGCCTGATGCTTCAACGCGAGCAGGACAAACTGAATGATACCCTGGGTGGTATCAAAAACATGGGCCGCCTTCCCGGTGCTATCTTTGTAGTTGATATCATCAAAGAGCACTTGGCTGTAAGTGAAGCCATCAAGCTGAATATCCCCATCATTGCTATGGTTGATACCAACAGTGATCCGGATGTACCTGATTATATCATTCCTTGCAACGATGACTCTGCACGTACTATCCAGTTGGTTGCAACACAGGTTTCCGATGCCATTATTGAAGGTACTGCAGAACGTGAAGCTCAGCAGGAAGAAGACGTAATGGAAAAAGCTGCGGCTGAAGCCAACGAAGGCGATGATTCTGAAACTACCGTTAAAGAAGCCAAAGGTACCCGGTTGCGTTCTCGTCGTAAGAACAAAGACGACGACAATACCAAAGATGCTGCCGACAACGACGGCGACAGCAACGACGAAGAAGAATAATTACAACCTCATAAAACACTATTCAAAATAATGAGCATTTCTGCTGCTGACGTTAAAAAACTTAGAGACATGACCGGAGCGGGCATGATGGATTGTAAAAAAGCTCTCTCCGAAGCAGACGGTGACTTTGACGCTGCCGTTGAACTCCTTCGTAAAAAAGGACAAAAAGTATCTGAAAAAAGAGCCGATCGTGAAGCGAACCAGGGATTGATCCTGAGCCGCATCAGCGACGATAAATCTAAAGCAGCCCTGCTGGAAATTAACTGCGAGACTGACTTTGTAGCTCGTAACGATGATTTCCAAGAAGACGCAGAGCTGTTTCTGAACGCTGCTTTCGATAACGACATCGACAACAAAGAAGAACTACTTGAGCTTGAATTGGATGGCCTCACTGTAACCAAGCGTCTGGAAGAGATGGTTGGTAAGATTGGTGAGAAAATCGAAATCAACAATGTAGTACTTGTTAAAAGTGAAGGAACACTGATCGATTATATCCACCCTGGCAATCAGTTAGGTGTTTTGGTTGAATTTGACGGTGACCTCACTAACGAAGACATTGGCAAAGACGTAGCTATGCAAGTAGCCGCCATGAAGCCACTGTCCGTTACCCGCGATGGCGTTGACAGCACTTTGGTTGAGAAAGAACTGGAAATTGCCAAGGATCAGCTGTTGAATGAAGGAAAGCCTGAGCACATTGCCGAGCAAGCTGCCAAAGGTAAACTGCGTCGTTTCTATGAAGAGCGCGTTTTACTGGAGCAGAAGTTTGTGAAAGACAATGGCGTTTCTGTGAAAGAATATCTGGAACAGAACGATGCTCCGCTGGTTAAGTCCTTCCACCGGCTTCAACTCGGCGAAGACTCTTAAATATTTTCTTTACCTTAAGGCTGTCAGAATTGACAGCCTTTTTTTTGTCTAATAATTATTAATAAAGATTACACGTGGGAAAAAAATACAATAGAGTACTTCTCAAACTCAGTGGAGAAGCTCTTTTAGGAGAACAAGGGCATGGTATTGATGCAGACATTCTAAGCACCTATGCTCAGGAGATTAAAGCCGTACAAGAAGCCGGCGTAGAAGTGTCCGTCGTGATTGGCGGAGGAAATATCTTTCGGGGGGTAAAAGGCGCTACACAGGGCATGGATCGCGTACAAGGTGATTATATGGGCATGCTTGCTACCATGATTAACAGTATGGCCTTGCAGGACGCCCTGGAACAAATCGAAGTACAAACCCGGCTAATGAGTGCCATTCGTATGGAGGCCATTGCCGAGCCATATATCCGCCGTAGAGCCGTTCGCCACCTTGAAAAGGGTCGCGTAGTAATATTTGGTGCCGGTACCGGAAACCCCTACTTCACTACCGATACGGCAGGATCTCTCAGAGCCATTGAAATTGAAGCAGACGTTATCCTAAAAGGAACAAGAGTGGATGGCATTTTTGATTCCGATCCTGAAAAAAACAAAGAAGCCAAGAAGTTTGATCAAATCACCGGGGATGAAGTCCTCAAGCGACGTCTTTCGGTCATGGATCTTACCGCTTTCACCCTTTGCCGTGAAAACGAAACCCCTATTATCGTTTTCAATATGAATAAAAAAGGCAACCTGAAACGCATTGTGGTGGATGGAGAGCCTGTAGGTACTACGGTAATTTGGGATTGAATTGATAAGAACTTGTTAAGTTATTTTCGTGCTTTGGATTTATGTAGAAGTCACTGATTGTTTACTATAAATGCTCTTACCACCACGTTTAATATGCTTAATGAGTTCTTCATTCTGTAAATGATGAAAGAGTGATAGATCTATTTTCCAGGGCAAAAGCAGGTCATCCAGCTCGTTTTCTACTTTTGTTAACTCTCGTTCACTCATATCGTTTCCCCGGATCACCAAGTCAATATCGGATGCTGGTTTAAAATTGCCCTTGGCTCTTGAACCATATAAAATTACTTCTTGAATAGCTTCGTGCTTTTCAAAGCAACCAAAAATTTGTTCCCATACACTTTCTTTTAATCCGTACATAAGAAGACCTTTAAACTTTTTGTGGTGTTGGTCGATTACAATAAGCTTTTCATTTTTTTGCTGAAACTTCTAAAAAGATATATATAAACATTAAATATACTGTCAACAATTTCAGCTGCTGTTATTTCATCATACAAATGTGAGGTCTTATTTCTGCTTTTGATTGTTTCCATCCATGCCTCTCCATCCTCAATGATTTCTTTCTGAAAAGCTTCCCGAAAAGCATCTCTTGAACCGGTTAATCCTGTAATACCCTGATATTCCAGGTAATCCTTCATCACTTTCCAGGCCAATTCCTGAGTATACTCAAACCGTTGTATCACACCTTCTTTCTCTAATTCACTCAATTCATCTGGCGCTCTGGTTTCAACTACATCTGCAAGCTTATCCAATGCTTTTTCATAATTCGAATATCGCTGTTTCCATCTAACATCTTGCTCAGACATAGGCTGTGATTTAAAAATGAATTTTGATGTGTTTCATTAGACAATCAATAAACTTCAATTAACAGTTAGCATAAATCTATAGAAAAATTCTGATACTACCACATAATACAAAAAGGGCGTCAATTGACGCCCTTTTTTCTTCATTAAACTAAGTAAGCCTATAGCTTCTTTAAAAAAAACTACCAGACTAAAGTCATTATTCGTTCTTCAAGCGTTCCTGAAGATCGTCCCAGTCAGCAAGGAAACGCTCCAGTCCGCTATCGGTCAATGGATGCTTAAGCAGACTCTTAATTACGCCAAGTGGCATTGTAGCTACATCCGCTCCTTCTTTGGCACATTCGAGCAGGTGCATTGGGTGACGGATACTGGCTGCAAGCACTTCCGTTTCGTAGCCATAGTTGTCATAAATCTGAACGATGTCGCGTATAAGCTGCATGCCATCCGTAGAAATATCATCCAAGCGTCCCAGGAACGGGGAAATGTAAGTAGCACCAGCTTTGGCAGCAATCAGTGCCTGGGTTGGAGAGAAGCACAATGTACAGTTCGTTTTAATGCCTTCTTCCGTCAGGGTTTTGATAGCTTTGATGCCGTCTTTGATAAGCGGAATTTTTACCACTACATTATCAGCAATAGCAGCATTAGTACGGGCTTCTTCCATCATCTCATCATAGGTGGTAGCAACTACCTCTGCAGAAACATCGCCATCTACGATATCGCAAATTTTGGCAATATGTCCTTCAAAATCTCGTACTCCTACTTTGGCACACAAACTCGGGTTAGTGGTAACACCGTCTAATACCCCGAGGTCGTTCGCCTCTTTGATTTCGTCTAAATCAGCTGTGTCTATAAAAAATTTCATAAGTGAGCAAAAGTTTGGTTTGTGATTAGCATCAAAATAAGGATTCATTTGCATTCATTCATACTGAAAGCCCATTATTTGTTGCTTTTTTTTACAAAAAAAATACGCTCAAAAATAAACTTTTTATTGAACTTAGATGTAGAGCAAAAAGCAGCTTACTAAACCCAATAACTCATTCATCAAAAATATCAGAACGTGAAACAATTATTTGTTCTAACAGCCCTTACCAGCTTACTTATTCTTGGTTGTGGCAACGACAATTCTAACGGAAATCAAGGTGGATTTGGAAACTTTGGCGGTGGTCCCGGGCAACGAGCTACCAGTGTAGAGACGAGTGACATACAAATTGGTACCATTGCCGAGCAAGTACGGTCATTCGGTAATGTGAAGGCCCAAAATGTTGTATCTGTTATACCCCAGGTGAGTAACCGTATCACTGAGATGTATGTTGATCTTGGAGATACCGTACGTCAGGGAGAAGTGCTGGCTAAAATCCATGATGCCACTTTTCGCGACCAATTGGCACAAGCCCGCTCCCAAGTAGCACAGAGCCGGGTAGCTGTTCAACGTGATAGCACCGAGTATGCCCGTATGCAGCAGCTTCGTGAACGGGATTTAGCCAGTGAGTCTGAACTGGATGCCGCTCAAGCCACCTACCAAAGTTCCCTGGCACAGTACGAATCGGCCCGGGCATCGCTGACACAAGCGCTCGAAGATTTTAACAATACGGAAGTAAAAGCACCGGTTCGCGGAGTGATTACGTTACGGGCAATGGAAGAAGGCGACCTGGCAACAACCGGAACTGAAATGTTCCAGATTGCCAGCACAGGTGGGTACGAATCCCGCATTTATTTGCCGGCTGAGGATTGGAGAGCAGTAAAAATCGGGCAGGAAGTAAATCTGAGAAGCTCTAATGAAAGTGATATCAGCGCAAGAGGCGTGGTGTCGAGAAAAAGTCCCCAGCTGGACGCCACAACCGGCTTGGGAGAAGTCGTTATCACCATAACCCAGGCTGGTTCTTCTGTTTATCCCGGTGTACTCACTGAAAACATTGTGAATATTGAAGTGAAGGACCAGGCCATGATTGTGCCCCGAAGTGCCCTCGTGGAACAGGTGGAGACCGTCATCAACCCGGAAACAAACACCATAGATTTAAAGCGCAGTTATTCTGTGTTTGTATCTCGGGGTGATTCTGTGGCCGAGCGCCGAAATTTAACCCTGGGTATCCAACAAGGTGACCGCATTGAAGTATTAAACGGATTGCTGCCTGATGATCAAATTATTGTAACCGGCCAAAATGGGTTGGAAGACGGCGCTCGCATATCTGTAGCCACCGGCGTACAATTCCAGGCCCCTGAGCAACGCCCCATCAATAGCGGCGATGCAGACACGGCCAGCCAGGACGAAACCGCAGCAGATTCAACTTCAAACGAATAAGGACTATGGGATCTTTGTCCAAACTGGCGGTTGACCGTCCAATTACATTTTTGATGAGCACGCTCATTTTGCTGGGCTTTGGTATCTATGGCCTGCAAAATCTGCGGCTTGATTTATACCCCGATGTCTCCTTCCCAACCATCACCGTGTATACCAGTTATGAAGGTGTAGCGCCGGAAGACATCGAAACGCTGGTAACCCGCCCCATCGAAGAAGCGGTGGGCAGTATCAGCGGGATACGCCGGGTACGTTCTCTCTCAAGCCAGGGCGCTTCGGTGGTAAAATTGAATTTTGAGTGGGGAACCGATTTATACGAAGCCGAAAACGATGTCCGCAAGGAATTGGGCTTTGTAGAACGCGCCATCCCTGATGATGCAGAGACTCCTCTGGTATTCTCCTATGATCCCAACCAGGAACCCATCGTGGTTTTGACGGTAACCTCCAACGCACGCAGCCAGAGAGAGTTAAGAACGTACTCGCGTCAAATTCTGGAGCAGCGGCTTGAACGGCTTAACGGTATCGCCTCGGTAGAAACCTCCGGCGGACTGGAAAGACAAATCAATGTTCGCATCAGCAACAACAAGATGCGACAGTTTGATGTAACTATTGCCGATATCTCCTCAAAATTACAGCAGGAAAACATACAGGTACCGGCTGGTCAACTTGCAGAGGGCAATACGATTTATTCGTTGCGTACTATCGGTGAGTTTAAAGATGTGGATCAAATACGCAACACCATCATCACCGTACGAGACGGACAACCACTGCTACTAAAAGACGTGGCTGAAGTGGAAGATGGTATCGAGCAACCCATCGGCAACGTGCGCATTAACGGTGAAAATGGGGTTATTCTGAACGCCTATCGCCAAAGCGATGCCAATGTGGTGCAGGCTGCCAACGCCGTAGTTAACAGCCTGGATGAGATCAAGCAAAGCCTGCCGAATGATATTCAGATTAAAGTGCTCACCAATAAAGCCGACTTCATCGAGCAATCGATCAGTAACCTGCTGCTAACCGGAATTCAGGCTGTTATACTCGTAGTATTGATTCTACTGGCTTTTTTACGCAGCGGACGATCAGCCCTCATTATTGCTATCTCAATCCCGGTATCTATTATCACCACTTTTTTGGTGATGGATTTTGCCGATCTCAGTCTCAACATTATTTCATTGTCGGGGCTTACACTGGCGGTCGGGATGGTAGTGGATGATGCAGTGGTAGTACTGGAAAACATTTTCAGGTTCCGCGAGCAAGGCTCGGATCGTGATGAAGCGTCGGTGAGTGGCGCTAAAGAGGTAGCCGTTCCCGTAGTTGTTTCCACGCTCACCACGTTGGTGGTATTTCTGCCCATTTTGTTTGTGCCGGGTATTGCAGGATTTCTTTTTCGGGATCTCGCCCTCACTATCTCTTTCTCACTGATTGTCTCCTCGCTGGTAGCTCTCACACTCATCCCGCTGATGACCTCACAGTTTTTCAAGGACGGTGTTCAATCTTTTGAAGCGAAAAATAAGATCGCCCGCTTTTTCAGCAATCTCCTGAATCGACTTGAGTCCAGCTATCATCGGCAATTGGATTCCGCCCTTAATAGAAGCGGATTGGTTGTAACCGGAGCCATTGTATTGTTTGTGGCCAGCTTGCCCATTTTCTATTTAATCGGGGGTGAGTTTTTCCCCCGCGTGGATGAAAATGCTTTCACCCTGGAAGTACAGCGCGAACCCGGCGTAAACCTGTTTGAGCTGGAACGCTCCATTGGTCAGGTTGAGTCCATCATCCAGCAAGAAGTGCCCGAAGCCCGCTTGGTAGTATCCGATTATGGGGATAAAGAAGGCATCGAAGGAGCCGACGATCCCGGAGGGTTCACCGGCACGGTTCGGGTAGAACTGGTTCCACAAGACGAACGAAGTCGTTCCCAGTTTGACATCACTTCCTCCCTTCTGAAAGAGCTACAGGTGGTACCTGGGGTAGAAATTCAGGAAGTGATTGTAGATCCATTGAGCCCCGACGGTGAAAATGGATTGATTGTTCAGATTTTTGGCTATGATCCTGAGGTCAAAGAAGATTTAGCTGATGGCGTAAAAGAAAAATTACTGGAAATTGACGGTATCACCAGTGTATTCAGTACGGCTGACCAGGGACGCCCTGAGCTCCGGCTGCAAATGGACCGTGAACGTATATCCCGGGTAGGAATGACGACCAACCAGGTTGCCACTGCGGTAAGTAACGCTGTGAAAGGCAACATTGCTACTGCCTTTGTAGACCAAGGCGTAGAATACGAAGTAGTTGTTGAGCTTTCCGCTCAGGATAAAGCACAGTCGGTGGATTTAGAAAACATCCAGGTGCAAACGCCCGAAGGCGAATGGATGCCTCTGAAAAACCTGGCACGGTTGGAATATTACACAGGTCCTACCAATGTGTTGCGTATCGACCAGGAACGGGTTACCGAAATTACCGCCGAACTTTCAGGCATAGACCTGGCTACTGCTTCAGAAGAAGCACGAGCCATCCTGGATCAGGTAGAATGGCCGGATGAATACCGTTATCAGATCTCGGGTACTGCCGAGGAACAAGCCGAATCCTTTGGCTTCCTGATGATCGCTTTTATGATAGCCGGCATTCTCACTTATATGGTGATGGCCTCCCAGTTTGAGAGCCTGGTTGAACCTTTTATCATCATCCTGACGATTCCTTTGGCCCTTACCGGGGTGTTGTTAATGCTCTGGGTAACCGGGACTTCGATTAGTGTGACCTCGATGGTTGGGCTTATTCTGCTCACTGGTATTGTTGTAAACAACGGGATTGTAATGATTGACTACATCAAAATTTTGCAGGCACGGGGTATTGAGCGGCATAAAGCCATTGCTGACGGCGCCACCCGAAGGTTACGTCCCATTTTGATGACCGCCTTTACCACCATCCTCTCTATGGTGCCTTTGGCGCTGGAACTGGGTTCCGGCTCCGAAACGTGGAGCCCCATGGCCCGGACCGTTATTGGTGGGCTCACTATGAGTACCTTACTGATGCTGTTTGTGGTTCCCTGTTTCTATAAAATCATCAACAGCATGGTTGAGAAAATGGGTTTTGATGCCGTTCATAAAACGGATCCACTTGCAATGCAGGCTGAGGTGGCAGAATGAAAGTATCCCAAAAAGCATTAATCCAATATCTTTCAGGATATTTAAAGTATAACCGAGGTCGGTCATGAAGAAATTTTCGATAGCCGGAGGCATATTAAAGCGCCCCATTACGGTCATTATGATGACGTTGATTGTGATTGGCTTTGGCGTATTTTCACTTACCAATTTAAAGATCACCCTCTACCCTTCATTTAATATACCGGTGATTGCTGTGTCTTCGGGTTACAACAATGTGGCGCCGGAAGACATCAACCGGATTATTGTAGATCCCATTGAAGGAGCCCTATCCGCTATTGAAGGGGTAGAAACGTTGGAAGCCCGCGTAAGCCGCGGTAATGCTTTTGTGATGATGCGCTTGCAGGAAGGCACGGATATACGCAAAACCGAACTGAAGGTCCGTAAAGCCATCGATCAAATTCGGGGCGATTTACCCCAGCAGGCCCAGGAGCCGGTCATCTTCCAGTTTGATCCGGAAAACCGGCCCATCATGCGTTTGAGTATTGACGCCGAGAATCGCGGGCTGGATGAGCTGCGTAACATTGGACTGGAACTGGTAGAAACCCGCTTAGAACGCATCGACGGGCTGGCCTCAGCCGAGACCCAAGGCGGACTGGAACGGCGCATCTACATCGATGTCTCGCCCATGTCGCTAGCTCAGCACAACCTGGTTCCCGCCGACATTGAAGGTGCTTTACGATCCAACAACGTGCAGTTGCCTATTGGCAATGTGGTAGCCGATAAAATCAACTATAGTGTGCGGGCTGAATCCACCTATCAAACCGTAGAAGAAATAGCCAATACCATTGTTACCATTTCCGAAAACGATATTCCCATTCGGGTTAAAGATGTTGCGGAAGTAAGCGATGACTTCACTGAAATTACCAGCCTTGTGAAAGTAAATGGGAAAAATAGTGTATCGGTAGATGTGCAAAAAAGCTCGGATGCCAACACCCTCGATATTGTAAATGCGGTGAAGGAACTCATCCCCGAAATAAACGAAATCTTACCTCCCGGCGTAACACTTAGAGTCCTTTCGGATGAGGGAAAAACAATTGAAGATTCCATCAATAATTTATCACAGTCAGCCCTGGCTGCCCTGATCGTGGTAATTGTGGTAATCTTATTGTTCATGGGAGGCTGGCGCATATCACTGGTTGTGGCTTCCTCCATTCCCGTATCCATTGCGGCAAGTTTTGCGGCCATGTACGCGGCAGATCTTACCCTAAATATTTTAACCATCTCTGCGCTGGCACTCGCCATTGGTCTTTTGGTTGATAACTCCATTGTGGTAACCGAAAGTATTGCGCGAAAATTAGAGGAAGGCTTACCACGCTTTCAGGCCGCTCTACAGGGAACCAATGAAGTAATTGGCGCACTTTTCGGCTCCACCCTCACCACGCTCGGTGTATTCGTCCCCATCATCCTGATTTCAGGAACACAGGGAGCTTTCTTCCGGGAGTTTGCTTACACCATCTGTTTTGCCATCGGGTTTTCCTTTTTGTCCTCCATTATCCTGGTACCCGTTATTTCACTGTTAACCCTTGAAGCCTCACAGTTCAATAAAAAGAATCTGGCTTTTAAAGGTATTGCCAAACTGGAGCGTGGATATACCAAAGTTTTGGGATGGCTCTTCCAGCATAAATGGATTCCCCTGCTGGGGATGATTGCCATTGCGGCCGGCACTTTTTTCTTGTACAGCAACATTCAAAAATCAGGATTTCCAGAAGCCGATTCCGGTCAGATTGATATCGACATAAGTCTTCCTGAAGGCAGTCAGCTGATCAAAACGGCCGCCGTGATGGAAGATTTCAGCCAGCATGTAAGTGAGATACCAGAGGTTGAAACCATCATCACTAACATCGGGCGCAGCCGCTGGAATGCTCAAAGCAATCGGGGAGAAATTAGCCTGACGCTGGTACCTGAAAGTCAGCGAGAACAAACCACCAATGATTTTGCCGTTAAACTCCGCAACGAACTTACAGCCCCCGGCGTGGATGTGAGAGTACGTGTAGAAGGCGGCGGATTGCGTTTTGGCCGGGGCTGGGACTCCGGGAGCAATCGTATTCGCCTGAGCCTCATCGGTCCGGAAATTGAACAGCTGGTAACCATCTCCAATAAAATTGAAGCCAAACTGCTGGAAGACCCTACCGTTATCTCCGTGGATAATGGCTGGACTGATCCAACCCCGGAACTCCATTTCTATCCAGACCGCGTACGTTTGGGGCTGCTGGGAGCTAACCTGAACACTGTAGCCGGAAACCTCCGCACCCAAACGCTGGGCAATCAGGCCGGTTATTACATTGATGAAGGGCGAGAAATTCCCATCGAAGTGCGCACCCAAAAACAGGCTTTAACCAGTCGTGAAGAATTGTTTGATCTGGAGGTATTACAATACGAAGACCAGCGCGTGCCCGTACAAGCCGTGGGTGAATTCGTACCCACACGTGGCGTCGATTCCTTTCAGCGCCGTGACCGGGAAACTATTTTAGATGTAAACATTCAGATTCAGGGAAATGCGTTGGAGTATGAACCGATAGTTCGTGAGTATTTACAAAATGAGGTCATTCTACCCGAAGGCTATCGCTATGAATTTACCGGGGGTACCCAGGAGACTCAGCAGGGACAAAGTGAATTCGGTTTTGCCTTGATCGCGGCCTTGATTCTGATGTTTATGATTATGGCTTCCCTGTTTGAAAACTTCCGTGATCCATTCGTGATCTGGCTTTGTATTCCGTTGGCCATGTTTGGTGCCATTGCCTTTTTATATTTGATTGGTGATCCGCTAAGTACCACGGCCAACATCGGGATATTTATGCTGGTGGGAATCATTGTAAACAATGGCATTGTGCTGGTGGATTATATGCACTTATACACCAAAGGCATCAAATACGATCTATTGAATCGAAAATCCGTCCATTGGAAAAACCTGTTTATTCCCGTGTTTTTCTGGAAAGAGAAGCCAACCGTGAAGGATTCAGAATTGCTTGAACACCTCCTGGAAGCTTGCCGCCGACGTATGCGTCCTATTCTGCTCACAGCCATCACTACCATTTGCTCCATGATCCCGCTTTCACTGGAAATTGGCTCAGGGGCCGAAACGTGGTCGCCGCTTGCCAAAGCAGTTATTGGCGGGTTGATGTTTGGTTCCATTCTTACCCTGTTCATCACCCCGGTACTCTCTGTATCACTGAGTATGACGATTGAGTGGTTCAAGGAGTTGTTTCGTAGCCGGAAGACTGCTGTGGAAGGATGATTAGGTTGGCTGTCAGCTTTCAGGCTTCAGCTGTTAGTTTTTTGCCATGGTTAAACTGAAGAAATTGAACGCGGATGCCACAGATTTGGCGGATAATTTCAGAAGGGTTTAAGGAACTGTAAATCAATTACCATTCGCCCACCCCACGTATCCGTGTTCTATTTTTGCCCCGTTCCACACACTCTGCGTTGGAACGTAGTAATGTTTAACTACTGACTCTTCAGGTGCATAATTTATGGATAGAAGTCACCATCTCACATCCCCCTGCCCCGAGTGGTCGGGGGCGAGCTGATTTTCCGGTCCCTCTTCCCCGATTGGTCAGGACAGGCTAAAGAGGGACTTTTTCCATGCATGGCTAGTAAAAATGCTCTTTTTAATACCAGAATTTAAAACCATTAGTAATGCAGTATGCGATGATTCTCCCTTCGAAGGGAGACCGGTTGAGAGCTTCAGCTCGAAACCAGAGGGATGTACGGTGGTGAATCTGGCCTACAATTGTGCAATCAAACCAAACTTATTCTTCGGTAATCTCCCACCACGCATCAAGCACTTTATCACCTACCACAATTCTATCCACGGCTTCCATACCTTCGGTCACTTCTCCGATTACCGTGTAACGACCGTTTAGATGCGGAGCCCAATCATGCATGATAAAATACTGGCTGCCCTCGGTGTCAGTGCCGGCACTGGCAATGCCTACCACGCCCCTACGGTATTGTTTTGTGGACGCTTCCGTAGGTACCACAAAATCAGGACCACCAAAACCATCACCGGTTTCTACATCTCCACCCTGTACCACAAAATTGGGCACCACACGGTGAAACGCCACATTATCATACGCATCGGCTCGGGTCAAACTATCAATACCTGAGATAGTAGCCGGGGCCGAAAGCACATCCATTTTTATGCGAATGGTATCCTCTTCCATTGCCAGTGCCCAGGTCGGTTCATAGCCCAACTCCCCCAGACGAGCCCAGTCAGGTTCCCGAAATTCAGGCCGGTTTTCTGCCACAGGCACATCCCAACCCTGTTGATTCAATGTGCTGTTAAGCGCCGGATTCCCCTGTTCCGCCCAATCATCAATCAAGCTACCGGCTTCCTCTTCAAAATGATCATGCAACAATTGCCCAAAAGCTTGATAGACCTCTACATCCGCAGGCAAAGAATAACCGGACATCAGCTCTTCAATTCGTTCAAAATCTTCTGCTTCAATCAGTTCCTCATCATTCCAGACCTGCACTACCAAATAGGTTATAGATCGGTCGCCTCGTTCCAGCAAACTGGTTAATACCTCTCTCACTTCTTCCCGATTATCTGCAGCATTCTCATCCTGATTCCACCGATTCGCTAACACATTGATTGCAGCCACCGCTTCCATACGATCATCACTTTCAGCATACTCAGAGAGCATTGCTAAAAATTCATCTCCGGATGTTTCATTAGCATACACGCCTAATTTTTTGGGGAGCAGATATACATTGCCATCTGCCAACTCATCCGCAACCTGCAGGTGCTCACCGGCATCACTCATCGCCAGTAATCCAGAGAGTTGAACTGTGGCTTCTTTTTCTTGATTCTCCAAGATCTCGCTCACAATTATCTCATCAAAAGCATCCGGTTTTTCGGGATGATTTCGAATTTGCTCCAAGGCCGTGATGTTCACCACCGGGTTATCATGCTGCATGAGCAAGGTGTAGGTGTTCGCCAGTTTTTCGCTCCAATCCAGTTTTGATGTCAATTGTGCCAGCTCTACTGCCAGGCGCACATCCATCGTATCAACCCCCTCAATATTCAACCTGTCAAAAGTCCATGCTGCATCGCTGTTCATGGCAATGCGCAACACATATTGCTGGATGCGGGGATTCCTGGACCAATCATAACTGTCCCATACATTTTTCAACAACTCCTGACTTTCAATCGCCTCCCCTGATCGATACAAGCCATAGAAATAAGCCTGAAAGAGCTCTTCCTCATCGGTAATGGCTGCGTACTTCAGAATGCTATTTTGACTCAAAGCGGGAATCTCATACTCCATGCTCAACCTGCTGATCGCCAAAGCCGATTCAAACTCATGGGCTTCATCGATGATGTTATCAAAATTACTGACCAGCATATCCAGTGATTCCTGGTTTCCTTGTCGTCCCAATACGGTGCTAATACCCGGCCGCATGGCTACTCGTTGATCCCACAAAGTGTGCAACCGTTGTAACTGACCATCATTCAAATCTTTCATACTCAATGCCATCCAGCCCTCTGTGGTATTACTGTATTGAACCTGGGTTAGGAAAGCATCCACATCTTCTACCGGGGTACTGATGAGTGCCCTCCAGGCTTGCTCACGGATGAATTCATCAGGGGAATCAACATAGGAAAGCAATGAATCCGCATCGCGCGAAAAAACATGGGTGTAAAGCTCGGGATAGTCCTCAGTGAGTAGCCGTGAGTATGCGCTCTCTTTTTTGCATGAGGTGAATGTGAGCATCAGAATGCCCATACCCAGAAATCCGCACATATTTTTCACACACTTTCTATTGAACTTCATCAACAAACTCCTTTTATTACACATGTTTTATACATTAATAAACTTCTAGCCATGGATAATGCACATTTAACGCGCAAACAGCACGAATTTTTCACCTTTATTGTAGAATACAAAAAGGAACATGAAGTGTGGCCCACCTATCGTGAGATAGCCGACCATTTTGGGTATGCATCGCCCAACAGCGTCACCCAAAATATACAGGCGTTATTGAAGAAAGGCTATTTGGTTAAGCGGGATGATGAGGAATACGATCTCCCCGAAGAAAAGAAAAGTCTGCTCGGGGAAACTGAAGAAAAAGAAGGCATACCCGTTCGTGGCCTCATTGCGGCCGGAAGTCTGCAGGAAGCGGTTGAAGCTAATTTAGGAAGTATCACTATGGATACGCTCTTTCCTGATCTTGAAGACCTTTTTGCCCTGCGCGTTACCGGTTTTAGTATGAAAGACGTGGGCATTTATGACGGTGACTTTGTGCTATTAATGGACACCGATGTAAAAAATGGCGATATCGGAGCGGTGCTTTACAATGGAGAAACCAGCCTCAAGAAGATTTACTGGGATGATGATGGCCTTCGATTGGAACCGGCAAATCCTGAGTATGAGGATATTTTTATTGAGCCGGATTTATTTGAAGAAGTACGCATTATTGGTAAATACATCGGCCATGTAAACCGTCAGGGCTTCCAGCGGGCCGTGCCTAAAGTAGCCTGATTTTTTAGTAATTTTAGCCCTTGGCTCCAACACCTCTCACAGCCAATCAGGAACAGCTGATTGGCTGATCTCTCCTCAAGGAGAGACTTTTTGGTTTTGTAATACAAAGTATCAGTTATAATAAGGTAAAGAACATGAATTCCACCTTGATAAAGTCCTCCCTTGAGGGAGGTGCCCGGTTTTGGCTCGCCAAAACCGGCGGAGGGTGTTCGTGGCCAAAGTTCGATTCTTTTGTTTAACTCGCAGGCTCGTTACTTAGCTCCTCTTTCCTAACCTTTTCTCAAAAGCAGATGCACCCCACTTTAGAATAATCCACTTCTATATCAAAACACCTTAACACTGTCATACTATAACACCGTAACACCCTAATTAATCGCATCCACATTCACGTTCACCCGCACTGAGCCAAACTTACCTTTCACATCAGCTTCGTACACTTCCATCGTTTTATCCACTAAAGCCTCGATATAGCGCGCACCTCGCTCGGGTTCTATTTTGAGTGTAACCTCCCAAATAAACTTTTTATTCATCCAGGGGATGGCTGCCGGAGAAGGTCCCAAAACCGGAATATCTGGCACCACTCGCTCCGCTGAGTTTTTAAGGGCATGTGCCGCCATGTTTACTTCATGACCCTTAGTTGATTTAAGCTCAAAACGTATCAATCGTGAGAAAGGCGGGTAATACAACGGTTTCCGAAACTCCATCTCCTGCCGGGCAAAACCGCGGTGATCGTGTTTCTTGGCAAAAATAAGGGCAGAATTATCGGGCTGTCGCGTTTGCAAAAATACAGTTCCCGGCTTCTCTCCCCTTCCCGATCGTCCCGAAACCTGGCTTAACAACTGATACATGCGTTCGGTAGCCTGGAATGACGGAAAAGCAAGTTCGGTATCTGCATTTACTACCCCAACAACCGTTACGTTTGGGAAATCGAGCCCTTTGGCCACCAGCTGGGTACCAATCAGGATGTCTGCTTTGCCCTCGCCAAACTGCTTCAGGATATTTTCATGTGCACCTTTTCGGGATGTAGAATCCCGGTCAAAACGAATGACATTTGCATTGGGAAATAGATCGTCCAGCTGCTCTTCAATATTTTGTGTACCTGAGCCCTGAATCGTCAGGTTTGATGAACCACAGTTTTCACACTGGGTATCCTTACGGCGAGAGTAGCCCGTATAATGATCCATTAGCAGGTTTTTTCGCTTGTGATAAGTCAGACTCACCGAACTCTCTGGGCTTTCAGGGATGTGTCCACAATCCTCACATTGCAAATAACTGGCGTACCCACGGCGGTTGTATAGCAGAATAATTTGCTCGTCTTTATCCAGTGCCTCTTCCATTGCCATAAACAATGGAACTGCCAGTTCTCCGCGCATGGCTCCTTTATACTGTTTCAAATCCAACACTTTTACTTCGGGAAGTTTAGCGTTGGCATGGCGTTTATTCAGTTCCAGCATCGTACATTTTTTTTTGGCTGCCATATTCAGCGCCTGCATGCTGGGGGTGGCAGATCCCATGATCACTACGGCATCATTCATTTGAGCTCGCATGATGGCTGTTTCGCGCGCATGATAGCGTGGCGCCGGATCCATTTGCTTGTACGAGCTATCATGTTCTTCATCCAGGATAATCAACCCAAGATTCTGAACGGGTGCAAAAACAGCAGAGCGAGGACCGATGGCGATGTTCTTTTTTCCGGAATAAAGATCTTGCCAGGCTTGCAAGCGTTGCCTATTGGTCATGCGACTGTGAAGCACGGCGATTTCATCCCCAAAAATGCGATAAAAGCGCGATACCGTTTGAGGGGTCAGCGCTATTTCCGGTACCAGTACGATGCCTCCCTTTCCACTTTCGATGACCTTTTTCAGGGCATGGATGTATACTTCGGTCTTGCCACTTCCGGTAATACCGAATAACAAATAATTGGCAAATTTTCCGTCAGAAAGTGATTCGTTTATTTCTCCAAAAGCAGCTCTCTGCTCATCGTTAAGGGATTTAATGGAGTCCGGTTCATGATCCAGATGCTCCATTTCGTTTTTCTTTTCCACCTCCCTGTAGGTGATCCACCCTTCATCCTGTAATTTCTTGAGGGTATAGGAAGTGAACACCGAATCATCCGGAATCTCGGACTGACGGATAGGGAGTTCTTCAGCAATATGGGCCAGGGCAGAAGTCCATTTTAGATCCTCATTTACTTCCTCACTTTCCAAAAAGGTACGGGCTTTTTCTTCATTCTTGTCATTGGCCCAAATCCATTCCCGCTCTGTAGCTACCGTCACCTTCATATCCGGTTCTTCCCAAATCTCGATCTTTTTGTCTTTTAGCAGTTTCGAGAAGACTTTATTCAGGCCAGTGCCTTTCCACCTCTTTTTCGCTTCATTCAGTGTAGTTTTATTTGCCTGTAGATCCTCAATGATTTCTTTCTGATCTTCATTGAGCTGCTCCTGATTCAAATCATCAGCAATATTCAGATATTTACGGGATACAAAGTTAAGTCCGGCCGGCAATGCAGCTTGAATGGTCTCCCCCCAGCTGGCGTAATAAAATTTGGAAATCCACTGGGTAAGATCGAGGAGTTCTTCGGAAAGCAAAGGTTCCTCGTCCAAAACCTTGCGTACCGGTTTGGTTTTAAAGGATGGTTTTTGCTGATGCACATTCACAATCACCCCAATAGCGTAGTAGTTGCGAAAGGGAATCCACACACGTTGCCCTTGCTGAACGGAGCTATCCAGCTCATCGGGCACATGGTAAGTAAACTGCTTCCGCACGGCCGCAGGAAGGGCTACATCAACAAAAATGGGCAAAATGATTTTCTGATCTTGGAGTTAAAATGGATGGAAAGCTTATCCAATTTCAGCGCTTCAGTCAACCGTTTTTATATTTTATAGCACCAGCCACAGGTACATCAAAATAATGAGTACAGGCAAACTGAAAACCAATCCACCTTGCCAATATGCTGTTCGTTTTTTCATAATGATTCTCTCTTTTGTTATATCAATCTTATAAGTGTACCTACTAAAATGTTCCCATTAGTTGAATATCGAATATTGAACAGAGGAATATTGAATATCGAAGTACTATTTTTTATCCATATTCCCCTTAGTAGTTTGAATACTCTTCACAAAAATTGAGATCAATTCTTCGCATTCTTTTAATGTTTTATTAAGAATAGGATCCGTTAGTAGCGGTTTTCTTTGAATTATTTTCATATTTGTTGATGACTCCCTTAATTCTTTTAAACCTATTTTTAGCTTATGAACAAAATCTTTCCTGGATTCTGCACTTTTCGCTTCTGAATAGTGAAAAGCAGGGGAAGTACCACAACGCACCAATTGCTGACTTAAATGCTTACCTATGTATGTTTTAGGAAGCTTTTCACTTACTTCCAACGTGTTTAAAGCAAATTGAATCAGCCGTTCTTCCAGATCAAATTTTTTATAATTCATTATTCAATATTCCTCTGTTCAATATTCGATATTCTCTAACCAAGCCACCCTTCTCTGTCCAAACTTCGGTACTGTATGGCCTCCGCTACGTGATTGGACTTGATGGTTTCGGAATGATCGAGATCGGCGATGGTGCGGGATACTTTGAGGATGCGATCGTAGGCACGGGCAGAGAGTCCTAGGGAAGTGATTGCTTTCTTGAGAATTTTAGAGCCAGCTTCATCCAGCTTGCACACCTTGCGGACCATCCGCGTGCTCATCTGCGCATTGCTGTATACGCCTTTCATCCCCATAAACCGCTGCGACTGTACTTCCCGGGCACCGACCACTCGCTTACGAATATCTGCCGAAGACTCTCCTTTAGCCTTACCCGAAAGTTCTTCATAACTCACCTTATGAACTTCAATATGTAAGTCTATCCGGTCTAACAACGGACCGCTGATTTTGCTAAGGTACCGTTGCATCTGCATGTTGGTGGTGCCGCTCATATCATTAGGATCATACCAGTCGCCCCCAGGCGAGGGGTTCATAGAGGCCACCAGCATCACCCGGCTAGGATAAGTAACACTCATGCGTGCCCGAGATATCGATACAAAACCATCCTCCAGCGGCTGGCGCATCACCTCCAGTGCACTCCGCTTAAACTCCGGCAGTTCATCTAAAAAAAGCACTCCATTGTGTGCCATCGAGATTTCACCCGGCATGGGAATACTACCTCCTCCCACCAAGGCCACATCCGAAACGGTGTGATGCGGCGACCTAAACTGCCGCCTTGTAATTAGCGCCTTGCCTGATTCCAATATCCCTGAGACTGAATGGATCTTAGTTGTTTCAAGGGCTTCGTCCAAAGTCAGCGGAGGCAAAATAGTTGGAATGCGCCGGGCCATCATGGTTTTTCCGGAGCCTGGCGGACCGACCATAACAACATTATGGCTTCCTGCCGCTGCAATCTCCAAAGCCCGTTTCACATTTTCCTGCCCCCGCACATCACTAAAATCCAGAGGGTTATGCTTTCCGTTTTGGTGAAAATATTCGTGCACGTTACAGTGCAAAGGCTCCATACTTCCGCGGTTTTCGAGCCAATCTTTTACCTGGTTCAGATGCTCAAAAGGAAATACTTCCAATTCCTCGACCACTGCCGCTTCACCACCGTTTTCTTTGGGTACTACCAGGTATTTGAATCCTTTCTTTGCTGCCTCTACCGCCACCGGTAACACGCCCTTAACGGGACGAATTTTTCCGTCTAACGCTAATTCTCCAAGCATCACGGTTTCATCCAGCTTATCGGTATGTAGCTGTCCTGACATATTCAGAATCCCAATCGCAATTGGTAAATCGAAGCCATTGCCTTCTTTGGGCAGATCGGCAGGTGCAAGGTTAGCGGTAATTCTTCCCAACGGATAGTAGGAACCAGTATTTCGTATGGCAGCTTCTACCCGGTCTCGTGATTCTTTGACGGCCCGGTCTGGCAAACCCACCAAGAAAAATTTTACCATCCCGTTGGTATGATGGGTTTCAACATCGATGATTTGAGCATCCACCCCGACAGTGGATGCGCAATATACCCGTGAAAGCATAGTTTGTACCTGAATCTTTTATATTATCTTTACGTAGTTAGAGCGGTGAGAAAGCAATTCCTTACAAAAAATTTTCACAAACGGTAGAAATCATGAAGAAAGAAGACGCAAAAACCAAGGCCAAAACCATTTACGAAGAAATCCAGGGCGGCGTAAATGAAGTCATCAAACAAATTCGCAAGCTTATCAAGGAAGGCAGTGCCCGCAAGCTCATCATTAAGAACAAAGAAGGCGAAGTCAAATTCGAGACCAATCTTACCGTAGGTGTCGGTGGTGTTACTTTAGCTGCAGCTATGGCACCGGTTATTTCTGCCATTGGGATGTTCGCCATGTTCATTAATGATTACCAAATCATTGTAGAACGCGAAGTCACCGACGAAGATGAATACTCCGTAGATGCTGAAATTATTGATATTGAAGATGAAGAGGAGGAGGAAGAATCCTCAGAAACGGATTCAGATTCCGAAGAAAAAGAAGAGAAAACGGTAGGAAAGAAAAAGGATGAAAAGTGAATGGGTGATATAGTAATAAAGTGATATAGTGATTTATCAGGTTTAAACCGACACTACCACTATATCACTAAATCACCATATCAATACTCTACTTCCAGTGGGATTCGGCAATGGCTTCTTTGCTTTCCAGCTCGCCGAGATAGCGTTCAGCATCAAGAGCAGCCTTACATCCGGTGCCTGCAGCAGTTACTGCCTGGCGATAAACCGCATCCATCGCATCTCCACAGGCAAAAATACCCGGAAGATCGGTCTCTGTTGATTGTCCTTTTGTTTTAATATAACCGACATCATCCATCTCAACTACGCCTTTAAACAAGTCCGTATTGGGCTTATGACCGATGGCTACAAATACACCGGTTACATCATCAAGGGTAATAACTTCATCGGTGTTATTATTTTTAATTTTCACACCTTCTACTACCTTATCGCCCAGCACTTCTACCAGCTCGCTGTCCCACATGAATTCAATCTTCTCATTGTTGAATGCACGGGTTTGCATGGCTTTAGAAGCACGTAGCTCATCCCGGCGATGTACCACGGTTACCTTGCTGGCAAACTTGGTGAGAAAGGTTGCTTCCTCCATTGCGGTATCACCACCGCCTACAATAATTACGTGCTGATCGCGGAAGAAAGCCCCGTCACAGGTAGCACATGCTGATACACCTTTACCACGCAACTTTTGCTCACTTTCAAGATGCAGCCATTTGGCTGAAGCACCCGTTGAAGCAATAATGGCATGCGCATATACTTCCGTTTCTTCATCAACCGTAATTTTGTACGGCTGCTTGCTGAAGTCAATATCTGTTACATATCCGTAGCGGCAGTCGGCTCCAAAACGGGTAGCTTGTTCGCGGAAATCCTGCATCATCTTAGGTCCCATCACCCCTTCCGGATAACCGGGAAAATTTTCCACGTCGGTGGTGGTCATAAGCTGTCCACCAGGTTCCGGCCCTTCAAATACAATGGGATTTAGGTCGGCACGGGCTGCATATAGGGCGGCGGTAAGTCCAGCCGGACCACTACCTACGATCACAACCTTAAATGTTTTTCCTGCAATATCTTCCATAATACTAAATTGACTTTGTTTGATTTTTCGACTGTAATAATACGGTTTTATCAGACAAATATATTTCTCAAAATATCTATGGTTTAGATAGAGCTCACTTATCCATGATTCATATAGTTTTCACAATTATCAACTATATCAATCACCAAACTGCTTTTTTAAAGGGCTTTTAAGCACAAGTCAAACACACATAAGCAATGAAAGATTATAATTTTTGTAAAAAAGCGCTCCCATTTAAGTTTGCGATTAACTTTCATTTCAGTATGTTATTTGCCGAAACGTTTTTAACGGAGGATATAAAGTGATAGTTGGAGTACTAAAAGAAACAGCGGAACATGAACGCCGGGTTGCACTTACCCCGGAAGTGACCGCACAGTTAGTTAAACAAGAACTGGAAATTTGGGTTGAAGAAGGCGCCGGTTTGGGGTCTAACTTTCCGGATGCAGAATATGAAGAATCCGGGGCTAAAATTGCAGAAAGCCGGGATAAGGTACTTTCGGAGTGTGATATTCTGCTGACCATCCAAACTCCCGATGAAGCCGATATTAAGAAGCTTAAGAAAGGCGCCATTCTTATCTGTTTCCTTTGGGCCTTGCAGCATCCCGAATTAGTAGAATTGCTTAAAGAGCAAGGCATTACGGGTATGGGCATGGATGCCGTACCGCGCATATCCCGCGCACAAAATATGGATGCCCTTTCCTCCATGAGTTCTATCGCCGGATACAAATCAGCCCTGATTGCTGCTAACGAACTGGACAAATACCTCCCAATGATGATGACCGCAGCAGGCACCATCCCCCCAGCTAAAACCCTGGTACTGGGAGCTGGAGTGGCCGGGTTGCAAGCTATTGCGACTCTGCGTCGTCTTGGAGCTGTAGTAGAAGCCTTCGACATCCGCCCGGAAGTAAAAGAACAGGTGGAAAGCTTGGGAGCCAAATTTGTAGAAGTAGAACTGGGTGATGACGAGACCCAAACCGAAGGCGGTTATGCCAAAGAACTTGACAAGAGCAAGCAAGAGCTACAGCGAGAGGCTATTCATAAGCATGCCAGGAAATCGGATATCGTAATTACCACAGCACTTATCCCTGGTCGACCTGCGCCTATACTTATTACTGAAGAAATGGTGAAAGATATGGCCCCCGGATCGGTGATTGTGGATATTGCCTCTGAAAATGGAGGTAACTGCGAACTTACCGAACACGGCAAAACGGTAGAAAAATATGGGGTGAGTATCGTTGGTCCATACAACCTGCCCAGCCAGCTTTCTCTGCATGCCAGTAAGCTATATTCCAAAAATATGGTTGCTTTGCTGAACCTGCTGCTCGAAGACGGCAAGCCGAACTTCAATTTTGAAGACGAGATTATCAAAAACACCACCATCACCCATCAGGGCGAAGTAATAAGCCCGATGCTTAAAGAATAGCGAATATTGAATATTCAATCGTGAATATCGAAGTATTCGTCTAAACAAATTTTTTGAATTGAATCAGATAACCATGTATTGAGCAACTTATTGATTAGTTCGTTATTCAATATTCCTTGTTCAATATTCAATATTCTACTGATATGTCAGCCTTAATATTTTCTTTATTCATCTTTGTTCTGGCCTGTTTCATTGGCTTTGAACTGATTTCAAAAGTCCCGCCAACGCTGCATACGCCGCTTATGAGTGGAGCCAATGCCATTTCAGGCATCACCATTGTGGGGGCACTCATCGTAGCCGGACACTCGGGCGTGGACTCTCAAACCAGTCAAATCATCGGTTTTGTGGCCATTGTATTTGCTACCATCAACGTGGTGGGCGGATTCATGGTTACCGATCGCATGCTCGAAATGTTCAAGAAAAAAGAGGATGACCAATGAGCCAGTTTTTACCAGAAGCTATTTTACCCTATCTGCCCGACACCATCCAAATCATCTACCTGGTAGCCACCTTCTTTTTCATTAGAGGGCTGAAGTTATTGAATTCCCCTGCCACCGCACGTAAGGGAAACCAATTTGCGGCACTTGGTATGTTTATCGGGATTGTAGTAACCCTTTTTGATCAACAAATTGTTTCTTTTGAATGGATTATCGGCGGTGTGCTCATAGGTGGATTGATTGGGGCCGTTCTGGCTAAAAAGGTAGCCATGACCGCCATGCCCGAGCTCGTAGCTGTATTCAACGGTTTTGGGGGTGGTGCCTCTGCCCTGGTAGCCTGGGGTGAGTTTTCACGCCTGGTTGATCCGACCACGATGACACCTGACAGCTTGGTAACCACCGGTTTAGGCGTATTCATCGGAGCCCTCACTTTCACAGGAAGTTTCATCGCCTTTGGCAAGCTTAAAGGCTTTATCTCAGGCAATGCCATTACTTTTCCCGGTCTGAATGTAATTAACATTGGCTCTATGATCGCGGTGTTGGTGCTGATTGGGATATTCACTTTTGATCCCACCAACCAAACTATTTTCTGGATTATCCTGGGGCTTTCTCTCTTGATCGGAATCACTTCTGTGATCCCCATTGGAGGCGCCGACATGCCGGTGGTTATTTCTTTGTTGAACTCCTATTCCGGTATAGCGGCTTCTATGGCTGGTTTTGTGATCGGCAACAACCTGCTGATTATTTCCGGTGCACTGGTTGGTGC
The DNA here is from genome assembly GCF_900182705.1 of Gracilimonas mengyeensis. Classification (GTDB taxonomy): domain Bacteria; phylum Bacteroidota; class Rhodothermia; order Balneolales; family Balneolaceae; genus Gracilimonas; species Gracilimonas mengyeensis. Next base: position 23,828 of record NZ_FXTP01000018.1, on the reverse strand, counting down.
TGCAGGACTTATCCTCACTAACATCATGTGTAAAGCCATGAACCGTTCGCTCACGAATGTGATTTTTGGTGCCTTTGGCGGCGACTCCGGCGGAGCTGGCGCTGGCGAAGACGGCGACAAAACTGTTCGCGAAACTTCCGCTGAAGATTTAGCCATTCAGGTAGCTTATGCCTCTAAAGTAGTAATTGCCCCCGGTTATGGACTGGCCGTTGCCCAGGCACAGCACGTATTAAAAGAAGTAGCCCAAAAACTCGAAGAACGCGGCGTGCAAGTTAAATATGGAATTCACCCGGTTGCAGGACGTATGCCCGGCCACATGAACGTACTATTGGCTGAAGCAGATGTGCCCTACGATCAGTTGCTGGACATGGACCAGATCAACCCGGAATTTAAAACCACCGATGTAGTTCTTGTAATAGGAGCCAACGACGTAGTAAATCCCGTGGCCAAAACCGAGCCCGGCAGCCCCATTTACGGCATGCCTATCCTTAATGTGGATGATGCTAAACGAACCGTAGTCTTTAAACGCAGTTTAAGTCCCGGTTATGCCGGCATCGACAATCCATTGTTCTATGCTGAGAAGAACCAGATGTTCTTTGGTGATGCTAAGAAAAGCCTGCAGGCGCTTAATGAAGCATTGAACGACGTATAGGATTTATGATTTTTGAAGGGTGATTGATGATTGATCGCTCCTTCAACCTTTCTTTTTAAAAGCTTCGATGCCAAGCATCGGGGCTTTTTTTGTATCTACCCGATACTTCATATGTAATTCACAAAAACTGTCGTAGTTCTTCAAGTATGGGTTTTTGAGTCGTAGCCTTTCCACTATCAGTTCGGGGTAACTGAGTTTCAGCGAATTGATTTTTTGATCTAACTATTATTTAAATCTATTTCCTTGCAGGGGAGATTTCATTTTTTGGAGGCTTGCCATGATCTGTTCGAAGGTCCTCAACACTGCACTTTTCATCCTTCTCACCTCAATTTTCCTCTCCAAAACTATTCTCGCCCAAGAGGTACTCATCCCCAAAAACTCAAACTGGAAATATTCGAATGATGGCTCCTTTCCGGGAGCAGCGTGGGTTGATTTTAATTACGATGATAGCAGCTGGCCAGCTGGCCCCGGCATACTTGGTTTCGGAGACGGGATTGAACAGACCACATTGAATTCCGGCTTACAAACCAAGCAAATGGCTAAAGAGGGGACTTTTGCATCAACGGCCATAACCGGTGAAAACCTGCTGGAAAACGGCAACTTTTCAAATGGAATGACCGGATGGGATCAATACATCCAAACTACAAATGCCGCGGCTTCTTTCAGTGCAGGTAATGGGATTTTGCATGCTTCAATTGCCGATGGCGGAGATCAAGGCTGGCATGTACAGCTTCACCAAAGAGATCTTACCATTGAATACGGCGCGACTTACGAGGTCAGTTTTGATGCCTGGGCAGATGGCAACCGTGCAATGAGCATGACCGTTGGCATGCAAAGTTCTCCTTATGATGAATTCACTAACGAATCCATTGACCTTACTACCTCCTCCCAAACATTTGCTTTCGAATTCACCATGGAGGATCCAACCATTCCCAAACCCGACTCAATTTTGACCTGGGTACATCCGACATGGATGTATATCTCAACAATATAGTGCTTAAGAAAACCGGAGAATCACAGTCAAGTGATCCCACTATCGCATACTATTTCCGGCAGCGATTTGAGGTATCCAGTCTTGCAGTCATCGATAAAATTCAGGTGAATTTATTAAGAGATGATGGAGCTGTAGTTTACCTGAATGGACATGAGGTGATCCGCGAGAATATGCCCACTGGTGCTATCTCTAATACTACACTGGCCGAAGGAGGCGTCAGCGATGCAGGTGAATCAACCTATTACTCCTTCAACCTGAACCCGGACTATCTCCAAAACGGCGACAATGTCATTGCAGTTGAAATACACCAGGATCAAATCGGGAGCTCCGATCTTGGCTTTGACCTTGAGCTTCGAACTCTGCAACAAAGTAATGAAGCCTTGGAACCGCGCGTCCGTGACCGGTGGATGGGCTATACCTACCCGCTGAATGCCTACTATGCCGAAGTTGATTTTGATCACCGCCATGGAGTAATCAATGGTCATATTGCCAACAGTTGTGGTCCTACTGCTTTCAGCAAGGTGCTTCATTATTGGGAATTCCCCAGAAAAGGCTTTGGGGAAGTGAGTTTTACCGACCGGTATGGAATCGATTACCATGCCAATTTCGGAGCAACAGAATACAATTTCGACCAGATGCCGGATTACCTGCCCCAATCTGCTTCGCAAGAAGAATATCATCATGCAGCAACTTTAGTCTACCATGCCGCCACTGCTATTCAAGACAAATACGTAACCGGTGGCAGTCTTGAGGATTTCAGAAATGGCTTCATCAACAACTTCGGCTACAAAAATTCGGCACAGGTTGTTCATAAAGATGATTTTACCACAGAGGCCTGGACGGAGCTCTTGAAAAACGAATTCCGAAACGGCCGGGTCGTCATTATAGCCAGCGGAAACATAGTGAATCAAGGCGGGCATTTTTACATAGCGGACGGCTTTAATGAATACGACGAAATACATGTGCGATGGGATTTTGGTGAACAGCATGGTTATTACCCGGTCAATAACTTCGAATTGTACCCCGATGATGTCTCCGCACTCGTCGGACTTGAGCCTGAGCCCCATGGAAAATCACTTACTCTCACCTATCCCGAAGGCGATGAAGAACTTGAAGCAGAAGATCAAATTACTATAGAATGGACTTCAGAGAATATCACTGAGCTGGAAATCGAGTTTTCTGATGATGGAGGAAAAACCTGGGAAGTAATAGCAGATCAGGTTCAGGCTTCTGATGGCCAATATACTTTCACTTTGCCGGGAGAAGTTTCAGATAAGGCAAAAGTCAGAATTACCGACGCAAGCACCCTCAATGTGTACTCCCGCAACAGAACTCCATTTACCATTGAAACGGCTACAGTCGATCCGGGCATCGTCGAAACCCCATTTACAAGAGGCGTAAACCTATCCGGATGGTTTCAGTATGTGAACAGAGCGCAGGACATCTTCTTTTCCGAATACACTAAACAAGACCTAATCAATCTTAAAAGCATCGGAGTGGATGTGGTTAGGGTACCCATCAGTTTCCATCTTTTTACCAGTGGGGCGCCCGAATACACCGTCGACCCTTTGCTGTTTAATCTACTTGACCGGGCGGTAAACTGGGCTGAAGAGCTGCAGCTAAATCTCATTATTGACAATCATACCGTGGATGAGGCACTGACAGATCCCCAGCTTTTTAATGCCCTTATCCCGGTGTGGACTCAGATCGCAAACCATTATAAAGACCGCTCGGAATACATCTTCTATGAAATTGCCAATGAGCCCAATATGACACAGGAAGAGTGGTATCCTGTTCAACAACAAGCCATTGAAACCATTCGCAGTATTGATCAAACCCACACCATCATCGTTACCGCACATGGATGGGGTGGAGTAGGTGACATGGAGGATATACCGGTGTATGATGATAACAACCTCATCTACACCTTCCATTTCTATGAACCCTTTATTTTTACGACACAAGGAGCAGACTGGGGCGAACTTTCCATGGAGTCGCTGGCTGGGATACCCTTCCCTTATGATGCTGCAAACATGCCTCCATTTCCACCTGAACTTGAAGGTACCTGGCTGGAATCCGAGTATCATAATTATCCTAATACCGGAACCGTTGAGGCGATTAAAGAACGCATGGATATCGCTATTCAATTTGGAAATGAGCGGGGCGTACCGGTGTATGCCGGTGAATTAGGGGTTTATATAGCCAATAGCGACCCAAGCTCAAGATTGAAATGGTACGAGGAAGTGACCAGCTATCTCACCGAACATAAGATCGGCTGGACGGACTGGATGGGAATCTATGAAAAAGATAGTGAAGAGTTTTTCGATCACGACCTGAATATTCCACTTTTAGAAGTGATGGGATTCGAAACTCCACCTCAAACCCCATTAACCATACAACCAGACACCACTGGTTTTACTATTTATGATGATTTCTTTGGCAGATATATAGGCAAGATGCCTTTCGGCTACCCGGAACAACTTAGTTTCTATAGACAAGATGCGCCACAGGAAGGTGACTTCAACATTCACTGGCCCAATCCTCAACAATATACAAGCATAACCTTCGATTTTAATCCTGACAAAGACCTTTCTGCTCTACTTGAAGAAGAGTACATGCTGGAATTTTATATGAAGTCGGATACTCCTGAGTTAAATATGGAAATCAATTTCCTGGATACCCAAACTGATGACCCGGGCGATCGGGCATGGCGAATGAGCGCTACCATTGATGCAACCCTGGTTCCCGGCGATGAAGAGTGGCGCCTTGTTCAGATTCCATTATCCGAGTTTATGGAAGCGGGTATCTTTGATGGCCATTGGTACCCGGCCCAGGGAGATTTCGACTGGACAAAGATTGACCGCTTTGAGTTTTCTGCACCGACTTCCCTTGAAGGTAATAATGTGTGGTTCGATGACATCAACATAAAAAAACAATCACCTCCTCCCGGCCTTGTTGAAACTCCATTTTCAAAAGGAGTGAATTTATCCCAATGGTTCCAGGACGATACCATACAGGAAACCTTTTTTACCCGTTACACCAAACAGGACCTGATTGACATAAAAAGCCTGGGTGCCGATGTAGTACGTGTGCCCATCAACTTCCATTTCATGACCAGTGGTGCCCCGGCATACACCATCGATACGTTACTACTAAATTTCCTCGACCAGGTTTTAGATTGGGCAGAAGAACTGAAACTCCACATCATCATTGACAATCACGCCATAGGGCAAGCTCTCACAAATTCGGATCGTCTGGATGCCCTGGTCCCGGTATGGACCCAGCTTGCCGAACGCTATAAAGACCGTTCGGAATTCATCTATTATGAAATCGCCAACGAACCCAATATGACGCCGGAAGAGTGGTTTCTGCTTCAACAGCAAGCCATTGATGCCATCCGAAGCGTGGATGCTACCCATAGCATCATTGTTACCTCCAATGGCTGGGGCGGCGTGGAAGATTTGAAAAATATGCCGGTGTATGAGGACGAAAACCTCATTTATACTTTTCATTTTTATGCACCTTTTGTTTTTACCACTCAAGGTGCGTTTTGGGGTGAACCCAACCTGGAATCACTCGCCGGTGTCCCTTTTCCTTATGAAGCCGCTACTATGCCCTCTGTTCCTTCTGAGTTGAAGGGTACCTGGTTAGAGGATGCACTTCATAGTTATCCGGAAGAAGGCAATGTCGAATTTATCAGAGAACAAATGGACATCGCCATTGAGTTTGGCAATAAACGTGGCGTGCCTCTTTACGTAGGTGAGTTAGGGGTTTATATGCCCAACGCTCAGCAGGAATCACGAGTAAATTGGTATCGTGAAGTCACCCGTTATTTTGATGAACACAAGATCGGCTGGACTTCCTGGGATTACCGGGATGGCTTTGGATTGTTTTACAAAGACAGTGATGAACTCTTCGAGCATGATTTAAACATGCCATTGGTAGAAGCCATGGGCTTCAATACCCCCCCGCAAACGCCCCTGAATATTCAGCCCGATACCACCGGCTTTACTATCTATGATGACTATTTTGGGGATCATATCTATGACTCTCATTATCGCTATCCGCAAGGGGTCAATTTTTACAACCAGGATACGCCCGACGAAAGTGAATTCAGTATTCATTGGAGTGATGCACGCAAATTTGGAAAAATCGAAGTCGACTTCAGGCCTGACAAGGACCTTACTCTTCTCCTTGAAGAAAATTACATGCTCGAATTTTACATGAAAACAGACGCCTCTGATCTGGATATGGAAATCCGGTTTGTGGATACCAAAACGGATGAAGACGGAGATCATGCATGGCGGATGACAACCACTATTGATGCAACCATGGTTACTGGCGATGAAGAATGGCATTTTGTACAGATTCCATTAACTGATTTCGCTGAATCGGGTAGTTACGAAGATGGTTGGGACTACGAACCACAAGGGGATTTCGACTGGAGCAGGATTGACTTCTTTGAGATCTCAGCTGCAGAACCGCTTCAGGGCCAGAATGTTTGGATTCATGACATCCACATTGTGGAACAAGAGCCGGCCGTTTCTATAAAGGACGAAGGGAATAAGCCCATAGCTTTCGCTTTGCATCAAAATTATCCCAACCCTTTTAATCCCAGTACCATCATCAGTTACGCCCTTCCCGAAAAGAGTAATATTCAGATTCAGGTATACAATGTAATGGGGCAAAAAGTGGCTGAACTTCTCAATAAAACTCAGAGTAGTGGGCGCTACACGCTTAGATGGCATGCTGATGATTTACCCAGTGGCATGTACCTGATAAAAATCAATGCAAACCAGGCAAATGGACAGAGAAATTTTACCGATACGAGGAAAGCCTTGCTCATTAAATAAACCACCTTGCACTGAAAGTGCAGGGGGTTGGTTGGAGACTGAAAGTCCCGGTCGCTCCACCATCCCGGTCATCCAGAGGGTACCCCCGATGGACCTTGCATTTTGCGGAGCATCTTTAACCAATTTCCTGAGCTATATTTCCAGTGGCTCAAGCGCTGTTGCCACTGGTTGGTTGGCAATCATTTCTTGGCTAAGGTTCTTCAGCGGTAGCTTCTGAATGACCCCATGATCTTAGCCATTAGATTTTTTCGGAATACTAAAGTGCAGGTTTTTTCACCCTCAGCTGGGACCAATAAAACAAGCAGGCTTTGCCATCAACTTTTTCTTTAAAAAACGATCAGCATCTAAGCTACAAAACAACGTATCTTTGCAGCCTATTATAATTTCAAAAAGATATCATGAAATCTACGTTTGTATTTGCTGCCGGAATCCTTTTCACCCTTTTCCTATCCGGGTGCTTACCCGATAATTCCTGTGATGTCAAGCCCAACCTGAATGTGGACGAAGCCCAACTGCAAGCAGATATCGATGCGATTGAAAGCTATCTATCCGAAAATAACATTGATGCTGAAGTAGATCCTTCAGGCATACGCTACGTCATCCACAACCCCGGCGACGGTAAAAGCCCATCTCTTTGCAAAACCGTAGCCGTTACTTACGAGGGGCGCCTGATGTCAAACGGCAATGTATTTGACGGTACTGACAGTTCCGTAGCTTTTGGATTGAACCGGCTTATCACCGGCTGGCAAGTCGGTATCCCCTTGCTTGAAGAAGGCGGAAGCATCACGCTCTACATTCCATCGGTTTACGGTTATGGCAGTCGCGGCTCCGGCAATGCTATCCCTCCCAACGCCAACCTTATTTTTGATATTGAGCTCAAAACCGTGCTTTGATTTAGCTTTTCGCTAATCTGCAAATGGTAAGAAAAACAGATAAGCCTTAGAGTGCCTCCTAATTGAATATTGGGTGTTTAATACTCTTTAGTGGCTGTTTTACTCCTTTCATAAAGAAAACCTATCGCAGCTTAAATCTTTATTGATTTGGTTTGATTTCGGGGAATCCATTTCTTTGGAACATAAAAATCACACCGATCGATAACTGATTGACTGAAGAAACTAAAGGAGATACTATGGCGAATGAAACATCACAAAATGAAAGTAAGTGTCCATTTCATAATGGCGCTGCAAAAAGTGAAACAGCGGGTGGAGGTACCAAAAACCGGGACTGGTGGCCAAATAAACTGAACCTTGATATCCTTCGTCAACACTCACCTTCTTCCAATCCTATGGGAGAGGACTTTGATTATGCCGAAAAGTTTAATGAACTGGATTACGAGGCACTAAAGAAGGATTTACACGAACTGATGACTGACTCACAGGATTGGTGGCCAGCAGACTGGGGTCATTATGGCGGGCTTTTCATCCGTATGGCATGGCACAGCGCCGGTACTTACCGCGTGGCCGATGGACGCGGTGGCGGAAGCACCGGTAATCAACGTTTTGCCCCACTAAACAGCTGGCCTGATAATGTGAGTCTTGATAAGGCTCGCCGACTGCTCTGGCCAATCAAGCAAAAATATGGTGAGAAAATTTCCTGGGCAGATCTCATGATTCTTGCCGGAAATGTAGCCCTTGAAGATATGGGCTTTGAAACCTTTGGTTTCGGTGGAGGTCGTGAAGATTTATGGGCTCCTGAAAAAGATATCAACTGGGGACCTGAAAATGAATGGCTGGGTGATAAGCGTCATGATGATGACGGAAATCTTGAAGGCCGTCTTGCTGCCGACCACATGGGCCTAATTTATGTAAACCCGGAAGGTCCTAACGGCGAACCTGATCCTGCAAAATCAGCTAAATTTATTCGTCAGTCTTTCAAGCGCATGGCGATGAATGACGAAGAAACCGTTGCGCTTATAGCCGGCGGACATACTTTTGGCAAAGTGCACGGCGCGGGCCCTGAAGATCACAATGGCCCGGATCCCGAAGCCGCTCCAATGGAAATGATGGGGCTCGGCTGGAAGAACAGCTACGGTACCGGAATTGGACCTGATACCATCACCAGTGGACTTGAAGGTGCCTGGACCAACAACCCAACCCAATGGGACATGGGTTTTTTCGAGAACCTGTTTGGTTACGAATGGGAATTAGGAAAGAGTCCTGCCGGTGCATGGCAATGGCATCCTAAAGACGGAGCTGGCGACGAAACGGTTCCTGATGCACACATTGCAGATAAGAAGAATCCTCCGGTAATGCTTACCACTGATCTGGCTCTGAAAGTAGATCCGGATTATGAAAAAATTTCCCGACGTTTCTATGAAAATCCCGAAGAGTTTGCTGATGCTTTTGCAAAAGCTTGGTATAAGCTTACTCACCGGGATATGGGACCCAAATCACTTTATCTCGGGCCAGAAGTACCCGAAGAAGAAATGTTGTGGCAAGATCCTATTCCAGCCGTTGATCACGAACTGATCAACGATGAAGATGTTGAAGAGCTTAAAGGCAAGATCCTGAATTCTGGTCTTTCTATCTCTGCACTGGTTTCTACAGCCTGGGCATCTGCTTCCACTTTCCGTGGATCAGACAAACGTGGTGGTGCCAATGGTGCACACATTCGTTTGATTCCTCTGAAAGACTGGGATGTAAACAACCCTGACCAACTGGACAGAGTGCTGAACGTACTTGAAGGCATTCAGGAAGAATTCAATGGCGCACAATCCGGTAATAAAAAAGTATCCATAGCGGATCTGATTGTACTTGGTGGCGCCGCTGCTATTGAAAAAGCAGCTGAGAAAGGTGGACACGATATCACGGTCCCCTTTACTCCAGGTCGTGCGGATGCGCTGCAGGAAGAAACCGAGGTTGAATCCTTCGACTGGTTGAAGCCTCAGGCGGACGGATTCCGTAACTATTACAACCCACACGCCCGAAGTATTGCCACTACCGAAGAAATGCTGGTAGATCGTGCACAACTGCTATCACTAACCCCACCCGAAATGACGGTATTGGTTGGTGGCATGCGTGTATTGGATACCAATTATGACGGTTCTAACTACGGTGTGTTTACCGATAAGCCCGGAACACTGACGAACGATTTCTTCCTGAACCTTCTCGATCTCAAATACGAGTGGAAAGCCACTTCTGATGATGAGAACTACTTTGAAGGTCGTCACCGTGAAACCGGTGAAGTTGAATGGAATGCCACCCGTGCGGATCTGATCTTTGGATCTAACTCGGAACTGCGCGCACTTGCCGAAGTATATGGCAGTAACGACAGTGAAGAGAAATTTCTGAAAGATTTCGTAAAAGCATGGAATAAAGTGATGAACTTAGATCGCTTTGATCTGAAATAAATATAATTAGACCTTACCTATGAAGGTCGGTATATAGTCATCATGACCATGAACCTCCGGGGTAACCTCCGGAGGTTTTTTTATGTCTTTCATTTTTTGGGTTGATGATTTGAGGAATATCAGTCAAAATAAATCAACTTCGCGGCTCTGGCACCATCTCAACCTCTCCTTGTTCCTCTCTCAGGAGAGGTAACGCCTTGGTACTTTTAAAAACTTATTAGCAAGTTTTATCCACCGGTACTTTTGATGAAATCTGTATCTCAATTTACCACCAAGTTTCCCGTTCGGGCGGGGATTAAGGGGTGGGTAAATGGTGCCAAGGAGCAAAATGCTTTCCACAGACCCAAACTCATGACAGCCTTACGAAGCGGTATGCACGTCAGAGACTTGCGGATTTTCAGTATCGCATTATGTCAACAACCCATTACTGATACTTTCAAGTCTAAGACTCAAAAGATCTTCGCCAGCTATGCTACTCTGGCTCTATCCATCCCCCAAACATTCAAATCTTCAAAACTCCCCTAAAACCCCGGGCACCGTAGTAAGATTGTGCCCCATTGTGATACACAAAAACACGGCCAAAGCGGAAATCACCAAAAATAGCCCCCCCCAGCTCTCTCACCTCTGTTGGGGTATTCAACCAGCTTGAAGTTTTTGTATCAAATTCTCCCAACTGCTGAAGCTTTTGATATTCCTCTTCTGTTAAGAGATCAATACCCATTTCATTGGCCATATCTACAGCCGTATTATCCGGTTTGTGTTTTTTTCTGGATTCAAGTCCTTCCCGGTCATAGCAAACGCTTCGCCGGCCATCCGGACTTTCGGGAGAGCAATCAAAAAACACGAACTGATTGGTTTCTTTATCATAACCTACCACATCCGGTTCACCACCGGTTTCTTCCATCTGATATAACGACCACCGCTTTTCAAGCTCCGTGCTTTCTAACTTTTCCAGCACAGATTCCCAACTCAGGTCGGCATGGCGATTCATATTATCTTCGAAACGATTTTGTAACGTTGTGCAGAGCTCTTTCCATTGCTCTTTCAGTACTTGTTCATCAATAGTCATTTTGGTTTATATCCTGAAGGTTTCGATTTTTTGGACTACTCTGAAAATTTGTATTTGCCTACACTAAATCAATTACACTTTATCTCAGATTTCAGGCGAATCATTTCTCCCAATAACCGGGTTTTATTTACCATCTCCGGCTTCCCTATTTCATCTGCCATTCGGGCTATCTCCAGGTTTAGACTTTCTATCTCCGTTTTTCTTTTCTTCCGGATGTCTTCGTAAGTAGAAATAAGCTGCCCGTTTGACCGCTCGCTAATCAGCAACAATTTCTCTTCGATTTCCTCTTGGTCTAGCTCTACTTCGTATTCTCTTGCTAAAACCACGCACTCCGATATAACCTGTCTGGCTAATGTTGCTGCTTCCTTATTTCGATAAAAAATACCGTTGTCCTCTTCAAGCAGCGGACAGATGGAGTTAAAAGCACAGTTCAGAATCACCTTATCCCACACATATTTTAAAATATTTGGTTCATCCCTGAAACCAAAATGGGGCGTACTGATTTGTTCTATGAGCCCACCGGCCGTCCCTGTCTCATTATTCACCCTACCTACCGGAGACTCGGTAACCATTTTAAACGAAACTGTATTCTCTTCCACAACCTGGCTCGTGGCAAACAACACACACCGGTAAACATCATCAAAACCATAAAAAGGCTCTTCAACGTTGAGTCCGTTTTGCAATAACACAATTGAAAATTGTCCTTTTAATCCTCTTAGTTTTTCTGCTATTTCCTGATTTGCAAATGCCTTGGTTGCCACCAGTACAATTCCATTGATGGTATTCAGCTGGCTAAAAGTGGTAGTAATAATTTCTTCTTTGAAAACCTTATCCTCTTTCCCCTTCACCGTTATCACGTCTTCTTTTTCAGGTTGATAATCCACACTGCCTCTTACCAGCTTTACCGACTCTTGGGCCTGTTTTAGAAATACGGCCAGGGCTTTTCCAATAGCTCCCGATCCGATGATATAAATATCCGGCTTTTGCATACCATTACCTCCAGTATTGAATTGATGTGAAATTTTATTACTCGATTTACCTTAGTCTCCCTGACCCTTTTTGGGATTCATTAGAATGTAATAAAACTATGCTATGCCCTTTGTTAAAAGAAAACTAAAATAGCTTGAAGGGCTTGCACCTCAATTAAATAGCAGAACACCTCAGATTACAGGCAAGAATAAAAAACCGGGGATGGAACCAACCACCATCCCCGGCCCAACTAACCATTGTACTTATGGATACGGTACTTCAACACAAAGTGAGAAAGTAAGTACAACACCGCGGTCATGAATATTAAAATCCAGAGTTCACCACTTACATCACCAAGGCTTGCGCCCATCAGTTCCAGTTTACGATAGGCTTTCAGAAAATGAGTGAGCGGGATGATATCCGAGACATAGCTTACCAGCCAGCCGGGCATGCCCTCCAGCGGCCAGGTGAAACCACTAAGTATGAAACTGGGAAGAGAAATAGCCATCAGGATTTCCGTGGCCTTAAGCTGTGAGGGAAAAGCGATACTCACCAAAATTCCGAGGAATACATTGGCAAGGGTAAAAAAGAAAATTAGCGTCCAGTTACCCAACATATCGGCCGGCAGCGGTACCTTAAACAAAGGATAAAACCCGTAGTACACCAGTCCCCACATCAAAAAGGTGAGTACCGTAATCGGAATACTCTTTATGAAAATGAGGAAAACCGGCGAATCCGATAATTTTACCAAAGTCCGGAAGGTGTTGTTTTCAAACTCCATGGCAAAACTCAGGGCCATTACAATCAGGATCACCTGCTGCATCACCGTACCCATGATGCCGGGCCAAATAAAATGCAGGTAATTATTGGCCGGGTTATAGAAACGGTTCACGGTAACCTTAAAAGGCTGAAAATGATCTTTGGCGATTGCCTCCGGCGTGCCCTGTTTTTTCATCGACTCAATTTCAATGCCTGCATTCATAGTTCCCAGTACCTTTTGAATGCCGGAGGACGCATAATTGGCTGAAACCATGTTGCTGCCATTTAGCTCCACATTGATTTCCGCTATCCTCTTTTGAAAGATCTTGCCCTCAAAGTTTTCCGGGATATAAATTACGGCCACATAATCATTATCAATGACCTTGTCTTCAGCCCCAGCTTCCAGGTACTGAATCTCTGCCACTTCCAGGTACTGATTGTCATCCAGAGCGTCAATAATGCGATTGCTCAGCGGAGTGTCGTCGCTATCCACTACCAACACCTCCAGCTCGGTGAGTTTTCCCTGCATATAGGCACTTCCAATCATCAGGGCGTAACCTATGGGAGCGGCAAAAAAGATAAAGATGGCCACGCTGTTGGAGAAAAACAGCTTCAGTTCTCTTTTAAATAGTTTTGTGAAGATGCTCATGGCTTAGCCTATTGCTTAATAAGTACGGTGGTATTGGTATAAATACCCGCTACTTTATCCTGTGCATCAGGAATTAATTTTATTTCATAGATCGATTCTCCCATTGCATAATTGGGATAAGAGCTGGTTTTATTCGCATACGCAGCCAATTGACGTACACTCACCAGTTTGGCTGTAAACTCATCGTTGGTGTAGGGCTGGATAATCGTAAACTGCTGTCCAGTGCTAAATGAACCCACACGGCTTTCAGGCACCGTAAATCGTAGATAAGGTGCGTTGGGCTGATAGCCGGAAAAGATGGTGTATCCGGCAAGCGCCAGTTCTCCTTCTTCCAGTGCCACCGTTTGTATATCCATGTCGGCCGGGGCTACTACAAAGCGTTCATTATAGGCTACATTCGCTTCTTCCAGCGCACCTTTTGCACGTTCCATCTGTCCCTTTGCCATGTTTATTTTCTCTGAACGTACACCGGACATCACTTCTGCTCTCTTCGCTCTTGCCTGTTCGTATTGTGCTTTAGCTCCTTTGAATTTTGCGGATATTTCATCGAATTGTTGGCTTGAGATAAGCGAGTCTTTATACATTTCATGCATCCGCTCCATAGTTTTTTGCACGAACTCAAATTGCTCTTTTGCTGCCTGAAATACTGCTTCAACCTGCTCACGTTCTTCTTTGGTAGCACCACTTTGAGCCATTTCATATTGTGATTGGGCAGAAAGCCATGCCCCTTCGGCCTGCCGTAGTTTGGCTTCCACTTCCGGGATATCCAGCACGGCCAGCGTATCGCCCTTCTGCACGACATCCCCTTCCTGTACCATCATCTTTAAAATGCGTCCGGGTACTTTGGTGGTAATTTCAATTTCCTCGCGTTTCAACTTGCCCTGCAGGGGTTCCGTCTCAGAGTCCCCACAAGCCGTTATCAGCATAGTGAGGCTTACAAACAGTACGATATGTTTTTTCCAATTCATCATGGTTCCTGTTTTCATTTTATTATTGAATTTCTTGATTGATGTGCATGGCTTCAGACAACTTCCCGCCCGCAATCAGGTAGTCTATCACGGCCATATTTTGGGTGAATAACGCCTTGCTATGAGATAGCTCTGCTTGCTGAAGATCGTTTTCAGCTTCCAGGTAATCTTTTTGGGAGATAAGCCCTACTTCATATTGTTTTTGGCTAATGGTATATGCTCTTTGAGCCGTATGCATCTGTTGCTCGGCTACGCGAATTTTTTGATTGGCTTTGTCCAGATCCAGGTATGCTTTGGTCAAATTGAGCTGAAGCTGCTCTCCAATCAGGTCTTTCTTTAGTTTGCTGTTTTCTACTTCAATTTTGGCATTCTGAAGATCCCGGCTTCTCTTTAAGCCGTCAAAAAGCTCCCATTTTAGACCAACACCTACCATCCATTCTGGATCCAACAACGACAAATCATCTTCATATAATTCCTTTCTACCATATAGTTTCACTTGGGGCAAATAGGCACTGTACATTGATTTCTTCTTGAACTCGGTAGCCCGTTGTGCTTCCTTCAAAGCTTCCATCTCCGGGCGGTGACTGGCATCCAACATCTCCCCGCCTGTTTCCCACTGAGTAAGCACTGGTGACAGTTGTTTGAGCTCTTCTTCGGGATGCCCGGTAAGCTGCTGCAAGAGCGCAATCACCAGTTCACGCTGTGCATTTAGTTCGATTCTTTTTTCTTCCAGCTGCTGGGCGGCCAGGTTAATGCGCGCTGTTTCCAGCTCGGTGGCCATGCCCTGGTTCACCGCTTTATCGACATATCGACGCTGTTCATTCAAGCGACGTTCGCTGTTATCCAGTACCTCAGCTGATTTCTGAAGCAGCGCCAAACTTTTATAAGCCTCTACCGTCTGTCGGATAATCGCTGTTTGTTCTTTAACACTCAGGGCTTCATGTGCCTTTCGCTGGTGTTCGGCAGCCTTGGCCAGATACGGTACCTTCAATCCACTAAATAAAACCATGTCAGCACCCAGCGTAGCTTTCCAGATATCCTGCTCCTGTATCGGATCCACTTCCTGCAGCGGTACAGATGGAGGCAAAGGGTCATTAAATCCCATCCCAAGTTGCTCCTTGACAAGCAGTTGTTGCGTACCCATCAGCAAGGTTTCCAGATTTGAGGGGAAAGTGATGTCGTCATTCAGATGAGTAAAGCTTCCTGTAAAACTGATCGTTGGCAGGTAAGTTTGATAGGCTTTCTTGCGGTTGTTTTCTGCAGCCTGTGCGTTGTTCTGCTCAATCCCTACTGATTGGGAAGACGCAATGGCATCATGCACCAACCGGTGCAATTCTGCATCTGTGTTTAAGGTTTGTGCTTTCAATGAGGCAGGCCATCCAAGCAACAGAACTAAATAAGTAACTAAGTAAACTAATTTGGTATTTTTAGTTTCCATACGATAAAAAATTTTATGGTTCTTTCAATATTCCTTTCAGCATCACTTCTACCATGCCTTTAAACATATCGGTGGTTTTGTGTGGCAACCGGTTTTTCAATGTGTCAGGTACCTGGTCTATATTTTCCGGATTAATCACCCAGTCAATGATGGAAGCATACAAAACCACCACCATACTTTTGTCAATATCTTCTCGTACATATCCTTTACGGATGCCTTCATCCAGCAATGAACTAAACCGGCTGAAAGCGGCTTCTTTCTTGTAATTATCCAGCTCTTTACTGAGCTCCGGATAGGATTTTCGCAGATCAGAGATGAATGGAGCCTCCATCCCGGAGAGTTTATCCCCAATAAAAGAGAGGATTGAAGTGAGCTTTTCTACAAAATTCAGGTCTTCATCAATAAGTATCCGGTCCACCCCCGCCGTAAGTTCGGATTTCAAATCCTGTATCACTTGTTTCAGCATCTGAGACTTGCCATCGAAGTGATTGTAGAGCGTTTTCTTGCTCATCCCAAGCTCCAGGGCCAGCTCGTCCATTGTTACTTTATTAAAGCCACGCTTAAAGAACAGCTCTCTAACTTTGTTTAATATGCGTTGCTTGGTTTTGCTCATAATGGAAACTGAAATAAATAATTTAGTGTAAATTTATTTCAATTCTCCTTAAATGGCAATAGCTAATTTTTAACTCTTGAATAAGTGGTATACGTGTAATCCGCAGCTCGTAAAATTATCTTCAAATTCTTAATTCCAGGACATAAGATATAGAGGGCTAAAATATTTTTGGTATCATCCCCATTATTTATTGATTAATCCACTCTACAGGCGGGGTTTCAGGTATATATTGATATCGTGATGGATCATACTCTTCTGTTACTCGAAAAACCCGCTCCGATATATTGGGTTGATGAGCAGTGATCCTTATTAATTCTCCCTGAAATAAGCGGGTATAACTGGCGTCGTGCCATGTTGCAAACTCCCTTACTTCAGATGCTTCTCTGGAATCAGTCACATTTCCTTCAGAAACCAAACCAAAATAGCCATCCTTTTCCTTTCCTATCAGTAACTGAAACGAATATCCCAATTGATTGGTCAGTTCGCTTATAAATCCTCCGTCAGAGATACCAAGAAATTCTGCTACATGTGTGGCTGCCCTGCTAACTAATGTGTCCAAATCCTCATTACTAAATTCCTGAGCAATCAAATCCATTAAAAATGGCGTATATCCAATGGCATCAGCTAAAGCATTCTCTTCCTGGTAATCAATATCCGAGCCCATAGTACTGTGCAGCCGCTCTTTTATTCGTCGGAGTCCTTTAATACCATCTTTTTCCTGTCCTCCGCCTGTTGTCAATTTATCCTCTTTTTTGAAGGCCGTCATTTCTCGTTTTTCGAGTAACCGCCAGTACTTGGTAGTTACCTCTGAAAGCAAATATTGTAGATTCTCGGGAGGTGTTTTGTCCAAATTACCAGCAAGAGTCGCAATTTCATGGAGTAAATTTGCTTTGTTTATTCCAGAAACCTCATCCAGCTGAGAGGTATGCCGGGCTATTTCTATACCTTCAAGGTCACTCATCACCATGTGGTACAGCCCTTCCAGGAACCCATAGATGGTTTTACCCTTAAGAGATGATATTGATTCCTGTATGAGTACTTCCGCAACGCCATGATCGCCCTGACCTCCACTTACCGTAGTAGGCACTCTTTCAGCAAATTTGATATTCACTACTTTTGCGCCACCGCCGTCGTTAAATACTACAACATTAGCAATAGCCATCAGTTGTGCTACTTCCCCCTTCATTTCAGGTTGCTCAATTTCAATAAGTGAGTGCTTGTTAGCTGTTTCTTTTAACTGAGAAATCTCATCTGAACCAGACCAAGTGCGAGTTTTTAGTGTAGTGCCACCAAGTACTTCAGCCATTTTATCGGCCTCAGCCTCCAAGCCTGAATCATCATTAACAGCCACTCCTTTCTTTAATTGATAAGTTGGTTTAACACGTCCCTGTTTCTGTTGAACCACATGCCATGCCTCATGTGGCAGGTGCTTTTCTTGTCCAGGACCTAAATGAATTTCATTTCTCTGAGCAAAAGCATGAGCATTAAGCTGGGCGGGTTTACTTGAATTATAATTAACACGTACATCATCTAAAGAGTGACCGGACATACTTTCAATACCTGATTTCAAATCGTCTGGCAAGCCGGTTTTATTTTCTTTGTCAGTTAAGGCTTTCGATTGCAGGGAGCCAGTATCATTTTCAGAAGATGAGAACCTCTCGTGGGCTTCTTCGATACCTTTACTATTTGCCATGCCAGCCATTTTCATTTGGATAAGATGTTCCGGCCTTTTATCCTCAAAACAATGGCGCTGTGGGTACCGGTTTTTTGATTGTACTGCGGAATCTTGCTTTTTCTCTGAATTCTTTTCGGCGTAGCTATTCATTTTCTCTTTTATTTATTTGACAAACCCCTATCTGGTATACTATTAGCAGAGAAGCTAAATATCAAAAAAGGCGAAAATCAGCTAACAAGCAAGACCTTCTTCAATAAATACCCAATGAAACCCCAATTTTAGGATAGAAGGCGTTTAGGGTGATGTCATAATTGAAAGAGCCCGTGCCATATAAGAAAAGCCGGGGAGTTCCGTACACCGAAATAGGCGAAAGAGTTAGCACAGAGCGAAGTCCCACAGATTGGGTATAAAAATCGATATGCTCCTCTCCCATGTATTCTACGATTATCCCCATATGCCGATACCGGTTTCGCAACACCGTACCAACGGCTAATCCCAAGGGATTTCCATCCAACAGCCTGCGTTGAAAAATGAACTGGTATTGAAAACCATCCTCCCATCCATAACCTCCGGCAGCGGTAAGGTAATAGTGATCAAAAACGTTGTATGTAAAGTCAAATCCAGAGCCTGTCAGCAAGGGACCTATAGCCAGCGAAAATCCTATTTCTTTATGGTCTTTGTTCAGGAATATCAGATTGGTTGTAAGAGACAAGGGGTTACTGTATTCGATTTCTCTTTCTTCTTCGGGATAATGTTTCCTGGTGTAGTCGATGAGTACACCTTCCAAAAAATGATCCGTATTCGCACTGGCTAAAGCATGGCTATAGCTGGCATAATACGGCGCGCCGGCCAACGGCTTCTTTTTCTGGAACATCACCATTTCGCTCATGGGTTGGTGAATGGCGCAGGAAGACAAACAAAAACTGAGTAGTATCCCTATGGTAATGTGTAGGATGGTTTTGGGCATGTGGAATTTTTGGAGTGATTGGGTCTCTCGTTGGATTAAATGCCAGGAAATAAAAATTATGTTAACTATAATCTCTTAAAATCTTTCCGATTTTCATTTTGAGGTCTTCAATATCTTCAGTGGCAACAATCCAAATCATCTCAAGGGTAACTCCGAAATACTCGTGAATGATGATATCTCGTATTCCTGCAATCTGTCTCCATGGTATATCGGGATGATTATTCCGAACATGTTGCGGAAGGTGTTTTACAGCTTCACCAATAATCTCCAATCTCCGAAGCACAGCGTCCTGTTTCTCTACATTTTCATAAAATTCCTGCTCCGAAACTCCCTCAAGAAACTGCTGTATACGGTTAATACTCTCTAAAATATCCTGAAGGAAAACATCAGGCTTTCTCTTGCTCATAATACCGGTTCTTCATCTTTCAGGATTTCATCCCTTAACGCCGGCTTTATCGTTTCATACTCAACAAGATCTACGTCTATTCCCAATTCATCTTCCAATTCTTGCTGAATCTTAATAAAGGTCAATAAACTGATTTTATTCTCGATTTTGACAAGGAGGTCAAGATCATTGGCTATTGAATCACCTCGTGCATAGGACCCAAAAATCCCAGCTTTTTTTATACCATATTTTTTGAGAATAGGTCTAATCTTCTTTTTTATGCTGTCGAGCTCATTCATGATTCTGGTAGGTAATTACAACATCTTGCTGAATATAATAAAAGTAATGGGAATGTTACTTTTATTGGTCTAAACAAAAAGAGTGCTCTTTTTCTGTAACTGAAGCAGGAGCTTCACATTGGCATTCCCAACGGAGACGTTGGGAATGAGTAAAACTTGTACAAGAAGACAAACCAAAACTAATCAGTGGTGAGTGATACCATTACTAAGACAAAATTATAATGAGTAAGAACAGCAGCATTACCATAGTAGCCGCGAAAGCTTTTTTATCATACTCCCATATGGCCCAAAATATTCCACCAAATAGTACGACCGGCCAAATCCACCAGATGCCGGTTGCTGCAGAAAGGATGCCTAACACTAAGGGTACGATGATAAAAATGGCAATCCAGAAATTTTGCTTTCGGTGTTCCTCTTTACGATATGCATTTCGCTGTTCTTCGGTCATAATTATTCTTGTGACATGAGTAATCCGGCTAAACCAACGGCAGTGGTGAGGTCGAGTATCAGGTAGATGGTATTATTTTGGGAGCTGACTTCAGCCTTTTTTTGATGGGTACTTTTAATGTTGTGAAGATAGTGGTAGATCGTTCCGGACTGATCCACATATAGGTATATATATTTTTCTTTCTCGATGCTGCTTGGTGGCTCGGAGATTTGATATCCGGAGGAAGTGAAGGAACCTTCTATGCTATCCCATCCGTAAGGCTCTAATGTGAAATCGATGGTTGAATTATCGATAGATATACCCGGACGGTACTGGGTAGTTGTTTTGGTGTAGGCCAGTATTCTTCCGGTGTCGCTGTCAGAATATACATTGTCAGGGAGACCTAAATTCATGATGGCGAATTTAAATGGCTTGCCTACATATCTATCTAACATGCCACTGGCTGTTTTTTTGTAAGGCACAGTAGTGGCACAGGAAACTCCAAAAACAGCAATTAGTATGTAGCAGGTGAGGCGGTATAATTTGTTCATGATCTATCTATTGTAGAGTGTGGGTATTGCCTCATTAAGGAATGTATACACGTCTTGCCAGTTGGGGAATGCCATAGATAGATTTGCTAAATATATAATAAGAACCCATGCTTCTCCCTTTTCTCTATGTTTTATATAGTCGGGGTCCATCATTAAGTCAGAATAGAGCTGGTTAAGTAAGGTTAAAAACTTTTTCTGCCTCTTCTTTTCAGAAGAAAATATACCTCCTTTCTTAAACATCAATTTTTCAGCAGCTACTAATAAATCTTGTGCTGTTCTGAACGCTTTTGGATTACCACGATTAAGCTCAGCTGCCATCTCATGATCTGTAGTTCTTGTTCCAGGCATATGTATGGGTATTTGTACCTCAAATGTGCTCATATTTATATGATTTATTAATTCAGTAGAAACTCACAATTTATTTCCTCATTCTATAAGCAAAGTCATGAGAGCTATCTGTAAAACGGCATCAAATCTCTATTCCTTTAATATCCCCGCTTTCACACAAATATAATACCTTAAACCACTAATTCAAGTAAAGATAGCAATAAAGTATCAAAATGTTAGAAACGTAGTGTACAATGAATGCCCATCGCCTATCACATTCATGCCTGTATGTCATCTAACTTATTTTACATCCATGTTGCGCTAGAAAACTCAGCTTAGTCATAAGTTATGCAGTAAGGGCGCATCGCCATGCGCCCTTACTGGCTTTTTCGGGTTGTGATGAGAAAAGCAGGCATTCGATGTTTAACTCACTTTTCTCCCTCTGACAAGTAACTACATCACATCATGACTTTAACAAAATACATATCCCGTTGTTTTTCATGCACTCATCTTAGAAATATATTTATATGCAAATATGTTTCAATGCATAAAAGTATAAAAATACACCTATTCACTAAAGAGCATATAGCCAGAAAAAATAGGTAGTTGGCTTTGGCACCAACACCTCTCACAAAAAATGTGGAGACAGCCACATTGTTTGATCTCTCCTTAAGAAGAGAATTTCCAGAGCCGTTTTCAGGCTGTTTATTTAATAAATCCAAAAATATCAAAATCCACCCCGTCCACTTCGACATTCAATGTTCCTTATTCAATGTTCAATATTCCCCATCTCTACGGCCCACCCAAAACCCAAAACACACACCACGCATCACGCAACTCGCTCCAAAATCTCATAACTCAAATCAACCCAACATTTTGTAGATTTGGGGTGATATTTTATCCCTTCAAAAAATGAATAAACCCATGATCCGTGTTTCCCGGTTTTCGTTGATTTTTATTTTGTTGATGCTTCCCTTTTCGGCGGTAACGGCTTTCCAAGAAGAGGCGCCCCAACCACGTGACGGTGATCTGTTATCAAATCCGCAGCGAACGGTGCATACCTTTTTACATTGGCAGCAGTCCGGACATAAAAACCCGGAGTATGTCATCAAAACCATGAAGCTGGCCGACCAAAGCGACGAACAGAAACTGGAGCTCGCCGAACAGCTGCTCAAAGTGTTTGACGCCCGCGGACTGCTCATTGAGTACGAACGCATCCCTGCCGATCCTGCCTACCGAGACAGTTTATCTGGCATGCAGCAGTATATCCTGTTTCCTTCACTGCCAGAGGTATATCTCACCAAAACCGCCCAAAACGAATGGGTATTTTCCCGCACTACCATTAGTAACATCCCTGAGCTGTATCAAAATACTTTTTCAAGCTGGGTAACTTTTATTGTCGACAATCTTCCCGAATGGGCGCACAACGAGTGGCTGGGAATTCAAATCTGGCAGTACCTTGCGGTATTTGTGTGGTTACTATCGGGTTTAATCCTGATGAAAATCTTCAATTTCTTCCTGGACAACTACGTCCGTCGGGTGGCTCAAAAAACCAAGTTCACATGGGATGATGACCTGATTGACGGCGTGGAAAAACCGGCCGGCTATATCTTTTTGATGACCTTTTATTTTCTCACCTATTCCAACCTGCAATTTTCGGTGAGTATCAGTCATGTGTTGGCCTCAGTACTCGAGATCGCCCTGTCGGCAGCGGTAGTGTGGCTGTTTTATAACCTCGCGGACGTGCTCTCCAAATACCTGGGGATGCTTACTTCCAAAACTGAAACTACGCTCGACGACCAGCTCATCCCGCTCATCCGCAAAACACTGCGCGTGTTTGTTATTGTGATGGGAATGATCGCCATCCTCCAAAACAATGGCTACAACGTGGCCTCCCTCATCGCCGGGCTTGGAATTGGGGGCTTGGCCGTAGCCCTGGCTGCCCGAGAAACGCTGGCTAACTTCTTTGGTTCAGTCACTATTTTTATGGATCGGCCTTTTAAAATCGGTGACTGGATTAAAACCGACAATGTTGAAGGCACCGTGGAGGAAGTCGGCTTCCGGTCTACACGCATCCGGACTTTTCACAACTCGCTGGTGAGCGTGCCCAACTCCAATCTTGCCAATACCGATATTGATAACCTTGGGCTGCGTCGTTATCGCCGGCTGAAAACCGTGCTGAACCTCACCTACTCCACCACTCCCGAACAGATGGAGGCTTTCGTGGAAGGCATCAAGGCCATTGTGAAAGGCAATGATCATTTCAGACAGGATTTCTACGAAGTGCATTTCAACTCCTTTGGAGCCCACTCGCTGGATGTACTGGTATATGTATTTTTTGATGTACCCGACTGGAGTACTGAGCTACAGCAACGCCATAATTTTTTACTGGAGATCCTCCGCCTGGCCAAAGAAGTCGGAGTGGAATTTGCCTTCCCAACCCAAACACTGCATATGGACAGTTTTTATGGTGAAGAACCCCGCAAAATAGGCGCAGACCGCAGCGAGGAAGAATTGGCTGCAGCTGTGTACGGATTCGGTCCCAATGGCGAGAAGGCCCATCCGGAAGGCATACGCATTTATAAGGATGGAGAGGAAGTGGATTTTGGGGCGAATAAATAACCGCTAAGGACGCTAAGAGCGCAAAGGGTTAACGCGTTGCTCGTTGCTCGTTGCTCGTTGCTCGTTGCTCGTTGCTCGTTGCTCGTTGCTCGTTGCTCGTTGCTCTTAAGTTTTTGAATATGAGAGAAAGCTTTCCAAAACTTCGAAACAAAATTGGGATTAATATCTAGGGTCTTATGAAGCAAACGAGTCAAAGAGGATCCTCTCTGAGTCGTTTAAGCAATATGTGATATAAGTTATGATCGCGATGATTAAATCTAAA
>NZ_FXTP01000017.1 GCF_900182705.1 Gracilimonas mengyeensis | reverse complement strand
TAAACTACTTCGTCAGGCATTTGCCGTTGGAAAAAGCGGAGAGGGCTTTGACAAAGAAAAAGCGATGGCCGCTTGACTTTAAGCACAGTTCATTCTGAGGGTACTCCCGAAGAATCTTAGCCAGAAAATGATTATCAACCTACCATTGGCAACAGTGCTTGGGCCACTGGAAATAACGTTCAGGAAATTGGTTAAAGTTGCTCCGCAAAATGCAAGGTCCATCGGGGGTACCCTCTGAATGACCGGGATGATGGGGAGACCGGGACTTTCAGTCTCCAACCAAACCCCTGCACTTTCAGTGCAGGGTGGTTTAGTCACTCAAAGCATAACGGTACGCTGGTTTTCTCCCATCTTCAATAAAATCACGTCAAACAAAAAAGCCATCCAAAGGGATGGCTTTTTTTAATACTAAAATTTTATGCTCACATCAGAACCCGAACAGGCTTGGCAGCCACAGGGTAATTTGTGGGAAGAAGGTGATCAAGATCAAAGCCACAATCATCGCCAGGAACAGCGGCATGAGTGGTTTGATAATCTTGACGATGGTGGTTTGAGCCACCCCGACTCCAACAAATAAGATAGTTCCAACCGGTGGTGTACAAAGGCCGATAGAAAGGTTCAAAATCATAATAATACCGAAGTGAACCGGATCGATGCCCAACTCGGTCACAATAGGAAGGAATATCGGCGTAAAAATCAGTACGGCCGGCGTCATGTCCATAAAGGTACCTACAAACAGCAGGATCACATTTATCAATAACAAGATGATAATGGTATTGTCACTGACCGAAAGCAGGGCTGCGGTAACAGTTTGAGGTATTTCCTCGAAAGACATCACCCAAGACATGGCAATGGAAGTGGCAATCAACAACATCACCACTGAAGTGGTCATTACCGAATCGAAAAAGACTTTCGGCAGTTCTTTCACCGAAAGCTCGCGGTATATGAAGCCGAGCACCAGCGTGTAGATTACTGCGATGGCTGAAGCCTCGGTCGCCGTAAAGATACCAGCAATAATTCCTCCGATTACTACTACCAGCATAGAAAGAGCGGGCAGTGCACGCAGAAAGCTTTTAAAGAGATCTTTGAATTTGGTGCGCTCACCAACCGGGAATTTCTTCCATTTGGCCCAGATGGCGGCTACCGTCATCAACATCAAACCCGTTAAAATACCGGGCAGATAACCCGCGATAAAAAGTGCGGCAATGGAGACGCCTCCACTGGCCAGCGAGTATACAATTAAGATGTTTGAGGGTGGAATCAATAAGCCGGTAGTGGAAGAGGTGATATTCACCGCGGCAGAAAACTCTTTGGAATAGCCTTCTTTCTCCATGCGAGGCCCCAGGATGGAACCAATGGCTGAAGCTGCTGCAACGGCCGATCCTGCGATCGCGCCAAAAAGCATGGCGGCTACAATGTTTACGTGGGCCAGTCCGCCAGGGAGTGAACCCATCATGTCTTTGGCGAGCTTAATAAGCCTCTGGGCAAGCCCGCCTTTATTTATGAGCTGCCCTGCCAATATAAAGAAAGGGATGGCGAGCAGTGTAAAACTATCGAGCCCCGTGCCCATCCGTTGGGCCAGGGTTGTAAAGGCTGCAATTGAGTCTATACTGACCAGCAAGGTAAACAATCCCGAAAGACCGATACTCCACGCAATGGGAACCCCGATACCCAGCAAAACCACAAAACTTAATACTAATATCAATACTTCTGTTAAAACCATGAGATACCTTGTTTAGCTTAGTTATCAGTTTCGTTTGGAGCGGGATAAAGCTCGGCGTTATCGGGTTCCATCACGTTGATATCCCTGATTTTATAATAAATAATCAACAATCCGCTGATAGGCAGGATGGTGTATACAAAGGCTATGGGAATCTGCATAGCAGCTGATGTTTGCCCAAGGCTATAAGTGATGTACACTAACCGGCTTCCTCCAATCACTAAAGTCACCAGTGCGAAGAAGATGATCAGCAAATTAATAACAATAGCCAGCCGGTATTTTGATTTACCTTTGAGCTTGCTTGGCAGCAGGTCGATAGCCAGGTGCATTCGCTGGCCGGCGGCATAGGCGCCTCCCAGCATTCCAACCCAAATAAGCATGTATCGGGCCAATTCGTCGGTAAAGGAACTGGCATCGCCCAGCAGGTAACGAGAGATAACCTGCCAGCTAACACTGATAAGCATCACAGCCATCAGGAAAGCCAGAAAATATTCGAGAAAGCGGTCAAATTTTTTCATGATTCTTGATTCGGGTTTTCGTCTTTAATTCGTTGAATGAGCTCAAAGAACTCGGGTTCTGTTTCCCGGTACTGATCGTAAATCGGTTCGGTAAGCTCAATAAAAGGTTGTTTATCCGGATAGATCACTTCAACCCCGGCTTCCTTCACAATCTCCATCGCCTCTTCTTCGGCTTCGGCCCAAACCTGACGTTGATAGTTTGCTGAGGAGTCAGCGGCTTCCTGTATCCACTTTTGTTCCTGTTCTGATAGGTTGTCCCATTGGAGCGTGCTAATCAGCAACAGGTCGGGAAGCATGAGGTGTTCATCGAGGCTGTAATACTTGGCAACTTCGTAATGACGTGAGCTAAGAAAAGAGGGTGGGTTGTTTTCCGCACCATCCACCACGCCCTGTTGCAGGGCAGTGTAGAGCTCACCAAATGAAATGGGCGTTGGAGAACCGCCTAATTCCCGCACCATATTTACGGACATCTGGCTTTCCATTACACGAATCTTTTGTCCCTGCAGATCTTCTGGCGATTCAACAGGTTGATTTACCGTATAGAAGCTACGGTAGCCGGCATCATAGTAGGTGAGACCGCGCAGCCAGTATTCTTCTCCGGCCAATAACAGTTCCCGCCCGATTTCTCCATTTAGCACATTCAAAGCGTGCTCATCATTTTGAAATAAATAGGGCAGACTGTAAACCCGCAATTCCGGAACGAAATTTTCGAGTGCCGCAGAGGAAACTTTGGTCATCCCGATGCTGCCGATTTGAAGCAGCTCCAGGGTTTCCCGTTCTGAGCCTAACTGCTGGCTTGGGAAGATGGCAATTTCAAGCTGTCCGTTTGATTTTTCATCCACCAGCTTGGCCATGCGCTCCATCCCGATGTGCACGGGATGCGAGGTACTAAGAGCATGAGCCAGGCGAATGGTTTTTTTGTCGGTATTGCCTTCCGAACAGCCGGCAAAAATAAATACGGCGGCCAGTAGCAGACAACCCAACCAGTGGGTTCGTTTATGCATTTCTGATTTCCTTGATGAGTTCGAGCGTATTTTTAACATGCTTCTCTAATCCGCTGTAGTCTTTGTTTTTTAGAAATTCTTTGGTCACCAATTTAGAGCCCATTCCCACACAGGTTACGCCGGCATTGAACCAGCCTTCAAGGTTTTCGCGCTCGGCAGAAACACCGCCGGTAGGCATGATGCTGGTCCAGGGGCAGGGAGCTTTGATGGCTTTTACAAAACCAGGGCCGAGCTGGCTACCGGGGAATACCTTGATAATTTCAGCGCCCATTTCTTCCGCTTTGGCTATTTCGGTGAGCGAGCCACAACCGGGCGACCACAACACCTTACGGCGATTACATACAATGGCAATGTCTTCCCGGTATACTGGTGTTACCACGAAATTGGCTCCCAGCTGCATATATAGTGAAGCAGTTCCGCCATCGGTTACGGATCCTACACCAAGAATCATTTCGGGTAATTCCTTTTCGGCGAATTTGTTGAGCTCGCCAAATACCTCGTGGGCAAAGTCGCCACGATTGGTAAATTCCAGGATTCGGGCTCCGCCTTTATAGCAGGCAGTCAGCACTTCTTTACAGGTTTCAATATCGTTGTGATAGAAGAGAGGAACCAGGCCGGTTTCTTCCATCTTGGAGGCTACTTGTATGCGGGTAAATCTGGCCATGTGAGTAAGCTATTGGTTGGTTTTAAAGATTTGATGTAATCGATTGCATAAAGAAAATTAAGACGGTTTCAAATTTCAACTTAAAACCGCTTCCATAACATAAACTTTGTTAAAGCCGAATGCATGGGAATTTGTGAATTATGGAAAGACTTGTCAGGTTTTTTAAAACCTGACAGGTCTGTACTTCAAGTCTATGTCAAATTGAAGCGAAGTCCCTGCTCCAAACCTCGTAATTCACTGAGGCCTTTCATTCGGCCAATACAGGAATAGCCGGGATTGGTCTCTTTACCAATGTCATCCAGCATCTTGTGTCCGTGGTCGGGACGGACAGGAATTACATGATTGTTGTCCAGTTTATCTGAATTAATGATTGCATGCATTACTGCTGCAATTTGTGAATCTCCTTTAAGATGATCGGCTTCATAGAAACTCCCGTCTTGTTCACGCTGTACGCTTCTCAGGTGCAGAAAATGAATCCGATCGGCAAATTCAGCCGCCATTTTGGGTAACTTATTTTCTTTAAGGACTCCGTAGGATCCTGTACAAAAGGTGATGCCATTTACTTTGGAATCCACATCCTTAAGTAAACGTTTAATGTCTTTAGCGGTGCTCACCACTCGGGGCAATCCTAAAATAGGATAGGGGGGGTCATCCGGATGGATACACATTTTCACCCGCTGCTCTTCTGCAACCGGTATAACCTTAGACAGAAAGTATTTAAGATTCTTTTCGAGATGACTGGCAGAAATATGCTTATACGTATCCAGCATTTCTTTGAATTCCTCGATAGAATAGCCTTCGTGTCCACCAGGTAAACCTGCTATGATGGTATCAGTTAGTTTGTCCCGGGCAGTGCGGTTCATCGAGTTGTAATACAATTCGGCACGTTGTATTTCAGCATCTGAATAATCTTCTTCAGCCCCTTTTCTACGTAAGATAAACAGGTCAAAAGCTGCAAATGCGTTAGCCTCAAAGCGAAGGGCAAAACTGCCATTTTCAACCTGGTATTGCAGGTTAGTGCGTGTCCAGTCAAGAATAGGCATAAAGTTATAGCAGATAGTGTCAATCTCACATAGAGCAAGGTTACGTATGGTCTGCTGGTAATTCTCAATATACTCGAGGTACTGTCCCTTCCTTTTCTTAATATCTTCGTGTACCGGCACGCTCTCTACTACCGACCAGCGTAAACCGGCCGCTTCAATCTCCTTTTTCCGGTTTTGGATTTCATCAACCGACCAAACTTTCCCAACGGGAATATGATGCAAAGCAGTCACAATGCCGGTTGCTTCGGTCTGCCGGATGTATTTCAGGCTAATCGGGTCATCGGGACCGTACCACCGCCAGGTATATTCAAATTTCATAGTGCCTATATCTTAGAATTCTGTTTGATGTAAAGGTGTGTTTGTTGCAGGTAATTATCGACTCTTTGACCATAATTAGCCGCACTTTGCACTAGGATTTTATAAACCAAACGCCGCAGGGATTTACATTCCCTGCAGGTCTGGTATTCATTTAAGGTCAGGGTGATATCAACTTATCTTGATACACGTCCTGAAGCATCTCCGCCCATCAGCTTCTCCACTTCATCTACGGTAACCAGGTTGGCATCGCCGTAAATGGTGTGCTTCAGGCAAGAGGCCGCAACAGCAAAGTCGAGGGCTTTTTGGTCGTCGTCTTCGTAAGTGAGTAATCCGTAAATAAGGCCGCCCATGAAGGAATCACCGCCACCTACACGGTCTACAATATCTGTGATCTGGTAGGTGCGTGTATCCAGGAATTCATCCCCGTTATACAGAACGCCCGACCAGCTATTGTGCGAGGCGCTAATGGATCCGCGAAGGGTGGTGATTATCTTCTTGGCTCTTGGGAAACGCTCTTTCAGTTTCTTGCAAACCGACAGGTATGCCTGGCTATCCATAGATTCACCCTTAGTGATGTCTACGTTATCCGGCTCAATTCCAAAGTGCTTCTCGGCGTCTTCTTCATTACCAAGGATCACATCACAGCCCTCTACCAGGTCAGGCATCACTTCGCCGGGCTCTTTGCCATATTTCCACAGCTTGGCGCGGTAGTTCAGGTCAGTTGAAACTGTTACGCCCAATTCGTTAGCCGCTTTGATGGCTTCCAAGGTAACATCAGCCGCTCCTTGCGAAAGGGCAGGGGTGATGCCGGTCCAGTGGAACCAGCCGGCGCCGTCAAATACTTTTTCCCAGTCAATGTCTCCTTTTTTGATAGTGGAGATGGCAGAATGAGCGCGATCATACACAACTTTGCTTCCACGGCTAACTGCTCCGGTTTCAAGGAAGTAAATGCCCAGACGTTCGCCTCCGCGGACGATATGGTTAGTGCCCACATTGCGTTTGCGCATTTCCATCAAGGCGCATTCGCCAATATCATTTTGTGGCAGGCGTGTTACAAACTCTACGGGAACGCCGTAGTTTGCCAACGAAACGGCCACATTAGATTCGCCGCCTCCGTAAATAACATCAAAAGAATTGGCTTGAGAAAATCGTAAAAATCCAGGAGGAGATAATCGTAACATGATTTCTCCGAAAGTGACTACTTTTTTCATAATCAGTCAGGTTTTAGGTTGGTTTTAAATTGAAATTCAGTTCAGGCGTTAGTTGGCACCTTCTTTAAGGATGACTTCCGGATAATTAACTCCGGGTTTAAAACGGTTTTGGTCGGGGTATGCTCTTTGCCGCTCTCTTCCTTGTCTTTAATGCGTTCCAGGAAGAGGTTAGCTGTAAATTTCCCCATTTTTTTGCTGTGTTGGTCTACAGTGCTTAAAGCGGGATCTACCAGTTCGGTAAACGCTTCGTTACTAAAGCCGACCAGTGCAATATCTTCAGGAACTCGAATGTCGTGTTTTTTCAGGATTTCCATGGCGCCCATGGCTGCATAATCACTGGCAGAAAAGATGCCGTCCGGCAGTTCGTCCCATCCCGCAATTTCATTACCCAGTCTTTTGCCCGCTTCAAGCTTCAAGTCACTGCTAATGATAAATTCTTTATTGATAGGAATACCATGCTTTTTCAGGGCTTCTTCATAACCTCTTCGGCGATCCCGATAAATGCTAACGTTTTCAGGACCGGAGAAATGCACAATCTTTCGGCATCCCTGATCAATCAAATGCTCTGTGGCTTTGAAGGCTCCAAGATAGTCATCTATAACCACTGCATCCACGTCAAATGCATTTTGCATACGGTCAAATAAAATGAGCGGAATGCCGCTTTTTTGAACGTCTTCGTAGTGACTAAAATCTAGTGTTTCCTTGGCATAAGAAGCGAAAATCCCATCCACACGTGCTTCCAGGAGTGCTTGAATATTTTTCTTCTCCTTCCCTACGGAATCATTAGACTGGCAGATGATGACATTGTAGCTGGTATCATTGAGTACATCCTCAATGCCACGGATAACAGAAGCAAAAAAGTTACGGTCGGCGGTGGGGATAATTACCCCAATCAAGTTGCTGGTTCCACGACGTAATGCCGCGGCAATGCTATTGGGCTGATAGTTCATTTTCTCAGCCATTTCCAACACCGCTTTTTTGGTAGCATCACTAATGCGGGGATGATCTTTGAGCGCCCGCGATACCGTGGAAGCTGTAATATCCAGCTCCTTGGCAATGTCGTGGATGGTAGTTTTCTTGGTACTCATGGCAAAGAGATTTCTTAAAACCCGGGGTATGGTTTATTCGATGATTACAGGCGTGGCAACTTTGCGGGTTTCTTCTGCCATGAAGTTCCTGAAATAGCTGCTGTCGCGAAAGTTTTCATCGCTTACACCCCATCCTGCCACGGCTTCATATTCCAGGCTTTTTTCACCTTCCAGTTCAAACATGGTCAGGAAACTATTGGTTACGCCGGGGCCACTGTCAGGAGCTCTGCGATAGTCCAGATAGGAAGCATCAGGGAAAATCAAACCCATTCCAATATACCACTCGCGATCATAGCCCTGTTGGTCGTGAGTATAAAAAGCGGTGTAGTTTTCGGTCGCATCATCCAATACTACAGGATCTGTTTGATTATGGATATTTACGAGGCCTACTAAAAGCGTATCTACTGGATTCGAACTTTCAAGATGTACGGTATTTGTGTAACGGTATTGGCCGGCCCAAATGGTTACATCATTTACAAGATCTGCTTTGCCTGTACCGGTATTCCATCCTTCATAGCTTAAGCGAAAGGAAGAGCGTACAGGACCTTCGTATAAAAGTTCGTAAGTAGTGGTATCAATATTGCTGCGTTCGTCATCTATCCGGATTCCGAGGCGTACGGGTTTATTATTTCTTAAGATAGCCAGACCCCCAAGGCCAAGAGAATTACCCACGGCCAGGATGTCACGCCCCCAGGGCAACATTACGTGATAATTGTCTTCAAGTCCGCCTTCATCAGAAATGCCAACCGTATCCAGCGCCATTTGGGGTGATTTTTTACCGTAAAGATCGCGACCATTACGTCCATCAATATATTGGCGAAATCCTACTTTATCGTTTTCCCAGGCCGGACCGTCCATCTGAAATCGTTCAAACATACCTACGGGCAATTCATCGGCCGTCATGCTAAGCTGTTCGCGATTGGTAATTTCACCGTCATCCAGCACGCCAAAACGTACATTGGTGCGGGTGGTAAAATCCGGGTAAGCATCTTCTTCAACCAATTGCAGGGTGATGGTTTGTGATGACTCGGCATCAAGATTAACCAGAAAAGCTAATTCATCCCATTCGCCATCGCCGTCAATATCATCTACCTGAGACGAAAGCGCCTTGCCATTGAGGTATGGGACAGGGAGGAGGCCGTCATTGATCTGGGCCTCTCCAACTTTATCGATGATAGCATCTCGGGTAAGCACCACCGGTTCTTCTTCGCGATCAATAGATAAAGAGTTTGTGAGTGTAAATTCGGGATCAGGAGTATCGGTGCTGCATGCGCTGAATAAAAATCCGGCAAGCACAGCTGCAGAAAAGAACGTTCGGGAAAAGGAAGCTGGGATATTCATGGTAGTTGGTTTTTTTAACCGCAAGGGACGCGAAGAACGCTAAAGAGTTGAAATCTTTGCGCTCTTAGCGTCTTAGCGGTTAATTAATTTTATTCGTTAGCAGGTTTTCCAATAGTGGCCAGGATACCACCATCAACGTAAACGATCTGCCCGTTTACAAAATCACTTGCCTTGGATGACAGGAATACGGCGGTTCCGGCAAGGTCTTCAGGATCTCCCCAACGTCCGGCCGGAGTGCGTTGTATGATGAAATCATTAAATGGATGTCCATCTACGCGAATCGGTTCGGTTTGAGAAGTGGCAAAATAGCCGGGACCAATACCATTGGCCTGAATATTATGCTTGGCCCATTCCGTAGCCATATTTTGAGTAAGCATTTTAAGACCGCCTTTGGCTGCGGCATAGGCGCCAACGGTGTCGCGGCCCAATTCGGTCATCATAGAACAAATATTGATGATTTTGCCTTCGCCCCGGGGAATCATATGCTTAACCACCTGCTTAGCCATGATAAAAGGACCAACCAAATCGACATCAATTACTTTACGGTAGTCTTCCACATCCATGTCTTTTAGTGGTACCCGCTTTATAATACCGGCGTTATTCACCAGGATGTCGATGGGGCCTATTTCATCTTCGATTTTATCTACGTGCTGTTTAGCGGCCTCTTCATCGGTCACGTCAAATATATAACCGGTTACGTCATAACCTTCTTCCCGGTATTCTTTTAAGGCACGTTCCATTTTGTCTGGGGTAGTACCGTTGATAATTAGCTCGGCACCGGCATCCCCTAAACCCTTAGCCATCGCCATACCAAGACCGTGGGTTGCCCCGGTTACAAATGCCCGTTTTCCACTTAAATCAAATAAAGAACTCATAACTGACAATTATTTTAGAATTAAAAGAAAAACCTGCCAGGCCTTTTTCAGCGTAAAACGCTAAATAACCCTCAATCAGCGACCTGACAGGTAAAGTTGGTTGATTAGATTATTTCAGATCTTGAATTTCTACATGATCCATGTCTCCATAATCCAGGTTCTCGCCATTCATGGCCCAGATAAAGGTATAGTTGCTGGTTCCTGAACCGCAGTGGATAGACCATGGGGGAGAGAGTACCGCCTGGTTGTTCTTCATCCAGATGTGGCGGGTATTATCCGGTTCTCCCATAAAGTGGCAAACTGCTTGTTCATCGGGAACTTCAAAATAGAAGTAAGCCTCCATACGGCGGTTGTGCACGTGGGCCGGCATTGTATTCCAAACACTACCGGTTTCAAGCTGGGTCATTCCCATTTGTAGCTGGCAAGTATCTACGATACTGTTCACAATGAGCTTGCGGATTACGCGGTGATTGGCTGTTTCCAGCGAGCCAAGTTCAACGATTTCGGCTTCGTCTTGCGAAATCTTTTTGGTAGGATACGCTTGATGGGCAGGTGCGGAGTTGAAATAGAAAAGCGGCTGCTTGCCGTCTTTTTGGTGGAAACTTACTTCTTCTTCTCCACGACCTACATAGATGGCTTCTTTAAAATCAATTTCGTATTCAGTATCGCCGACTTTCACAATGCCGGGTTCACCAACATTAATGATCCCCAGCTCACGACGCTCCAGGAAAAAGTTGGCTTTCAACGGATCAATAGTTTCCAGTTCTAAAGCAGAAGAGCCAGGTTTGGCGCCCCCAACAATCTGGCGACCGTAAAAAGAATACACCATATTAATCTCTCCATCTTCAAACAGATTCTCGATAAGAAAATCTTCACGGAGTCGTTCGGTGCCGTAACTCTTTACGTCTTCTGGATTTGTAGCATATCTAACAGTGTAATTAACAGACATAATTAGTGGGCTTTTTAGTTTTATGTAATCGATTGCACTAAATATATAAAAAAAATCTATACATGCCATATAAAAAGGGAAAAGCGGTTACATTATCTTAATATGAAAATTTCGGTAATTTCCTCTATTAATTGTTAATTATAGGCTTATTAGAATGAAACAGAGAAATTGGATCGATTTGTGAAGCATGTAATTTACTTTGTGCAACCGATTGCTTTATGATAATACTAAAGCTCTGTGGATATCAACAGGGGACAGTCTTCTATGAATACATTAAATAAGTATTAAATGTTAACTTTTACTTTCAGATAATTTCAGGGGTAGGAGGTAAGATATTTGACGGTTGTTTATGTAATTTTTTGAAATGCATCTGTCATCTTCCCAAAGTCCGTCCTCGCGAGGAGAAAACTTGCTTATTCTCAAGCTTTCTGCTTATCGACGCGGCCCCGAGCAATCGGGGTTTGATCAGGCAACTCCTTTCCCAAAGCTTCGTTGATGAAGCTCCCAAGTGGTCTTAAGGAGATTGCTTCGTCGGTAGGCACTCCAATCCTATTTTAAGCATTATGAGTTCCTCGCAATGACCGGTTTTTAAGAGATAAGAGTGGTATTCAAGAATTCACCCAACGCCCGGTCTGCCGAACACAGAACTGTTACCTCCTCAATGATTTTGATCAAATACGGGCAAAATTAGCGGCTACCAATGACAGAGCCGTTTTTGAGACCATGATGATTTCCATATTCATCTCTCCGGCCTTAGAAAAAAGAGTGTTAAGAAGCGGACGAAATGCAGCGTTAAGAAAGAAATCATACCGCACGGGTGATAAATTACAGGCGAGCCCAGTGATGGAGCATTGATTTCTTTTAGCGTAATGGGGTCAGCTTTAGCTCTTTTTTCGCCCGCCTTGATCTTTTCTTACTTTTGTATCAAGACAAAAGTAAGAGGAATACGCTTCCAAAGGTTTAGAGGTCTATGGAATAGTTGGTAGGCATTTCTGTCATCTATAAAATGGTGTTGCCGCTTTTGGGCAAAATTAGCGGTTCGCAAAGACGGATTTTTATAAAATGGGGAATAGTTTTCATGATATTTCATTAATTATTGCTCTTACCTGCCTTATGCTCATGCTTTCAAAAAAGAGGATAATTTGAATTGTTAATAAAATTGGAAAATACCTGTTGAGGCGCTGTAATACGCTAAGTTACCGGTTAAAATAATCCTTGCTTTCTTTTTACAAATCCTGTTAATTGACAGAGCGCAAACGATTGCGCGAGGTTATTAATAAATGTTGGAAAAAGACCTATGAAAACCCTTAGCCTGACCTTTTTATTATTATTTACAGCTTGTTCTCCAATCATCAGTCAAAGCGTTTCCACAGACCTGAAGTGGTCGGAGCGTATGGCGTTATCTATTATAGAGCGCAATCCTGATCCGGTGTACATGGATTTTCGGGATGAGCCTAAATGGGAGTACACTTTTGGATTGGTATTGAAGTCTATCGAGCGGGTGCACAAAGCAACCGGTGACGATAAGTATTTGGATTACATCGATGCTTACTACGATTTCATGATTGAAGAAGACGGCACCATCAAAAAATACGATGTAACCCGTTTTAATATTGACCGCGTAGCTCCGGGACGTGCGCTTTTTCATTTATATGATGAGACCGGGAAAGAGAAGTATAAAGACGCTCTTGAACAACTTCGTTATCACCTAAAATATCAGCCCCGAAACCATTTAGACGGCTTTTGGCATAAATTACGGTATCCCTGGCAAATGTGGCTGGATGGGCTTTACATGGGATCACCTTTTTATGCCGAATGGGGTCAGCGCTACGATGAGTATGAAAATTTTGACGATGTAGCCCTTCAGGCAAAACTGATGTTTGAGTATATGCGTGATCCTGAAACCGGCTTGCTGTATCACGGTTGGGATCAAAGTAAAACCCAGAAATGGGCTGATCCTGAAACCGGGCTTTCTCCCAATTTCTGGGGACGTGCCATGGGTTGGTATGGAATGGCCATTGTTGATATTCTGGATTACTTCCCGGAAGATCATCCCCAGCGCGACGACCTTATTATAATACTGGAGAAATTTGCAGAAGCGGTGGTCGATTTTCAAGACGAAGAATCCGGTGTTTGGTACCAGGTGATAGACCAGGGCGACCGCGAAGGTAATTACCTGGAAGCCTCGGCCTCCATAATGTTTACCTACGCTATTAAGAAAGGGGCAAATAAAGGCTATTTGGATGAGAAATATCACGAAGTGGCGGAAGAAGCCTGGCAGGGGATACTGGATGAATTTATTGAAGTGGAAGACAATGGTTTAGTGA
The DNA here is from genome assembly GCF_900182705.1 of Gracilimonas mengyeensis. GTDB lineage: Bacteria > Bacteroidota > Rhodothermia > Balneolales > Balneolaceae > Gracilimonas > Gracilimonas mengyeensis. The sequence continues at coordinate 97,002 of NZ_FXTP01000017.1, read as the reverse complement.
ATATCCATCACGTATGCGCTGTGGCTGGTCTTGGCGGTGATCCCTATCGCGACGCTTCTTACGAGTATTATGTGAATGAGCGCATTCAGGTCAATGACACAAAGGCTACCGGTCCCTTTATCAAATTAAGCCTGGAGATGGATCGGTAAGTCCGAGATGCCACAGCAAATGAAGTGCAGAGGTACATATTATCGCATAAGAATATTTTTTGTGGCGATGGTATGTACTGCAATGAGCTTGCCTTTAGTGGCCCAGGTTCCTGCGTTTCCCGGAGCGGAAGGTTATGGAAAATACACAACCGGTGGCCGTGGGGGAGAAGTTGTGTATGTCACAAATCTGAATGATGACGGGCCGGGAAGTTTCAGGGAAGCCGTAACCCGCGAAGGCCCGCGTATTGTAGTTTTTGATACTTCCGGTACCATTACTCTTGAATCTTCCCTTACCATCGATTCCGGCGACCTCACCATTGCCGGACAAACAGCCCCCGGCGAAGGAATTACCATTCGCGATTACCCGGTTGGGCTGGATGCCGACAACATCATCGTGCGTTACCTGCGTTTTCGTTTGGGGGATGTGCACGGAATAGCCGGTGATGCTTTTAGTGGTTCCGATTTGCAGGATATTATAATTGACCATTGCACCATGAGTTGGGGTATTGATGAAGTCTCCTCATTTTATCGCAACCGGAATTTTACGATGCAATGGAGCATTATTTCGGAGTCGCTGGCTGATTCGGATCATCCCAAAGGTCGGCATGGTTATGGGGGGATCTGGGGCGGTAAAAAAGTCACCTTTCACCACAACCTGTTAGCCCATCATTCCAGCCGGAATCCCCGCCTGGCCGACTCAAATCCAATTCCATATCGGATAAACCGGCAACTGGACTTCTACAACAATGTGATTTACAACTGGCAGTTTAACAGCATGTACGGGGGAGAAAAAGGCGAGCAGAATATTGTAAACAATTACTTTAAGCCCGGTCCGGCTACGGATGATGATGTTTCGGATCGTATTGTAAATCCATCCAAACCGTATGGAAAGTTTTATGTGAAAGGGAATGTGGTTGAAGGTGCTCCTGAAATCACCCAAAACAACTGGGCTGGTGGCGTGCAAACTGAAAACCCTCAAACCACCAAAGCTGCATCCTCTTTTAGTTTCAATCCTGAATTTGTCCAGCCGGCTAATGAAGCCTTTAAAGCGGTGTTAGCCAATGCCGGTGCCAGCTTAAACCGCGATGCTGTAGATGAGCGAATCATCAAAGAAGTAAAAACCGGAACGGCAACCTATCGAGGTTCTGTGGGAAATTTACCGGGCATTATTGATTCCCAGGAAGATGTAGGCGGCTGGCCGGAACTGGCTTCAGGTGAAGCCCCAAAAGACACCGACCGGGATGGGATGCCGGATGTCTGGGAAGTAGAGAAAGGTTTAGATCCTCAAAATAAATCAGATGCAAAGCAATATACGCTGGACGAAGACTATACGAATATAGAAGTGTACCTGGACAGCCTGGTTGAACCCAAAATCATCAAATAGATTTTACATGGGAAGATTTTCAAAATATATACTCATTGTAGCTACTTTACTTGGACTAATTGTTGGTATTGGGCATCCTGACCTGGCTTTGGCACAAGAACAAAATGTTTCTGACGTTTGGGTGGCAGATAACGGGGACGGCACCTACACCAATCCTATCCTGCACGCCGATTACTCCGATCCGGATGTGGTGAAGGTGGGCGATGATTTTTATATGACTTCCTCCAGTTTTAACGCCGTGCCGGCGCTGCCCATTTTGCATTCCAAAGATTTGGTGAACTGGGAGCTGATTAATCACGCCGTAGACGAATTGCCGCCGGTAGAACATTTTCGCAGTCCCCAGCATGGAAATGGTGTGTGGGCTCCCAGTATCCGCTATCATGAGGGGGAGTTCTACATTTATTGGGGCGATCCTGATTTTGGTATTTATATGGTGAAAACAGACGATCCTGCCGGAGACTGGGAAGAACCGGTGTTGGTCAAGCCCGGAAAAGGATTGATAGATCCTTCGCCGTTGTGGGATGATGACGGCCGCGCATACCTCGTTCATGCTTTTGCAAGAAGTCGTTCTGGTATAAATACGGTACTGGTGGTTCAGGAAATGAAGTCCGACGGCACGGAAATGATCGGCGATCCCATTTTAGTTTTTGACGGACATGAAAACGGCAATCGCGTAGTAGAAGGACCCAAATTTAAAAAAAGAGGTGATTGGTATTACATCCTTGCTCCAGCCGGAGGTGTTACGGAAGGCTGGCAGCTGGCCATGCGTTCGAAAAATCCTTTTGGTCCTTATGAAGCCAGGCGCGTGTTGCAGCAGGGCAATACAGATATCAATGGCCCGCATCAGGGTGGTTTAGTGGAGCTGGACTCCGGGGAATCGTGGTTTGTACATTTCCAGGATAAAGGGGTATATGGCCGCATTGTGCACCTAAACCCCGTGGAATGGCGAAATGGATGGCCGATGATGGGCGAAGACCAGAATGATGATGGCGTGGGAGAACCGGTCATCACCCATAAAAAGCCCGATGTTGGTGAAAGCTATCCCATTCAAACGCCACCCGAATCTGATGAGTTTAACAGCAAAGAACTGGGCAAACAGTGGCAATGGCACGGCAATCCGGAAAATACCTGGGCCCTGACCTCCAATTTTGGTTTCATACGACTGTATGGGAAACCATGGCCTGAAGGCTATCGGAACCTGTGGGATGTTCCCAATTTGTTGCTCCAGAAATTCCCTGCACCTGAATTCCAGGCTACCGCCAAACTCAAATTCACGCCCCACATGATTGGCGAGAAAGCCGGTTTAGTGGTGATGGGAGAAGATTACGGCTATGTGGCTATCCAACGAAATGAGAATGGATTTCAACTGGTACAAGTAAATACTTACGGCGCTGATGCGGGTGAACCGGAAGAAATTATAGAAACAGTGGAGACCGATGCCCGGGAAGTTTGGTTTCGGGCCCAGGTCCGGGAAGGTGGTGCAACCACTTTTAGCTACAGCACTAATGGCAAGGAATACAACGAAATTGGGAAGACTTTTCAAGCCAAAGAAGGGCGATGGATTGGTGCCAAAATCGGCTTGTTTGCCCTACAGCCCCGTGATGGAGCTTCCGAAGATTATCTTGATTACAGCAGCCAGCATTCCGGTTTTGCGAATGTTGACTGGTTCAGAATTTCAGCATTGGAGAATTAAATTATGAAGGGCGACAAGATAATATTAGGACTTATTTCTGGTAGCTTTTTGGTGGTTGGGGCGGTTATACTCAGCCTCATGGCCTTCACCCCAAATGAAAAACCGGTGGTGTATTTGGTCGGGGATTCCACGATGTCGGATAAACGCATTTCCTCTTATCCTGAAACCGGCTGGGGCATGCCTTTCCCTTATTATCTGAATGATGAAATCGAAGTAGAAAATCATGCCCGGAACGGCCGTAGCACCCGCACCTTTATAGAAGAGGGGCGTTGGGATACCATCAAAGAAACCCTGAAAGCCGGAGATTTTGTGTTGGTGCAATTTGGGCATAACGACGAGGTTCCAACCAAAACCCGTTATACGCCACCGGAGCAGTTTCAGCAGTTTTTGCGGCAATATATTGCGGAAACGCGGGAGCATGGAGCCCATCCGATTTTGCTGACGCCCATCACCCGCCGGCAGTTTGATGAAAACGGGCAGGTGAAAGAAACACACGAACAGTATTCCGCCCTGATGCGAGAAGTAGCCGAGAGCGAAAACGTGCCGATGATTGACATGGACCGTAAAAGTCAGGCTATGCTGACAGAAATTGGAGAAGAAAAATCTACCCTATTGTTTTTGCAGCTGGAACCGGGACAAAATCCCAACTATCCGGAAGGTGTGACCGACAACACGCATTTCAGCGAAACCGGAGCCCGCATGATGGCTGAGTTGGTGCTGGAAGGATTGAAGGAGTTGGATCACGAACTGGCGACTTACATTGTAGAGCCGGAGGAAGAATAACAGCCCCGTACTTCATCTGACGGCTCCAAGCCCGTCCGATGAATGAATTAATTAGGGCAATGAGTCAGAGTTAATTCGTCAGACCGCTTGGATCGGTCGGACGAAGTACGAAATAGTAAATGTTTAAGAATGAGCAAAAGAAAATTACATAATGCAACACACCCAGAACTTCATCCGACGGCTACAGCCCGTCTGATGAATGGATTAGGGCAGTGGGGTAGAAATCATTCGTCAGACCGGCTTAGAGCGGTCAGACAAAGTGCGAGTATTTTTTTAGTGATGATTTTGTTTGTTTTACCGGCACCCCTGCAAGCTCAAATACAAACCGAATATACGGTAGCAAAAGATGGCAGCGGTGATTTTACCTCCATACAAGCCGCTGTGGATGCCAGTAAATCCTTTCCTCCCGAACGCATCACCATCTACATAAAAAACGGGGTGTATAAAGAGAAAGTGAAAGTGCATTCCTGGAATACTTACCTGACTTTTGAAGGGGAAAGCAGGGATTCCACCATCATTACCTGGGATGACTATTTTGATAAGATAGACCGTGGACGAAACAGCACTTTTCATACGTACACCTTGCTGGTGGAAGGCAATGATTTTCGCGCCAAAAACCTCACCATAGAAAATACAGCCGGCGAAGTTGGGCAAGCGGTAGCCCTTCACCTGGATGCCGACCGCGTATCCATCCAAAACTGCAAGCTGCTGGGGAATCAGGATACGGTATACCTGGCCGGCGAAGGCAAACGCCAATACTTCAACGATTGTTATATAGAAGGTACTACGGATTTCATTTTTGGCGGGGCCACGGCGTGGTTTGAAGATTGCCGGATTCACAGCAAAAGAGATTCCTACATCACGGCGGCGTCAACCCATCAGAATCAGGAATATGGCTTTGTGTTTAACAACTGTCGGTTGACGGCCGAGGAAAACGTTGATAAAGTGTACCTGGGTCGCCCCTGGAGAGATCACGCCAAAACGGTGTTTATGCGTTGCGAGATGGGATCTCATGTTCAACCTACCGGCTGGCACAACTGGGATAAACCGGAAGCCGAAGAAACAGTTTTTTATGCTGAATACGAGAATTCCGGCCCGGGATATCAACCCATGATGCGCGTGAACTGGAGCCGCCAGCTAAGTTTTGAAGAAGCCCAAAAATACACCATTGGGAATGTGTTTGACGGCTGGATGCCCCCGATGAATGAATGACAAACGATCTTAATAATTTCACTAATTAAATCCTTGAATGATGAGCACTGAACAACAAGTAACAGACCAGACAGTGATTGATAAAGTTAAAGATACAGTAGAGAAACTGGATGGTTTTAGTTTGTATGAGGATTCTATTCATGAGGACGGGAACCATCTTTTATGTATTGCCCGCAAAGGCATCGACAAGTTTTTATTAGTGATTCCGGAGGATGGGAAGAATACAGATACTGAATTTTCAGGAGAAACCCTGGATGCCGGTTCTGCTACAATTTTGAAGTGTTACCTTTCCCACAAAAATGCAGAAGTGCTTCGCTCAAAATTCGACTTTACCAATGCCGTGTTGGTTGGTAAGACCGATTCTTATGGTTTTGGAGATCGCTTGGGAAATGCGGGGCCAGCTCACCTGAGAGCCGTAAAAGGAACGGGGTTTAAGCCGGTATTGGCGCAACAATCTATTCGTGAATTGGAGCGTACCAACCGGACGCCGGCAGATGTAATGGACGCGGCTTCGTGGTCGGTATTTCAGGAAGGCTTTCATGAGGGCTTCGGTGCGGATGGCGATCATCTGAAAACCACGGAAAACATAGATCGCATGGTGAAAGCCGGCTACACCATGTTTACCATCGACCCCAGCGATTATGTAGTGAATGAAGTCACAGATATGAGCAGGGAGGAGCTTGAAAAAGATTATGATAAATTGCCATGGGCCGATCTGGATGACGAGCCGGAGGATTTCCTGGAGCGTGTAAAAAATGAGAAAGCAGAATTACGGACGGGATATAAAATTGAGCCTACCGAAGAGGAAATCCTGCAAGGGATGGTGAAATATGGCCGTGTAATTGCCCATACCAGAATGATGGCCGAATACCTGGATACCACTTATCCCGATCACCCCGCAGAACTGGAATTATCCGTGGATGAAACCGATGCACCGACCACGCTTTTTGAACATTACCTGGTGGCTTCCGAACTCAGCCGGTTAGGCGTAGAGCTGGTAAGCCTGGCTCCACGTTTTTGTGGTGATTTTGAAAAGGGTATCGACTTTAAGGGAGATCTGGAGCAGTTCCGCACTGAGTACGTGGAACACCTTGCCATAGCTGATAAATTTGGTGGTTATAAACTAAGTGTGCACTCCGGAAGCGATAAATTTTCGGTGTACGAAGTGGTTGGATCTCTGAACCTCGGTGCAGTGCATGTGAAAACGGCCGGTACCAGCTATTTGGAAGCACTGCGCACCATCGCTGAATGTGAACCGGACTTTTTCCGGGAAATTATGGCCTTTTCACTAAAGCGGTTCAACGAAGACAAGAAAACCTACCACATTTCTGCGGAGCTGGATAAGGTAGAAGACCCTATGAAGGTATCAGAAGGGGAACTTACCAAGTACCTCGATGATAATCATGCCCGTCAGGTTTTGCATGTGGCGTATGGTTCGGTACTTTCGGGGGATTTTGAGGAGTCCAAAGACTTCAAACAGCGGCTGATGAAAGCCCTGGAAGAGAACGAAGACTTGCACTATCAGAACCTGGAGAAGCACTTTGACAAGCATTTGAGTCCTTTCGCTCAATAGAGAACCCATTCTGGTTACGGTTAAACCGAGCCAAAGCCGTGATTTATAAAAGCTGAAAAACCGGGTAAATTTATGTTGATTTCTTCTAACAATAAGCGTTATTTACACTGCAGTTTAACCGGTTAAGTATTTGTTGTTGGAGTCGCTGATACGGTTTTGTTTTTTTTAGTCTGCAGCCTGAAAGCGCTTCTTAAAAAATTAAGAATTACTACTTAAAAGCGGATTTAGATTAAGTAATTGGATGTCATGAAAAACTACAGAGCACAACATAAATCAGGTGAAAAAGCAGCCCGGGCGAGAGAGGGTGCCGGACAGGCAGACACGCACAAGTGGTCCTGGATTCTCCGGGTCTCTTTTGTGATGGTTCTTTTTGGGCTGGCCGTTCCTGTTCAAGCCCAGTCTCAGCTTATTGATAAAGACAGTACGTATATCCAAACGGAAGAATGGGAATTTGGGCTCGGATTTCTGGAGAAATTAGATGTTTCACAAATTAGGGCTTTTGGAGACTATTCCCTGAAAGAAGCATTGGTGCGGGTTCCCGGTGTGCAGGTATCGCGGGATCAGCAAATTAACATGAGAGGAATTGGTTATCAGAATTTAGCCCTTGAGTTTAACGGACAGCGTGTAGCTAATTCAGGTTTAGGTACCCGGAATAACGATCTGGGTGCGTTCTCTACGGATGCATTTCAATCCATCGAAATTATAAAAGTACTGGATCCATCCATGGATGCAGATGCCTTAGCCGGAGTTATCAATGTAAATAGCAGAGAGCCGGTTGCTGAAGGACGTGAAGTACATGCCATAGCAGGCGGCGGCGCTAACCCCGAATATATCAGTCGAACCGGACCAAGTACACGGGGATGGCTGAACTATTCTGAGCGATACACCGATGCTTTTGGTGTAAATATAAATCTCAGCTATCAGCAGGAAATGAGTGGCCTAGAAGAGCTCGGTATTGGATATGGATTAGCTGATATAGGAAACGGGCCGATTGATGTGGTGAATAGTTTATCACCCTCTTTGAGAACCAATGAAAGAGGCCGTTTTGCTACTACCGTTGAAGCTCACTTTGATCCCACTGAGCAGACAAGCTATTACTTTAAAGGACTTCTGAATGTACAAGACCGGGACCTGACTTCTCACCGGGATACCTGGGCGCCCAACGACGGATGGACTTCCCCTGATTCTGCTAATGGAGAAGAAGGAGCTTTCACGCATACCGCCTCCATGCAGGACATCAATACAACCACTTTTGCATTTCAGTTGGGTGGTGAAAATGATATGGATAATATGATCCTGAGTTACCAGGCCGGGTGGACCCAAAGCAATGTGGAGAATCAAAGCTATGAGTTTCCCTTTATGCTGGAAGGGCTTGATTACTCTTTGGACTGGCAAGACCGTAAATATCCGCAATTGTCCATCACCAACCGTGAAACTCAGGTACTGGATGATGGAACCGTGGATCGACAGTTTTTGATTGGGCAGGATTTTAACCGCGTTATTGAAGATCACACCCAGAATGAATTTTCTGCCCGTGTAGATTTAGAGTATCCAATTGATGCCGGTTCCATTAAAACCGGGGCCAGTGCCCGTCTTTCCACTAAAGATGGCGAGTACGATGAGAACGATTTTGAGTATAACCGAACCCTTCGGATGATCAGCTTTAACATGTTGCGGGAGCCCAATCGCAATGTGGATGTTATTAACGGGGAGTATCAAATACCCTGGTTTGTAAACACAGGCAATGCACGGGCGTTTCTGGAAGATCAGCGTCCGCTGTTTACCGGGAATGAGAACCTGAATGCATATCAATCACAAATCCGAAATTACGAAGTGGGTGAGCAAATCTATGCGGCCTATGCCATGACCGATCTGAGCTTTGGAAAATTGGGCATTAAAGGCGGTCTTCGGGTTGAATACGATCAGGCTGATTATACCGGCAACGAGGTTCTTTTTGATGAAGACGGCGACTTTGTGGTTAGCCAAAAGGCAGAAGAGTCAGAGAGTCAATTCCGGCTTTTCCCCAACGCCCAGTTTCTTTTCAGTATCACCGAAGGTAGTCAGTTACGAGCCGCTTACTCCAGGTCTATTGACCGACCCGACTATTACCAGCTGGTACCATTCGAGCGAATCCACAATCTGGATTCAACCATATTCAGGGGCAACCCCGGCTTAAAACCTGTGACTGCCGATAATATTGACCTGATGGTAGAACAGAAAATTGCAACAAGTGGTATGATTTCCATTGGAGGTTTTTATAAGGAGTTGTCTGATTTCACCGTGTTGCGTGAACAGGTACAGGGTGATGGCTTTTTACTCAGAGAATATGCAAACAGCAGCAACACAGCCACCGTGTATGGGTTGGAAGTAGAGTTAGCGCAGCAGCTCAGTTTTCTGCCAGGTTTACTGCGGAATTTTGATGTGTATGGCAACTACACATGGTCGCAATCCGATTATGATACCGATCGTGGAGAACTGGCTTTTCCCGGCCAAAGTCCCCATGTGGTAAATGCAGCCATGGGTTATACCTTGCAGCGTTTCTCTGCACGGGTTGCCTACCACTGGACCGATGAAATTTTGGCTAACATTGATGAAGAGCAAGAACTTGCCCCTTCCATCTCCTCAGCCCCAGTATATATGGATCGTTATGAAGAGGGCTACCAGGATTTATCGGTTACGGCAGAATATCAGCTATCCGACCGGTTCCGGGCCTGGGCAAACGTACAGAATATTCTTGGGTTTGATCAGGAAGCCTACCAGAACAGCCAGCAATATTATACAAACAGCATTTACATGCGCAGCGGGCTCGAGATTAGAGTAGGAGTGCGGTTTGATTTATAAACAGAAAACTATTCGGAGTCACTGGATCAGTATGTTGGTAAAAAGAACTTCAAAATGTACAGGCGAGATGAAAGATCTACTTTCAAATAATATAAAAGCACGAAATCATTTTATGCGGCTTTCAGCGCTGATGTTTATGGCAGTGGCTATATTTTCAACAGCTGTTGTTGCTCAGCAGCATAGCTCTCCAGCTAACACGTTAACGGCGGAACAGATTAAGCAATTTGGAGATTTCTCGGTACAGGAAGCACTGATGCGGTTGCCGGGGGTACAGGTAAACCGTGATGGCACCATTAATTTACGCGGGGCTGGGCAGGATGCATTTTATGTGACCATCAACGGCCAGAGATTAGGCAATACTGGCCTAGGTGATCGCCAAACAGATCTGAGTGCTATCTCGGTAGATTTGATCGATCGTATTGAAATTATAAAAGTGCTCAGCCCGGATATGGCCGCGGATGGTTTGGCCGGCGCCATCAATCTGGTGACTTATCAACCCAATAAAGAAGAAATAGAATTTAAAGGCGCCCTGGGTGCCGGACTAAATCCCGAATACAGCGATCGGCTTGGAGCTACAGGACGTTCTTGGGTACAATTTTCAGGTCCGGTGGCAGACAAGCTTGATATGAGCGTGGCCCTAAGCTATCAGCGGCAACAGCAAGCGTGGGAATCATTGGAATTGGGCTATGGCGTTCAGGAGTTTGAGATCGGGCCAGTGAATGTGCTGGAGCGATTTGGAACAGGATTAAATATCAAAGGAAGCAACCGTTTTGGCGGGAGTTTCCATCTGGATTTTGATCATTCTGAGCAATCAAACTTTTTTGTTCGCGGATTGGTAAACGTGGACAATCGGGAACAGGCTCATCATCAAAACCTATGGATAGCAAATGAAAGCTGGGAAAATCAAACCTTGACCGGTTCTCAGGGTAGCTTCAATCATCACATGACTATTGAACACCGGGATATCACCCAATATACCTTTCAGGTGGGCGGTGAACACCAGTTATCTGCTTTTAATGTAGACTATGATGCCGGTTGGTCGAGAAGCAGTATCACCCGGGATGAAAACCTGTTTCCGTTTCAGGCTACCGGCGTGCAATACCAAACCATCACCAACAACAGAAAGCGTCCGATGATAGAGCTTGCTGAAGATGAGGAGATGCCCTTGCCGGAAGACATGAATTTGCGGGAGATGGAATACATCGTGGATGATCACATCGATGAAAATATCACAGCCAACATAAATGTGAGTTTCCCGGTAAGGCTGGGTACTATGAAGTTCGGAGGCAGTACAAGGTTCAGTGACAAAGATGCCAACGAGCAAGGTGCTTTTAGTGAATACCATTACACCTACCAGGGATTTGTAGATCTCAGTGGATTTGAATCCAGTGATGCCGGGGGGGAATCGCTATTTGGAAATCGCTATCGTCTGGGACGGGTGATTGATATGGAAGAAGCTTTGGCCTTTTTTAATTCCAGTATCCCCAACATGCGCCTGGATGCTCCTGCCTATTACCGGGACTCAGAAATATTCAACTACTTTGCCAGCGAGAATATCTACTCCGGATATGCAATGGGTGTATTTGAATTCGGCAAAGCATCACTGACTGCCGGCGCCCGGGCGGAGCATACAGCTATTGACTACGAGGGGCGAAAGGTGGCCTACAATCGTTTTGATCAGTTTGAGGAAGCTTCGGATACAAGTAGCCATTCCTCCTATTCAAATATAATTCCATTTGCCAAGCTGGATGTAGGGCTGACTGAAAAAGCTAACCTTCGTGCTTCCTACTCCCGCAGTCTTCAGCGTCCCGATTACAACCTTGCGGCCCCATTTGAGCTTAGCACCCCTGGGGATACCACCATTTTCCAGGGCAATAGCCGTTTGGAACCCATCGTTTCAGACAATGTAGATCTTTATGCTGATCTCGAAATTTTTGAAGGTGGGCTTTTATCCATTGGTGGGTTCTACAAAAATCTGTCTAATTTTGTGATGCACCAGCAAAGCTCGATGGTTATTCAGGAAGGAGAATACCCGAATTTTTCCGATTACTTTGAAGAAGATGTTACAGAAATTACAACCAATTACCGCACCTACGTAAACAGTGATCGGTCAGCCACATTGTACGGAGCTGAGGTTGCGCTTCAGCAAGGCTTCGTGTTTCTGCCTGGTGCGCTCAGCAATTTGGGTGTGTATGCCAATTACACCTGGTCACAATCTGATTTTGAGACCGAGCGGGGTGATGAAACAGCCTTACTGGGTCAAAGTCCCCATGTAGTTAATGTGGCGCTGAATTATCAGGGAGAGAAGCTATCTGCACAGCTCGGTTATCATTGGAGTGATGAATTTTTATCGGCTCGTGGCAACGAGCAGGAAGCAGCCCCAAGACTCAGCATGAGTTCGGTTTACCTGGATCGATACGAAGATGGTTATGAACAACTTACTGCTACCGTACGCTATCATGTGTCCGATCAGTTTCAGCTGTGGGCCAACATGTATCAGTTACTGGCTAATGAGCAAGAGGCGTACATCAATAACCGTAGCGCCTATCCGACAAGTATTTATAACAGAACCGGTGTTGAATTCAATATTGGTATACAAGTGAATCTATAAGCATTCGTATCATTTTATTTTTTACTCACATTCATTCTTAATTATTATTTGAAGGTCTTTACATGAAGCAGTTTTCTATTATTTCACATAGGCAAATATTCAAGAGAGCTCGCAAGCTGGCAATGCTTGGTTTTGCAGTGTTGCTATCGGTGTTTATGGTGGGTGAAAGCTCGGCTCAACAGCTGGCTTTTCCCGGAGCTGAAGGTTTTGGTAAGTATACATCTGGCGGACGTGGTGGAGAGGTATATATCGTAACCAATCTGGATGATTCTGGTCCCGGCAGTTTACGCCATGGAGTGGAAATGGAAGGCGCGCGGACGATTGTATTTGCACTATCCGGCACCATTGAATTACGTACCGATTTGAAAATAGACAACGATAATATTTCCATTTTTGGACAGACAGCTCCCGGAGATGGTATCGCCTTAAGCGGCCGTTCTACGGTGATTGATGCCGATAATGTAATTATTCAATACGTGCGGTTTCGTCCCGGAGATATCAGTACGCAAGATGCAGATGGTCTGGATGCATTGTGGGGGCGTCAAAACTCAGACATTATGATTGATCATGTGTCTATGAGTTGGTCGGTAGATGAGACAGGCAGTTTTTACGACAACGAAAACTTTACGCTGCAGTGGAGTATTCTAAGTGAAAGTATGTATGATTCCCAGCATGGCAAAGGCACTCATGGCTACGGCGGTATTTGGGGCGGAGCCGGCGCTACTTTTCACCATAATTTATTGGCACATCACACCAGCCGAAACCCACGTTTTAACGGGGCCAGATATACGACCAGTCCAGAAACCGAACTGGCCGACTTCCGCAACAACGTAATCTACAATTGGGGTGGAAACAGTTCTTATGGCGGAGAAGAAGGTAATTACAATATGGTAGCTAATTACTACAAGTCAGGTCCGGCCACGGATGACGGCAGCAAAGAACACCGGATTTTGGACGGAGGGTATGGTCCCTTTGGTAAATGGTATATTGAAGATAATTACGTAGATGGATATCCTGATGTAACCGCGAATAACTGGGATGGTGGTATACAAGGGGTACCTTCAAGCTTTGAAGATGATTTAAGGGTACGTGAACCATTTGAAGCTCCGGAACTGGAATCATTTGAAACAGCGGAAGAGGCCTTTGAAAACGTACTGGCCTATGCCGGAGCTATTTTGCCCCGACGCGATACCGTAGACGCCCGTGTTGTCATGGAAACACGCACTGGTACAGCTACTTACGGAGGCGTGTACGGTGCTGGAACCGGGATCATAGACAGCCAGGAAGATGTAGGCGGTTGGCCGGAATTACTGAGTGCCCCGGCTCCTGAAGATAGTGACCAGGATGGAATTCCAGATGAATGGGAAACTGAAAATGATTTAGATCCATCCAACCCGAATGATTCTCGCCAAATTACCGAGAATGGTTATTCAAACCTGGAGAACTACATTCACACCATTCAGGCCCAGTCTGAATTCAGCCCGGCACCAGGTACATTATCGCTGTTAAGTCCTGTCGGTGAAACAGGCATTTCTATACAGCCCGACTTCAGTTGGGAGAGCGCAAGCTTTGCTAAGGAATATCAGCTGCAGATCAGAGACGGAGCGGGTGATTTTGGAACCATTATTTTTGAAGATACCGTAGAAACGACTACTTACAGTTTTCCAGAGGATAGCAGTCTGTCTGGTAAGTCTACCTACTTCTGGAGAGTTCGAGGTCTCAATGATTCCGGCGAAGGCTTGTGGACCAATTATGCCTTCTTTGAAACTGAAATGACGGTATCCACTGATCCGGTTACGGGTTTGCCTTCAGCGTTTGCGCTTCAGCAAAACTATCCTAATCCTTTCAACCCCACTACAAACATTGAATATGCCCTGCCACAGAGTGCACGGGTTGATTTGGCGGTGTATGATCTCACCGGGCGTAAAGTTGCCGACCTGGTACAGAGAAACCAGCAGGCGGGTTTACATTCAGTCGCTTTTGATGCCAGTAACTTGTCATCGGGCGTATATATTTATCGCTTAAATGCGACCGCTTCCAATGGTTCAGGAGAGGCGGTATTTAATCTGACCCGCAAAATGACCTTGATAAAATAAGTCAGCAAATCCGGCTCCCTCAAATTTAGCCTGAGAAGAGCTGGAGTCTGATTTCAGGCCAAATATTTTTGATTCTTTAGTGAATAAATTGTTAATTACAGTTGTTAGTTTAACCGGTTAAGTTGTTGGATAATATGTTAAAAAAAGACAGCACATTGCAGAGATCTGGTAGTATTTTTACCAAAGATTTTGGAAGCGCTTTGAGATTAATAGGCCGTTCATTCTTTAGCATACAGTTTGTTGGAGCGGTTTTATTCGTGATGATGCTTTGCACTGCCAGTGTGTTTGCCCAAAACGGGACCATCCGTGGAGAAGTTAAAGAGGCAGAAACCGGCGAGGCCCTGATTGGAGCCAACGTAATTCTGCAGGGAACGAGCAAAGGTGCGTCAACAGATATTGATGGCCGGTATGTAATCCGAAATGTTTCTCCCGAAGAATACACGCTGATTTTCCGGTATCTTGGTTTTGAATCTAAAGACGTTCAGATTACAGTTGAAGCCGGTCAAACCCTGACACAGAATATGGAGATGTCGGCTACCACGGTTCAGGGAGAAGAAATTCAGATTACCGCCCAGCAGCGTGGTCAGGCTCGGGCCCTTAGCGAGCAGCGTAAATCGGTAAACATAAAGAATGTAATCTCTTCCGAACAGATTGAGTCCTTTGCCGATAACACCGTAACCGATGCCCTTTCCCGCATTTCTGGCATGGGACACGGCGGCACCAATATTCGTGGTGTTGGAGCCGGCTCAGCCAATGTAACCATGGACGGCCAGCGAATGGGAGCCACCGGAGGCAACCGTAGCGTAGATTTAAGCACTATTTCTTCCGACATGGTTCAGGATCTTGAAGTGATCAAAGTAATCACCCCGGATATGGATGCCGATGCTCTCGCCGGTGTGATTAACATCAATACCCGTCGGCCGGTAGGTGGCGAACGCGATCTGAATATTCGCCTTGGAGGCGGACTGCAAGACCGTTACGTACGGCACATGGGAACCAACCGAAGAGCATCTATCAGTTATGGCGACTCTCCCAGTGACACTTATTCTTTTGGGTTGAATTTCAGTTATCAGCGAGATCCTTCTGCCAATGAAGTGCTACGCACAGAGTGGGGCGGGCAGAAATCTTTTGAGGGATATGGCCCGATGGATCGTCTGGCAAATTTAGGAACTGAATTAAATTTCAGCGTTCCACAGCGTATAGGAACGGGGCTGCAGTTCACCTTTCAGCCTAGTGAAGTTTCAACCTACCATGTACAGGGGATGTTCAACGTTCAGAACCGTACCCGTTATCAATATGCGCTAAGCTACAACCCACGATTGGAGAACTATATCGAAAATCCATTCTACACCGGTTTCCCGGATGGAGGAGGCGGACCCGATGCCGAAAACCAGGGCACCATGAGCTATTCTCCGCGGATGGACGAAGCCACCATCCATCAGTACACGGTGCAAGCGGGTGGCCGTCATCGTTTAGATAATATGGATATTGAATACAAACTGGGTTGGGGGCACGGCCGCTTTAACGACGACCAGTACCGAATGAGCTTCGAAACCCGTTCGCGGCAGGAGTTTATTTTTGATTTGGAAGACCGGTGGAATCCTTCAGTAGAGATCGCTCCCTGGAGCCGAAATCCCAGTTATCCTGAGCCCAGTCAAATGGTTTTTCAGGATATGGATCATCGCATCAACAGCAATGTGGATAATGATTTTGAAGCTTCCATCGATTTTGAAGTCCCTCACCGTTGGGGTGAGTTCAAATTTGGCTCCAGTTCATCCCTCACGTACAAGCGGGGAATTGGCGAGCGTTTACTTCGGGAATACAGTTCAAACCTGGATGTATCCAAGTTCCAGCAGATTGAAAATGGCTCCTGGCAGATATTTAACCGTGCAGGATCTACTTACCAGATTCCATGGCTGATTGACCTGGAAAAGGCTCGTGATTTTTACATCACACAAACACCACGATTCCAAACCGACCTGGAGGAGTGGGCCCTGAGTACCGAAACTTCCGATTATTTTGCCAACGAAAATACCTATGCCGCTTACGTAATGGGTAATTTTGAAGTGGAATGGTTTACGGTATTAGGCGGATTGCGGGTTGAGCACACCTTCAATAAATATGAAGGCCGTGAAAGTGAAATCAGCCAGTCTGGTATTTTCCGGGGAGCCAGTGATATAAGTAATTCCAACAGCTACACCAACTTTTTCCCCAATCTGCAAACAGTGTTTAGCCTGGGTGATTTAACCAATGTCCGTTTCGCCTACTCGCGGTCGATTGGTCGGCCAAGTTTTAGTCAGTTGAATCCTTACATCCAGCGTAACTATTCAACCCGAACCATACAGCGCGGAAACCCGGACTTGGACCCGATGCTTTCCAATAACTTTGACATCCTTTTTGAGCACTACTTCATGAATGTAGGGCAGTTTACCGTGGGGCTTTTTTACAAAGACATGAAAGACTTTGTGTTCTCTTCAACAGAGATCGTGGATTATACCGGGGATAATGAGGAAGGCCTTACCGGTCGTTGGACCGTAGACGGATTTAAGAATGGCGAGGAAGCTAAAGTATATGGAGCTGAAATCAGCTGGCAGCAAAAGCTGGAATTTTTACCCGGCCGTCTTGGTAACCTGGCTACCTACTCAAATTATTCTTATGCCCAGTCTATAGCAGATGTAGGCCGACAAGAAGAACAGTCAACTCATGGGTTGGCTGAATTCAAAGAACTGCTGGGCATGAAGGTAGATCCGGAATATAAATATGTGACTCCACTTGAGGGACAGCGTCCGCATGTTATCAATGCCGGTTTGGAATACAGTGAAGGCGATTTCTTTGCCCAGGTTTCTTACCAGTGGGCTGCAAACGCACTGTCTTCTTATGCCGGGGAACAGACGGCTATTGCATTGCCACAACCGGAAGAAGTGTATTTGGATCAATACAATGATGCAGCGCAGGATTTATCTCTGACGGTTCGCTACTGGATTAATTCAAGTTTCCAGATTTGGTTTGATGCGTCTAACATCCTGAATAACAAAGAATTTAATTATTACTACGACGCCGACTATTACCCATATACCACAGAATTAGACGGAAGGGAGATAACGCTGGGGCTGCGTTACCGGCTGTAATTTTTTTATGAGTGGATGGATTTGTGATCCTATCCAAAGTCCTTTTGACAATAATTTAGCATGAAATCATAAGTAGAATGATAACCCATAACAGGATCAACATATGTTTAGACACGATACGATAAAACAATATTTGGACGGTTCGCCGGGGAGGAAATCAAGCCCCTTGTCGAAACCGGTGCAATGGATAACAACGTTTTCAGTACTGGTAGCAACCTTAGTAGCTGGTACATTTACCGCAATGGCTCAGGATTCGCCGGGTGAAGGTTATGCCATCAACGAGGCCGACTCTTTGGCGCTGGTAGCTTATTACCATTCTACCAATGGTGACCAGTGGAATAACAATGATGGATGGCTTACCAGTGATCCTGTGTTTACCTGGGTTGGGATTGAAGAAGTAGAGAACGTAGCCGGAGATGATGAGCCTGCCGACTGGCGCGTAACCGTTATTGATATGCCGCGCAACAATATGACCGTGCCAGGCCCTATCCCTCCAGAAATTGAAAACATGGAGTTCCTGGAAGACTTTAAGGCTGATGTGAATCTTCACAGCGGAAACCTTCCTCCCGAAATTGCGAACCTTGACCGGTTGTTATATCTGCTGGTTCGCACCAACCTGTTTACTGGAGAGGTAGACTGGAACGCTTTTGGTTCGATGCCCGCTATGGATCAGTTCCGTATCCGCCAAAACTATTTCTCAGGTCCGCTTCCTGAAACGCTGGGCGGCAACGGCACGTGGCCATCACTTACCCGTTTTTATGTAGATGACAACCGTTTTACCGGTTCTATCCCACAGGTACACGAAGATCTTACTACGCTAAACCGGGTGTATTTCCACAACAATCAGCTTACAGGCCCTATTCCTGACTGGTCACAGCTGGAAGGTATGGAATACTACCGTATAGCGAATAACGATTTAGAGCCAGGTCCTATCCCGCAGTGGATTTTTGAAGCATGGGGAGAAACTCTGATTCGCTTCCAAATCCAGAACACCAACCGCACCGGTTCGCTGCCACAAGAAATTGCCCAGATGGAAGCTCTTGAGCAGTTCACAATCGGAGGTCCCGGCGACACCATTGGTGAAGGAGAAACAACCGCTGATATTCCCAACATGTCATTTATGCCCAGTTTACGCCGCATCAACTTTTACGGTGGCGGCTGGACTGGTCCACTGCCAGAGTGGGTAGGCGAAGTTGCCAATCTCGAAGATGTGCATTTTGAAAATCTTGAAGTGACCGGAGAGATCCCGGCTTCCTGGGCTAATGCTGATCTCGTATCTCTCCACCTGGAGAACCTGGACATTGAAGGCGGTATCCCCGCTGCATTTTCTGTAGTAAATAGTCTTCAGGAAATCACCCTTATTGACAACGAGAACATGACAGTAGGTGAAATTCCAGCCTGGATTGGCGGAAGCATCGGTAGTATTGAAATTCTACAGCTTGAAAATGTTGGAGTTACAGGAGATATCGGAGACAACAACCTGCTTAACCTGCCACTTGAAGTACTCGACCTTAGCGATAATCCCGAGCTGACCGGCAGCCTGCCTACCTGGTTCCAGACTAAAAACTGGAGTACCCTGGAGCTTTCCCGTACAGGTATAGAACTGGATGAAATTCCTACCTGGTTAGCCGACATGGATAACTTGTCTTACCTCGGTCTGGCCGGACTTGGTCTTGAAGGTGAAATCCCAAGCTTCTTTGGTGAAGGCGATATAGCTGTTAACCTGAATGTACTGGCACTGAACGACAATAACCTTACAGGAGGTATTCCTGCTTCTCTTGGTAACGCGTTATTATTGGATTCCTTGAATCTGTCCAACAACAATCTATCAAGAAGCATACCTGCTGAACTGGCCAATGCCGGGCGTGCAACCAACGAACTTAGCTTGCTGAGTGCATTACAGCTTTCCGGTAACCCTGAGCTGACGGGAGAGATTCCCCTGGCCTTCACGGATGCGGATTTCATGCGCGTGCTGGAATATGACGGAACGGATCTCTGTGAGCCTGACGATGCTTCTTTTGAAGAATGGATTGCCGGTATTCCCGATTATGCCGCAGAAAGCTATCCGATTGCTTATTACAATGTGAGCCGGACCAACGTTTCCTGCGCAGATGTATCCAACGAGCTTACGGATAATCCAAACCGTTTCCGCCTGCAGCAAAATTACCCGAACCCTTTCAACCCAAGTACTACCATTAAGTACGAAATTCCGGAAGCGACGAATGTTACGCTGACGGTCTATAACATGCTGGGACAAAAGGTAGGCACCCTGGTAAATACACGTCAAACTGCTGGTTTGCATGAAGTTCAGTTTGATGCATCTTCGCTTGCCAGTGGCAGCTACATGTACCGCCTGGAAGCGGGTGATCGTGTAAGCGTACAGCAAATGATGCTGATTAAGTAAGCAATAGGGTATGTATGTACCACTATTTCTTCAGAATAGATTGATCATTTTTTAACACAATCCACCATAAATAACCCATACAGCGTGAAACACTGTATGGGTTTTCTTTTTCATAAACCTGAATGGTATTTTAACCTGACTTCGAGATAAGAGTAATTGTAAACCTAACGAACAATAGATTTAAGGTCATCCCTGCGCAGGCAGGGATCTAATTGTTGTCAGAAAGTGAGAGCTTGATACTGAAAAGCTATTAGATTTCGCACCGTTGCCGCGAAATGACTACTTGGATTATTTTAACAGAACTTTTTATCTCGTACTCAGGCTAAATAAGGGAATCAAAATTCGAAACCATTACACTATAATCAGATAAAACTATGCGTTTTAAATATTTGGTAGTTGGTATGGCAGTGATCATTGCCGGGGCAGGAGTCTATCTTTTGATGCAAAATACAAACCAGCACGGCCTGCAAGAGGGTCGCATTGTTTCCTGGGGTGATGATAGCCGAAGACAAGTTTCTGATACACCTTCAGGACAAGATTTTGTGGATATTTCGGCCGGATATCGCCACAGTATCGCACTTCGGGCGGATGGCACTATAGCGGCCTGGGGAACCGATGGAGACGGACAGGTAAGGGATGTTCCCGAGGGTGATGACTTCATTGCAGTAGATGCCGGAAACGAGCATAATATTGCCTTAAGAAACGACGGCACTATTGCGTATTGGGGATGGGATTATATGATTGAGGATGAGTTTGCCGAGGGAATGATCCCCAGAACAGACGGCTTTGTAGAAATCTCGGCAGCGGGTACTCATAGCCTGGCTCTGCATCAGGATGGAAGTATCACTGCCTGGGGCTGGGACTTGAACGGTTTGGTGAGTGATACGCCGGAAGGAAATGATTTTATAGCCATTTCGGCGGGAGCAAATCATAACCTTGCGCTCCGCGAAGACGGCAGTATCGTAGCATGGGGAGATGATATGCTGGGTTCGGTGAATGATACCCCACAGGATTCTGGTTATATAGCTATTGCCGCCGGGGCCCGTCACAGTTTGGCCCTGCGTGAGGATGGCAGCATTGCTGCATGGGGTTGGGATCTTCAAAATGAGATAAGCGATACGCCCGAAGGCACCGGTTTCAAAGCCATTTCGGCCGGCTACACCCACAGCCTGGCCATCAGAGAGGATGGAAGCATCGTAGCCTGGGGCTGGGAACGTAATGATGCCGGTCAGATAGCCGAAGTACCGGAAGGCACGGGCTTCTACCAAATTGATGCGGGCTTCTTCCACAACATGGCGCTAAAAGCTCCGGACAAACCCAGCGAATAAGCACGTAGGTCGGGCAGCTTGCCCGACTATTTTTGGATTGCTGCCCCTGTTAGACTCCGTCAGATTTGCTATTATAGGAGGCAGAACCTTGCCGAATTACTCGGAAGTATGGTGCAGCGGAGCAAGGCAACGAGAGGAAAAATATCGAACATTAGCCTGTTTCGAGATATTCGGGGAACATTCCATATTGAATGCAGAATTTTTGTGATAAATCACTCTGAATTCCGGCCAGACAATTAAAAGAGAGGAACTAAACATGAAACGAACACCGCTAATACTATTCCTGCTGCTTGCCCCGGTTGTATTACTGCTACAAAATTGCAGCCAATCCGGCCCCTGCAAAGGCTCACTCACCCTGGAAAACCCCATTCCCGATACCACGGTGGCCGTGGGGGATACCTTGTTTATTGACTTAACCGATCCACCAGTGTTTGTGAGTTCCAAAGGAAGGGTCTCCTACTCATTTGACGTAATATCGGGATTGAGAAATATAGACTTGAATCGCTTGGCTAATCCTAATGATAGAGGGGATTATACTCTTTTTATAATAATAGGAGAATCAGTAGGAGAGGCAATCGCAGAATTAAGAGCAGGATCTGGATGCTTAGAAAACGAAACAACCTTTAACGTTAATGTAAAAGAACAATGAAGATAAAATTCGGAGTACAATTAATAATTACATTTATAATAGCAACGGGTACATTATTTGCCCAAAGTGTGACAACCGTACCACCGGATATGGCCAATGATCGGTTTCTGACGGAATAACTCTAGCTATGAGAAATTTATGTATCTCAATATTATTGATTTGCCTAATAGTAATGTTTGAATCTTGTGGGGTACCGGACCCGGAACCTACTTATGATTACCAAACAGAAATTTTAGAGGTTAACGTTACTCCTGATACTGTTGTAGTAGGCGATACCGTATTGTTTCATTGTGTTATTGAAGATAGTCTGGATCCCAGCTTTAAATTTAATTGGATTTCAATACCCGAAGAAGATCTAATACCAGTGAATGGAAAAGTAAATGGCCCAAAAGTGAAATGGCAAGCTGAACCTTATGCTGGTAGTCCCGGTGAAAATGTAAGAGTTAGATTTACTGTCATAGTAGACAATGGAGATGAAAGCAAAGATCAACCAACTGAAACATTTTATTTTTATATCCAACATTGAACAAACTGCACTATTGACTAACTCTTAGAATACGCAACGAGTATTGATACTAGCATAAAATTCGTTATTCGATATTGAATATTCATTATTCACAATTAAAAAAGCCCCCGGCTGATGCCAGGGGCTTCTACTTAACCCACATCATAAAGATGATGATTGTTACCAGGCTTGTTCAGCCGGTGCTTCCATTACAATTTCTTCAGTAAGCCCATCTGAAAATTCCATTTGATCCAGCGGGAAATCATCGGTGAAGATAGCCCCGGTGTGTCGCCCAGTGAACAGCAGAGGTTTCTCATCTACCTGATCCTCAAGTGTTACACTGTCAAGGAACAGCTCATACGCATCCTCCACGATCATAGCGCGCTGTTCGGAATGAATTTCTACATTCTTCATGGTCATGTTTTTTACACGTGTGATGCGGGCGCCCTGCTCAGAGTTCTTAACGGTGATATTTTCCAGGGTGATGTTTTCAATCCATTTCTCAGGCAGGCCAACCAGTTCAATGGCTATCGGAACGCCGTCAATCTCTACATCTTTGATGCTGATGTTTCGGAGCAGGGGCGAAGGTCCGGTGGCTTCGGGGCCCGTGTAGAAGGTATTAAAATTGATTGCCTGGTAGGTGATATTGCGCATTATCACATCATGGATATAAATGTTTTCAACCACGTTACCACGACCCCGTTCGGTTTTAAAACGGATGCCGCGGTCACTGCCGTCAAACAGCGCATTATGTACATACACATTTCGGATCCCGCCGGAGGTCTCGCTTCCGAACACGACACCGCCACTGCCGGTGCGTACTTTACGGGCTTCGAAATTGCGAACCACCACATTCTCCGTGGGGATGTTGATCTCCAGGGCTTCTTCATTCAGGCCGGATTTAAGCACCACGGCATCATCCCCGGTTTCAAAATGGTTGTATTCCACCAGCACCTCACTGGAAGAATCAAGCACCACACCATCCCCATTGGGTGCTTGTAGGCTGTTTATGGTAACCCCGCGGATGATGATTCGCTTGCTGTAAATCATATGCAGATTCCACATGGGGCTATCGTTCAGGGTGATATCCTCAATCAGGATATCCTCTGATTTCCAGAACACCACAAAACTCGGACGCATCCCTTCATGACCGGCGCCTTTGCCCCAGTCGCGGCGGGAGAGAGGTACTTTGGTAGCTGAAGCTCTTGGTGGCGCTCCATGTTCTTCAAACCATTCCCACCAGTGATCACCCTGCGCATTCAACACACCTTTTCCGGTGATGGATACATTATTCACCTTGTAGGCATAAATCATGGGCGAATAGTTGTAAGCTTCCACGCCCTCATGACGCTGGCGAACCACCGGCAGATAATCCTGCTTGTCTTCACTAAATACAATTTCAGCGCCATCGGCCAGGTGCAGGTTCAGGTTGCTTTTAAGATGGATGGGCCCGGTGAACCATTTCCCTTTGGGCACCAGGATGCGTCCGCCTCCATCGGCCGCAGCCGTTTCGATGGCCCTATGAAAGGCACCGGTGTTTTTAAAGTCTTCATCTTCCGACATGGGAACCGCTCCGAAATCCCTAATATCATAAGTACGATCAGGAATGGATGACCGATCCAACTGCTCCATCTCGAATGGTGCATTGATGGGGGCAATGTCTTCGGTTTTGTCGGCAACTTGTGCCTGGGTGTTTATTGTAATAGCAAATAAAGCCAGCATAAAAGAAAGAACAATAGCCGGGACTTTTGTGGCCGGTTGTGAGTGTGAAAAGGAGGTCATGTTGAGATGGTTAGGATTTAAAGCGATTTAATTGATTCAGCAGATAACGTAAAAAATGAGGTAGAATTTCAGTGACTTTTGAAAGCAAAATTTGCTGCTTTATCATTTTAAAGTTACCGGTTAATTATATATATTTAAAAGCGCTTTTGCAACAAAGTGTGCCTGACTAAAATAGTTGGAGTCTGGAATAAAAACGGGTGCAGCGCTACCAAGATGCATCACTTAATATGGAGTGAATTATGCAGCCTATTGATAACCTTTTTTCTAATTCAAATGTTGGGATATTCATATCCCAAACGGGAAGTTGGGGAAGAGTTTTTAGCTTAGCTCTATTACTTATGTTTATTTCTTTTGATGTGAAGGCCCAGGCTTCCACGAAAAGCTCGCCCTATCTGGATGCCGTAAAAACCTTTGCTGACAATGTTTTAACTCAGGGCAAAGATACCTATGGAGACGTTCATTCTTCCCTTTTTGTAGATGGGATCAATGTCAGAACCCGGGAACCGGTCCGGTGGGGATATGATGATCAAAGCTGGATCATTTCCAATTTTGGCAGTCAGCAAAACCTCATGAGGACTTTGGTGGGATTAAGTGAACTAACGGGGGACAAAGCATATCGCAAAGCCGGGGAAGCTGCGGTGAAAGAGATGTTTGCCAATCACTCGGATGAAACGGGACTACTGTACTGGGGTGGACATCAATTTGTGGACCTGGAAACCATGGAGAACCAATTCAAGGGACGACCTCATGAATTGAAGAATAATTACCCATTTTATGAATTCATGTGGGAAGTAGACTCGGCAGCTACCCGGAAAATGCTGCACGCCATGTGGAATGCACATATCCTGGAATGGGAGAAACTGGATTTGAATCGCCATGGGGAATATGACCTGGAGATGGGGCCGCTGTGGGAGCATAAATTTCATCACCCCAAACCATTTTTTGAAGGAGAAGGACTTACTTTTATTAATGCCGGAACGGATATGATCCAATCTGCACTTAGTTTGTATTTGCTGGGAGGAGAAGACAAAGCGAAGACCTGGGGGATAAGGCTATATAAACAATACGTGCAGGCCAGACATCCCAATACCGGACTTGGAGTGTATCAGTACAGTCAACCTAAGAGACATGAAATGCCTCCAGCTGAAGGTCCGCTAACCGGAGAACT
Source organism: Gracilimonas mengyeensis (assembly GCF_900182705.1). Taxonomy (GTDB): domain Bacteria; phylum Bacteroidota; class Rhodothermia; order Balneolales; family Balneolaceae; genus Gracilimonas; species Gracilimonas mengyeensis. The sequence continues at coordinate 71,696 of NZ_FXTP01000017.1, read as the reverse complement.
CACTTTTTCAAGATACGGAGACCGGGCCGCCAATCAGTTTGGGGAAGTTTACGGCGATGTAGCTCTGGAAGGCAATGTGCTTTGGGGCGGACGCATGGAAACACTGTATGGCCGAAGTCCTGTTATGCTGTTGTATCTTGCCGAAAAGCTGGAAGGCACTGAAGCCGGCGATTACCTTTTGAATCACAGCTTGGAGGGATTGATCGCTTACACGCAACAAGCATATGTTCCGGAGGAAAATCATTTTAAACCCATGTGGGCAGATGGCACCGATTTGACGGGAAAGCTAATGCCCCGGACAGGATATTACGGAAAAAAGGGTACGCCCTTCAGGGCTTTTGAACCAACTGGGCCCGTTATATTAGCCGCTGCCAAAGCGGTTCGGCTTAGTGGAGGCAATTCCGCTTTATGGCAAAAAGTACGTCATATGTTTATCAACGAAGGATTAGGGGATCCCGGTGTGGAATATGGGGAACAACCCGATTTGAATATGGGGACGGAGGTTTCTAATGCTACTTTATTAGCGGCTGTCCTGGAATTGCATAAGTCATTAGACGAACCATCATTTTTGGAGTTGGCAGAGCGCATAGGGGATAACATTCTATCGGTTAAATTTCATCACGGCTTTTTCATGGATACAGCTAACCACAAGTATGCAAAATTTGACCGTCCTGAGCCGGTAGTATTGCTTATGCTGGAAGCGGCCAGACAAGGAAAACCGGATATCGTGCCACCTTATTTAACAGGGTATGGTTCGACCGACGGGGAGCCGGAAAAGGGTGGTCGTCCCACGGATGAAACCTTTTATGAAGAAACTTTTAAATGATCTTTAGGGGCGTCTAAACACTTTTAATTACTGTTTCAGTTTTGTACATTGGCGTAGCTTAACCGGTAAAGACTTTTGAAATTGCTCATTTATAATAACTATTAGGAGTCAAATAATACATGGATTATATCAACAATCTTTTCTCACTAAATGGTAAAGTAGCAATTGTTGTAGGAGGAAGCGGGGTACTGGGAGGAGAGATGGCAAAGACACTGGCCAAAGCCGGAGCCAAAACCGCTGTATTCTACAGTGGAAACCGTGAAGGAGCTGAAGAGCAAGCCGCTGAAATTGAAAAAGAAGGTGGGGAGGCGATGATTTGCCAGGCCAATGTACGTGAGCAGGATTCCCTTCAGCAGGCCATCGATAAAGTGGAAGAAAACTGGGGAGGGATTGATATCCTTGTGAATGCCCCGGGGGTCAACTCTACCACGCCGGTGATGGAAATCACCGAAGAAGAATGGAATAAGATATTAGATATCAATCTTAAAGGTGCATTTCTGGCCAGCCGGATGGTTGCCGAAAAGATGAAGGCACAAGGTAAGGGTGGAAGCATCATTAATATATCTTCAGCTTCATCTGAAATCCCTCTTTCCAAGGTGTTTACCTACAGTATTTCAAAAGCGGGAATGAATAACATGACGCGTTTTCTGGCGCGTGAGTGGGCTCCTGACAACATCAGGGTGAATGCACTGATGCCAGGATTTTTCCCGGCAGAACAGAACCGAAAAATTTTGACAGAAGAGCGTCGCAAGTCTATTTTTGGACACACTCCAATGAATCGTTACGGAGAGCCTGAAGAACTATCCGGCGCTATTCTTTGGTTAGCTTCTGAAAAAGCCGCTTCTTTTGTGACAGGAGCCGTTATACCAGTTGATGGTGGCTTTACAGCCCAGACTATTTAATAGTTTGGTTGGCTTGTATTGCTAAAACGAATTTATTTTGAATATGGACCAATAGCAGAAACATGAAGAAACCTTTTATAGACGACGATTTTTTATTGCAAAGTGAGTCAGCCCGTAAGCTGTATCACGAATATTCCGAAGATGAACCCATCGTAGATTATCACTGCCACTTATCGCCTAAGCAGATTGCTGAGGATATCAACTTTAGAAACCTTACTCACATTTGGTTAGATGGCGACCATTACAAATGGCGGGCCATGCGTACCTGCGGGGTTGATGAAAAATATATTACCGGTGATGCCTCCGATAAAGAGAAGTTTCTGGCTTGGGCAAAAACGGTTCCCAAAACCCTAAAGAATCCTCTGTATCACTGGACCCACATGGAACTGAAGAATCCATTTGGTATTACTGATCGTCTGCTGAACGGCGAGACGGCGGAGGAAATCTGGGAGAAATGTAATCAGATGTTATCACTTCCCGAGTTTTCGACTCGGGCTCTGCTACGTAGAAATAAGGTGAAGGTAGTGGGTACTACAGATGATCCTACCGACAATCTGGAGTATCATCAACAATTAAAAGATGAAGGCGAAACCGATTTTATAGTTGCTCCTACTTTCCGCCCCGATCGTGGCATGGAGATTGAAAACGGCGATGAATATCGTGAATGGGTGAAGAAGCTGGAAGCAGCTGCAGACACAAGCATTTCCAATTTCAAAGAGTTTCTGGAAGCTCTGCAAAGCCGCCACGATGCTTTTCATGAATTAGGTTGCCGGGCCTCTGATCACGGCGTTGAAGTGCCGCACAGCGAAGAGTTTAGCGATGCCCAGGTGGATACCATCTTCCAAAAAGTACTGGATGGAAAAGCCCCAACCGAGGATGAAGTGAAAATGTTTAAGTCGGCATTTTTGTATTACTGTGGAGTGATGGATGCTGAAAAAGGCTGGGTGTACCAGTTACACATGGGAGCTATTCGTAACAACAACACCCGCATGCTGAAAAAGCTGGGCCGGGATACCGGATTTGATTCCATTGGTGATTTTGAGTTGGCTATTCCACTCTCACGATTGTTGAATCGCCTGGATAGCGAAGACAATTTACCCAAGACGATATTATACAATAACAATCCCCGCGATAATGAACTGATGGCCACGATGCTTGGAAACTTCCAGGATGGTTCGGTTCCTGGAAAACTACAACATGGTCCGCCATGGTGGTTCCTTGACCAAAAGAATGGCATTGAGGAACAACTTGAATCGCTGTCTAACATGGGCGTGATTAGTGAGTTTATCGGAATGACTACTGATTCCAGAAGCTTTCTCTCTTATCCGCGGCATGAGTATTATCGCCGCGTGCTATGTAATGTTATAGGCGATGATATCGAGAAGGGATTGATTCCTGCTGATTTTGAGTTAGTTGGAAAAACCGTAAAAGATATTAGTTTTGCCAATGCCAAGAATTACTTTGGCTTCGATATTTAGCAATACCAGACAGGTTATTGCTAGAACAGTTGTAGATACAGGGATGGTTTTGCTGTGAAAGGCAAAACCTTATACCTGCTTTCAAAAGAACCTGGTTTAGACAGGTTTTCCTTGTAGGGTTGATGATCGGTATGTTGGTTAAACAAAAAAGTGTTGTCATTAAATATCCCAAAAACAGAGCTCATAAAATTAGGGGCCTTTATCATTAGTATGAAAAAATGAAAAATATAACACTGCAGGACATTGCCGATGAACTCGGTTTAACTAAAGTTAGCATCTCAAAGGCTTTACGGGATCATCCTGATATTTCGGAGGAGACTCGGAAGAAGGTAAAGAAGATGGCTAAAAAGTTGGGATATCGCCCAAACCTGGTAGCCCGTTCCCTAACTTCTTCCAAGTCTAAAACCATAGGATTGATCATCCCCAAAATAGCGCATTACTTTTTTGCCTCGGTGGTGGAATCTATTTATAAAACGGCTTTTGAGCATGGTTACGAAGTAATCATTGGTGTTTCTTTGGAGGATGATGAACTCGAGAAAACCCACCTTGAAACGATGATGCAGATGCGCGTGGATGGCTTGCTGGTATCTATCACTGAGAAGACCAAGGATATTGAGCGTTTCGAAGAAGTCAGGGATATGGGCATTGACCTGGTATTTTTTGATCGCGGCTTTAAGGATAAAGGCTTTAGTTACCTGAAAGCTGAAGACCGCAAAAGTGCGTATGAAGGTGTGAAGCACCTTATAGATGAGGGGTATGAAGAAATTGCACACCTGGCGGGTTATGGTTCTGTTGAAATTGGGAAGAACCGTACAATTGGTTATTTAGATGCACTTAAGGAAGCCGGAATTACACCTAATGATAACTTGATCGTAGAGGGAGGATTTAGTGAAGAGGATGGCTACAAAAGTTTTAAAAAGCTATTGAATGACTACGGTTTGCCAAAAGCAATTTTTGCGGTAACTTATCCGGTGGGGCTTGGGGCTTTAAAATGCATGAAAGAAAATGATATTGACCCAAGAGAAGTTAAGGTCCTTACCTTCGGGAAGAGCGATTTTAACGAATACCTGATTTCTCCTTTTATCTGTATAGACCAACCTACGGGCCTACTAGGGGTGAAAGCGGTGAAAAAACTGCTGGCTGAGATTGAAGCAGATGATCATAAGCCGGTGGTCGAAGAGCTGTCTTCGGGTATATCTACGTAATTATTTGGCTGAGATATTTTTTTGCTGTCAGTCAGTCTTTATTGGTTCTAACCGGGGGGTTTACAACCCTACACTTTTGCATTCCGAAAAAATCTAATGGCTAAGATCATGGGGTCATTCAGAAGCTACCGCTGAAGAACCTTAGCCAAGAAATGATTGCCAACCAACCAATGGCAACAGCGCTTGAGCCACTGGAAATATGGTTCAGGAAATTGGTTAAAGATGCTCCGCTAGATGCAAGGTCCGTCGGGAGTACCCTCTGGATGACCGCGATGGTGTGGAGTCTGGGGTTTTCAGTTTCCAACCAAACCCCTGCACTTTTATTTCAGTGATTTAGTTAAAACATAATACTAAGATTAAATGAGGGCTGAAATCCAAGGTCGTAGACATCTACTGATCTGGGCAACAACCGCCGGCGCTCAGCTGGTACCGACCGGTCTATTACCAAATTCATTTCACGATACCAGGGATTGTCCCGGTCCAAAAGATTGAATACAGAAAAGCTGGCTTCAATTTCAGCATCCTCTAAAGTAGTTCTATATTCCAGGCCTACATCAATCCGTTGATAATTATCCAGACGCTCCTGCTCTTCAAGTTGCAAAAAATAGAGGCGGTTAGGGGCACCGGAGGTATAACTGAAGCTGGCAAAGGTTGTCAAAGTTGAGAACAGCCGGTATTTGGCTGTAGTGTTATAGCTATGGGTTCGGTCCCACTGGGCAAAAAAAGTTTCACCATCCATGAGGGCCGGGTTGGTAAAAGTGGCTTCCGATAAGGTGTAGGAATTCGTAAGGCTCAATTCTTCAAAGTAGAGACGCAACATAAATTCCAATCCCCGGGAAACTCCATTATTATTGTACAGCCAGGGGGGAGCATCAAAAGTACCGGTTAATGATTGGGCGTTTATTTCAAAAAGGCGGGCGTTGTCCAGTCTCTTGTGATATCCTTCTATCTGGAACAGAATACTTGAGAAGGGGCGAAGATAAAGTCCTGCGGTAAAATTGTCAGAGACCGTAGGGGGCTGTTCGTCGGTACTTATAATCCAGACATCCGGGCTGCTCACATTGTAAAAAGACAGGCGGTGGGTGAATTGATAGTTCCTGCTGTAACCCGCACTGATGGAGACAGGTCGGTTTTGGAATAGTTGCATTTTCAGCCTTGGTGAAGCATAAAGATAGTTACCATTGGTGTAATAGTGCAGTCTCGATCCCGCATGTATATCCAGGATGTTATAAAGGTTAAATTCGGTTTGGATATATAAGTCGAACAATCCGGTTTCAAAGGAAGTGAAGAATCCGGGCCGGTCAAACGATTCTTCAAAGTATTCGCCCATGAAATACTGGAAAGAGGTGCCAAGTGTCCATCTTGAATGATCAGGGTTCCAGTCGATAGATTGATTCAGCTTAATTTCATTAAATACGCTTTCATTGCTCAGTGGAAAGGTAAATACTTCTACTTTGCCCCCGCCTTGTTCCGTGCGGTTGTACACAAAATCGTCTTTGCTGAAGCGGCTGTTGTAGATGCTTATGGCAGCAAGACTGTTGCTGTATATCGAGGGAGAAAGTGGAACCCGATAAGAAATACTGCTGCTGAAATTTCCCCAGTTGTTGTCGGTTTCAACCTGTTCACGGGTAAAACGCTGGCCAGGGTTATCTGAATTGAATCGTCGAACCAGGCGTTGTGCCTGCTGAGATACGTCATCAGCCCCGTAATAAGAGCCAGCCATAAGGCGCCCCCCGTTTTCAAATTCAAAGTATAATTTACTGTGTAGATCGAAGAAAGCAGCATCATAATCACCGGGAGTTGTCAGCCTGGAGTTGAGACCGGGTAAATTACCTGAACTTACTTCAGCCGGACGATCTATATCAAGCCCGAAAGCAATGAGTTTATCGTTTTGAAACCAGTTGAATTGATTTAAATAGGAGCTTCTTCCTGAAAAAAACCAGCTGCTTTGGCCTTTAATCAAAGGGCCGTGAATACTGGCATTAAAGGCTGTATTGCTCAATCCGGCTGCGTATTCAAGCTGATTTAATGAACCGGTTTTAGTGAGCATGGACAGGGTACCGCCCGGCGGGGATTGAAAATCGGCTGGGGCTACATCATAGAAAAAGCCGGCATTTTGTAAAGCATTGGGATTAAAACTATCGAGCAGGCCAAAGAGATGACTTTGGTTGTAAATGGTGATCCCGTCTAGAAGGATATTGGTTGCATCAGAAGAACTGCCGCGAATATTTATACCGTTGTTAACGGCCGTGGTAATGTTGACAGAGGGGAGGGATTGCAAAGCCCGGGTGGTGTTGTTTTCGCCAAAAGGATTTAGCACTCCGGTATTAACGAAGTTCCTGTAAATGGTATCAGAATTGGCCGGCAAGTAGGTACTGCCTGTGACAATAATTTCGCTGGATTGAAGGGCGGTGGGCTGAAGCCGTACGGTGACATCCCGGTAGGTATTGCCATTATTTTTTTTAAGTGATACCGTCCGGTTCTGGTAGCCCAGGTAGGAAACTTCAAAGGTGAATTCGCTATCCCTGGGAACGGCCGAGAAATTGAAAACCCCGGATGCATTGCCTGATACGCCCTTTTTGCCTTTGGGAGTGTTCCAAAAAATGGTTGCAAAGGGAAGACGTTCTCCGGTTTGGGCATCCACCACCTGCCCGCTTACTTCCATATCTTTAGAAGAAGCCTTCACGTTTTTGAAGATCACAATTTGTTTGCGGGAAGTGTCGGCCTGCAGGGAAAGCCCGTAAGGACTAATCCGGGTTTCAAGGACAGGAATCAGGTCTTCTTGAGCAGCTTCAAAGCTTAGTTTAACCGATGCAAGCTGGGACTCACGATACAAAAACCGGTAGCCGGTTTGCTGCTCTACAACCTCTATGATTTGCAGCAGAGGCGTGTTTTGAAAAGTGAATTGGGCGGCCGTTTGGGAGTATAATCCCAAAGAAAATAAGGCCGTTAAGAATATTGCCGCTGCCTGTTTTAGCATCAATTATTGAACTTAAACTCGAAGGAGTTGTTTCCGGTTTGTGTAAAACGGCCGTTTAGTACCAATTCCAGGTCCCGAAGCACAGCGGGTAAATCAGCCAGCTGCAACGATCCGCTTATCTTTTCTCCAACAAGGTTTTCTGATGTGCTGATGCGGATATTATAATGCTGTTCCAGCTCTTCAAAAACCAGCAGTGCCGATTCATCCTGGAAGACCAATTCGTTGTTGAGCCAATCCTTGTAAACGTTCTGGTTATTTTGAGTGACAACGGGAGCGGTTGCCTTATCATCAATGCGGGAGGATTGCCCGGGTTCCAAAACTATATCAGATGCTTTCTCCCGGGCTGATGAGTAGCGGATGCTTCCTTCTTCCAGGTACACCAGTGAGGCCTTGCCCCAGTCACTTAGCACAAACTTGGTGCCAAGAACCTGTACGATGGCACGACTGGTTTCTACCCTAAAAACGCGGTCTGGATTTGGTGTAACCTCAAAGTAGGCTTCTCCTTCCAGTAGGTAATTGGGTTGGCTTAAGACAGAACGGCTTTTGTACAGTTTTGTGTAGGGGCGCAGGGTGATGGTAGAGCCATCCGTAAGTTGAATTGTTTCTATGGAAGCATGGCTTTCTTTGATAAGAGCAGGTCCCGAAAGCTGATACATCATCAAACCAATAAAGCCTGCAATTAGAATGGCGGCAGCCACAGCATATCGTTTGAGGGCCGGGTTAAACTTAAATATCCGGGCATTAGAGTCAGGTTTTCGGTCATGAAGAGCCGGCTCAATAGCATTCCATATCTTTTCAGAATCGGGCTTATGCTTAGCCTGTGTTTTGGCATGAATTTCTTTGAAATGGAGCAGGCCGGCGAGAAAAGGATCATCTGTTTCTTTTTTTAGATCATCGACAAAAGGTAAAGCACGACCAATCTTCTGGGCAAGAATAAGATCCGGATTCTGGGGTGATATGTCGTTTTTTTTGGTCATTAATCAGTATAAAGTATAAATAAACCAGACAGATTGTATGTTAGCAATCTGCCTGGCAGAGAGTTGAGATCAGAACTCAGGTGTTTTAGTCATCGTCATTCTGATCATCATCCTGGTCGTCGTCTTCTTCATCTTCGTCTTCATCATCCTCCTCGTCGTCATCGTTTTCCTCTTCATCCTCATCTTCATCAAAACCGTCATCATCGGTTTCAAATTCAATTTTATCGGCGATCAGCTCGTTACGATTTTGAGGATTATGATAACCTTCGGCTTCAGCTTCCACAACAAAACCGGCAGCTATAGCACTAGCGACATCTGCCAGGGTTACCAGCCCGTCATCGCCTTCTATTTCGGTACGTTCATTCACGGATATCAGGGTGCCATTATCCAAAATGACCTTGCCATTCTCAACATCCACAGAGTCAACGATTCCCTCTTCTTCAGCTTCGTTATCAGAAACAAATCCGGTACCCAGGTCTACTTCAAACAGCTTGGTGAAGTTTTTGAAGCGGAGAAGGGCGGTGCCGTCACCATCCATTTCAATAGTACCAGTAATATTTTTGGTGGATTCGTCGCCATTGTTGTTTTTGTAGAGGGTCATCTCGTAATTAAGTACGCCGGTTACTCCTTCTTGCAGCGAGCCGTTCTCATCAACAAGGGCTTTGTCAATTTGTATATCCAGGAAATTGATTTCATTTACATAGTTGCGTTCAAAGGTATTTCCATTGCCACGAACGCCACTGTAAAATCCGTTGCCATAGTGTTTGCCGTCAATGGTCATAACGGGAGTAGCATCGCTTACGCCGGTAATGGCAAAAGTATCGGCCCGGCTAAACTCAGACTCTTTATAAAGGCTGGTCATGGTTCCCGTCTTCAGGGAAGTAAAGTCAATGTTTTCAACCAGCTCATAGTTTTCACGTGGCTGCTCGATAAATTCCCCTGAGTCATCTGTGAAGATATAGGTCATTTGGGCGGATACTGTTTTTTGGAAGTTCTCAGTATCTATAGAGCGGTCAAAGCTGATGGAGTGGATTCCAGTTACCGGGTCGTAGCTGTATTCATAATCATTTTCATTGCCGCGGCCTGAATGTCCGTGGCCATTACCATTACCATGATGGCCGTTGCCGTTTTCCGGACCAGATTTAAAACGCGCATTTGCCCTGAAGTCGCTGGATGAGATATCAGTAAGCGCATCGTTCAGGCTGGCAAAAACGCCGTCGTTATCATCGGATAAAGCCTGTCCCATAATCTGGCTGGCGGCTTCAATTTCTTCCGCATCCAGCTGATCCTGGTCCATATTTTCGGAGACATCTCCGAGGGTACAGCCTGCAGCTAAAGTAACAGTGAATACGAATACAAGTAATCTAAAAAAGTGGTTGGTTAGTGTTTTCATGGGAGTATCGGTTAAATAATTCATGGTGTATTTACTGTTAGTACACATCAAAACAGAGATACCCCTAAAGCGATTATAAAAAATTTTCGGCTTCCCAGGCCAGTGCATTCCTGAGATCTTTCAAGGCCAGCCTCATGTGGTTTTCTATGGTCTTTACGGAAACCTCCATAGTGTTGGCTGCTTCTTTGTAGGTAAACTCTTCCAGGAAACACAGCCTGAATACATGTTGACGTTTTTCAGGCATGGCCTCAATAGCTTTTTCTATGGCTTGATGAAGTTCCCGGCGGTTCAGTTTCTCATCGGTGCTAAACTGGGATGATTCCAGCTCTGAGACCTCGCTGTCATCTTTATACTTCTCTTCATCCCGAAAATGATTTAGCATGCGTGTGTAGGCAATGCGGAATAAATAGGATCGCAGGGATTTATCAGGATCAATTTTGGACCGGTTTTCCCAAATGTAAACATAAGCTTGCTGAATCAGGTCTTCGGCACTTTCACTGGAAACACCCCGGCTTACCAAATAACGAAACAGGCGCTGATGATGAGCTTCAAAAAAAGTTTTAAAGGCTTTGTGATCCCCATTTTTGATTTTTGTATATAACTCGGCCTCTACATACTTTTCATTAAGTGAGGTTGCCAAAAATATTAGTAAGTGAGCAATGCCAAAATCCATATATAAATATAGCTATCTGTTAGCTGCCTTCTGCAAAAAATATATAGGGGTATGGTATCTGCAGAAGCTTAGTTTGGTAGCTTTTATGCTTATGCCTTTGATGTTGTTCCAGGGCAATGAACCTGTTTCGGTTTTTAAGGTTGAAGGCGAAGATGAAATTTATGTATATGTTCGAAATCGGCATATTTACCCCATCACTATCGAAGTACAGTTTGAGCTGGAGAATTTGACATCGCAGGATCAATTTCCTTTTAATGGGGTAATTGATGCGAATGACCAACAAAAAATAGCTACGCTCAGCTATCAAAATAAAAGTGAAAGCTGGAAGTATGGCTCCAGGTACCGGTATTTCATGGGAGATATTCATGCAAAGCATGATAGTTTTTATGCCTACCGGTTGCCATTCAAAAAAGGGCTGGCTTACAGGGTGAATCAAGGCTACAACAGCACTTTTACCCACAAGGACAATCTGAGTTACTCCCTTGATTTTGACATGCCTGAAGGAGGAGAAGTATATGCTGCGCGGGATGGATTGGTGGTGGAATTTGAAGAGTCCAACAATCTTGGAGGACCTTTAGATAAATATATGGACAAGGCCAATTATCTCACCATTATGCACAGTGATGGCACTTTTGCCGATTACATTCATCTTAAGAAAGATGGCGTACTGGTAGAAACAGGGCAGGAGATCAGAAGAGGACAGCTTATCGGTTATTCCGGAAATACCGGTTTTACCACAGGACCTCATCTACATTTTACCGTCAAAAAAACAAAACAGGGAGGCGGTTTTGTTTCACTTCCGGTCCGCTTTCATACTATAGACGGAGTGATGAAACTGGAAGAGGGGGCGCTCTATACCGCGTATTAATTTAGTCTGCCTTGGGTTTGAATAGCTCATTTAACATGTTAAATGTAGGCACCAATGCCCAATCGAACGTATCCATCACCCCGTTTCACGTCTGAGACGATCAAGGCGTTGCCTAAGAGAAACGGAATGATGGAATGGGCCAAAGACGCCCAGGGGAAATCGAACCCACGTAAATGAATGACTAAAATTAATTATCACCGTCACTGAAATAATCATTTACCAAAACGGGCTCACCAAAACCAAGTTCATTCAATCGATCGAGTTGCGTTTCGGCATCACCGGTTACCAGCCAGATCATTTTATCAGGATTGGCATATTTCCGGGCGAGTTCTGAAATTTCTTCTTTGGTGATATTCCGCACCTGCTCTTCCCGCTCTTTGATGTAATCTACATCCCAGCCATACGCGCTGATATCAGACAAGAGGTTGAGCTTGGCACCCAAAGTTTCAAACCGGCGTGCGTTGCTCTTCAGAAGGTAGCTCTTGGTATTTTCGAGATCTTCATCAGAAAAGGTATCGGGATATTCTTCGAGAATTTCTTTCACAAGGGCAGCGGATTCGTAGGTTACGTTGGTACGAACGCCACTGGCTATGGTAAACGGACCGGCTATGTCGGTGCCTGAGAAGTTGGAGTAGATGCCATAGGTGTATCCCTTGCCTTCACGTAGTTCCTGGGTTAGACGAGAAGCAAAGCCGCCACCGCCCAGTTTGTAGTTCATGATGGTAGCCGGATAGAAATCGGGATGGGTTTCAGGCATTGCGAGGTATCCAAAGCGCAATACCGATTGCTTGGCCCCGGGCACATCATAAAAGTACACGGTAGATTCTGATGGAGGTTCCGGCGTGTCAATGATGGGAAGATCAACGGGTTTCTGAGCCCAGTTTTGCTCCAGGCTGGCCAGCGAAGATTCTACCTGGCTTTGATCTACGGCTCCAACCACATGCATGTCTGCGATGGTAGGAGAAAATGCCATATCGTAATAATCTTTCAAATCCTGCAGGGTTACGGCTTCAATGTTGTTGGTGGTCCCGATAGGATTGTAGGATAAAATGTGATCATCCCCGTAAAGCAACTTGTAGTAAGTATTGGTGGCAATGCTATTCGGGCTGGCGCTCTGTTGGGCAATTTGGCTAAGAACATTTTGACGGGCTAACTCAAATTCACGTTCATCCCAGCGGGGTTCAAGCAACATTTCTTCTACCAGCGCCAGGGTGGCTTCGTAGTTACGGGCCAGCGAGTTTCCACTTACGGTGATATACTGCCGGTCGGCATAGATATTGATCTCAGCACCCAGCATGGCAATGGCTTCTTCCAGTTCTTCCGGGGTTTTATTGGCGGTTCCTCGAGTCATTAACTCAGCTACCAGGTTTGATATGCCTGTTTTTCCAGGTTCTTCCAGCATCAATCCGCCCTGCAGTACAATCTCAAACTCTACCAGCGGGAGTTCCGTGTTTTTGATGCCGTACACTTCCAGGCCATTAGCCAGTTTAGTGGTCCATATATCAGGGGTTTTCAGCTCGGGACTCTCGCCATAAGGAGGCTCTACAGAGCGATCAAAAGAAGATGGGGTTTTCTCATATGCAGTTTCTTCGGGCAAAGTAAACTCTTCGCCTTCTCCATTTTGAACAATTTCTTCTTCAACCACTTCGGCCGGTTCAGAGCCTTCCACCATCAGTTCTGCTTCTCCTTGAGGCACAAAGCTGGTGGCTACATAGTCTTTACCTTTGATGTATTGCTCATAAACACGCATCACATCTTCTTTGGTAACCGCCAATGTCTTTTCGATGTCGCGGTTGATATATCCGGGATCACCCGCAAATATATTGTATTGGGCCAGCTGAAATGCTTTACCCAGTACACTGGATAAGCCATTGTAGAAATCGGTTTCGATTCCAGCTTTGATTCGGTCAAGATCAGCCTGAGTAAAACCATCTTCCTCAAAACGGCGGAAGGCTTCGTCCACACCCATAGCCACAGAGTCCAGATCGGTTCCAGGATAAGCGCGTACAATCAGCGACACTTCACCGGCCAGTTCGGAGTTGCTGCTGTACATATACGCATTGGAAGTCAGCTCTTCTTCTTCAACCAGTACCTGGTAGAGTGGCGCTTTCTTGCCTTCAGCCAATAATTCTGTCATGATTTCAAGGGCATAAGCATCATCGTGATACAGATGAGTACCGGGCCATACCATGCGAAGCTCAGGCAGGCGGGCAAAGTTATCTTCGTAATATTTCTTCTTGGTTTGATCGAGCGAGGCAGGCATATCGGGAAGCGGCTCAATTTCTTCACCGCGGGGAATTTCATCGAAATACTTATGCACCCATTCCTTAGCTTGTTCACTGTCAAAATCACCGGCAATTACCAGGGTGGCGTTATTGGGTACGTACCAGCGGTTGTAGAACTCTTTAACATCGGCAAGGGTGGCATTCTGTAAATCTTCCAGTGAGCCAATCACCTGCCAGCTGTAGGGGTGGCCATCGGGATAGAGGTTCTTTCCAACTACATAATTGGCATGTCCGTAAGGCTGATTATCCACGCCCTGACGTTTTTCGTTTTTTACTACTTGTTTTTCTTTGGCCAGTACGGCTTCGGTCACGGTATTAATGAAGAAGCCCATTTTATCGGCTTCAGCCCAAATCATTTTCTCAAGGGCATCATTGGGAACAGTTTGGAAGTAGTTGGTGCGGTCGCGACTGGTGGAGCCGTTGGCGCCTGAGCCACCGATGCGGCTGCTCATTTTATCGAGCCCGCCTTGACCCAGGTTTTCGGATTCAAGGAACAGCAGGTGCTCAAAAAGATGGGCAAAACCGGTTCGGCCTTCCTTTTCACGTGCAGAACCTACATGGAAGGTGAGGGCTACGGCGGTAACTGGGTCGGAATCATCTTTATGGAAGATGACTTCCAGGCCATTATCGAGGGTGAATTTTTCGTAATCAACTTGAAGTGAACTGGACTCAGATTCTGAAGAGGAGCAAGAGACAGTAAGTCCTGTGAGTAGTAACAGCGCAAGGGAATAGAGGGGGAGCGTGAAGCGAGGTTTCATAAAGGGGCATTGAGGTTCAGAATTTCAGGTAGAATATAACAGCCCGGTAAATACGCGTTTGTAAATATTAATGTTTCAGATAACAGAGGTTTACTGCTATTGGCTCAATAGGGAATAATGATGACATCAAAGCCAAATAATTTTAAACTTCAAGAACTGTTTGTACGTTCTGTATGTTGATATGCTGAACTAATAAAAAATTATACCGGTCTAACATTGATTTTTGTAACACGTAAATCTCACTTTAATGCTGCCCATCGCTTACACAACCCCGATAAAAGCGACGAGTGGAACCAGGAAACCTTTGGAAAATGTAATTACCCCAACTGGCATGGGCATAACTATGTCATCGAAGTTACCGTAGCCGGTGAACCTGATCCGGAAACAGGCTATGTGATTGACCTGGGAGATTTAAAGGCCATCATCAAAGAAAAGGTTTTGGATCCCTGCGATCACCGGAACCTGAATCTTGATGTCCCTTTTTTGAAAGGCATTCTTCCAACCACTGAAAATTTGGTTCGCGCATTTTTCCAGCAGCTTCGTCCCGATGTGGAAGAAGCTTGCAAAAACGGTGGAAAGCTCTACAAAGTGAAATTGTTTGAGACTGAACGAAACATCGCTGAATATTGTCCTTATCGGGGAGTTTAAAAGACTATTCATTATCCAATTAGCTATAAGAAAGAACTATGATTTCAAATGAAATACAACGGTTTTATGACCCTACGTTCACCGTAACAGAAGAATACAAAGAATCTCTGCCCGACTTACAAAATGGTCCTGCCTCACTGATTGAAGGCGCCAATGTACCCATCCAACAAGTGGGGATTTCCAACTTTAAATTACCGCTGAAATTCCGTCGCCGTGAAGGCGAACCCATCACCCTTGAAGCTTCAGTAGATGGCTATGTGAGCCTGGAAATGGACAAGAAGGGCATCAACATGAGCCGCATTATGCGGACTTTCTACAAGTTCCAGGACAAGGTATTTCATCTGGACCGATTGGAAGATATCCTGAAGGCTTACAAAGAGGATTTGGACAGTCAGGAATCTTTCCTGCGCATCAGTTTTAACTATCCCATGTTGATGGATAGCCTTCGCTCAGGAATGAAAGGATATCAATATTATAAAGTGCAGCTGGAGGGACGCCTGGATAATTACAATCAGTTCCAGAAGTATATGCATCTGGATTTTGAATACAGCAGTGCCTGTCCGTGCAGTTATGAACTTTCCGAACATGCCCGCGAAACCCGTGAGGTAGCGGCTATTCCACACAGCCAGCGCAGTGTAGCTAATGTGACAGTGGCACTAAAGGATGAATTTTTTGTGGAAGATTTGGTACAAATCTGTCGCAATGCCCTGAAGACCGAAACACAAGTAATGGTAAAACGTGAAGACGAGCAGGCTTTTGCAGAAATGAATGGCGCCTATCAGAAGTTCGTAGAAGATGCAGCCCGCCTGCTTTACGATGAACTGGACAGCTACAACAGCATCCGTGATTTTGTGGTACGCTGTGTACACATGGAAAGCCTACACAGCCACGATGCGGTAAGCCGTATTTGCAAAGGATTGCCAAACGGATTGCGATAAGCGATCATCTAACAAATGAAATCATAAAAAAGCCCTGCAAGTAATTGTGGGGCTTTTTTTATTCTCATCAAAAACTTATTTATGGTAGATTGAAAGAGATGTTTTCTTATCCGAACTAATTTGCTGTGATAAGAATTTAAATAAGAGGTTAACAGGGATTCAATTTTAGATTAGAAAAGAGGTAACAAGATGGAAACGGTAACGGCCGAAGAAACACTCAATAAAAAATCCAATCTGCCTTCCAGAAAGGAATTAACCAAGCACTTCAAAACCGTACGAAGTTTTACCGAAGAAATTACAGATCCTCTTGAGATCGAAGATTATGTTATACAGGTAACGGAGAGTGCAAGTCCGGCCAAATGGCATCTGGCCCATACTACCTGGTTTTTTGAGACCTTTTTGTTGGAGAAAGAACTGGAGGATTACGATCCCATCCATCCACAATATAGTTATCTATTTAATTCCTATTATCTGCAAACCGGTGTGCCTCATTGCCGGGCCCGGCGTGGGAATATCTCTCGTCCCACCGTGAAGCAAGTGTTTGAATACCGTGAAAGTATCAACGAGCATGTCATCAACCTGATTCAAAATGCCAGTGAGCAGCAATATGAGGAATGGGCGCCCATCATTGAAATTGGGATACACCATGAGCAGCAGCATCAGGAGTTGCTGATGACCGATCTGAAGTACATGTTTGCTCAAAACCCTCTGGATATTTCCTACAAAGAAGTGGAGCGGCCAAGGGTAGAATCGGTACCGGAATTGAGCTGGACTTCCTTTGAAGAAGGCGTATATGAAGTAGGCCATGCCGGCAGCGACTTTGGCTACGATAACGAATTTCCACGGCACAAAACTTACATCCATGATTTTGAACTGGCTAATCGCCTGGTAACCAATGCCGAGTTTATACGATTTGTAGAATCCGGCGCTTATGGAGAACCCAAGTGGTGGCTGGACGAAGGTTTTTCCACGGTCAGAGATGATGGCTGGAAAGCCCCGCTTTATTGGGAAAAGAAAGACGGTGAGTGGTATCAGTTTACCCTGAGTGGTAAACAGAAAGTAGATCCCAATGAACCGGTTACCCATGTAAGCTACTTTGAAGCAGACGCCTATGCCCGCTGGAAAGGCTACCGCTTGCCGACCGAGCAAGAGTGGGAGGTAGCGGCTGAGGCGGTAGAAATATCAGGGCCTTTTGCAGATGCAGGTCATTTGCATCCTGTGGCACTCCAAAGTGCCAAAGCAGGCCTTAAGCAGATGTTTGGAACCGTATGGCAGTGGACACAAAGTTCTTATGCCCCCTATCCCGGATACAAGCCGCTGCCCGGCGCCCTGGGAGAATATAACGGCAAGTTCATGTGTAACCAGTATGTACTGAGGGGAGGCTCTTGCGCTACCTCGAAATCACACTTCCGAAAGACCTATCGTAATTTTTTCCATGCCAACGAGCGCTGGCAGTTTAATGGAATTCGTCTGGCTAAATAATTTTTCTGACCTAAGTTTTAATTAGCAAACCAATAGGGAGCTAAAAACCTCTATTCCATCCAAATGCTTTATAGAAGTGATATTTTGTTGAACTCACCCACAAATCTCATCGTTGAATTTCCCCGCATGGGCGGCCCCGAGTTATTCGGGGAGGGGTGGGTAAATGGTGCCAAGGACTAAAGTAGTTGCCTAAGCAAGAATAATCCTGCCAGACATCGAGACGGTAAGCAAGTCGGAGACTTGCAGTTTTCAACATCGAATCATATCTGCGATCTTTTTACTGGTACTCTAAAGTCTCAGACTTAAAAGATCGGTTCGAGGTTAATATAGGCTACCAATGGATTTTTGTTTAAGACAACCTAAATCATACCAAAGAATTCCCCCGCTTGGGCGGGGATAAAGGGGTGGGTAAATGGTGCCAAGGACTAAAGTAGTTGCCTAAGCAAGAATAATCCTGCCATGCTCCGAGACGGTAAGCAAGTCGGAGACTTGCAGACTTCAGTCATTGTGCCATGTCTGTCTTCCGCTTGCTTACACTTTTAAGTCCAAGACTAAAAAGATCCGTAGTACGGTTTATAAACGGTTTTTACGACTCGTTAAAGTCTCTCCTCGAGGAGAGATCAATCAAAACAGTAGTTCCTGTTTTGATTGTGTGAGGTGTTGGTGCTAAGGATTAAAATAGTTTCTAAGTAAAAATATTCATGTCAAAGCTCTTGGTTGGTAAGCAAGTCGGAGAATTGCAGATTTCTGTCATCGTACCATGTCTGTTATTCGCTTGCTTGTACTTTTAAGTCTCAGACTTAAAAGATCGTGTAAAGAGAAGGGCTCCTACACCCAATAACATTATTGATATGTTAAAAAACGATTTCCAATACGCACTGCGTTTATAAAAGCCCTATACTTTGTCCCCTCAAATTTTAATAGATGTCATTCGATTTATGAGAAAAGCAGTTACCACCTTTATCGCCCTTTTTGCCTTATTCATTACCGCTATACCGGCCCAGGCCCAGTTATTTGAAGATTTTGAAGATGGAAGTAAAGGTAGTTATGCCGCCGGTTCCGTTACCCTTGCTTCAGGTGATTGGTTTATGGAAGAAGCACTTCTGGGGAATTTAGATAATGATAATTACAATGGTACCCAAGGCGTACGTCTTGATCGCCGGGATGGAATTGCAGCCAATATTTATATGGAGTTCGATTATCCCAACGGTGCCAGTGAGATTTCTTTTTACCTGGCCAATTACGGAAGCAGCTCTGGCAATACCCTGCAAGTTCAATATTCCACCGATCAGGGAAGCAATTGGCAGGACCTGGGAGAGGCTGTTGAAGCTACTGAGAATCTCCGGGAAGTAAGTTTGCCGGTAGATGTAGAAGGTAACATCCGCTTTAAATTTGTGCATGCTTCTGGTGATGATCGCATGAACCTGGATGATGTACAGATTTCAGATTATATAGCTCCCGCTGAAGAACCAACCCTGGCCGTAGACGTTGACGGCAGTGAAATAAGCTCAGGTGGTAGCCTAACTTTTTCTCAAACAACCATATCGTCCAGCAAAACGAAGACGATAGAAGTAACAAATCTTGGCAATGAACCGCTGGTAGTATCGGAAGCGACGATTCAGGGGAACGGCTTCAGTCTTTCTGACGACCTTGAAGGCATCACCCTTGGCTTTAACGAGTCGGCGGAAACCGTACTGACCTTTAGTCCTGACAGCGAAGGCGCATTCCAGGGACAGCTGCAAATAAACAGCAATGCCACAAACGAAAGTGCATTCACGCTGGATGTGCTGGGTGAAGGAATTGAAACGGGTACGGCTATCTCAATTGCAGAAGCCAGAGAGCTATCCGAAGGAACACAGGTAACCGTTAGCGGACATGTAACCGTAACAGACGAATTTGCGGGACCGGTTTATTTTCAGGATGAAAGTGGTGGCATCGCATGGTTTGATTTTGCCAGAATGCGAGAGGAATTTACTTTAGATATAGAACGTGGGGATTCTGTAGTAGTAACCGGTGAGATCGGCTTTTTTAATGATTTACTACAGATTGTAGATGCTACTTCCTATTCTAATTATCCCGAAGGCAACAAAACGGTGGAGCCCGTAGCTATCACCGTTCAACAGATGAATTCTGGTGATTTTGAAAGCCAGCTGGTTTCAATGAACGTGGATATTGATCACAGCGGAGCGTTCCAGGGCAATACCAATTACGATATTTCTGATAACACAGGAACCGGAGAACTCCGTATCGACAACTTTACCAATTTAGTGGGAGCAGAAGCACCGCAAGGTGAAACCACCGTTGTAGGAGTTGTGGGACAATTCCGTGGTACTTACCAACTTCTTCCCCGGGATACGGATGATGTAGATGCCGAAGAAACGACTTATCCCGGTGAAGACATCTCCAGGGATGAAACCTTTGAAGTGGTTACCTGGAATATTGAATGGTTTGGATCTGCCAGCAATGGCCCGGAAGATGATCAGGAGCAGTTTGAAAATGTAATGACTGTAGTTGAAACTATAGATGCTGAGGTTTACGCCTTCCAGGAAATTTCAAATCCCACACTTTTTGCAGATTTAGTGGATTCTCTCGAGGCTTACGGTGGTGTACTTGCGGATTTCTCCCAAAACCAAAAAACAGCATACTTATTCAAACGCAGTGAAATTGATTCACTGGATTCCGGGGTGATTTCTGACGGCATGACTTCCAACTATTGGGCCGGTGGCAACAGCAGCAGCTTTGCCCGTTTTCCGTTGATGTTCAACTTCACTGCAACCATAGACGGTCAGTCCAGAGATATATTCGCCTTTAACATCCATGCCAAGGCTTTTGATGATTCCGATTCGTACAACCAAAGAGAAAATGCATCACGTGAACTCAAATTGTATTTGGATCAAGCCCACGGCGAAGACAATGTGATTTTCCTGGGTGATTATAATGATAATGTAACGGGCTCTATTACCTCGGGGCAGGATTCTCCCTACAAAAACTTCGTGGATGATACCGAATACACGGTCATCACACAGAGCTTGGAAGATGCCGGATTTTCATCTCAAAGCAGCGGTTCTGTAATCGACCATATCACCATTACTTCCGAGCTGTCGGATGAATATTTCGAAGGGACCGAGCGGGTGGAAAACACCAATTATATCGGCAGTTACCTGAGCTCCACTTCGGATCACTACCCAATATGGACCCGCTTTACTTTCGAGGGAACCGTTAGCAACGAACCAATTGTTGATGGTCAGCCCACTGACTTTGCCCTGAATCAAAACTATCCTAACCCCTTCAACCCAACGACCGTTATAAGCTACCAGCTGGCGCAGAACAGCACGGTTAACCTGAAAGTATATGATATGCTTGGTCGTGAAGTGGCTTCCCTGGTAAGCGGCGAGCGAATGGCTGCTGGGAGTCACGAAGTACAGTTTGATGCCTCCAACCTATCTAGTGGGATGTACATTTACCGTTTGTCAACAGCGGCCGGGCAGCACTTTACCCGCAAGATGATGTTGATTAAGTAATGACGGGCTTTTAGGCTCAGCTATCAGCTATCAGCTATCAGCTATCAGCTATCAGCTATCAGCTATCAGCTATCAGCTATTTACACCTGGTGCAAGCGTCCCGCTTGTACCATTGTTGTATCTACCAAACCAGGCTTATAACTTAGCCCACAAGCGAGACGCTTGCGGTAGAGTATAAGGTATTCATGGGCAGGTATGGCTTAGCAATCAGCTATTGATTTTCGCTCCGTGCGCTTTGCGTCGGAGCGATTTTTTTTACGAGAAGGCAGGCGTCTTTTACGGTGACTTCCTTTCCCTCTACGGATGTTTTACTGCTTACTTGATTCTGCTCTTTAACTATCTGAAAACCGTTATTCTCTAATAGTGAAATAAGCTCATTTGCTTCATACAGGGTAAATCCCTGCTTGGTAAAATCGAGGTGTTCTACCGTATGGCGCGGGCGATATCCTATTAAGAACAAACCGTTGGGTTTCAG
Organism: Gracilimonas mengyeensis; assembly: GCF_900182705.1. Taxonomy (GTDB): domain Bacteria; phylum Bacteroidota; class Rhodothermia; order Balneolales; family Balneolaceae; genus Gracilimonas; species Gracilimonas mengyeensis. The sequence goes on along the minus strand of NZ_FXTP01000017.1, from coordinate 50,287 downwards.
TACGCGGTGAATTTCTCTGAGATGTGTTTCGGGAGGATCCAAAAAGTAGATTACATTCAGAGCGATGGCCATATCAAAGTGTGCTTCGGGAAAGGGCAGAGAAGAGGTCTCATCACAATGAATAGTAAGCTTGCCAGTTTCAATCAGGGAAGCATTAAGCTGCCGGGCAGCCTGGCACATATCTTTTGAAAAATCAACACCGGTCAGTTGTAGGTTTTGTTCCTTCTCAAAATACTTTGGAAAGTGCTTGCCATTGCCAAAGCCGATTTCCAAAAGGTGATGACCTGATTCCGGCGCTATCATCTCAAAGGTAAGTTCGTACAGGCTTTTGTTTGAATCATTAAGTGCCTCGGCTATTTCAAGTCCGTTGGCTCCGGTTGGTTTTCTAAGCTGGGATGAAAGTTCTGCAGAATTCATGTCGTCAGTATAAAAAAGAAAGAGCTACGAGGTTTGCCGAATTTTGTGGAAATTTATTTTTCTTATCCCCAAACTTTTGACAAGTTTACCTGAGTGAATCAAGACGGACTGAAGAACTTTACCAAGTAAGTATCGCAAGCCTTTTAGAGCAGATTAGGGTTGTATTTACCAATCAGGACTTGTAGGTCATTCCACAAGCGGGACGCTTGCGTTAGGCGGTGAATATTTATGAGGCACAAATGAAGTTTAGTTACTTTGAATTCATCCCACAAAAAAAGACAAATTTACCAGCAACCAGCAACCAGCAACCAGCAACCAGCAACTATGAGACCTGTAGATACCTCCAAAAGCCGTGTACTAAAATTTAGCAGCGATGAAAACTTACGTCGCCGCTTCATGATTGTGGATAAAGATATTCCCGGAAACCTGCGATGGGGTAAACTGTTGGAAGAGCTGGACAAGCTGGCGGAAGACATCGCCCTGGAATACGTGCACCGCATTAATGAAAATGCAAAGGTGGTGACCGCAGCTATTGATGACATTATGCTGCGTACCCCTGTGGATATTCACCGTGATTTAAACCTGCACGCCCGCATCAATTATGTGGGCCGTACTTCGATGGAAGTGGGTATTCGGGTTGATCAGGATGGAGAAGAAGGCGATTCGCTGGCCTCTTGTTATTTTACCATGGTAGCACGCCTGGAGAAAGATGGCAAAGCAAAAAGCCTGCCCATTGATCCGCTGGAATACGAGGACGAACTGGAAAAGAAACGATATGAATCAGCCATAGCACGTCGCAAAGAATACCGGAACCAGATGGATGCCCTGCAGCAACCGCCCAGCAAAGAAGAATATGCCATGTTACGGAATATCCATCAGGCACAGGAAGAGCCGGGGTTTGATGGCTTGCTGGCTGGCGACCTTGTTCGGGGTAATTGGGAGCGCATGTTCCCTGAACACGAGAATGTGCCAAAGAAAATATTTGGTGGTTATGTGATTCGCCGGGCTTTTGAACTGGCTATGATGCACGCTGAAGAAATCACCCCAAACCGGCCAGTATTTGTACGGGTAAATCGCATCAATTTTTATAACCCGGTCCGTATTGGCGATAAACTGGATTTTACCAGCCGCATAACCTACACCGGGAACACTTCATTGAGCATTGAAATCAGTATTGAGCGTATTAGTCACGATCAGGTAGTGCGGGCTCTGTCCAATGTTTGTACCTTCACTTTTGTAAATGTGGATGAAGAGATGAATCCCAAGCCTGTGCCTGAAATCTATCCGACTACCTATGCCGAGGATGAACGCTATTTGAAAGCTCACCGGCGTCGCCTGGAATACAAGAAATGGCGGGAGAGGACGCAGGGATAGTATTTTTTGGATTCAAAATTTAAGATTAAAATGAAGGATTAATTTTGAATGATGAATGTTGAGTTTTGAATTGAAAGTTTGCCTTATGCAATAGCTTCGCCAAGGTTTCACTAACCACTAACCACTTTATATTCTTTGGTTTGATAGTATTTTGGGGTGGAATCGATGCGAACGTGCAGCCAGTACACCCCAAGGCCAGAGGTGCTGAGCCACTTTGGATTATCGCTGATATGAGCCTCCATTTCTTTTCCTACTAATTGCCAGAATTCGAGTATTTGTTCTTCCGGAGCTTTTCGTACAAAATTTCCAATTTGGGTATAGTCGCTGTGTGCTGACACAGGGCAGGGGGCTACCAATTGGGCATCACCGCCCAGGTTCGTAAATGATACAGCATTCTTGTTTTCCCGGAAGTGAGACCGGAAGGTTTGGGTGTCAGGAGAAACCCGTGCAAGCAAATCACTTTCAACAAGGTTGCATTCGTAGTCCTCAGTCAGGTTATGTTGGGTCATCGGCTTGTTTTCCCAAAAGAAAGCTTCAAAAGGGCAATCGGCCAGGAATCCGTTATACCATTCTACAAACGCCGGTTTCCCTTTCAATAGTTTTAAACACTGCTTATTTGATATAGTTTGTCCATCTTCCTGTATTTTAAACTTCAGATGCTCACTATCTTTTTCAAGCTTCTTAACTCCCCACATATTCCAAATAACTAATAACTATTCACTGACAATCCGTTTGTACTCTTCTTCCAGAGGCATATGTATCGACCAAAATCCTTTGGGTTTACGACCTTCCAGCACATCAACCAAAATACCGAGGTGAGTATGCCAGCCGGCGCCCACTCCGGAAAGGGTGTCCAGATCATCACCTAATCGTCGGTGCGTTAAACGTAACAAAACCTTGCCATCTTTTTTAGGGATGAGTTCAAAGGTTACTTCTGAGTCTTCGCCTTCATCCTCGTCCCAGGTATAACTGAGTTTTTTGGGAGGATTCCATTCGGTAACACGTCCCTCTGAGGAGGAGCCATCTTCCATGTCTTCATATTTTTTGGGGATAGGATCATCCTCTCCTGATAGATTTTTATGCTGAAACCGGAATTCTACCTTGCCACCCGTTTCAGGCTGTACATCACCGGCGCAAAACCATTTGGCCTTTAATTCAGATTTGGTGAGGTAATCCCAAATCCGCTCTGCAGGTCCTGGAAGTAATCGTTCAAATTGAACCGTGCCCGGTTCAGTAAATATGCCGTATTGTTTGTTCATGGTGTTCCTCATGGTTTATTTATGTAAATAATGTATCTTAAATGAGTTAATAAAAAGCTATTTCAATATGGACTACAGAGAAATAATAACCATAGAGCCGGGCAAGAGGAGCGGTAAACCATGTATTCGTGGAATGCGAATTACCGTGTATGATGTTCTTGGATACTTGGCCTCCGGGATGTCCACCGACGAAATTATCAGCGATTTTCCGGAACTCAACAAAGAAGACATTAAAGCCTGTCTCGATTATGCTTCCGATACAGAAAAGCATACCCGCCTGCTTCGTTCGGCATGAAGTTTCTGATTGATAATAATGTGTCATATAAGCTAATTGAGAAATTAGAATCCCAATCTATTGCGGCGGTTCATGTTAAGGATGCCTTATCTGTATATGCAATGGACCAGGATATTTGGGATCACGCTTTATCAAACGATTTGGTAATCCTCACGAAAGACAGTGATTTTGATGAACTGAGCCAATTATATGGTTGCCCACCTAAAGTAGTCCATCTGTTGTGTGGAAATAATAGCACGGAATTTATCTTTCAGTTAATTTCACATTACAAAGATGATATCATCGATTTTGTAGCGAATGATCATGAAAATTGTTTGTTAAAATTAACGGGTTAATTCAATCCTCTTCCAACAAAGCTGCTTCCAACGCATCCAGCTTATCATTCCAGAATTTTCGGTAACGGTACGCCCAGGCAATCACTTCCTGTAGCTTTTGGGTATTGGCACGGCAGTATCGCTTGCGGCCTTCTTTCCGGATGACCACCAAACCACATTCATTCAATATTTTTATATGTTTAGATACAGCTGGTCTGCTCATATCAAACCGCTCGGCTACTTCATTCACCGGCAACGATTGTCCGGCAAGTACATCAATAATTTCTCTTCGTGTTGGGTCGGCAATGGCCTGGAAAACATCTTGTGACATAAAATCAAACTAATAGGTAACTGTTTGGTTACTAATATATATGTAACTTTTTAGTTACGCAAATTAATCTTGAAGTAAGCTGGGTGTACTACATTTGTTTAAACAAATTTTGTTTTCATCTTATTAAGCCGTACCATCAAGTCATGAGAATTGAAGAAGTCGTAAAACAACAAAATTTTAAGAATCCACAGCAAAAGGCTTGGATCAATCTGGTCTATACCTATAACCAGCTCACAGACCAGGTAAATCAAGCGTTTAAGAAGTTTGATATTACCAGTCAGCAGTATAATGTGTTGCGGATTTTACGGGGCAGAAAGGGGGAGCCGGCTCTTTGCGGAGAAGTAAAAGAGGTAATGCTTGCCAAAAATCCGGATGTAACCCGCTTAAGCGACCGGCTTATAAAAAAGGGATTAATTGAGCGATCGGTAAATGAGCAGAACCGGCGGGAGGTTCAACTGACCATCACTAAAGAGGGTCTTGAGCTTCTGGATGAGATCGATCCCGAATTAGATAAACAGAATCAATTTTTGAAGAATTTATCAGATTCGGAAGCCGAACAGCTTTCAAATTTGATGGACAAACTTAGAAGCTAAAAAAATTTACACACACATTCGTTTAAACAAATATAGTCACAACAAAAATAAATTATTATGAAAAAAGACACAGAGGTATCCCTATTTGAAGCTTTTGAAACGAAAAATCTAAAACTAAAAAATCGCATCGCTATGGCGCCCATGACCCGTTCCAGGGCTATTGGGTCCATCCCCAATGATCTGATGGCAGAATACTATAGCCAGCGTTCGTCGGCGGGTTTGATTATCACGGAAGGCACTTCACCTTCTCCAAATGGACTTGGCTATCCAAGGATTCCGGGCATCTATACAAAGGAGCAGGTTGAGGGATGGAAGAAAATCACTCATGCCGCTCACGAAAAAGGCGCTAAAATATTTATACAGTTTATGCACACAGGGCGCATTGCTCATCCCGCCAATTTTGCCCACGAAGGCAAAGTCCTTGGTCCCTCGGCCGTACAGGCAGATTCAGACATGTGGACGGATGAATCAGGCATGCAATCCATTCCAGAACCCGAAGCTATGACGGAAGACGACCTGAAAAAAACCATCGCAGAATTTTCACAGGCAGCCAAAGATGCCGTTACAGCCGGCTTTGATGGCGTTGAACTTCACGGGGCAAGTGGCTATCTGTTGGAGCAATTCCTGAATCCTCATGTGAATGTTCGCACCGATCAGTATGGAGGAAGTATTGAAAACCGAATCCGTTTTGTACTGGAAGTGGCAGAATCCGTTGCCAACGCGATTGGGGCTGAAAAAACCGGCATCAGGCTTTCACCATTCAACACCTTTAATGATATGCCGGCCTATGAAGAAACGCCCGAAACATATACCAAGCTGGTAGAAGGACTTAATAAACTTGATCTTGCCTATATTCATTTGGTTGAGGGTTTTGCACGTGATCACAAAAAAGGTCCGGGATTGTTAAATGTGCTTAGTGAAAAGTTTGATAACCTGGTAATTGTGAATGGGGGCTACGACCGGGAGTCTGCCGAGAAAGCACTTAAAGAAGGAAGAGCTGATCTTGTTGCATTCGGAGCGCCCTTTATCTCAAATCCTGATTTACCGCGTCGTCTTCAGGAGAATATTCCGCTTGCGGAAGCAGATAAAAGCACATTTTATTCTGCCGATGAAAAAGGATACACAGATTACGCTTTTTCGAAAAATTAAGACTAAAGAGATTTGTATGTGTAGGTTCCAATACCCATTTTCGTGTGGAACAAATCACGCGAATTTATGCGGTACATAGCCGATCTGCACGTACACTCTCATTATTCCCGGGCTACCAGCAAGGACTTAAACCTCGAGTCGCTCTACCAATGGGCGAAGATCAAGGGAATCAATGTGGTGGGCACCGGTGATTTTACACACCCGGCCTGGTTTGCCGAGCTGAAAGAAAAGCTGCAACCGGATGGGAACGGTTTTTTTGTGTTAAAGGAGCCGCCGGCCGATCCGGCTATCCCTGGTATCAAAACGCGGGATATTGACGTACGCTTTTGCCTGACTACGGAAATCAGCTCCATCTACAAACATGGCGACCGCGTTCGGAAAAATCACAACCTGGTATATGCTCCTGATTTGGATACAGTGGCCCGCATCAATCACAAGCTGGCATCCATCGGGAACCTGGAAGCCGATGGACGACCGATTTTGGGTTTGCCTTCCCGGGATTTGCTGGAAATCGTACTGGAGACCTCGGAGCGGGCGCACCTGATTCCTGCTCATGTTTGGACACCCTGGTTTTCAACCCTCGGCTCCAAAGCAGGTACGACAGCATTGATGCCTGTTTCCGGGATTTATCGGAGCATATTTTCGCGCTGGAAACCGGGCTTTCCTCCGATCCTCCTATGAACGGAAAAGTGAGTGACCTGGACCGCTTTGTACTTATTTCCAATTCGGATGCACATTCGCCTTCCAAGCTGGGCAGGGAAGCCAACTTGCTGAATACGGAGCTTTCCTATGATGCCATGTTTGAAGCCTTCCGTACCGGTGAAGGTCTGACATCTACCTACGAATTTTATCCTGAGGAGGGGAAATATCACCACGACGGCCACAGAAAATGTGGGATTTCACTGGAACCCAAAGAGACCCGGAAGTACAATAATATTTGTCCTGAGTGCGGCAAACCGCTGACTGTGGGCGTGTTGAGCCGGGTGGAGGAACTTGCTGACCGGGAAGAGACAGCAAAGAAATCGGGTTTTGAATATATCATTCCGTTGCCGGAGGTGTTGGGAGAGATTGAGGGCGTGGGGCCCAAGACCAAAACCGTACGCGGGGAATTTCAAAAAGTGATTTCAACATTTGGAAACGAGTTTGATTTGATGCGGGAAATTCCGGTTGAGGAAATTGAAGGGAAGGGCGGACCGGTGCTGGCTGAGGCCATCCGACACATCAGGGAAAACGAAGTATTCCGAAATCCGGGATATGACGGCGTATTTGGTGAAATCAAAGTATTTAAGGACGGAGAAATTGATCGTATACGGGGACAGATGGGGTTCTTCGGCCTGGATGAATACGTGGTGGAAAAGGAAACGAAAGTGGCCAAGCCGGAGCCTTCCCATCAGCTGGAAAAGGAAGCAACATCACCCCAAAGCACTGGCTTGAATGAAGAACAGCAAAAAGTATGCGAAGCGCAAGAAGGTGCTACACTGGTAAAGGCAGGCCCCGGTACCGGCAAGACTCATACGCTGGTGGAATGGCTGACCGGGCAGGCAGAATCCGGCCGTAAAGAACCGGATGAAATACTGGCGGTAACTTTTACCAATAAAGCTGCTGCGGAATTACAGGAACGGTTGAGCAAAAGAATTGGGCGACAGGCCCGAAGAATTACAGCTGGTACTTTCCATGCGCTTTGCTGGAAATGGTTGCGGGAGGTTAGTCCGGAACTGCAAACTATTTATGATGCTTCCGCCCGGAAAATGAGCCTTCGAATGCTGTTCCCCGAAATGGACCACGCAGAGCTAAGGGATTTGAATGAGCAGTTGGTCCAATATTTGGAACTGGATACACCGGTGGACAGGGAAACCAAGCAGAAAATCTGCCGCTATCGGGATTACTGTGAGGAGCAGGGTGCGGTTGATCTTTCCGGGGTGATCCGTTCTATGGTGGAGCTTTTGGAGGATGAGCCGGGATGGTTGCAAAAATTTCGGAGTTGGTACAAGGTGTTTGCGGTAGATGAATTCCAGGATATCAATCCGATGCAGTATAAGCTGGTTCAGCTGTTGGCCGGTGGACAAGATGTGCTTGCCATTGGCGATCCGGACCAGGCGATTTATGGATTCCGCGGTTCTGATGTCCGCCAGTTTTTCCAGTTCACCAAAGATTTTGAAGCCCGTGAAATTGCCCTCAAAAGAAATTACCGGTCGACGGGCAAGGTACTGGAAGCCGCCGGAGCACTCATCCGTAAAAACATCCTGACCAGCGGTATATCTTTGGTACCGAATAAGCCGGAAGGAATACGAATTCAGGTTTTTGAAGCGGAAAATCCTTTTAAAGAAGCGGATTACATTTTGGATCAAATAGCAAAATATGTGGGCGGCATTGAAAGCATGTCATCCGGCAAATACACCGATTCAGGCTATGATTTTGGGCTGAGTGACATTGCCATCTTATTCAGAACCCATACCATCGGGGATGCGCTCTTCAAGGCCTTGGTTAAAGCCGGCATTCCTGTACATTATGGAGATGGCTCCTCCTTTTTTGCCGAGGCTCCTTTTACAAAAGTCTCCAACCTGCTTAAGCTGGTGTTGAAACCTGCCAATCATTTGCTGCTAAGTACGGTGATGGAAGAAAACTACGAATGGAGCCGTTCCGAAGTAGAATCTTTGGTAACTGCTCTTAATGATCAAAAAGCTACACTTTTCGGCAATGATGCGCTTGCGTCTATCTCCATAAAACGAAAAGGCGAGCTGGAAGACCTGCGATCCATTTGTCAGTTAGTGAAGAAGAAGCTTGAAGAAAACCAACTGGCTGCTGCTGTGGAGGTGATTTGTAGGCATTTTTTGCCTGATGAAGAGTTATCTGAATCGGATCAGCTGAAAAAGGAAACCCTGCTTGACCTGGCCGAAGAAACGGAGGGGGATGCCGAAGACTTTCTGCAGCAGATGCAGCTCAATCCTTACACAGATGCCGGACGATTGAAATCCGAAGCTGTGCAGTTGTTGACTTTCCATGCAGCCAAAGGACTCGAATTCCCCATAGTTTTTATTGCCGGAGCCGAAGAAGGCATCACGCCTTTAGATCGTGACAGTATCGATTTGGAAGAAGAACGGCGGCTGTTTTACGTAGCAATGACCCGCGCCGAAGAGGAGTTACAAATCACCGGAAGTAAAGAGCGGGTACGTTTTGGGGAGCTGTTGACACAGGAAGCCTCACGCTTTATAGCGGAGCTTCCGGATATGTTGATGGACAGGGTACGATCGGGTGCAAAGAAATCCTACAACCAGTCAGAGAATGAGCAGTTGGGGCTTTTTTAGATATTAGGGTTGGTGTTGTTCAGCTTATCAAGGTACCGATATTGTATTTTTGGAAATAAAGAGTTACTGTTTTCCAAACTTTAAAGCCACTGGAGAGAAGGTCTCGGCCCAAAATTTAATCCTATGCCCGGTAATCAAAGCAATTCTTACATAGAGCAGCATCTCCCGCCAATGGATGAATTGCTGAAACTTGCTGCAAAATATTCCCGCCGGGAAAGTGAGGCAGAGGATTTAGTGCAAGATCTTCTGCTTGAAACAGTACAAACGGAAAGAAATATTTCTGATGAGAATTACATGCCTTGGGCGCATGGCTTTCTTCGAAATCATGCAGCTTTTATCGCACGTTCAGAAGGTCGCAGACGAAAGCGTGAAAGAACGAGTCAAAATAGTGGGAGTGAACCGTCGCATGAAAGGGTACAATTTCCAGCTGTTTTTATTGATGAATTAAGCGCGTCACTACAGAGAACTGCCCGGCTCATAAATTGTGCCTTAAACAAAAAGGAAATTATGTATCTGCTGGATATTACCGACACGGCTTTCCGGCAACGGCTTACCGCATTGCGAAAACAATGGGACTTGTATGCAGAAAAGAATGAGGTCGGTCTTGAAATCAGGACTGAATCTGAAGCCGACAATCATTTAGATATTGGTTTACTGCGGCGTTCGCTTCGCAATTCCTTTCACGGTGATCCCGCTAAAGTCATAGGCAGTTTTGATCCGGATGGAAATCTTTTGGTTTTTCGTTCAAAATCTGCTCACAAAACAAAAGCCAGTGGCAACAGTAAGGGTGAAGCAAAGACATAAAGCGCCCTGATGTTAATTCATCACGTTTTTGTGTTCATTATCACAAAACTCTAAATCAACAAAAAGATGAAAATAAAATTCAATGATTTCGCTGTTGTATTATACGTAAAGGATATCAACCGTACCGAGCAGTTTTACAAGAATATAATTGGTATTGATGTCCAGCGTCAGCCCAGTGACCATGAAGGAGAGTGGCTGCTTGCGGTTTTGGAAAATGGGGTTCAGTTGATCTTCTTCGAAGGAGAAGAACAGATCGGGAGGTCTCCGGTAGTAGTTTTTGGCCTTGAAGAAGGCTATATCGACGATGTGGTGGATGGGTTATCGAAAGAAGGGGTGAATATCGTCACACCGGTTACTGAAGCTCCAGGAGGATGGACGGCCGACTTTCAAGATCCAGATGGACATCCGCTTTCACTATATCAGGAAGAGGCATTGCCGAGACGGAAATTGTAAGTAGAAAAGTATGTACTCCCACTCGTTGCGAAGGCTTATCTTCGCAGCGCAGTGTTGGAGGTAGTTCTAAGGGAATGCATTCTATCTTTAACCACATCGGACATCCCTCTGCTTGAAAGCCGGGGCTTTCAAGCGGTCTCCCTTCAAAGGGAGAATTCTCGAATAGAATGGCCAAAATAGTATCTAACTTAGATGCTAAAATTCATTTATAGATTATCAAAAGAGAAATTCCCTCTTCGAAGAGGGGCCGAAAATGAGCTCGCTCATTTTCAGGGGGATGTGAGATGTTGGAAAGGGCATCCATACTTAAGTACGTCAAAATCTTACCAACAAATCGTCCCAATATCCGGCATTTCATATATCCTCACTTCAAAAATCACCATTGTAGAAGAACAAATAAAAAACTATTATGGTTACACAACCTGATGTGTAAATCTATGTGTGAGGTGAATAAAATGGCTACAAATTTAGATATTGATAACAAGCTAATTGTTAAGGCGCAAGAGATAGGGAAGCATAAGACCAAAAAAGAAACGGTAACAAGTGCACTGAAAGAGTATATCGAGAAAAGAGAGCAGCAAAAGATTACCGAGCTTTTTGGAGAGATTGAATATGATGAATCGTACTCCTACAAAGAACACCGCTCCTGAAAATGAAAGTATTGGTAGATACTTCTGTATGGTCTGTTGCACTACGGCATAGCATCTCAAGCAAAAATTCTGAGCAAATAAAAGCACAGCTTACTTCACTTGTTGAAGATGGTCGGGTTGCTATCATTGGACCAATCAGGCAAGAACTATTATCAGGTATCAAAAGCAGCAAACAGTTCGAGGTTTTAAAGAAACGGCTGGAACCATTCAAGGATATCCCTATCGAAACTGAAGATTACGAGCTGGCCGCAGAATTTTTTAACCGGTGCCGGGTTAAAGGAATTCAGGGTTCTCACATCGATTTTTTGATTTGCGCAGTTTCTTATAGAAGAGAGTTGCCTTTATTTACTACGGATAAAGATTTTGATCAGTATGGAAAACATATTGAATTGAAAATGTTTACCGGCCTAGGCTAAGAACATTCAATCTATCTCAAATCCACCATCGCACATCCCTCTGTTTGAAAGCCAAGGCTTTCAAACGGTCTCCCTTCAAAGGGAGATTTATCATATAATCCATTCTAAAATACTGTCAAGTTCAGATGCTAAAACTATATCTGTGCTAGCCAAAAGAGAAATCCCTCTTCGAAGAGGGACCGTAAATGAGCAAGCTCATTTACAGGGGGATGTGAGATGTAATTAGGAGCATTGATGTCCAATTTCATGCACACCGGCCAGTAGCTACGCCTCAAATTCATACCAAATTCCCGAACTCATTAAAACCGCATCAGTAAATTTCTCTCGTTATTAGTTTGTTTTCATTTTGGAATCACCATTGAAACATTAGCTGGATGATGGTCTTTAAATAAGGAAGAAAGTTCATTTGCTACCGCTCATTTATTAAGAAAATACGTCCAGTAGAATTACATTCGATAAGACAAAAAAATATACGCTGGCATTAGCTGCGGGATTTGTACTCCTCTGGAATTCGGGGTTCATTGGGGCAGAATATGGACTTCCATATACGGGGCCTTTTACACTGGTTTTTTGGAGATACATGGCTCTGACGCTGCTTCTGGTAATTTTTTTGGTGATAAAAAATCGTCTCCGCTGGGTTGGCTGGCGTGTAGCATTTTTCAATATGCTTATCGGGCTGTTGGCACACGGGGTATGGCTAACCTGCGTGCTTTTTGCTCTGGATAACAACGTGCCGGCAGGTATTATAGCTTTGGTTGTTGCCTTGCAGCCAATGGCTACAGGAGCCCTTGCTGGATTGGTTACTGGTGAGCGAACAAACATTTTTCAATGGATAGGATTGATTCTTGGATTTTCCGGGATTTTGGTGACTGTAGGGTTCAGAATTGACTTTGGGAGTTACCAGTCCGTGTTTGGCTACCTGATTCCCTTACTGTCTGTGGCAGGAATCACCATTGCCAGTTTGATTCAACGCCGGGCGGATATTTACGATAAGGGCGAGAAATTGCCGCTTGATCTAACTCTTTTCTATCAAAGCCTGGCAACTACAGTTGTGGTATTTTTTCCTGCCGTATTTGTCGAGAATTTATATACGGAATGGGAACCGGTATTTATTTATACAATGATCTGGCTGATCCTCGCGGTGTCACTGGGAGCTTATGGCCTGATGTGGTTACTTATAGAACGTCTGGAAACCACGAAAGTAGCCAGCCTGTTTTATCTCGGTCCGCCGGTCACCATGCTCATGGCCTGGCTGGCATTTGGTGATACCATAAAATGGATGGATATCACTGGCCTCGCTATTGTTTTAGTTGGGGTGATATTTACGCAATTCAATAATTCAAAGACGAAGATTGCTAACTCATAGTTTAAAAGTGTTGGTTTGATCATTACCTAAGACCGCTTTTATGTAGTGGACCAAAGAAGACCATTGCTTCTTGAATCCACCATCGCACATCCCTCTGCTTGAAAGCCAGGGCTTTCAAGCGGTCTCCCTTCAAAGGGAGAATTCTCAATTTATCGATTTGATATGGTCAAGATCTGATCTTTAAATACATTTCTGAATTGCCAGAGAGAAAATCCCTCTTTGAAGAGGGACCGGAAATTACCTTGGTAATTTACAGGGGGATGTGAGATGCCAAAATGCGCAATGCCGTTGTCAGGGTTCCGTAACTCAATCTTCTCAACCAAATACCAAATCAATTAGTCATTAAGCCTCCAAGCCGTTATTTTCAGCTCTCCTAAGTTTTCGGAACACTTCAATATATGATCTAAACCAATCCTATGAGTCGCATTCCCGGTGCTGACAAAGCGCCGCTTTTCCAGCTGTTGCAATACATGAAACCCTTCCGGGGAAAAGTTCGTCTGGCCACGCTTTTCTCCGTACTGAATAAACTTTTTGATTTGGCTCCGCCTATACTCATCGGGGCGGCCGTGGATATTGTGGTGCAGGGTGAGGAGAGCCTGATTGCCAGCCTTGGCATCAAGGATCCTTTCACACAGCTATTGTGGCTGGCAGGTATCACCGTGGTGGTGTGGGTGTTTGAGTCGGTGTTTCAATACCTGTTTGAGGTGTACTGGCGAGACCTGGCGCAGTTCACCCAAGACAGCCTTCGCAAAGATACTTACCGTAACATGCAGCAACAGGAGCTGGCCTATTTTGAAGACCGCTCCTCCGGCGATCTTATTGCCATCCTCAACGACGATATCAACCAGCTGGAGCGTTTTCTGGACCATGGGGCCAACGATTTGATACAGGTGTTTATCACCGTTACTGTGATTGGTTCCATTTTTATGTTTTCTGCCCCGGAAATTGGGTGGATGGCCCTGGTGCCCATGCCGTTTATCATATGGGGATCGGTATGGTTTCAGAAAAAGCTGGCACCACGCTACAGCCTGGTTCGCAATAAAGCAGGGGAGCTTAGCTCACAGCTAGTCAATAACCTTGGCGGCATGGCTACCATCAAAAGCTTTGGCACGCAGGAGTATGAGAACGAACGTATCGGTCGGCTTTCCGACAACTACAAGAAAGCCAACCAGCGGGTGATTCGCCTCAGTTCAGCTTTTGTGCCGTTGATTCGTATGCTCATTTTGTCTGGATTTATTGGGATTTTGATTTTTGCCGGTTTCAAAACGCTGGAAGGCGGGATGGAAGTGGGTTTATACAGCGTGCTGATATTTGTCACACAGCGACTGCTGTGGCCGCTAACCCGCCTCGGTGAAACCTTTGATTTATACCAGCGGGCCATGGCCAGTACCAAACGAGTGATGAGTCTGCTGAAGACCACCGAGCACCTTCCCGACGGCGATCAGCCACTTCCTGCCGATAAGGTGGAAGGAGAATACCAGTTTGAAGATGTAGACTTTGAATACCGTACGGGCGGACCTGTGTTGAAGAAATTAAATCTCGAAATAAAATCCGGTCAGACGGTAGGCATTGTAGGTGCGACCGGGGCGGGGAAAAGCAGCCTCATCAAACTGTTGATGCGGTTTTACGATGTAACCGGCGGACGTATTTTGCTGGATGGAAGAGATTTGAGGGAATATAAGCTCAATGATTTGGTGAGTGCGGCCGGATTGGTCAGCCAGGATGTGTTCCTGTTTCACGGCACGGTGACCGAGAATATCCGCTATGGCAGTTTTGATGCCAGCCGGGAAGAGATAGAACGAGCAGCAAAACTGGCCGAAGCCCACGACTTCATCATGGGTTTACCAGACGGATACAAAACGGTGGTAGGCGAGCGGGGACAAAAACTCTCGGGCGGACAGCGCCAGCGCATTTCCCTGGCCCGTGCCATCCTCAAAGACCCACCCATCCTGATTTTGGATGAAGCTACCTCGGCCGTTGACAACGAGACGGAAGCAGCTATCCAGCGTTCGCTTTTCAAAATTGCCAAAGATCGAACCACTGTTATCATTGCCCACCGGCTTTCTACCGTGCGTAATGCAGACAATATTTTTGTTTTAGAAGATGGAGAACTGGCTGAATCTGGTACTCATAATGAGTTGGTGGACCGGGAGAGGCTTTATCATCAGCTATGGATGGTTCAATCGGGAGAAGTTAAGGTGTGATTCTACAGTATAGAGTTAGCAGAGATCAGTAAATCAGTGTATTTTTTTTTATGTGTTTTTAGCTCTCACTTCTCATAAAAGTATCAGCAGATAACTGTGATAGTTGTGATCTGTATGATGTACTGTGATGTTTTTTTATTACATCAAACACAAAAAACTACGCTTCAACCCCTTCAGCCAGGGGCAATTCGATATAGAAGGTGGAACCTTCGCCCGGGGTACTTTCGCACCAAACTTTGCCGTTCATGGCGTCCATCATTTTTTTAACGATGTAGAGCCCAAGGCCGGTGGAGCCTTCGCCTTCGGTGGGATCAGGAGAGAGGCGCTTAAATTTTTGGAAGAGCTGCTTTTGTTCGTCTTCACTTAAACCGGGGCCTTCGTCAATTACGGCAATGCGGAGGAATTCCGTGCATTGTTCACTTCGAATCCAAACCCGGCTTCCTTTGGGGGAATATTTGACGGCATTTGAAAGCACGTTTTCCATTACTTCCTGGAAAATGGAGGAATCAGCAATAGCAGGCAGGCACTCAGAATGGAGTTCCTCGATGAGGGAAATATTTTTCCACTTGGCGCGATATTCATAATGTTCTAACACCTGCTTTAACTCGGGATAGAGATTGATTGGTTCAACCTCTGCCATTTTTTTTCCAGATTCTATGGCATTCACATCCAGGAACTGTTTAATTAGGTCCAGCATACGGTAAGCAGAAATATGAATAAAGCGGGCGTGTTCGCGAATTTCTTCAGGCGGGCAATCGGGATCTTTTATCAACTCTGAAAATCCAAGAATGCCGCTTAAAGGGGTCTTTAAATCATGGGCGGCAATATGAAGGTATTCACTTTTTTCTTCACTCAGTTCTTCCAGTCTTTTGTTCTTTTCCTGCAATTCTCTTTCGTGTTTTTTGCTGGCGCGGAAGCGGGTATAAAGCAACATCAGGATAATTAATAAAGCTGTAGAACCCCCGATCAGGCTGTTTCTAAACAATTTTGCACGGGCAAGGTCGGCTTCCTTTATTTTTTGTTCTTTATTCAACAGCTCAATTTTTTGCTCCATCTCGGTAGTTTGGTATCGAGCCCTCATCTCTTCAAAGGCTTCAACCTGATTCTGTTGGTTTAAAGAATCCTGCAAATTGGTATATCGGCGAAGATAGTTGAGGGCTGCTCCAGGATTTGATTGGGCTTCCTCTACCTTGCTTAAAAATTGTAAGGCTTCAGCCTGGTGGTCTAAGCGTCCGGTATTGCTGGAGGTCTCGAGAGATCTTTGGCCGTAATACTCAGCTTGATCGTAATCATTTAAATTATAAAAAATACGTGCAGCATAGAGTTGGGTAGCTGATATATTAACCTGGTCCCCAATTTCTTCTTGTATTTGAAGAGCAGTTTCTATGTAGTTAAGTGCAAATTCATATTGCTGTTGATCAATGTAAACTTTTCCTAGATTCTGGTAGGTAGAAGCGAGGCCATGCTTGTCATTGATTCTTCTGCGCTGCTCCATGGCTTTTTCAAGGTAAACCAAAGCAGAATCATGTTGGTTTAAGTGCCGGTATGCCACCCCGATATTGTGATCCATCATGGCAATATGCCCAGGACTTCCCTGCTTGCTTATAATTGTTCTGGCTTCTTTGAAATATTCGATGGTTTGCTCATGATGACCCTGGCTGCTATGAATAATTCCAATATTGGCTTTAACCTGGGCTTGTTCCATTGGGCTTCCGTGAATTTTCATCAGGGAATCAGACAGAAGGTAATAACGAAGGGCTTCATTGTTGTTTCCAAGCCGGTTATATCCGATGCCGATGTAACTGTACAATGCCGAGAGGTAATCACCACGGTTCAGTTGCTTAAAAATCTGTTCAGCTTCAAAGGAATGCTTTAGCCCATCCATAAAATCACCTTGTATGACATTATGAGCACCCAAGGCCATTTTACCAATTCCCATACCCAGGTGGTTTTCTAAACTATCTGCTAAATGGATGGCTTGCTGGGCATATTGAGCAGCTTTTGCAGAATCTCTCCGTAGATTTAGAAGGGAAAGTTGATAATATGTTGTATAGAGAGAAGAGTCGGCATGCGGTAACTGTTTCAAGGAATCCAAACGCTGAAGCAAAAGACTATCAGAACGTTGCTGAGCCTGCACAACATATAATGAACCCACAATACCGAAGAGCAGAATTAGTAAAAAAGTAGATTTTTTATAATGCAAGTTATTCCACTTTGTGTTTGCAGGTAGTTAAAAAATGATCCTGCATAAGATAATCTTGAAACAGATTAATAAGTGTGTACAGGGATAATATTATCGCCCGAAAAGATTAAAATCTTAAGTGTGCTGATTTAATTTTATAATCTTAATAAGTCCTTCTGGCTATAGTAATAAAGTAGTTTGTAATACCCAGTTTTCTCAATCTAGCCAACCAAAATGTACACAATTTTATCATATCCATGAAAGTTCTGTTTTAGGCCTTTTAGAAGTGCCAACTATCCAGCGTGAAATAACATCCTGTATTAATTTAAAACAGAAACTGTAGCTGGTTGTGCTCAGTTATTTAACTTTATGATAAAATCGGGAGTCATAGGGTTTCCTTCAAAAAACTTCCGATCCACACCGCGGGTTAAAGCCCAGCGATCAATCCAGGAAATCCCCCAGTCACCATATCGTGTAAATTCCGTTTGATAAGCCGGATCTTTGAGAACTTCAGTCTGAGAGATAAAATGATATCCATAATCTTTAAAAACACGGATTAAGTCATCCAGGTAATGAGCGTTTAACAGACTGGCATGTACAAGCAGCGTTTGGGCGATTTTTCGATCAAACAACTTTTGGGATGAGGTTTCATAAAAGTCCAGTTTTGTGGTCATATAATCTACATAGGCGCTTCCGATTTTTTTCATGAGCTCTGTGTTTTCGTTTTCAAATGCCTCATGGTACGCTTTGGCGAAAAGGTAGTCCGTATTGTCGATAGTTACTGGTGCTTCCGTATAGCCATGTTGAAGCAAAAAATCTCGCAGTGAATCGGCATGAGCCTCAGAGAGCCCATGTCGTAAATAAGGATGGCGGAAATAGTGGTAGGGGCTGCCGTATTTTTGAGAAAGCCCTTTGCTAATTTTTTCTCCTTTAATGATGTCATCAGTAAAGTCATCAAAAGATACTTTGTGATAGTTTCTATGGGAATAGGTATGATTGCCCAACTCATATCCACTCTGCAGCCAAATTTCAAGCAGCTGTAGCTGATTGGAATCAATGTGGCCTTCTTCATATAGTTTATATTCATTCACATACCCTATAGCCGGTACATCGTATTCATCAAAGGTTTGAACAAGTTCTTGTATGACCTGCCGGTGAAAATCGGGATCATTGTTGCCATAAGATACGACGGGTAAGTCATCGACCGTAATACACATGGTTTTTTCCTGACCTTGTGCATTAAACCATATCAGTGCCAGGAGGAGGGCAAAAAGACTTTTCACTATTATTTATTTGTTTTGATAATTCTGAGAAATACCGGAATCGATCCGATACTAAATTAATATGCTGATTGTTAGGTAAAATAATAAAATACTTGCCGTTTCTGCTAAAACAATAATAAAGCCTAAGAGGCAGCAATGAGTGTGAAGTAAGCTATATAAAAAAAGCCCCTGCAATTTGTTGCAGGGGCTCGGTGGTTTATTAGTATGAAGAGACTAACTAACCTAACGTGACATTTATTTGATCAATGTCATTTTCTTGGTTTGTACTACATCGCCGGCTTTCAGCATGTAGAAGTACATGCCACTGCTTAAGTTGGTGGCGTCAAATCTTACGGTGTATTCACCGGCTTGTTGACGGGCTCCATTAACTACGGTGGCAACTTTTTGTCCCAATACATCAAACACTTCTAACTGAACTTCAGCAGTTTTAGATAACTGGTAGCTGATAGTAGTTGTTGGGTTGAAGGGATTGGGATAGTTCTGATGCAAGGTGATTTGTCGTGGCAATTCATTGTTGCCAGGTACTTCATCTGTACTCGTTGTCATCCAATCGTCTTTCTCAGCGGGGAACCAGTTTAGGTCTCCGGCAGGGAAGCCATCTTCGCCACCATTGTAGGCTGGGGAAGAGGTAGAGTAGGAAGCATCAAAATCATTCATGTAGTAGGTAATCGGACGTCGGTCCATATCGTGAACAGCCGGATCCCAAACGTCATTGGGGGTATCTTTGGTTTTTTCGGCTACGTCCACATAGTAGTCCATCAGGCCAATCATCAGATCGGGGATGTTGGTCATGTCCGGGGCGTCAATCATAGAGAATGCAGCATCTGCATCATCGCCCAATTGCTCACGGATGAAGTCGGAAAGAGGCTGGCCCACGGTGATTTCTTCGTGCTTGTCTAACCAAGCTTGTCCTTCGTCCGATACGGCATAGAAGTTATTGCTAACCATATATTCCACATCGGTATCAGGAGCTCCGAAGATCCACGACATTCTGTTGTTTCCGTTTTCGTAGGTATCGCCAACGTTGCCCCATTCGGCAGATCGGGTTTCATCGGTAGAGTCTTCCCCGGCAGCAAAACCATCCACAAACAGGTTGTTGGTGATGATGATCTCGTCGCCCAGGTTCCCTAAGGATAGCACGCCATGGAAGCCCATGCCGTTTACAAAGGTGTTGTGGTCGATTTCACCATAGATGATATCTCCGGTTCCTTCGGTTGGGTTGCCATAGTTGTAGTGGCGAATAGGACGATCTTGGTAGTTAACGAAAGTGTTGTTTCTCAAGATCAGTTCGTCAATTACAGACTCCCTGAGGTCAATTCCTTTACCGGCGCCAAAGTTCGAAGTAGACAACGCGCCTAAGTTAGCGTATATGTTATCTTCTGAATGCACTAGGGCGGCGTTGCTGTTCACGCGCAGAATTTGACCGGCTACGTTAGAGAAGATGTTATTCTTCATGATAAACCGAGCGCCTTCACTGTCGTTGCGGAATAAACCACCCTGCACGGTGTAGAGTTGCTCATATTCAGATTCATCGTCAGAGAAACCTGGTTCGTAGTACCCGGAAATGGCAAGTCCTTCCACGGTAAGATGGCCGTCATAAACACGAGCCAGGTATCCAGGTGGGTTCTGAGGATCATCACCTGCGCCTGTAGGGAATTGGTAAACAACCGCCTTTTCATCAGGATTGGTAGCACGGATATGCAGGTGAGAACCGCCTCTTACTTCTATCTGTGCATCATTCAGGTAAATTTCACCGGATTGTAGTTCATAGACTCTTCCTTCCGGAATAGCACTGCCGGAAAGCGTATCAGCAAAAATCTGATCAGCCAATGATTCCTGGTTCACGTTGTATGGATCTAATACCAATACGTCTTCTTGTGGCTCTCCAGAACCTGACATCCATTCTTCTTTCTCAGCGGGGAACCAGTTAAGGTCACCGGCAGGGAATCCGTCTTCGCCGCCGCTGTAGGCTGGGGAAGAGGTAGAGTAAGAGGCGTCAAAATCGCTGAGATAGTAGGTGATCGGACGACGGTCCATATCATGAACGGCCGGATCCCAAACATCATTAGGAGTGTCTTTGGTCTTATCAGCTACATCCACATAGTAATCCATCAAGCCAATCATCAGATCGGGGATGTTAGTCATGTCGGGAGCATCAATCATCGCAAAGGCTGCATCAGCATCATCGCCCAGCTGCTCACGGATAAAGTCGGAGAGGGGCTGTCCCACGGTGATTTCTGCATGTGAATCTAACCAGGCTTGTCCTTCATCAGAAACAGCGTAGAAATTATTGCTAATCATGTACTCAACGTCGGTGTCAGGAGCTCCGAAGATCCATGACATTTTGTTGTTACCATTTTCATAGGTATTGCCTACGTTGCCCCATTCGGCAGAACGGGTTTCATCAGTAGAATCTTCGCCGGCTGCAAAGGCGTCTACAAACAGGTTGTTGGTGATGATCATCTCTTCACCCAGGTTTCCTAAGGATAACACGCCATGGAAACCCATACCGTTTACAAAGGTATTGTGATCGATTTCTCCGTAAATAATGTCACCGGTACCTTCGGTCGGGTTGCCCCAGTTGTAGTGACGAATAGGACGATCCTGGTAATTCACAAAGGTGTTGTTTCTCAGTATTAATGAATCAATGACAGATTCCCTGAGGTCAATACCTTTACCAGCACCAAAGTTAGAGGTAGACAGTGCGCCTAAGTTGGCATATACATTATCTTCTGAATGAATTAATGTAGCATTACTGTTTACACGCAGAATTTGACCGGCCACGTTAGAGAAGGTGTTATTCTTCATGATAAAACGTGCGCCTTCACTGTCGTTGCGGAATAAACCGCCCTGCACAGTGTATAACTGATCGTATTCGGTCTCATCGTCAGAGAAGCCCGGTTCGTAGTACCCGGAAATGGCGAGTCCTTCCACGGTCAGATTACCATCATACACACGGGCTAAATAGCCTGGTGGGTTTTGAGGATCATCACCGGTACCGGTAGGGAACTGGTATACGATCGCTTTTTCACTGGGATTGGTGGCACGGATGTGTAAGTGAGAACCGCCTCTGACTTCTATCTGTGCGTCATTCAGGTAAATTTCCCCCGATTGAAGTTCATAAACTCGTCCTTCCGGAATGGCGCTGCCTTCAAGAGTATCAGCAAAAATCTGATCTGCTAATGATTCCTGATTAACATTGTACGGGTCCAATACCAGTACATTTTCGTCTTGGGCAAGAGCATGGCTCGTAAGTAGAAAGCATGCTGCTAAAAGCATACCCACAAACCTGAAGTATTTGTATCTATATGATATCATAATTGATACCTCCTATTTATTATTTGTTTCTGTTTGTATTAGAGAAAATCCTCTAAATTATTGTGTTTATTAAAGATCTATCCTGACTCCAAAATCAAAGGTCATTCCGTAAAATTCTGTCGAGGTTGGTACTTTGTAACCGGCACGTCGGTTATGGCGAATATTCTCTTCTTTCATACTTGTGATATTGTTGAAATTGGCCATTACCGTTAGATAATCTGTGAACTTATAATTCAAAGTCACGTCCACTTTGGTATACGCTCCTGAGAGCGGGTCATTGGTCCCTCTTGGAGAAAATGAGCGATAGTATTCAGCTTGGTGGAAGAGGGATACCCGGCCCGAAAATCCGCCGATGTCATATCCCAGAGAAATATTTCCAAATAATTCAGGTTGGTTTTCCATCTCCTGTGTGTAGATAATTGGAACTGGATTGTAACGTGGCAACTCCCCAAGAATAGGATCCTCTACATAGGTTGTATCAGTTCTTTGGCCTCTTAATGTAGTTTCTGAATTCACAAGCGAGACATTATAATTCAGTACGATATTTCGTAACAATCCTGGCAACCAGGAAAAGTTAATTTGATGGTCAATTTCTATCCCTCTTACAAAGGAAGGATCCGGTGAGTTATAGGGTACATATAAGCGGTAACCAGCCGTGTGGGGAGATTCGATATCTAAACCGAGCTCTTCAAGAATTACATTGTCTTTGGTGGATAGCCCGTTTAGCATGTGATACATATCATCGATCTGCTTGTAAAAGGCAGAGATGGTGAACAAGCCAATCTTATTCCCGTGGAATGCCGTGCTTAATTCAAAGTTCCATGCTTTGGATGTTTTAAGGATGGGGTTACCGGTAATAAAAATCCTGTCACCGCCTGTTTCAGAATCTCTCCAGGCAAAAAAGGATAGTAACCGCATATTATAATCCGGGCGGGCTAAGGCTCTGTAACCAGCCAGCCTCACATTCATAAAATCGGTGGTTTTGATATTTAAATGCAGATGGGGGAGAAAGATGGTTTCGGAATAGGTTGAAGAAGTATCTCTTGTAACCCCTTGTTCTGGTATAGGAAATCCACCGATTTGTCTTGGAGAGTATTTGTTTTCGTAATCATGATTCTCTTGCTCCATTCGAACTCCGGCAATAGCTGTAACCCGTTGTCCAAACTTAAAGGTGTTCATGAGATAGGCGGCTGAAACGGTCTCCGTTATATCATAAGTATTGGCTTCTGAGGAAGGATCATCATAATACTCAGGTTGCGTGCCATTTTGGTTCACCCCATCGATATTAAGGTTGTACCACTGGCGGAAACGATCTCTGCTGATTAAGGGATTCATCTTCCAGTCGTCAAGAATAAACTTGGAATCAGGATTTGAAGCCAGGAAGCTGCTGAAAGAGATTTGACGGAATGCCGGATTTTCTTGAAAACTTTCATAAAAATCCTCGAAATAGGTGCCACTGAAATCTTTATCTACAATAGTCCCATCATCCAGTTGTTCATAAGCTCTCCAGAAACCAAGCCGGTAGGGAGCAAATTTCCGTAAGCTGGTATTCTGGCGGCTTTGTGATCTGAACTTGGCACCACCTTTAATTTCTGCTGTAACAGCATCTCCAATGTTATACTGAGTTTTAAGATCAATGTAGGCAGAAAGCTCTCCCTGACTATTGTCCTGGCTGTATTCGTAGCCTTCGTCTATGGTTGCAGCCCGAAAATTATTCCGTGCATATGAAATCAACTGTTCTGGGTCACTTTCTATCCGGGGGACATTTTCCATCCCATTCGCTTCTTTGAAAGTCAGCTCGTAATCGAAGGGAGTTTTAGATTCAGAGCGTGTATATGATGCTCCCCAGTTAGCATCCATCCCCAGAAAATAATTTTCTCCAATAATGGAATTGGTCAGAATCGAAATCTCTTGCTCGGTTTCTCTGTAAGAATAGAATACATCCCGGGTTGATGCTGGATAGTCCCTGTTATGATTTAAGTAATCTCTTTTGGTGAAGCTGTAGGAGGTAGATAGTTTTATGTTTCCATTATCAGCCGTATTAACATCTACAATACCACCGAATCCATTACGGGTTCTTATTTCGTCGGTAAAACGCAGATTAGCACCACTTATATAGTATTCGTCTTCATTATCTGTATCGGTTGAATAAGAAATAGAACTACGTTCGTTGCTTCGGATCTTTCGTTCTAAGTTTCCATTGATTTGTAAACCGACGAGATCATCAAAAAAGCGCTCCCCGTACTTGCCGCTAAATTCATATTGACTGGCAGAATTCATGATTTCGTTATAGCTGCCTTTTGCTATCACCCTAAACATACGTTCAGAGGGTGCCTGCCGTGTTACCAGGTTAATGGACCCGGCAATGGCATCACCGTCTTTATCCGGAGTAATAGATTTAAAGAGTTCAATACCCGCGAGAGAGTTTTGAGAAATAGCACTCAGGTCAATTCCACGGCCTAAGGCATCCGTAGCTGGTAAACGAACGCCATCTACTGTAACCGTTAAATACTTATCGCTCAATCCACGCAACATAACTTTATTGGCCTCGCCTCCGGAACGCTGGATGGAAACCCCCGATAGCCGGCCTATTGATTCTGCGGCGTTTGCATCAGGCAGTTCCTGGATTTTTTCTTCTGAAATGACATTTACTATAGCATCGGAAGCTTTTTGCTGGTTGATGGCAGCTATTTGTCCTCTTGCCTGGGCGGTGATGTTAATTTCCTCACCTTCAATAGAAGCAGCCAGCAGCTCTACATTCAAAGTAATTACGGTATCTTCCGTTACGGTCAGGTCAATAACTTTAGATTCATAACCGATATATGACACACGTAACTGGATATCGCCGGTGGGCACTCTTCTAATAGTATATTCACCTTCTATATTGGTAGCGGTTCCAAGTGAAGTTCCAATAATAAATACACTGGCGCCCACTAAGGTTTCTTCGCTAAGCTGGTCGGTGACGACACCTTCGATAGTACCTTGAGCATAAAGTAAATGATTTGATAATGTTAGGCATAGAAAGAGAAATATGTATTTCATAAAAAGCTGCTTTGGTTTCATTAGGTGTGAACTTTTATCCCGAATAAAATCATACCCTTGGTTACTAAGATTAGTAACCGGTAACTCTAATCCACTAATTAATTACGATTTTTTACTTAACCGATAACTTAACTTGCGCAAAAAAACGATGTCTGTCAAGAAAAATCTAATAAAGAACTCAGATTTCGTGCTTCATTGAAAAGTGGAGTAGGAAGTATTGAGGCTTTGGTAAATCACACTTTCCTGTTAATCATTTATTTATAGTAGGATAGAGGGGTTTTTGTGGATGACTTATCTCTACGAAAAAAGCACATAAAAAGTGGAAGCGCTTTGTCTCAGGTAAAGTGTAACGGGAGACTAAACTTGTTAAATCAAACTCAATGCATATCTGAAGAAAAATGCTGTGCGCAAGAGTGCATGATATATTTGTTGTAGATGAGATGGGAGGCAGATTTATCTTACGAGGAGAACCAAAATATAGGGAGACCTCAATGTGGTCGGTAGTTATTCGAATATTTCAAAATTACCGGATTCTATCAGAGGGTAGGAGCTGTAATCCTGATCAAAGAGATAGCTTAAAGTCGGGATTTGTTCTCCCTGATAGTGAACCGGGATCGTCTTTCGTTTGAATTCCTGGGCGGCGTCAAATGTATTGCCAATGCCTTCATATTCATCCAAAACGGAAAAAAGTCGTTCTCTTTGACTGGTGATTTCAAAGAGGTCGCCATAAACCTTGTTATCTGATTCAGGTACGTAAACGGCTCCCGGATAAAAGCTTACCCTGAAAAGTTTGCCGGGAAAATGGGCTTTGCCCACGTGTTTTTGGGTGGAGTGTAAGAAACGGGCTGTCGGATTTTTACAGCCTATCTTGAGTGTGCCATATACAAATAGATGTACTGGATCAGATGCCATCACTATATTTGAGATTCAGGAATAGTTTGAAAGAAAAGGGAAAATAAGGAAGGCATCCATACTATTTGGAGATTTTATAGGCACATCTGCGTTTACCGCTTACGATATGTTCGGTGCGTTCTACCGTAACATCTTCTCCTAAAATTGCTTGGAAGGTTGCCAATTCCGCATCACAAAATCCCTGACAAACTTTAGCTGCCGAGCAAATAGGACAATGATTTTCGATAAAGATGAAATGATCATCAGTCTTATGGTATTCAGCCATATAACCGTCTTTAGAGCGTATCTCTGTAAGCTTGGAGACGCGATCTTCTAACTTCATGTCATCGGGTATTTGTTCCTCATACCGGCTGAGCATCTTATTCTGATGCTGTCCAATAATCCGCTTCAGTGCGTCTTCACCCAGGGTTTCCTGTACCATGTGAATGATATTTACCGTGAGTTCAGCATGTTTATTGGGAAAGCGGTCATGGCCTTTTTGTGTCAGGCTCCATATTTGTTTTGGGCGTCCGCGGCCTTCAATCTTGGTTTTGGCTTTTACCAACTCTTCCTTTTGAAGCTTAAGTAGATGGAAGCGGGCGCCTTCGTTGGTAATGTTCAGGTGATCCGCCATCTCAGAGATAGAAACCGGCCCCTGTTCCTTTAAAATACCTAACGCTTTTTCATTTTCGGGCAATGATATGTGCATGATCGGAAAAGCCTTTAAAATGTCCGACAGACAAGGTATCAATAATCAGCTTGGATAAAAAACAGGTGCTAAAAATAGTGCTTCCGATGCTTAAAAATTTTATATCGTTTTTGGAGGTGAATAGAGTTCGTTTGTTCAAATTAGCTGCATGATAGACGTGGCACTTTTATCGATCATATAGGTAAAAGATGTAATCGGTAGGTACGCCGGCGTGCCCCTGTTGACGCAACATGGCAGTAATGTTTCCCCGGTGGTAAGTACCATGGTTAACCACATGCTTAACCATTTCGGTTACGGAAATTTCAAGAGGGCCGTATTTGGGGGGCTTGATGGTAAGTTCTCTGTCGAGATCATCCTGCTTGTTGAGGAAATCGAGGTACTGCGTATTCATTGCTTTATAAAGATCATCAATCTGAGTAAGAGATTTGTTATCGCACTTTTCTTTTATCTGTTTTAGTGTCTCTACGGTTTGAGCAAAATCATCCCCAGACATTACACTCAACCACATGCCATCGGTTTGGTATATGTGGGCAAGCACTTCCTGAATGGAGTTAAATACGCTTTTGATGGATTGGTCATATACTTCGTCTGGTAATTCAAGTAATCGACCAAAGATTCGATCATTCGCCCATTGGTGGTATTTGTATTGTGTTATGGCAGGATGTTGCATGGTGACAGTTTTAAAGATTTATTCTTTTAAAACCGCTAAGGGCGCAAAGAACGCTATGCTATTGATGTTTTAGCGCTCTCTGCGTCTTCGCGGTTAATTATCATCGTTCCCAGAAGAAAGGAGGTTCAATATCCAGCGAGCGGAGATAAACATATCCTTGCCCGCGGTGATGAATTTCATTGTCAATAAAGTAAAAGAGGTGCCACCAGGTTAGGCCTTCCCATTGCCCAAAGGCTACATCTTTTTCCTGTAATCGTCCTGCGGGAATTTTTGCCCACCAATGGTTGATTTGGTCGGTGCTCCAATCCCAAAGTTCCAGTAATTCTTCCTTGGTTTTCGGGGTAGTGGACAGGCCATCTGCTTCAAAGGTACCCCATTCGCCCCATTCTCCGGTGGCAATGCCCTTGGCTCCCGGCGCGGCCATCTTGATCATCTCTATGACCATTTCAGAAAAAGGACGCATTCCACCAATGGTGTGGGTGAAAAGTTTGTCTTCGGGGAAGGCTTCAATGGTTCGGCGGGTGAGGCTGCGGTGCCCTTGCCAGTGTTCGAGCATTTGTTCTGGGGTGATGACAGGGGAGGTTTTGACTTCGTTTTCCATGATTATCGGGATAATGTTAAAAGGTTGGCAGGCAATGTACAAGCGGCTACTGACAACCCTATGTCAATGGAATTGACTCAATAAAATTACACAGAGATACACGGAGTAGTCACAGAGGGTACGGAGATATTTCTATGCTAGAGACGATATCTTTTAAGTCCGTTTTTAAGGAGCGTAACGTTAAAGTTGATAAGTAGTCCCAGTGGTTTGTTTGCAAATTTAAGATAGGTAAGGATTTGTGCGGTATGTACAGGGTGTAGGGCTTCTACGGTTTTAAGTTCAATGATTACAGAATTCTCGACTAACAGATCTATCCTGTATCCACAATCCAAATGAATATCCTTATAAATAACAGGGACTGGAACCTGTCGCTGTAAATAAAGTCCGGTATTTTTTAATTCATAAGCGAGGCATTCTTCATAAGACGACTCCAATAGCCCCGGTCCTAAATATTTATGTACTTCAATGGCCCCGCCAATAATCAATTCAGTTATCTTGTTAAGTTCCATATCCCTTTCCCCAAAATAAATCGCTATATCTCTGTGACTGCTCCGTGTACCTCCGTGATATTATACCCGAATTCTACTAATAATGCTCATAAAGTTCTTTCACCAACGCTTTTGCTTTTTCTTTTACACTTTCCGGTTTTAGCACTTTAGCGCCATTACCCCAAAGTAACGACCAGCGGGCCAGGTATTCCGGGTGGGAGGTGAGGAAGGTGATTTCTAACCCATCATCCACTTCTTTCTCCCAGGCCCAGCCATGATGATATTTTGAATCACCGATGAGACGCACCATATCTTGTTTAAACCATATTGTTACTTCGGTCAGCTCTCTTTCCTTATCCAGATTCCGGGCATGGAATTCCTTCAGTGTATGATCAGAAGAATCAGGCAGTTTCTTTCCGGTTAATTTGAAATCATGAAAACGATCCAGGCGAAACATGCGGTAATCCTTACGTAGCCGGCACCAGGCTGCCAGGTACCATTGGTTGTCCTTTAGTAAAAGCCCCAACGGTTCAATATTCCGTGTAATTTTTTCTCCCTTATAAGGAGACTCATAGCAGATTTCAATGACTTCCTTTTTAAAGATGGCTTTTTGCATCCAAACAAAAATACGGTCATCCGGCTGGGGCAGGTGTTCATTTTTGTAGTGAAAAGCCTGCATGTGTTCATCCTGTATCTCAAAATATTCTTTCTCATCCGGAGGCAATACAGAACGTACTTTATCCAATGCAGACAAATAAGATTTCCCAATTTCGGTATGATTCCATTTCTGCATTAATCGCTCCCCTGCTAGCAGGGCTGAGGCTTCGTTACGATCAAACATTACTGGAGGGAGATGATAGCCCTTCACTATAAAATAGCCGCGCCCCGGTTCGGAGCCAATGGGAACACCGGCTTCCTGCAAGGCTGCCAAATCCCGATATACTGTCCGCCCGCTAATGCCATACCGTTCGGACAAGTCTTCAACAGTCACATACGTTCGTCCCTGCAAATAAATGATGATGGCGGTAAGACGGTCAATGCGATTCATTCTAAATCTATAAATGTTTGGGCCACATGAAAATAAAGAGGCTTTTTTTGTATATATAAAATATAATGGGGAAATTATAGCGGGTATCAAATAAGAAAAATACAAGTCACTAATGAAATATATCATCTATTGGGGTACGGTAATAGTATGTCTTTTTTCTACTGTTTTCGTAAATGCACAAGTTCCTACACAAACCATACGGGGACAAGTAACGGATGCGGCTTCCGGCAGTCCTTTGGCTGGGGTCAGCATTTTATTGCTGGAATCAGATCCGGTCAAAGGCACATCAACAGATGCGAACGGTAGATTTAGTTTACACCAGGTGCCCGTAGGTCGTCAAACACTAAGGTTCTCTTTTGTGGGATATGAGACACATGTTGCGGCAGATATCATGGTAGGTTCGGCGCGCGAGGTGGTATTAAATATCACAATGACTGAATCCGTGACAGAGATGGAGGAAGTGGTGGTGAATCCCGGAAGGATCAAAAATCAGCCTATCAATGCGATGGCAGTTTCCAGTGCGCGGCAGTTGAGTATGGAAGAAGCCTCCCGGTATGCAGGAGGTTTTGATGACCCAGCCCGGCTGGCGGCTTCATTTGCGGGTGTAGCAGGCAATCTGGATGATAATGCTTTGGTTATACGGGGTAATGCGCCAAAAGGAATGCTTTGGCAGATGGAGGGCGTAGAGATTCCAACACCCAGCCATTTTGCCAATATCACCGTGCTTGGGGGAGGAGGTATTACGGCACTCAGCAGTCAACTGGTAGCGGATTCTGATTTTTACACCGGGGCTTTTCCCGCTGAATATGGCAATGCCTTATCCGGGGTTTTCGACTTAAATTTGCGCAACGGCAACAACCGACAATACGAACATACGGTGGAGGCCGGGATTATTGGGATTGATGTGGCCTCAGAAGGACCGATTGCAGGAGATGCGTCTTACCTGTTTAACTATCGCTTATCAACCTTTTCGCTGATTGCCCCTTTGCTGCCTGACGGAGCTGATCTTATCCGGTATCAGAATTTATCCTACAAAATTAATGTACCAACCAGAAAAGCAGGCACCTTTAGTCTTTGGGGAATAGGGGCTAACGATTACTCAGGTGGGCCGCCAGAAGATAATCCCGAGGACTGGACCTATCATTACGACCGGGAAGATGTGGATAGTCCTACAGCCTTTGGTGCTGCCGGATTCAAACATCGCTTGTTATTAGGGAAACGAGCCTATCTGTCCACATCATTGGTAGGTTCCGGTAGTGGCTTCAACTGGAATTTAGATCGCTATACGGAGGATGGCTCTACTCTGTATCCCCGTGAATACATACGCAGCAGAGCGTGGAAAATAACTGCCAAATCGGTACTGAACACCAAGGTGAGCGGTAGCCATACGAACCGTAGTGGCGCTTTGGTAAACCGGTTGAGCTATCGGCAGGAATCCCGCTACTCGGATGATCCGTCTGAGCCGATGCGTCTGATTTTGGATGAAACCGGACACAGTTACCTGTATCAGGCCTTCACTCAGTCTCGCTTTGATTTTGGGAAATTTCTGATTACAGGAGGTTTTCATCTCCAGCATTTTGAGCTTACGAATGCGACTTCATTGGAGCCTCGTTTGGCCGTACAGTTTAAACCAAATAAAAACAGTTTTAGCTTGGCTTATGGCCGGCACTCACAAGTGGAGCCGCTTTCCATCTATTTTGCACATCCTGATAACCGCTCACTTACTTTAACTAAGGCTGATCATTTTGTGGCCGGATACAGTCGGTCAATAAGTGAAAATCTATTTATGAATCTTGAATTCTATTACCAGTGGCTTTCGCATGTTCCGGTGATTCCAGATTCCAGTTTTTCTGCACTGAACATGGAAGAAGACTGGTTTTTAGAGGAACGTATGGAAAATGACGGTGTTGGCGAAAACTACGGGGTAGACTTCACGCTCGAACGAAACCTTTCAAATGGATGGTACGGGCTTTTTGCCGGATCTCTGTTTGAATCAAGATACAAGGGTGGTGATCAGGTTTGGCGAAATACCCGCTTTGACCGCGGATATCTGGTGACTCTTTTAGGTGGAAAGGAATGGGAGTTCAGAGATCCAGACCGGGTGCGATATTTTAGTATCAATGCCCGCTTAAATATGATGGGGGGCAAGCGGATTTCTCCGGTGGATCGAATGAGGACTTTTGAAGAGCGGGAAGTTTTCTATGATGAATACCGGGCTTACGCCAATCAGGAGCCGGATGTTGTGTTCGGTGACATCACTTTAGAGTATCGAAAAAATAAAAAAAACATTGCTACGGTATGGGCGCTGCAGGTCATTAATGTGAGCGGCTATCAGCAGTTTTACGGTTATGTATACAACCTCAAGAAAGAGCGCATTGAAGATGATCGTGAGGCTGTAGTAGTACCTAATTTGAGTTACAGAATTGAATTTTAAATACAGGAATTGGAGATAATTGTCGCTATGAGCATTTCAAGATTATAGTTTCTTTTTAAAAAAAGGGAACACTGACTCTATTTTCTTGTTGCAAATCGTAGGAATATAAAAACTAAGAAAAGCCCTGCCATATAATATTAATTATGAAGAATAGGAAGGTGGCGAGGATAGAGAAGCTGACTCGACACGGGGAGACTTATCCAGTAAGGTTTGCTGGGATGCTTTAAGAACAGGAGTACAAAATATTTGAGGTGCTTTTTTTATAATGAATAATCTGCTATGGGCAATAAAATTACAACTACAGAAGAATTATTAGATCAAATTAAAGAGGCTTGTAAAGGACTAGATGAAGTAACCATTGATAACATTTTAGATGAGTTGGGGCGCCGTTCATTTGCGCCACTATTGTTATTTGCCGGTATCATAACCTTGGCACCGGTTGTAGGAGATATCCCGGGGGTCCCAACTATGATGGGCATTCTTGTACTATTAACAACTGTACAAATATTTTTGCAGCAAGAGCACTTTTGGTTCCCGAAATGGATACTCGAACGTTCTTTAGAAACAAGTAAAGTAGAGAAGGGAGTGGACTGGACTGGATGTATAAACCGGCATCATACATTGACCGCTGGTTAAAAGTACGGTTAACTCCACTTGTACAGAAGACAGGGCAGATGGTTATAGCTGTAATCTGTTCACTTATAGCATTATGCTTACCATTTATGGAAGTGATACCCTTTAGTGCAAATGTAGCCGGACTTGCATTTACTTTCTTTGGGCTTTCTCTTATCACGCATGACGGCTTATTGGCGTTACTCGCTTTAATAGCAGCTTTGGGTACTTTTGGGATTGTTGTATTTGGACTTTTATAAAGAAGAATCTGCTACTTAAATTTGTTACGATAATTTTTTCCGGCTTTTTTACATGCCTTACTCTATTTCTATTCGAGATAATAAAAGTGCTGAAAAGGAAAAATCTATGTTAGCGGGAACATAATTGGCTTTAATAAATAGGAATATATAACCATCAACAAAAAAAGAGAGTTAATATGTTACGCTGGACCATTACATTTTTAATCATAGCAATTATTGCTGCTATTTTTGGCTTTGGAGGTATTGCAGGAGCCGCTGCAGGTATAGCAGAAATTTTGTTTTATGTATTTCTGGTGTTGTTTGTTGTATCCCTAATTTTCGGACGAAAACCGAAGGTATGACGATATCACTACTAAATTAGAAATGAAAAAAGCCGGTGTATCTTAACCGGCTTTTTATATATTAGAACATGTCAGATTCAACATCATATTACCAGGGACTACTGGAGCAAAGCCTTGGTATTCCATTTAGTTTCGGAAATAAAATTGAGGTTCTAAAAAACGGGGATCAAATATTCCCATCCATGCTTGAGGCTATTCGTAATGCTGAAGAGCGGATAGAGTTTTTAACTTTTGTGTACTGGAAGGGAAATATTGCACGGGAATTTGCCCGAGCCCTTGCCCGTAAAGCCGAAGAAGGCGTAGAGGTATTTGTTATTTTAGATAGCTTTGGGGCGGCCAAAATGCCTTCCGAATTGTATAAAATGATGGAAAACAGCGGGGTGCAGCTTCAGTGGTTTCGTCCAATGCCACAATGGAAAATCTGGAAAGTGGATAACAGAACCCACCGAAAGGTGCTGATATGTGATGGAGAAGTAGCCTTTACCGGGGGCGTTGGAATAGCATCCGAGTGGGAGGGCGATGCCCGTAACGAAGAAGAGTGGAGAGATACCCATTTTAGAATTGAAGGGCCGGCTGTATTTGGGCTGCAAGCGGCTTTTATGGAAAATTGGGTGGAGGGAGCCGATCATCTGGAGTTTGATCACACCATTAAGGGAACGCCCGCTCCGGGAAAGGAAACAGCGGTACAGGTAATAAGGACTTCCGCTTCGGTTCGGTGGAGTGATATTGTGATGTTATACCAGGCTCTTATTAAGATGGCTAAAGAGAATATCCGCATCACTACGGCCTATTTTAATCCCAACGAAGTTATGATTGGGTTATTAAAGCAGGCCGCTGCAAGGGGGGTAGATGTGCAAATTATGGTACCGGGTGAAAAAATTGATAAACAAATTGCTCGAATAGCCGGTGACGAAAGTTTTGAGGACTTATTAGAATCGGACGTTAAGCTCTGGTATTATCAAAAAACCATGCTTCATTCAAAAGTCATTACCGTGGATGATCGTCTGAGCTGTGTAGGTTCAGCCAATTTCAATCACCGGTCAATGCTGAAAGATGACGAAGTAAATGTGGTGATTCTTGATGAAGAGGTGACTAAGAAACTAAATAAGCACTTTGAAGATGATCTCGCAGAGTGCGAGAAAATTGACGAAACCAACTGGAAAAAGCGCGGTGTATTAAAAAAGGCAACTGAGAAAGTAACGCGCATCTTTAGCCGGCAGATTTAAGATTCAATTCTCTTAATTAGTATTAATTCTAATCCTAAATCAGGACGCCTTTATGGCTCTATCATCCGATAAAATTAACCAATACCGTAAGCTGCTTAGTTTTGTATTAACCTATTGGAATAGCGACCTGCTCAGTGAAACCGCCTCTAACGCTATGGGAGCGGATATAGATGCCCAACAGGTTCGGGATTATGATCAGTCTCCTGAAGAGCTGGCTGATGATTTGGAAGAGATGGGGCCAACCTATATCAAACTGGGGCAATTGCTTTCTACCCGTCCCGATTTACTCCCTGATCCTTACCTGGATGCGTTATCGGATCTTCAGGATGACGCTGAGCCCATAGACTTTGATACCGTTCAGGAGATTGTTGAAGAAGAACTGGGAACAGAAATCTCTAAAGCTTTTGCCCATTTTGATGAGGAACCACTGGCTAGCGCCTCTATTGGACAGGTCCATAAGGCAACCATCCGTTCCGGGAAGGAAGTAGTGGTGAAGGTTCAACGGCCAGGTATCAGGGAACAGTTTTTTACGGACCTTGAAGTATTGCAAGAGATTGTGGACTGGGCAGTAGAACACACCGAAACTGCCCGAAAATTTGCCCTGGATGAACTTGTGAGTGAGTTGCAACAGATTCTTACAAATGAATTAAACTACTCCAAAGAAGCTCAGAACCTGATACGCATCCATGAAAACCTGAAAGACTTCAAACACCTGACGGTGCCTTTACCCGTGGATGATTACTCTACTTCTAAAATCCTGACCATGGAATTTATGGACGGGAAAAAAGTAGTGAGCTTGTCCCCCCTGAAGCAGATTGAGATGCATTCAGAAGAGCTGGCTGACGAGTTTGTAGAGGCGTATCTGAAGCAGGTGATGGTAGATGGTTTTTTGCATGCCGATCCGCACCCCGGTAACATTCATTTAACTAAAGAAAACAAATTAGCCTTGCTTGATCTGGGAATGGTGGCTCATATTTCGGCTAAAAACAGGGAGCACTTGTTACAGTTTATGGCGGCTTTAAGCGAAGACAGCGGGGAGAAAGTAGGGGATATTTTGCTGGATATGTCCACTTTGCGGGACGATTATGATGAAGATAGATTCCGCAAAACCGTGAATTACCTGGTGATGGAAAGCCAAAATGCTACAGCCAGCGAAATGAAAACCGGTCGAATGCTTATCCAGATGAACCAGTCGGCGGCTCAAAATGGTATAAAGTTGCCAACAGAGGTTAATATTTTGGGTAAGGTTTTGTTGAACCTGGACCAAATCATCAGCAAGCTGGATCCCGAATTTGATATGCGGGGAGCTATCCGGAAGCACATCTGGAAGCTGATGGAAAAGAAGATGAAGGAGGAAATCAAACCGGAGAATTTTCTGTCCGTGTTGGTGGAGGCTAAAAAACTGGCAGAACATTTACCGGAGCGGCTCAATAAAATCACCAAAAAATTGGCGGAAAATGAACTTGAAATAAAAGTGGATGCCATAGATGAAAAACGGCTTACCGATGGTTTTCAGAAAGTGGCCAATCGCATCACGCTAGGGCTCATCATTGCGGCCACTATCATTGGTGCAGCCATGCTGATGAACGTACCTACTGATTTCACCGTCTTTGGCTATCCGGGGTTGGCGATGATTTTCTTTTTATTGGCCGCAACAGGTGGTGTTTTGCTAACCTATTATATCATCTTCAAAGATGAAGACTTTAGGTAATAGCTAAAGCTGCTTCTCATCTATAGTACAGCCTAAGCTGTTTAGATCTTCAATAAACCGATCGGGATTTACCATATTGGCCTGAAAATGTAAACCGGCCTCCCCGATAGTACCATCCAGGTATTGAAAAAGGTAGGCCGTAGCAGAGATGGCCGTGAGGGCATAGCCATCATTGTGGGAAATCATCAAACGATAATTTTTGGGATGGCTTTCTTTTACCCCCTTAGCCTCAAGCTGGAGTATAATTTTGTAGGGCTGGCGATTGAATTTCTTCAGGCTCCACCTAAATAGCGAAGTCAGTCGGTTGAGCCTTTTTTGGGGAAACATGTTAATGCCTAAAAACAATAATGGCATTACAACGAAATCGGTAAACCAATTAAATCCTGCAATATAAAAGCCGGTTTCCTGAAGGGAAGGATAGAGAAACGGGGCATAAGTCATTTCTTCCAATTTCATAGGGACACAAGTTTTTCTCCCAAAGGGTTCTCCAAAATCAAAGTGTTTGGCTGAACGATAGCCTAATTTTTGCCAGCGGCCATCGGCATAAGCTGTGGGGTCATAATCCTTCATTTCCCGGATAAATTCATCAATAGTATCTTGAGAAGACTTTTCAAACTTCCAGTCTATGTTTAACAAACTGCCCACGTTGGCTTGATGCAGTACATCGAACTCTTTAGAAGCATATTTTACCATGGCCAGCGGGATGCCCGGATGAAAGCCACCGTCGGTAATAATGCACTGATCATTTTTTATAAATGTTTTTTCAGCATCTTTGAGCTGCTTCAGTTTTTGAGGAGAAGAGGTCAGGAGATCGTAGTAATTCTTTTTGGTGATCAGCAGTGCTTCAATGATGTTGGAGGTATGTTCCAGGGTGCTGGCCGAATTGATTATGAAATCGGCTCCTTTAAAGGCTTCAACAAGAGAATTCGTTTGAGAAGCATCAACCTCGCGGGTATCAATCCTGGATGCAGAATGTTTATTGGAGAGTTCTTTCTTGAAAGCCTCGGCTTTGCAGGGATTTCTGCCTGAAATGATGATAGATACATCGGTGTGTTGCAAAATAAAATCGCATAGATACCGGGATACGTTTCCATATCCTCCCAATATTAATATGCTAAAGGCAGACATGCGCTCCTCCTGCTATATTTGGCTAAAGATATCATTTGGTAAAGATTATGGGTAGCATAATTATTCAAACCAGAGGGTACAGGAGGGATGGTATCCCATGATTCTATCCTTAAAAAAACAATCCAAAATAGTTTTCAATTGACCTTCATGGAGCATTGCAGATTGATTCTCTTGAAATGGATAATTAAAGTGGTTCTACAATATTTGTTAATCAATTTATATTGATGAGCTCTACATCAAATACAACAGGGGAATAAGGTTTGGTAAGAGGATCAATTTGACCGTTTTCAGCCCAGTCATTGCGTAGCTTTTGGGGCAGTACCTGCACGCTTTTGCCAAAGGCGAGACCAGAGGGAAGAACCAGTTTTGCTTTTTCGCCTTCTTTCATCATCAACAGGCCGGTTCGAAGTCCTGCAACTGGAAAGTCATCAGTTAGTCTGATTTGAACCGGACTTTTCTGGGCGGTGGTATCGATGACCTCTCCGTTTAAGTAGGATAGTTTGTAATGGAAATCAACGAGGTCATTTTGGGTTGGCATTTCCCCATCCCCGGCTTGCTGAACCTGATAGTATAAACCATCTGGAAAACTCTCCGCTTCCGAAAAACTATCTCCTATGTAATCATGAATAACCATTAGTTCTTCTTCAAAGATTTCTTCCTCGGTTTTCAGCTCTACAACCGAAACTTCAATAATAAAATTGGCTTGAGCAGGGAACAGATCTCCGTGGTCATAATTGTTATAGGCCTGATAGGATGGGATGTAGAAACGAAAGGTTTCCCCAAGCCGCATTTGGCCTATCTCGTAATTTAGACCTGCCGGATGGAGACTGGTAGTATTGTAGCTGTAACTGTTACTAAATCGTAACGGATTCGTTGTATCTGTATGGCTTTCTATCAGTTTATTATCCCGTAACAGCCGCATAGTGTACGTAATGCCCACTACTTGATCATCCAAAACCGGTAGCCCTTCATCGTTTTCCGAAATCATTTCGATATATACACCGCTGGGCTGTTTCTCTGCCTCAATATTATTTTCAGTGAGATACTGTTCGATGGCCTTGTCGGCTTTGTTAACTTGTTTTTCAAGATCACTTTCGATGGTGGTAAGGCAGGATTGAAATAGAATGGCTATTCCGCAGATCATGAAAATAGGGAGAATACCAGAGACCGGTTTGTGCATTAATATGGATTAGGTTTATGTTTAATTACTACCGAAGATTTTTCTTGGCAGATAGCTAATGTCCTTCATAACCGGATACGAGAATGAACCGAAGAGTGCTACAGCTTATCAGAAAGAAATTTTAAGCTGAAGTCCTCCGGTGGTGTAACGGACTCCCAGGGAAGTAATCTGCCCGGCGGGTATTTTAACAAAAGGTTCCAGCGTGGCATAAGTATCGCCCACAAATGGTCGCTCATATCCCAGAGAAAAAGTATAAAAAGCGGCCCAGTCCATTCTTTTTAATGTAGACTCTGATTGGGTTTGTGAAGTCTGCAAGGTTATCGTTTGGGTGACCGGCTCCACGTCATTGGCTATATTTCGGTCATTAACCTGTACATTTTTTTGGAATTCATACACGTAATTGTAATTCTCTTTAAGGTAGGTAAGAGAAGAGATACCGGCAGAAACTGTAAAATGCTCTGATACTTGCAGTTTAAGGTTTAGAGGAATTTCCAGGTTTATCAGATCCAATTGCATATATGCTAAATATGGACTGCTTGGAGAGGCTACGCTAAATCCTGATTCAGCACTACTAACGGAAATTTTGGCTCCGTTTGGTATTTGCTCATATTTAAGCTGATTCTGAGCAATGAAAAGACCAGACGAGATTGAAATCCGCTTTGAAAAATTCCAGTCGGTGTAGAATCCTCCGCCCATTCCTAAGTCGGCCTGAGTATCGTGTACGTTTACAACAGAGGCATATCCGGCACTAAAAGTCAGTTTTTTGGAGGGTGAAAGCTCCGTGATCACCGGCAGGGAAGTTGGATTTGCAGTAAACATCAGTGAATCCATCGTCATTGATGATCTCTCAGAAAGATCTTTTGATGGGCCAGACTGTCTCTGTTGAGCTGAGGCAGCAGGCAAGGATGCCAGCCCCTCACTTACGGTTTCTATCTGGATGTCATAGATCAAAGGCATCATGCGATCCGGACCAGGCTGGGTATCGTTAGAAGGGGGCGCAGAGGTAGTGGCCAATGTTTCCCGGCTGTTTTGTGTAGGAGATAAACTGGATGAAGGTATGACTTCTTCTCCTGCTGCAATGTTATTTTCCTCTTGTGTCGGTACAGGTACATTTTCCTGCTGAGAATCTGCAGGAGGCTGTACTTGGGGTGATGTAATTGTTTCATTAGATGCTAATTGCTGTTCGGGAACGGTTGGCCAGGTGCTCCAGGCCACGGCTGCGCTCACCAAAAGCAAAAGTGAAGCGGCAGCTGCATATATCATTTTTCGTCGGCTTGCTGCATCTTTGTGCTGCGCATGCTTCTGAAACCTTTCCCATGAACCAAGCACATAGGGCTCTTCATGCTCAAGCAAGGTTTCCCGGATGTGATCCGTCAATTCTTTATGTTGATCTTTATCCTTCATTGCTCATCCATAAATGTAGATTGGTACAATTTCCTCAGTTGGGCTTTGGCTCTGGTCAGGTAGGTTCGGGAAGAACTTTCTGCGATATCCAGTTGGTCAGAGATTTCACGATGGCTGTATCCTTCAATCTCATACATGTTAAAAACGAAACGGAGTAAATCCGGCAGTTCATCCAATAACTTGTAAATTTGCCGGGCATTTAATTCAGCTTCGATGTCAACCGGGGCCTGGGGCAGAAAGTCTTCTACCTGTACTTCTTTTTGAAACTTTTTATTAGCGCGGGCCCGGTCTATGGCGGTATGCACTACAATTTTGCGAAACCAGGGTTTGAAAGGTTCGGACGTTTTAAAGGTGTGAATGTTTTTAAATACCTTCATAAAACTGTCGTTCACTACTTCAACAGCATCCGCTTTTGATTGTCCATAGGTTAAAGCTACGCTCATGGCATATCCGTAAAATTGTTTATACAATCTCTCCTGGCTGTGGATATCCTGCTCCCGGCAGCCGTTAATTAGGTCATCAAGTGTTTGCTCATCAGCTGGGTTCACACGGCCGGAATTATGGGTATTGGATTTATCAGGTATTTGGCCCGCAATATTTTTCTTCACCGGGTAAATATCAATATTGAATATGGCACTTAAGTGTTAAGGGTACGCTGATAATTTTATACTTGCTACGATTTCAGGATAAACCTGCTCATAATTTCAGCCTTGTTACTTGCCAATACGCAGGAAAGGGGCACAACGCTACATCATCTCAAAGACATTGTAGCGTTTTTAATGATGGCGCCGTATGGGTATTGATGACTCAGCAATCCAAGTGTTATAAGGTGGGATTGCTGATTGAGTTTGTGTTGATCTGTAGCAGATGAGCACAACATTTTCGTTCTACTCAAGACCCAAAAGCCAGCCAGGTAAGCAATAACCTGGTTGGTTTTTTTATTTGTTTATGATCCTATTTAAAAGGCTACGAAACGTTTATGAGAATCTTGGCTTTAAGGGATCTCATTTTCGAATTAGCCACTGAATTAACTGGTTTTTTTGGTTTCAGTATGTTATCGTTATCATCAAGCCTAATTCCAACCAATGAATGTATATATGAAGCCAAGATTCAGTCTTTCTGCTTTTCTTTCAATTATTATAGTGGCCGGTTTTATGAGTCCGGTGCAAGCACAGTTTTTTCTTTCAGAACTTCCGGATTGGGAAAATCCAAAAGTGATCGGAATCAATAAGGAACCGGCGCATGCCAACTTTATTCCGTATGCCAGTATCGATCAGGCCCTGGCTGATTCCGGACTCACCTATAATTCTCCATACCACTTGTCACTGGATGGGCAATGGAAATTCAAGTGGAGTGAAAACCCGGATAGCCGACCTACAGATTTTTTCAATCCCGAAGTTTCTGTAAATGGCTGGGATGATATTACCGTGCCGTCTCCTTGGCAAATGCAGGGATATGGCAAACCCATTTATCTGAACAGTCAGTATCCGATGGAATCACTGATGGACGGACTGTTTCCTCCTCGTGTTCCCAGGGAATACAATCCCGTTGGCTCATATCGTCGTACGTTTTCTCTTCCAAACGACTGGGACGGACGTCAGGTTCTTATCCAGTTTGAAGGCGTCAAAAGTGGCTTTTACCTGTGGGTAAATGGTGAAAAAGTAGGCTATAGCGAGGGAAGTATGACTCCGGCCGAGTTCAATATCACCCCGCACCTTAAAGATGGTGAAAACACCCTGGCGGTGGAAGTGTACCGCTGGACCGATGGTGCCTGGCTGGAAGACCAGGATATGTGGCGCATGAGCGGAATTTACCGCAGCGTAAACTTGATCTCGAAGCCTTTTGTACAATTGCATGATTTCTTTGTGAAAGCCGGTTTGGATGATGAGTATACAGATGGCATTTTGAATATTACCGCCGACGTACGAAATAACACGATGGGCGTGGAAGGAGCTGCTACCGTGGAAGCTTATCTTTTTGATCAGGAAGGAAATCCGGTAGGGGATGCTCCCATTGCTACGGCACAAACTGAGCATTCGATGCCTTCAGGAACGCTGGTGCAGGCACACCTGGAAGCGGCAGTTGATAATCCTGAGAAATGGACGGCAGAGACTCCAAACCTGTATAATGTGGTATTGGTTCTTAAAGATGATGAAGGTGAAACACTGGAAATCACCCGAAGCACAACCGGATTCCGGTCGATTGAAATCAAAGACAAGATGTTTTGGGTGAACGGTAAAGAAGTGAAGATGAAAGGCGTGAACTTACATGATCATGATCCACTGACAGGACGGTATGTTAGCCTGGAGATGATGGAGAAAGATGTTAAGCTGATGAAGCAAAATAATCTGAATGCAGTACGCATGGCTCATTATCCCCATGACAGACGTTATTATGAGCTTTTTGATAAATACGGGCTGTACGTGATGGATGAGGCTAATATCGAAACCCATGGCATTTCCTTCCGCAAAAATATGCTGCCCGGCAGTGACCCGTTGTGGACCGATGCAGTACTGGACCGTGGACGAAGTATGGTGGAAGCCCATAAGAATCACCCCTCTATTGTAATATGGTCGATGGGGAACGAAGCTGGCCATGGCGAGAATTTTGAGCAGATGGTGTCGCTGGTGCGTACGCTGGATCCAACACGGTATATCCATTATCAGCATCGCAACCGTATTTCGGATATGTACAGTTACATGTACCCGTCTTTGGAACCCTTGAAGGAAAATTTATACGATCCTGATATACGCAAACCCATTGTGCTTTGTGAATATGCACATTCTATGGGGAATTCCACGGGAACTATGGATGAATACATGGAGCTGATGGATAAACATCCCAACTTTATTGCAGCATTTATCTGGGATTGGGGCGATCAGGGACTGCTGAAAGAAGACGAACAAGGCCGTGAGTTTTGGGCCTATGGCGGTGATTACGGAGACGAACCCAATGATGCTAACTTTAACTTCAATGGAATTGTATTCTCCGACCGTACCCCACAACCTGCCCTGGCCAAGGTAAAATATTCCTACCAGTTTGTGGATATTAGCGGCACGAATTTGAGAAACGGTGAAGTGCGGGTAGACAACAAGTACTCACATATAAACCTGGATCGCTTTGAATTGCGCTGGGCTCTGAAAGAAGATGGAGCTGTGTTGCAATCTGGTTCCGTGGATGATCTTGATGTGGCACCGGGAGCTACTGGTTACTTTAATCTTCCCATAGAAGCACCCGAACTGGAAGCCGGCCGTGAGTACTGGCTGGATGTGAGCCTGCACCTGAAAGAAGATGCCCGCTGGGCTAAAAAAGGCTTTAAAATGGCTTGGGAGCAACTGGCTATGCCATATGGTGTTCCTGTTGCCGAAGAAATGGTTGTCGGGAATCAAGCCGGCCTTCAGGTTGAAGAATCAGGAAAGTGGGTAACGGTAAGCAACGAACTGTTTACCATCCAAATTTCAAAAGCTGATGGTAGCCTGAGTACATATGAATATGATGGACGAAGCCTGATAAGTGGACCGCTTGAGCCTAACTTCTGGCGCGCTACCACCGATAACGACCGTGCAGGATGGGGCGATGATTTGATGGCTTGGCAGGATGCCGGTGCCAATCGCAAAGTCCGGGAAGTGGAAGTTGTGGAAGCCCAAGATAGGGTGGAAGTGAGAGTACATGGAAGTCTGCCGGTGGGCGAAACTACCTATCAAACCGTGTACACCATTTTAAGAAATGGGGCTGTACAGGTAGATCAGCAATTAGCTCCGACCGGTACCGATATCCCTATGGCTATTCCAAAAGTTGGCATGCAACTACAAATTGATAAAGACTACGAAAACATGCACTGGTATGGTCGTGGTCCTGAAGAAAATTATGCCGATCGTAAAATTGGGATCACGGTAGGTGAATATTCCGGTCCTATTGATTCTCTTTGGGTGAATTATCCGTATCCACAGGAGAACGGAAACCGTGAGGACGTACGCTGGGCTGCTTTTACAACTGAAGAAGGAGATGGCTTTATTGCGGTTGCTTCTGAGAAGCTAAGCATTAGCGCGTGGCCGTATTCTCTGGAAGATCTTGAGCAAGCCACTCACATAAACGAACTGCCTCGGCGTGATTATTACACGGTGAACCTGGACTACAAACAGCAAGGGGTAGGAGGGCTTGACAGTTGGTCAGACCGGGCACGTGCACTGCCGGCTTATCGCCTGCCAACTGCTGAAAGCTATCGATATAGCTTCTTCATTCAGCCTTATAGTGAAGATATGGGAGACCTAAGGGATCTCGGTAACGTTCAGTTTCCCAAATAGTATCCTGTTATTTATCATTGAAAATTTACTGGAAAAGACAAGGAATTAAGTGGAGTAATCTTATGATGCTCCACTTAGTACCTTATACCTGCTCTGCACAAAACCATTATTCCAGGATTGAGTTTCCAGGTGTTTGAGGGGGATATCTTCGGTTAGCGGACCAAAAAGCGGAATGCCTTCTCCAATCAGGATAGGGATGCGCGTGACGGTTAGCTCATTAACCAATCCAGCCTCTAAAAACCTTTGAATGGTGAATCCTCCATCCAGGTATAAATCCTCAAATCCTTGTTGATCCAAAGCGGATACAATTTCTTCAGGTGAACCGGACATAGAAGAAACTGTCTCACTTATTTCCTTAGGAATTTCTATCGCACGGCTGGTGAGAACTATCACCGGCTTTTTCCCGTAAGGCCACTCTCCACCAAAGGATAAAACCTTTTCAAAAGTATTTCGGCCCATCAGCAAAACGTCAATATTTTCCATGAATACTTTATAGCCAAAGTCTTCGTCTGAAGCCACCTTTCCTTGGCCGCTGGTATGCAGCCATTCAATGTCTCCATCTTTACGGGCAATAAAACCATCCAGGCTGGTAGCAATGTACACAGAAATTTTAGGCATCGAATATCCTGTTTATGAGATAGTTTGTTTAAGAAGTGTGGCTTAGTAACGCCATCGAAAACCAGCTTTTAAAGCTGATGGTGTATCTATTACCTATCAGTAAAGCTAATCATCCATTTGATGCCAAACTTGTCTTTCAGCATCCCGAAGTAATCACCCCAAAAAGCTTCGTGCATGTCCAGCTCGACATCTCCTCCAGTGGCAAGACCCGCAAAAAAGTCATCGGCTTGTTGCTTGCTGTCGGCCGAAATGCATAAATAGATATTATTCCCCTGTTTTACCTTTTGATTCATGGATTCGAGGGCATCGGTAGCCATAAGCATATTCGCATCGCCAAAGGGTAGGGC
Source organism: Gracilimonas mengyeensis (assembly GCF_900182705.1). GTDB lineage: Bacteria > Bacteroidota > Rhodothermia > Balneolales > Balneolaceae > Gracilimonas > Gracilimonas mengyeensis. The sequence goes on along the minus strand of NZ_FXTP01000017.1, from coordinate 5,560 downwards.
TATATGCATTATTTTATCTAATTCGTTCCCGGACAGTTTTTCTGCTTCGGGGGTATCTTTAAAGCGACTGATTCCTCCAATAAAATCTCCGCCAAAAATGGATTTATAGAAGTTGAAAGCTTCTTCTGTGTTTCCCTGGAAATTGAGATATGGATTGATAGTTGGCATGGTTTTTTTGGTTAATTGTTACAAATTGATTAGTGATTCGTCAAAAATTCAGACAACCGTGTAAGTGTTTGATGTCCTCCTTCCACAGCACCAAATTCTGCGGCTTGCTCTCGTTTCTTAGCAGTTGGGAAGAGCATATTAATTTCAATCGTAGTTTTTCCATTCGCTTCCTTAAAAGTGATGGTTGTTTTGAAATGAGGAGGTTCTCCATTATCCTCATAATTGGCAAAGTGATCGTATTTCAACAGCTTTGGTTTGTCTATTTCAGTATAAACCACGCGGTTGGGGTAGTCGGTACCATCCGGGCCGTGCATGGTAAAGATCCATTCACCGCCTATGGCAAATGCCATGCTTTTGGTGGATGTTGAGAAGCCATCGGGGCCCCACCACTTGCCGATATGCTCGTGTTGGCTGAAGGCTTCAAAAACCAGCGCTCTTGGCGCATCAAATTCTCTGGAAATATGTATGGCTCGGTCTTTCATTGGTTTAGTTGTTTATTTTATTGATCCCAGCTCAGGGGTAAAACCCAGCACTTTCAGGGCAGAGTGGTTTAGTCTTGCACTCTTTGCACCTTAGCGGTTAACAAAATACAACCGCAAAGGGCACGAAGAACGCTAAGTTAATTACCTTCGAAAGCGTCCTTTAATTTTTGTATGTCAAGTTTCTTCATTTGAAGCATGGCATTCATTGCCCGTTTGGTTTTTTGGGGATCATCAGCATTTAGCATTTCATTCATTCCCTTCGGAACCACCTGCCAGGAAAGGCCGAATTTGTCTTTCAGCCAGCCACATTGTTCAGCCTTGGGGGCAGCTGAAAGCTTCTCCCAAAAATGATTGATCTCATCCTGATCTTCGCATTGAACCAGTAGCGATATCGCTTCATTAAAAGTAAATTCAGCGTGTTCGGACGAGCTGTCCATGGCCATGAAAACTTCTTCTTTATTAAGTAGAAACTGGCTGTGTTTCACGCTGCCCTCAGGCTGATTTTCGTCTTTACCATATCGCAATATCCCGGTGATTTCTGAATTATCGAAAAGGGAAGTGTAGAGCGTAATGGCTTCTTCAGCCTCGCCTTCTTTACTTACATACATGAGGCAAGGAATGATTTTTTGGCCGTGTACATCATCCAGTTTACCCAACGAAATTTGCCAGCTTAGACCGAATTTATCCTTAATCCAGCCATATTTTTTACTCCATTCATATTGGTCCAGAGGCATTAAAGGAGTTCCTCCATTAGATAACGCCTTCCAAAGTTCGTCCACTTCATTCTCTGTGGAACAGGTAACATAGAAAGAGATAGCAGGCGTAAATTTAAAATGAGGGCCGCCATTTAGAGCAATCATTTTATAGCCATCAAGTTCAAAGTCTACCGTCATCACGGAACCTGCTTTTTTCCCATGGATTTCTTGGCCAGCTTCGTTGTAATAGGTTTTGTCTGTCTCAACCGAATGCTTGTTAAACAAGGACATATAAAAATGGGCAGCTTCTTCAGCTTGATCATCAAACCAAAGGTGAGGGATGATTTTTTGTGTACTCATAGCATTATTTATTGAATTGAATTTGCAAGGACGTTTTAAATGTGTTACAAATTTTGGATACAGGGTCCGGTAAATCCGGAAAACTGAAGGCGTGAATACGACAACTTCTTAAACACACCTGTCAGGTTTTTGAAACCTGACGGGGCTGTATTCCATTATTGTAAGGTTGGTAAGTATTCATCCAGGCGCTCCATTTGGCTTTCGGTGCCTTCAATCATACCCATATCCAGAACTTTTTGGAGGCTTTCGGGTGATTCATACCACGTAGTGCTTACCTGCCGGGTCATTCCATTGTGTTCCTTAAACTCCAGCACGGTTTTGGAACCGGGTAGATTTTCATTGATGTTCCCTTCACTATCCGAGAAATAGTCCCGATAAATAATTTTTGTGGGCTTGTGGATTTCTTCATAAATCACTTTTCCCCATGCTTCATCTCCTTCATTGGGGCCCCGCATACAATAGAGCCAGGTTCCTCCTACCCGAAAGTCCATGTCACATTCATTTATAGGCCATTCCTTTGGTCCCCACCAGTGCATCAAGTGTTCGCAACTCGACCATACCTCGAACATCAGCTGGGGTGGAGCCTCAAAGATGCGTTTCATAATCAGTTTTCGTCCTTCGGTTTCTACCTTCATCTTATCATCCGTCATTGTTATCCTCTTTAGTTTGTATTTGTTTTAAATAATCATCCAGGCGGTCAAAGCTTGCCTCAAAAAATTTGCGATACTGTTCCATCCATTCGTCAATGTCCTTCAGGGGTTCGGGATGAAGCCGGCAGGGACGGTATTGAGCTTTCCGGCTCCGTTCAATCAATTGTGCTTTTTCCAGCACTTTCAAATGCTTGGTGATTGCCGGCATGCTCATATCAAACGGTTCAGCCAAATCGGAAACCGTTTTTTCTCCTGTGGTTAAACTGGAGAGAATGGCACGGCGTGTAGGGTCGGCTAAAGCTTGAAACGTAGTACTGAGTTGATCTGCTGGCATGAATAATTATTTATTTAACTAAATAGTTAATTAACTGATTGGTAAAATAATAGAGATCAACATCACTGTCAATAATCAGAAAAAATTATTTTTTGCAGTAAGAGATGTTAGTCTTAAAAAGAGGAGAAAGAGTCATCACAAGAAAAGGGTATTAACCCCAACCCTCGTCCGACCGCTTCAGGAAAAAGCCGGTGAGGGAAAGAAGTCTCAGCGGTCTGACGATTTCGATAGCACTAAAACTCACTTAAGGAACCTGGCCTTCAAAATTCATCAGACGGCTCTTTGCAGGATTGAGGTGACGGGACGTAAAGCCAGCCGTCGGATGATGTACGGGGCAAATTTGTAATCTTCCATCTTTCAGTTACATATTTCCCAATGATCTTTTCAGTTTGTAACTGAAAAGCAGAAGCCCTGAGTTTTGCAGACATGGCAAATACCATGAACCAGAGAAGTCTTAGACTTCTATACTGTTTGGGTTGTTTGGCATGCAATGGAGCACCCCAAGCCTCATCCGACCGCTATGGGAAAAAGTTGGAGAGGTAAAGAAGTTTCAGCGGTCCGACGATTTCCTCAGTATCAACACTTACCAAAAAATATCGAGGCCGAAGACATTCATCGGACGGCTCTCTGTAAGGTTGAAGGTACGGGGCGTAAAGCCAGCCGTCAGATGAGTACGAGCCGTCAGATGATTATGGGGTAGGATTGCAATCGAAAATAATTTCAACAAATAACTAAAATAAAATTTAAGACCGCCTTTTCGCGTACGATAACTGCAGTAACCAAACGCAAAAAGCATTAAGCAACGAACCACAACAAACTCAAAGGTGAATCATTATGGCAAGTTTTGGTGATTTAAACAGAGTGAATACGAACATCCAGTCACTGGATGCTCAGCTTTCACTGAACAAGATTAATAAAAGTATGGCGGACAACCAGCTGCGTATGTCCACAGGTCTTCGTATCAATAAGGCCGAAGACGACGCTGCCGGATATTCTATCGCCACTAAATTGAACAGCCGTGTTGAAGGCTTGGATCAGGCCCTGCGTAACGTAGGGGATGCAAAATCTGTATTGGATATTGCTGAGTCCAGCTTCAGTACCGTTATGGACAACCTGGTTGAAATGAAAGGTCTGGCCACGCAAGCTGCTAACGACACCCTTGGTGCCGACGAGCGTGCTTATATTGGCGACCAGATTGCTGCTTTGGCCAGCGACGTTAACGAAATTGCTGACCAAACTGTATTCCAGGACACCCAGTTATTAAACGGTGACCCTGCAAACACTGGCGCGAGTGCTTTCTCCGGAACCCTGAGCCTGACCTTCCAGGTTGGCGAGCGTTCTTCTGATACACTTGACGCTTCTATCGACGCTGTAAACATCAGCGCACTGTTCAGCAGTGTAGGTACTGATGTAGCGAGTGGTAACATTGCCGTTTCTACCTCTGGTGGACAGCAAGGAGCCCTGACATTCGAAACCGGTGGTGGTACAGCTGCAACAGCTACTGACTACCGTGACTTTATCGACTCAATTGACACAGCCATCGGTTCTATGAACGACCGTGTAAACCAGATCGGTATGGCACAGTCTTCATTGAGTACCCGTGAAGTAACCCTGTCACAATCCATCTCGGCCAACAGTTCTGCTGCCAGCCGCATCATGGATGCTGACTTTGCCAAGGAGCAATCTGAGTCTGTACGACTGCAGATTCTGCAGCAGACTTCTACTTCTGCTCTGGCTCAGGCCAACATGGGACCACAATCTGTACTTGGCTTCCTCGGTTAATCCGAAGTAGTAAAGCCAACGTAATCAGTCCATGCTTTCCGAAAGGAGGGCATGGATTTTTTTGTTTAGGGGATGTAGGTAATTAAGAGTGAATAATCATTAGGCCTCAATTTTCGTCTGACCGCTTCGGGAAAGGGTATTGGAAGAAACAATGTATCAGCGGTCCGACGATTTCCTCAGTATCGACTCTTACGAAAAACATCGAAGCGGAAAAGATTCATCGGACGGCTCTCTGCAGGATTGCAGGTACGGGGCGTAAAGTTAGCCGTCAGATGAATATGGGGTTTAAAGCAATTTTCAATATTCAATATTCAATGTTCTTGTCTTCACTCTACAATTTTCGTCTGACCGATTCGGGAAAGGCTATTGGAAGAAAATAATGTATCAGCGGTCCGACGATTTCCAAAGTATCAACACTTACGAAAAAATATCGAGGCTGAAGACATTCATCGGACGGCTCTCTGTAGGGTTGGGTGCACGGGGCGTAAAGTTAGCCGTCAGATGAGTACAAGCCGTCAGATGATTAGGGGGGCGGATTGCAATCGAAAATAATTTCAACAAATAACTAAAATAAAATTTAAGACCGTCTTTTTGGGTACGATAACTTAAATAACCAAACGCAAAAGCATTAAGCAACGAACCACAACAAACTCAAAGGTGAATCATTATGGCAAGTTTTGGTGATTTAAACAGAGTGAATACGAACATCCAGTCACTGGATGCTCAGCTTTCACTGAACAAGATTAATAAAAGTATGGCGGACAACCAGCTGCGTATGTCCACAGGTCTTCGTATCAACAAGGCCGAAGATGACGCTGCCGGATATTCTATCGCCACTAAATTGAACAGCCGTGTAGAAGGTTTGGATCAAGCCCTGCGTAACGTAGGAGATGCCAAATCTGTATTGGATATTGCTGAGTCCAGCTTCAGTACGGTAATGGACAACCTGGTTGAAATGAAAGGTCTGGCCACGCAAGCTGCTAACGACACTCTTGGTGATGACGAGCGCGCTTACATCGGCGACCAGATCGCAGCTTTGGCTGGCGACATCAACGAGATCGCGGATCAAACCGTATTCCAGGATACCCA
>NZ_FXTP01000016.1 GCF_900182705.1 Gracilimonas mengyeensis | reverse complement strand
GCCAGATCGGCTACTTTACGTCCCTGCTCATGCTGGGAGAGAATAGAGATGATCTGGGATTCGGTAAATCGAGATTTTTTCATAGGTCAAAAGTACGTGTTTTTCTACTTTAGACCGGACGAATTTTAGGGAAGCTGACAGTTTCCGCTGAAAACTCATCGGAAGTATATACCACGTCAGCTGCTTCAAATTCCAGGAATCCGGCATCGTCGCGATAGGCTTTTCCTTCAACGATTTCGAAATAACCACTTCCTGCATCCACATGAAATCCTACCTGTACACCAACGGCTTGTCCGTCGGGATCTGAGCTGTCCATAATGGTATCCTGCCCTTCAAATACGGTATGAAAGGAACCACCGCCGGATGTAGGGCAGCCATCTTCCTGGTAGCAAAAGCCTGTGCTGGCATCTGAATCCTGGGAAAGTTCAAGATCTCCTGAACCTGTATTCACTACTCTGACAGCCAGTCCGTTGTAAGCATTGTTTTTATTTGACCCAGAGCCACTGTCCTTACAACCTGTGAGTGCAAGAATACAAATAAGTAAAGCCGCTAAAGGGAGATGGAGTTTTTGGGTATACATATGCTAAGAAATTCTATTAGGGTTAGAGGTTCTAAGCATTTAATACGTGACAGGAAGTAAAGAAGGCCCAAAAATAAAAGGCATAAAAAAACCCGCTGCGTTGGCAGCGGGTTTTAAATGGTTAACTAAATATCAGCGAAGCTTAGTTGCTGGGCTCATATTTGAGTGTGCTAATTGGATGAGACTCAGCACGACGGTTACGTTCGCAACCAGGTGTGTTCGCATCTTTTTCAGCTTCAGTACATTCAACAGGAGCTTTACCTAAACCACGGGATTCAATGCGGTCTTCAGAAATACCGTTTTCAGTGTAGAAATCAACTACGGCATTTGCACGGCGCAAGCTAAGGCGCAAGTTGTACTGGTCGCCACCAACATGGTCAGTGTAAGCGTCAACACGTACGCGGAATGCAGCAGCTTCTTTCAGGGCTTCAACGTTAGCTTGCAGGGCAGCTTCGGCATCGGCGCGAATATTAGAGCGGTCGAAGTCAAAGTTGATGGTTTGCAAGGCGTCACCACTGAGGTAAACAGGATCATTGGCATCATTAGGATCAGTTCCCATGTCCAGCTCTTGTCCGTCGGTAAATCCGTCACCGTCAGAGTCGGCGTTGTTAGGATCGGTTTCGTGCGTCATTACTTCGTCGTAATCGCTGAGGCCGTCGCCATCAGAATCGGCATTATTTGGATCGGTGTAATATTCGTTTACTTCCTCACCGTCGGTTAATCCGTCTTCGTCAGAATCTGGATTCAGGGGATCAGTGTTGTAGGAATTAACTTCGTCTCCGTCACTAAGGCCGTCACCGTCGGTATCGGCGTTCAGTGGATCGGTTTCATATTCATTTACTTCTTCTCCATCAGTAAGACCGTCATCATCCGTATCAGGATTGAGGGGATCGGTTTCGTACTCATAAATTTCGAGGTAATCATTTAAGCCGTCCTGATCGGTATCTAATCCGCGAAGAGTTTCCTCATCGAGAGACCTTAGATATTCGAGCGTACGTTCAGATGGGTCAAGAAGCTCATCACTGCCAGAGCAGCCAGCAAAAAATACCACTGCAAAGAGAGCAAGAAAGGTGGTTAAGTGTCTTAATTTAGTCATCATTTTAGATTTCGGTTGAGATTAACTTTAGTCAAATTTTGAAATAAAATAGCAGTTTAATAAGGAATTAAAAAGAGTTTTTTAATAACCTCTACACAATAATTATTCGCTTTTCAGATTTTTGTTTCTAATCAATATTTGCGGTAAAGAGGAGGTTTATAGATGAAAAAATTTTTTTCAGTTTTGGGGTGTTATTTTGATGTAATAATATTTAATTTTGGTGCTCTCGAAAAAACGGGGCTATAGCTCAGCTGGCTAGAGCGTCGCGCTGGCAGCGCGAAGGTCCGGGGTTCGAATCCCCGTAGCTCCACTTATAAGCCACTTTGCATTGCGGAGTGGCTTTTTTTATGCCTTTCAGTTTATTAGAAAATAGCCGATAACACTGAAAAATTTGTTTGTGTAATCTCGATACTTTAAAATAAGTATCCACTAAATAAGGGGTCGTACACTATGACACCACCAAAAAAATTACTACTGAACACCTTTGTCTTGTTTGGGCTGATAGGACTGTTGAGCTTGTCAGAGGCGCGGGCACAAGAGGTAGCTTTGTCTCTTGAAGTTAGTCCTGTTCTTGAAAACGCCCAGGCTTTGAGTTTAACCGGGCTTGGAATTTCTGATCCGGGAAGGGGACCAGTGCTTCTTTCGGGTTATCTTGAGAACCTGGAAGACCGGAAATTAGACAACCTCTATTTTGAAGTGCTTGTTAACACTTCTCGTTACGGCCTGATTGCCGAATTAAGGCAGCGCAGCGGGCAGCCCTTTTCGCTAGAACCTTTTCAGTCGGTTTATATAACCAATAATGATCTGGCCAACGAAGTTATTCCCGGAGTGGAAGAAGACATCCGGTTCACCGGGGGCTTAACACCAGAGGGTGATGAATTTATCAATAGCCTGGAGGGCACTACTACCTTGCCTCAGGATATATATACGGTAGAAGTGAGCATTTTCAGGGTTACCAATCAGCGGGGGCGCGAAACGCTGGTTACTTCTTCCGCTCAATTTGGAATGGTTTCGGGCACAGAAACCAGGGAAATCTATTTGAAAAGTCCCGGTAGTGTAGTGGGGGATGGGGCAGAAATCATCAATCCATACCCGCAATTTAGCTGGGAGGGCGAAACGGACCGCCAATACCGGATCTTGGTAGTTGAAGGTAATCACAGAAGCAGCCCTGAATCTTTGATTGAAAGTGCCATTAGCTCGGCATCTACCAACGAAGGAGGCTCATTGCTCGAATTTGAACACCTGGATATGATGGTACAAGGGAATAACTTTCAGTACCCCGCCTCTGGTGCACAAGCTCTGCAGCCTGGTGAAACCTATTATTGGCGTGTGCTAACCACCGTGCAGCTTAGCGGCGCTACAGAAACGTTGAATTCTGAAATTTGGGAATTTGTATTGCAGCAAGCTGGTGAGCAGGCTCAGAAAATTCCTATCAATGAAGAAACGGAAGAAGCTGTGGCAGCCCTGTTGGGGGGAGCACAATTTCAGCAGATGCTTGAAGACGGGTATGAGCTACAGGAATTTGAGTACGACGGACAAACCTATTCAGGGCCTGCGGCCGTAGCTAAACTTCAGGAAATCCTGCAGAAAATTCGGGACGAAGAAATGATAATTGGTAACGACTAAGTGAATATCTCTATGAAACGGTTGTTTACATTACTGGTTCCCGTTGCGGTTGCTTTCATCCTGATAGGTATGGTGGCAGCTGATATTGCCTATTACAAAGCCGAACGGCCTATAGCTATCGTCAGGAGGTTCAAGCCTGAGGTGGTGGTGCAGAATATGGACGAAGGGAAAAAAATAAGCCTGGATCCCAAAGAAAATATTGGCGAAAAACTTTTCAGTGGTGACACGCTTTCCACATTTGATGACGCTTTTGCATTAGTGCTTTTTATGGACAAAAGTGTGGCTAAGGTAAAACCCAATTCTGTGCTGGTGATTAACGGGGAGGTTGGCAGCAGTTCCAAGTCTATGTCTACCCGGATTAATTTACAGAACGGGGAAATATTTTTGAATGTGGAACCCCAGGGCGGAAATGACTTTGAAGTAGCTACTTCACGTTCACTGGCTTCCGTTAAAGGTACTGATTTCGGTAACAGTCATGAAGGGTATGTTTGGGTTCAGAACGGACAGGTGGATGTTACCGCCATAAATTCCGGCCAGACGGTATCGTTATTTAATAAGATGTTTGCCCGGGTGGATGAAAACGGAAATGAAATTAATTCCGGCACATTAAGTGATGAAGAATTACAGCAGCTGGGGCAGGATTATAACGAGTTGGAGAATGACCTGATTAAGAAGGAATTGAAATTCCGGTTCAGGGATGAGAACGGACAGCTCAGAGAAATTACTATCGATGTATTTGAAGAAGGTCAAAATTAAAAAACGGGCTTCGCACATCGGTTACTTGTACAACACAACCTGAATAAAACGCAGCTACAGTATGGTTAGGTGGCTTTTTGCAGCAACTTTTTTACTGGTTGCATGGGGAACCTGTATACAGCAGGCACATGCACAATACATTGTCCGGCATCAATCGCCGGTGGCTCTGGATCGTGGAGAAACCAATCGTATTGAATTTGAAGTGACCGGTTTGAACCGTGCCGATTACAGTCAGGCCAGTTTTTTCTATCGTTACGATGGGGACTTCAGCTATCGTCAGCAGGAAATATTCTTTGAAAACGGGGCTTTTATGATTCCATTCAACGTAGAAGATGCGTCAGCTAATGGGATAGAATATTACCTGCAAGTAGAACTGGCTTCCGGGCAAACCCTAACCTATCCCGAGTCAAATCCCACAGAAAATCCGGTGCAGGTGGAGATTGTGGATGCAACCACCGAATTGCCTTCTCTGGAAGCAGTAGATTATTCGATTCTTTCTCCCGAACCGGGGGACGCACTTCGTGCAGAAGATGTAGTTTTGGCCATCGCACTTTTTTATGATGAAGCGGCTATTCCGGATGGAGAATTCAGGTTGTTCGTAGACGGCACCGATGTGACCTCTGCCGCAGATACCAGTGACTTTTACATCTCTTACATACCATCTAAAGCCTTAGGGCGGGGACAGCATCAGGTATCGCTTCAATATCACTCCACGGAACAAAATTATGTAGTTACTGACTGGATTTTCTTTGTGGTAGCCCCGGGGCAGGCTGCATTTCAGGGATTTGATACCGAAAGTTTGTTGCCAACTGGTCGGGTAGAGTTAACCTCCCGTAACCAGGTGATAGCTGGTGATGTAAATAATGCGTACACAGGCCGGGCACGAATATCGGGGCAATATGGGAAGTTGAATTATGCACTAAACGGCTACCTCACTTCCCAGGAGTCAGCGAGGCTCCAGCCACAAAACCGATACGGAATCAACCTTTCCTACAGCGATTGGTGGATGTTTGAGGCCGGCCACGTATATCCTACAATGAGCAAGTTCACTATTTCAGGCCGGCGCATTCATGGTTTGAACACGGAGTTCAACTTATTGGGTGATGCTTTGCACCTTCAGTTCCTGTATGGTGAGCTGGACCGGAAAGTAACCAACCTTTATGACCAGTTGCTTATTGAACAAGATTCCGCAGCTTCCGGGGCGATTGTTGATACCTCTTATACCTTAACTTACCAGCAACAGGGGCGGGGTACTTTTCAGCGAACGATTACCGGTGGAAGAATTGGTTTCGGAAATCCCGAGAAATTTCAATTTGGACTGCATGCCCTGAAGATTCAGGATGATACGACTTCTCTAACAAACATTCGGGACTATGCCAGCTTGATGGAATCCGGTACTGGTTTGGGGAGTCAGTTAAGCGCGTCTGACCGGCAAAAGCTGCAGGAGAATCCCAACTTGCTACAGGTTCAGGGAGGAGCCGTTCGTCCCAGAGATAACATTGTGGCAGGTACGGATCTCAAGTTCGGATTTCATCAAAACCGGATACGCGTGGAATCAGAAGCGGTAATCAGTGCGCTAAATGAAGATATTTACGGTGGTCCGCTTAATATAGAAAGGGCTGAAGATATGGGCTTTGATATCACCCAAAGCGAGGCCGATTTATTAGACCGTATTTCGTGGCTGATTATCATCAACGAAAATATAAATACGATTCCTCTGCGCATCAGGGAGGATGAAAACGGCGAAGAGGATACCGAAGTGTTTTTCCCCACCAGTATTCTTGCTGGAAGCAGTGAACTCTCCGCTCGTTATGCCAGCAATACCTTTCGCCTGCAGTATCGCTGGATTGGGCCAAATTTCAATTCGTTGGCAAACTCTACGGTACGTAAAGACGTAGCTGGATTCACCCTGAGTGACCGGATGAATTTGCTTTCAAATCGTCTGTACCTGACCCTGGGCTTTGAGACCCTTCAGGATAACGTAGTGGGGAACAGAGATGCCACTACCCGCACCAATACCTACCGTACCAATGTGAGCTGGTACCCGGTAAACCGTGATTTGCCCCGGGTTACTGCAGGGGTTCGATACCGGACGAGGGATAATGAGGTAGAGCGCCAGAATTTTGAAGTGTATAGCCCTGAAGTGGTTCAGGCAGCGGTACGCAATCAGCGAATCAATGCAGATGGCGATACGGTGACGACCGTTTTTCCAAGATTAAATCACACGCTCAATCTGAATACGTCTGTATCGCAGCAGTTTCGCTTGCTCGATATTCGCCACGATGCATCCATTAACATTTCTACCCTGAAAACCACCGATGAAGTGTTTGCTTTCGGGGATATCAATAATACGGCCGTTTCACTGAATATCACCTCAAGATTTCCCGGAAATTCCCTGCAATCGCAATTCGGCCTCAGTTATAATGATACCGAATCCGGGGGTGGGCAGAACAGTATTTCCATATTAGGGCTATATGCCGGCGGGGAATATGTGCTGATGCAGGGAAAATTAACGGTGGATGGCCGGCTGGCCTTTACTGCAAATGAAAGCACCATTACCGACTTGGACATTCGTGATAATCCTGCTAATGATGTTCGGGATGATAATCCTTCCAACGATTATTACGTGTTAGCTGATAACAGTCGCACCAATAACTTCAACACCTTTGTATTGCAAGCCGGTGCCGAGTACCGGTTTAATGATTACCATGGACTGAACTTTAGTGCTAACTTCACCAATGTAAATAACACCAATATTGCCAACGACAGAATTGTTCAGCTAAGATATATTTTCAGCTTTTAAGTGATGTCCATCCCCAAAAAAAAGAAAAAGACTTTTTTAGCACTTTCAGCCATTGCTTTGGGGGCTTTTGTGATTTCTATATTGTTTCTCTTCCTAAAACCCCTGCAGCCACTGGAATACCGGTACACAGATAAGTTATTTGAGTGGCGAGGCCCGTTGGATGTATCTGACTCCCCCATTGTGCTGGTAGCGATAAGTGATCAGGCCGATGAAGAAATTCCGGAAAAATATCCCTGGCCTACTTCTATATATGCACGCCTGGTTGAGAATCTGAATAAAGCCGGCGCCAAAGTCATTCTATTTGATGTTGTTTTTAATAACCCGGATAAGGATGAACTTCGAAACGACACCCTTTTTGCTCAAGCGCTTAATAAATATGGAAACGTCATATTAGGGGGCGACTTACGTTTAATGGAAAACCAGTTTTCACAAGGACTGACCCAAGTGTTTCCAACGGAAGTACTTCAAGATAATAATCCCAATCGGGTCGGATTTGTACATGTTAACCTTGCATCTGACGGGGCAGTTAGGAATTACCGTTTTGGTACCGAGTATCAGGAGGAGGATTATTATATGTTGGGTTTGGAGGGCATTCGTCTGTTTGACGAGATTCCCTATGAAGAAATCGCCCCCTTATCACAAGATTCCACACATGTATTCAAGCTGGGGGCGTACTCTATTCAGAAAGATGGTAATTATGAAAAAGAAGCATGGAAGAGCTCTTTCATAATAAATTACTATGGTCCGGATGGTACCTTTCCGGAAGTCTCGCTGGAGGAAGTAATTGATGATTCAAGCTACACCACCAATTTTGAGAGGGAATTGGAATATGGGATCAATACTTTTGACGATCCTGAGATTGGATTACTGCAGCGTGGCGTATTTAAAGATAAAATTGTGATTATTGGCGCCACGATGCCGCTCCTGAAAGACTTTTACGCCACACCATTTGCCAATGCAGGCAAAGAACCGCGCCCAGGGTATCAGGTGCATGCCAACGCCATCCAAACGGTTTTAGATAGTAATTACATCACCCGCTTTGGAGGGTATCCAACCATATTTATCATGTTTGTTATGTGTCTGAGCATTGCGTTGGTAAATGGTCGCTGGAGTGCAAACTGGGGTATTTTTTATTCCTTGATTGCTGCAGGTGTTTATTTCGGGATTACCGTCTGGGCGTTTGTAAATCAGCAGGTGCTAATGCAGATTGTGGGGCCGGTTGCTGCAATAATACTTACGCAGGTGGGCATGGTTAGCTATCAATACTACACCGAACTGAAGGAGAAGAAGCGTATTCGTGGTATGTTCTCTTCCTATGTATCTCCCGAGTTGGTTGACCAAATGATAGAATCGGGCAAGGAACCGAGTTTGGGCGGTGAAGAAACCTACATGACGGCTTTTTTTAGTGATATTGTTTCTTTTTCTACCTTCTCAGAACAGCTGGAAGCGAAAGAGTTGGTGAAACTGATTAATGAATACCTGAATAGCATGACTGGAATTGTCAACGACCGGGGCGGTACGCTGGATAAATATATTGGGGATGCCATTGTAGCCTTTTTTGGTGCCCCGGTGCCGGTAAAAGACCATGCCCTGCAAGCGTGTATGTCATCCCAACTAATGCAAAAAGAATTGGCGCGTTTACGACAAAAATGGGGAAAAGACGGATGGCCCGATATCGTGATCAACATGCAGCATCGTATGGGGATGAATACAGGAAATATGGTGACGGGAAATATGGGCTCGGAACGCCGCTTTAATTATACTATGATGGGGGATAACGTGAACCTTGCGGCCCGTTGCGAAAGTGGGGCCAAACAGTATGGCGTATTCACGATGGTAACGGAGGCCACCAAAAAAGAAGCTGAGAAGTTTGGGGATGAGTGTGTATTTCGGTTTTTGGATCAGATTGTGGTCAAAGGCCGAACACAGCCGGCCAGAGTGTATGAGATAGCCGGATTGAGAGAGGATGCTTATCAGGAGCTTTTTGATTGCATTGGGTTGTATGAGGAGGGGATGGAGCATTACCTGAATCAGGAGTGGGATAAAGCGATCGCCAAATTTGAAGCCTCTGCCAGGCTGGAAGAATACGAGCAAAATCCATCAGGTATTTTTATTAACCGGTGTAAGCAGATGAAACAAAACCCACCCGGTCCAGATTGGAACGGGGTGTATGTGATGCAATCGAAATAGTTGGTTACGTCGAGAGATTTCGTTCCAACGCAGAGCGTGTGGAACGAGGGGAAAGAGAATACCGGAGGGATGAAAGAAAATAGCAAGGATATAAGTCCGTGGTAAAAGTGATTGTTAACGAAACGAGTCTCATAGAGACGTCACGCAAAATAATCGGGTTCAAGTCTATCCATAGAAAAGAACGTGTGTCCCTTCGGAGGGACCGATTTTATAACAGCCATCGAGCTGTTATGAAATCAGGGAGGACAGTATTAGAGTTGACAAGGACAATTTTGCAGAGCTTTTACTGTTGAAGTGTAACTTCAAAAGATTTATGTGGAAATTTGGGATTAGGATGCCTCCGTGAATTCGTAGGGAAAAGATTAAACAAGTCCCGTCATTCAGAGGCTACCGCCGATGAACCTGTGCCACAAAATGATTTCCAATAAGCTAAAGGTAGCTTTTTAAGAGCCACAGGAAATAGTGGTTCAGGGAATTGGCTAGATAAGGTCCGCAAAATGCAAGATCATTCTCCTGAGTTATTCGGGACCAGATTGCCTCAAGTAGTAGTAGGCCGGGCAAAAATAACCATCAATCGAATGCAGAGCTCTTGCAGGATGTTTACCTTACGGAAAACAGAAAATATCTAATCATAAACAGCCATTATGAACTACCGGACATTAGGAAAAACAGGATTTGAAATTTCGGAAATATCCCTTGGAACCTGGCAGCTGGGAGGTAAATGGGGCACCGATTTTGATCACGACCTCGCCCAAAAAACTCTCGAAAAAGCCATTGATAACGGGGTAAATTTCATTGACACGGCCGATGTGTACAAAGCCACGGAAAGTGAAAAGGCCGTAGGTAAAGCCATCAAAAATGCAAGTAACCGTGTGTATGTGGCTACCAAATGCGGCCGGCAAATTGATCCTCATACCAGTGAAAATTACACCACCGAAGCCCTGCGCGGCTATGTAGAAGATTCCCTGAAACGCCTGGATGTGGAGGCAATCGACCTTATTCAACTCCACTGTCCGCCTACCGACGTATATTACCGCCCGGAGATTTTCGGAGAGTTTGAGAAGATGAAAGAAGAGGGCAAGATTCTGAATCTCGGTGTAAGTGTAGAGAAGGTGGAAGAAGGCCTAAAAGCACTGGAATATGACAATGTGACCACCATACAAGTGATCTACAATATGTTTCGTCAGCGCCCGCATGAGTTGCTGTTTCCGAAGGCCAAAGAAAAGAACGTTGGACTGATTGTGCGCGTGCCACTGGCCAGTGGATTGCTGACTGGTAAGTTTACCAAAGACACGGAATTTGGCGAAAGTGATCACCGCAACTTTAACCGTGAAGGCGATGCTTTTGATGTGGGGGAAACCTTCTCCGGTATTCCGTTTGAAGCAGGAGTGGAAGCAGTAGACAAATTGAAAAACGCACTGCCTGACGATACCAACCTGGTCCATCTTGCATTGCGATGGGTATTGATGCGTAATGAAGTGGGCTGCGTGATTCCTGGCGCGTCTAAAGTAGAACATGTAGAATCGAATCTGGAAGCAGCTGAGAAGCCAGATATCCCCTTTGATATCATGAAAGAAATCGACAAGATTTATGAATCCGATATTAAACCTTTGGTCCATCAACGCTGGTAATTTCAGTAAGAACCAGCTTTCTACGATTTTACGGTAATTTAACCGGAGGGCAGAAGGTGCTTTTGTATCTTTCTGTTCTCTTTTTTTAATCAATACTGGATACTATGCGCCTGAAACATCTATTGATGGTAGTGCTGGCTTTTGCCTTCATTACCGCATGCCAAACACCTTCAACTCAAACGGAGCCTAACAAATTGTTACTGGTTTCTTTTGATGGTTTCAGGGTAGATTATCTTTCCAAGACAGACACGCCAAACTTTGATAAGTTAGTTTCTTCAGGCGTTGTGAGTGAAGGAATGATCCCCATTTTCCCTTCCAAAACATTTCCGAACCACTATGCCATAGCAACCGGACTTTATCCCGAAAACAGTGGATTTGTAGGCAACAATATGTACGATGCTGAAATGGGCAAATCTTTCAGTATTGGCAACCGGGAGGCCGTAGAAAATGCAGACTGGTACGGGGGGGAGCCGATCTGGAATACGCTGGAAAAAGCCGGAGTGAAAACCGGAACGATGTTTTGGGTGGGATCGGAGGCGCCGATTCAGGATATGCGTCCGACGCACTGGAAGAAATACGATGGCGGGATGCCCGATTCGGCCCGCATCGACACCGTACTGAAATGGCTGGATCTGGGCAATGAGAAGGAGGTTGATTTCGCTACGCTCTACTTCAGTTTTGTGGATACCTACGGACACCGGTATGGGCCTAATTCGGAGGAAACCGTGGCTGCGATTCAACGTGCCGATGAGTTGATTGGATACCTGACCGAGCAGTTGAAGGAAAGAGGACTGGCGGATCAAACCAATTTAATGGTAGTTTCAGATCACGGAATGGCGGAAGTTTCGCGGGAGCGTTTGGTGCTGTTGGATGAGTTCATCAATCCGGATGAATTGCAGATGGTGGAGTACAGTCCGGCTCTGATGGCCAATGTGC
Organism: Gracilimonas mengyeensis; assembly: GCF_900182705.1. Lineage (GTDB taxonomy): Bacteria > Bacteroidota > Rhodothermia > Balneolales > Balneolaceae > Gracilimonas > Gracilimonas mengyeensis. The sequence continues at coordinate 106,491 of NZ_FXTP01000016.1, read as the reverse complement.
GCAATGGAAATCTCGAAGAAGTCTATCAAGTGCTGAAAGAAAGTGCGGAGCATTTCCGGGTGTATAAAAAGGATGAGATTCCTGAACGATTTCATCTCAAAAATCATCATCGCGTGCCTGATTTATTGTTGATTGCCGATGTAGGCTATACCATAAGTACCCGGCAGTATGTGGAGGAGCGTCCCGGCTACCCCGCCGGCGGGGCTCACGGCTTTGATAACCAGGCTCCCGAAATGCATTCTTTGTTTGTTGCAGCTGGCCCGGATTTTAAGAAGGGTTACCAAATGGAAACTTTTGAAAATATTCATTTATATCCCCTGATGGTACATTTGTTAGACGTAGAACCTGCCCCTGTAGATGGCTCGCTGGATAGTGTTTCGGTGATGCTGAACTAGGATCATGGTAAATGCTGACCTATTTCGTTCCAACGCAGAGCGTGTGGAACGAGTGTGGCGAGTTTGGGATTCAGTTCAGATGGATCTTTGCATCAGCTTTAATCCAACCAAGTCATTTCCTCTCCCGGGAGAGGATTAAGGTGAGGGTGGATGCGGGCAAAGATTTGCTATTGTTTGAAATTAGGTTCTTGCTATGCAAAATGAGCGAGGCCTTGGTACCAATTTACCCACCCCTCAATCCCCGCCCAAGCGGGGAAGCTCTTTTGGATAGTTTGAAGTTGAGTTCGCCAAAAGTGCTAATTGGATGAATCATGGAGACTATTTCATCACTTGAGCCTTGCCACTAACACCTTGCACCTAACACCTAAAACCTCACCCTTCACACAGTATTAACAAGCCCGCCATAGATTCCCGAAACTGCAAAGTCTGTGCGGCAAGTTTTCAATCCCCAAAATAAAGCTGCCAGCTTTCAGTTCTGATATCCGATTGCCTATATTTGGGCACCATGAAAATTCACTAATCAGGAGGTATAATGAAGCGTTTATTTCGATTAAAAATCACAGCCTTTTTTGCCCTTTGGGTGTTCTTGTTGGCAGGCTTTGCCGGCAAGGCAGTAGCTCAACAAGGATTAACATCCGACCAGCTCGCAAAACTTAAAAGCGTAGGTTCGGTCTATCTTTCACCGGATGGCAAAACGGCAGCCTACACGGTAGCCGTACCCGCGGATCCATTTGAGAAAAATGTACCTGCCAGCTATCATCTATATTTGCTAGATATTGAAAGTGGTGAAAGCATGCCGTTTATCACGGGGCGTAGCGTAAGTGGCGTAGCTTTTCGTCCCAATCACAATTCCATTACATACATTGATAAACAAGACGGCGATGCGACACGCTCCGTGTATGAAATTTCACTGAATGGCGGAGAAGCTCAGAAATTATTCTCTTTTCAAACCAACATTTCCAGCTACACCTGGGCTCCGGATGGAAACCACCTGGCCTTCCGGGCGGCTCAACCCAAAGAAAAATCAGAGAATCCACTACCATATTCTCCAGAGATTTATGAAGAAAACCTGACCAATACCTGGGCGTACATCCAGAATTTAGGGATGGACGGACATGATCCGCACCGAATTGAAATAGAAGGAAACGTATCGGCCTTGTACTGGAGCCCTGATCAATCCAAAATTGCTGTGGCCGCAGCACCCACTCCGCTGGTAGATGATTATTATATGGCGCAGCAAGTTTATATTGTGGATCATCATTCCGGAGAAATTCTGGCAGAAGTAGATCATGAAGGAAAACTGGGCGAATTAAAGTGGAGCCCGGAAAGCGATAAGATTGCCATGATTGCCGGCGCGCATATCAATGATCCTATTGACGGCCGATTGAAAATGGTAGATCCTGAGACGGGAGAGGCCGAATGGTTAAAAAAAGATTTTAAAGGGAAATTTTTTGAGCAGGTGGAATGGGCCAATAACAACACCCTGCATTACCTGGCCAGTAAAGGCGTTTGGAGTGAATTTGGCAGCATCAAAAGTGATGGCAGCCAGATGAAATCCATTATTCCAACAGGCGGTCCCATCCTGAAAGCCTTTGCCCATGCCCCTAATGGCAACCACGTATTTGATGTATCCACCCCCAATCACCCCGATGAAGTGTACGTGATGAAGAAAGGGGAGAAATCTCCTGAACGTTTTACAAACACCAACCCATGGCTGGATGAGGTTGCACTGGGCGAACAGGAAGTGGTGACTTTTACCACCGAAGATGGCTTCGAAATTGATGGCATTCTGATATATCCAACAGATCACGAAGGCCAGACTTATCCCCATGTTAAAGATCTGAGAAAGCGATATCCGCTGATCAATGTAATTCATGGCGGCCCGGAAGCGCATTATAGCAACGCCTGGCTAACGGCCTATTCTATGCCCGGACAAGTAGCGGCTGCCCAGGGATACGCTGTTTTCTATCCCAACTACCGCGGAAGCACAGGCAAAGGCATTGAATTTGCCATGAGCAGTCAGGGTGATTTGGCCGGTGCCGAGTTTGACGACATTGTGGAAGGGGTGGATTACCTGATTGAACAAGGCATTGTTGATGGCGACAAAGTAGGTGTAACCGGTGGTTCTTATGGCGGTTATGCCACGGCCTGGATGAGCACCTATTACAGCGACCGTTTTGCAGCCGGGGTGATGTCGGTAGGTATCAGTAACAACCTCTCAAAATGGGGCACAAGCGACATTCCCGAGGAGTTATACCACGTACATGCCCGCGAGCGTATTTGGAATAATTATATGGACTTCCTGGAACGCAGTCCGATTTACCATGTAGACAAGGCGGAAACCCCAATCCTGATTATGCATGGAAAAGAAGATACGCGGGTTGATCCGGGACAATCGTATGAGTTATATCGCCACATCAAAACGCGGACCGACACTCCCGTTCGTTTGGTGCTGTACCCCGGCGAAGGCCATGGAAACCGAAATGCCACGGCCCGTTATGATTTCAACCTCCGCATGATGCGTTGGTTTAATCAATACTTAAAAGGCGACGATACTGATACTACTCGTCCTGATAATGAATTGGAAATTGAAGAAGTAGGATTAGATCAATAATATCTGATCATTCACGTTATTAAACCGGCTTGCGAAAGTGAGCCGGTTTTTTTTGTAAGTATAAAAATGAAGCGAAATTAATTAGAAAAAAGAAGAGAGGTTCGAATAAACTGCATCAATTCTGATCAACTTCTATTATATTTATATAAGGCTTCACAAAATCCAAGAGTTATGAAAACGATTAATACGAGTACACTATCAAGAGTTGGTATACTGGGGTCTGCTATTCTTTTTATGATTGCCATTGCGGCTTGCTCCTCAACAAATAAGACGAATACCGGAACACGTACCACTGACAAATCTTTCAATCCCTCGGCGGTAGAAAATGTAGACCGAAGTATTGATTTAACCACACATCTGAGACGTATAGCCGGTGTAAGGGTTAACGGCGACGGGCCCTATGCAACGGTAAGAATTCGTAACGCTGGCGTAAGTTCTTTTAATGCAGATACCACTCCGTTGTTTGTAGTAGATGGGCAGATCATGAACATCAGCTATAGCCAGCTTTACAATATGGTGAATGCACATCCGATTGCTAAAATTGAGGTGCTGAAGGGAGCTGAGGCGGGAATCTATGGTGCACGCGGCGCTAATGGGGCCATCGTGATTACCTCAAAGTTTGATTAGATATCGAGTAATCCAGCTATCGAGAAAAGAATAAATATTTAGAAATCAGAGACCTAAGAGTCATCCCTGCGCAGGCAGGGATCTAATTTATGTCAGTAAAAGTAAATGCTTGATACTGAAAGGCAAGTAAATTTCAAATCAAAGCTGCGAAATGAACGTCTGGATTATTTAAAAACGTCTTCTTACCTCAAATTTAGGTGAAATTAAATATTGGAGAAGTAATACCAGGCCATCATTCCTGCGGCCATCACTTTTAAACCGGTGGCAAATAAAAATCCTACAAACGCGCCAAAAGCTGATTTGAGGGCGCGGTCTGATTTATTGCCGGCTATCATCTCTCCGACAAAAGCACCTGCCAGCGGACCTACAATAAATCCGAGCGGGGGAAAGAACAGTCCGGCAATCAACCCAACAATACTGCCGGTAACGCCGTAGGGGGAACCCCCAAATTTTTTAGTACTCCATGCGGGTATAGCGTTATCAAGTACAAATGAAACTACTACCACTATAATTGCCCACACCAGCATAAATAACACACTAAAAGGCTGATGTACGATTTGAAGGATGATAAGCCCAAGATAGCTAAACGGCAGGCCGGGCATTACAGGTAAAAGGGCACCCGCAATGCCGATGAAAATGAGTAAGGCTCCAAGTATAATCCAGATAAGTTCCATAGGTGCCTACACGTGTTCAGCTATTCAAAGTTTCAGGAGTCGCCGTTTTTATCGCGATCCACAATTTCGTTGTCTTCGTTGATGAATCCTTCAAAGCGGGCAAGCTGGATAAGGGTTGTGGATAAAAGCTGATCGAGGTTCATGGCGGATGATTTTAGCCACCGGTGTGTTTCGCGGTCCTCGGGGTATTTTTCAATACATCCTTCCGTATAATCGGTAAATTCACGGACCTGTTCTAAAATATCCAGCAGTTTATTGGGGCACTGGCACTCAATCATATCCGCATGTTTTCGGAGCTCTTCGGCGGCTTCGTTACTAATTTGGACTCCATCTTTGACGGTAATTTGCATAACAATAGGCTGATAATTACAGATTAATAGGAAGAAGCCAGTAGGTGCTAATGGGATGGTCTTTTCCTTTTATTTCCCTTTCCGGCATCTTCTGAAATTTAAAATTCTCCTTTAATAATTGATAACTTGCTTCAGAAACCAGTACGTCAACCACAAAATGTTTGGTTAATTCTTCTATGCGGGCGGCCGTATTTACAGTATCGCCCAACACAGTAGTTTGCTCCAGCTGATTGGTTTCAATTTTGCAGTAGGCTGCTTCGCCGGTATGTAAACCCAAGCCCGCCGCCAGTACTGTTTCTACATTAAGATATCGTTTTGTATTTATTTCATTTAGTTTTTTGCGGATGGCGATGGCGGTTTTACAAGCTTTTTCGGGGTGATCCGGTAGCAGCTTATCAAATCCAAAATGGGCCATGAACCCATCTCCGGTAAAACGATCTACTACGCCCTGATGATTTTCCACAACTTCGCCAAGTACGGCAAGTACGTTGTTGGCAAACTCAACGGCTTCAAATGGATCTCGCTGATCAAAAAGGAAAGTGAAATTTCGGATATCACAAAAAAGGACCGTTCCTTCTTTTTTTACAGGGTTTTGTGCGTTCATAGGTTTACTTGAGTGAAAGTTCTTTAAGAAGGTCTGGATGGGTGAGCAAGCTTACAGCCAGGTTGATTTCATCTTTGAAAAAATGATCTTCCTGCGCATGGGGTATATGCTCTCGGATAAATTGATGGCTGCGCTCTACACCCTTGCCCGGTTTTAATGGTTTGCGGAAGTCGAGCGCCTGGGCCGCTGTAAACAGTTCAATGGCTAAAACCTGTTCTACATTTTCATATACATCCAATAATTTCAGTGCCCCGATACTACCCATACTTACATGATCTTCTTGTCCCATGCTGGTTGGGATAGAATCAACGGAAGAGGGATGGCAAAGCACCTTATTTTCAGAGACCAGGGAAGCGGCAGTGTACTGTGGAATCATAAAACCGGAATTGATACCCGTTTCTTCCATCAGTAGTTTGGGCAAACCGTCATGGCCTTCCAGCAATAAATACGTGCGCCGCTCCGAAATGGACGCAAGTTCAGCCACAGCAATGGCAGCGTAATCCATTGCCAAGGCCAGGGGCTGCCCGTGGAAGTTGCCGCCACTGATAATATCTCCATTTGGAAAAACCAATGGGTTATCGGTAACGGAGTTTATTTCAGTTTCCACCGTTTGCACACAATGGGCAATAGCGTCACGACTGGCTCCATGTACCTGAGGAATACATCGCAGCGAATATGGGTCCTGCACTTTGCCACAGTTACGATGCGATTCCAGAATTTCACTGTCTTTAAGCAATTCCCGAATGTTGGCTGCTACTACTTGTTGCCCTGCATGTGGACGTATTTTGTGAATACGTTCATCAAAGGGCTTAATACTGCCTTGCAAGGCTTCCAGGCTCATGGCTCCAATCAAATCAGCCACCTTTAACAGGTGCTGCGTTTTGTTTAGCACATAGGCACCATATCCGCTCATCAATTGCGTCCCGTTGATGAGGGAGAGTCCATCTTTTGCCTGTAATTCCAAAGGCTCGAGCTGATGCTTCTCCAGGACTTGTTTTGCGGGGATGGTGTCTGTTCCTTCTTTATTCCAGAAAGACCCAAAACCAAGTAACGGCAGCGACATGTGGGCCAGCGGTGCCAAATCTCCCGAGGCACCAACGCTTCCCTTTTCGGGTATTACGGGTATCAGGTCATACTCTGTAAAATAAATCAGGCGGTCGAAGGTTTCTTTGGAGATGCCAGAGTAGCCCAACCCAAGCGCGTGGATTTTTAGCTGTAACATCAGCCGGGAAATCTCTTTGGAAACCAGGTCTCCGGTACCTACCGAGTGGGAAAGAATCAGGTTGCGCTGCAGCTGTTTTAGTTGATGGCCTTCTATGCGTTTGGTTGCCAATGCCCCAAAGCCCGTATTGATGCCATAGAAAGCTTCCTGTTTTGCTAAGGCTTGTTCTACAATATCTCTGGACTGTAGTACTGGCGCAGGATCTTTCTTAAGATTTGAAATAGATTGCTTTAAATCGGAGTAAAGATGGCTGATTCTTACAGAATGCATGTATGGGTTGGTTTTTTAAAAGACGTAACCGGGAAGGTATTATTAGAATCAGACTATAAAAAGTCTGTACTCTTTAACAGGCATACTTCGGCTTCTTGACTGTTATCGGCAGAAATTTAACCTGTTTTAAATTTGTTTGAGAAAAGAAGTGCGCAAGTTTTAGTATTTTTTGAGTCAACAAAAACCAAAATCTGCTATGTCTAAGAAATCCATCATTATTGTAGTTATTGCCCTCTTTTTAGGGTTTTTTGTATATCGGTCTCTTACCAATGTACAACCAAAAACTAACGATAATTCGCCAGATTGGGTACCTCTTGAAGAAGCCCGAGAGCAGGCCGCTACCTCTGATAAATTAATTTTTGTGGATGTTTTTGAAATTGGCTGTAAATACTGTCGCGCAATGGATCGAGAGGTATTTCCTGACTCTACCGTACGTAAAGTATTAGATGCCAATTATATACCGGTCCGGTTGGATGGTAATTCTGAGGAAATGATCACTTTTAAGGGGGAAGAAATGAGTGCCCGTACTTTTGCACAAAGCAAAGGGGCTTATGTATTTCCTACCTCACTGATACTGGATGCAGAAGGAAACGTTGTGAGGAAAAAAACGGGTTATATGGGCGTGGACGACTTTAGAAACTTTCTATATCAATAAAATAAATAAGGGAACTACGATGACATTTAGTAAACGAACATTTAAAATGTGGCCGTTGGCTGCACTGGCTTTAATAGTAGCTGCTTGTAGCGGTGAAGGCAAAGAGGCCACAGCCCAACAGTCTGAACCCGATACCGATATTTCTGTGGAAGCGGAGCGGGTTGTATCAGGTATTACGATCGGTTGGGGAATGGCTTTTTTACCCAACGGTGATCTACTCGTAACCGAGAAAAGCGGGTCGATATATCATATCAGTGATGGAGAAATTGTGGCTGAAATCACCGAGGGAATTCCTTCAGATCTGGATGTAAATGGTCAGGGTGGTTTTCTCGATATCGAGCTGCATCCCAATTATGAGGAAAACGGCTGGATTTATTTCTCCTACTCCTCAAGTGCCGGTGAAGGTGATGGTAGTAATACCGCTATTATTCGTAGCAAGCTTGAAGGAAATAGCCTTGTTGATACCGAGCGTATTTATAAAGCTACCCCAAATTCTACACGGGGGCAGCATTATGGCAGTCGCATTGTGTTTGATGATGAGGGCTACCTGTATTTTTCAGTGGGAGACCGGGGCAACCGCGACGTAAATCCTCAGGATATTACCCGCGACGGTGGTAAAGTGTATCGACTAAACGACGACGGCAGTATCCCCGAAGACAATCCATTTGTTGGTGAAGAAGGAATCGATGCTGTCTATTCTTACGGGCATCGCAATCCTCAGGGGATGGCTGTACATCCTGAAACCGGGGTAGTATGGTCGCATGAGCACGGACCGCGTGGTGGCGATGAGGTGAATATCCATGAAGCCGGTGCAAACTATGGCTGGCCTGAAATCAGCTATGGCATTAACTACGATGGCACCGTGTTCACTGAAGACACTGCCAAAGCCGGCATGAAACAGCCCATTCATTATTGGGATCCTTCTATTGCACCCTCAGGAATGGCTTTTATCACCAGCGATAAATATCCAGGTTGGGAAGGTGATCTGCTGATTGGCTCGCTGAAATTCGCATATATCGCGCATTTGGAGATTGAAGGGGATGAAGTGGTAGGCGAAGAAAAACTGGTAGAAGGTGCCGGCCGCCTGCGTGCAATTGAACAAGGCCCCGACGGTTACATCTATTTTAGCGCCGAAGGCGATGGCATATACCGACTGGTACCCAGTACAGAATAATTTCGAATTACTGATTACAAATTGAAGATTTGGCCCCTGATTAGCGTCAGGGGCTTTTTTATTGCTGGCACAGTTAAAGAGTTCAAATTCCACAGATCTTTTAAGTCTTTAGCGAGTCAAGAAAGCATAAAGAAAAGATAATTGCTTGCGGAGCGGTGACTTAAAAGTTGAAGCTGAGTAAGTCACGGTTTCTTTCGTGATCTTTTGAAGTTGTACTTCAGAAGCAAAAGCCATGCAAGGCCTATCCTTGCCTCTACTAAAATTTCTAAAATAATTTTGTAAGGAATCCCTCTCTCACAGCTCTTACCTATATGGAGAGCCGGGGCACATATCAATTTCCATTCAGCCGATATCCTGCCGTCAGGATTGCCTTATTGCTCATTGCGGGGATATTGTGGCATAGCTATTTTCAAACTAAACTTTTTGAAACGGTAGCTATTTTCGTTGTCATTTTATCTCTACTGATTTTGGTAGAATGGTATGGTCATAAAAGAATTAGCCAGCAATGGACATTTGTTGCCAACCTTTTCTTTATGGTTCTCATTGTTTGTTTTGGGGTAATGCGAATTGCCATTCATGCCACCAAAGAAGTTCCGGCAATCGTCCGGCTTTTGCAGGTTTCGGATTGGGAGGAAGTGAGAATAAAAGGGAAGATCGTATCCATTTCCCAAACAACAGCAGGTAAAATACGATGGGACCTTCAAGTTGAAGAAACTACATTCGGGCAGGTTGTTTCTACCTATAGTTATAAAGCAAGAATATTGGCCGAAAATGCTGATCAGAAAGCAACTTTGGGAGATGAAGTCAATTTAATGGGGACCAACATCCCTGTTTCTGGTAAAAGAAATCCATTGAGCTTTGACTACCGTAAATATCTCGCTTCTCAGGGTATCCATACACAAATCCGGCTTGATCGTCTCCTGAATATCACCCCAAACACCAACGATAAGTGGACCTGGCTATGGTGGCGGGAGCAAGCCCTGGAACTGGTGGAACAAAACTTTAGCCTTAAAACCGCCGATATTGCCAAAGCCCTGCTTATCGGCTACAAACAAGATTTGGACAGTGATTCGAAAAAGGCTTTTGCCCGGGCGGGATTGTCGCATATCATGGCCGTTTCAGGGCTGCATGTAGGTTTTATAGTGGCGCCATTCTGGATCATTATTCCCTGGTTCTGGAGGAGAAAGTACGGGAAATATCTTGGGCTTGGATTCTTGATTTGTCTACTGTTTCTGTATGCAGGCATCACGGGTTTTTCTGCGTCGGTTATGCGTGCGTCGGTGATGGCTGGATTTCTGACTTATGGCAAGCTCTTTCATAAAGTCCACGATTCGATAAATCTGACGGCTGCAGCAGCCATCGTGTTACTTATTATCAACCCAGCGGATTTGTTCAATATTGGGTTTCAGCTTTCCTTTTCGGCCGTACTGATTATTCTGTTGGTGCTTCCGATGATTCAGAGCAAGCTACCGTATGCACTACGCATTCGCTGGTATGGTAAGCCCCTGATGGTAGCCATCGTTTCCCTTGTGGTGCAGTTTGGGCTGTATCCTTTACAGGTATATTATTTTGGAGAGATATCGCTGGTGAGCCCGCTGGCCAATGCTCTATTTATTCCGCTGCTTGGAGTGGTGGTGCCATTATCATTAGTAGCGGTTATTGCTGCTGCGTTCTTACCAGTGGTTGGTTATGTACTTAACCTTCCTTCCTTGTTTTTCTTATCCACTATGGTAGAATTTGTACAACAGGCAGCCACAAGGGAATGGGCCTGGACTACAGCATACCTGCACAGTTATTGGCTGTTTGGTTTATGGCTTTTTTTGATTTTATCCATTGCTTCTTCAAAAATTCCGGCGCTGCGCTGGAAGTTGATGAATGGCAGCCTGGGAATCGCCTGTACGATGTTGATTCTTAGCCTGCTTCAACAAAGCCAACCTGCTACACTCCGGGTTACTTACTTTGATGTGGGGCAGGGTGATGCAGCTTTGGTTGAAACACCATCAGGGAAAACAGTTTTGGTTGACGCGGGGGTATGGTCGCCCGGTTATAACAGCGGCTGGTCTGTAATTCTGCCGCATCTCACAGCTGCCGGGATTGAGCGCCTGGATGCAGTGATTCTCAGTCATCCGCACGCCGACCATATTGGCGGAATTCTGGAGCTGATCGGACAGGTTCCGATTGGAGTAATTTACCATTCGGGCTTCAGTTATGATTCCAATTTGTACACCTCATCCATAGAGAAAGCTGAAGAGCATGACATCCCTTTCAGGTCGGTTTCGGCAGGGGATACACTTGGAATTGACCCGGCGCTCCTTATGCTGGTTTTGGGCCCGGACGGTGCTATTCATAGTGATGATCCCAATGAGCATTCCGTGGTTTTAAACATTATTTACGGCGAGTCGGAATTTCTTTTCACCGGGGATGCAGGGGAAGCGCAGGAGCATCGGTTGCTAGGTGCTTACAAAAACCTATTGGATACCGATGTGTTAAAAGTAGGTCACCATGGAAGCCGCACCAGTTCTGGAACGGCGTTCCTTGAAAGTGTAACGCCTGAATTAAGTATTGTATCTCTGGCCGAACGGAACAAGTTTCGGCATCCGCACCCGGAGGCAGTGGATCGCCTTGGAAAAAGTGGTACAGAATTACTGTTCACCAGCCGGGATAAAGCCGTTATCCTGGAATCTGATGGAGAGGAGATTAGGCGTGTCTATTGGGAATAAGAGGTTTTGAACCATGATTAAAAGAATGAACCAGGTTGTACAGGATTTCCTTTCTGTAATCCTGTACATGAAAAGAATCCTGCCAAATCCCGGTTCAAATTATAATTGCATGCCACCCACACCCTGTGAATACCGCAAGCGTCTCGCTTGTGGGTGCCAAGTGGCTAATTGGTTGATTTCACTTGGGAGCCAAGCGGGACGCCTGAATCAGCTGTAAAAACAATCATCTCTTGTCCGGTGATTACTGTTTTTTTGATTTACAGGACTCGTAAAGAAATCCTGGTCCATCCCATCCACACCCTTACAAGTTTTAACTCTTTGGTTTTAGTATAATCATCAGCACAAACCCTAACATAATTTGATGCTATGAGAACTGCAGTACTACTTGTCATGCTGATGGCTTTGCTATGCCATACCATAAATGCCCAGCCCATCCCGCAAAAACAATACGCCTTTATAAACGGGCACGTTGTGGATCCTGTAAAGGAGGAAATCGTTGAAAATACCATGGTGCTGGTTGCCGATGGTGAAATTGAACGGATCCTTCAGGGAGAAAATGGCGCCCCCGACGGGTATGAAGTTATTGATCTGGATGGCAAATACATTATGCCGGGCTTCATGGATGCGCATACGCATCTAAGCTCCTTGTCTGCGGCCAACCGTGCGCTGCTGTCAGGTGTTACGACCACGCGCAGTTCCAGCGTATCCAATTTCCAGGATGTAGCCATAAAAAACCTGGCTGCTAAAGGATACATCGCAGGCCCGGATATGATTCCAGCCGGGGTGTTTATAACCCCCGAACTGGGAAGCTCCATTTTGGCGGATACGGCTCTTGCTTCACTTTTTGATGGCGTTACTACTGACGAAGCACTACGCAAGCTGGTGAATATCAACATAGACCGCGGGGCTGAATTCATAAAAACCCGGGGAACCGAACGGGCCGGATTGCCAAACACTGATCCCCGCAAGCAAGTGTACACCTACGAGCAGTTAAAGGTAGTGGTAGATGAAGCAGCCAAAAGAGGTGTTCCCATCCAAATTCATGCCCACGGAGACGAGGGATCGTATGCAGCCGTAAGAGCCGGGGCGGCCAGCATTGAGCACGGCAGTTACCTGAGTGAGCGCACCCTAAAACTGATGGCAGAAAAGGGAACCTACATGGTGCCGACCTTCAGCACGGTATATGATTTGACCCAGCCCGGTGGTGATTATGACAATCCTATTCTAAGAAACCGGGGAAGACACATGCTGCCCGAACTGGAAGCTACGGTGAAAAAAGCCCGTGAATTGGGCGTGCCGATAGCAACCGGTGCGGATACGGGCTATGGACCCAACAGCATGACGCGCGTAAGCCATGAAATCACTTTTTTTGTAGAGATGGGATTCAGTCCTTATGAAGCCATGCGAGCCGCTACTTCTGAACCGGCCAAATTATTTGGGATTGATGACAAAACCGGAAAGATGGCGGAAGGCTACGAAGCCGACTTGGTGGTGCTGAACAGCAATCCGGTAGAAAATATTATAGCGACTCAGGATGTAATCCTGGTGATGAGCAACGGTCGCATGGGCATGAACCGTCTGCCCTTTGGGATTGAGGAGTAGATATTTGTGAACCAGCTGGTGCAGGGCGAAGTAGAAATCAGCAATGGTCCAAGCGGGCGCTCGGACCAGTTACGGGAACTATGTGTATATTGATAGAGGATTGAAATGGGTTCAATTAATCGTCAGAATCAAAGATGTAGTGAGATCCCGCCCATCCTAATACATCCTAAAAATCATGGTTCAAAACGCTGATCTCTTAAAGGCAATATACTCTACTTCAGAAGATCTCTTAAGTCTTCAGCGAGGCAATATCTCGCAAAAGAAACTACTGTAGCCGAGCGGTGACTTAAGAGTAAAAGTCTCCAGACTTACGTAATCTATTTGCACGTGAGTCTAGAGGCTCACAATGCTTTTACGTTCCATAGATCACTTGACCCGTGCTTACTGTCAGATATACACCTCGTTCCACACGCTCTGCGTTGGAACGAAAGAATGTGATAACGATTAACTCTACTTCATCAAAATCATACGCTTGGTTTCAGCGAAGGCTCCGGCTTGAATGCGGTATAAATACACCCCGCTGGAAAGATTGGCGGCATCAAAGCTAATCTCATGGGTACCGGCCGATTGCTGTCCGTTCACCAGCGTGCTCACCTTGCGTCCCATAATATCAAACACTTCCAGTCTCACCTTACTGTTCTCTGCTAACTCGTAACTGATCACTGTCGAAGGGTTAAAAGGGTTGGGATAATTCTGCTTTAGCTGAAAGTTTCTGGGAATGTTTGGCTTCCCTTCCGTGTCATTGCTGGTGATGATACGGTCGTTAACGGTGGCAGAACTCAAGCCATTGGCAGAAGCAGTGATAGTGAAATCGGTAGCACTTGTATCACTAACACTGTAATCAAAAAATAGGTAGCCATTTTCTGTAGTGGCAGAGGTCGGTTCTATCTCTCCCTCACCTTCAAAACTAAGGGCGACTTCATGGCTTCCTTCATCTACGAATCGACCTTCACTATCAGTGACATATAAGGCAAAGTTATAGACCGTAAAGGCAGGTTCTGAAGGAAAAGCTACTACTTCATTCAGCATGATATTGAGAGAAGAGGCTTCGGTTCCGTTTTCCACAGAAGTAAGCCGGTAGGCAATATCGGGTTCTGGTGCATCAGTGTCTGGTGTTGTTAACCTCGTTTTGTTTTCAATAGAAACGATATTTTTTGTGGCAGTCGTCTCGCCGTCCCAGGTATTGTACCATACCAGCTGATAGCTGCCGGTTTCCAATCCGTAGACGGGGAAACTGCGGTCAGTAAAAGGGGCTTCATCAAAAGCTCGCATCCATCCAAAGGCGTCGGTGCCATTTTCGTTGGTCATGGTGTAGATATTGGCCCCTGCTTCCTCCAATTCCTCTGCTTCATAGTGGTTGTTGGCAAGGTCCAGTTTCTCTACAAAACCAGTCATGTTGGGATAAGTCTCCATGCGATCATCTGTAAAAAGAGAAGGAGTTGCATAATCCCACCAAAATGGGGTAGAGGCCATGCCTTGTGCCAAACCAGACCAATATGCATTGTGGAATTCCACGGTATATTCATAACTGTTGCTTTCAGAAAACATGGAGGTGTATCCGGCCTCGCCCAGCATAGCCGGGCGTTCACCGGACTGTTTCAGTTCTTGATGAACATTGGTCACATTGTACAAACCGTCAAGGATTGGGTCGCTATAAGGCCGTGGATAGCCCTGTGTTTCATAGTAATGGTCATTGGCTATATCTGCCCGGATATCAAACTGAGACCAGTTCTCCGCGCCGTCAAAAGAAGCCGTGGTAGGGCGTTGATAGGGATCGTGTTCCTTAAAATAATTGTGCACCTTATTCACCCACTGCCGGGCACCTTCGGGATTGTTTATATAGCCTGTAGTTCCGTGCATCTCGTTGATGATCTCCCAGATACCCAGCGCGCGGTGATGCCCCAGCCGAGCGATTAAATAACGATACTGTTTTTCCTGATATTCCCAGGCCAGGCTGTCGGTGAAAAATTCGGTGGTAGTTACAATTTCCTGATAAGGATTATAATCGTCCCAGTGCAGAGGATCCCAACCCGGGGCCCCGTCGCGCAAAAAGGGATGCGCCCAAACGGCATACATCATTTTCATATCACGGGCCTCCAGCCAGCCAAGTATTTGCTCAATTCGCCCCAGCTTTTGCTGATCATAACGGCCCAGTCCGGACTGCATAGACTCTACCAACCGATTGCCCCCTCCATTTCCGTTATTGTCGTAGGTGCTGTTCCAATAACCAATCATATTTAAGTCAAATTCCTCTAAGCGATTCAGCCCGGTTTCAGTGACCGCCCAAGGGTAATACACCGCATAACCGAAATAGAAATTATCGTCGTGGTCGGCCAGGTAGTTGGGATTGGTTTCGGAAACTTTTAACGGACCGATATGCTCTGAGGCCGTAGCTTCGAAAGTAGCCTTTGGGGTAGAAGCTGTACCACCGGCATCGGCTACAGATACCTGGTATTCCCAGGTACCAACTTTATCCGGAGAAAAATACAGTCGCCACTGGTCGGCGTTTTGGTAGTTATCATAAAAACCGTTGATGTACAACGTATCGCCGGAAGGCGTCTTAAACCAGGCATGCACGTCAATATCTTCCGGGTCGTAAGGATTGTAGATGCTCACATTTTGTAGATTCAGTTCCAGGGCAAAGGTTTCATATTTACCCGGCTCGGTGGTGTTCACGTCGGTTATGGATATTTGCGGGGTGATAGCCGGGTCGTAGGTTTCGGCACGCACGGCCTTGGTGGCATTATAGACGGTACCCAGCGTATCAATGGCTATGATTTTGTAGAAATAAGAGTTGAAAGGTTCGAGACCTTCATCCAGAAAACTGGGTTCAGAGGTTTCACCAATAAGTCGAGATGAAGTGGTGGGAAAATCCTCATTATCTCCGCGATAGACCGCATAATTGGCCATGGCATCTGGTTCATAAGAAGACCACGAAAGCTGCACATTGCGCCCGTTTTGCACTTCTGCCATTAGGTTCTTTACGTTCACTGGGTAGTTGCCCAGCTTGAAGTTATCCAATTCCAGACTGCCTGCAATTTCTTCTTCGGAACCATAATCCAAAAAGAAATCAACTCTTTTGGTGGTATTCTGCTCAAAGAACTCTGCATCCAAGTCAAAAGAATATCCGTGCCAGGTACCATCTCCGGGAATTTCTTCTTCAAATTCCTGGTAGCGATAAGGACGCTCCACATAAGCTACGCGCAAGGTAAGGGTAGTAGCTATATCCGACTTTAGCGAGAATCGAAGCGAAAGGCTTTCCGAGACATCCACATCCTCGGGAGGAGTGAAGACAAGGGCATCGCTGCCGCTGCTTTCGGATGTGCGGTTGTAATTGATTTGCAGCACGCCACCGGTTTCATTCAGGGTATAGGTGTCAGAGGGACTGTACCAGAGCGTGCGCTCCCGGTCGTTCCACAAGGTGTCGGTGCTACCATCTTCAAAATCATCCAAAAACAAGCTGATTTGCGCCATTGACAGCGAGGGCGACAGCAGGAAAGCCAGGATGGTACATACAAAACAAAACCGCATAGAATATCTCCACTTATAAAATTTCATCAAGCCTTAAAGTAGGCACCAAAATGATGAATAGGTAGGTTAAAAGGTTGCAGGCCGAAAGCCAATTTAGGAAAAAACAGGCAAGCGGAAAAATTTATTCAATTGTTTTGATTAAAGAGAGGTTTTGTTAATAGTTAATTGCCCAAATGGTTATTGGGGTACCCGTGGGCTTCCAAGATCTTTTGAAGTTATACTTCAAAAGAATGAGCCAATAAAGGCTGTGCCTTTACTTATGCTTGTAGCGAGCAAAAAAAGCTTATTCGACCTCTGATTATCAGCTTAGCTATCTGAGAAATCCTCAAATCCGCCTAATCCGTGATTCCCTTGTTTGAACCACAGATTAATTGGATTGTAGGATTAACACGGATTTGCTAAGCCTCCTAAAACTTCCCATTGATATTATCCGCAAATACCCTCAAACTTCTGCCAACCAAAAGCAGGAGTTTCTTTGATTCAGCGCGATTCGCTAACCCGACATTTGTATGCCACCGATGCCTCCATGTACCAGGAGGTGCCGGAGGGCGTGGCTTTTCCCAAAACGTCCGAGGATATCCAGCAGCTGGTTCGGCAGGCGAATACGCACCGGTTTAGCATTACGGCGCGCAGTGCGGGCACAAGCCTTGCCGGACAAACCACCGGTGGCGGGGTGATTATGGATGTTTCCCGCTACATGACCCAAATCCTGGAGATGAACGAGAAGGAGCAATTCGCTTTGGTTGAGCCCGGCGTAATCCGGGATATCCTGAACCGGGAGGCCGGAAAACACCAACTGCTTTTTGGCCCCGATACCGCCACCACCAACCGCTGTATGATGGGCGGGATGATCGGCAATAATTCAGCGGGTTCATTTTCCATCAAATATCAAACCACACGCGAACATGTGCGGGAGATGGAGGTGGTGCTCAGTGATGGTTCCCGGGCGACCTTCAAACCGCTCACCCCAAGAGAACTGGAAGCGAAAAAGAAGCTGGATAACCTGGAGGGACACATTTACCGCTCCATGTTGAAGCTGCTGGAACGCCACCGGGAGTTGATTGAAACCAGTTATCCCCATAAAGAAATCATTCGCAGAAATACGGGGTATGCGCTGGATAAGTTGCTGGAGATGCAGCCCTTCAGGGCAGATGGTCGCCCATTTAATCTCTGCGAGCTGCTGTGTGGAAGCGAAGGCACGCTGGCCATGACCGTTTCCGCCAAACTGAATTTAGTCCCCAAAGATCCACATCAGCTGCTCATCATCCCACAATTCAAGACACTGGAAGAAGCCATGCGGGCGGCAGTAGAAATTGTGAAATATGACCCGGCAGCTGTTGAACTGGTGGATCATATCATTTTAGATGCCACCAAAGGAAATATAGAACAGCGCAAAAACCGGTTTTTCCTGGATGGGGAGCCGCGATACATTCTCATCACCCAGTTTGAGGGGCAAGATGTGGCAAAGCTTCACCAAAGAGCCGAAGAACTCAGGCAACGGCTTTCAGGGCTTAATTTGGGCTACGCGTATCCGGTGGTGGACGAGTCGGATAAGATGAAGCGGGTATGGGATTTACGAAAAGCGGGTTTGGGTTTGCTGATGGGCTTGGGGGAAGACACCCGCTCGCCTTCCTTCTGCGAGGATACGGCCGTGCGCGTACAGGACCTGCCGGAGTACGTGCAGGAATTTCAGCAGATTTTGGAGAAGCATGATACCGGCTGTGTGTTTTATGCACATGCCTCGGTGGGGGAGCTGCATCTGCGTCCTGTCCTGGATATCACCACCCCCGCCGGTCTGGAAAAGATGAAAACCATAGCCGGCGAAATTGCCGATTTGGTGAAGAAGTACCGCGGTTCGCTCTCGGGGGAACATGGTGATGGGCGAGCGAGAGCTCCATACATTCCGAAGGTGTTAGGCGAAGAAATGATGCCGGTACTGAAGCAAGTGAAAGAAATCTGGGATCCGGAATATATTTTCAATCCCGGCAAGATTGTGAACCCAAAGCCCATGGAGGCTGATCTCCGGTTCTCCCCGGAATACAAAAAGCCGGCGCCAGAGACGGTGTTTAGCTGGGAGAAGGAAGGTAGTTTTGGAGAGGCTACGGAGTTGTGTAACGGGGCGGGCGTATGCCGAAAGTTGGCGAAAAGCGGGGGTACCATGTGTCCCTCGTACATGGCCACCAAAGAAGAAAAAGATACCACGCGCGGACGGGCTAATGTATTCCGGCAGGTGTTTGAGGGGGATCATCCCGACGGTTTTGCCTCTGAAGAGCTCCGCGAAGCCCTGGATTTATGCCTGAGCTGCAAGGCCTGCAAAAGCGAATGTCCCGCCAACGTGGATATGGCTAAAATGAAGGCCGAGTTTATGCACGGCTGGCACGAGCAAAATGGTTCATCCCTGAAAGAACGCTTTTTTGCCGAAGCCGGGAAGTTGTATCCGCTGGCATCCATCACTCCAAAACTTGCAAATGCGATTACAGCTTCGGCCCCTGTAAAATGGGGATTGGAACAGGTATTCGGCATCGACCAGAGGCGAGATTTGCCGGCTTTTGCCCCACGTAGTTTTGGGAGCTTGTTTAAAGCACATCAACGAAAGGGGACGGTTCAGTCCCCTGAGAAGGTGGTGTTGTTCGTCGATTTGTTTAGTTGGTACAACGAACCGGATGTTGCCATGGCAGCAGTACATACACTGGAGACAATGGGCTATGAGGTCATCATCTCAAAACACAAAGAAACAGGTCGACCACAGTTGTCAAAAGGTTTTTTGAAAGATGCGCAGCAGATTGTCCGCGAGGTGCTGGATGATTTTAGAGATTATGTGGAAGCAGGAATTCCGGTCGTGGGCCTGGAACCCTCTGAAATTCTAACGCTGCGGGATGAATTCCTGGAATTGTGCCGGAAAGATCAAAAAGAGTTGGCTAGAAAGCTGGCCCTGCAGTCATTTATGTTTGAGGAGTTTGTAGCTGATCATGCTGACAAACTCCCCGGTTCAAACCAAAAACAAAAAGTGCTGCTGCATGGGCACTGCCATGCCAAGGCGCTGGTGGGAAATCAGCCTACGGTGGAAGCGTTGGAGGCGGCCGGCTATGAAGTCGAAGAATTGCAAACCGGTTGCTGCGGAATGGCCGGTAGTTTTGGTTATGAAAAAGAGCACTACGAGGTCTCGCAGGATATTGGAGAACTGGTGCTGTTTCCGGCGCTGCGGGAGAAGAAAGAGGAATTGGTTTGTGCTCCGGGCTTTTCGTGCCGACATCAAATTAAGGATGAGGTGAGCCGCAAGGCGTGGCACCCGGCAGAGTTGATTGCGCAGAGGATTAGGGGATTAGTTGATTAGGGAATATGGAGGTAAGGGGGGGTAGCCTTGTTTTATTTGGGAAACTTTAAATTCAAATTGATGATGGAATATCTCAGAGCATCAAGTTCATCACACCGATCACAGTTAAAATGGGAAGCAGAAAATTGGTTAGGCATGCTAATCTTCTACACCAACACCTCTCCCGGCTAAAGCCGTACTCTCCTCAAGGAGAGACTTTTTCGTGGTGCCTAAACCAGTTGAAAATAAATTAGGGTTTTATGTCGAATTCTATCGCGGATAAGTCCTCCCTTGAGGGAGGTGCTTGGTTTTAACTTGTTAAAACCAGCGGAGGGTGTAAGATGGTCGAATCATAAATAATATTCTGAAGAAGACTAATGTGCCCTCAATAGATGCTTAAAATCGAGTCAGTAGGAAATACTCCAACAGTTAAATATCCCACAAAGAAAACTTCAAAATTCCTTATTCACTATTCAATGTTCCCCGAATTTTCGGGGCAAGTAGATATTCTTCAGCTACTTATTTAAACTCGCCAAAGCTTTCTTGATCACTTTGGAAGAGTCGTCGCCATCAACTTCTTTGAGCGCCTGCATTACAGCTTGTTCGGCTTCTCGTTTTTTGAAGCCCAGGGATTCGAGGGCAGAGATGGCTTCTCCGGTTACACCGGCTTCCTGAGATCCTGTTGCCTGTACCCCGGCTGATTTGGCATATTCGGCCATCTTGTCTTTGAGTTCTACAATGATGCGCTGGGCCGTTTTCTTGCCGATGCCGTTTACACGGGAAAGCGTTTTGTCGTCGCTGTTGGTGATGGCTCCAATGAGTTGATCTGCCGGTAGCCCCGAGAGGATGGTAAGTCCAAGTTTAGGCCCCACACCTTTTACCGTAATGAGTTTTTCAAACAGGGCTTTTTCATCCGTGGAAAAGAAACCAAACAACCGCTGATCGCTATCGGTGATGTGATGGTAGGTGAGCAGTTTTACCTCCGAGCCGGCACTTTTGAGCTGTTCCTGGGTGATGGAGGAAATTTCCACCCGGTAGCCCACGCCCTGTACATCCAAGATGACGACGCCTTCGCGTTTCTCTTCAATAAAACCTTTTAAAAATGCGATCATAGATGATCTGTTTTTAGTTTTGTTCTTGTAAAGGCGCATTGCAATGCGCCCTTACTTACTAAGTAAGTCAGTTACCACTCGTTCCGTAGCTCCGCTGCGGAATGCCAACCGGAGGCTCTGCCTCCAACTTCTACTGAAAATTGCCTAACCTCCGAATAAATATAGTCAATAAAGCAACCATGAGGGCGGAGGTTATTTCTAGTTCTATCATCTTCCCCGGGTTTAACCCGGGGCTATTCATGTTAACATCCCTTCGGGATTTATCTTGCCAATAGTTAAACTTTTTTGAGGATATAATAACCTTGATTACAATCCGCACACCGCACACCGCACACCGCACACCGCACACCGCACACTACATCCCTTTAACGCGATCAGGATTATCCGCCACAAAACTGGCCCAGTCGCCCTTTTTGTTATTCTGATGCGTTTTCTTCTTGGAGGATCCGGGAATGCCTTTCCCTTTCATTAGGTGACACCAGGCTACAGCGAGGGCATCAGTGGCATCGTTGGATAATTTCTCATCCGGCAGCTTCACCATTTTGTTCAGCATAAACGCCACCTGCTCTTTGCTGGCGTTACCGTTGCCGGTAATGGATTTTTTCACCACTTTGGGGAAATATTCCACGGCATTCAGTCCGTTATTGGTGATGGCCAGCATAGCTGCCGCTTGTGCCCTTCCCAGTTTCAGCATGGCCATTGGGTCCACGCCATAGACCGGCGTTTCCACGGCACAAGCCGTGGGTTTATTGGATTTGATGATGGCCGAAACCTTATCAAAAATAACCTGCAGGCGTTCGGCGTGATCATCGATATCGGCCATACGAATGACGTCGCAGCGCAGGGCAATGAGCTGCCCGTTTTGCTCCGTCAACAGGGCGTAGCCAGTGTTTCGGGAGCCGGGGTCGATGCCAAGGATGACGTCATTAGCCATAACTACTTTATTCTTCGTCTTTGTCGGCGTACAGTTTTTCGAGATCTGCAATCATTTCTTCAGAGATCCCTGCCGTTACAAAACCACCGTCGTGATAGAGATTCTGCATGGTCACTTTGCGGGTGAGATCCGAGAAGAGGGTTACTACATAATCGGCACATTCATCGGCAGATGGGTTGCCCATGGGGGCAATCTTATCAGCAAAAGTATACATGCCGTCAAAACCTTTGATGCCGGTCCCCGCCGAAGTTTTGGTGGGAGCTTGCGAAACGGTGTTCACGCGAATGCCACGGTCAGCCAATCGACTGCCGTAATTACGGGCAATACTTTCCAGCAGGGCTTTGGCATCGTTCATGTCCGAATACTTGGAAAAAATGCGTTGTGCCCCGATGTACGAGAGCGCCACCACGCTGCCGCCATCATTTAAAATCTCTGATTTTTCGGCGTGATGTAGCACGCGGTGCAACGAGATGGCTGAGATATCCAGCGTTTGTTGCAGCCAGTTGTAATTAAGGTCGTTGTATTCTTGTTTCTTGCGCACGTTGGGCGACATCCCCACGGCGTGCAGAATAAAATCTACGCTGCCCAGATGGTCTTTGGTTTTGGCCATCAGGTCTTCAATTTCATCATCCTTGGTTACATCACAGGGAATGATGGGGGCGCCTGTTTCTTCCCCGAGGGCATCCAGGGCTCCCAGTCGCAGGGCAATAGGGGCGTTTGTAAGTACAAAGTCGGCGCCTTCCCGCTTACACGCCAGGGCAATGCGCCAGGCGATGCTACGATCATCCAGCGCGCCAAAAATTATTCCTTTTTTTCCTTTTAATAGTCCGTAACCGTCACTCATGGTTTAATTTTTTAGGTTGATTGTATTGCGGTGGAAATTCACCATAATTCCAATAAAATGATAGTTGTGAGTTGATAAAAAGGGTAAGGTGGTTTTGGGATGATGGTTTTCTTGCAAAAAGACCTCCAAGGTTTTTAAAACCTTGGAGGTCTGTCCATCTAAAGCTTCTCAAGAATCTTTCCCTTCATCTCCCCGGCCGACATCTCTTCTGCCGGCAGCCATTCTATAAACTCCCATCGCCGAAACCAGGTAAGCTGTCGTTTGGCGTAGCGACGGGTATGCGTTTTGATTTTCTCCACAGCTTTCTCCAGCGTCCATTCCCCATCAAGGTATTTCATGATTTCCTTGTAGCCTACGGTGTTCAGGGCTTGCAAGTCTTTGGGGTGATCTTGAAGAATCTCTTTCACCTCATCCACCAGTCCGGCTTCCATCATACGATTTACCCGTTGGTTAATGCGCTCGTACAGCTTCTGCCGCTCCCATTTCAACCCAAAAACCAGGGTGTCTTCATCTGGTTCAATGGCTTCCTGTTGATGAAAGCTGCTAAAAGGCTGTCCGGTTTGCATCCATACATCCAGTGCCCGGAGGATGCGTTGCCGGTTCATGCCATCCATCCCTTCCGCATATTCGGGGTCCACTTCTTCCAGTTTTTTATATAAGGCTTCCAGGCCTTTTTCTTCAATTTGAGCCTCCAGTTTGGAAAGGTTTTCTTCATCAGCATCCGGCATCTCATTGAAAGGCTGAATCAGGCTTTTGAGGTGAAGCGTGCTTCCGCCGGCATAGATTACATGAGCGCTATCTTTGAGAATCTCTTCTTCCCATTGTGCGGCCCGACGCTGGAAATTCATGGCTGAATCATCTTCATCCAATTCCAGGATGGAAATATTGTAATGGGGAACCCGGTCGAGTTCCTCTTGAGTGGGTTTTGCAGTACCAATGTTGATGTGCTTATAGCATTGCCGGGAATCAGCCGAAATGATGGAGGTGTTTAGTTCTTCCGCAAGCTGTAGAGCCAGCTCGGTTTTCCCAGCTGCGGTAGGACCTAAAAGTATGATACGCAAAACGGGATGATTTTTTTGAGTGATGATTTTTTGCAAAGGTAATCATTTGTTGCTTGCGGAACAGGGGGCTAAACCTCCAGGTTTTCTTGATACGCATGTTGGTAGTGAAGCAGGAGCTTCACATGTAGGTTCCCAAGCCAGAGCTTGGGAACCAGTTTGTGGAGAGAGTGTTGGTTGTTGAAATTGCCTTTGGCGCCAACACCTCTCCCGGCTAAAGCCGTACTCTCCTCAAGGAGAGACTTTTTCGAGGTACTAAAAGCAGTTAGAAGTGAATTAGGGAATCAAGTGGAATTCCACTTCGGATAAGTCCTTCCTTGAGGAAGGTGTCTTGGTTTTAACTCGTTAAAACCGGCGGAGGGTGTAAGTGTTAGCAGCCAAGTAAATCATAATCCGATACATTATTTCAGAAATCAGGCAACGCATCATTCCAAAGAATGAACGTTCTTGGATTTCTGTTTACATTATAGCTATGGAAAAAATGACGCTACATATAGAAAATATGGTTTGTGACCGTTGCGAGATGGTCATAGAAACGGCATTGAAAGGGTTGGGGCTTCAGGTGGAGCATGTGCAGCTGGGCAAGGCGGAAGTAGTGCGTGAGGGGGGCAAACCCAGCATGAAAGACATCGAAAAAGAGTTGGAGCGGTTTAATTTTGGGTTGATTAAAGACGATGATGCCATCCTGGCTGAGCAGGTAAAAACCAATCTTATTGAGCTGTTAAATTCCGGCCGGATGGAGCATGAGGATATTTCTGTATCGGACTATCTGGCCAGGAAACTGGCGAAGAGTTATGCTACCATTTCCCGGGTATTTTCAAAGCGGGAAGAAATCACCATTGAGAAATATTTCATCCGACTGAAAATTGAGAAAGCCAAGGAATTGGTAGAATACAACAAGCTCAGCTTCAGTGAAATAGCCTACCGTTTGGGCTATAAAAACCTGCAACACCTTTCCCGGCAGTTCAAGGAAATCACGGGAATGAGCATGAGTGAATATCAAAAGCTTCAAAATCCGGAGCGCAAGCCGCTGGACAAGATTTAGCGATAGAGATTACAGATTGAAAATTAAAGATTAGGAGATTGTTGGTGACTTATCCCGCAGAGATTTTTAGGAAAGAGAGCAAATCAAGACTTTTTTGACCTGCTCCACGCGAGTCTGAAGACTCGCAATGCTTTTACGTTCCAGTCTCCGCTTCGCTAAAGACTGGAAAGATCTATGTTGGATTTTTTCTACCGATAGAGTGTCTTTAAAGCAACGAAAAACGATCATCAGTCATCCGCGTTCCGTAGGAACGTTTGGTGGGTAAAATAAAGCGGCCGGGCAAAGAAGTTTTCGCCCAGATGGTTTTTATGGAATGAGGGTAAACGAAAATTGGCCAATCTATGGCTTCACAAGCTGTGCACATGTTTTAGGTGGGCAAGAAATAGGGGTGGACCGTTTGGCTTGTATCAGCATTCTGAGCCGTGAAAATTTCTTTATTAATACAGAAAGGGACTTATTCAACTCATTTTTGCAATAATTCCCAAAATCCTCTTGGTGCGATAATCTTTAGCTGAGAAATTTTGTCTGAGATATCCAAAAGATCTTTATCCCCGGTAACTAAAATATCTGCATTCGCTCTAATTGCAGACTCCAACACCCAACGGTCATCATCATCTCTCACTTTTATATCAGAAGGTTTATCTGGAATGGGCTCTACATGATGCTTCCGAAGAAATAGTATAAGCCGGGAAACTTTATCGTCAGGGACTTTGAGCTTATCAATTAATACTTTTTCCAGTTCTTTTAATGCAAATTCTCCGGTTATTAGTTGATGATCCGCAAGTATTACTTCGAGTAAATCTGCACAAATCCCTCTTGCCGTAAAAGCACTAACTAAAACATTAGTGTCAGCAAAAATTTTCATGATACTTCACGAAAAACATCTTCGTCCGTGAGCCATCCATGGACCTCTCCAAAGGGTAAAAGTTCCTTCCTAAGTTGCTGAAAGGATTCAATATTAAGCTGACGTTTTAAGGCCTCCCTTACGAGTTCACTCTTCGATTTACCTGATCTTTTAGAGGATTCTTCCAGTTGCTGCTGAAGCTCTTTATCAATTCGAATGGTAAGCGTGGTATCCATGGCGATTTTTCTTTAATTGTATTGCAATGTAACACAATCAAAATTAATAGTGAAGGTTTGTATGCATTCGCTCCTTCAATCAATTTTCTTAATCTCATACCTGACAGCAAATTTGGTCGTTTCCAGCTCTTCTGCCGCGTGTTCAGCATAGGTTTTCACAAAACAGGCGCCGTAATAGAGAATGAAAGAGGAGTAGAAAATAAAAAGTAACAAAAGCACTAGAGAACCTGAAGCACCGTAGATGTTATCAATATTTCCAGAAATCAATACATGTTCCAGTATAAACTGACCAATTGAAAACAGAACAGCCGTAAGAAAGGAACCGGGCCAGACGGTCTTCCAGTTTAAAATAACATCCGGCAAAAACTTGTACATGGAAGCAAACCATAACGTGAAGATTCCAAGCGACAAAGCAAAATTCAACAAGTCCATCAGCCACTGATCGATGGCGGGTATAATGTATAAAACGTTCTCACCCAAAGAGCTTATCACAATATCCAGAGAAAGCATTACCAGAAAAAGAAGGCCTGTAACGAGGATTACCAGCAGGGAAATACCGCGGTTCTTTAAGATGAACATGTAGCTGACGCCTTCTTTTGATTTTACCCTCCAAATTTGGTTAAAGGACCTTTGAACAACCATAAAGAGCGTAGTTGCTACAAAGCTCAGAAAAAGAATGATACCAAGGGTAATCCAGACTCCTTGTTGTATTTCCTGCACATTCCCAAGAATGGTGGATAAGTAATTGGTTGTTTCCTCTCCTAAATTGGATTCTAATGCGCTTAGTACTTCTTCGGTTAATAATTGTTTGTCAAATACAATACTAAAAGCATGTAAGAGCAGAACAATGATCGGAATTAAGGAGAAGGTGGCAAAAAAAGAGGTGGAAGAACTTAGCCTGAGTGGATCATTCTGAATAAAGTACTCGAAACTTTCCTTTAGCAGTTCCCAGAACATCAAAAGTTTCTTCGTATTCATAGTTTTTTTGCCGAGATCAGTGGGTTTACCAATCTAATAACGTAAGTCTGTTCAATACGTTCCTGAATTCAGTACAAGGTAACACAAATACAGCCAATAGTTGATATTTAGAACGGTTTGAAGGAAATAACCCATCCGGTTTATGTACACTCAGCAATCTTCACGCACCGGCAAGGTAATGGTGAATACCGCACCGCCCTCAGCACGATTTTTGGCTTCTATATCGCCGCCGGCCTGCTGAATGATCTCGCTGGAAATGGCAAGCCCTAATCCAAGCCCAAATTCAGCTCCCTGGTTTTTGGTGGTAAAGTTGGGTTGAAATATCTTAGGCATTATCTCTTCGGGAATACCTGGGCCATCATCCGCAATCTCAACGATAATATTATTCTTTTCATGCCAGGTAGAGATACTGATGGAACCGGAATGTTGTAGCACATCGCAGGCATTTACCAAGATGTTGGTCCAAACCTGGTTCAAATCACCTACCGAAATACAGGTTTTGGGGATGTCGTCGAGGTGTAAATTCAGTTCCACAAACTTCAACCGGTTGCTAAGCACCAGCAAAGTATCTTTGATGCCTTCCCGGATATCCACCATCTCTTCTTTGTTCTGATCCTGCCGGCTGTAGCTTTTCAGGCTCTTCACCAGCTTGGCAATACGCTCGCTGGCCACCCGGATGTTGTGTATCATCTTCCCGGCCTCAAAATGCTGAACTTTAAGATGGATGTTTCCTCCCTGGAACAGGTATTGCAAGGCCTCATCCGGCATGTAAGCCATTTTTCGCAGCAGGCTCCGGTCGTCAAAATCCGGGTGTTCTGCTTTGATTTTTTCCATGCGTTGGCGCAGCGTATGGCTGTCAATAGGTTCGCTTTCCAGGCCAAACTCAAAGAGTTTGAAGGCAGCATCCGTGCTTTCGAGGTTTGCATAAATTTCGGAAAGGGTTTCGGCGGAACGCATCAGTGAAGAAGCGGGATTATTAACCTCGTGGGCAAAACCAGCCACCAATTCTCCCAGGGTCGCCATCTTTTCCTGGTGCACCAGCATCTGGTGGGTTTCTTCCAGCTGTTTATAAGCTTTCTTGAGTTCGTTACGGTCCTGAGTTATCTGCTTGTTCAGCTGATAAGCCTTGGTTTGCAGCCGGATATTGCTCTTATACCGCTGTATCATGTTGTTCAACATCAGCTGCTGCAGCGGATGTTTGAGCCGTGGATGATCACTTAGATACATCTCAAATTGGGAGGGGCGCATTTTCAAGGCCATCCCGGCTTTGGTGATGCGCGCCGAAGTGAGGGTAGGGGCCCCGGTGGTAAAGGCAATCAACCCAACAAAATTACCCGGTTCGAGATGAATGAGGGTGATGTCAGACTTATCAGGTTGCGTACGGGTTAGTTTCACTTCGCCTTCCATCAGCAGGTACACGTATTCCAGCGGTTCGCCTTGCAGAAACAGGATTTCATCTTCTTCCAGGGGCAAAGCCAACTCTTTGAGCTCATCCAGTTCACCCATCAGTTTCTTGATGAAGTTAAGAATAGTGGAGCTGTCGTTGAGCCAGTTGATACCGTGATGATCGGTCATATCAGGAATGAATGCGTTGTGAATTGCGGGCTCTGATTGCAAGAATCATAGGTAATAAATGTATAAAAAAATGTTGAACGGGTTATGAATTAAACCCACGAGAAAGCCTCTTAGGCTAAAATTAGAATGTGAACGAATAGTGATTTGGATTACGCATACAAAGATAAAGGTCGACAGAATAATAAATAGACAAGTACAAAATGAAGAATAGCAGAGTTACCAAAATCATCGTATCAGTATGTTTTCTAATCACCCTAACATTAACACACTACGCACAGGCACAGTTGCCCGAAGTAGATGCAACCGAAACCGGTACTGACAAGCAAGTCTTACAGTTTGATCCTGCACAAGTAAATACAGCTATACCGCAAACAGAAGGTTTTGAAGACGCAGAACCTATGCCATTACCCGTATTTAAGGAGCCAGGTTCCCGCTCTTCAGATGCAGGTAAAATCATGAGATATGATCTGGGTACCGGAGAAGTGAGGCAGGTACAGGAATTACCGAGAACGGGTTTGCAGGAAAGCCAGTTTTCGCCGGACTATTCCGCTCAACCCGAACCGGAAGGAGTGCAGTCGCAAACTTTGCAAAACCAAAGGCAGAAGTTTAGCTCACTCAGCCAGGTTACTACGCCTACCGATTTTCCCTACCGGCGAACAGTAAAAATAAAGATGAATTATTCGAATGGGAAAACGTATGTGTGTTCCGGTGCCCTGATTGGCTACGAGTGGGTGCTCACAGCCGGCCACTGCATCCATTCTCAGGATGATGGGGGATGGTCGACCGGGGTGCAGGTTATTCCTGCCTACGAAAATGGCGATGAACCATTTGGAAGAGCCAGCGCCCGTTCATTGTACTCACTTACAGGCTGGACTCAGGATGAAAACTTTGATCACGATATAGCCTGGATTCACTTAGACCGTCCTGTTGGTTTTTTAACCGGATGGTTTGGCCACGGATATGACAATGATAACGGGTATTTCAAGAATAACACCTTTTACAATGACAGCTACCCTGCAGAATCTCCATACAATGGACAACTGATGTATCGCTGGCAGGGATCTTTTGACTTTAAAGCATTTAAGTCGGAACGATATACCATGTGTCAGGACCGCGTCGGCTTTGGCGGGCAGAGCGGTAGTGGTGTGTACGGCTTTAAAAGTGGTGACCGGATTGCATACGCCGTCACTTCTCACACCAAGATTGATTCAGACTCAAACCGTATCGCCCCAACTTGTTACACAAGGGTGACGGAATTTAAGTACAATCATGGATCTGACCTGAAATCTGATCACCGTGAAACTCAACTGGACCTGGTAGTGCTGAATGTCACGGCCGGTCCTGATCAGCCTTTAGAGGGTGAACGATTATCAGAATTAAGATTCAAGGTATATAACCGCTCTTCTGCTACCGGAAATGGCTCCTGGAGTTTTGATATCTACCTTTCGGATGATGAAAACATTACGACGAATGATACCCATTTGGGCTCTCAAAGCTTCAGTTATGATTTCTCGGCAGGGGGAGGAGTCAATGTAAATGCCTCACCTCCGAGTTTGCCAGATGGGCATATTGGCGACAAGTATATCGGAATCATCTTGTCCAATTCCGATGCTGAAAACAGCAATAACGATTCGGATGGCTGGGATTCCTATAAGCTGGATATACAGGGTACATCTTTGCTAACCTTTGCGTCCGAAAACCCATCTTCGGTAGATCTGAGTATTTATCATGATGACATATACGGAGATGGCAGCGGGTCAACCGAAATGGAAAGACGTTATCAACCCAATAAGCAATTTAACGTGTATGCCCCGGAGACCGCCGGAACCAACAGCTTCAGTCACTGGGAAATAGATGGCAGGCATGAGACCAATTCAAGGGTTTTGCAGCTTACTGTCCTTAACCGTGATGCTGAGTTAAAGGCTTTTTATACCACACCCGATATTCCCGTATACCCGAGGGTGGTTGATGCAAGAACGCTCGAAGGAGAAATAGAAACGAACTCTATCACGGTTACTAACAAAGGCAGCAGTACGCTGAACTGGGAAGTATCTTCGAATGAGACCTGGATCAGTACCAACCTGACTTCGGGTACACTATCTCCCGGGCAAAGCCGCACCATCAGTGTAAATACCGGATCTTCTTCTTTGGATGTGGGCAGTTATTCCGGAGAACTGACCTTTTCATCACCGGACTTTGGTGTAAACGACATGGATGTACCTGTAAATCTGGATGTGGTGTATACCACCATTCCTCCCACGCCCATAGAAATATTCAGGGCACTGGAAGTCATTCCGGATGACCTCTATGGATTTTCTATAGGTGGCGGCCCAAACGGTGGCTTAATTGTCGGAGGTATTCCCGGCCGGCAGGAGAAGCGCGGCGTTGGTTATGTGCGTGAATTTATGGATGGAGAATGGAGCCTTGGTACACAAATCAGTGCGGAAGAGCCTATCGCAGGTTCAAGATTTGGTCATGCCATGGATGCCGGGATGATAGGAGCATCAGGGTTTGTAGTAGCTGGTGCCCCCGGAACAGGACCTGGAACCTTTAAAATGAAATCAGAGCACTGGCCTGGAGCGGCGTACCTCTTTCAAAAAGTAGAAAATGAATGGCAAATGATCGAAAACATCCGTGCCGATGTAGAATATGGAGCTCGCTTTGGTGAAAGTGTGCAGCTTGTGGATGCCCGCTTCGAGGACAAGGAGTTGCCTATGGTTATTGCAGGCGCACCAGGAAAAGATCAGGATGATATGACCGATGCGGGTGCCGTTTTTGTAAACGATTACTCCACCGAATGGGAATACCGAATGAACACCCCCATTTTTCCTGAGAATCCTATTCAGGGCGAGCAATTTGGTATTAGTGTGGATATGCTGAATTCGGAAGAATATGGTATTCGACTTTTAGCTATTGGGGCCAATGCTGCCTTGACGGAAGAAAGTGGCGGCAGTGTGTACTTGTATGAATATGCCGGTGAAGGCTCATGGGAACTGCGCAACAAAATACAGTATCCCGAGCTTAGCGCGAGTGCAGACTTTGGTACTTCTGTAGATATCGAACTTCATCCGGAAGGCGTACCCGTATTGGCAATAGGTGCACCCGGTGCTATTCTGGATGGCAAAAGCGCCACCGGGGCCATTTTTACTTACATCTTAAAAGAAGAAGAGTGGATAGCCCAAGAACCTCTGATCTCCAGAGAGATGATAGAAGGAGCTCAGTTTGGACAGGATGTAAGTCTTTTACTTCCCGGCGAAAAAAGTTACCTGGTAGCCGGAGCACCCGGCAATATTGAACGGGAGTCTGAATACCCTGGCAGTGTAATGATTGCTGAAATGGAAGGACTTGAAGGAAACTGGGAGCCAATGAAAACGCTCAATCCACAAGATGGAGAACAGTCCGGTTTGTTTGGCCAAAGTGTGTTCTCTTACACACAGGATGGGGAAAATCATTTTATGGTTGGTGCTCCCGCCGCCGATACGGAAGAGGGAGACAATGTTGGTGAAGTGGCCTCTTACACCGTTAAATCCGAAAGCGATCTTCCTCAAATTGCAGTCTCTCCGGATAGTATTTCGGTTGAGCTATTTAAAGGAGAATCAGCCCAAGAGCCCATCCTGATCAGTCAGGAGGGCGGAAGCATACTTGAGTGGAGTATTGATCCCGGAAATGAACTTTCCTGGATGTATCCTGAAAAGTACTCAGGAAGTCTTAAGAGTGGAGGAGAAGCCAACCCAAATCTCAACTTCTTTACCGAAGGAGTGGATCCGGGAACCTATGAAGCCACGCTAAAGGTACGTTCCAACGATACGGACGGCGATGTGTTCGACATTCATACCACCTTAACGGTTATGGAACAGGATTCTACCGATCTGTCGGCAGGGGAATTTTACCTAAGCGGCCCTGATACTTTACAAGCAGGTGCGTTGGTAAATGATAATATTCATCTTTCAGCTCATAATAATGGTGCTGAAGCAGTCAGAAATGGTTTTCGTGCCGGCTTTTATTTGTCGGATGATGAAACGCTCTCAGAAGATGACAGCTTATTTAGTTCGGTGCGAATCGATACCTTGGGTAAAGATGAATATGTACTCATAAACTCTTCGTCCGGAACACGACTGCCTCTTGATATAGATGCCGGAAGCTATTACTTGCTGGCTAAGCTGGATGTCACGGATCAGGTATTCGAAAGCAATGAGGAGAATAATGTGCGGGTACGGGCGATAACCATCATACCGCCAAAATATCCTGAACTACAACTGGCATCTACAGAAGTGCGGTATCAGCTCCAGGAAGACTCTACCTCATCTCATTCCATTACCTTGGTTAATGGTGGAGATAGTGAGTTGGAATTTTCGGCTCCGGAGTTTTTGGATGAGGGCGCACTAAAACAAATTTCTACAGCAGATAGCAATGGTGTATCAGGACTCATTGAGTCTGTGGAACCATCTTCGGGAGTGATAGCAGCCGGCGACTCGGCAAGTGTTCAGCTCTTTTTAAGCGCTACACAGACAGGGGCCGGTAATTATGCAGATACGCTACATATTATCACCAACGATCCCGGCCAGCCAACGGTAGATGTAGCTTTTAATTTAGAGATACTCACAGATACCGAAAAAACGGGTCAGCTGATACCTGAAGAGTTCAGTCTTGGAAATAATTATCCCAACCCTTTTAACCCAACGACCAACATTTCCTTTTCGTTGCCAAAATCAGCAGCGGTAAGTCTGGAGGTGTATACCATATTGGGACAGAAAGTGTATACCCTGGTAAATCAAACAATGAAAGCGGGGCAGCATACGGTTTCGTTTGATGCCGGAGCACTCTCAAGCGGGATGTATA
Source organism: Gracilimonas mengyeensis (assembly GCF_900182705.1). Taxonomy (GTDB): domain Bacteria; phylum Bacteroidota; class Rhodothermia; order Balneolales; family Balneolaceae; genus Gracilimonas; species Gracilimonas mengyeensis. The sequence continues at coordinate 73,275 of NZ_FXTP01000016.1, read as the reverse complement.
TTTACCGGATCAAAGCGGGAGAGTTTAAGCAAACCCGTAAGATGATGCTGGTGAAATAGTTAGCTAATCGTGAAGGTAAGTCACGAAGAAAAGTAACAGAGGAAAAGGCAGTTTAACCGCTGCCTTTTTTTAATTTTATAGAAAATTATATTCTCATAGAGAAATAAAAATGTTTGAGTTATCATAAACAGGCATTTATACATTCATCAACGTACCGCATTGTTTTACCGGCTGCTCACATTAAACTGGCGAATATTTATCTCCAACCTGAACCGGTTTCAGTTGTTGTTAACGATAGGTTACATCCTGTTTTTGGGAATAATGTTGGTGAATTTGCTCGGGACCGCCATCGTGGTTGTTTTGTTGGATAGCGATCCCTGGATGGAGATGCAGCTACCCTGGCTCACTCCCAACATCTATTCGTTTATACTGCTGATATTTGCCAATGCCTTCTGGGTGATGCACTTCTCATTCACCAATATGCGGCTGATGAATATCGAAGAAAACCGCAAATTGCTCGGTTTTGGCTTCCCCTTGCACCGGCTCACCCGTTACCTGATGCTCATCGGTTTTTGCCACCCGGTCAATATTATTTACAACTTTAGCTGGCTCGTTTTTCTCCTGATACAAGTAGAATACATCTACCAGGTACCGGTAGCGATGGTGGCAGTGATGTTGAATTACACTCTTATCTATTCCATCAAACATCGTTTTATACAAGTGGTAGAGAAACGATTTATGATTGTTGTGGTGGGTTTCTTTTTTCTTGTATTCGGGTTGTTTCAGTTGGTTTCTCTGGCGACCTCTAACGCAACACAGATTTTTGCAGAATTTTTGCCCCGGGTAGAAACCATCAATGCGGTGTTGTCTTGGTTGCCTGGAGGCATGCTCATTCAAACCGTAACGGAAAGCTACGGCTGGTTATATGCTGGGGTATTTTTTGTATTCGGGGTGATGCTGACAGGATTATTGGTTGTTGATCATTTCAATAACACGAAGAAGGGTTTGCTAAACCCAGGCCTGAAAAAAGCCGAAGAGGAAAGCAGTACCTTATGGCCGGTGCTTAAAAGAGTGATGGGGAGAAATGCGGGTAAATATTATTTCTATGTGATGAAGCATCCCTACAATCGCCTGCAAGTGCTTACCCTTACTATCATACCGATTGTTTATGTGCCATTGCTACTGAATGTAGATTATGAGGTTGCTCAAACTATTCTCATTCCCACTATTTTAGCGGGCATCCCGGTGGCGCTTTTGGCCATGGGTATGGCCAATATGTATGGTTATGAGAATAGGGAGTTACTGCTACATCTTCAACTTCCGGTATCTCTTGAAAAACAATTGAAGGAGCGTTTTCTGGGAGTTATCATATTACCGCTGTTGGTGTTTTATGTAATCACAGCCGTGGAGATATGGCTGATACCTGAAATTGGTTCACCCCTTCACATTTTTATTGCTAATACCTTTTTCTTTTTGATGTTTATGCTACTGTTTGTGTGGAGTTCCTATTTTCAATATCAAAGAGCCACCTATTCCTCTTTTAGCTACAAGCATCCCATCATTCCGCAAAAAGTAACTTTTGCCATTTCATTCCTGATTTTTTCAATGGGTTACCTGGTGTTTGTGCCTCTCAATGATTTAGAATGGTATCGGCTTACTATTATGAGTACGGTAATTGTAGTGATGGCCGTATACCTTTGGCAGCACATGTATGTGTTGGTGAGTTTATTTAAGAACCGTGTGCAAATGAGATTATGGAACGAGTTGTAGAAATAAAGAACCTGGTGAAATGCTACGAGGATGAGCCGGTATTAAAACATCTGGATCTGGAAATCCCCAAGGGAACCATCTTTGGGTTGATAGGACCAAATGGAGCCGGGAAAAGTACACTTATCGGCGTGCTTACCGGGTTGCTGGATTTTGAAGAAGGCGACATTTCCATGCATGGAATGGAACTAAATGCTGATAATGAGCTGGAAATAAAGAAGATCACCGCTTCGGTATTACAGCCTCCTCTGTTGTTTGAGCAATTTAGCAGCCTGGAATTTATTGAGTATATCTGCGAAATCTATGAAGTAGAGCAGAAAGGCTTGGTGGAAAAAGCCTACTCGCTGATGGACTATTTCGACATCAAGGATTTTGCTAAAATTAAAGTGAATAAACTCTCATCAGGCAGCCGTAAGAAATTGGCCTTCGTGACGGCTGTATTGGTAGAGCCCAAACTGTTGCTGCTGGATGAACCATTTGAGTCGGTGGATGTCATTTCTATCAACCGCATGAAGAACATCATACGGCGCCTTAAAGAAAAGGGCGTCACCATTATTATCACCAGCCATATCCTGGAAGTAGTGGAAAACCTCTGTGATGACATCGCCATTTTACACGACGGACAGATTAAAGCTTACCTTGATTCCGTAAGCCGAAAGGAGCTGCAGGAAGATGCGAGTTTGCATGAGATATTTGAGCAATACGTACAGGTAGAACGCAAGGAGGATCAAGTAGATTGGCTCTAAACCTAAACCTAAATCTGATGGCGTGCCTATGGCAGAATGTAGGTTCTTAGCTTCTCAGGAATGGTGTTAAGCTCGTTATTTGCAGAATTTCTACATATTCCTATCTCTAACTTAAGCATGTTTGTCTTTATCTGGATATTTCATCAGCCTAAAGAAAAGTGGCAGTTTTATTTGGAAGAAATAGGGACTACATTTTTTAATCAAATCATAAATACAGTAAGAACGATATGCAGGAAAGCTTCGAGCTTCAATTACAACAAATAGCGGATGCCGCTCCGAAAATATTAGGGGCAATGCTGGCATTGTTAGTTTTGGTTATTGCAGGTAAGATAGTCAGCAATACATTGAGCAAATTATTAACTGGCAGGCAGGCTAAAACAGTAAAACAAACAAGATTGCTTAAGAGACTAGTAGGCTGGGGATTTAACCTGCTGGGCATAATATTGGCACTGAACATATTGGGATTAACACAGGCAGCTACCGGCTTTTTGGCTGCCGGTGGCGTGATGGCGGTTGTACTTGGTTTTGCATTTCGTGAGATAGGAGAAAATTTGCTGGCTGGTTTGTTCTTGTCTTTTAGTCGTTCGTTTGATGTTGGAGATGTCATTGAAAGCAACGGTATACGCGGGGTGGTTGAAAGGATTGAAGTCAGGGAAGTACACATCAGAACTGGGGATGGGTGTGATATTTTTATCCCCAGTGCTATTATCTATAAAAATCCGCTGCATAACTTCACGCGCGACGGCCTTAGGCGGGGCGATTTTACCATAGGTATTGATTATGGCGATGACCCCCAAAAAGCAAGAGAGCTGCTTCTGGAGGTGGCAAAAACTTCCGATTTTATTTTAAGTACACCGGCACCTGCCGTACAAATTTCCGGTTTCACTCCTACCTATGTAGAACTGCAGGTGTTTTTCTGGATCAATACCTTTAATGAAAATCCAGGACTTGTATCTGTGAAATCTCTGGTTATGAATGCTTGTCACAAAAAACTGGCAGAAGAAGGTTTTACCTTCAGTTCAAATGTGACCACCGCCGTAGATATGCTTCCTGTAGACGTTAATGTTAGAAGCAAAAATTCAAGCCAGGGAGATTCTGTCTGACTTTGGTTAATGCCAATGAGAGATTTTTCTGCTGAGGTTTGTCATTCCAGCCAGAGTGGATAAATCTCTGACACCGAATTGCACTTTCAGAATTTAGCCGCAACAATCCTCCTTTTTATGATGTTGCTTATTAGGCAAGCTTTACATCCGTCAAAAGTGTGTCAGTGACACAGCGAATATGAGTAACTCTGGGTTAGAGAATAAATTTTCATGCTACTATGGCTTGAGTATCCTGCTGGATCATGACGCCCGTTTTAAGCTCATAGGCTCTGGTAGCAAGTTTAGCCATTTCTTCAATAGTGTAAGTTTCTGAGTTAAGGGTCAGGTCGTAATCAAAAGCATCGGCTGCATTGCGGTTGAAGTTATGCTTCACGAAGTTGCTTCGCTCCATATCTTTTGTAAGCACAATCTCGGTAGCCTCATCAATTGAAAGATGTTCTTTTTTGGCGTAACGATAGATGCGTGTTTTAAGCGGGCACACCACCCGAATATGAAAAGACTTCTGATCTCTGCATATGTAATTGGCGCCCCGGCCTACAATCACATTATTGCCAATGCGTTCTAAAGTGCGTACTGCTCGTACCAGGTAAATCAGGTAGTTAAGGTTGGTTTCTCGCTGGTGCATAAACCCGAAGATGGTATCCTCAAGCATGCCCCGGCGGGCTTCATCCAATCCTTTAATATAATCGGCACTGGTGCCCAGTTGCTCACTGATGATAACCAGCAGGTCACGGTCCCAGACTTTAAAGCCAAGCTCTTCGCCCAGCTTTGTGGCAAGCGCTGCTCCATGAGCTCCGAATTCGCGGGAAATAGTAATGATGGGTAGTTTTCGGCTTGTGTATTTATTGTTTTTTTCCGCGGTGTTTTTCTTCATCCAGAATAGAATCTGGTCCTCAATCATTTGCGTGATCTTTTTACTCATGATATCCCCCTTCAGCAAGATTATTTAATCACCTATGTAATACCACCGTAGCGAAAATTTGTGAAGAGTTGATGAAACATCTCCCGGGACATGTGCGTAGCAAAGCACGTCTCATAAATTTTAAGAAACAGGAACCAGAGAGATGAAATCACGATTATCAGTTACCCTAACAGCCATCGCACTTTTTATAACCGCAGCCGCTTGCACCCAAACAGAAAGCTATACTTCCAAAATACATGTAACCAAATTGGTACCGGCCGATGTGTTTGAAGTACTACCGGAATCAGCAGCCCAAACCGAATTTAAGGTCTTCAAAGATTCCGGCGACATCAAAGGAGAATACTTTGAGTTGGCTATGATTGAAATTGAAGAGACTGCTTCAGGTGACATCCCGGCTAAAATCATGGATTCACTAAAAACAGAAGTCGCCGCTTTAGGAGGTAACGGAATCCTAATCCTAAATAATGAAGCTTCAGACGCCAAAGATCTTCATAACAAAAAAATGAAAGTGATTGCCATTTATAACCTTGAGCAGCTTAATGATAATGCTCCTACACTGGTATCACTATAAATCCAGGCAACATTTTATCTCTCAAAGTAGGTTGAACGATGTTATCCTATACACCTGCTTCAAAAACTTAGAGGTCGGAGTAAGGGTGCGGGGTTACATTATTTCCCGTAACCCAGGTTCCGTACCCAACCTTCTTTTTCTCTCCATTTCTCCCGCACTTTAACATGGAGTTCCAGATACACCTGCTTACCTATAAATTCTTCGATAGACTCCCGGGCCTGTATCCCCAGTTCTTTAATGGCGGAGCCTTTTTTGCCAATCAATATGCCTTTTTGGGATTTTTGATTTACGATGATATCGGCATGAATTCGATCGATGTCAATATCAGCATCATAAGAAACTACCTCTACCGTGCAGGAGTAAGGAATCTCTTGGTGAAACTGCAGGAATATTTGCTCCCGAATCAATTCAGATACAAAAAATCGTACGGGATGCTCACTCAAATCTTCCTTGGGGTAATAAGGTGGACCGGGCAACAGGCTGCTACGCACATTTTCCATTAGCTCTCGAACGCCGGTCCCCATAGTAGCAGATACATAATGTACCGACCGAATTTTCATTTTGTCCTGGATGGCTTGAGCTGATTTTTCAGCCTCTTCCTGATTGGCGGCATCCATTTTGTTAACCACCAGGAACACCGGTTTGTTAATGGATTTGATAAGCTCAATTACATCATCCGTGGGGTATTTGTCGGTAGGATCATGAATGAACAGGATGATGTCGGCATCGGAACGGGCACGCTCAACCGTTTTCATCATAGCTTTTTGCAGCTCATACTTTGGGCTGATCACCCCGGGGGTATCCAAAAACACAATTTGTGTATCCTCATCAGAAAAAATACCTACAATTTGATGGCGGGTGGTTTGTGCCTTATGGGTGGTGATGGAAATCTTACTACCCAGTATGTTATTCATCAGCGTGGATTTACCCGCGTTGGGTTTCCCAATGATGGCTACATAGCCGGATTTATGCGTTCGTTCTTCTGCCATTTTGCTGCTTAAGTGAAAATTACATGGTTTAAGGTAGGGGCTTGGTTATTCAGAAACCAATGGGATGAATAGAAAGCGGAAAGGAGGGGCTAAAGTGTTTCACAAGGCTCAGCCTTGTTCTACTTTTACTTTTGAAGTACAACTTCAAAAGATCTGATACTTAGAATTCAACACTTAACACTAATAACTCAAATCTCTACTGATCCCAAAGTTCGGAACGGATCATTTCGGAACTTTTTTCTGACAGCAGATATTGCAGGCGCAACCGGCTGCGTTCGGGTACCTTTTGTTCAACCAAGCGGGCGCTTTCCGAGGTATATAAAATCAGGTTTGATTCACGCACAAAAAGCGGGAGGGATTTGCCATACGTGGTGCCGGCTACAAAAGAGCCTTCAAAATGAATCGACCTTTTTAGCTCATCGATTATTTTGGGAATAGTGTCTTCGCTGCCTGCTACCAAGCCTATGGTGTCAATGGCCGCACGATCTACAATTGAAAGCAGGATATCGGGATCGTAATCATACACAATAGGGAGTATCAGCAGGCTGTCGCGCAGACTGCGAAAGTGGCTCATCAGGTGAATGGGCACAAATAAGGCATCGTATTTAGCCGCACTTTCGTATTCGGTAACGTCAATGACATCACTTTTTACGCCCACCTGATTTTTAATGGCATCGGCCAGCATCTTCCCTAATTCATGGTTCTCACCTACGCTGGCTGAAGTCTGAATACGATCGGGCCATTCCATGAAACCCAATTGCTCCTGGAACAACAGCTCAATTTCGGATTCATCCAATCCATACCCAATGAGCTCTTCTACCAGGGCCTGCACCTTTTCTCCACCCACTTCCAGCCGGGCTGATTTATCCAGCAAAGGAGTCTGGTTCTTCACCGTAAAGCCCCGGCCTTGTTCACCTAAAATCAATCCCTCTTCTTCCAAAATATGATAGGCCTTACGCACTGTATGGAAGCTGGCCTCCAACTGTTGGCCCAGTTCCCGGGTAGAAGGTAGCATCTCGCCCACCTGGAACTGTTTGGTGGCAATCATCAGGCGGATACGGTCGGCAATATGTTTAGCAGAAGTTTTCAGTGTAAGAAAGCTATTTTAGATTGAATCTGTTGGAAGTGAGGCTTTTATGGTATGAAAATGACAGGGCAATTGATAACGCCGGGTTTAGCCATAGAAATCTTCAATGATTTCCAGGTAGGATTTTACCGTTCGTTCAAGTCCCCAATAAATAGATTTGCTGATGAGAGCGTGTCCGATACTTACTTCATTCAGTACGGTAATGGTTTCCAACAAATCTGGAAGTTTGTCCAGGTTCAAGCCGTGCCCGGCATTTACTTTTATGCCCAGATCATTGGCCATATTGGCGGCTTTGCGAAGACGGGTAAGTTCATGCTGTTGCTTGCCGGGCTCAGCATTCGCAAAAGTACCGGTGTGCAGTTCTATGGCATCGGTACCCAATTTATGAGCCAGCTCTATGTCTTCGGGGTTAGGGTCCAGAAACAGGCTGATCTCAATATCGGTCTCACGCAATTTGGGAAATACGCGTTTCTCATAATCATCATACACAGTGGCCATTTTTAAACCACCTTCTGTAGTTAATTCTTCGCGGCCTTCAGGGACCAGGGTGCATAAGTGTGGATTCACTTCGGTACAAATTTCAAGCATCTCGTCAGACGCAGACATCTCAAAATCCAGTTTACCCCGCACGTGTTCTTTCAGTCGGGACACATCTTGATCCCGTATATGCCTGCGGTCTCCACGAAGATGAAATACGATGCCGGCAGCCCCTGCTTCTTCACATACGCGGGCTGCTTCTACGGGATCCGGGTAGCCTTCTCCACGGGCATTCCGTAAGGTTGCGATATGATCAATATTCACGAGTAATTTCATAGGATATTTTTCTTTAGCGGATTGAACTTCAAAAGTAAGCATATCCACGTATATTTACAGGTCACTAAATCAGACGGAATGAGAAAAAGAGTAATCATATTTGCAGGTATCATCCTGGGCGGGATTTTTCTGTCAGCTTGTGGCACCGTAAAGCGGGGTACCGTGGAGGAATCTGCAGCTGAAACCGAAGAAACAGCACCTGCCAAGCCCTCAAGAGCTGCGGCCGTTTCGGAAACAACGGAACAATCTCAGGTTAGAGATTTCCTCGAGCTTGCCTACAAAGATTGGAAAGGAGTTCCTTACCTGTTGGGAGGTTCCGGCTATCAGGGCATTGATTGTTCAGCCTTTATGCAGGTAATATTTGAAGATTATCTGCTGAAAAAAATTCCCCGCACAACAAAAGAACAACTCGACGTGGGAACGCCTGTATCAAAATCACAACTTAAAGCGGGGGATATGGTATTCTTTAAAACAGGCCGGCGTACTTTTCATGTTGGGGTGATGATGGATGAGCAGTTGTTTTTACACGCTTCCACAACCTCCGGAGTAACTACCTCGGATCTCTCTCATAAATTTTGGGAGGAAACTTATCTGACCGCCCGGCGTGTTCTCAGCGATTCTTAAACAGGTATTCCATCATAGCTGCGTAAGCATCGGTTACCTCTTTATCCCGGCGCTTCATCATGGCACGCATGGCTTCCAGTGCTTTGTCAAACTTATAAACACTATAATCAGTTTCACCTACCCAAGAGAAGGAAGGGATATATTTGGGAGGAAAATTTGCCATGAAGATATTGGAGCTTACGCCACAAATAGTGCCGGTATTTAACATCGTGTTAATGGCAGTTTTGGAGTGATCGCCCATTACGGTACCCAGGAACTGAGCTTCGGTTTCAATCTCTTCTTTGCTTGCCCAGTCGGCCATTCGTACCGGACTATAGTTGTTTTTTAAATTTGAGGTGTTGGTATCGGCCCCGATATTCACCCACTGTCCAAAAATAGAGTTACCTGTAAAACCATCGTGCCCTTTATTGGAATAAGAATGGAAAATGCAGTTGGCTACTTCACCTCCCACTTTACAGACAGGGCCGATTGTAGTTCCGTCATAAATGCGGGCTTTCATTTTTACCGTAGCTCCCGTACCAATTACTGCAGGGCCGCGAACAATGCAGCCCGCTTCTAATGTGGCTTTTTTTTGTATGATGATTGGGCCATCCTTGGCTATTAATACGCAGCCCGGCTCAATATCTGCGTCTTCATCTATATAAATATTTTCGGGATGACTGGTTATGACATCTGGCAATGAAATATTTGTTTCGGATAGCGGTTGTAACTGAGTCAGTGCCAGATCTTTCTCGGTCTCATATGCGTTCAGAGGCAGCAGATCCCAGAGATGTTCCAGGTGGATGGCTTCTTTTAATTTTATGGGAGTAAAATAAGAATCGTTAAAGGACTTCTTCTTATGCATGATGGCAGATGTTTTCTTGTCTGCCAGTGCTGCAATGGTTTCGTTGTTAAAGGTGAGTTTTTCGCCCTCTTTTAACTTGAGGATAGCTCCTTGAAGTTGTTGAGACGGTAAAAACCGGGAGTTCACCCATAAGCAGGCCTCGTCAGAGGCAGAAGTGCCAATATCGAAAACACCATCTAAGTGATCAGGAAGGAGCCGGCTATAGCGATTTACTTGCAAAGTGCGCATCCATTTTTCGCGGATTGTAAAGATACCAAGCCTTAAGTCGTCCATTGGCCGGGTAAGGGTCAATGGACGGAACTTTTGAGATTTTTGGTCGGTAAAGAAACAGACGGTTTTTGCAGTTTGATGAGCCATAACTCGATAAAATCGTAATCGTTATTCGTTTGCCAAGGCATTATATTTAAGCATTATCTGAATCAAAAAAAATAATATTAGAGCGAATCAACCATGTGTGGAATTGTAGGTTATATAGGTGATCAGCAGGCCAGTAAAATTATTATTGAAGGCTTAAAACGACTTGAGTACAGGGGCTATGATTCGGCTGGAATTGCTGTTTTGAACGGCAAACTTGAAGTGAAGAAGGGCAAAGGAAAAGTTTCGAACCTTGAGAAAATGGTGACCTCCGCTCAGAACGGACAAATCGGTATAGGCCATACACGTTGGGCAACGCATGGTGAACCTAATGATATAAATTCGCATCCGCATACCAGCCAGAATGGGAAAATGGCTTTGGTGCACAATGGCATTATTGAGAATTATGGAACCCTGAAAAAGAAGCTTACAGACCAGGGGTACGAGTTTTACTCCCAAACCGATACCGAGGTGGTAGCAAAGCTAATTGAGAGCTTTTTAGTGAAGGATAATAGGTCCCTTAAAAAGGCAGTGCAGCATGCACTACACCAGGTAGAAGGAACCTATGGAATAGCGATCGTCCATTCGGATTATCCGGATCAAATAGTGGTGGCTCGAAAAGGCTCTCCATTATTAATTGGTGTTGGTGAAGGCGAAATGCTTATAGCTTCGGATGCCTCCGCAGTTGCCGCTTACACCGACAAGGTGGTTTACTTGGATGACGGAGAGCTAGCCGTCATCACTAAAGAGGGGTATACCGTTGAATCCGCCAATCAGATAGAGCTTACAAAAGAAGTGCACGAACTGGCCTTGAGTCTTGAGGAGATCGAGAAAGGTGGGTACGATCATTTTATGCTGAAAGAGATTTTTGAACAGCCTAAAGCGATATCTGATTGTCTGAGGGGACGCATCAATTCTGAGGATGGTACCATAACGCTCGGTGGCATTGAAGATGTAATGGATAAACTGGTAAATGCCAAACGGGTGGTGATAGCAGCCTGTGGAACCAGCTGGCACTCAGGCTTAGTGGGGGAGTATTTATTTGAATACCTGGCTAAAGTACCGGTTGAAGTAGAGTACGCCTCCGAATTTCGATATAAAGAGCCCTTGATTGGAGAGGGAGACGTCATGATTGCCATTTCCCAAAGTGGGGAAACGGCGGATACCCTGGCAGCCTTGCGGGAAGCCAAAGCCCGTGGCGCATTGGTACTGGGTGTAGTGAATGTGGTGGGATCAACCATAGCCCGGGAAACCGATGCGGGGGTTTATATTCACGCAGGGCCTGAGATCGGAGTCGCATCCACCAAAGCCTTTACGGCTCAGGTAACCGTGCTTACCATGATGGCAATAAAGCTTGGGCTCGAGAAAGGCACCATCACCAAAACTCGAGCCACAGAATTAATTACGGAACTGTCCAGAATCCCTGCTAAAATTGAAGAAGTATTAGAGGATACCACAGAAATTCAAAGGATCTCAAACCTGTTTTCCTATGCTCCCAATTTCTTGTACCTGGGACGCTCCTACAGCTTCCCTGTTGCATTGGAGGGAGCCCTAAAGCTCAAAGAGATTTCGTATATCCATGCTGAAGGATATCCGGCTGCTGAAATGAAGCACGGTCCCATTGCACTTATTGATGAGATGATGCCTGTGGTGGTAATTGCGGCAACCCATCATACCAATGACAAAATGATCAGCAATATCGAAGAGGTTAGGGCACGGAAAGGACGCATCATTGCCATTTCTACTTCTGAAAATACCGAAGTGGCAGATTTGGCGGAATTCACAACCATCATACCTGAGACGATGGATGTGTTTTCACCGCTTGTTTCAGTGATCCCATTACAGCTGCTTTCCTATTACATTGCTGTAAACCGTGGATGCAATGTTGATCAGCCAAGAAACCTTGCAAAAAGTGTTACGGTGGAATAACCTTTTTATGTGGATAAATTGTGCAAAAGTGCAATGAATTGTAAAAAAGGGGCTGTATCTGCGGGTTTTAGGGTTTTTAGATTAAAAAATTTTAATAAATAGTTGTGGATAACTTGCTTCTTTCCAAAATATTTCGTTCTATCCAATTGCAGAACGGTTAGCAAATAAACATACATAGCAATGAAAAATTGGAAGGCATTGATCTTTAAAATCGTAGTATTGGTATTGGTAGGTATTGTAATTTTTACAGGCTGATATTCGACGCTACAATTTGGATTTTATAAACCTCGTGGTGAGGTGTACATTTCGTATATATTTTTGGGGAATTTTAATTCGCATTTCTTCTCTTTGGGTTCAATTTTATAATCATTATTGAATTGAGAGGTATCACTATCACATAAAAAATATGAGAAGAAGACAGACAGACTTTACGTATCTCACAGAGATTACAGACGGGGATTTTGGAGTAATCAGGGAAATGATCGATTTATTTATTGAGGAAACTCCCAGGCAGCTTCGTGATATCCGGCAAGCCTTTGAGGCTGATAAATTTCCTGAACTTAGAGCAGCAGCTCATAAAATAAAGCCGACTTTGTCTTATGTAGGATTGGAAGAATTAAAGGCCAAAGCCCAGCAAATAGAAGATCATGCAAAGAACGAAGAACATTTAGATGAAATTCCTGCTCTCATCAAAGCAATAGAGAAGGGGTATGAGGATGCATTGATTGAACTGGATGAGGTAAAGCGGGAGATATCCAGAAAAAGTTAATTTAATCCGGATAAGTCATTTGTATATGGTCTATACCATCCACAATATAAACGTCACCTTTTGGGGTAAAACCTAAAGTACCGTAATAATCTACTAAGGCAGCCTGAGCTTCAATCCGAATAGGTTCCTTTCCACAGAGCTCAATACCTTTGTTTATCAGTTTTGGTCCCAGACCGGTTCTCCGATATTCCGGATCTACTACAATTCTGCCGATACTGGCTTCTTGTTCATATTTGATTCCCTTTTTAAAAATCCGCAAATAAGCTGCTAACTTTTGGTCGTCATAAAAGAACAGGTGAGTTGCTTGGGCATCGTACCCATCAATATCAGGGTAGAAGCACTCTTGCTCAATGATGAATACCTTCTGCCGGAGGGCAAAGGCATCTTCGAGCTGTTGAGATGTTAAATCATTGAAGGATGAGTATATTATTTCCATGATTTCGGGTAGTGTTAAACATTTTTGAAATACTATCGTACAGTGCTTCGACCATTAACTAAATAATGAATCTATGATTTGGGCTTGGATATTAAATAGCGTTTCAGTTTATGTGACGGCTAAATTACTGAATGGCGTGGAAGTAAAAAACTTTTGGAGTGCGGTTTTAGTAGCTGCTGTGTTGGCTCTGGTAAATGTATTCATAAAACCGGTACTGGTAATCCTGAGCTTACCAATTACCATTCTCACCTTTGGATTGTTTGTATGGGTGATAAATGCCTTGCTTATCATGCTTGTGGATGCCATAATTGATTCCTTTAAAGTTAAAAGCTTTGGATGGGCGCTGGCTTTTGGCTTGGTGATGTCAATCATAAGCTGGATTCTTACTTCATTGTTCGGCTGATAGCAAAAATCCTATTCAATAAAAAAGGCTGCTCTAAGGCAGCCTTTATAATATTATTGATAAGCTTATGAGCTATCAGATATTATCACAAATAGCTTGTGTAAAGGTTGATGTGGTACCTTTACCACCAATATCTGGCGTGCAGTATACTTTCTTCTCTACCAGTGTCTTATAAATAGCTTTTCGAATGTTTTCAGCTACCTGGTGCTGATCAATATGCTCCAGCATCATCAAAGAAGAAAACAGCAAGGCCAGGGGATTCGCAATATTTTTGCCTACAATATCGGGAGCGGAACCGTGAACGGCTTCAAACATTGCGGCGTCATCACCGATATTTGCAGCACCGGTTACACCAAGTCCGCCTACGAGGCCAGAAGCCAGGTCAGAGAGGATATCACCGAAAAGGTTAGTGGTTACCACTACATCAAATTGCTGTGGACGCATCACCATCTGCATGGCCATGTTGTCTACAATCAGGTCTTCAAACTGGATATCCGGATAATCTTCGGCAACCCGCTTTCCAACTTCAAGAAACAAGCCGGTGGTTAATTTCAGAATATTGGCCTTGTGTATGAGACTAACTTTCTTACGCTCATTTCTAACCGCGTACTCAAATGCAGCGCGGATAATTTGCTCGCTGGCCTTTTCAGTTACTACCGCAATGGCTTCAGAGTGGCGTTCTTTATCTGCTTCTTCAACCCATTGTTCTTTGCCAATATAAAGTCCCTGTGTATTTTCGCGGAAAAGAACCATGTCCACGTCTCTGAAAGGGGTGTCAATACTTGGGAGCGTGCGGGCTGGACGAATGTTGCTATACAGGTTAAACTTTTGGCGAAGCGCTACATTTACCGATCTGAAACCGGAACCAACAGGTGTGGTAAGCGGGCCTTTTAGAGCAATTCTATGTTCATCTATGGCCTCTACAGTATCATCCGGGAGGGGATTATCTGTTTCCTCATAGGCTTTCAAGCCAGCTGACTTTTCAACCCAATTTACTTCTGCACCGGCTTTTTCAAGTATGGTTGTTACAGAATTCGTGATTTCAGATCCAATCCCATCACCGGGAATTAACACAACGTTTTTCATGCAAAGATTTGTTTAGCGCTTTAGGTTTATTAGTGCTAAATATATTGATTTTGTAATCCAAATGTGATGCCTGCCAAAAGCGGTTTTATTCAGCTTGAGGAATGAATACTGAAGTTTTCAAATTTCTGATTCCGGGAATGAATCCTCTTTGAAATAACTTCCATCTGCAAAGGAGTTATATATGACACGAGCGATAATTTGGTTTCGAAATAATTTACGGATTCATGATAATGAGTCCTTAATCAAGGCATGCCAGGCAGATGAGATGATCCCGCTATACTGCGTAGACCCAAGGCATTTTGGTAACACCTCATTTGGTTTCCCAAAAACAGGTTCCCTTCGGGCTCAGTTTTTGATTGAGTCTCTTGAGGATCTTAAATCAAGTTTGCAAGATATTGGGTGCGACTTGGTAGTACGCAGGGATAAGCCCGAAGAAGTTATCCCGGACTTGGTTGAGAAGTATGATGTTGATGTAGTATTCATTCCTAAAGAGATCACCCGTGAAGAAATTGATATTGAGGAAAAGCTAAAAAGCCGGCTTGGTGACAAGTTGAGTTTTACCTGGGAGAGTACATTATTTCATATCAATGATATTCCATATTCAAAAAACGAGATACCGGATGTTTTTACTAACTATCGCAAAAAGACAGAAAAAGAAGCTAAAGTCCGGAAAGAATATGAGCAACCAACTAAAGCTAAATTGGTGGATGGCATAGAGGTTGGTGATATTCCCAGCCTGAAAGAACTGGGGTTGTCTGAAAAAGAACAGGATGACCGGGCTGTGCTTGATTTTAAAGGCGGGGAGAAAGCCGCGCTGGAACGGTTACAAGAATATTTTTGGGAAGGAGATCATCTCAAGAATTACAAGTTTACTCGGAATGGTTTATTAGGTGCGGATTATTCCTCAAAATTTTCTCCATGGCTGGCTAATGGCAGCCTTTCGCCACGCAGAATCTACTGGGAGGTTAATAAGTACGAGGAACAGCGCAAAAAGAATGTATCTACATACTGGATGATCTTTGAATTAATATGGCGAGACTATTTCCGATTCTCAGCCTGGAAGCATGGAGATAAGATATTTTGGCCTTCCGGAATCCAGGCTAAGCAAAGAGATTGGTCTCATGATAAAGATCGATTTAAAAAATGGGCTGAAGGTAATACAGGAATTCCTTTTATTGATGCTAACATGAGAGAGCTCAATGCCACCGGGTATATGAGCAACAGGGGGCGGCAGAATGTTGCGAGTTTCCTGGCTCAAAACTTAAATATTGACTGGCGGATGGGAGCTGAATACTTCGAATCTCTGCTGTTGGATTATGATCCCTGTAGCAATTATGGAAATTGGGCTTACAATGCGACGGTTGGACATGATCCCCGTAATCGGTATTTCAACATCGTCAATCAGGCTCAGAAATATGATTCGGACGGAGACTATGTGCGTACCTGGGTCTCGGAGTTGGAAGGTGTGCCGGATGAATTCATTCACGAACCCCATAAAATGACCCCCGAACAACAGACGTTATTTGACGTAAAGATTGGAGATGAATACCCAAAACCTATGATAAACCTGGATGAAAGTTATGAAGAAATCAAAACAAGAGATTAAAAATCGCATCCTGACCTTCACAAAAAAAAGAGGTCCGGAAAAATCAGTATGTCCTTCAGAAGTCACTAAAGACTTATTTTCTGATGTATGGAAAGATCATGTGGACGACGTACGAACAGCGGCAGGGGAGTTGCAAAGTGAAAGGCTCATCAGTATCACTCAAAAAGGAAAAGAAATCAAACTGGATAAAGCAAAGGGGCCCATCCGGCTTTCCATTGTGGATGAAAGGAAGTAGAAAATTTTTTGATTAAGAGAGGTTTCAGCGTAATAAACTCATGGCCAAGACCGTCAAAAAATCAGATCTTCTGGAGAAGATTTGTCCGGTGTGTAAACGTCCATTTAAATGGCGAAAAAAATGGGAAAAAGAATGGAAAAATCTGAAATACTGCAGTGAGCGTTGCCGACGGAATAAATAGTCAAATACGGTTCCAAATCCATTCAGGAACAAGTTTGGCCACCCAGGCCAATATTCGCCAGCGTTTTGTTACGTAAAAGATGTTTTTTCCCTTCTCTATCCCCTTGATCATCTGTTCGGCTGCTTTTTCCGTTGATGCCACCCAAAACATGCCTCTGGCCCGCTCAGTCATTTCTGTCCAAATATAGCCTGCCCTGATCTCAGTTACCGTAATGTCAGCAGGTACCCGCTTTGCCTTTTGGCGATAGCTGGTCATATAGTTGGCGATAAAATGCTTAGAGGCCGTGTAAGCAGCTGCGCGGTGGTGAGCTAATAAAGCGGCCATGGATGACATTCCAACGATCTGTCCATGCCCCTGCTTTTTAAAATAATCGAAGGCAAAATGGCAACCGTGGGCAAAAGCCAGTGCGTTGAGTTCAATGAGCTTGGACTCAGACTCCCAGGGTGGCAACATCTGAATGCGCCCCATACCTGCATTCAGTATCATCACATCCAGGCCACCCATTTCGTCAATCAACTGTTGGTACACTTGTTCAGCCTTCTCGTGGTCTGTAACGTCCAGGGTATGAATGAATGCCTGATCCCCAATCTGATCTTTTAATTCCTCCAGACGCTCCGTACGGCGACCTACCATCGCTACTTTATGCCCCTGTTGGGCATATTGCAGAGCCAGTTCTCTTCCGATACCTGAGGTTGCTCCGGTAATAAGTATCTTTTTCATGACAGAGGGTGGAATTCTGATTCAGAAGACCAACAGCCCGGTACTATCGGGTGGAAACCGTTTGCAGGGCCGGGGTTTTACTACGGGCATATTCGAAAGCTCCAAACATCACGCCAGAGTATACCAGATCACCTAAAACGGTATAATGGAAAAAGGGAATACCTGCGGCGTAACTCATAAAGAGTCCTTCAAGTCCTTGCGGGTAGATAGGGTTTCCTAACCAGGCTCCAAAGTTGGTAACCAGGAAAAAGATGATGGAAGCACTGAGGCTACCAGCAATCACAGTTTTGGTATTTACTTTTTTGAGAATGAAAATGCCTGCCAATACAATTAAGGCGATAGAGCCATACATCCACCAAAAACCGGGAGTGAATAGAACAAATCCTCCATAGAAATTAGCATATAGGAGGTTGTTAACCAGCAAGTCACTCACAAACATAGCGGCAAGTGGCAGCAAAAAGGAGAATTTTTTATCAGTAAAATAAGCTGCTCCGAAAATAGACATTGCTCCAATGGGAGCAAAGTTATAAGGATGGGGTACGATCCGTGAGAGTGCTGCTATTACTATGAATCCGGATAGAACTAAGAATCGTTTATTTTTCATGGTCTTTGGTAGGTGCTTTGTATGAGTTGTTAAAATAAAAAAAGCATCGTCTCAATGAAACGATGCTTTTTTAAAAATTAGGTGAATTTTGGAATTATTTTTCCGCGTTCAGCTCCAGATTCAGATCAACGGTTACTTCATCACCAATAACGGTGTCAGAAGCCCAGTCGCCGGTACCTACCTCATAATCTCCACGATTTACCATGGTGGAAGCAGTGATACCCGCTACCAAAGTGTTTTCTTTCATTGGGTTATCGGTGATACCCAGGAGTGTAAATGGGAGCTCAATTTCTTGTTCTGTTTCTTTAATTGTGAGTGTGCCTTTGGCTACAAATTCATTCTCACCAGTTTTCTCAATGGTGTTGCTGGTGAAAGTAATGTGTGGCCATTTCTCAGCGTTGAAAAAATCTGCAGAGCGCAAGTGGTTGTCACGTCGCTCATTTCTTGTATTGATGCTGCTCACATCAATTTCAACATTAATAGAGCTTTCCTCGAGGTTCTCAGGATCAAAGTTGATTGTGCTATTGTAGCTTTCAAATGTTCCGTTTACCGGGGTGAAAAAGTGGGTCACTTCAAAATTGATAGCACTATGTGCCTTGTCAATGTCCCAGGAGGTTGCAGCAAATTTGGCAACAGCCATAGTTGAAATGGCAAAAATACCAATAGCTAAAATAGATGTAATTCGATTTAATACTTTCATGTTCTTGATGTACTTCTGTTTAATTTTTGATTTATTTAATTGACGAAAGTTATCGGGACAACAATCGGCAAGAATAAAAAATTCATTTAATATTAAAGCTTTTTTGATTTCTTTTATTTAACAGAAGCGACAATGGGCAGTACAAGAGAAATCCGGAGGGATGAAAAGGGCCTTTTTATTGTAACAAGCTGTTAAAGATGAAAAAAAATAGAACATTCCGGCCGAATTTAAGTTTGCATTAGTACAGAAAAGGATGTTAGTTACATCGGTATAAATCTTACACTTAAATATTTTGACTATAAATCATGAAAAATTTACTGCGATATACATTCGTAATTGCGTTGGGAGTCGTTTTTGGTACAGCCTCAGTCTTTGCCCAGCAACAACAAATGCCACAACAACCTCAACCTTTGAGTCCAGAAGAGGTTTCTGATGAAGATCTGCAGATGGTATCAGATATTTCTACAGCTGCACAGAGCATTCAGCAGGAAGCTGATGAAAAAGTGAGAGCTATTGTGGAAGAACAAGGGATGGAATTTTCTCGCTTTCAGCAAATTGCCATGGCACAGCGAAATCCACAAATGGCTGGACAAGTAAACATTACTGAAGAAGAGCAAAAGAAATTGGAAACAGTACAACCGGAACTGATGAAGGTTGGACAAGAAGCTCAGCAACAATACATGCAAACTATCCAGGAAGAAGGAATGACTGTACAGCGTTTTCAACGCGTAGCACAATCTATTCAAGCACATCCTGAAGTAGCTGAACGCTTCGAAGAAATTAACGGCGAAGGCGAAGAAGGCGGTTCTGAGAATTAACTATCCATCCCTTTGATGTTGAATTTACGACCCGGTATTTATTACCGGGTTTTTTTATGCCCGTTATTTACTAATCCAATCCGAGTTTTTCAGGGTAAAACGCCAGGGTAGTTTAGCATGTTCGCCGGCGTAATCTACTCCAATTCGTGTACTTGCCTCTATAGCTTGACTGTCTTGCTCAAGCCCACGGTCTTCAATCCAAATAGTATCTCCGCCTAAATCGGTTTTATCATAGTCAGTGGTGATGCCAAGTGCCTGAGACAATTTGCCCGGGCCATTTGTAATCACCGGAGCTGCTTTTTCCTTGTTTCGGCGTTCAAGCATCTTATCTATCCCTTCAACAGGTTGTAAAGACCGAACTAAAATGGCATCGGCCAGGCCTTCCTGATTAGTGACTATGTTGAAAAGATGATGAATACCATAACAAAGATATACGTAGGCGTGTCCGGGAGCTCCGTACATCGTCTCGGTGCGCTTTGTGCGTACTTCGGGATAGGCATGACATGCGCGATCAGTGCGCCCGTTATAGGCTTCTGTTTCAGTTATGATCCCCGAGGTTACAACGCCATCAAAATTTGTACATAGTACTTTGCCGATTAACTCACGGCTGATCTGTACCACATCGTCACGTTCATAAAAAGAGCGGGGCAATTTTTTTGGCATCAGGATATGGCAGTGTAGGGATTTTCTTCAAATGAAGGCTCTTTCTTGAGGAAAACATCTTTGTAGGCCCGGGCCATAATTGCGCTTATCACAAATAGCAGGGCCGTGTAAAAGGTCCAAATACCCAAAAGGATGAGAATAGTGTATCCCTGATAAAAGTACCGGTAGGTGGCAAAAGCGTATTCCAGATACATGCTTATACCAAATTTAGCTATCTCGAATAATACGGTATAGGTGAGTGCGGCCATGAGGGCAACTTTGGGCTTAATCCGGCGCTCACTTACAAAGCGGAATACCACATAAAGCACAAAAAAGGCTACAATAATAGGAAGGAGAAGATTCAGGAAATCGTAAATCCAGGGGAGTTCAATTACAATTTCGGTAAAAGGAATAGCTATTTGACTCAGGTTAAAGAGAGAAACAGTGGAAATAGCCAAGCTAAAAAAGATGAAGACGGTACCTATCAACGTAAAACCGAAAAAGTTATAAATCACATCGATGACGGGATGCTTACGTTCCTTGATATCAAAAACATCAAAAAGCACGTGCTTAAGGCTATGGAGCAATCCCTGAGTGAAAAAGATGAGTACAATAATACCAATAATCCCAAAAAGCTGGCGTGCGCCTACCAGGGGACGTAAAAAGGTTTCTATGGTGATAGCTCCCCTGAAAATATCGTTGGTCTGTGTTTCGTAGGTGAAGCTTGGGAAAAACTCACGCCCGTAACGTACAATTTCGTTGAAGGCTTCGTCTATAGAGAGTACGTACCCAATGATGGAAATTAATATCAGGATAAAGGGAATAGCACAGATAAATAAATTGAAGGTGATGGCAGAGGCATTAAAAAAAATGTCCTTCTTTCCAGCCAGCTTCAATACTCGCTTCCAGAATTCTTTGTGTTTTTGCACAATCAGGTTCGATTAATTATTGGCTAAACTTCGCAGGAACTGCAGATAATTCCAAACCAAGGTTAAGATAACATCTTTTCAGAATTTACGTGCCAATACGATCGTTTTTTTAAAAGTTACATTTTTACCTTCTGCACTGTTGTAAGCTTCAAATAAAATAATATAAATACCTACCCTGTTTTTCTTGCGATCATCAGTGAGCCCATCCCAGATCAGTGAGCCTTCAAAGCCCGCTTGTTGTCCATCAGCTAAGGTACAGACCAATCGCCCATACCGGTCAAAAATACGTACCCTCAAAAGATAATCCGGCTTTTCCAGGCTATAATTCATAAACAGGTGATCTTCAAAACCGTCCTCATCCGGAGAAAAGGGATTGGGGGTAAATGAAAGTCCTTGTGTTTCGGGAGTTGCCCCAGCTTGCTGAAAAATTGAATTCTGTGCACCAGGAGTGCCTCCTCTTACACTGGTACTTGAGCTCCAGTTTGACGAACTGTTGTCCGGGCTATCCGGATCTATGCGTTCCAGGGAGACTCCCTTTGTATCATACAAGTTGGGATTGTGCCAGCTTTCATCATAGAAAACGGAATCGATAATGGTTCCTGAACTATCTGCGATGTAAATGGCGTCATCGGTACTGGAAAGGCTGAGGCTTGAACGGTTAATCAGCATGAAGAAATGTTCATCCTCTCCTGAAAGCTCGAAGTACCGGGCCAGTTTACTGTCTAAGAATTGCCGGTTTTCCTCTTCAGCATACATTACAACATACCCCTTAGCCGGGATCCACCGATACTGAGTATTTTCTGGGAAGATAGAGCGTACCTCATCATTCTCATCGGGTTCATCATGCAAAAAAACACCTTCCAGGGAAATCGCATAATCTCTTGGGTTGTACAACTCAATGTATTCGGCTTGATCGGGAAGGTTGTCATCGGTATTGGCTATTGGGTCGAATAGAATCTCGTTGATGATGAGGTGGCCGGGTTCAACCTGTTGTGCAACTTCCATGGCAAGTTGGTTCACCTGATTACCGGCAAAATCAGAGATGTTGGTTATTGCCAACTGTAAGGCCTCCTGATCGGGAATGTCTACCCCTGAAATAACCGCAATGTTGGCATTATTTTGTTGATAGGATTCAAGCGAAGCAGTTTGGCCATTTAGAGTAAATACGGCATGATCAAGCTGAACAAACTCCGAAAATACCACAAAGATTTTCTGGTTAGGTTGAGAACGGGCGAATAAAACTTCAGGGGGACTTTCATCAAGCTGAAAAGCAGTATTTTGAATTCCTGCACTATGTCCGTTAGCAGAGTTGCTTAGCATCCAGTTGGCGGCGTCGTTAGAGGGGGAATCCGGGTGTTTTCGTTCCAGGGAAATACCCTGTTCTGCCGGGCCCCAAACATCATCAAGGTAGAATAAACTATCTATACGTACCCCTTCGGTTGTTTTCAAAGTGATGGCATCTCCGTCGTCATTCAAAGATGGAAAACCCGGAAGATGAATTCTGTTTTCGCCAGATTGAGCAAAGTTTTCATGATCCGTGAAAACCAGATACTCGTTGCTTCTTAGCTGAGTTCCAGAAGGGATCGTCGTGGAGGCGGTAGCATCCGAGATAGTCCAGCCACTGAGGTTAATGTTTTTACCGGAACGGTTATAAAGTTCCACAAACTCTTCAGAATCGGCCCGCTTTCTGCGGTAAAGGATTTCATTAATAATCAGGTCATATTCAACAGCTGGCGAGAACTGGGTAAATGTGAATGTTTCTACAGTCTCTTCCAGGGTATTACCAAAAATGTCCTGTTGGTTAGAAATAGTGAGTTGATAGCTTTGGCCGTCTTCAAAGGAGCCTTTAAAATTGATCACGAGCGTGTCTACTTTGTATTCGATGGCCTCCATTTCAAGCATTGGATCAAAAGTATAATTAGGGAAAAGAAAAGCCTGAACAGAATCAATTCGCTCGCTAAAGATCAGCTGAATCGAATTGCTGGAAAGGATTTGGCTGGATAATACAGTAGGTGGCTTGGTATCAGGTTCGATAGCATTAGCAGATCCAGGGGTGGCAAGAGACGCCGCCGGAGAATTGCCCCAATTCGCTTTGTAATTGGGACTATGAGCGATACTTCGACGTTCAAGGGAAACACTATTTCCACCCCAATCCGAGTAGTACGTCAGTGAATCTAAAAGCAATCCCTGCTGACCTCGGAGTACGATGGCATCAGTTGTGTTATTTAGGGAGGCAAAGCGACTTCCCAAAGCAAGTAACGACATATCTGGAAATTGTTCTAGTAAGCTACTGTCAGTTGCGAGAACTACGTAGCTTTTTGGAGCTAAGCCAAAATCAGTTTCGCTGATAATCCTGCGGGTTGATGATTGATCGTTATAGGTTAATCCCCGAAGATTGAGTGTGCTATCGGAGGCATTGTACAGTTCAATGAATTCCGTAGACCCATCCGGAGGATCATACATAAACTCAGTAATGAAAAGCATTCCGGCAGTAGGAGCGGTATAGTCAATAATCAACAGTGAATCGGTAATCATTGAGGCTACATTTCCAAAAATGTCCGTTTGATTGGTAATTTGAAGCTGGTACCAGGTGCCTTCTGGTCGACGGGGAAGCTCCGATCTAAAATTGATAAATACAGTGTCCGGAGGAAGCCACTCAATAGAGGTTATTCCGGGAATTTCGCTCGGAGGGATATCCGCAGTGAGTTGATAATTGTCAAAAGTCTCTGCTTCTCCGGGGAGCAAACGTTCATCAAATATGAGTCTAATTTGATCAGCATCAGTTGTGGAAATAGAAAGCAATTGTGGGGCTTTGGTATCCGGGGCGATCTGATTCTCTGTTCCGGGTGTGGCAAATTTAGTGGCAGGACTATCTCCCCAATTTTCACTGAAATTGGGATTATGTGCAGCACTTCTGCGCTCCAAAGACACTTCGTCTCCTCCCCATGCTGATAAATATGTTAGAGAATCAACAATCACTCCCATGCTGTTACGGATGGCAATGGCATCGGTACTGTTATTTAGGGAGGGGAAACGGTTGCCCATTACAATGGCCGGTAAGCCCGGGAATTGCTCTAGTAAAGCACTATCAGGCAGCAACAAGGCAAAGGATTGGGTGCGCAGAATGAAGCTGCTGTCGCTAATAACTTGGCGATTCCCCGTGTTATCATTCAAGGTCCAGTCTTGGAGATCAAAATTGAAACCGGACGTATTTCGGAGCTCAATGAATTCTGTGTAGGCTTCGGGAGGATCATTCATAAATTCATTAATCACAACTTCTGCAGAATCTGCTTCGGCGATATCTATGGCCAAAAAGCTTTTCATTAAGGCAGAAGCCCGGTTACCAAATACGTCAGCTTGGTTTTCAATACGCAGTTCATATTCAGTACCAACAGAAGCCTTTGGGAAGGGGTTTGAGTAAGAAAGCAGAACCGTATCGGGTGGGAAAAAAGTTATTCGATCAAGTGGGGGAGGAGTAAAATTACTGGCTGTGGTAAGTGAATAATTGGTTTTGTCCAAAGCTTCCGTTTCCTGAATACGTTCACTGAGTATCACCTCCAGGGATTGCTGATCAAGAACGTTGAGTGCTGTAATAGAGGGCGGAAACGGGTCAAGTTCAATTTCATTAGCTATTCCGGGTGTTGCACTTTCTGGTGCGGGAGAGTTGCCCCAGTTTTCTGCATAATTGCCCGATATGCTTGGTTCTCTTCGTTCCAAAGATGCTTCCCGGCCGCCCCAGCTTGAGAAATAGGTGATGGAGTCAATGACTGCGCTCTTAGCATTTCGTATTACAATGGCATCGGTGCTGTTGTTAAGGGCGGGAAAACGGCTACCCATATCAACGAGCGGTAGACTAGGATAGAGTTCGGTAAGAGTGCTGTCGGGTGCCAGGAGAATAAAACTATTTTTGGGGATGATTCGGCGGGAATCCGTAATGGTTCGGCGGTTCCCGGTATTGTCATTTAAGGTCCACCCCTGCAGATTGAAAGAGCTATCCGAATGGTTATACAACTCAATAAATTCGGAAAAGCCAGGCGGAGGATCGTATGCAAATTCATTAATTGCTACTTGTCCGGTTTCGGCTTCGAAAACATCAAAGTAGTTGAATGAAATTACTTCTTGTGTGGCATTGCCAAAAATATCGGTCAGGTTAGCGGCCTGCAGTTGCCAGCTACCAGAATATTCTTGTAACGGCTGGCTCAGGCTAATTTGAAGAGTATCGGGTGATAAAAACTGAACTGACGAAATGGAGGGCAATGGAGGCGGGTTTACGCCAGGCTCGGGTTGTTGACTAAGTTGGTAGTTATCCTCATTCTTAGCACTCATTACATCAACCCGCTCTGAGAGCTTAAGTAACAAGCGTTGGTTATCGGGAATGAGTAACTCAATGATTTCCGGAGGAGTTTCATCGGGAAAAACCTGATTCTCGAATCCCGGAGTACCAAAATTGACCGCAGGAGATTCACCCCAATTCTCTTTAAAAGTAGCTGAAACACTGGCACTGCGTCGCTCCAGCGCTACATTCGATCCACCCCAATCTGGTGTATAAGCCAGAGAATCTGCTATAACGCCTTCACTGTCATATAATCGTATTTGATCGGAGGTATTATTGAGAGCCGGAAGCGAGAGATCGATATAGGTAACTTCTCCAAAAAAGGAGCTTAATGCAGAGGTATCGGAACTGAGCACTACAAATCCATCGGGCAGTATTGGTTGATCTGTGGTAGAAATACTGGTTAAGGAATTGTTATCTCCGATAAGCCAGTCTTTTAGATTGATGTAGCGGGAAGATATATTTTTCAATTCGATATACTCGGCAGCACCATCCGGCGGATCTTTCATAAATTCATTGATAATGATATCGTCTGGTTGGGGTTCATTAAAAACTACGAAACTTACAGTGGTGTCAGCTAATGTCGTTTGGTTGGCGGCGTCTTCAATCCCGCTTATTTCAAGTTGATAGCTTCCTCCTTCAAAAGTGGATGGAAAGGAAAGTCGGGCTACGGATGCGGACGCTTCGGAAACCGAGCTGGGAGATGAGTTGCCGGGATTAACTGTGAAATTAGCGGAAGATGCCGTGCTGTGATTGATTGCACGCGAGAAAGTCACGTCAAGAGTGGACGGGTCAAAAAGGGCAACAGAAGAAATTGTGAGTGGTGGGATTTCAATCTTAAAATCAAAAGCAAAAAGATTGGCGCGGGTGGAGGTGTAGCTCGTGGTAAATCCAAGATGGGAAGCAGAGTTGTAGGTGTTGTCGGTACCGGAACCATTGGGTGTTAAGATGCCGGCATATCCTTCACCAACTTCCAAAGACCAGTCGCCTGAAGAATTGCGGGTTACCTTTACGAGAAAGTCGCCACCGGCGCTGATGTTGGTGATGCCAGTTATAATTTCTTCTGATTCAGCCCCTCCATCTACACGGAATAGACGAAATACATCATCACTGCCATTCTCTCCGCCCGTCAGTTTATAACCATTTAATGCACCAGAAAGATCGGGGCGATCACTCATTAGATAGATTTCCGTTTTATTGCTGGCGGAAGGCGCAAAGTCCATCCGGATGAAAAAATCCCAATAGCCTGTAACCTGGTCAGATGCGATACTTAAGGACGAACTTCCAGAACCGTCTGCATCCTGCTGGAGCAGCACGTTTCCATTTTCTTCGGTGAAGGTGAAATCGCCGGTATCCCCGAGCCAATCCGAAATATCTTTATCAGAAAACCCATCTTCAAAATTGGCACTTTGGGCGATTGCCATCCCCGGAATGGCAAATAGTATCAGTACCCAAAAAGCTCTCATACTTCAGAATAGTTTTATGGAGCCATTAAATCAACTGCTTTTTGCAGTCTGGCAGGAAGGAAAAAATCACAGATAAAAAAAGAGGGCAAAAGGATATTCCACCTTTTACCCCTGGAAGGACATTAAGAATGCGAATACTCGCACTCTCAAGGCAATGATTAGTTATCTATCTTTAGTTAGCTGTTTAGTTAGAGCGATGAGATGGGAAGTCCTTACAGATTTTTTGTACTTTTTTATAAGTTTTTCAATCACTCACTAACTTCTTAAAAATCAGGGACCAATATGAGGAGTCTTCCTTTTAGCATACAAAATTTGAACGGCGGATTTATGAAATTGGAAGGAATCCTGCGCGTGGAAGGAGAAGAACTGGTGTTCGAATACAAAAAAAAGGACGCCGTAGTGGAGGCGTATCAATCCGATTTGAGAACGGAAAGAGTACCTTTAAAAGAGCTGGATATGCTGGAATTTAAGAAAGGCTGGTTCAGCGGAAAGCTGATACTGCATGGTAAAAGTGCCAGGTCTTTTGGGGATTTACCCGGCGAGGATTTGACGGAACGCGTATTGAAAGTGAAGTGCAAACACCGGAACATCGCAGCGGATATCTCGTCGAACCTGAATCTGCAATTATCAGAACAAAAACTTAAAGAGCTGGATGACTAATTATGAGTATTCCCTATCACTATTCCATGTATGAAAGTTCTGATTTGGAGATGAAAGTCAAAGAGGTGAAGGGCGTCATTAGTGTGCAGGATGCCGAGCTGCTTTTTGAGTATAAAGTGTATGATATGTACGGTAACGGCATCAGTAATCTTTCAAAATTTGCTATCCAGTTAGATAACATCAAAAGAATACAATTCAAGAAAGGCTTCTTGTTTACCGGAGGAAAGCTCATTCTGGTGGCTAACCAGTGGGCTTTTTTCGAGCCTTTGCCGGGAAGTGACCAAGGAAAAATCACCCTAAAAATAAAAAGGCGCGACCGTAACGAGGCTAT
The DNA here is from genome assembly GCF_900182705.1 of Gracilimonas mengyeensis. Classification (GTDB taxonomy): domain Bacteria; phylum Bacteroidota; class Rhodothermia; order Balneolales; family Balneolaceae; genus Gracilimonas; species Gracilimonas mengyeensis. The sequence continues at coordinate 45,607 of NZ_FXTP01000016.1, read as the reverse complement.
TCGTTTTTCGACCAGGATCAATCTCTACATGTCGCAACAGCGCCTGGATGATATGGAGGATGAGTAGAAAGAATTCAGAAATCAGGACTCAGAATTCTGAATAAAAAAAGGACGCAATAACTGCGCCCTTTTGAATTTTGAGACAAAGAAAGATTTTACCAGTAACCAGTTAGTTAACCTAAAAATCCTTTCTTCACCAGTAGTTCGGCGTTCAGGATAGCTCCGCCGGCGGCACCACGGATGGTGTTGTGCGCCATGGCAATGAAGCTAACGTCAAACACTTCGGCTTTTCTCATACGGCCAAGATGCAGTTGCATTCCGTTTTCCCAGTCGGCATGTAAGCGTGGCTGAGGATATTTTTCTTCCTCATGCAGCTTGTACAGGCTTTTTGGTGCAAATGGCAGTTCCAGATCAGCAATCGGGTTTTTCCAATTCTGATAGGCCGCTTTAAGCTCTTCCACATCAGCGGGAGGATTTTCCAGCTTGGCTGTAACCGAAATCATGTGTCCGTTGATGGAAGGCACACGTGTGGCTGTTGCCTGCACGGGAAATTCCGGTAATTCTAAATCGGTGCCATTCAGCGCACTCAGCAATTTGCGGGTCTCGGGGCCTACTTTAGGTTCTTCACCAGAAATATAAGGGACCACATTCCCGAGGATATCCAAACTGGCAACGCCGGGATAACCCGCACCAGAAACAGCCTGCATGGTGGTAAGAATCAATGCTTCGATTCCAAAGGCATCATACAGTGGTTTCAGGGAAAGCGACAAGGGAACTGCTACGCAGTTTGGATTGGTTACAATCCAGCCGCTGCCGTCTTTGCTGAAGCTTTGTGTTTTGATGAGTTCAATATGGTCCGGGTTGATTTCAGGAACCAATAGGGGAACCGTAGGGTCCTGACGGTAATTTTTGGCATTGGAAATTACCGGAAATCCGGCTTCGGCAAAAGCTTTTTCAATTTCACCGGCTACGGAAGAATCGAGCCCGGAGAATACAAAATCTACGCCTTCAAACTCAGCAGGATCGCAATTTTTAACCGTCTTTTCCTTGATGTAATCCGGCAACACTACGTCTTCAATCCAGTTGGCAGCCTGTTTATATTTTTTCCCTGCAGACCGTTCTGAAGCGCCCAGCGCTTCAATTTCAAACCAGGGATGTCCCTGAAGTAAGCGAATAAATTTTTGTCCAACGGCGCCTGTTGCGCCAAGAATTCCAACTTTCATGATTTATGAGTGAGTGTTTACTTAAAATTTAGTGAGCCTAAAAAATAAACATTTCGGCACGTTCATGTAGAATTTTTCTCAAGGAAATTTTTGATTGGTGAATAAGCTAAAAAATGATCCAATAAGATCTTTTGAAGTTGTACTTCAAAAGTAAAAGTCCGGCAAGGCTGTGCCTTGCATTCATATCAACTATGCCACGTTCCATCTTTACATCCGACTGAAGGCTAAGCCTTTAATTACTTGCGCTTTTCAAGTACAACTTGAAAAGATCTTGTATTTGCTGTTAAAATCATAAAGCCTTTCGCTCTAAACCCATCCTGACTTTATCCCGATTTCGGGGCTTCCCTAACGCCTCCGGTGGTTCGGAGCGCCAAGGAAGGAGACGTTTGTAAAACATTAAATTACTTTATCAGAAAATTACCATATCACCTAATCACCATATCAAAAAAGATTCTTCAATCCCAGCCATCAGTATTCTATCTTTGAGCCATGAAATTTTTCTACGGCAAATTTGAAAACAAATTCCCGCAGTGGTACGCCTGGCTGGTGCTGGCGCTTCTATTTTTCATTTATATCACCAGCTTTGTAGATCGCCAGATCGTAGCGGTTTTGGGGACGGCCATCCGGGATGACCTGGGTTTCACCAATACCCAAATCGGAGTATTATACGGACCTGCGTTCTCCCTCATCTACGCCATCTGCGGCATTTTTATGGGATGGTTCGCCGATCGCTTTTCCCGCAAGCGCATTATTCTTTCCGGATTGCTCATCTGGAGCCTGATGACAGTAGCCAGCGGTTTCGCCAGTTCTTTTGCCTTTTTGGTGACTGCGCGATTGTTTGTAGGAGTGAGCCAGTCTGCTTTAAGTCCCGCCGTGTATTCATTGCTGGCCGATTATTTTCACCCCGAAAAAAGGGCACGGGTGTTTTCGGTCTATGCTTCGGGGATTTTTATTGGGGTGGGATGTTCTTTTTTGATTGGCGGCTCCGTGGCCGAAGCCTACGACTGGCGCCAGGCTATGAAAACCGTAGGCTGGCCCGGTATTTTCTTGGCTATCATTGGGTTTTTATTGATCCGTGAACCTTCCCGAAAAAAGAAAGGGGAGGGAGTGCAGGCATTACGCTTTTTTGAAGTGCTGAAATTCATCCTGCGAAAACAAGCTGTTCAGTATCACTTGGCGGGATTTTCTTTGCTGGCCTTAAGTGGGTATACCATTCTGGCTTTTATCGGCACGGTGCTGAACGACACCTTTCAAACTCCCTCGCTCATTGCGCAATACGGCTGGTTTATGTTTTTAACCGGGTTGAGTGTCAATGCATCCGGCTGGCTGGCAGATAAACTGGCTACAAAATGGGGCCCAGAAAAACGATTTGTGATGGGTATGGTTGCCGCACTGGGCGGACTGCCCTTCTATTTTTTCGGGTTGATGGCTGAGTCGGCCCTGGTGGCATTTTTATTAGTGGGAACGGCCAATGTGATTTCTTCCTCCTATAACGGCGTGGCTGCGGCGCTCATCCAATATTTTGTGAAACCTGACATGCGCGGAATGGCCGGTGCCGTGTATCTATTTGTGATTAGCATTGTGGGTTTTGGAATTGGTCCACCCGCCACCGGCTGGATGATTGATCATGTTTTTACGGGCACATATGGTCCTTCCAAAGCACTGTTGCTTGTGTTTACGGTTTGCGGAGTGCTGGCTACGATTTGTTTTTGGAAGGCCATGCAGTATTACCAGCAAGATGCTATTGAGGAGTGATGTGCCTCGACTTGCTGAGCCGTATGTAATAAGAAGAGCAAAGAGTTTGAATTACGCTGTGTTACCCTAATACCACATACTCTGCTTTGATGCTGAAGCATCAAAGCGGTCTCCCTTCAAAGGGAGAATTCTTTTAAAAGAGAGCTAAAACATAAGCAAGTTTAGGTGTTAGAATTACATCCTAAATAACTAAGGAGAAGTCCCTCTTTGAAGAGGGACCGGAAATGAGCTTGCTCATTTGCAGGGGGATGTGAGATGTTCGAATAGGCATCTAAATAAAAACCCCGATGAGCAATCACCGGGGCTTCATATCGTCTTTCTACGTCGTTAAGCTTGCTTATTCTTTCTTGTCGGAACTGCTATCGCCCCCATTCATTTTCCGGAACGCTTCCAGGAAATCCATAGGCAGCGGGAGGAAGGCAAAGGTCGCGTTTTCCTCGCTGATTTCATTCATGGTTTGCAGAAAGCGCAGCTGTAAGGCAGCCGGTGCTGTTTCAATCATCTTGGCAGCATCCACTAACCGTTCGGCAGCCTGGAATTCACCTTCGGCATTAATCACTTTAGCACGACGATCACGCTCGGTTTCAGCCTGACGGGCCATAGCACGTTTCATATTTTCGGGAAGTACTACGTCACGAACCTCCACCGAAACTACCTTAATACCCCAGGGATCGGTTTGGGTATCAATGTTTTGCTGAATCTGTTTGTTAATTTTCTCACGGTTCGCCAGTAGTTCGTCCAGCTCCACCTGTCCAATAATGCTACGCAGTGTGGTTTGAGCCAGCATAGAGGTTGCGTGGATGTAGCGTTCTACCTGAATCACAGCGGCCTCGGCATCTACCACACGGAAAAAGGTGATGGCATCCACGTTTACGGTCACGTTGTCTTTGGTGATTACTTCCTGACGGTCTACGTTGATGGTAAGCACACGTAAGTCAACGCGTTCCACTTTATCAATAAACGGAATCAGTACTATCAGCCCGGGGCCTTTCACACTTTGAAATTTACCCAGCCTAAAGACTACGGCCCGTTCATATTCACGCAGAATTTTAAAAATTTGCGGGGCTAATAACACAAGAAATACTACCAGTGTTATAATCCAGGTAATGTAGCCTGAAAAGATTTCAGTTGACTCCATGGTCAATCTCCTTATTTGGTTTGTGAGGTTTAACAGTTACGGTGAGTCCTTCAAAACGGACAATCTCGCACCATTGGTTAGATTTAATTTTTTCGTCGCTTTCGGTAACGGCATTCCAGTATTCGCCGGAAATCATGATGCGCCCACCGTTTTGATCAATGGTATCCACCACTTTGGCTTTTTTGCCGATGAGCGATTCAAGACCGGTTCGGTGTTCAGTAAATTGTATTTTGATGCCCGAGGTGGCGATCCATCCAAAAAAGATAACGGTGAGAATAGTGGCTGGTACCAGCCAATACCATGAGAGCTGCATTTCGGCCGGGAACTCCTGGAACAGCATCAGAGCTCCCAGGAAAAAGGAGACGGCTCCACCGGTTATCAAGATCCCAAAAGTGGGCGTAAAAGCTTCAATCACAAACAGTACAATAGCCAGGCCAATGAGCACAAAGCCTGCTACGTTGATGGGCATGGAAGCTGAACCGTACAACAATAAAATCAGTGCTATAACACCGGCCACACCGGGTACGATAGCGCCGGGATTGGTCACCTCGCCCACGATGCCATAAATGGCCACCATGGTTAGAATCAGCATAATTTCCGGGCGCATGATGAAGCTGAAAAACTTCTCTGCAAAGCTTTCTTCCAGTCGCTCAATACTGGCTTGAGCCGTCTGAAGCGGCTCGCCTTCTACTTCCATCCCATCCATTTGAACTAACAGTTCGTCCAAATCCCGGGAAATAAAATCAATCACATTGAGCTCCAGCGCTTCTGTTTCGGTGATGGCTTCTCCGTCGCGTACGGCCGAGCGTGCCCATTCGGCATTCCGATCTCGTTCCTTGGCGATATTTTCGATGAAGCTTTCGGAGTAGTTAAAAATCTTTTTCTGCATCACCGTATCCTGCTGTCCGCCGCCCATCGACACCGGTGAAGCTGCTCCAATGGTGGTAGTAGGTGCCATTGCTGCAATATGTCCGGCCAGAGTGATGAAAGTACCGGCGCTTCCGGCATTTCCACCGGAGGGGGTTACATATACGGCTATGGGCATTTCAGAAGCAAGCATCAGTTGCACAATGTCCTGGGTGGAAGTGAGTAAACCTCCGGGCGTATCCATTTCAATAATCAGTGCCTCGGCATTTCGCTCAATAGAGGTTTCCAATCCCCGCCGGATATAATTAGTAGTTGTTGGACCAATAGCACCTTCTACCGAAATTACCGTCACTGAATTCCCAGATGCTGTGTCAGTAGAATCAACCTGTAAAGCACTTCCAAAGCTGGAGGTAGAAACCAACAGGGCCCCGATTAAAAATAGCGATAGCGATATGTTTTGTATCCATTTCATCGTCATACTATCAAAATTAATCCCAGATAGAAAAGGTTCCCCTTCATAGTAAACAATCGGAGGGAATTTTAAAAAGAAATGGAGCCTTATTCGTACATCCCTTAGCCTTATAAAACAGTAGCCAGTGCCCGAATCACCATGGCTTTACCGTTATGGAATTTTCCTTCGCTGAGGTCAATTTCGGTTTCTTCTAATTGGTGGATTTTGGTTCCACTCAACAAGTTGCGAAGTCGTTCTTCGGTATAAAGCACACGCTTATCTTTGGGGCCGCCGGAATCCCGCCCCAGTTGATTCACTGAGTACACTTCAACGATGATATGTCCGCCTGTTTTGAGGCTTCGAATAACGTTTTGATACACATCACTGATGATAGAGCGGGGCAGATGTACATAGATGAAAGCGGCAGCATCAAAACGGTTCACCCCAAAATCATGCTCAGCCAAATTCCCCAGTTCGTAGTTGATATCGGTGTTAAACTCTTTGGCCAGTTGCAGGGCTTTTTGTCGGGCGGAGGTGCTGTAATCAACAGCCGTAACCTCCCAGCCATTTTTAGCTGCGTATACGGCATTACGTCCTTCGCCATCTGCCGGAAGCAGGAGCTTGCCCGGTGAAAGTTTGTCAATCTCCTGACGGAAGAAATCGTTGGGAGCTTTGCCATATACAAAGTCCTTGTCGGCAAAGCGATCATTCCAAAAATCTTGCATAACGGAGCTCATTGGTTGTAAGTGCAGATTAAATGGCCGTTTTGAGGACCAATATATCTAATTAACGATTGATAGTGAACTTGTTATGATAGTGCGAAGCTATCTAAGAATGGATCATCACATGAGCTGTTCTGGTTCGCTTCCGTTTAGTGATTTACGTACCTTCAGAACCAGAAATTTTCAGTCTAAAAAAGCTTTTTATGCAGTCCAAGAAATTCTCCGTTATCGGCTTTGGAAGAATAGGCCGCCGTCACTCCAAGATCATTCATGAATACGCCCATTCGGAGTTGGTTTCCATCACCGATATTGATCCGGAGAGTTTGGAAAAGGCAGACGAGCTGGGGATAGAAGCAACTTCATACAACGACATTGAAGAGTTTTTGGAGAAGGATAACAACCAAAGTGATGTGGTTTGCATCTGTACACCCAATGGCTGGCACACCGAATATGCTATCAAAGTGTTAAATGCCGGCTACCATGTGGTGATTGAAAAACCCATGGGCATTACCAAAGAAGCCTGTTTGGATGTAATAAGCGCACAGGAATCATCCGGGAAAAGAGTATTTGTGGTAAAACAAAACCGATACAGTCCGCCATCGGTCTGGATGAAACAGGTGATTGATGAAGGTCTGATCGGTGACGTATTAATGGTACAAGTAAACTGTTACTGGAACCGCGATGATCGATATTACGGCGGAACTACCTGGCGAGGCACCAAAGATATGGACGGCGGAGCCTTATATACTCAATTCAGTCATTTTATTGACATTATGTTTTGGGTGTTTGGGGATGTGAAGCAACCCAAATCTATCGTGAAAAACTTCACCCATCCAGACCTCAAAGATTTCGACGATTCCGGTTTTGCGCAGTTCGAATTTGTTAAAGGCGGCATTGGAAGTATCAATTACTCTACTTCTTGCTGGGATACCAATATGGAAAGCAGTATCACCGTGGTGGGCACCAAAGGGAGCTTCAAAGTAGGCGGGCAATACATGAATGAAATTGAGTACTGCCACATCGAAGACTACGAGATGCCCGAGCTGGAGCCGACGAATCCGCCCAACGACTATGGCCCCTTTAAAGGCAGTGCAGCCAATCATCATTATGTGATCGAAAACGTGGTGGAAACTTTAAACGGGTTGAGTGAAGCGACTGCAAATGCATACGAAGGAATGAAAGTAGTGAGTATCATTGAGCGGATTTATGAGGCGGCTTCCAGTGAAAAGTGATATGGTGATGTATACTTTATTCCTTTATTAATCCTCGTTCCTACGCTCTGCGTTGGAACGAAATGTTGCTTTATTGAGCACCATATAGCCATAGTTTGATTGATTTGTCCAAAAATGGTAATGTATTCATCTAAATGCGTTTCTGTATTTTTTCAAGATTAAAAAGTAGAGTTATTTATAAAATAACCATCGAGTCCTCTTTCCCTAGATGCATGAGGTATTAATTAGCAAAGTGGTAGCTACATATTGATTTGTTGGAGTTGTTCATTACTTTTGGTTTAAGTGCATTAGGGAAAGAGACAGAGATAGGGTCGTGTTGCGAAGGGAAGCAAGCAGTTACAAACTTCATAAACTTTTAAAACAAAACCCATCCTCGTTCCTTCCCTAACGCCCAGGGGCGCCAAGGAAGGAGACGCTTTTATAGTTATGAGGTATACAATAACCCATCATCTGAAAAAAATAATGGGGAAAAGTAGTGTGCAATTGATGAGGAATAAAAGAATATAAAGCTATGGAATCACTAATCGACTTTTTTGAAGACGTACCCACTACCTTCAGGGCCGGTATTTTAATCGGTGGTATCTTTTTATTTTGGGTGATTGAGGGCGTTTTTCCACTCTTTGAATTTGGATACAAAAAAGTACGTCACGCTGCTATCAACCTTGTGCTAAACGGCTTTTTTGTAGTGATTGGGCTGGCTTTTGCCGGCTTGCTGGTTTGGTCGTCCGATTATGTAACCACCAATGAATTTGGAGTGTTGCAGTGGGTGGAAATGCCATTCTGGCTACAGGCTATTGTTGGGGTGATGCTACTCGACTTTTTCGGTGCCTACCTGATCCACTGGATTGAACACAAGGTAGTGTGGATGTGGAAGTTTCACCTGGTGCACCACAGCGATACTACCGTGGATGTGACAACCGGCCTGCGGCATCATCCCGGTGAAGCCGTTTTCCGTATGATATTTACTATTATTGGGGTTATTGCGGTTGGAGCGCCTATTTGGATTGTGTTTCTATACCAAAGCATCTCAGCACTTTTTGCCCATCTGACGCACGCAAATATTAATATGCCCCGAAAAATGGACCGGGCGTTATCGTGGATCTTCATCACCCCGCTAATGCACAAAGTACACCACCACTACACCCAGCCGCTAACGGATACCAATTACGGGAACATTTTTGCTGTGTGGGATCGCCTGTTTGGCACCTTTGCCCAGGTTGAGGATACCTCGCAGCTGAAATACGGGATCGATACCCACATGGATCCCAAGGAAAATGATGATTTGGGCAATTTGTTGAAGATTCCGTTCCAGGCTTATCGTCCGCCGGTAGGAGCCAAGTTTGGGGATGATGAGGAGATTGAGGTTTCCAGGAGGGAGAATGGTTAATGGGTATTTGTTAATTGTGGCCTTGCCTGCATGCACTTTATGTTTTTTTTAAAACGATCAACCATCCCATAAAAATCCGTCCTTGCGAGGAGCTCATAATGAATAAAATAGGTTTAAGATGCGCAACGACGCGGCAATCTCCATAATACCGTTTGGGATATATATCAACGAAACTTTGGGAAAGGAGTTGCTATGATTCAACAGATCGCCACGTCAGCAACTATAAAGCCAGAGTGTGTGCAATTTGTCTCCTCGCGATGACCGCTCTGATTTTGTGATAAATTTCAATCAAACTCAGGTAATAACCATTAACCAACCACGAATGGATCAACGATTTGTACGGAATAAACTTTCTGCTCGTGTTGCAAATCTTCGGAGTAGAGGGTAGTGCAGCCTGCCTCTAATGCGGCAGCAATGATGAGGGAGTCGTAGAAGGAATACTTGAATTGTTCTTTAATACCAATGGCTGAATAAATGAGGTCTTTACTGGCATACACTTCCCACATATGGGATAGAACATTCTCGATATACTGCTCGAGCTCCCGAAGAGTCATTGGGTTTTTGAATTTTCTGTAAGAAACGTTGATGAACTCCTGTACAATCTGGTAGCTAATGATGCCAGATCCGTTCTCTAAATGAGTTTTTATTAGTTCTGAAGCTTTTTCTTGTTTTGCCACATCTGTGCGGTCAAAAGCGTAAGCAAAGATGTTGGTATCTAAGAAAACTTTATCGCTCATTCATCTCATCCCTTGTGAACTTTCCACCGGAATCAATATGATTAAGTTCTTGCATCAGTTTGTCATAGTTGTTTCCCAAGTCTCCCTGCTTCGCATAATTGGCAAGCCACTCCCTGAACCGTTTATTAAGCGTAGTTTTTTCTTTGGCAGCTTTGAGCCGGGCCTTTTCGATTAGTTTTTCGTCGGCGCTGAAGGTGATGTTTTTCATAATTCCACGAATTTTGTGTACACGAAAATAGTGTAATGATTTAACTGCTGTTACACAATCTTTATTATTCGTGATAGTGAAAGAAGTGCAGGGAAATTGTAAATGATGAATTTTGAATTTGTTTGCAGGATTTAGAATTCATAATCCAAAATTCCCAATTTCCTATCCCCCAAATAAATACGACAGCTTCACCAAAAACACGTTATGCGGATGGGCTGAGAACAAATCATTCACATCAGAGCCATAAGAGAAATTTCCGGTTTCAGCTTCTTCGGTGCGACCTTGCGTCCAAACCAAGTATAAAAGAGAGCCGGGTCGGTATTCCCATCTCAGCACCAGGTTAGAACGGAATTGACGAAAGTTGAAGTCGTAGCCATTTTCGAAATCCTCGTCAGAGAAAGAGACATCTTCACTAAACCGGTCATAATAATCATCAGCATGGGGATTGGTGACGTACTTGGGATCATAGTAGTCTACGGCACTGACAAATGGTGCTCCATAATACTGAATGGTTAGATTGGGTGAAAGGGTCAGGTCCATGCGCATGGTGAGGTCTACCGTTACCTGGTCTATAGAACCGAAAATATATCGGTCTTCGGTTTGGTAGGTTTCCGTAGTTATATATTGTAGGCTATTGAAGCGGTTCGTGAGATTAGGCTGCAGAGACAACCGGAGCCCATCCGTAGGTTGGTAGCGGGCGTAAATACCATAATATTGCCGGTCTGAAGCATCACTAAAACCCCAGCGTTGATTATGATAAAGGCCAAAAGTGAGTTTCTTTCGGTCATCCGTTTCTACATTTACCCAGTAATTCCAGCCGCCGGGCAAACGGAATGATGGGCCACCCCGCAATAAGGTGTTAGAAACCTCATCGCCATCTACATTAACCCCGCCGTTCAGATACCAGTGATTGGTAAACTGGGTGCTGAAATTCACGTTTGTTCCTTTAAAATTGTTTGTTCCCCCAAAGTCCCAGCCGGTCCACTGGTTGAAATTAAGGTTCATGTACCTGAAAATGCTAAAGGGATTGGAAAACCGGTAGCTGGCCCAAAATACCTGGAAGATGGAGTCGCCCTGTCGAAGGTACCCAACGTCATTAAGCTCCAGTCCGGGCGATCGCCAGGTAACCCAATTCACAAACCGGAAACCGCTGCTGCCTTGCCTGCCAAATTCGAAAATTCCGCCATGACCGGTCAGGCTGGTTCGGGTGGTGTCGTAGGTCGTGTAATCGTTATCCGGCCGCTGAAAATATCTGCGGGAAGATTCCTGTTGTTCCTGAATCGCTTCGGATGTGCCATTAATCTGGCTCATTACCAGGTTGGTGCTCAGGTAGTATTTTTTATCATTCCAAAACTGCTGGAATTCAACCCCGCCACTGTAGGCGCTTTCATTCAAATTGTTAAGGTTCGGATTGTCGGTAAAGCGATGCGTAGACGTAAACATCCCGCCCAAAATGGTATTATTGTCATTCAGTTCCTTTTGAACACTGCCCAAAAAATAGTTGGTGGTGGGTTCAACCAGTTCTTTGCTGTGGGAGCCGTCACGGAATACGTCGGCTTTTTCGGGTGCGGTCACACTTTCCATCACCCCAACAGAAAGACCGTTGCGGGTTTTACCTGTAAGCTTAACCGCACCGATGATGTTAGTACTCTCTGGTACACGTGCATATTCATTTTCATCGCTGTCTACATCGGGGTAATTATGGGGAGAGCGGCCGATACGGCGTGAATAAAAGAGGTTATCAGAAGAGTAATTGTTGCCTCCGCCTGAAATCTGGAAGCTGGTGATGTTTCGTCCCTCAATAAAGAAAGGCCGCTTTTCCTGGAAAAAGGTTTCAAAAGCAGTGAGATTCACTTCGGATGGATCCGCCTCAACCTGACCGAAATCGGGGTTGATGGTGAAATCGAGGATAAAATCATTGGAAATACCCACCTTACCATCCAGACCAAAGCTCAGGTTTTCATCGGTTCCATCAAAAAAGGGGTTGTCCGCATCTGCTTCATACCGTTCCATTTTGGCTACCGTGTAAGGGGCTATCTCAACTTGTTTTTTTGGGGTGATGCCATTGATGCCACGCAACTCCCCAAAGTGGCGCACCCAACCAGACTCTTCCTGTGGCGCATAACTCCAAACGGATCGTTCTTCATTGCGGTACAGCCGCCGCGTTAACTGGATGCCCCATACTTGTTGTGCATTGGCATTAAACCGTAATTGGGTAAGTGGAATGCGCATTTCCGCAATCCAGCCCTCATTGTCAATGCTGGTGCTTAAATCCCAAAGCGGATCCCAGGTGGTATCCCAGTTGTCACCATCATTGGTGATGGCTTCGTCACCCTTCACCCCGGAAACCGAAGCGGTAAAAGAGTAAGCCGTTCGCTTATCAAAGTAGCTGTCGATATTGATTTCCACCCAATCGCCTTCAAAACCATCACGGCGCGAAAGTCGCTGTACAATTTTGTCGGGCTCCTCATCGTAGGCGCGAATAGCTACGTACAGGTTTTCATCATCATACAGAATTTTAAAAGCCGTTTTCTGAGAAGGCTTGGCTCCGTCATCCGGGCTACGCTGGGTGAAATCGCCCGACCACTCCACATCCTGCCATGCGGGTTCGTCAATCGTGCCGTCTATTTTAGGAGTATTGCCGTTTACTTTGAGGGTGGTGTAGGTTTTTACTTCTTGAGAAGATTGGGCAAAAGAAATTTGAGAAACAAGAAGGCCACATAACAGAAAGGTCAGGTATTTTAGATTCATCACAACTAAGCTTGGTGAGGGTTTGCCAAGGAAATGGAAATGTTAATTTCATAGCTGTGACACGATGGAGTTGAAGAATGGTTACAGACTAAAATTTAAATAAGACCAGAGATTAGAATTCAGTACCGGCTATTTCGTATCAGATTTAAACTTTTGAATGGCATCCTCAAATTTGTTGGATTTGGTTTTCCATGTGTTTTGAAAGGGCTCGAGGAAGTTGGCTACTTCTTTCAGTTTTTTGGGATTTAAATGATAATAGATTTTTCTTCCCCTCTGGTCTTTTTCGAGTAGCTCACATTCCGTTAGTATTTGAACATGTTTTGAGATGGTAGGCCGTGAGCTCTCGAAATTAGATGCAATAGAACCCGCGGTAAGAGGCTTTTCAGCCAATAAACGGATTATTTTTCGCCGTGTGGGGTCAGCAATCGCCTGAAATACATCTCGCCGTAAGTCCATGGTAGCCTGTTTATAAATTCTGTAGCTATTCAGCTACATATAATTGTGTAGTCATTTATCTACGCAATTTTTAATCGAAATGAAAGTGTGGCTTTGGTGGGATTCCAACTAATTAGAATAGAAAATTCTATTCTTTGTTATGGATAAAACTGATGATTACACCGACACACACTACAACAGTGGTTCCAACCGGATTTAACCATAAGAATTCGATGGCCTTAGTATAGCTTTCGGGGACGGTACTCCATGGCAGGAAAAAAGAATAATCGCCAGAGGTGGCGTTGTAGAAAAGTCGGTCGAAGATGAATACGGATAGCATTCCGGATAATAAGCCGACTAAAGCTCCGGTTCCGGTTGCGCGTTTTACCCAGAGCAGCAGGATAAAAACGCCTAATATTGAGCCGTAAAAATAACTCCCGATTTGATTTACCAGTTCGATGATAGAGCGGGTTTCACCCATCAGCAATGCGGAGCCGGTGGCCAGTGCTCCCCAGAAAAAAGTAACACCACGAGAAGATTTCACATAATACGCCTCGTCATGCACATCACCAATCAGCCGCTGGTACCAGTCTACAATAGAGACAGTGGTTAGTGCATTGAGTTCGCTGTCGATGGAGCTGAGGGCGGCAGCAAAAATCCCAGCTACGATCAGGCCAATAACACCTACCGGAACGTAATTGAGGATGAAATAAGGAAAGATGTAGTTGGTGTCGTTGACGTCGGCCTGACGAATTTCTGCCTGCAAGGCCAGTTCGGCATCACGTGCCTCATTCATTTCCGCATCGGTTTCTACAAAAAGCTGTTGGGTAGATTCGTTTCGGCTTTGAACGGCTTCAAGGGCGGCTTCCTTGCGGGCCTGGTGGGCCGTCTCATATTGTTGCAGGATTTGCTGCTCCGATTGCACTTGTTGTTCGGTTTGAGCTACGGGTTCGGAAGCCCGGAAGGAAGCCGGGGCGCTGTTAAAGATGAAAAAGACGTACAACATCACCCCAAGCAGCAAAATGAAGAACTGCATAGGCACCTTGGCGTAGGCCGTAAGCAACAGAGATTTTCGGGCGTTTTTAACAGAATCTGTGGTGAGGTAGCGTTGAACCTGGGTTTGGTCGGTGCCAAAGTAAGATACCATCAGGAAGAAGGCGGCGATCACTCCGCTCCACACATTGTATTTTTCGGTGAGATCAAAATTCAGGTCGAGCGCGGTGAGTTTGTCCAGGCTTCCGGCCAGGTAGAGGGCCCCATCAAATCCCACCTCTTCGGGCAGGTACATCCAGATCAACCCAAAGCAAAATACGAGACCAAACATCATCACAATCATCTGCTTCACATCGGTATTGATGACGCCGGCGATACCGCCCACCGTGGTGTACAAGGTAGCAATGATGCCGATGATCAGAATGGTGATGTTCAGGGGAAGTCCGAGCAGCAGTGAGAGTACGTAAGAAGGAGCAGCAATGACCACGCCCAAAGCCAGGCCCCGCGAAATCAAGAACAGGCCGGAGGTGGTGAGGCGGGTTTTGAGCCCAAAGCGTTCTTCAAGTACCTCGTAAGCCGTAAAATTCTGCATCTTATTGAAAAAGGGAACGAGGAACATGCAGATGAAAATCATTGCGAAGGGGATGGCCAGGTAGGTCTGCACGAAACGCATATCCTCAACGTATGCGATGCCGGTAGTGCCTATAAACGTAATAGCAGAGGCTTGGGTGGCCATCACGGAAAGTCCCGCCGCCCACCAGGGCATGGAGCGATTGGCAAGCAGGTAGCCTTCAATGGTATCTGAGTCTTTACCCCGGCGCGTACCATCCCATATGGTGTAGGCCAAAAAAGCGATCAAAACCAACCAGTCAATCCAGCTCATAGATCAGGGCAGATTGAAGGTTGAGGTGAACAGCCAGAAGAGCAAAATAAACAGTACGCCAAGTACCGCGGAAATGGTGTATTCCTTAATCCACTTGGGTTCTATATCCTGTTCGGTCGTTTTTTCTTGCATGCCCGATGATAGGAAATGTGCGGTGAACATCCAATTCGGTGAATATCGAACATTGAACATTCAACATTGAATTTTGAAGTAACTGGAGTCTAAGTTTTGCCTGATTTATAACTAAGGAGCTTCTCCTCCTGGGAGGAGATTGAGAGGTGGGTTTTGTGGCCAGAGATCAAGCTGTTTTTTTAAGCAATTTCATATTTCCAGTTTGAACCATGATTAAAAGATAGTTGGATTAGCCTGATTTTTGTAGGTGTATACAACGATCTTGCCCTTTCCTCCGAAACCCTTCCTTGTTCCTTCCCTAACGGACAAGTCCGCCAAGGAAGGAGACGCCTATAAGATATTTTGGGTGATTGATTATCAATGAACCATTGGGAGCAGTAATGTAGCCTATATATATTAATGGTCAATTATTTTCACCAAAGCGTCTTCTTTCCCTTTGCGCATAGATATTGAAATGGCTGGTAGTACTTTTGCAGATAATACCATTGAAGTAGCGAGAATAGATTATGAAAGTGCGTTAGGGAAAGAGACAGAGATAGGGTCTTATGCGCAATGGCAACCAATTTTTAAATCACTCCCGCACCAACTTCTCAAATACCCGAAAGCTTTCTTTGCCTTCGTTAAAGAGTAAATCAAACAAGCTCAGTTCTGGTATAAAGTCATTGCCAAGCTGGGAATATTCCGGGTGCTTTGGTTGCGCCTCAATTGCTTCATCACTGCGCCACTGGTAATGGCGGGAGTCGTGTTCCTGGTATAATACATCAGCTCCAACTTGCTGAGTGAATACATCGGGATTGGGATCGAAATCCGGTAGCTGGCTGGCGAGTTTGTAGTCTACACCGAATTCGAGGTATTTCATGAGTCTTCCGAAAAACCAGGTGTTTAGTTCTGACAGAAGCTTAAATTCCGAAAACTTGCTGATATCGGCTTCCAGCTCATCCGCAAAAAAATCATACCACGTGGCTTCGGAGTAGCTGTGGTGCAGTGCATTCCAAAAGGGCTCAATCCATTCCTCGTTTTGCTCAATGCGCACTTCCCGGATGGGTTTCTTACGGTCTTCGGTTTTTACGGGGATATTGATCCACTGCTGTCCGTTATCCCCCTTTATGGCGGCACGGTGGGTGCGTCCCTTTCGGTGCCATTGCTCCAGATCATTCCATACTACAAGGTCGGCTTTCAGCATGGCGGCCAAGTCGTAAAGGTTGGGAGCAAATTGGGGTTGAAGGAGGGCTACTTTCATACTTGATAGTATATTTTAAAAAACTATAACACCGTAACACTTTAACACTAAATGGTGTTACGGTGTTATCGTGTTACAGTAATGCATTCTGAATCAACGGTAAATAACGTGATTTAAATTCCTTATCTTTGGAAGCTGAAAATAGAAGAAATCATCAAAACAAAATAAATATATGTCAGTTCGCGTACGATTTGCGCCTTCACCCACCGGATTTTTACACATTGGCGGACTCCGGACCGCATTGTATAATTACTTATTTGCCCGTCATCACGATGGAACCTTTGTGCTCCGTATTGAGGACACCGATCAGTCCCGATATGTAGAGGGAGCCGAGCAGGATATCATCGATTCACTGGAATGGACTGGAATGGAAATTGATGAAGGTCCCGGCAAAGGCGGTGATTTTGGCCCGTACCGACAGAGCGAACGCAAAGACATCTATCATAAATATGCCGAGCAACTGATTGAACAGGGGCAGGCGTATTACGCATTTGATACCGTGGATGAAATTGACGAGATGCGGGAGCGGCTTAAGAAATCAGGAAATCCATCTCCGAAGTACGATGCCATTACGCGTCAGTCTATGAAAAACAGCCTCACCCTTCCACAAGATGAAGTGGAAAAAAGGCTTGAAGACGGCGACGAATATGTGGTTCGCCTGAAAGTGCCTCGAAAAGAAACCATCCGTTTTGAGGATGAAATTCGCGGGCACGTATCCTTTGATACCGAGGGACTGGATGACCAAGTGCTACTCAAATCCGACGGTATGCCTACCTATCACCTGGCCAATGTAGTGGACGATCACACCATGGAGATTACGCATGTGATTCGCGGGGAAGAATGGCTGAGCAGTACGCCCAAGCACATTCTGCTGTATGATGCGTTTGGTTGGGAAGCTCCAAAAATGGCACATCTGCCGTTGATTATGAGTCCAAGCGGCGGAAAGCTGTCCAAACGTAAGGCCGAGAGCGAAGGCATACCGGTGAATACCAAGGATTACATCAAAGGCAATTACGAGCCTGATGCACTGGTGAATTTCCTGGCCTATTTGGGATGGAGCCCCGGCGACGATTCTGAAATTCATGATCTGAAGGAGCTTTGCGAACTGTTTACGCTGGATCGGGTATCCAAAGGCGGAGCGGTTTTCAATTACAAAAAGCTGATGTGGTACAACGAGAATTACATTCGTGAGCATTCGGTTGAAGAATTGAAGCCCCGTGTGGAAGCTCTGCTAAGGGAAGAAGGATATGAAATCCCCTCTGATGAATTCCTGACCAAGGTGATTGAACTGTTGCAGGAGCGCGTATCCAAAATCGATGAATTCGTGAGTATGGGCGCATTCTTCTTTGAAGCTCCCGAAGAGTACGACGAAAAAGCCCTGAAAAAGTGGAAAGATGACAGCCCGGTTATCCTGAAAGCCTATCGTGATAAAATCGAGGAGTTACCGGAAGAAGAGTTTGAGGCTGTAACGCTGAAAGACAAAATCAAAGAAACCATTGAAGAACATGATGTCGGATTTGGTAAGCTGATGATGCCACTCCGCGTTGCCGTTAGTGGTCAGGGATTTGGTCCGGACCTGACACCTGCTTTGGAACTTATCGGCAAAGAAGAAGTCCTGCGCCGAATTGATATCGCTTTGGAGCGCTTATAACTTACCGTATCAGGTAGCAAGCGGCTGATTTCTTGAGTTGTATTTTATAGCTAAAGAGTTACCTTTTTGAATACTCATTAATCAGGTCGTTTGCTATGTCTGATTCTCACAAACACAATAGACAATTACTGCTCCATGCGATTGAAGGGGTGAGCCGTACGTTGGAGTTAAAGTCCTTACTGGCAAAAAGCATGGAAGCGGCTCAGGAATTGATGCGGGCCAATGCCAGTTCCCTGATGCTCATAGATCGTATGACCGGTGAGTTGAATGTGAGTATTCCGGTGGGTCCGGTGGGTTCCAAAATAAAGGGGATGACTATCCCCAAAGGCAAGGGTATCAGCAGCTGGGTGTTAGAAAACAGGGAGCCTTACTTTTCCAATAACCCGGCAAAGAGTGAGAAATTTTGGAAAGACCTGTCGGATGACTTTGAGACGAAGAATATCTTATGTGTACCTCTACTGAACTCTCACAAAGAGGCCATGGGGGTATTGCAGGTACTGAACAGAGAGAACGGGGAAGATTTTACAGAAGCCGACATCAACCTGCTACAACTTTTTGCTTTCCATGTAGCAAGTGCCATAGAAAAAGTGCGGGAGGTTGATGAGCTAAACCGGAAGATGGAGGCCAGGGAAGAAGGCTTAAAAAAAGTGCACGAGCAATTGAGGGAAGAACTGCAAGGTATTGCGTCGTTATTGCAAATTGAGGCAGAAACCATGTCTCATGCAAATGCTGAAAAAGCTCTGAGGTCGGCTGCTGCACGGGTATTTACCATTTCGAACGCTCACCTATTGTTGCGAGATGATGAGCACCTGTCAAATATTGAATTAGGGGCGTTCATTAATGAGCTTTTTGCCTATACCTCAACGGTTTTCGAAGAAGATGCCAAACAAATAAAGGTGCGTCTTGAGGCAGAGAAAATCACACTGCCGGTACAATCTTCGTTGCCACTGGGATTGTTGGTAAATGAGGTGCTGATTCTGTTATTTCGATTTGCGTTTGAAAATCAGAAACAAGGATTTATAACGATAAAGGCAGCGCAGATGGGAGATGAATACATAACTATTGATATTTCTGATAATGGAGAGGGTATAGATATTGAAAAGGCAGAACACCAAACCGATGTAGCTATGGGCAAAGTATTATATACGTTGGCCCGACGCTTGAATGCGGATCTGTCTGTTCGTGAAAATGAAGACCGGGGAACAACGGTTACCGTGCGGTGTCCTGTTTAGTTTATTCCATTTCTGTGGAATGAATCTAAAGGATTGCGGTAGCTTAAAGAGCTTTTCTAATTTCGACTTAAAACCTGACTCATAAATGAGTCAGGTTTTTGTGTGTAGCAAAATTTTGTCTTTTGATCTTTGGAGGGGGGGCGAATGTCTTGAAGAATATTAGATAGACAAAACAAGGCGTTGCGCACAAGAATCTATCAAATGAATAGTATAAATTTTTAAAAATATTTTACAGGGAAGGTACTATTCGTAGATTTTTTGGGAGTATTCCGGAAGAAATTCATTTAGAAAGCAGTGATTGTCATTTAGAATTTAATGCCTTATAAAAATATGAATTTTTCATGAACGCAAGACTTTATTTTTTCTGATTGATCCGCTTTAGTGTATAAAGATATTTGGCTTAGGGTTCGATAAAATGAGCAAGAAAAACAGCCGGGAGGTTGAAATAGAGAAGTAATCAGTTCCGGTTTCCCAAATAAACAGAGAGGAAATAATCATGAAGATGAGTTTAAGCCAAAAGTTTTTAATCCCAACCATCATTATGTCGGTTTTAGGTATAGGCAGTATTGTCGGTGTGTCTATATACAAGTCTAGCACTTCAATGGAAGATCAAATACGAACCAGTTTAGATGTGCTGGTTGAACAAGCTGAACACAAGATGACGGCCTGGTTTGAGAGTGTGGACCAAACCGTTGAGGTATGGACAAATATTGCTGTGTTAAATGATATTGGTACGATTAAGCAATCTCCTTACGAAGCCAATCAACTATTAGATACCTATGCCGAACAGTCAGATTATCTGGAAGCATTACTCATTACGGACGATACAGGTCAGGTTATTGCCGGTAGTAATTATGCTGAAAGCAGGGATTTGCATTTAGGGGACAGGGAGTATTTTTCAGAGGCACGATCTAAGAGTACTTCTATTTCTGAATTGATAGAAAGTAGGCTAAGCGGAAACCCGATTTTTACTATTGCCAAATGGATGGATACGGGTAATGGGGAGGGTGCTTTAGTGGCGGTCATTGATATGAACTCCTACACCAATGAGTATATCACTAATATCAAAATTGGGGAGTATGGATACATCTATATGATTGACGACGAGGGGCTTATCATAGCTCACCCCGATAAAAGCTTGCCGTTGACCTTAAACATTGCAGAGGAGTATGACTTCGGAAAACCCATGATTGCCCAACAAAAAGGGATGATTGATTATAAGTTCGATGGCGATGATAAAGTGGCCTCATTTAGTACGATTCCACAAACAGGTTGGGTGATAGCGGCTACTGCCAGTTTGGATGATTTGTTGGCTCCCGTGGCATCCCTGAGCCGATGGATACTGACACTTGGTTTCATAACATTTGTAGTGCTTGTTGGCAGTGTGGTATGGATCAGTAAAAAAGTGACGCGACCTATTGAAGGATTGATTGACGACCTGAAAAGAGGTTCTGAAGAAATTTCATCGGCATCAGGACAGGTGGCTTCGGCCAGCCAGGAACTGGCGGGAGGGGCGACAGAACAAGCTTCGTCGATGGAGGAAGCCAGCGCGAGCCTGGAAGAGATTACATCCATGAATAAAGAAAATGGCACCCGGGTTAAGCAGGTTAACAACTTAATGAAAGCCGAGCTGGAGCCAAGTTTTGGGGAGATGATGAAACAAATCAACCAAACCAAAGATATCCTGAACCAGGCGGTAGAAGCCAGTAAGGACACGGCTAAAATCATCAAAGATATCGATGATATTGCTTTCCAAACCAATCTGCTGGCACTAAATGCGGCCGTAGAAGCGGCGCGTGCGGGCGAGGCTGGAAAAGGTTTTGCCGTGGTGGCAGAGGAAGTAAGGAATCTGGCACAGCGGGCAGCAGAAGCAGCCAAGCAAACGGCAACATTGATCGATAATTCCAATCAAAAAATAGATCACTCCTACCAATACAGCGAGGAACTGATGAATGTGGTAAATGGGAATATTGAGATTGTAGATAAGATGGGGAGCCTGGTGGATGAAGTAGAGCATGCCACTCGAGAACAGATGCTGGCCGTAGAGCAAGTAAACACTTCAGTGGTGCATATCGATCAGACCACACAAATGATCGCTTCTAATGCAGAGGAGTCTGCGGCTTCTTCAGAGGAACTGGATGCCCAGGCTGCAAATATGTTGACTGGAGTTAGAAGCCTGGAAGAAGTTATCTATGGAGAGCAAAACAAAATTAATAGTACACCTGGAACTGTAAATAAGTCATCACAGCCAAAGCCACTTGTTAAAAATGGGTTCACTAAAGGCAAAAACAAACAAAGTTCACGCAATGTAAAAACGGAAAGCAGGGAACTGGAACTTGCCTGAATTTAAATCGCAGTAGTAGCTCTGAAGGTGAATGCTGTTACCAATTAGGGATTATCCAAGTCATCTTCGGTAATAGCATTGCCTTCTGCTTCAGCCAGGCTCCGGATCTTGATGCCGGCATAAGCAAAAAAGATAGTCATGAAAGGACTAATCAGGTTGAAGAAGGCGAATGGGAAGTACGCAAAAGTGGATACGCCCAGAACATTGGAATGATAAGCTCCGCAGGTGTTCCAGGGAATGAGTACTGAAGTAACTGTACCTGAGTCTTCAAGGGTTCGGCTTAGGTTTTCAGGAGCCAAATCCTTGCTTTCAAAGGTATCGGTGTACATGCGTCCGGGTACCACAATAGCCAGGTATTGATCGGAGGCGGTGACGTTGAAGAATACACAGGTTCCTACGGTAGAAGCAATGAGTGAGCCGGTAGAATTAACTACGGAAATAACCGCTTCGGCAATGCGCTTGAGCATGCCGCTGGCTTCCATCACTCCGCCAAATATCATGGCCGACATAATAAGCCAAACGGTACCCAACATGCCATACATCCCTCCGGAGGTTAGCAAGTCGTCTACAATTTCATTGCCGGTAACAATGCTGATGTCTCCATACATGGCCATCATCAAACCAACATAACTGGATTCCCAGGAAGCTTCTTCGTAACCGGAAACAGCATGCACGGCTTCGGGTTGAAAAATGAGTGCAAATATGGCCCCTAAAAGGGCTCCGGCTAAAATAGAAGGAATGGCCGGTATCTTTTTTACAATTAATATTACCACAAGCACTGGCACGATAAACAACCAGCCGTTGATATTAAAAGCGCCGTCAATAGCACTTAGGATTTGCTCATTACTCATGGGCTGTGCATCTCCGCCGTACATGAAGCCGAGAATCAAAAACAAAATCAAAGAAATGGTAATAGATGGAACCGTTGTGTAGGCCATGTAGCGGATGTGGGTAAAAAGATCGGTGCCTGCCATAGCCGGAGCGAGGTTGGTGGTATCAGAAAGGGGAGACATCTTATCCCCGAAATAAGCACCTGAAATAATAGCACCCGCAACCATACCTGGATTCAACCCAAGTGCGGTTCCTATACCCACTAACGCAATACCAACTGTGGCGGCTGTAGTCCAGGACGAACCGGTGGCAATGGAAACAATAGCACAAACCACACAGGCCGCAAACAGAAATATGGTGGGGTTAAGAATCATCAACCCGTAATAAATCATTGCCGGAACAATACCGCTGAGTAGCCAGGTGCCAGCCAGCGAACCAATCAATAATAAAATGATAATGGATGACATCGCAGAACTAATACTTTTTACGATGCCATTTCTGATTTCTTTCCACTTGAATCCCAATCGCAGGGCTACCAGGCTGGCTACGCCGGCGGAAAGCATCAGGATAATTTGGTTGGAGCCGGAGAGGGAATCATCCCCGAAGATTCTCACATTTATGAACAGCGCAATAATTAGAAAAATGATGGGAATAAAAGCCTGTACTAAACTTGGCTTGGTATATTTATAAGTCATAAACGGAGGTTTGGGTTTTATTCGAGGCGCTAAGATAGTAAATAATTAACGGGAGGCATATTTAATGAAATATTGGATAAAAATTAAGCGGGACTAAAAAATTTTACGCTTTGTTGAATATCAGCGCAAAAATGGCCTGGTACCAAACTTTTGGAGAATGTAGAATGGGAGACAATCAGAAGCCAGGGTTATAGTACTGTTTCTTTACCAAAGGTTACTTCGAACAATAGGCGTTTTCTGTAATGATCAATTTAATGAAAGGTCAATGAGGTTTTGTGTGCGTTGCAGAATAGCTCTGTTAATAATACATTGCATTACGAGAGAAGATTAATTGCTTGGTCATGAGAATTATAGCCTTATCATTAATTGTATTGCTAAACGGGTGCAGTTTGTTTGGTAACGAAGAAAATGCATCCGATGGAATTTCCGGGGAGTGGGAATGGTATTTAACCTCTGGAGGATGGGGCACACATATTGAGGCCGATACGGCCGGATACGACATAACCCTTAAAATATACAACCAAAAATGGGCGGACTGGTTTAGAAATGGAACACTCGTACAGAAGTATGCCATTAGGGAAGACACAAGAGGAAGATTAGTTATGTATCACCTGAATGGGGATACGACGAAGGTAGACTGTGGTTTTAGAATAGATCATCACCCGGAAATAAATGAATTACACCTGCCATCGGCACGTTGTACCGATGTGCCTGTCTACTACTTTAAAAGAAAGTGATTTTTTTTAACCATTGAAACTGAAATGCTGTTCTTCTTTTACAGAGGTACTTCCGGGTTCAAACGTTCTCTCCGTAAAATCAATATTTCCATCACGGTCAATTAAGAAGACGGTGGAGCAACGGGTGCCATAATCTTCCGACTTGATGAAAATGGAAGACACCAGTCGCTCCATTTTTTGAGACAAGCCGGTTTCGGGAAGTTCAGAATCCGGAGCTTTCATCTCGTCTGTCAACAGGCTGAAAAGAGCTTCCTTGTCCATCTCTTCATGTTGCAAAACTTTAGTTAGGCCTGCTTTTGCGCGCTCTGTTTTGGGCCAGGAGGTATCCAGCAATGCATTACTCAATCCATGGACACCGGGTGCCACCTCCGTGATTTTGTTATCCTGATTGGAAAAGTGAAAAATGCCGGATTCATCGGAAAGCAACAGGTTGAAGCCGTTATACTGATGGGCGGTTTGCTTGAGTTCATCAAGATAATCAACTGCGGATCGGGAGTTTTTCAGGAACTCAAGGGGTAAATCGCCGCGGGTAGGCGCATCCTCTTTGATGTCACTTAGGTCTCTATAATTTGTGAGAGTAGCCCAGCGGCCGTCTTTGTGTACTCCCAGCCAGGTTCCGCCGCCTTGTATGTCCTTGCCTGCTAAAATATTAGGATGGCCTTCTTCGGTCCAGAATTGGGCTTTACGGGTAGGGCGTTCGTAAAATTCATCACGGTTACCGGCAAAGACCAGTTGGTATTTAGGATGAGCGTTGTTGGCAAAAGTGATTAAACACATTGGCTGCTGGTTATCGTAGAATGTTATTAAGATGAATATATTCCTGAGCTCCTCGGTTAGCACTTAAAACCTAAGCAGGTTCAGTTACGTTTCCTATAGAAAAACCATTTCATAACAACGGTGATTTACTGCTTGATAAAATGGCCTCCAAAATGCTGCAGCAGGATTCACTTAGCCTTATATCATTTATGATCTATTTAAAGATTTTGTTACAACTAAATCATAGCTTAATTATCTTGTCGGCCTTGATATGATGTTAGAACTTCACCAAATTTTTTGTTTATGGGACTCAGCCAGTCTGTCGAAGATTATTTAAAAGCTATTTATGTCCTTCAGTCTGAGGGAAAATCAGCCACTACTACCAGAATTGCAAAAGCATTGAGCGTATCATCTGCTTCAGTGACCAATATGCTGAAAAGACTGGCAAAGATGAACCTGCTTGAATATAAATCTTACCAGGGGGCTACCCTCACCAATGCAGGCAAGAAAATTGCCCTGGAGATTCTGCGGCATCACCGGTTGTTGGAGCTTTACCTGAAAGAAGTGATGGGATATTCATGGGATGAAGTACACGAGGAGGCTGAAAATCTGGAACATCATATCTCCGAGCAGTTTGAAGAGCGCATCGCAGAACTGCTCAATCACCCAACGCACGATCCTCACGGAGACCCCATCCCAACCAAAGACGGAGTAATGCCAAAAATGGCAAGTTTGTCAATTTCCGAAGCAGATGAAGACACCCCATACATCATTGGCCGCGTAAAAGATCAAGACCCAGAGCTGCTTCGATATCTGGAAAAAATAGGCGTTTTACCCGGTGTAAAAATTAAGATTCTGGAAAAGACGCCATTTAACGGCCCGGTAAAGGTTAAGCTTGAAGAAGAAGAACAGGTTATAGGGCATGCCGTGGCCAGCGAGGTATACCTGGTAGATGCTCCGCAAGTTTAAAATACCACACATCGGATACTAGCTCCTCGTTTTTATAAGATGCGAATTAGCAGTTTGCTATAAAGCCCGTCATTGCGAAGGCTGTCCTGGCCGCAGGGAGCACAGCCTGTGGCAATCTCCCGGGTAATGTCTCTATGGGTTGTCTGGGAGATCGCTTAGTTCCGATTTTTCGGGACGATAGTCCGCCTTTTTTTACGTCATTCTCATCATGAACTCACGTTAATTACACACCTAAAAGCTTAGTTATCAAATATATAAAGTTATTGATGGCTCATCTAATCCTTATAATATTTAGTTTTAACTAAAAATTATTTTAGCCGGTTGATATAGGTTTTCGAATTATATAATTTAGTCTTAGCTAAATAAATAATTTGCTGAAAAAAATATTATATGAATATCAAAACAGTTTTGAGCGTTTTTATTGTGATGGGTTACCTGTCCGTCTCTGCAATAGCCCAAGAGAAAACAGGTACTGTAATTGGAACCGTTAGCTCCCAAGGGGAAGTCATAGTTGGCGCAAATGTGGGTATTCTTTCATTACAAAAAGGAAGTGCAACGGATACTGAGGGCAAGTTCATTATAAAGCAAGTACCGACGGGAAATTATTCATTACAGGCTTCGGCGCTAGGGTTTGAGAAGGTAACAATAGCAGTTAAGGTGAAAGCCGGACAAACCACAGAGATAAATATTGAGTTCATGAAATCTATGCTGGAACTTGAACAGATGGTGGTAACCGGGACCATGCGGAAAACCCATGTAAAAGACTCACCGGTAAAGGTAGAGGTTGTGAAGGCCGGACAGCTACAGCAGGGAAAAACCAGTGCCAACATCATGGATTTAATCGGCGGAGTGAATGGTTTATCTACCCAATTGAACTGTGGTGTGTGCGGCACCAATGCTATACGCATAAATGGGGTGGAAGGTCCCAATACGGCGGTGTTGATTGACGGCATGCCCATCATGGGCGCATTGGCTTCGGTGTATGGTTTGAATGGAATAAGTCCCTCTGTCATTGATCAGGTAGAAGTGATTAAAGGTCCGCAGTCTACTCTTTACGGAACACAGGCGCTGGGCGGGGTGGTGAATATCATCACCAAAAACCCGGCTTTGACTCCGGCTTTTTCTGCTGATGTGTATGCCAAGAGTACGGAAGAGGGAAACGTAAATATTGCTTTTTCACCAAAATTTGGACGATTTGAAGGATTTATAAGTGGAAACCTCGTCCGGCTCGAAAATTATTTTGATAAAAACGGAGATAGTTTCAATGACTTGGTGAAGCAGTCTCGTATTTCTTTGTTTGGGAAAGGAAGCTTGCTTGGCAAAAACATGGAACAGCGGTTAAATGTAGCGGCAAAATATTATTCGGAAGACCGAACCGGAGGCGTAGAAGCTTTTAAAGATGATATGCGAGGCTCCGATCAGGTGTATGGCGAATCTATTTATACCAACCGCTTTGAGCTTATGACCGAGTACCGCCCGGCGGGACTGAATGAGCAATTGCGCTTCAATGGGGCCGTCACCTACCACAAACAGGACAGCTACTATGGAACCGATTGGTACGATGCACAGCAGGGAATTGTGTTTGGTCAGGCTACCTGGGATCAGCCCGTTGGCAATGATTTCCAGCTATTGGCCGGTTCCACTATCAGATATGAAACCTACAATGATAACACGCCCGCAACTTCAGACGGTGCGGACCAGCGGTGGATTCCCGGAATGTTTACGCAGGCTGAACTTAGAGCTGGAGATTTTAGCTTTTTGGGAGGCCTTAGGGTAGATCATCACTCCGAACATGGTTTTGTTACTTCCCCGAGGTTATCAACCAAATTCAGTCCATCAGAATTAACCACATTTCGTGCTAGTGCCGGAACGGGATTTCGGGTGGTGAATGTGTTTACGGAAGATCATGCCGCACTTACTGGCTCGCGGGAGGTCGTTTTTAATGAAGATCTGGAACCAGAAGAATCCAGAAGTATCACCGCCAGTCTGGAACAGATAATTCCCTTTGGAACCAATCCAATGACCGTCAGCCTGGATGGGTTCTATACTCATTTCACCAATAAAATTATCCCCGATTACGAACAGGATCCTAACCTGATTGTATACGAAAACCTGGATGGCTTTTCCGTAACACGTGGCTTTTCGGTGGGATTAGAGCAGAACTTCACGGCCTTGCCATTTAGGTACAATGCCAGTGTGACCATCATGGATGTGTACACGCAAGAAGCAGGGAGGAGGCAAGCCTTGACCTATGCCCCGGAATATACCGGTGTATTTGGTGCGAGCTATGATATCCGTTCGTTAGATATTTCGCTCGGCTACAGTGGCAATTTGGTGGGCTCCAAGCGCATGCCCGATGGATATGTGGAGCATTTTGGTCGTGACCAGTGGTCGCCGGCTTACACTACCCACGACCTTAAAATCACCAAAGAGTTTACCAATGTGAACAGTGCAAATGGTGTTGGTTTTGAAGCGTACCTGTCGGCTGAAAATATTTTCAATTACACACAGGGAAGTCCGCTGGTGGATGCCGGTAATCCCTTTGGCCCGGATTTTGACACGATTTACACCTGGGGTCCTATTTTAGGGCGTACCCTCTCTATTGGTGCCCGATTAAATCTTAGGTAGAGGATATCCATGTATCACAAAAAATTATCCTTTAAGTGGTTGGCTCCCTGCATTGTAATTCTGGTTGGGTTGATTGCTGTAGATTCGGTCTTAGCCCAGGAAAAAGAACTGAACTGGGCATCTTTTGAAGAAGCCATGGAACTTGCGAAAAAGGAAGACAAGCCAATTCTGGTGGATGTTTGGGCTCCCTGGTGTGGTTGGTGCAAGAAAATGCAAAAAGAGGTGTACCCGGAGTTATCAAATACCTTAAACAAGAAATTTATTCTCACCCATTTAAACCGGGATGACAACGAAACCAAAAAGCATTTCCAGCATTATTCGTTAACCCCGCTGCGTTTGGCACAAAAGCTACAGGTGCAATCCGTGCCTGCTATTGTGATGCTTTCAGAGGAGGGCGAATATCTTTTTCATATAACCGGGTTTGTACAGCCTGAAGAACTTGAGCCGTTGTTAGAAGCTGTTGCCGCTAAGTATTGACCTTGGCTTGGGAAGAAATTTTATTCGACATTCACATCATTTAATTAGCGTCATCTTCTTGGTAAGTACCTGGTTTTCGGCTTTGAGTTGATACATGTACAGACCGGATGGCAGGGCCTGGCCGGAGGAGCTTAGCGCATTCCAGGTAACGGTTTTCTCTCCGGCAGATTGACGTTCGTTTACCAGGGTGGCTACTTCAGCACCCAGCACATTATACACCTTAAGTGTTACCTGTGAGGGCTTGTTGAGGGTATAACGTATGGTCGTACTGGGATTGAAGGGGTTGGGATAGTTTTGCTGAAGGGTGATTTTGTTGGGCAGGTTTTCGGGCTGTTCCGTAGAGGTGGTGATACCGGAAAGGGCTTCTTCAATGGTTTGCTGAATTTCAGAAATGTTGTTGTCGGCCGAGGAGTTGTCCGCACTCTTGAAAATGAGGGTGCCATCTGCATTAACCACAAGGGAGTTGTCATATTCGGTTTTGCCGTAATAATCTACGGAAGTCTGTTTGGCCATTAGCAATAACGGGAAAGTCAGGTTAAAATCACTCTTAAAGGTTTCAACAGCCGATACCGGGTCATTCCATACTTCTATACCCAGCGCTACAAAATTGGGATTGGAAGCAAACATAGCGTGTATGTCATCGCGTATAGTAGGCGCGGCTCCTCGGCAAAGCGGACAGGTAGCCCCAAAGAAAAACAGATACACCACTTTGCCCTCATAATCGGAGAGGGATATTTCGCCATGATCCAGGGAGTTGTAGGTGAAATCCGGCGCTTTTTCTCCAACTTCTACTTGCGCCATCAGGGCGGTTTGTGTTATCAGGAACAGGGATAAAATGGTGAATGCTTTTTTCATAGGGCATCCTCTTATTGGTTAAAAACGGGTAGTGAATCTCATTTCAACGCCTTCAAAGTCTAAAATTTCATAACAAATGCCGGAGGTACACGCAGTCCCCCCGCGTCGCTTCCCTCCAAAAAGATCTAACGTATGGGAGCGGTTAATCTTGTAGCGGAGATTGCCACCCAGCCAAAACCGGGTGTCGCCTTCAATTTCCAGGGTGTTGGGGTTGTCTGTAAGATTCAAGTCATTACTGGCTTCAAACACGGCACTGATGGTTAGATCAGGCGGGAAGCCTACCGAAGCAGAACCATAGTAGTTTCTGATTTTATCGGGATTGAAGCTTCGGTCAAACTGCTGAAATTGTAGATCTACTGTGAGATTCCACTCGTAGTTGAAGCTCTTGTCTACAATCAACCCGCCGGAAACCCTGTGTTCTTCTCCCTGCAATTCATCGGTGGCATAATCCAGAAATGATTTAAAGGAAAGGAAGTCATTTAACAGGTAGGTGCCTTCCAAAAAATACTCTCTGAATTGGTAGGCTTGCGAAATATCATTGACGGCACGGGTGTAATTGGCGGTTAAAGAATGTCCGCCCTCAAAGGTGTAAAAAACTTCAAACTGGAATCCTGATTCGTCCCGCGTTTGCAGCACATGCGTACTTCGGTTGAGTACCGGGTATGTGTGTTCTTTGATTAGAGAAGGAGGATCGTTATAGCCGGCACCCAGACGAAAGTTGTGGTAGTTTTTGTATTCAACACTAACGCCAAACGACTCATAGAAATAGTTGAGTCCGCTATAGAGGGCATAAGAATCTTCTTCCCTGAATTGAAACAACGCGAAATCAGTGTCAAAAGCATATTCGCCGTATAGCTGAAGGTTGAATGGCGTGTTGTAGTTGTACATGAGGGAAGCGAATTCCCGGTAGATGCTTTCTCCATCTGAATGGCTTCTCATGAAGGTTCCGCCAAAACTAAGATCATCGGTGAGATTAAAATTAGATTCTACCGCCTCAATCAAGTCGGGGCGGCGCGCACTATCCGGTTTAAAGTTTGGAGGCAGCGGGTTATACAACGGCCGGGCCCGTAGCGCAGTAACTTCTGCCCAGTCATTACTGTAGCCAATAGCCACGCCTTCCTGATCTCTGTTAAAAGCATAGCGGGTGCGGTAAAAATCATCCTCGTACACTGAGCCGGGAATTTCATAACTGCGCAGCAACAGGCCTCGGCCCAGCGTTTCGTAGAAATTTCCGATGCGGATGTTAAAGCTTTCATCCTGGTACTGCAGGCGTTTTTGGGTCATCGAAAAGTAATTGCGATCGTTATAGGGCGTCATGAAGGATTCAAACCGGCCGTACACGCTTATATTTTCCTGATCATAAAAAAGGTTTAGCCGATCGTAAGAGGTAGTGAGATCGGTGTTTCCTTCAAAAGGCAGGTTTCCGTATTGAAACTCAAACAGGTTGGTGCCATACAGCTGCGCCCAGGCGGAAGAGGAATTCCAGGCGATTAGCCCAAATACTATGGCAATGACGGCCCACTTCATTCTTTTAAAAGTTTGGAGATTTCAGCCTCAATCATTCTCTCATCCCCGGGCGTGTAGCCTTCATGGAAGTACACCACTTCGTCGTCACTGTTTACAATCAAAAGGGTAGGCACGGCATACACACGCAGGCGAGACATCACGTTGTTATCGGTATCCAAAAGAATGGGGTAATCTACCCCCATGGATTTAGCGAAGGGTTTTACCTTGGAGAGATTTCTTGGTCCATCTACGCTAATGCCAATAAACTGTACACCCTGTGCAGCCAGACGATCATTCATTTCCACTAATTTGGGGATAGATTTGATGCAGGGTTTACACCAGGTCGCCCAGAAGTCAATCACCGTAAGCTTTTCGCCCTTTAATTCTTCATAGGAAACGGTCTGGTTATCCAGGTTTTTGAGCTTGAAGTTATACACTTCAGGACCCGTAATTGCGGCTGATGAGAGAAATATCAGGAAGGCAAGGAAGAATTTCATAGCTATACCGTTAGGATGTTATACCATCAATATAACGGAAATTCGGGCTTAGGCAACATTTAGGGAGTATCTGGTGCAGGATTGTAGAGGGTAGGAAATTCGAAGGCCATTTTTAACACTTTACCTGGCTCCGGAATGAGGTTGAAACAGGAATTAATAATCGCCACTCGCAAATCGGTCTATCGATTAATCGTCTATCTGTTGGTTACCGCTTATCAGCTCGGAAGAAAGAGTTCTTCACCGCAAACGGAAGATTTTTGAATTAGAAGGAGATTGTCACCAAAGCGTCCCCTTGCCCTGCGGCGCGGCCAAAGAAAAAATGCGTTATAAGTGAGCCGGAGGGAAAGGAGCAGAGATAGGGTCCGTTGTAAAGTCGCTTAAGTTTATTCTGTTTGAACCATGATTAACGGGATTTTAGGATTAGCAGGATTATTTAGTTCGCCGCTCGCAGATCGCTAACCGGTCAATCAACAATCTGCAGAATATTATCTCTCTGCCTCAAAAGACTCTTCACTTACAACTCATAGAAACCTTGAATCAGCTGAATGCTGATTCCAATAGAATTTCGATAGACCGATTTTCGATTAACGATTTGCGAATAACCGCTACTCAACCGGCTCTAGAATAAACCCATAATTATAAGGCTGGTTGCCGTCGATGGTATACTGCGGCAGGGTGCGCTTGCCCCAGCTGTTGACCCCACCCACGCCGTGGACTTTCAGGTCAAGGTTCACGTTGATAAAGTCGCTGTCGGGCAGTTCGTGGTTATGTTCAGCTCGCTCCAGATCCTGTTCCATATAGGGCCAGGCACGGAATGAGAGGGCCTGCAAACCCTTAACTTTCAGCCCCTTCCCGCTGCTGTTCTTGAAGACGATCCAACGAGTATCGGTACGGTTTGCATTATCCTGAGGAGCGATATACGGAACCACAAACTCATCCAGGGCCAGCTGGTAGATGCCGAGATGTGACGCATGCTTTCGATCCTGGTAATTTTCGATTGGGCCACGCCCGTACCACTCAATCGTATCATAATCTTTTGACAGTGCCAATCGCATACCGAACTTTGGTATCAGCGGAGTTTCCCCTTCGCCCGGCTGGTAATCGGCCTGAACCTGCAGCGCACCCTCATTGCTAAGTACGTATCGGAGCTGATAGTCCGCATTCCCTACCGGTAAGGTAAAATCAAATACGAGTTCCAAGCGGCTATCCGATTCATTGACGGAGACGTCTTTAAGCGTTCGGTTCTGAGCCGCATATTTCCACGCACCCAGCCGCTGGATATACTGACTCCCTTTCTGGTTGTCATTGGGCAGCTTCCAAAAGTAGGGCTCGAGGGCATGCTCCAGGTACTCCTCGCCTTTGACGCGATAGCTTGTTAGCGATCCGTTGGTGCGGTCGAAGGTAAGCTCAACATCAGGTAGCGTCAGTGAAATCCGGGAGTCGGTTTCCTCCATCTCAATTTCGTTTTCTCCGGTAGCACCAAGCTCCGGATAATCATATTCACGAACCACAAACTGATCCTCAGCTACCGCAAAACCCGACTCTGCCCATTGTTTGTCCTCTTTCAGATGCACCGACAGCTCCAGGGTTATTTCGCCTTCCCGGTCTTGCCAGTTTGCAGGATATGGGACATCGATTACAGCACGCTCATGGGGTTCCAATCTCAGGTCATCGATCACGCCACCTGCAAAGCTTTGCCCGTTTTGGCTTAGTTGCCACCGGAACTCAAATTGGTCCAGATTCGTGAAATCGTAGCGGTTGATCAGCTCAACACGGCCCTGCTGGAGATCCTCACCCTCGAACCAGACATCCTGGTAAGCGTACTTCAATTCGTAGTAATGCGGATGCGGTACCCTGTCGGCACCGACCAAACCGTTAAGACTGAAATTTCCATCGTTGGGTACGTCACCGAAATCACCGCCGTAGGCCCAGGTTTCGTTGTCATTCAGGGTCAGGCGCGTGGGGTCTCCTGCATAATGAAGAGGGCGCCCTGTTTTCTTTTTTGCCAGCGCCTGGTCTACCAAGTCCCAGACGGCCGCACCCATGACGTTCGGCTTATCGTAAATAACCTCCATATACTCCTTCATATTACCGCCGGAGTTCCCCATCATATGCGCATATTCACGCACCAAAATACTCTCGTTGGGGTTGTTTTCGGCTGCTTCCTTCAGCGTTTCGGGATAGGGATAATCGACATCCAGCATATCGGAAACATCCGATTGCTCGTGGTAGTAGATTATTCGAGTGTCATCGATCGCCTCCATCGCCTCACGCATGGCCCTCAGGTTGGGGCCCGCGCCGCCTTCGTTACCCATCGACCACATAATGATACTGCTGTAGTTCTTGTCGCGCTCTACCATCGACACGCCGCGGTCAACATGCGCCTTTTTCCACATGGGAGGCACGCCCATCATCTCGTTGCCATGACCGAAGTGGTGCGATTCCTGGTTGGCTTCATCCATCACGTACAGGCCATACTGATCGGCGAGCCGGTAAAACTCGGTTCGGTTGGGATAGTGAGCGGTACGCACCAGGTTGATGTTGGCCTGTTTCATCAGCTTGATATCCTTGATCATCGTGGCCCGGTCCACATAACGCCCCATGTGTGGATGATGCTCATGCCGGTTCATGCCTTTTACCTTCACTTCCTGTCCATTTACAAACAGGCGCTGATTTTTCTTTTCCACCTCACGGAATCCAAACTGCCAGGGTATGGCTTCAATCAGGTTGTCTTTCCCATCGAGTACACGGATGACTGCCTGGTACAGTGTCGGTGTTTCATCGGTCCAAAGTTCGGGACTTTCGACCTGCAAACTCCGGGTGACAGTCGTTATCTCTCCCGCAGCCAGCCGGCCTACTTCTGCGCGCAATCCCGATTCACTATTCTGCAGCAAGTTGCCTTCGGGATCATATACCAGGGTTTCGATCTTGTAATTCCGGGCATTTCCGCTGCCGGTGTTTCGCAGGGTATAATCGATCTCGAGGGTGGCATCCTCGTAGTTTTCATCCAGATCTGTTTTTAGGAAGGAGTCATGCAGGTGGGTCTGGTTGCGTGCAATGAGGTCAACATCCCGGAAGATACCGCTCAGCCGCCACATATCCTGATCCTCGAGGTAGCTGCCGTCCGACCATCGGTAGACTTCCACGGCCAGCGTGTTTTCTCCTTCCTGTAGATACTCGGTGATGTCAAACTCAGCCGGGGTAAAGCTGCCCTGACTGTAGCCCACTTTTTCCCCGTTCACCCACACATACATCGCTGACTTCACGCCGCCGAAATGTAGGTAAACCTGTTTACCGTCCCAGTGGTTGGGGATGGAAAACGTGCGGCGGTAGCTGCCCACGGGATTACGCAGCTCAAAGCTGGTATACTGGACGTGCGGTTCGGAGGTCACCTTAGGCGTATCCACCGCAAAAGGGTAGGTGATATTGGTATAAATCGCTTTGCCGAAGCCCTGGGTTTGCCAGTTGCCGGGCACCTGGATATGATTCCAGCTGCTCACATCAAAGGAAGGTGTATAAAAATCGATCGGACGCTCCTCCGGGGTTGGCGACCAGTTAAACCGCCACTTCCCGTTCAGGGAGCGCACCAGGCTTGAAGCACCTTCCTTTTGTGCCTGCTCAAAAGAAGCGTAGGGCGTCAGTTCAGTACGAGGAGGCTCCGTGTTGATGTTGATCACCGACGGATTCTCCCAGTCGGGACCTTCGGTGTTTTGTTGGGCATGCAATGCATGTTCCCCCATTCCGGACAGGATCATCATTAGTGAGAGGACAAGGAAAACAGGTAGAGATCTGAAAGCTGCGTTCAATGGATTCATAAATCACAAATTATAACTTAGGCTGAAAATAATGTTTGTGTGAGGTGGGATATCTTAAATGACTCCGTTTCGTTTGAAAAGGTAATCTATGTTAACGTGAGTTCGACATAAGAATTACGCAAAAAAAGGCTGGTCATCGCGAGGAGCCCATTTATGTGCATAAGATTATTATGCGTACCGACGAAGCGATCTCCCACCAACGCTCAGAGGCATTATCCGGGAGATTGCCACGGTATTTGCTCCCATACGGTCGCTGAATACCTCGCAATGACGGGTTTTATATCGAACTCACGTTATGTTACATACTAATCTCATCTTATAAGAGATACCTAAACACAAAATATACTATCATTGAAATGAATACGGAAGGAGAAACAGGAGGCTTGTCAGTGCCTTGAAAGTAGTTTTTTCGGGGCGTTATTTCCGTGGTTAGACATTCAGGGTCAATGTAAGGAGGGAAAGTTGGAGACCACGCCTTTCAGGAACCAACAGTATGTCAGCCTCCCTGTTAAATGCCGTGTAAGTTGCCGATAGATCAACGATCATCTACTCGGACCGGGTGGTCCACTAAGGCATTCCCAACCGGGTGGTTGGGAACGAGGTTAAAACGGTTTGATTAAGCTACCGATTAATCGTAATGAGTCCACATTCTGATTACTTTGACAACTTTCTCTTTTTCATAGACTTGATACACTAAGCGATGCTGGATATTGATTCTCCGCGAGTAAGCTCCTTCCAACTTACCGACCAATTTTTCATAAGGAGGATATTCTTCAAAAGGATTTTCTTTAATAATCTCCAACAAGTCTTCGATCTTGGGTTTTAAACCGGAGGAAGCGGCTTTCCTGGCATCCTTTTTTGCTTGTTTAGTATAAACGAGTTTGTACCTGCTCACCAGTCGAGATCGTCTTCGGTTTCTTCAAGAGGTGTATTCATTCCTTCAACAATAGATTCTTGCATTCCGGGAATGGAACTAAGGTAGAGCGTTTCTTGAATAGACCGCCAATCATCTTCACTGATCAAAACAGCATTCGATCGTTTTCCGGTAATTTGGATTGGTTCGTGCGTATCAGACGCTTCGTCCAATAATTTATATATATCTTTGCGAGCTTGAGTAGCTGTTAATGTTTTCATGGTGAAAAATTGGTTGGTTAATCACTCATTAAAAACGTACGCCATTCCGTACATATTATCAAGTTTTTGGAATAGGTAGCATAATGGGCTTGGCACAAGTGATGAGGCTAAAAGTTCAGACCAAGCAAATAGTTTGAGGCAGAGCCTCCGGTTGGCATTATGGAGCAAAGCGCCGTAACGAGGATAAGCACCGGAGAAGGTCACAGAGCCGTCCAATCCATTAGAGGTAGATTGGTTTCTTAATTGTTTTAAAGAGATTATACTCCGATTAACGAATATTCGAGAAGATCTATATTTGGTAAGAACTTATAATGCTTTTGGTTTTTACTGATTATTTTTGCTTCCAAGTCTAAAGAAGTGGCGGCGATCAGCATATCATTTATCTCCACCCCATGACTGGATCTAAACATTTTCATCAGCTCAAATGCTGTTTGGGAGATCGGTTTAGTAACAAATTCTACGTGAATATCTGAAAGTAATTCATCCACTTTCTTTAAGTCTTTCTTGCTTCTGCATCCGGAATACAGTTCCATGGCGGTAATAACGCTTATGCTGAGTAAGAATTTATCTTCAAGATTGGCCATTGTTTGAATAGCAGCAGGCTTGTCCAAGCTAAAGTCGATGAGAATGTCTGTGTCAATAAGTATGAGTGTAGCCATAGAACAGGTCAGTCAGAAAAACGGCTTTTCCTAAGTTCCCGAACCCATTTTGTGCTATCCTGCATGTCTTCCCGATCTTTCCACATTCCCCGAAATGAACTTTCCAGAATGGATTTTTTTTCAGATAAATCAGTTTCTTCTGATTGTTGAAGATACTTTTTAGTTAGAAATTCGACAAAATCCGCCGCTTCTTGTTGTGCTTCAGAGGGAAGTTTCTTGATTTTTTTTATGAGTTCTTTTTCAGACATGCTTGAATGTACTTAATCTGGGACACTTTTAAAACGAAAGGAGAAGGGGAGGAGTATAATGGCTAAAAGTTCAGATCAGGCAAATAGTTTGAGGAAGAGCCCCCGGTTGGCATTACGTAGTAGGGCACCGTAACGACTGCAAGACATTCGCAGCCCGGAAATTTACACACGCGATTTCCAAGATTCAGGGTTTCGATGCTGATGTAAAATTGCAAACACCGAAATAGCATCTTTTTGATCTACAAAATAAATCGAAAAAGGAAATCTGTCGACTAAAGCCCTTCGCACTATATCTTTATAAACAACTTGGTGGTGGTGAGGAGTACGAAAAACGGAATTTAACTTTACATCTACACATCGGGCAAATTCTTTCCCCAATCCAGGATTCTGATCTTCGTACCAATCATGAGCATCCTTGAAGTCTCTCTCTCTGCCCGTGGGGTAAGAATGAGTGTTTTATCCACGATCTACAGGTATTCTGTTCGGATTTGATCCCATGGTTTTCCATTTGCTGTATCTTCATCAAGGGTTTTCAATCGTTCTTCCAGAATACTTTTGTGATGTTCCGGAACCGCAACATCCTCAGGGTCAGAAGCTATTGAATCCCACAGGGCTTCTACCAACTTTATTTTCTCATTCTTATTGAGGCGCGATATTTCTTTAATCAGCGTGTCTTCCATGATTATTGCATTTAATTAGGCTCAACAATTTGAACAAAAAGAATCTCTAAAGCAATCTTTGAACGCTGATCTCGATTACTCATCCTCGCGCGAAGCTGGCCTCCGGTTGGCATTACGGAGCGGAGCGCCGTAACGAGTAGAAAAGTTAATTTATTAAATAATGAACGGAGAGTTAAAAAGCCAGAAAGAAGCAAGTCCTGGCGAGGCGTGTCCGCTTAATGCGCGGGTTAGATGTAAAATCTTTGATTAATTAGTGGCAGACTTTTTGTACCCTTCTTTTAAGAGTTCAAAATATGGTACACGTAATAATGTACCTAACATTTCATGAGTGATTTCTGAAACCATTTTGCTAAAAAGCTTTGAGTTTTCAATAGCAAAAGGCTGTGAAACATCATATTCCATTAACTGGCGAAATATTTTTTCTGATTTGGATCGACTGGCCTCAATAAGTCTATCCATGTTATTTAGTAAAACATTCTCCCATTCATGTAAACCTCTGGTGTTCCTTGCATTTTCCAATCTATTCATCAAGAAAAAATAGGAGTGATTAAATAAAAAATAGTAGTTTTCTTCTGCTTTTTTTGAAAGAAGATGCTTCCAAATATCGTAAGAAATTTCTTTTTGTAATTTTATTGAAAATAATGTTTCGGGAAAGCCACCTGATATTTCTTTAAAATCATTTACATAATCATCAAAAAAGCCCATCATTTCCTCTTTTGACAAAGTTCCTAAATTTTCAGAGGAATAATCATAAGTTTGCTCTCTTAAGAAATTGAGTGGTTTGGATTTCTCTAATTTCAAGAACAATCGGGTAACTTTTTTGGGGTCATTTCCCTGATATTCATTTTCCTCAATAGTTTCTCTTAAAACGGAAAGAAAAAACTTGAGCTTTTGATCTCTAGAATTAGAATTTTGGGTCTTAATTTTTTCTTCCGTAAGCTTTTTAACTCTCAGTTCACACCTTTCTTCATCAATTTCTTCTGAATCTTCTTTATAATGTGACAAATAATGAGTTGTCTTTTCTTCTAACTCTCTCGTCACCTTAAATACTGGCTCTTTACAAATTGGACAGACAACCTGAAAATATTCGCAATCTTTGTATTCTATTCCTTCAGCGTTAAGTGTTTCTCTTAAAAGAATGCTATACCCAATTTCCATATTTGTTTCTAGATGAATTTAGTTTTACAGCTAACATAATATTATTCAAACGATGGTATTATTAAGGCGAACGAGCCAAAAACACCTTTCCTCGCACCTTCTTATTCGCATAATGTGATTTTTTTGAGATTTTACCCCAACCATCGTTCGCCTAAGCGGTTCGTATTATATCCCACCGAATCAGATTCACCTACTCATCTCCCCGCGAAGGCGGTCTCCGGTTATCATTAGAAATCGTATCAATCAGTTTGTTATATGGATCGATGCCAATGGACGTCGGTTTCTTATCTACCGTGATGGTAATTTCGTTCAGGATGTCCGTGAATTTTCGTTTTTCGAGATAGAGCACGGTTTCGTTGCCCAGGGAATCGGTGCCGAATACGCCTACCTCAATCCAGTCGCGAAGCGGGAGGGATTGCACCGGCCGGCGGCGGCCTTCAATTTCTACGGAAAGACTGTCACCCGCCTCATTCTTGTAAATACGTTCCCCCGTTTCTCCCGTTCGGTATTTCGCAGCCTGCAATGTCATGTTGACTTCATAAGTGCTGTCGTTTACTTCCGTATAGGATGCATCTTCCACGCGATTGTCGTACAGCGTGATGGTCTCAAACATATCGGTGATAAGGTATTGCAACGAATCCGGCGTGGCAGCTTTCAGGTATTCCAGCAACTCCAGGGAGGTGGTGTACGGCGGCTCCTGAAACCCGACATCGTCAATGTAATCGCTGAGGGCGGCATTGAGTTTGTCGTCTCCGATATAATCACCCAGCGCATAAAACACCAGCGAGCCTTTGTTGTAATGAATGTATTGCTGATTTTCGTTGTAGATCAGCGGCAGTTCACGCTGCGATTCCATGGTGCGGCCAGTCAGGTAGCTATCCAGTGCATCCTTCAGGAAATACCGCATTTGGTGCACGCCATATTCCTTTTCCAACACTTTCAGCGCGCTGTATTCCGAGAGACTTTCAGACAACATGGTGGCACCCTGCACATTCGCGCCAATCACCTGGTGCGCCCACCACTGATGCGCCACCTCATGAGCGGTTATGCTAAACGGATAATTCACCGCATCTTCGGCGGTCGTATCCACATCGGCGATGAAACCCACGGCTTCAGAATAAGGAACCGTGTTGGCAAACGACTGCGCAAAACTTCCTCCGGTTCGTGGAAACTCGATGATGCGCAGCTGCCGGAACTGGTACGGACTGAAGTTTTCGGTGTAATAATCCAGCGACTTCTTCACGCCTTCCATCATGTAATCCAGGTTGTAGGTGTGGTCGGGATGATAGAAGATCTGGATATTTACATCATTCCAGGTGTCCTGCATTATCTCATACTCCGCAGAAATAAAGGAATAGAAATTCACGATGGTGCTGTCCATTTTGTAATGGAAATAGCGCCGTCCGTCCTCTTCCCATTCATCCTGAAGATAGCCGGGAGCAATGGCCGTTTGTTCCGGGGAAGTGGAAATCGTGGCCTCAAAATCGATCCAGTCGGCATCGCTGGAGATGTAATTATCCATGCGGGCGGCGCTGTCGGTAATGGCGGGCATGCGCGGTTTCTCGGGCAATCCGTAGCGATCCCGGGCTTCACGGCCACTCAATTCCGCAGATTCCTGATAGCCAATTCTCGGGAAAATAGAGTTGTTGATGAAGGTCCCGTTATATCGCACGGGCGACTCATTTTCCAGGATCTCGTTTTCTTCATTTGAAAGTGCGAAGGTAAACAACACCGAGTCACCGGGCATAAGCGGTTCGGCCAGTTGGTAGATGTCGTAATTCATGGAATCATCTTCCAGCACTAGCTCGAAATCCCGATCAAAATCAAACACACTGATATAATTGTTATGGTCGATATGGATGGAGTCGATCGGGAAGGAGGTTTTATTTTCCAGGATGTACGTTCCGGCCACTTCAAAATTCCGGGTTTCCGGATACAGGTCCAGGTCGATAGTGCTGGATACAATGCGGGGTTGTGGAATATCCCGGAAGTGGCCGTAGTTCTTCTCAAAATCAGCCGTTCGTTTTTCCCATTCCTGGGATGAAATATATTCGTGTTTGATGTTATTCACGTAATAAATCCAGGTACCCATGCCCAAAAATCCAATCAGTGAGATCGTGAAAATAAGCTTCAGTTTCGGGGTGAAGGCTTCTTTGGCATTCTGAATGCGCTCTTTGAAATTTCCCGGTAATCCTCTTCGGAACAGCACAATCGCAAGCACATAAAGTGCAATAGAGAGCAGCAGCCAATAGCCTTTATACACAAAGTACGGAGCCAGTGACCGTCCGTATCCGTTCATATCAGAATAGCCTGTGCCCGGTGCTTGGTTGAATTTGAAGACCGTTTGCTCAATCCCAATTTCACCCAAAAAGGTAATGCCGATGGAAATCACCAGCAACAGAATAAACCCGATGTAGTAATTCTTGAACAGGCTGTGCATGAAAATAGAGAAGAGTCCCCAGATGACCACGTGGATCAGTGAAATGGCATAGAGATCAAAGAGGTATTGCCCGATCTCGAAATTGTAATATCCATTGAAGATCTGCACTCCGAGTCCGGCAATCATTATGATAGAAAGCAGGGCCATCTGCATGAGCACGAGCGCCAGGAATTTGGAAAACAAGATGGTCCAATTGGCGGTGGGAGTTACGTGAATCAGCTGATCCATGTTCTCGCCGCGACTACGATGAATGAGCATTCCGGCGTATAAAAAAGTCAAAATGTTAATGAACAGACTAAAGAAGGTACCGGGCAATTCAAGCATTTGCCAGGTGACGGGGAGGGTATCAGTGCCATAAATTTCACCTCCAATTAAGATTACAGTCAGCGAGATTAGCAAGCCGATCAGTGCAATAATGATGAATGCCCAGCCACTTACGATGTATTTGAAATCAACCTTGGCGAGTTGCCACGATAACTTCAGGTTCTCAACAAAGGAGAAATTCATGTCTATTTTAGGCATGTTCACCGTGAGGATGCTGCCGAAGTTCTTCTTCGTAACGGCCTCTCCCTTTTTCTTTTTGAAGAAGTTGAAGCTGAACGCTTGTTGTGTGAAACTGAATCCCCAGTAGACCAGGCCAAAGATAACGAGTCCGAGTCCGCCCCAAATGAGGCGGTTGTAGAGGATCACTTCACCCCAGGGGAGCGGATTTTCATTCTGTTCAAAAACGGTCCAGTATTCGGTATAGTAGGCATTTGCCTCACCTCCGTACGGATCGAGCAGGGCCGCCAGGTATTTATTATCCAGATCAGATGTTAGGTTTTGCGCAAAAATCTGGATCAGGAAGAAAGTCAGGATTATAATAAAGGCCACGTTGACATTCCGGGTAAAGGCAACGATCGCAAATACCATCGCCCCGAAAAAGATCATGTTGGGAATCAGGTAATACAAAAACGGCTGTACATAATTCATCAGGTTAAAAGGGCCGAGGAGATCAGGATTGGTGCCCGGGGTAATGGTTCCGAGAATAATGCCTAAAGCCGCAGCCATCATCACCAGGGTAGAAACCGTAAGTCCGGCCATAAACTTACCCAATAAATATTCCCACTTGGTGAAGGGATAGGAATACAACACCGAGTGCATGTGGTGTTTGTAATCGCGGTAGATGGTTCCGCCAATCAGGGCCGGCAGGAAGAAATAGAGAATAATGCCCATCTCGTTCAGTAAGCCGTTGATGGCAATCGGAGAATTAACAATGGTGAGCGTATTAATGCTAACTGTGAGGCTTTCAAAAATGCCCGCCGCGCTGATCATCACAAAATAGGAGAGGGCAAACATGAATCCGGCATATACAT
This sequence comes from Gracilimonas mengyeensis, assembly GCF_900182705.1. Classification (GTDB taxonomy): domain Bacteria; phylum Bacteroidota; class Rhodothermia; order Balneolales; family Balneolaceae; genus Gracilimonas; species Gracilimonas mengyeensis. Next base: position 2,786 of record NZ_FXTP01000016.1, on the reverse strand, counting down.
AAAAGGAAGTTTGGCGTAGCCAGTACCGAATCTCAAAAGAAAAAATGGAATAAAACATAGTGAACGAAATGATGGATTAAGCAGCTACAACTTCTTTCTCTTCGCGAAGGGTCACGAAATATACATCCGCCAGATCGGGTGCCTTGGCTTCGAAGGTTTCATCCGGCTGCTCGGTTCCGTGCACACGAATATTCAGTGTGTTATCCTGGTTGAAGTTGGAAGAGATGAGGTTAAATTGTTTCTCGTAAGCTTCCAGTTCATCCCGCTGGATGACCTTCGTCCAGATTTGTCCGTCCAGTGCTTCTACCGCTTCTTTTGGGGTGTGATGACTCAGAATCCGCCCGCCATTCATGATGGCCATATCGGTACAGAGTTCTTTCACATCATCCACAATATGAGTAGAAAAAATGACGATGTGATTGGTCCCAATTTCCCGCAATACATTCAGAAAGCGATGGCGCTCGGAGGGATCGAGTCCGGCCGTGGGTTCATCTACGATGATGAGTTTTGGGTCGTTCAGCAACAACTGGGCGATTCCAAAACGCTGCTTCATTCCTCCCGAATATCCGGCTACGCTTTTGTTTTTTACTTCGAGTAAGTTGGTGACTTCGAGGGCGGTGTTCACCATTTCCGTACGCTGAGCACTGTTGGCAATTCCTTTCAACCGGGCAAAATAATGCAGCAGGTCTTCGGCCGACATTTTGGGATACACCCCAAATTCCTGCGGCAAATACCCCAGCACTTTTCGAAGACTTTGTTTGTCTTCAAGAATGTTGATGTCATCCAGAAAGGCAGAACCCGTATCGGGAGCCTGAAGAGTGGCAATGGTACGCATCAGTGTAGATTTCCCGGCGCCGTTGGGGCCCAAAAGCCCAAACATGCCCGATTCAATTTCGATGGTAACATCGTCAAGGGCTTTTACCCCGTTCTTATACGTTTTAGAAATATTGGAAAGCGTAAGTTTCATAACCCGGTTTATTAATTGTTAAATCCCGAGCATGAGTATAAGTAAATCACAGTTTTAATCGAAAATAAAAACTTAAATGAAAGGGAAGGGTGTGCGGAATTTCAGTATTTCTAAAAAATCTATTATTCATATATAGAGTTATTCTGAGCCATTAGTTTGCCCAAAAGCGGGCAACACCATGAAGAAGCTGACAGCTCTGTGATGGGCAGACCGGGCGTCGGGTGAATTTTTGAATACCACTTTTATCAAGTAAAAAACACCGTCTTTGCGAGGAGATTATGATGCATAAGGTAAGTTTGGGTTGCGTAACGACGCGGCAATCTCTTTAAAACCGCTTGGGATATGTAACAACGGGGCGTTGGAGAAGGAGTTGCTAAGATTAAAAAGATTGCCACGGGCTGTGCTATCGCTGCAGCCCTCGCAATGACCAAACGTTGGGTAGATTTTTGAAAAAACCCACTTTTGTCTTTAAATCTTCATCCTGGATGAGTAAGCCTTCCGCACAATCAAAATAAGAAAGCCCGGATGCTCAATACAACCGGGCTTTCGTTAGCTTTTAAGGTTTGGTTCGTTTCACCACCATCTTATCGTTGGCTGCAGTAATTCTATCGGCTTGTAATCCGCTATTAAGCACAAGGGTGTAGAATTTTTGGGCCTGATCCCATGGGAATTCTCCAAATTTGATATCGGTCAATTCCCCGTTGGCCTGGATGTCTAACCAAATGGCAAGGGTTATACCGGTGGTATCAGCAATGGTAAATTCATTATACACCTCATCATTAAGGAAACCATAAGTATGTATAGTGAACCGGTTTCCATTGGCTGCGAATTCATATTTACGCAGTGATTTGAGTGTTTTGAATTTATCCAGCCGTATAGCTTCTCGAATGCCATATTGGTAGATTTCATTGATTTCTGCAATGGATGCTTCTCCGTTTATTACATAATCCATGAGGCCATCCATGTCGTTATCCCGGGCCCGGAATACCAGGTTGTCACCTTCATAATAGGCCAGCATATTAACCCCGTCTCCTTCGGGCATTACAATACTAGTGATGGTGTAATCACCATTTTGATAGGTAAACGGGAAGACGGTTTTGACGGCCGTATTTTTAGTAGATGAGCAGGCTGCAAACAACAACAGCGAGATGGTGAGTAGCAGTTGTGTTGTGTATCGCATAAGACACCTCCGTCAATTTGTTAGTGTCTATACGAATAGTAGTTAAAACAGCATCCCTTTCAAAATAAAATCGTGTTTAGAGCCAATAGCGTCCGAAAGGTTAAAATTATGTACATCTTAGTTTTCCATCGCTCCATACCCTCTGTCTCTTTGGAGAGACCGGTTTGTAAGCAGCCCCCGTAGAGAGGGTAGTGCCAGTGGTTATATCTTTTTTTAAGGCACGCTTCGAGGCCTTGGCTTCCCTCTACCTCGCTTTATGAGCAAGCTCATTCCGCACATCCTCTCCTCCGAATGCTCGGAGCAGGCTGAAGAGGGACAATTTTCTGGCCTGTATTCATCTCACTAATCCGGTTATATAAAAATAACTTTCATGATATATGATGGGGGTATTGCCAAAAAAGCATTTTGCAAGATTCAATCGTCAGGTGAGCTGGAGTCGTCGGACGAACTAAGGGGCTTAAAAGAGAGGATCAAACTCGTCCGACCACTGATATAGAAGCAACCGTTTGGATCATTGGTATAGCTCTATTAAGCAAGCCGTACTGCTAAGCAAGAAGTGGTCTCATATGTTAGAGGGAGTAACATTTACCAACAGGCAAAAGGTTGTATAAGTAGCTTTTGATCTTTACTCTCTGCCTG
>NZ_FXTP01000015.1 GCF_900182705.1 Gracilimonas mengyeensis | reverse complement strand
TGGCTTCTGAAATTTTTGAACGCTTATAATACTTGTTAACCATTGTATAGCAATATGTTACAAACAATCATAACATGCTATACTTCATAAGACCCATATCTAATATGAACTATCAGTACACTCTGCCCGTTAGTACTGACGATTCTTAAACCAGGACAATCACAGTAAGTATGCAATGTTTTGTTTCCTCTCAAAGGCTGTTAGTCATCGCTATTTTTATTTTTCTGAGTCTTATTTCTGCGGACGTGTATGCCCAAAGCAGCTCTGCCAATGAGGCTTCACTTGAATCTATTTTTGAACAGGCTGAGGAAATTTCTTCACTACGCAGCGTACTCATTCAGCAAAACGGAGATCTGCTGGGTGAAGAATACTTTCGTAACGCCACCCCGGATCACCCCTACAACATCAAATCAGCGTCTAAAAGCGTTATAAGTCTGCTTACGGGTATTGCTGTAGATCAGGGAGAAATCTCCATTGACGAAACATTGGACGATTACTTCCCGGAGTATTTTGACCAGAATCCAGATTCTGTCAAAGCAAATATCACTATCCGGCAGTTACTATCCATGCAGGCGGGACTGGAAACCACCAGTTTTTACAACTACGGCCGCTGGGCCATCAGTGACAACTGGGTGGAGTTTCAGCTTGATCAACCCATGACGGAAGAACCGGGCGGCAAGATGGTGTATAGCACAGGCATTTCGCACCTGCTTTCAGTAATCATCACTAAAGCCAGTGGTATGAGCACCCAACAATTTGCCAACCGTTATTTATTCGATCCGCTGGATATTCAACCCGGTGGCTGGGACCGCGATCCTCAGGGTTACTACATGGGCGGCAACAACCTCGCGCTCACTCCACAAGCACTCCTGAAAATTGGTCAGCTGATGCTGAATGGCGGCGAGTACAACGGGCAGCGCATCGTTTCTAAAAAATGGGTTCGCGATTCTTTTGGCAGCTACACCCGCAGTAACTTCAATCCCTACAACTACGGGTATATGTGGTGGAACCGTGAAGTAGGTGGGCAACAAGTGTTTTTTGCCTGGGGATTTGGCGGCCAATATATCTTTATGATACCTGAGCTGGATGCCGTTGTGGTTATGACTTCCTTTCTTGACCGGGCTACCCAGCGGCGCACTTATAAAGAGCCTGTTTTCACTTTGCTTGAAGAAAGTATCCTCCCTCTGCTGGAACAGCAATCCTTATAAAATCCTAATATTAGTTTTTGTAACAATTCATGGTCGCTTAACTCTTTTCTAAAGGATCTGCTACAAAATATTTAGCGAAAACAATCGATCCTTTGGGAATATAAAGAGCGCACCATGTACAAGAATTATTTTAAGATTGCCATCAGGGATTTATTAAAGAACAAAGTCCACTCCATCATCAACATTTTGGGACTTGCCATAGGTTTAGCTACCTGTATGTTGATCCTGATCTTTGTGTTTAACGAATGGAGTTACGATCAATTTAATACTAAATCCGACCTCCTGCATCGCCTGGTTCAAACAACTGTATCTACCGAAAAAAATGAGGATCAGGCCAGCACGCCCTTTCTGCTTGGTCCGGTGCTGGAAGCTGAATATCCCGATCAGATAGAAGCAACCGTACGTTTTTACAATCTGGAGGAACCTACTCACACCATCCTGAACCGTGAAGAAGAATTCTCTTATACCGAAAGCAATCTCTTTTTTGTGGATTCCACTTTCTTCGAAGTTTTTACCACTGAAATGCTGCAAGGGAACCCGGAAGAGGCTTTGAAAAACCCTTCTTCGCTGGTGATTAGTGAAGATATCGCAAAAAAATATTTTGGGAATGAGAATCCAATCGGGCAGACACTTAACTACCGCGGCATACAAGACCTGACCGTAACCGGGGTAATGGCCAACTGGCCCGAAGAATCCCACATGGACCTCGAGCTGCTTATCTCTTTTTCTACCCTGAATGAGATTTATGGAAGCAGTCCCGATTATGATCAAAGCTGGCACTGGAATCCAGTCTGGACCTACACCCTTCTTAAGGAAGGAACAGAGATAGAGCCTTTACAGGCGCAGTTCGCTTCCATCGCAGAGAACTATTATTACGCCTATCCCGGCTGGCCCTCCGACCAAACCGTAGACATAACGCTACAGCCAGTAACCGATATTCACCTGCATTCAAGCCGCGACAACGAAATGGCAACCAACGGTTCCGCCACCTACGTCAACATTCTGCTGGCGGTGGGCATCTTCATCCTGATCATTGCCTGCATTAATTTCATGAATTTATCTACGGCACGCTCAGCTGAACGTAGCCGCGAAGTAGGCATTCGCAAAGTGCTTGGCGGGCACCGATCGCAATTGTTCTACCAGTTTATTGGGGAATCTTTCCTGATCACTCTGTTATCAATTTTTGTAGGCGTAGCTCTCGTATTCCTTCTGGTACCCTATTTCGGGGAAATCGTTGACAGGGACTTATCTTTCAGCTTATTTCAAAATCCATACATCATTCCGGGATTGTTTCTTCTTGCTGTGATAACCGGTTTATTCTCGGGCTCCTATCCTGCCCTGTACCTGTCTTCCTTCAAACCTTCGCATGTATTGAAAGGCAATGGATCAAATGGCAGAAATGGAACTTTGCTGCGCAAGTCGCTGGTAACCTTTCAGTTTACCCTTTCGGTGATCTTGATTATCGGCACCCTGGTGATTTACAATCAGCTACAATACATCCAAAACAAAGATTTGGGATTTGATGAAAATCAGGTACTTATACTCCCCACCAAACAGAATTTGATTGCCTGGGAGTTCAGCACTTTTAAAGAGCAGGCTTTGTCAAACGCACAAATACAATCGGTTGCCGGTATTGGTAAAATCATTGGAAATGAGAAACAGGAGTATTACCGTTTTGTGCCAGGTGGTACAGTTGAGGGTGCCGATGGAACCAACCAGGCATTATTTGTGACGCATGATTTTGTGGAGACTTTTGATCTGGAAATACTGGCCGGACGAAGCTTCTCCAAAGAATTTGCGACGGATGAAGAAAGTGCTGTACTCATCAATGAGAAAATGCTCCAACGGCTTGGTTTGGAATCTCCGGATGAAGCCATTGGCCATGAATTTTACTTCTACACGTCCAGCAATGAACGCGAGACCTACCAGGTGGTTGGTGTGGTCAATAATTTCAACTACACCTCCATCAAAAAGGAAATTGAACCGCTGGTAATTGGTGTTGTTGAAGATACCCGGCGTATACTCGGAGCCATTGAATACACTGCTGTGGAAATTGCAGGCGGGGATGCCTCCGGGGCTATTGCCCATTTAGAAAGCGTTTGGGAGGAAGTAAACCATGTCGATCCTTTCGAATACCGTTTCCTGGACCAGGAACTGGAACAAGTATATAAAACCGAAACCGTAATGAGCTCTATGGCTACCAGCTTTACCATTTTGTGTATCATTATTGCCTGTATGGGCCTGCTTGGTTTGGCCTCTCATTCTGCGCAGTTAAAAAGGCAGGAAATCGGCATTCGAAAAAGCTTGGGAGCCAGTATCAGCTCTATCGTAGGGTTGCTTTCAAAAGAATTTATCTGGCTGGTGGCATTGGCTAATTTAATTGCCTGGCCGGTCGCCTGGTATTTTGCCAACAGCTGGCTACAGAATTTTCCTTACCGGTTTGATATCACTACCCAGCTCCCCCTTATCTTCATCGGGTCCGGGATGTTGATACTTCTCATTGCCATGGTTACCGTAAGTTTCCATGCCATGAAAGCGGCTAACTTAAATCCGGTAGAAGCTATCCGAAGTAAAAATTAAAAAGAGTTCGATATAAAAAACCCGCAAAAGCTTGGTGCCCTGCGGGTCATAAATATGGTTAGCTAATGATTGATTACCAGATAGTTGTACACCGTATGTTCCAGTAACCACTCAGTCAATGGTTAAAACAGGCTATTTTTTCGTTTCAAATCCTGCTTTGGCCAGCTCTTCAAAACCACCTACATTAAACACGTTTTCGAAACCGGCATCTTTCATCATACGCGCAGCCTGACCACTTCTGTTGCCTGAGCGACAATACAAGTAATAGGTTTTGTCTTTGGGCAACTCATCAAGCTGTGCTTTAAAATCACCATTCATCAAATCATATTGGTGATCTACTTCCGCCAGATGTCCTTCTTCAAACTCACCTTCGGTGCGTACGTCAATGATTACTCCGGGGTGATTGGCTCTCTTCTCTTTGAATTCTTCCGTGCTAATATCAATGCTCATGGATTGTGTTCCTTTTTCTTCTGTTTGATTGTTAAGTAGAGTGAACAGGCCAAAACCTGCGATCAAAAAAATTCCAGCAAGTAAAATCGGTTTCTTCATAAGGCCGCTGCTTTTCATTTACCGTTTATGATAATTTCTGCGTGGCAAAAATAAGGCTAAAGTGGATATCATCACAATAAATAACTGGTCTTGTGGTGCTTGTGATGAATAACACAAACTGTGCCATATTTCATCAATTCTCACACATTGGTTTGAACCGGGGAATAGTCATGATCTTTCTCGTGTCCTTTTTTCCAGGCATCGATCGCATCGGCCACATCAAAGTAGAAGTTTTCGATACTGAGTCCATCGGTAATGCCGCTGATCTTCAGCTTATCACGCACCGGACCAATAGCGCCGGCAAAGTAAAGTTCGATGTCTTCCTTCTCAAGATCTTTAATCAATTCTTCCAGTGCATGTACGCCGGTAGAATCAACGCTGTTCATCGCGGAGGCATCCAACACTACCAATTCAAGAGCCTCGCCTTTCTTGGCAATCAGCTCGTCAATAGTGGAACGAAAGTGTTCTACATTGGCAAAATAGAGCTCTGAATCAAAGCGGTAAACCAGGATTTCCTTCTCTGTTTTCGCCTTGTCATACCGGTTGATGTTGCGGAAGTTCTTGGTTTCCCCCAAACGCCCCAATTCAGTGCTGTGAGGTTTGGTACTGTTGTATATCACCATAACCAATGAAAGCACTACGCCAATACCGATACCCTCTTCTATGCCTAACGAGAGTGTTGCAATGAAGGTAACCAACAACATCGACAGGTCCTTTTTGTCGGTTTTCCAGAGATGTTTCATTTCGTGTGAGTCAAACAACCCAGCTACCGCCACAATAATGATGGAACCTAATACGGCTTTGGGCAGATAATAGAACAGCGGGGTCAAAAACAGCACCGTCAACGCTATAATTACCGCACTGATAATGGAGGCCATGCCCGTGCTGGCGCCTGCCTGATCATTCACAGCCGTCCTTGAAAATCCTCCTGTTGTGGGATAAGCTTGAAACAAAGCCCCTCCAATATTGGCCACGCCCAGTCCAATCAATTCCTGATTCGGATCCACTTTATAACCGCGTTTATTGGCTATGGCTTTGGCTACAGCAATGGATTCCATATAACCCACCAGCGATATCACAAGAATGGTAGGGAAAATGACCTTAAAATCAGCCCAGCTCATTGAGGTTAGCTCAAAACTTGGCAAACCCTCTGGAACCTGACCTACTATAGCCACACCTAATTCATGCAATCCAAACACATAGGTAACAATCGTTCCGAGACCTACTACTACCAGAGCAGATGGAAAAGTCTTCTTCCATTTTCTTAGCAGGATAATGGTGGCAATAGACCCAAAACCAATCAAAGCGGTAAAGGGCTCAATCTCACTTATTTTCTGTATAGTATTGATGACAATTTCGTGCACATAATTGGTACGGGGAATATCAATCCCAAGAATGCTCTTCACCTGGCTACCGCCAATAATTAACGCGGCGGCTGAAGTAAATCCACTTAACACGGGATGGGATAGAAAATTCACCAGGAAGCCCATCCTGAACAAGCCCATCAACAGCTGAAACACCCCAACGCCCATGGCCGCCATGATGGCAAGCTGAATAAAACGGGGACTACCTACTTCAGCAAGCTCACCCACGCCAGCCAGTACCAATAAAGAAACCATGGCTACCGGCCCTACAGCCAGCTGCCTCGAGGTGCCAAAAATGGCATACAAAATCAGCGGGACAATAGAAGCATATAACCCATAGATCGGTGGCAATCCGGCCAGCATGGCATAGGCCATTCCCTGCGGGATTAACATGATACCAACGGTGATACCGGCATTGATATCGCCTTTGGCATCGTCTCCGGAATAGGATTTTAACCAATCCAGGATCGGAATATATTTGGTTATAGATGACTTGGAGTTCATAGCATTAAGTGAATTTTGAATGGTGGGTTTTGGGGAAGTTCTTTCGAATAAGAGATACAATTATGGTTATTCTGCTCATTTCTAGCCATACTTTCCCCATTTACCCGCCATCCCTTTAGTCAATGTTCTTGTTTTTAACACCCACCGGACCTTTCATCTTCCGGCAGGTTGGGTTTTCGGGGTATGAATTTTGTCTTTAACAGATTTGTGATCATTGATTGCAAGCAGAGGCAAAGCAAATTTTTCGCCCCACTTGTCAATCTCTCACTCAATCAGGCCGTAGCGCCGGCCTTTTCCTTATAATTTTCAAAAGCATCGTCAATCAGGATTACCTCGTAGCCGTTGCGTTTTAAGAATGCTGATGCTACGGCTGAACGTCCGCCGGCCTGACAGTGCACTACCTGGGTTTTCTCTTTGTTGATTTCATCCAGGCGAGGCAGCAAGCGGGTATGTGCAATATTTTGTGCGCCGGGCACATTGCCTTCAGCAAACTCGGAAGCTTTACGCACATCCAGGATCTGGTAATCATCTTCACCGGTGTAAGCATCAATATCATCGAAAGTTTCTACTTTGATGCTATCCAATTCGCCATCATGTTCCGCGTAATGAGCCAGGTCGGTTGGGGTTACAAAACCAATCACGTTATCCAGCCCAATGCGATATAAATCACGGACGGCTTCATCCAATCTATGCTCCTCAACTACCAGGTAAATGGCCTCATCTTCAGTGATGTACGAGCCGGCCACTGTGTTAAAAGCCTTATTCAATGGGGATAACAAAGAGCCTAGTAAATGACCATCGGCAAAAGCGTCTCTTTCACGTGTATCAAGTACCGCTACTTCGGTATCACCTGCAAGTTTGCCAAGCTCTTTTAAGGTGAGATGTTTAGGCTTAGGTAGTCCTTTAAGCACTTTGGGGCCGGTTTTGTTATCTCGCTTCATGCGGGCAAAATATAACGGCGGTTCCGGCTGACCTTCCAGAATAAAGTTCACAAAGTCATCTTCAGAAGTAGCTGATTTTATAGATGCATTGTAGCGCAGCTCATAGCCAACGGTAGTTTCAGGGATTGCTCCCAAAGCTTTTCCGCAAGCACTTCCGGCTCCGTGCCCCGGCCAGATCTGCAGGTACTCGGGTACGTTTTTGAAATCTTCAACAGATTTAAAAAGCGTACGGGCTGAAGGCTCCATTACATCTTTTTGTCCCGCTGCAGATTCAAGCAAATCAGGGCGACCTACATCACCTACAAAAACAAAATCACCAGTGGCAATACCCATAGGCTCATCGGCAGCCGCACCATCTGTGATATAATAACTCAGGTGCTCGGGAGTATGCCCTGGCGTGTGCCATGCTTTAATGGTGATATTGCCAATTTTGAATTCATCGCCGTCATTAAGCAGCTCGTGCTCGTAGTCGCTGTCTTTCAGCCATTCATACTTCCAGTCTTTATCGCCTTCGTCTGAGGCATACACTTTCACACCTCGTTCGGCAAATTCCCGTAGTCCGGAAATGTAATCAGCATGGATGTGTGTATCAGCGGCCCCGACAATCGTAAGGTTTTGGCTGGCTGCGTGTTCAATATATTGATCAATGTCACGCATAGGATCGATTATCACCGCTGTTCCATTGGCCTGACATCCGATCATATATGCGTACTGTGCTAACTTGTCGTCAAAGAATTGTTTGAAATACATGAGTTTTCTCCTGTGTTGTGTTATTAAATATTCTTGGAATTCAGAACCCCGAACTCAGTATTCAGAATCATCTCTTCTGAGTTCTGACTCCTGGATTCTGAATTCTTCCCTGTCATTAATGAGGTAAAGAATCTCTAAGCAAACCATAAGCGTAGGTTCCTGCAATTGCTGACAAAATGGGAACAACCATTACCGTGATGCCACTGCCCAGCAGGGCAAACATTGGTCCCGGGCAGGCCCCTAACAATGCCCAACCCAGACCAAATATGCTTCCGCCGATGATGTATCGCTTCCATTGTGAAGCATCCTTGGGCGGAATAGTAATTGGGTTCCCTTTGTTGTCTTTTATGTTTTTACGTTTGATAATCTGTACCGAGATGATGCCAACTACTACAGCAAGGCCAATAATCCCGTACATGTGTATGGAATCGAACCGGAACATTTCCTGAATTCGAAACCAGGATACCACCTCAGATTTGATCAACACAAATCCGAAGGCTAATCCGATCAGTAAGTATTTGAGATATTCAAAAAATTTCATGGTGATGTTCTTTTCGATTACAGTATGAGTGGATAAATGAGATAGGTCATTAGCAAGCCGCCAATGAAGAAACCAATCACGGCCGTCAGTGAAGCCAGCTGCAAATCAGACAAACCCGATATGGCATGTCCGGAGGTACAACCGCCGGCATAACGGGCACCAAAGCCTACCATAAAACCACCTAATATTAATACGGTGAGTCCGGCTGGAGTGCCCAGGGCTTCCCATGAGATCAGATCATTTGGCACAAAACCACTGAAATCGGTTATGCCCAGTGCTTGTAAATCTGAAATAGTAGAAGCTGCCAGGTCAATGGGGTCAGGATTCACAAATACATATCCGCCCAGAAATCCACCTATTACCGAACCAATCAAAAAAGTCAGGTTCCAGTAGCCGGCTTTCTTCCAATCGTAATTAAAAAATTCAACATTGCCGAAATTACAGGCCGCACAGGCATGCCGTAGATTGGCAGACACGCCAAACATTTTCCCTCCCAGAATGAGAAGAACCGGCACCGTTAAGCCAATAATGGGCCCGGCAACGTACCAGGGCATCGGTTGATAAAGAATGTCCATCAGTATGTTTTAGTTTTAAATTGTTCGTTCATTTTTTTCTTCGCTTCAATGATAAAAGAGCTTATTGATTTGTAACAACATGTTATAACAAGTATATTCAGTTGTATTGAAAACCGGATTTTGTGGCATAGCAGAAATGCATCTTAAATCTCTGCATTAATAGTATTAACGGGATTTCATGCAGTGGCGTTTTGATACGCCTTAACTGTCCCCATAAAAGAACCCGCATAACATGGAACAACAAGCATCTAAACACGAGCAAGTTAAGCAACATTTGCACAAAGAAATCACCGAAGGCAATTATGAGCCCGGAGAGAAGCTTCCTTCGGAAAAAAGACTGTGTGATTATTTCAAAGTAAGCCGCGTCACTGTGCGCCATGCACTTCAAAACCTGGAGAACGATGGCTTCATCTACCGTAAGCAAGGTGTGGGCGCCTTTGTGAGTAATCAAAACTATAAAAGCAATTTGGTGCGCCTTACCGATTTCGCTGAAGACATGCGTCAGGCTGGATTACAAAGCAGTTCCAGGTTGATAGAACTCAAAAAAGTGGATCCTATAAAAGAAGTGAATGAAATCCTGGACATCCGTCCCGACATGAAGCTAATACAAGTTGACCGTGTTCGGCTGGGCAGTGGTAAACCTATAGCTTTTGATACTACCTGGCTACCTCCCGGCTATGGTCAACTGCTTTTTGATGAGGACCTGACTACTCAAACCATCTATAACATTATTGAAGAGAAATATGAGATCCCGATCAACGCAGGCAGCTACAGAATTACTGCGGCCAATGCTAACAAATTTATTTCTAAACATTTGAAACTATCCGAAGGCGATGCCGTACTGGAGATAGATAGGTGCTCGCGAACTACGGGCAACAAAAAAGTGTATTTCCAAAAACGATACTATAATCCTACACATGTATCTTATGTTATGGAACTCTCCCGAACGGATGAATCACAAGGGCCATCCAAACAAGGGCTGCCACTCAAAGAATTCTCTCCCAGGTTTGCTAAATAATGTTAAATGCACCATTTTTTTCATCACATAATAACCTTTCACTAATTGCTTAAACGCTATGAAAAATAACACAAGAACGTTTATGGGGACCTTCCTTTTGCTTCTGATTATGGGTGCTTTTTTTGCCCCTGCTCAGGCGCAGTATCTGGAAGAGTTTGAAGACAAAGTAACCGAGTTCACATTAGATAATGGCTTACACTTCATCGTTATAGAGAGACACGATGCACCCGTAGCCAGCTTTTACACTCATGTAGATGTGGGTGGAGCAAACGAACCGGTGGGGAACACAGGCATAGCTCACATATTTGAGCATATGGCCTTTAAGGGTACGCACTATATTGGCACCACAAACTGGGAAGAAGAGAAAAAAGTTATCGCAGCCATGGATCAAGCTTACCAAGAATGGCTGGCTGAAAAGTACAGTTCAAATCCTGATTCTTCCATCATGGAGGAAAAATGGGCTGAATTTGAGCAGCTGCAGGAAGAATCCAAGCAGTATGTAGTCAATAATGAGTTTTCCCAGATTATTGAACGCAACGGGGGCAGCGGACTTAATGCTTCAACCGGGGCCGACTTTACCAACTATTTTTACAGCCTGCCATCAAACCGGGCGGAGTTATGGTTTAACCTGGAAGCCGATCGTTTCAAGAATCCTACTTTCCGCGAGTTTTACGTAGAAAAAGAAGTAGTTCGTGAAGAACGACGAATGCGTACCGAATCAAGCCCGGTAGGCCGATTGGTAGAAGAGTTTTTAGCCGTGGCTTATACCGCACATCCTTATGGCCGCCCTGTAGTAGGCTGGGACTCTGACATCACTGCTACTACCATCGAAGATGCCAGAGATTTCTACGACACTTATTATGTGCCCAGCAATATCACCATTGCCATTGCCGGAGATGTAGAGCCTGATCGCATGAAGGAACTGGCAGAAACCTATTTTGGCGATTTACGTGAAGGCGAACCGGCCCCGCCCGTTACCACGCTGGAACCAGAACAACGAGGCGAACGCCGCTTTACGATCGAAGGAAATACCCAACCGATTATGTTGATTGGTTATCATGGTGTTTCTGAAAGTCACCCTGATTTTGAAGCCCTGAACCTTTTAGGGAATGTTATCTCCAGCGGCCGTACTTCACGCTTATATAAAAAGCTGGTAGATGAAGAGCAGCTGGCTTTACAAGTAGGTGCTTTCAATGGTTTCCCCGGCAGCAAATATGAAACCATGTTTCTAACGCTTGCCGTACCCAACATGGGCGTTGAACTTGACACCCTTGAAACGGCCGTTTACACTGAAATTGATGCTGTTAAAAACGGGGCACTTACTCAAGAAGAGCTCGACCGTGCCCGTACCAACATCCGCGCAAGCTTGATTCGTAGTCTTAATAACAATACCGGACTGGCCCGTAATTTTGCCAGTACCCACGCTACTCAAGGCGATTGGCGCGAAGTTTTCCGCCGTCTCGATCGCATCCAGCAGGTTACTCTTGAAGACTTGCAGCGCGTTGCCAACGAGTATCTCTCCAAAGACAATCGCACCGTAGGCGCTACCGTACGAGCCGAATCCTGAGCAAAGACTTTAACAACAAAACCATTTTATTATGAAACGTTTACTTTTATTCACTTTTATGGTGCTTTTGGTGCTACCACTTAGCGCCCAAAAACGATACGATGAAATCGAGTATCCGGAGATGAATCCGATTAATATGCCCGAGGTCGAGGAGTTTACCCTCGATAACGGCGTAACTTTCTTCCTGGTGGAAGATCACGAACTGCCCCTCATCAACGTACGTGCTACCATACGCACGGGCGAGCTGCTGGAACCTGCCTCTAAAGCAGGACTTGCGAGTATTACCGGGGATGTTATCCGTGAAGGCGGTTCTGAAAACTATCCGGCTGACGAGCTGAATGCTTTACTCGAAAATCGAGCAGCAAACATGTCAACCTTTATTGGGTTTAACTCCGGCTCAGCACAGCTGAATGTACTGAAAGAAGATTTTGATGATCTGCTTCCCGTTTTTGTGGATGTCCTTCAAAATCCGGCCTTTCCTGAAGACAAGATCGAGCTGGCTAAAACCCAAACCAAAAGTGCCATCTCTCGCCGTAACGACGAGCAGTCTCAGGTTGGTTTCCGGGAATTTAGCAATCTCATTTACGGGGACAACTCCGTATACACACGTCAAACCGAGTACGCTACAGTTGACAATATCACCCGAGAGGACATGGTCGATTTTCACGACAATTACTTTGTTGCCAACAATATGACGGTTGGTATTATCGGTGATTTTGACACTGATGAGATGAAGCAAAAGCTTCGGGAAGCTTTTGGTAGTCTGCCTGCCGGCAAAGAAACCAACATGGTTTTCCCTGAAGTAGATTATGAGTATCCCTCAACCATTAACTTTGTAAACAAAGAAAATGTAAACCAAAGTTTTGTAGTACTGGGTCATATCGGTGGTTTGCGTGAAAATCCCGATTACCCTGCACTGCAGGTGATGAATGAAGTACTGGCCGGTGGTTTTTCCGGACGCCTTTTCCAGGAAGTTCGTACAAACCTTGGTCTTGCTTATTCGGTAGGTGGCAGTTACGGTGCTAATGTAAATTACCCCGGTGTATTCCGCCTCATCACCATGACCAAAAGCTCTACAACCGCTGAAGCTATTGATGCTATCCTGAAGGAAGTAAAACGCCTGCAAGAAGAGCCTATCACCCAAGAAGAGCTTGAATTAACCAAGGATCAGTTTTTAAACTCCCTGGTATTCCGGTATGATAGTAAGTCCAAAATTCTGAACGAGCGCATTGATAACGAATACCTGGGGCTTTCTCCCGATGCTTTTGATGAACTCGTGGAAGGCATCAAAGCCACCACCATTGAAGATGTACAGCGCGTAGCCCGGGAGTATCTCAAGCCTGAACAAGTGCAAATTCTGGTAGTTGGTAACGAGGATGAAATCGGTGATCAGTTACAGAAATATGGCAATGTAAACAAAGTGGACATTTCTATCCCCGAGCCTCCTTCAGATGAAGAAGAAGTAGCAGGTGATGCGGCCCAAGGAGGCGAATGGCTGGAAAAAATGGCTGATGCTGTTATTGAGCCCGGTACCGACATGGGACCCATTTTTGTGGAAAGCGTAATCACCCAACAAACCCAAATGGGACCCATGGAGATTACCAGCACGGCCATTACCAACTATGACGACTACTCCTCCGAGCGCACCATGCAAACCCCGCAGGGCGAAATCCAAATGAAGATTGAAAACGGCGGCGGTACTATGAGCATGATGGGGCAAGAACGTCCGCTACCTCCTCAAATGGCCACACCGGTTACCAACGAGATGAAGCGTAACTATATCGCCATTGCTCTTAATAAAGACGAGTTGGAAGCTGAGTATCTTGGTTCTGAAACCGTAGATGGTGAAGAGCTGGAAGTAATTCGTATTAAAGGTGACGTAACTGTTACCTACTTGCTTGATGCAGAATCAGGCTTACCGGCACGTGCACGCTACTCTGAAATGAATCCTCAGACCGGCCAACGTAGCCAGGCTGAAAGTGTATTCTCTGACTGGGAAGTGGTAGATGGTGTTGCTCTGGCTTATACTACCGTTACTTATGTTGATGGCGAAGAAGCCGCTACCCAAAAAGTAGAAAGCCACTCCATTGAAGATTAAGCTTTAGAAAAAGCGTACGATAACTATATCCCGTATGGTGTTTCATCATACGGGATTTTTTTTATAGCTGAATTCAGCTACTTTAGAGTAAGAGAATTTAAATAAACCACTATTATCATGTCTGTCTGGGATAAAGAGTACCCTTCAAAGTCGGAATATGCCCATTTCTATGCCGATTATATTGCGAACGTACCCAAAGCAAATATCATCGAAAGCCTGAATTCTCAGATGCATGAGATGTACACGTTCATCAATGCCATACCGGGAGACAAAGCCTTTTACACCTACGAAAAAGGAAAATGGACCATCAAACAAATTATCGGGCACATCATTGAAACCGAACGGGTATTTGGATTCCGTGGGCTGGCTTTCTCACGTCGCGATCCCAATCCTTTGCCCGACATGGATCAGGACCGGTACGTCAAATTTACCAATCACAACAGTCGCACCATTCAGAATTTAGCCAATGAGTATTTGGCCGTCCGCATTTCTACCATTCACCTGTTCCAGAACATGACCAAAGAGATGATATCTCTGAAAGGCACGGCCAGTGGTTTTGAGTTTACTGTCAGGTCCATACCCTTTATTATTGCCGGACACGAGTTGCATCACAAAGAAATAATCCGCACAAAATACTTATAGAGAGTACATCAGTTAATAGTATTCAAGATATTTATAGCAATAAATCTATTGATAGTGGGTTTTGAGGTCATCCCTGCGAAGGCAGGGATCCAATTATTGCCAGTTTGTAAATGATTGGTACTAAAAACTGGCTTTAATCATTTTTCGGTAAGTACACGATAAACTCACTGCCTTTCCCTTCCTCGCTGCACACCTCAATTTCGCCGTTGTGTGCTTTCAGCATATCGGCAATTAACAGCATGCCCAATCCGGTTCCCTTCTCGTTGCTGGTACCTGAACGTTTGGGTCGATCAGTTGGATCAAAAAGCTTTTCTTTTACCTTCTCCGACATCCCAATACCGTTATCTTTTATGCTGATCTTTACGATATCACTTTTTTCTTGTAGTGACACATGAATCGTTTCTCCGGCTTCAGAAAACTTGATAGCATTTGACAACAAGTTTCTAAGTACGGTTGCTATCATATTCTGATCGGCCCTGATCATGCATTTCTCAGGAAGGTCTGAGTCAATCTTTAGCTCTTTCTTTTGAATACTGACCGTAGAAAGCTGTAATGTTTTCTGTATTTCATTGGCCAAATTAAACAGACTAAATTCAGGATCAATATCATCTTTCTGTATCCTGATCCAGTTAAGCAGGTTTTCCAATAGTTCATAGGTACCACGGGAAGAGGATTCTGCAAGCGTCAGTTTCTTCAAAATGTCTTCGTCGTCCGTGATCTCCCCCACTTCCTTATTTATAAGCTGCAACAAACCATTTATACCGTAAAAAGAACCTTTCAAATCATGGGCGATGATCGAGTACAATTTATCCCGGTTATCGGTAAGCTTTCTCAGTTTTTCATTCTGCTCTTTTATATTCAGCTCATAATTTTTTTGCAGGGTGATATCCTGAAAAGTTCCCCTAAGCCTGTAAGCTTTCCCGTCAATAAATTCTGCCTGACCTATAGCACGTATCCATCGCCTGTTGCCTTTGTTGGTTACAAAAGGCAATTCTAAGTCATAAGAATCTCCGGTTTTGATCACCCTTTCAATATTGTTTTCCAGGATTTTACGGGCTTCTCCCGGAAAAAAACTGAGGCCGTCCTCCACACATAACTCTGTACCAACAGGAACTTCATGAATATGGTACACTTCATCGGTCCACAGTAGCCTTTCCGATTCAATCTCATATTCCCATCCCCCAACATTGGCCATTTCCTGAGCCTGCGAGAAAAGCATTTCAACTCTCTTCCGGTCCGTGATATTTCGAGAAACGGTTTGTAAGTGAATAACCTCGCCTGCATCATTTGTAATTACTTCAGTAGAGGTATCAAACCAGATGTAATTGCCGTTCTTCTTTCTAATACGATAGTGTAGACTACCAGTCTGCTTACCTTCTTTAATAGCTGGTTTATGGGATTGCTCTTCTACTAATTTCCGATCTTCCGGATGAAACAAAGCATAAGGATATGTTCCTATGAGTTCTTCGGGCGTATAACCTAAAATCCTGGTTACGGAAGGCGATACAAACTTGTAGGTACCATCCGGCTCATGCAGGCAAATCAGATCTGCTGAATTTTTTGCCACCAGCTCATAAAGCTTTTTACTTTCCTGAAGTTCAGCTTCTATCTGCTTCCTTTTTAAAACCCCGCCCAACCATTCTGCCAATAATTTTATCAGGTTTTTGTCTTCGGGGATGAAACCACCCTCTTTTGGCTCTGAGCTGGAGAAATTTAACGTCCCAAATAACTCACCGTTAAGATATACTTTGGTTCCGATATAAGATTCCAGTTCAAATACATCATAACAAGGATGCATGTTCCACTCACTATCTGCCATATGCGATATAGCCAGCGGCTCATATTGCCTCAGGGTTATATCGCAATAGGTTTCACCCAGCGTAAATTGCTGTCCGGGGCTAAGTGACTGGTCTTGGGTATAGCAATATTCTACAGTGTAGGCGCTACCATTAATCTTGCTGATAATGCCAACCTCTAATCCCAGTAGTCTCGTCGTATGTTTGAGAGCTTCGTTAATCTGTTGCTCAAGGGTTGAGTCTTTCTGCGAAATAATTTTGTATAGCAGCTCTTCCCTTTTTTGAGCTTCTCTTGGATTTTGAAGCTTTATCCCTGCCTTAAAATCTGAATTCATCTAACATTAAATTTTTCTAAAGATAATTCTACTATCCCTAAAAATCTAAAATGTAGTGGAAAATCCTCCTTTTCAGGCTGGCTCAGGATGCCATAAGGGTGTATAACTATTTATTTCTACAGCGTCTATAATTTTTCTGGCTAATTCTTTTTCATCCGATATTTCTGTCAACCTGGGGGCTGACTTCTCTCTTAACCAGCTTTTTACCTTTTGAGTAAAGTCTTCATCAATATCAAAAACCACCGTAGCGCCCAATTTTTCCAAAGCTGCGGCATTGCACAGTTGCTCATACTGATTCTTGATGGGAATGCTCAACAGTCTTTTCCCCAGGTACAATGCCTCTGAGGTAGTCTCAAATCCGGCAGCGGTCATCACTCCTCTGCAACTTTCGAGGCTTTCCAAAAACCGGTCTTTACTCACCGGGTATAAATGTACGTTCTCCATATGCTGTGCTCGGCTTACCCCGGGAGCGAAGATATGCCAATCCACCTCTCTCATATTTATGAATATAGAAGCCAGGCGGAAAGCTTCAAAGGCCGGCAGGTACACCGTGACGTGATCTTCTTCCCTGGGATTTAAATTCAATATATGTCTCCGGATGATGGGAGGTTCGATGGTATCGTCGTAGCGTAAATAATGGGAGCCCACTACTGCAGAAGCCGGGGCAAAAAACTTCAGCAATTGCTCTGCGGGTAAAGATCGTTTAGCGGGGCGCGGTGTTTTTGGGGATAGAAATGAGGCCTGATGGCTAATGGCTACACAGGGAATACCCGCCCACTTTGCCGCCCAAGCCGATACAGGTTCAAAATCGTTGATCACTAAATCATAATCCTGAACCGGTAATGCATGCGCATCTTTCAAAAATCTTAGGGGCTGTAATTTTTTAATAGTCTGCCACCAGTCTACCCCTCCGCTGTTATCATAAGCCAGGCTAAACCCCCTGGCCTCATAATCCAGCCCGCCTTCCAGTGGCATATTGAAATTATAGCCGCTCATCATTGCATCAACTTGAGCATGCTCCCGCAAGCGGGGAAGCAGTACTTTGGCCCGGCTAATGTGTCCGTGACCGGTTCCCTGTATGCCGTACAAAATTTTCATCCTATCATCACCCTGTGGCCATGTGTATGAGATTTCATCAGCAACTTAAGCCGATGGTTATTTTGCAACAACACATCATCCTGGTATCGGTAGAGGCTCCATTCGTTGCCATCAAACTCGAGAGCGGTAAGGTTCTCCACCCAGTCGCCGGAGTTCAAATAAATTACCGAGCCGCTGTCGTTTTCATACCCGCGAATTTTGGGTTGATGGATGTGTCCGCACACCACGTAATCATAGCCCTCTTCAATGGCCAGTTCCATGGCCGTCACTTCAAAATCATCAATAAAATTAACCGCTTGCTTTACGCTGTATTTTATTTTTTTGGATAGAGAGAACTTGCCATACCCAAACTGCATGGACAAGTAATTCATCCACCGGTTCAACAAAATCAGTAACTCATAGCCCTTCCCTCCAAGTTTGGCAATCCACTTACTATGCTTCATGGTGATGTCAAAAATATCACCGTGAAAAAACCAAACCTGCTCCCCATTCAGCTCCAGTACCAGTTTATCCCGAATAAACAGCGGGCCCAATTGCAGGCTGGAAACCTTACGCAAGATTTCATCATGATTGCCCGTCAGGTAATAGATATCCGTACCATTGGTCATCATGGTGATGAGCGTACGGATAACATGCATGTGGGCTTCCGGCCAGTAGTATTTACGGAAGTTCCACATATCAATAAAATCACCGTTTAAAATTACCCGTTTGGGGTTGATGGAGTTTAGGTATTGCACCAACTCCACAGCATGGCAACCCACGGTGCCAAGGTGCACATCCGATAGCACCACGGTATCAATAGTTCTTTTCATAGCCTGATGATCTGTTTATCCTCAAAAAAGGCTATATATGTTACCGTAGCTTAGCGAGAGTGTTAACGATTAGTTAGCGAATTATGAATTCTAAATGAAAAACCAGTAATTCAGGCTGTTCCTATACTCATTATCACTTTTATTAAAAGAATACAGTGTTGGCTGTATAAAGCATTGAGTTCAATATTTAAAAATCGGAAACCCTATGAGCGAGCAAAAGATTGTACATATCCATATCCCCAAAGATGAATTATACACTACCACCCTTACCGCCGGTAAGCATGAATTAATTTCGGATGAACCGGAAAATGTGGAAGGCGGAACAGACCAGGGCCCCGATCCCTACGATTACCTGCTCATGGGCCTCGGGTCCTGCACACTTATGACGATAAAAATGTATGCCAAACGCAAAGAATGGAAACTCGGAGACATCTTCCTGGAACTTCGCCACAATAAAAGACATGCGGAAGACTGCGCCAATTGTGAAGATCCGGAAAGTAAAATTGATGTGATTGAAAAAGAATTAATCATCAAAGGGGACCTTACAGATGAACAACGTGAAAAGCTGCTGGATATCTCTAAAAAGTGCCCGGTGCACCGCACACTGCAAAGCGATATCACCATAGAAAGCATGCTGAGCAAAGAACACTAACCAAAAATCGAAATGTTATACCTTTCAAGGTTCGATGTTCTTTGTTGGCTGTTCATCATTCTTTTCCTTTCCTTTTACCGGATTCCTCATCATATTAGCCGACAGCAATCAGTCAATGCCTTAGCGCTGAACGCGTTGGGAATGTATTTACGAGATTTATCCATTATGACGTCATCTGCACTTCGGATTCTGAATAACGCCATTTTTGAAGCTCAAACCTGGAAACCAGGTCGCTCTCGCAATGCTCTCGAAAACGATTTTTATCAGCTCATGCTCAGTGGCCCCTCTTTAGATGAGCACCAGGAACTATGGCATGAGTTTCGCCAGGCTCTGGCTGAAAATCCCCATCTGAAAGACAAAGACTTAAGGGAATTTCTTACCAGACCGAACTATGCCAGGGAAGGCTATTGGTGGTTTGATCCGGAAGAATGGAGACTTTGAGGTTTTAGGTGTTAGTTTTTAGGTGTGAGGTGTTAGGTTTTAGGTGTTAGTTTGGTTTTCTGGGGTGTAAGGCTTCTAAACCGCTGAATAGGTATACTACCGGGGCGTTCCAGTTGATGGTAATTTCATTGGTGGAATAGCTGCACCAGTCGTCTATAAAAGCCATTGCGGGATAGTGATTGGGATAGGCTTCCTCCCCGCAATCCTGGTTCATATTATTGGGGTTTGGGCCGCCGGAAACCAATCCGGGCACCGGGTCTTCAATGCCATCTGCCTCTGAAGGGCGATGGTGAATATTCATCACAGGCTTATCTCCAAAACCGGTGATGTAGCTGTAACCGGTGGGATTCAATCCTAATAAATAATCTGCCACGCGCAACGCAGATTCATAATATTGTTCGTCTCCAGTTAGCTGATAGGCTTGCAAAATGGCCATGCCCACATTACCGGCATGACCGTTGGAGCCCCAAAAGAAATCCTCATTTTCATATCCAAAGGGTGACCGGTAAGGAGCCGTTTCGCCCTCTTCTACCCGCTCATCAACTAATTCTAACAAGGTTTCCACCAAAGCTTCTTTGTCTTCCCCTGATATCTCCGGTAATGATTCACGGTGATGCACCAGCGAATACAAGCCAAGCGCCCGAACTCCACCCCACGACGGTATGTTGATATCGGCCTCCTTCCAGCCATCGGGATTGTAATACTGCGTGTCACCGGTAGTGATAAACAATTCAGCTCCCGCCCAAAAGCGTTCGTCTGAAACATCCCGGTCGCCGTAAGCGCCGGTTACCACATCCGGTTCGTATTCTTCATTCATATCCCATTGACGATACATTACATCCGGGTTTTCTTCAGCCCATTGCCACGCTTCTTTGGCTGCCGCCAGTGCAGAATCAGCAAATTCTGGCAAAAAGGGTTCATACACCCGGGCCACTTGTGCCATCATTGCGGCAAAATCAAGTGTAGCCGGAGTGTTTTTCATCACAACATATCGCTGACTGGTTGCCTCATCCGGCATCACCGCGCCCTCAAAACTGGCGGTTGTTAGTTTATGATACACGCCACCATCATTTGGATCTTGCATAGTCAGCAGCCAGCGAAGGTTCCACAACGACTCATCCAGTATATCCGGCAGATCATTATCACTTTCAGGGATGTTGATATCCTGTGCTTCAAAAAAATCGGGAAACTGTTCATACGCAAACAACAGCGTATAAGTACTGATTCCTGAATTCACCACATATTTGTTGTAATCGCCGGCATCATACCAGCCTTTTGGAGAGGAGATAATTGTACCTTCTGGTCGCTCTTCCGTTGCCGCTGAGGCATGTACCATCACAGCTGTATCCGGATGCCCGGCAGCACGTGCCCACTTCCCCGCATAGGCTTCCTCCAGCGGTGTAGAAGCCCGCATAAAATAGTACGCTTTGAGCACTCCATCCGTCACCGGTGCCAATACATCTTCTCCGATTTCAAAAGAAGGAGAGCTTTGTCCATTCACTTCAACTACATAGTTTCCCGGAGTGGTAAAGGCTGAGAAATCAGCTACTTTTACCTCCTCTCCGGATGGAATATTTCTACCTGCATCTTCCAGCTCTCCCTCAAAAACCACCGAGCCTCCTTCTGCTTTTTTAATCACAAAATCATTGGCGTCGGTATCCGGAACGATGGCATATTTCTCAGCCTCAGGATAATAACCTAGTTGGTTTACTTTTGGAGTTAGATCAGGCTCCGATTGGGTGGTAGCATCACAAGCTGTAAGCGTGATCCATCCGCCGATTATCACTAAAAAAAATATTTGGTATCGCATGGTTCTACTTAATTAGCAACATTTTTTGGGTTGATGAGAAGTCACCAGCGGTAAGTCGGTAGAAATACACTCCGGTGGATAAATGTGAGGCGTCAAACTGAACCGAATAGTTGCCGGCTGTTTTATGCTCATTCACCAAATCCGCGATCTTACGTCCACTTACATCAAAAACCTGCAGTTGTACCTGACCGCTTTTCGCCAGCTGGTAGTGTATCACCGTAGCCGGGTTAAAGGGATTTGGATAGTTTTGGCTGAGCGCAAAGCTTTCAGGAACACCATCCTCACCTTCATTACTCACCGTTCCCAGAATCAGCTGAGGCTCTGTATCAAAATAGATATTATGATCATGCGTATCCCGCACACGCACAATCAGGGAATCTCCGGGGGCATCCGGCACCCAGAAATTGGCATAATAATCGAGGTTCACATCCAACCCGGAAGCAATGATTGAGTATTCTTCCTGGGAAGCCAAACGGTACAACAGATCAATGGAGTCAATCTGAACGGCCTCCCACCGGATGGACAACCTTGAGTCCGGATAAAAATCGAACTGAGCCAATACCGTCACATCAGAAATCGTACGCCCGGGTTTAATACGAACCACCGCAGACCATGCCTCGAAGGTATCATCTTCCGCATCCTGTATCCTGAAAACGAGTGAGTCACCGGGGAGTTCGGGGATATCTATTCCGGTATAACTTCCAGCCGAAGCATCAATACCCGAGGCTATTTCCGTAAACTCTTCGTCATCAAACATTTTGTAGGACAGGTTCACCGTACTCACATTTTCCGCATTCCATACCAAATCGATAGTGGAACCCGGTTCGTACAAACTGTCGGCCGATGGCGCAGTAAAAGCCAGTGTTTTTTCGGGTTGATATTGATAGTCCGAAGTCATCGCTTCCAGGGCAGCCGTCATATAAATAAAGGGAGAATTCCAGTAAGTGGTAATTTCATTAGTAGAATAGCTGCAATAGGCATCCAGATAGGATAAAGCCGGAAGGTCTGAATTATAGGCGCTTTCTCCACAATCCTGGCTTTGGTTGTACGGGTTTGCGCCTCCCGCTACCCAGCCCGGCACCGGTTCCCTTACATTATCTCCTTCCGATTGCCGGTGGTGAATGTGCATGGGCGACTGCTCGCCGAACCCTGTGACATAGCTATAGGCTATGGCGTTTCTCCCCATCAGGTAATCCATCACATCAATGGCCGCTTCGTAATATTTCTCATTTCCTGTGGTTTGATACAGCATTAGCATGCTCATACCAATATTCCCTGCTCCACCATTGGATCCCCAGCTAAACTGCCAGCTTTCAATCCCAAATGGAGACCGATAAGGAGAATTTTCACCTGCTCCCACATACCAGTCAAACGCACTTACTAAAGCTTGTTTCATTGCGGCCGTATCACTTTGGGCAACGGCTGTTAAGTTGGTTCGGTTTTGAAGCAGAGAAAACAAACCCAAGGCTTGCACATTTCCCCAGCCCGAAACCCCGGTATTGCTCCAGCCACCGGCATCATAATAGGAATCCTCACCGGTAGTGATGTATAGCTCTGAAGTAGCCCAGAAACGTTCATCCGAAAAATCGCTGCCTCCATACTCACCGGTCGAAATATCCGGGTCAAATTCATAATTAATAGTACCTGGTGCAGGATTATCTGTACTACCTTGCTTATACGCCACTTCTGGTTTTTCTTGTGCCCACTGCCAGGCATCTTCAGCAGCGGTCAGGGCAGAATCGGCAAACTCAGGCAGCATGGGTTCATACACGCGGGCTGCCTGTGCCATCACCGCGGCGAAATCAAGCGTAGCCGGGGTGCTTTTTTGAACCACATAACGAGGGGCCGTGGCCTGGTGCGGCATCACATTACCCTGGAAACCAGCATGCGTCAATTTGTGGTATACACCGCCGTCACCGGGATCTTGCATAGTGAGCAACCATCGCAGCGCGAATAAAGCCTCATCCAATACATCCGGCATGGTATTGGAGCTCTCCGGGATATTCAGCGTTTGTGTTTCGAAGTAATCCGGGAACTGTTCATAAGCCAGCAACATGTGGCTGATGCTGGACGAAATGGGCACTACATATTTGTTAAAGTCACCCGCATCATACCAGCCGCCGGGGGAAGAGATAGTGGAATTGGCAGGACGTCCCTCAGATGCCGCAGATGGATGGATGATCACTTCATCATCTGGGTGGCCAGCCTGACGCGCCCACTTGCCTGCATATGTTTGTAACAATGGAACAGATGCCCGGTTATAGTACAAGGCTTTTGTTAGCCCTTTCGAAAGCTCTTCATACACCCCGTTCTTGATTTCAAATTCATAAGATCGGCTGCCGCCATCAACCCACAAACTGTAGCTTCCGGGTGTTTCAAAATCCGAGAAATCAGCCACTTTCACCGTTTCTCCACTCAAGCTATACTCTTCTGATGCCCCTAACACGCCCCAGTAAACTACGCCCCCGGTTTCAACGTCCCTCAGGTGAAATTTTGAAGCTTCATTTTCAGGAACAATGGCAATTTTATCCGACTCAGGATAGTATCCGATTTGATTCGATTTCGGGGTGAGATTTGCGGATTGTGCAAAAAGGTTTGGGACAA
The DNA here is from genome assembly GCF_900182705.1 of Gracilimonas mengyeensis. Lineage (GTDB taxonomy): Bacteria > Bacteroidota > Rhodothermia > Balneolales > Balneolaceae > Gracilimonas > Gracilimonas mengyeensis. The sequence goes on along the minus strand of NZ_FXTP01000015.1, from coordinate 129,843 downwards.
CAATGATTGATAGCAAAAGCGCTATCATTATGGCTTTATTAATACTCATGTATAGGCTGATTTGGGGATGAAGGCATTGGCTGCTCATAAATCTTTCTCGAATATGTAGAATATTCGGCTTTAATTCCATTGAATTGATTAATTCTGTACGGACGTTCAAAAAATATTTCACTTCTAATGATAACACTGGTTGTTTTTGTCGGCTATATTCCGCAAATATTAATGTAATTTTTCTCACTAGTGTACCTCCTAACCTTATCTCATAGCCTTATGATTGCCCAGCAAGTAATCACCGATCTTAAAGCCAAAGCCAATCCTGAAAAAGCAAAACACTCCCAACGATTCTTCAAAACCGGTCCGGGCGAGTATGGTGAAGGCGACCGGTTTCTGGGAATAAATGTACCTGAGCAACGAAAGATTGCTAAGAAATACCGGGCATTGCCTACAGATGAAGTTGCTATCCTTTTACAGCACTCCTATCACGAGGTCCGGCTAACCGCGGCTTATCTGTTGGTGTACAAAGTTGAGAAAGGTGATGAAAATACTCTCAAAGAAGTTGTGGATTGTTACCTGGATAATCTCTCTGGTATCAACAACTGGGATTTGGTGGATAGTTCCTGCCATCAAATACTTGGACGCAGGCTGCAGGATAAGGATCGCCGATTACTCTATGACTTTGCCCAAACCGATGACCTCTGGAAAAAACGCATTGCCATGATTACCTGCTACCACTTCATCAAACAAAAAGATTTTGATGATGCCTTGGCCATTGCAGAGATACTATTAAATGATGGACATGACCTCATCCACAAAGCCGTAGGCTGGATGCTGCGTGAAATCGGCAACCGTGACTTAGATACTGAGGAAGCATTCCTGAAAAAACATTACCAGAACATGCCCCGAACAATGCTGCGCTATGCCATTGAAAAGTTTGACGAGCCTTTAAGGCAAAAGTACTTGAAGGGGGAGATTTAACAAGTGTTTTGCCTTTACTGAAACTTGGATTCCCAGAGCTTTTAAGAATGTACCTCCCCGGATCTTTTGAGGTAATACCTCAAAAGTATAAGTCTTACAAGGCTTAGCCTTGTATCATTATTTGATCAGTGTTTTTGTTGGTCCTAACGGGAAGCGAATTTTTTTACTGTTACTTTTCAAGTACAACTTGAACAGATCACAAGAGTTGGCAAGCCATCCGGGCAGCCACAGCCAACCCAATGTATAGTTTGAGAAGTGAATGATTTGGTGTGTTATAATTGAATAATTGTCTGTTCTCACCGACCCACAAAAAACAAAATATGTTATTAGAAGTTTGCCTATAGGCTTTTTTGTGTTTTTTAATTACTATTTGTCAGGCAATCAGATTAGTACATAAATGGCAAGGTTTTTAGTTTTTATTTCAATCCTTTTAATGGGCAGCTCCACTTACGCCCAGGATTATACTTCCCCGAAACGATTTAGTAAGTGGTTTGTTAACGACCCGGTTAGCTTTGCACGCAACTTAGACAGCTACGATCTGCTGAATTTCAGCGCTGTAGCCTTCAACCTAAGTATGTTGCATGGCATGGATCGTCCAACCAGTGACTTGTTTCAACAGCGTTTAAAAGAGTCGCCGTTTCTAAGCATAACAAATGTTGCAGGTGAACGTGCCTTACTGCTGCCATTATCACTAGGAATGTTTGGGACCTCGTTAACCGGAAATAATTACAAATTTCAGGATGCGGCATTTACCTCTTTTCAATCGCTTATCTATACAACCGTCATGGTTAATACCACAAAATTCATTGCCTCCCGAGCCCGGCCTTATGAAAAAGAAGGCGTCAGGGATTTTGATTTTTTTGAAACCAATCATACCTCCTTTCCCTCTGGACACACGGCCTCCGCCTTTGCTTATTTAACCCCTTGGGTAGTCTATTACCCCGGTCCGTTAACCTATAGCTTGTATATTATTCCGGTAGGTACTGCCCTTGCCAGAATTTCTTATGGAAAACACTGGTTCACAGATGTTGGCGCGGGGGCTCTCATCGGAACTTTCTGGGGATATCATCTTGCTAAGAAACACAAAATGGAAACAGGGCAACGAGGATTTTCTTTCACTCCCGTCATAAGCTCAAAAGCTGCAATATTAAATCTTTCCATAAAGTTTTGAGACAGAATGTCCCCGCAATGGAAGTTCGAATCCTGGCTCAAAAGATTAACTAAATCTAACTGTAACATTACCGCAGGCAGTCTCTCTTCTATTATACCTAAGAAGCTAATGGTAATAGTTAAGCTTTATTTCACTTTTAAGTACGGTAAGCTTACTTTAGACCCACAAAATTCAGCGCACCCGCAGAAGTAGTGAATCTGTTGGCTACTACATAGAAACAAACTACTTGCAGTTATTTATGGGAATGGATCGCAAAATTGAAAAGAATAGGTGGACGTTAAAAAATCTTGTTATTGCTATTGCGATAATTGGCCTGCTGAGCCTGAGTACTTATGCTTTCTTGTTTATGGATGGACGCTCTTCCCTTAAAGTTTCTCAGGACCAGCTAATCATTTCTGAAGTCCGGGAAGATGCTTTCCAGGATTTTATTCAGGTAAACGGCATTGTACAACCTATTGAAACCACTTATTTAGATGCCATTGAAGGCGGAGTGGTACAACAGGTTTATCTGGAGTCAGGCGCTATCGTTGAAGAAGGAGATACCATCCTCACCATGACCAATTCAGATTTACAACTGCAGGTGATGCAACAAACATCAGGATTGTATGACCAGATTAATAATGTCCGAAACTCACGTCTCAATCTGGAACAAAATACGCTGCAGCTACAGGAGCAGCTTGCTAATGCCAAGGCCCAGATGGAGATCCTGAAAGCCCGGTACGAGAGACAGAAAAAACTCATTGATCAGAATCTGATTGCAGAAGAAGAATTTGAAACTACCCGGCAAAATTATACTTATCAGGCCAAGCGTTACCGTCTGACCCATGAATCATTCAAAAAAGATTCTATTCAAACCATTACCCAGCTAAAGCAGCTAAACGATTCGGAGCGCCGGATGTATGAAAATCTTAATGCCGTACAACGCATCCTGGATAACTTAACGGTAACTGCTCCCATTTCAGGTCAACTTAGTACTATCGAGCTCAATCAGGGACAATCCATTTCACGCGGCGAACGCATTGGGCAGGTAGATATCCTGGATAACTATAAAGTACGTGTAGCCATTGATGAATATCATCTTGCGCGTATAGTTCCCGGACTTACGGGGAGTTTCTCATATCGGGAAAAAGAGCATCAACTAAAAATCACCAAAGTTTTTCCCGTAATAAATAACGGACAGTTTGAAGTAGATATGGAATTTTCCGGTACCATGCCCGGGGATTTGCGCCGGGGACAAACGCTACGTATCCGTCTTGAACTGGGTGAATCAGCCAGTGCCTTGCAGGTACCGCGCGGTGCTTTTTACCAAACCACTGGTGGCAACTGGATTTATGTTCTGAATGAAGCCGAAAATCAGGCTTTTAAAAGGGAAATTCGATTGGGGAGGCAAAACCCTGACAACTTTGAGGTTCAAGAAGGCCTGCAACCGGGCGAAAAAGTAATTACATCAAGTTATAGCGCTTTTGGAGACCATGAGGTGCTGGTGTTAGAGTAGTGCTCGGTGTAAGTATTTATACTGACATTTTTCTACTCGACAACTTCATCATCACAATGGAGTGCAATTAGTCAATAAAACTATTTATCCATAACGGGACAAAAATATGATCAACACAAAAAAACTTAAAAAAGTATATACCACCGACGAGGTAGAAACCACGGCTCTCAATGAGGTGGACCTCGAAATTGAAGAAGGGGAATTTGTTGCGATTATGGGGCCTTCAGGATGTGGAAAATCAACCCTTTTAAATATTATTGGTCTTTTAGATAATCCCACTGCCGGAGAATATTACTTTATGGATAATGAGATATCGGGATACAGTGAACGGGAACGCGCCCAGCTTCGGAAGGGAAATATTGGTTTTATCTTTCAGAGCTTTAATCTTATTGATGAACTGACGGTGTACGAGAATGTAGAGCTGCCCCTTCTTTATCTCGGGGTGAATGCTACCGAACGCAAACAAAAAGCCGAAGCCGCCCTTGAGCGCATGGGCATGATGCATCGCCGCAATCACTTTCCCCAACAGCTATCCGGTGGACAACAACAACGCGTTGCCATAGCCCGGGCTGTGGTAGCCGATGCCAAACTCATCCTCGCCGATGAACCTACCGGAAACCTCGATAGTGACCACGGCGATGAAGTGATGAAATTACTGGCCGAACTCAATGCCGCTGGTACCACCATTGTAATGGTGACCCACTCTCCGCACGATGCCGGTTATGCCAAGCGAGTGGTTAATCTATTTGACGGCAAACTGGTAGATGAGAAAATGCAGGAAGGCTTTCATGTGTGATTGGCAGTAGATGATAGCTGTCAGCTTTTAACTTTCAGGCTTCAGCTATCAGAGATTTTTCAGTCGTGAACAAAGTGGTAACTTAAGAGACCCACTTAGAAAAGTTCTTGTAATAAACTGACAGCTGAAGTCTGAAAGCTATTACCTAATTCCTCACCAACGGCAGCTTCCCAAATAACTTCTCGATAAGACCCACACGTTTCTCTTCAGAGCCATTTCCCAAAGCATCATTCACAACTTTCTCCCCTGCAATCTCCGAAGCTTTCTTGTAGGCATCTTTTTTCCTGTTTTCACGGAAGAGTGTGAGTATATCCGAATCGATGAGTTCGTACCAAATCTTTCGGCGCACCTGGAAACTTTTATGATGCCGGCTCATGGGCTTTCGCAAGCTTTGCATGAACTCCAGGAAATGGCCGTATTCCTCGCCAAACTCTTGCTCAAAACGCTGCCGCAGGCGTACCGCAAGTGCCGGTGCAGCCCCTCCGGTAGAAATAGAAATAGTCAGCGGACCTTGCTTTACAATCGAGCCAAAAGCAAAATTGGCATGCGGAATGTCATCCATCACATTAATAAGCAGGTTGCGTTCTTCTGCCTCTTGGTAAGCCCGTTCATTTACGTCCCCTTCATACTCCGCCACAATCACCACAAAAGCACCGGCTAAATCTCCATAGCGATATTCTCTGGAAATCCATTCAAACCGGCCTTTATCAGCCCATTTCTGTAGGTTTGAATTTAGCTTTGGACTGATAACCGTCAACTTTGCTTCACGATCCAGGAAATCACGGACCTTACCCTCCGCTTCCTCATTGCCGCCAATGATAACGGTTCGCTTCTCATTTAATCTTCTCAGGTAAATCGGGTATACGTTTAATGCTGATGACATAGTGTTGGGTAATTTTATGATATGGTGATATAGTGATTTCGGCTGTTTCCCTCGTTCCAGGGGCTGAAAGCTTCACCTGACGCAAGCGTCCCGCTTGTGGCAACAGTTAGGACCAAGCGAGACGCTTGAACCAGAAACCGTGATTTTGGCCTTTCTTTTCCACTTTTTCTCGTTCCACACGCTCTGCGTTGGAACGAAGATCGCTATTTTCAAAGGCTAAAAGCTGAAGCCTGACAGCTAACTTCCAATTATTCCTCTTTGCCGTTCAATACATTAGCCGGCATGTGAATACCGCACTCTGTTTTCTGCTGGCCATCCCAGCGCCCGTTACGGTCGTCGCTTTCCTTGGAAACATAGACCGGACTGGTGCAGGGAATACAGCCAATGCTCGGATAGCCTTCATCATGCATTGGATTATAAGGCAGGTCCAGCCGATCGATGTGATACCAGATCTCCTCCCCGTTCCATTGCACCAGCGGGTTTATTTTAACGACTTCATTTTCTGCATCCCATTCAATCATCCTGGCACTTTTGCGGGAATCAGACTGGCTGCGCCGGATTCCTGTGATCCATGCTTTTTTATCTTCCAGGTAATTCTTGAGAGGTAGCACTTTGCGTATATAGCAGCACCGGTTAGGATTTCGTTTCCACAACTCGTCTCCGTATTTCTTAGCCTGCTCCCGTACCGTCAAGTCGGTACCAATTCGGGTGATATCAATACCATACTTCTGTTCCAGTACTTCTTTCAATTCATAAGTAGAATCAAATAACAGGTGGGTATCTATATAAAAAACCGGGATATCAATCTCGTGCTGCTGTAGCTGATGAATCAGAAATACCCCGGATGGTCCAAAGCCTGTTCCCAGCACCATCTTTTCCCCGAAGGTCTCAAATCCCCATTTCAACAAAGCAGTATGGCCCTGCTTTTCGAAATAGGCATTTAGTTGATCCAGGTTCTCTGTTGTTGGTTCAAAATCGAGTGGTATTTTTTCCGGTACTTCCTGCATGCTCTCCCGCTTTTTATCCTGCAAAATGTGCCAGTTTTGATGCTGATTCTTTAGCTTGTGATCCCAGCAATTGTGTTTGTTTCTCTTTAAACCACGCCAGCTCATCAGCCTTGGCGGCCAATTCACCAATTACAATGGTTGCCGGAGGAGTGGAATGCGAGGCCTTTTCAGCTATGTTTTCCAACGTACCTAAAACCGTTTGCTGGTCCTTGTACGTTGCTTTCCCGATTACCGCAACAGGGGTGCTACGATCCTTGCCAAGCCCAATGAGTAAATCCGTAATCTTAGCCAGATTTTTAACACCCATTAGTACAACCAGGGTATCGGCATGGGCCAGATGTCCCCAGTTGTCAAAGGCATTGGTTCCGGTTATGGTATGACCGGTTACTACGGTAAACGAGCGGGCTACTTTGCGATGAGTGACTGGTATTCCCGCAAACAGCGGCGCCGATAAAGCACTGCTGATGCCGGGAATCACTTCATAAGCTACTTGTTGCGCTTTCAAAGCCTCGCATTCTTCTCCTCCGCGCCCAAACACAAAGGGATCTCCCCCTTTTAGCCGGACCACGGTTTTCCCATCCTGTGCTTTCGCTACCAAAATGGTATTAATTTGTTCTTGTGATACGGATGGCTTCCCCGGCTTCTTTCCTACATAAATATGTTCAGAATCTTCTGGAGTGTAATCCAGCAATTCGGGATTGGCCAGCCGGTCGTACACAATCACATCAGCCTGGCGCAGGGTATCGGCTCCTTTCACCGTTATTAATCCGGGATCTCCGGGGCCAGCCCCTACCAGGTATACTTTTCCTTCTTTCTTAGGTTGATAGGTTTTCATAATTATGCAGGGATTTGGAAGTCTTCTTTAATACCGACACGGTTCCAGAAATCACTGAAAGATTCGCCGTTCGTTCTTTCCTGTTTGTAGTGCTCCAACAACGGACGAACTTCCTCCACCAGATCCTTCCGGTAAACCATGTCTTTATATTTTTGGTTGAGCCGGGTGCCCGAAGGATTTCCCCCTATAAAAATAGAGTATTGATCCAGGGACCGTCCCACAAAACCAATATCGGCTACATACGGTCTTGAGCAGCCATTGGGGCAGCCGGTCATCCGTACCGATAATTTTTCATCCTGTAATCCCAGTTCTTCTACCACATCGTTTAAATCCCGAATCACATCCGGCAGTGCCCGCTCTGATTCGGTAATGGCCAATCCGCAAGTGGGTAGCGCCGGGCAAGCCATAGAAAACTTCACCAGGTTGGGAATCTCATCATCCAGCAACACCCCATGCTCATGAAATAAGGCTTCAATTTCTTCTTTTTTATCTTCCTTGATGTCGGTGAGCAACACATTGTGATTCGGGGTCATGCGCACTTCCGTATGGTACTTTTCCACCACTTTGCGGAGCGCTGTTTTCAGCTGTAATTCTCCCTCGTCTTTAATGCGACCGTTTTCGACTGAAAGCCCCAAAAACCAATTCCCGTCCGATTGCTTGTTCCAGCCGAGATATAAATCCAGTTCAAATTCGGGCAGTTCACGCCAAGGTTCCAGTTCATACCCAAGCCGGCTCACCAGCTCTTCTTTGAATTTCTTCAGCCCCCAGTCGTGAATTAAATACTTCATGCGGGCCTGCTTGCGGTTCTTTCGGTTTCCGTGATCGCGCTGGATCCCAATGATAGCTTTTACCACTTCCACCACTTTTTCTTTGGGGATGTACCCAAGATGATCACCTAGCCTTGGAAAAGTCTCCGGCTTGCGATGGTGCATACCCATACCACCTCCTACAATGATATCAAACCCCTCAATGTCTTTATTGTCATCAAACAGGGCTACTAAACCAATATCCTGGGTGTACGCATCAATACTGTTATCTCCGGGTAGTGCCACCCCAATTTTGAATTTCCGAGGAAGGTACGTGTCGCCATACAACGGCTCCCCCACTTCCACTTCTTCTTTCCCGGAATATACTTTTTCACCGTCCAGCCAGATCTCGTGATAGGCCTTGGAGGCCGGCAGCAAAATATCGGAAAGCTCATCGGCAAATTTTTGTACCTGCGCCTGACGCCCGTCAATATCCGGTGCCGGGGTCGCCATCACATTTCTCACGATATCCCCGCAGGCCCCGAGCGTAGTTATGAGTGCGTCATTTACTTCCTGCAGCGTCTTTTTCAATTCATTTTTAATGATTCCGTGGTATTGAAAAGCCTGACGTGTGGTTACACGAATGGTACTATTTGCATACTCATCAGCAATCTTGTCAACAGCCAGGTACTGCTCGGGCGTTAATTTACCCCCGGGCGTGCGGCTGCGGATCATCATCATATAATGCCTGTCCCGGCCATCTCTCAGGTCACGGTCATCCTGCTGATAGGTACCGTGGAACTTCAATACCTGTATGGCATCCTTGCTAAAATGATCTTCATCGTTTGTGACTTCAACATCCAACGGGCCTCTCAAATAGGCGCTTTCTTCTTTAATTCTTTCGAGTTTACTCAGTTTCTTTTTACTCATTGATTTGCTTTGTACCGTCTAAATATCTTTTGATCGTTTCGAAAACCAATGCCCGTTTCAACCGTCTCACCTTCAGAAACTAATTGTTCCAAGCGGGACGCTTGAATCAGGTTTGGCATTTAATCTTGTTTTAAGCCTTATTAATTATTCCGCGTTTGTCGCTTTCACTTATTCCATCCCATACTAAGGCTGTATTTGTTGGGTGATTTTTGAACGTTATTGGTGTCACCGGGGCAACATCGATATGAGTGAATGTGCCCCGGATAACCAATCGTTGGTAGATTTATATTGCCAGTTGATCCAAGAATTGGAATCTGGCCTTTACATCTGGCAGTTACCGGTCAATAGGTGCGTCGATGAGATTACCCCATTCCGTCCAGGAACCGTCGTAATTCCGTACATTCGGGAATTCGAGTAACTCGTTGAGTACGAACCAGGAATGAGCAGAGCGCTCTCCGATTCGGCAGTAAGCAATGATCTCTTTATCAGGCGTGATACCTTCATCCGCATACAGCTTCTCGAGCTCTTCTTTGGATTTGAAGGTGCCGTCTTCATTCACAGCTTTACTCCACGGAATATTAGAGGCTCCGGGAATATGGCCAGGGCGCTGGGAAAGTTCGTTAAGTCCTGGAGGTGCAAGAATTTCTCCTCGGAATTCTTCGGGTGAACGTACGTCTACCAGGCCAAAGTCATCGGCGTTTAATTTAGGCAGGATGTCATCGCGGAATGCACGGTACTCATCTTTTACTTCCCCGATGGTGTATTCAGCGGAATCATAAGAAGGCTCATCTGTGGTGAGTTCGCGGTCCTCGGCTTCCCACTTTTTACGTCCCCCGTCCAGAATACGCACATCTTCGTGGCCGTAATACTTCAGCAGCCAATAGGCCCATGCGGCAAACCAGTTGTTATTATCGCCATAGAGCACAATGGTGGTATCATTGGAAATGCCGGACTCCTCTAACAGATTTTCGAAATCTTCTTTGGAAGCGATAGTGCGTCGCAGCTGGTCCTGCAATTGCTCTTTCCAGTTCCAGCCTACTGCACCCGGGATATGTCCCGAGTCATAGGATTTAGTGTTTACATCTACTTCTACAAACCGGGTGCTTTCATCGTTGAGATGTTCGGCAGCCCAGTCGGTTGTGACTAAGGTTTTCTTTTGAGTTAATACTTCAGACATGATTATTTAGCTTTGTGTGTTTATTGTTTGTTTTAGCAAAATTTTCACAAAGCGCTACGCTGAAGCAGAGAGGCGGGGAGAATTTTTATGAACCGTAAAACACAAAAAAGCCCGCTTCCTGCGACAGGTAGCGGGCTTTGTTGTTGATTATCTTAAATCATCAGCACATTACATCCACTACCGTCGGAGTGTTACACATCATACACATACACATACAGCAGCAGTTCATTGCTTGCTCAGTAGCAGCGGTAGTAGTTTGAATGTAATTCTGAGTTTTCATCGTATTTTTTTCGGTTCAGCGATTTAGTTCTTCGCTCGGCCCATACATTAAAAAGGATAACGATGCATATCAACAGCTAATCAAAAAATAATTCAACTCTTCTTCATATTTATTCTTTAAAGGAAAAATCAATCATATCTAAATCATTAGAAAAGCGCTTTTTTACCGCCAATTTTCTGCTCAAATATTTTCTAAAAAAGCATCATATTCAGTCTCATAATATTCATTTACAAGAATTTTCAACTACATATTTGCTTCTGATCAAACCCTTCTTGTGCGCGATTTTTTTATCTCAGGGATTTTCTTCCCTCTCAAAAAAATATATCGCTTGCGATGTTAATTAGTGATTCCTTAAATTGTATCGTGAACGATATAAATTTAACTTAACAATCAAACCAATGGGAAAGATGATTTATAAAACCTCAGCAAAAGCTGAAGGCGGACGAGAAGGAAAAGTTAAAAGCGAAGACGGTGTACTAGACCTGCAAGTTGCCGTACCAGAATCGATGGGTGGCTCGGGCGGGGCTTTCACGAATCCGGAGCAACTGTTTGCGGCTGGTTATGCGGCCTGTTTTGATAGTGCCCTCAATTATGTAGCCAAGGCTGCTGATAAAGAAATAGAATCCAAAACCACCGCTACCGTAGGATTAAATGCACAGTCGGCGACTGACTTAGACCTTGAGGTAACACTGGACATAGAGATTTCAGGCGTAGACAAAGACGATGCCCAGAAATTGCTCGAAAAAGCACATGCAACCTGTCCTTATTCCAAGGCACTGGATGGCAATGTGGATGTTACCGTAAATCTTAAGTAGCCAGAATAATGGATCTCGGAGATATTTCTGAAAAATCCCCAACTGTTAACTACAAACTGGTTCACCATATTTTCCGGATTCTACTGGGAATTAACCTGATTCTTGCCGGTACTGGACATCTTACCTGGGCTCGAACAGAATTCCTGGCCCAGGTTCCAAACTGGGTCCCACTGTCGGGTGATTTGGTGGTTGTACTTTCGGGCATTGCGGAGTTAGCTCTGGGATTCTCTCTCATCTTCTTAAAAAAATACCGGGTTTATGCAGGCTGGGTTACCGCTTTGTTCTTCGTGCTTATATTTCCCGGTAATATATCTCAATACGTAAATGGTATTGATGCATTTGGCCTTGATACCGACCGGGCACGGCTCATTCGTTTGTTCTTTCAACCCGTGTTAGTCGTTTGGGCCCTATGGAGTACCGGTGCCTGGCAATATTGGAAAAAACTGCAAAAGAATGGTTAAATTCCACCTTGGTACCTGATTGTCTACTTAGGTGCATGCCAACGAAAATTTGGAATTAATCACCTTTCAGTCTTATGAGTACGGAAGAACTTAAACTCGACCACCAGATTTGTTTTCCAGTCTATGCTGCGTCACGATTGATTATCCGACAGTACCAACCTTATCTGGATGAACTAAACATTACCTATCCACAATACCTGGTACTGCTGGTTCTTTGGGAAGAAGAAGGGATCTCCATCAATCGCATCACCGAAAGACTGGTATTGAATACCAATACCGTAACTCCCTTGTTGAAAAGAATGGAGAAACAGGGACTTATCAAGCGAAAAAAATCTAAAGAAGATCAACGGAAAGTACTGATATATCTGACCCAAGAGGGTAAAGATATGGAGGAGCAGGCGGTACACATTCCACGGTCTCTAACTGAGGGACTCTCATCCGGCGATGAACTGAACATAAACGAGCTGATTGACATGAAAGAGAAGCTCGAGCAGCTCATAGAGTTTTTGCAAGAGAAAGAATCAAAGGATTAGACTAACTCGCCATAAGGAATTCAAGCCTCAAAACACGCAGGTTATTTTCTACCCTTCCAGTATTATCAAGCTTGCTATACGCGCATTTTCTTTGATGCGGCATCCAGCTTCAGGCACCACAATATTCATAAATAGTTGATCCGTATCCTCACTGGCTGTGATAATCCGGGAGTTGGTGATCAAACCGGCTTGCTGAGCGTGAGAATGCGGGGAAATGAGAGCAATCCCGTTGGGGATTTCTTCCAGCGATTCGTTAAAAAGTAGCCGGTGCGTTCCCTTCTTAAGCTTCCACCAGCCATAGTCGTCATCCGGATTTTCTTTCTCAGGCTTTACCGGCACAGATTCTGCAGCGTGAAATTCGCTTCCTCCAAAATCCAAAGATCCAGACCCGGTTATAAGATGAACCTCTGAGACCGTTAGATCGATATTAAATTCATGTTGCTGCGTGTCCGCATGAATGATATCGGATAGATGCTTCAGTATTTCTTTCGATGGTAGTAAAGACATAGCAATAGGTTTTAGTTAAATCGAATTCGTATTTAATCTCAGTTCGGGATAAAGCTCGTCAATGCAACCTGGTAATCTTGACCGAAGTTGGACAACACCATTGAAGATGAACAATAACATGTGAAAGTAGTCATCGCGGGCCCAGACCCGCGATCTCCTTACTACTGGCAACACAGGGCAACAACGTCACAATAGTGAGTAGTACGCCATATGTTTGCAGATCCCGGCTCTGCGATTCCGCTGTGCTCCATCTTAACGGGGAAGACGATTCTTTTTGAAGAAAGGCGCCAGAACCTGTCATTGACAGATATCGCATCAACAAAAAAAGCCGACTATAAGCCGGCTTTTTCTATAAAATCTCAAAATCAGCCAACCCGAAGGTCACTGATTATTCAGCAGTTTCCTTTTCATCTTCTTTTTCAGGAAATGCCTCAAAAACCATTTTCAGGTCAGATGCTACTTCATCCTTGGTTCGCCCTTCAATGCGGTGCCGTGGAATCATAGCTTTAATTTCGCCGTCTACAAAATAGGCAAAAGCCGGTGAAGAAGGTGGATATTCACTGAAATATGCACGGGCATGTGCGGTGGCTTCTTTATCCTGTCCGGCAAACACGGTTACCATGTGATCCGGCTTGGTATCGGATTGCTCGAGCGCAATGCCTAAACCGGGACGTGCATTACCGGCCGCACAACCACATACCGAGTTAATCACCATCAGCATGGTGCCTTTATATTCTTTCATGGCACGATCCACATCGTCGGTGGTTTTTAATTCCTCAACGCCAAATTGCGTCAGTTCTTCTCTCATCCATGAAGTATCGGGTCCTACTCCAAATCCAAATTGCATAATAGTATTCGTTTTGTTTTTTGAATTATTGACTAATAAAAATACAAATAATTTCATCCAAAATAAGTCAAGGCTTCCACAACGGGAAGCCTTGACAAAATAATGAAACTGTATTGAGCTTAAAACTGCTCAACGTATAGGGCTGTAATTACTTAGCTGCTTTATAATTTTCAGCTACCTGGTCCCAGTTCAATACATTCCAGAAAGCGGAAATGTAATCGGGACGACGGTTTTGATAGTTCAGATAGTACGCGTGTTCCCACACATCTATACCCATGATAGGCGTTAAGCCTTCCATGTAAGGACTATCTTGGTTTGCTGTAGAGTGTACTTTCAGGTTTCCACTGTCGTCAACTGAAAGCCATGCCCATCCGGAACCAAAACGGCCGCCGGCTGCAGCAGTAAATTCTTCTTTAAATTTATCGAAGCTTCCAAATTCGTCGTCGATAGCTTCGGCCAATTCTCCATCCGGACTTCCTCCGCCATTTGGGGAAAGAATACTCCAGAACAGGTTATGGTTAGCATAACCACCGCCACTGTTGATAACAGCTTGACGCTTATCTTCCGGTACTTCATCAATCCGGCTAAGCACTTCTTCAATTTCCAGGTCAGCAAAATCATGACCTTCAAGTGCAGCATTTACTTTATTGGTGTAACCCTGATGGTGTTTGGTATGATGAATCTCCATCGTACGCGCATCGATATGTGGTTCCAATGCATCGTAATCATATGATAGATCGGGAAGTTGGTAAGCCATTTTTATCTCCAGTTTAATTTCAGATTAATTGGCGCTTAAAACTTGGGCGCCTTTAGTTTATCGTTCTCAAACGTAAGCATTATGCTACTAAAATTCGTTCCCGCCCCTCATCTATAGCCTCTATCTTTTGGATTTGTTAACACTATCACCAAATGAAGCACTGATTTACTGTTATAATTGAAGTATCTTTAGCCTGTATTAATTTATTCAATATATATTTCTCACTCAGCTTAATTTATGAAATACGATTACGACGTTATAATTATCGGAAGCGGCCCCGCTGGTTTTTCGTGTGCCATGCAAAGTTCAAAATTCGACAAAAAGGTATTGGTGGTTGAAGCCAGTGAGGATACCTTTGGCGGCACATGGATTAACTCCGGAACGATCCCCAGCAAAGCCCTCCGTGAAACGGCCCGCATCATCCAACGCTTTCAAAATCAATTTGAGGACCTGGCCAAAGAAAAAGCTTACGAGCATCACCAAATGGCCGACCTTCTGCTTTACAAAAACAAGATCCTGCGGAGTAAAAACGACAAGATTGAAAATGATTTCCGCAAAAATGAAATAGATACCATCCGTGGATTTGGTAAAATTAAGGATGACCACACGGTTGCAGTAGAAACCAGTGAAGGCGAAACAAAGGAGTTTACCACTGAATTCGTCATGCTATCTACCGGCAGTAAACCAATAAAACCCAAAGGCTTTAAAGTTGATCATGACAAGATCATGGATTACACCTCGGTGCTTTCGCTCAGTCATATACCCCGCCGTTTGGTTGTGATTGGCAGCGGAGTCCGAGCTCTTGAATACGCCACTACCTTCTCTAACCTTGGCAGCCGTGTTTCCATTCTCAACGAATATGATTCTTTTCTCCCTTTTCTGGATCATGAGATCACCGATCAATTAAAAACAGTTCTTGAGAAACAGAAAATTGAAGTGTTTTCAAATGCTGAGAAAATTGAGATCAAACAAAACACCCTGCGGAACACTACCGAAGTTAAATACCAATTGCGCAACGATAAAGAAAACGGACGCGCCCATGTAATCGAAACCGAGCACGTTTTATACTTAGGAGGGAAACAACCTAATACGGAAAACCTTGGTCTGAAAAATGTAGGCGTTAACACAGACAAGGAAGGTTATGTCAAAGTTGATGAAGATTTCAAAACCTCTGTCTCGCATCTTTACGCCGGCGGAGATGTAATCGGCTATCCAGCCATGGCTTCTTCTTCTTTCTCGGAAGGCCGCATAGCTTCCTGTCACATGTTTGGTATTGAGGCAGATAATGTAACCACCGACATCCCTTTCGCCATTTACTCTATTCCGGAAATTGCCGATATCGGCTTAACGGAACAAGAAGCCCGCGAACGAAACCTGGATGTCACCGTAGGACGTGCCTACTACCAAAACATCACGCAGGGCGACATCAGCAAGCAGGAAGATGGATTACTGAAACTGGTTTTTGAGACCGATACCCTGAAACTGTTGGGTATCCACATTATCGGAGAGCGTGCCAGCGACCTCATTCACCTTGGCCAGTCAGTGATGGCTTTTGGCGGGGATATCCGCTATTTCATCAACCATGTGCTCAACTATCCCACCTACAGCGAGGCATATCGAATCGCTGCTTTTAATGGCATGAACCGAGTATACAAAGCCGGCGTTAAGTACAAGAAAATCCTCAAGAAAAGCTAGGGAATATCGAATATTGATTTCAGAACATTGAATGTCGAAGTGAAAGAAATCACGATTCGATATTCAATGTTCAATATTCGTTATTCAAACGTAGTGTATCGCTTTGGGGAGGCCTTCGGAATCGTACTCGACTTCTTCGGGGAGCGTTTTAAGACCTTGTTCTACGGAGCGTTTAGCGTACAGCGCTAACACCATTGCGTCTACAATATCATCCTCTTCTACTTCATTGCGGCGGAACTCTTCTTTGATATCCCGGAAAAAATCATCCACAATAGGTTCCTGAGCCTCAAGCAATTCAACGCGGTGTTTAATGCCTTTTTTCAGGTTTTTCTTTTGATAGATCATTCCACCATTCAAATCCTGAAATAAAAACTCGGGATGGCTTTCCAGTACTTTTTCTTTCAGGCTGTCGTCTGCCCTAAGCAGCTCATCTACCATCTGTATTTTTGGAGTGATGTTCCAGGCCTGCAGGGTAATTTTCTTATCGGTGTACTCCTGACTGATCATTGTGGCTTCCACGTAAGTAGGCGCCGTCAGGGCCGGACGAATTGGAGGACTGAATACACTTGAGGCATACTCTCCGCCCAATTTCTTACGCAGCTGTTCATCACAGGTACGCGTGTATTCCTCATCTTCCAGGCCAATGGGCATATCGATAAATATGCGGTCGTACTCTTCAAAGGCCTCTTTCAGGGCGTCACGGTCGCGCAGGATTTTGTAGACCTCATCCCCTTCATCAAAAGAGATGAGAACCCACCCGGCCTGGCATCCGTCTAATCCGGCTGTTTTCACGATAGTTGGTCTTTAATGCTTTTTCTGATATCAATATGCAGCTCTTCCAGCTGTTCTTCGTCCACGGAAGCGGGTGCTTCATCCATAGGACTTTGCGCCTTCTGGTTTTTAGGGAAGGCAATCACATCACGCAAACTCTTGGCACCCGTCAACAACATCACGGCACGGTCAACTCCAAAGGCAATACCACCATGTGGAGGTGCACCGAATTTAAAGGCATCCAGCAGGAAGCCAAACTTCTCTTCCGCTTCTTTTTCGCCAATACCCAACAGTTCAAATACTTTGCTTTGTACATCACTATTGTGAATACGGATAGATCCGCCACCCAGCTCATTGCCATTCAGCACCAGGTCGTAGGCGCGGGCTTTGGCTTTTGCGGGATCGGAGTCCAGCAGTTCCATGTCTTCTTCACGGGGAGAAGTAAAGGGATGGTGCATGGCATGATAGCGGCGGGTTTCTTTATCCCACTCCAACAGCGGAAATTCCGTAACCCATAGGAAGTTGTACTTCGATTCGTCGATCAAATCAAAATCTTTACCCATCATCAGGCGCAGCTGTCCCAGCTGTTTCAGTACATCAGGCTTAGGTCCGGCCAGAATCAGTACCAAGTCTCCCTGCTCTGCCTCTGACTTCTCCACCATTTGCTCAACAATCTCATCAGTCAGAAACTTGGCTACACTACAAAGCGGGCCATCATCCTGCATCTTAATGTAAATCAAACCACCGGCACCGGTTTCTTTCTTCACGCGGTCGGTCAATCGGTCGATTGCTCCACGCCCCATATCTCCCTGTCCGGGAACGGTAATACCTACTACGGCACCACCATCTTTTACCGTACCTGAGAACACTTTAAACTCAGCATCTTTAACAATCTCGGAGAAATCCTTGAATTCCAGGCCAAAACGGGTATCCGGCTTATCGGAACCATAGGTGTTCATGGCTTCTTCGTAGGTCATGCGTGGGAACGGCGTTTCCACCTCATAGCCAATGGTATCTTTGAATACCTTTTTCATCAGCCCTTCGTGGGTAGCGTAAATATCTTCTTCGTCCACAAAGCTCATCTCCACATCAATCTGGGTGAATTCAGGCTGACGGTCGGCCCGCAAATCTTCATCGCGGAAACACTTTACAATCTGGAAATAACGATCGTAACCAGAAACCATCAACAGCTGCTTGTAAGTTTGTGGGCTCTGTGGCAGCGCAAAAAACTTGCCGGGATTCACACGGCTTGGCACTAGATAATCACGGGCGCCTTCCGGGGTACTTTTCATCAACACCGGTGTTTCCACTTCGGCAAATTCCAGGTTGTGATAAAATTCGCGCACCGATTGATAGAACTTGGAACGCAGCATCAACTTTTCCTGCACTTCAGGGCGACGCAGATCCAGGTAGCGATACTTCAGGCGCACCTCGTCATTAGTAGTGATACCGTCTTTAATTTCAAAAGGAGGGGTTTCAGCCTCAGAGTAAATTACCAGATCGGTAGCTTCGATCTCAATCTCGCCGGTAGGCAGGTTCGAGTTGATATTTTCTTCCCCGCGGGCAATCACCTTGCCTTTGATGCCAATCACATACTCAGCACGCAGATGCTCAGCTTTCTCATGCAGCGCTTCATCCTCTTCGGTAAAAACAACCTGTGTTACGCCATAGCGGTCGCGCAGGTCAATAAAAATTACGCCGCCGAGATCGCGCCGGGGACCAACCCATCCGTTTAAAATTACTTCTCTGCCAATCTGTTCTGCGGTTAATTCTCCGCACGTATGTGTTCTTTTAAGGGTCATTCTTATCGATGAATCGTAGAGTGAAAACTTGCTTTTTGATTAATGAGGCGCTGAAAATACACATAATGTAAACGAATCGCCTAATGAATGTGTCGGCTTCTTCATTTTTTGGGGTGATCTGGCCCCGTTTTTAGTCGTCAACTCCCCTGATTCAGCAATTCGATCGGTCTTTCAAGTGCTCCCTAAAACTAAAAAACATAATTCATTTTCACTCCGCCAAACCAGTTTCTTGGCGGTGCGGGTTGATAATAGCGTTCCCCAAAGGCGTTCAAGTCATTGCCAAGGCTGTAATCTACATTTAGCACATTATCAATTCCCACAAACAGATCCACCACAAAATTTTCGGCTATGGTTCTTTGGTACCCGATTTTGGTTTGCAGCAGGTGATAGGCATCCGAATACACCGTGTTGGCATCATTTAAAGGAATTTTATCGGTGAAGGTGTAATTGGCCGTCGTATAAATGCCCGGACTTGTCTCTCCGCGCAGGTTAGTTACAAAAATATGCGGTGCCACTCCCGTTAATTCATTTCCGGAAAAATCCTGACCTTCTTTCACATAGTTTTTGAATTCAAAATCATGGTAGGTGTAGGATAAATCCCAATCCAGTTGCTGTAAAAAGCCCACCGGATTTTGAATGATCCGCCAGCTTGTAGCCGCCTCCAGCCCGTATTGGTCGGTAGCACCGGTGTTGCGAAATACATAGGTATCCCTCGTTGGATCTTCGGGCTCCTGTTGCACAATGGTTTCATCCAGCTTAAAGTAAAACGCCGTTACATCGTAGCTAAGTCTCAGATTCTGGAATCCGCCACGGGCACCAATTTCATAATTAGTACCCTGTTCGGCTTCCAGGTTCAGGGCAATACTGCCTTCATTGGTTCGGAATTCTTCGATAGTGGGGGGAGAAAATCCGTAGCTCACACTTCCATGCAGCGAAAGCTCTGGGGAGAACTTTTTGACCAAGCCAACGCGAGGTATAATTTCCGGCTCAAAACTTTTTTGCGCTACGCCTGCCGTGTCCCCTTCAAGATTGGTAACCAGCCGGTCGAGCCGGTATTCCAGGCGGTTGTAACTGAGCCCCGCAGTCAGGTAAAAATTATAGGGCAGATCTACTTCCGTATTAAAAAACAGCAGCGACGATTGAATCCTGATTTCATCATCAAAATTTAAAGCGCCCACCTGGGTCGTATCATTCTCAAAATTACGCGCTGCATTTGCTGCCGCCTGATATTCACCGCCGAGGGTAAACCGGGTTCGAACCTCTCCGATATCCGTATCAAAATAAAAACGGGTACGTCCGCCTCCGGTCTTGCGGCTGTCTTTTTTGTAATCCAGGTTAAAGGGATGATCGAAAGTGCTGAAATTGCCATAAACCGTAGTGAGGTTGGAGATGCCCTCGGTTATCTGTACATCATGCGTTAAACCGGCCAGGAACATTTCCTGGTTGATGCTGGCATTTGCTTCCACACTGCCCAGCGCAAAAGGATTGCCCTGCCGCGCCTGCCTTGGATTTTGTTCCACCTGCTCTGCAGTCAGCGGTCCCGGAATCCCGTAAAATATATCGGAATACAGAAAACTGGTTTTGATGATCTGCCGGTCGTTCAGCTGAAACTGACCGGAAAGCTCAGCTGTTTCGCGATAGAGAAAATTCTGCTGGCGATAACCGTTGGTGTGCTGGTTGGAGTAGTTAAACCGGAGGCTTCCATTTTCATATTGCTGCTGTGCATAGGCTGTATAGCGCTGCAGGCCGTAGGAACCTACCACGGTTCCGGCCCCGACTTCATTCGCTGAGGACTGGCGGCTTTCCATCAAAATAGCCCCGCCGGTACCGGCTCCGTAAATACTGCCGGCCGGACCTTTAATCACTTCTACTTCCTGCATATTGATAACATCCAGCAGGTTCAAAGGCGTACTCCCCGAGGGTTCGGTAAAGGGGATCCCATTCCAATAGATTTTGACATTTCTAACTCCATACGGAGCACGCAACGAACTTCCGCGAATGGCTACACGATAACTCCCCACGGCCCGGCGTTCGATTCGCACCCCCGGCACGGTATTTAAGCCATACACCAATGAACTTTCATCAAAACCGCTTACCCGCTCCGGCTCAATATTGGTGATGGCGCCGGGCGTCTCCATCAGGCTGCGGTTGCCTTCATAGCCGGTTACTAAAATCTCCCCTAAATCTCCCTGAAGGGTATCCAACTCTGCCTCGTTTTGAGCCTGGACGCCATTTGCAAAAAAAGCTACGATTATGATGGTTAAAAAAGTGCGCAACGCATTATTAAAACTCATGTAATGTCTATTCTAAAATTAATCCTGTTCATTTGATGATTCTGGCTTCACTATGGCTAATACCGGGCAAGATACGGCAGCTGATATTTTGTTATGCAGTGTATCGAAAAAGCTTTTCCGATCAGAAGAACTGGATTCGCCCAGCACTACCAAGTCATCTTCCGCGGATATCTGTTCAACAGCCTCCGCCACATCGGTCACCTGCACGCTTTTGGAATAAATTTGATCGTCTTTAAGTCCTGCTTCTTTCAATAGCTGTTTTGCCATTTCCTGGAGATCTTTTTCCGAGTCTATTTCTTCAGATTCTATCTCCTGGCTTGACATGTTTATAAGTGTTACCGGCAATTTACTGGTCCTGGACAGATCGTATAAAATTGTTGATAGCCGTTTATTTAATTGATCTTGTGAATACAGAGGTACCAACAAACGCTTTATTTCCTGAATGGGTTTCACGGTCAGCACGGCATTACAACTTTTTTCAGCTATATAACGGTCAATGCTTTGCGCCAAATCCGGAGTGAATACCGTTTTCTCTACAATCTGATACCCTCTTTTGCGAATGCCTTCCTCTATGGTTTTCAGATCTTCCTTCACTTCTTCGTCCAGTTCTTCACGGGATTGCTCGGGACTGGTTTGTTCGGTTACTTTTTTATAACCCAACAAGATTATCTCCAGATCTTTGAAAGGTTTCAGCAGAGCTTCGGGAATGGAAGAAGGATCAGGCAGCTCAACCGGAATCAGGATTTTGGGTTTACGAAGTTCCGGCTGAATATGAGGCGGTTTTGGGCGTTCCAGTGAAGAGCCCCGGGCATACAAAAGATACCAAAGCGCTGAAACAGCCAGCACTGCAGCCCCAATGATGATAGAGATAGGTTGCATAAATGCTATCAACCCAAAACAGGACAAAGCACACATGAAAGGTAAAAGTGGCGCCCCACTTATGCGAAATGTTGGCGCATACCAGACAGGATTTTTCTTGCGCAGGGATATCAAAGCCAGGCAAATAGTGCCATATAATACTAAATGCAACAGAGAAGCCACCTCCGCTAAAACCTCGATATGCCCAAATAAAGTAAGCGTTGCAATAGAAAGTCCCACGATGAAAAGAGCGCGATGCGGAGTACCGAAGCTTGCATTAACTTTACTGATACCGGAAGGAACCAAACTGTCGGCACTGAGAGCATAGATAGCACGCGAAGAACTCAGAATGGAAGCATTGGCGGAAGACAAGGTAGCCAGCAAGCCGGCTCCCATCACTACAATACCTCCCACATTGCCAATGATGGCTTGAGCCACTTCTACCGTGGCGGTCTCTCCAAACGATGATAATTTCTCTGCGTCAAACAAACTGGTGCTCACAAACAAAGTTAAGATGTAGAGGATTGTAACGATGGCAACACTCCCAATAAGCGCTTTGGGAAGGTTCTTTTGAGGCTCTTTGATCTCACCGGCTACCGTGGCTATTTGCACAAATCCCAAATAAGAGGTAAAAATGAGTGCAGTGGTCGTCAGAATCGGGAAATATCCTTTTGGCGCAAATGGCTCGGGCATATTTGCAGAACCGATAACACCCAACGCTTCCAGGGCCCCATACCCAAATAAAACAGTTAAAATACCCGTCAACACAATTACCACCCCGTTCTGTAACTTACCGGCCCCTTCCGTACCTATCAGGTTTACCACCGTGAGAAATAATGCAGTGCCTAATGCAATGAGGACTACCGGGTCTCCCAGCGAGAATCCCAGGCGGTTCATCAAATCTCCGGCATATTCACCAAATCCCATCAAATAAAAAGAACTGGCAAATACTAAGCCCACACATTGCCCGATACCAATAAGAGTACCCGCAAATGGCCCGAAAGTACGAGAAGCAAAATAGTAACCGCCCCCGCTTTGAGGCATCGCTGTTGCCAACTCTGTAGTACATAAAGCAACCAACATGGCTATGGTGCCGGCGAGCAGAAAGGATATCATGGCAGCGGGCCCTGCATCTCCACCGGCAATGCCTGGAAATACGAAAATACCTGCTCCTACCATAGTCCCAATGCCTATGGCCATTGCCGGCCCTAACCCCAATGTGCGTTCAAGTTCCCCTTTCTGGCTCTGTTGTGACTGCTGGCTCATCTAAAAGTAATCTTTGATGACTTCTCGAATTCCAATATTAGTTTCTTCAAGTCTATTGTAATAGCAGCTTAGCACTTACTTAAAAATATTTTTCGATATATCATTCACATAAGAGCGGAACTTCCATAAGCTCGCTCTGTTAAATCCAAGACAATACTATTACCTTCCTTCCTCACAGGAAATAAATCGTCTTTATTTGATTACAAAATCACAACCCATCGGCATTTTTGACTCCGGCATTGGCGGGCTCACCGTAGCCAAGGCCGTTATTGAAGCTTTACCCAACGAAGACATCATTTATTTTGGAGATACCGCCCGGGTCCCCTACGGGATCAAATCCGAAGAAACGGTCAGGGCTTATGCGCTGGAGATCACACGCTTTTTACTGAAGCGTGGGGTTAAGATGATTCTCATTGCCTGCAATACCGTTTCCGCCTCCGCTAAAAAAGAGATTATTGAAGCAGCCGGCGAGGTACCGGTTTTGGATGTAATTACCTCCGGCACTCAAAAAGCAGTGTCCTTACCCAATCACCAACATGTTGGGGTGATAGGAACGCTGGGTACGGTAAACTCCCAGGCTTATGTGAAAGCTATCCAATCTCACGATGGGTCCATTGAGGTAAGCCAGCAAGCGTGCCCCCTGTTGGTACCTTTGGCCGAAGAAGGCTGGATAGACAACGATGTAGCTGTACAAACGCTGCATCATTACCTTGATGTTTTTAAAGGCAGCGGCATCCAATCCCTGATTTTAGGCTGTACCCACTATCCCCTTTTTAAAGAAGTGATCCCCAAAGTGATGAATGGAGAAGGCGTGGAAATTATCGACTCGGCCGAATCTATCGCTGCCTCTGCCAAAACCAAACTGCAAGAACTTAATCTTCTAAATAAGGACGGCGGTGATTTTCATTGCTTTGTAAGCGACCGCCCTCAACGATTCCACGAACTGGCCGAACGCTTTTTGGGCCGGGATTTGAAGAGTGTAGATGTAGTGAGTTTGGATTGATTTTGCTTTTCCTTCTGCAGGATGAAACAACTCATCGTCCTAACATCAACGTTCAAACGTTAAGTAATTTTCTTCTTTTATTTGATGCTGTTGAGGTAGTATAGTTTCTATTCCTAATCAATATTTAGATTCCTGCCTCCGCAGGAATGATCTATTATAATATTCGTACCAGTAGTACCACTTAGTCAGCCTAAACTCATCATTTTCCTAAAGCGTCTTCTCCCCTAAAGTTAGGGGAGAAACAAAGAGGGGTTGCGAATGCCGGTAACCATCACTGAAAGAGAGAAAGGGGTCCTGAATACGGGCAGCAATGAATCAAAGAGCTCAAAAACAAACACCACTCCGACGCAGAGCGATCGGAGCGAGTCGAATATTAAGCATCTTACCTAATACCACCATTCGTTAGACGGACTTGGAGCCGTCAGACGAAGTGATACATTCAACATTCAATGTTGAATTTTCCTTGTTCGATATTCTACACCGCTTCAATCCCTTCCTCATACGCATCCATTGGGATACAAGAGCAGACGAGATTTCTGTCACCGTAGGCATCATCAACCCGGGAAACGGCAGGCCAGAATTTATCGAACTTGAGTTCTTCGATTGGGAAGGCTCCTTTTTCACGAGAGTAGCTGCGCGTCCATTCATCAGCGGCAATCACGCGTTGGGTATGCGGGGCATGTTTCAGCACATTGTCTTCTTTATCAGCCACGCCGTCTTCGATTTCCTGTATTTCCTTGCGGATGGAAACCATGGCTTCCACAAATCGATCCAGTTCTTCCTTTGATTCACTTTCGGTAGGCTCAATCATTAAGGTACCCGGGACCGGGAAGCTCATTGTTGGCGCATGGAAACCATAATCCATCAGACGCTTGGCTACATCTACCGACTCAACACCGGCAGATTTCTTAAACGGACGTAAATCCACAATAAACTCGTGGGCAGAGCGACCGGTTTTGCCGGTATAAAGAATTTCGTAATGATCTTTGAGCTGGTCTTTAAGGTAATTGGCATTGAGGATGGCATATTTGGTAGCATCGGTCAGTCCGTTAGCGCCCATCAGCCGGATGTAGGCATAAGAAATAGTAAGGATACTGGCACTACCCCAGGGAGCTGCAGAGATAGCATCCACGCCTTTTTCACCACCCGTTTTTACTACGGAATGGGATGGGAGGAAAGGCGTCAGGTGTTTGGCAACACCAATGGGGCCCATACCCGGTCCGCCCCCGCCGTGGGGAATACAAAAGGTTTTATGAAGATTCAGGTGACAAACATCGGCTCCGATCTCACCGGGACTCGTAAGTCCAACCTGCGCATTCATGTTGGCGCCATCCATATACACCTGTCCGCCGTGCTTATGAATGATTTCACAGAAATCCTTCACACGGTGCTCAAACACTCCGTGGGTTGATGGATAAGTAATCATCAGGGCAGCCAGACGATCGCTGTATTTCTCGGCTTTGGCCTCCAGGTCATCACTGGAGATATTTCCGTGTTTATCGGTATCTACAACCACAACATCCATCCCCGCCATTACGGCACTGGCGGGATTGGTTCCGTGAGCCGAAGCAGGAATCAAGGCCACATTTCGGTGCCCTTCACCCCGGCTTTTGTGGTAAGCCCGTATGGTCATCAACCCGGCATATTCACCCTGGGCGCCGGAATTAGGCTGCATGGAAACGGCATCAAAACCGGTGATTTCCGAAAGCCATTCGTTCAGTTCATCAAAAAGCTGCGTATATCCTTCAGCCTGTTCACGGGGAGCAAAAGGATGGATTTGTCCGAACTCTGGCCAGGTCAACGGAATCATTTCGGCTGTGGCATTGAGCTTCATGGTGCAGGAGCCCAACGAAATCATGGAGTGCACCAGCGAGAGATCTTTACTCTCCAGGCGTTTCATGTAGCGCAGCATCTCATGCTCGGAATGATAGAGGTGAAATACCGGGTGCTCCAGAAACTCGGTTTTACGTTCCAGAGCTTCGGGCATTTCTACCTCAACAGAAGCTGCAGATCTCTCTACATCAAAATCGTTATTCAAATCCAGCGCTTCGGCAAAGATGTTCAGCACCTGCCCCACATCTTCCAGGTTTTTGGCCTCATCAAAAGAAATGCCCACATGCTGCTCATCCACATAACGGAAATTCGTGCCATGTTTCTCGGCGACTGCTTTTACTTTAGCAGCATTGGCTTGTACCGTGATGGTATCAAAATAGGTCTCAGTTTCTACTTTTACTCCCAGCTTCTCCAATCCGGTCTTAGCCAGTTTGGTAAGTCCGTGCACTTTCGAAGCAATTTTCTTCAAGCCCTCAGGACCGTGATAAACGGCGTACATGCCGGCAATTACTGCAAGCAGTACCTGTGCCGTACAAATGTTGGAGGTAGCCTTCTCACGCCGAATGTGCTGTTCTCTGGTTTGAAGCGCCATTCGGTAAGCGGGCTTTCCTTCTGCATCCTGGGTTACCCCAATAATGCGTCCGGGAATCTTGCGCTGAAATTTCTCCTTGGTTGCAAAATAAGCCGCATGCGGTCCGCCATACCCCATCGGCACACCAAAGCGCTGGCTGGAACCGACCACTACATCCGCACCCATTTCACCGGGAGCTTTCAGCAGGGTTAAACTCAACAGATCGGCCGCTACTACAGCGTACACATCGTTTTCGTGGGCCGCATCAATTAAACTCGAAAAATCTTCTACACTTCCATCCGTTCCGGGATATTGTAACAGGATACCAAACAACTCGGCATCGGTCACATCCAGATCGGAATGATCCCCTACTTTCACTTCAATCCCCATCGGTTCGGCGCGGGTTTGCAGCACTTCAATGGTTTGGGGATGGCAGTTTTTCGAAACAAAAAACACCTCGGCCTGCTTACGCTTTTTTCCTTTTCGCTGAGAATGCAGCATGCTCATGGCTTCGGCGGCGGCAGTTCCTTCATCCAGCAAAGAAGCATTGGCAATTTCCATGCCGGTTAAATCAGTAACCACGGTTTGAAAATTGATCAGGGCTTCCAAACGTCCTTGGGCAATTTCAGCCTGGTAAGGGGTATAAGCGGTGTACCAGCCCGGATTTTCCAGGATATTCCGTTTAATCACATTGGGCATCAGCGTATCATAATAGCCCATGCCGATATATGATTTATTGATTTTGTTTTTAGATGCCAGCATTTTAATCGCCTCCAGAAAATCCTGCTCACTTAAGGCCTCGGGCAGGTTCAATGGCGTTTTCAGGCGGATACCTTCCGGAATGGTTTCATCCATTAGCTGATCCAGGGAACCAGCCTGTACGGCATCAAGCATCTCTTGGGTAGTTTGGGGATTGGGTCCGTTGTGGCGGCGGGCAAATACTTCTTTATCGAAATTAATGGGCATTAAAGTGGATAAATGAGGGGTTATTTATTGTTGGCATAACAGTGCGGGGAGGCTTGACATTCCCCGGCAAACATCCTAAAAACCGGATGCGCTAAAATAAGGAAAAATGCCCGAAAATGGGCATTTCCCAATCATCATTTAATACCCTTTTTCACAATTTTTTATTCCTCTGATTATACTGTATTTATTCAACGGCGACCGCAGATCCAACTCCGTTTACGCTTAGACTCAGTGTCGGGTTTTGCCGATAATACACATGCCCTGTACCGTTGATCAGCACTTCCAGTTCCTCTTCAACATTTACTCTGCAATTACCTGCCCCATTAATCAGCACCCTGGCGTCCTGCCCCTCAAGGTTATAGCCATTGATATCTCCGGCCCCGTTAATAACGTAATCCTGATGCTCTGCCCTGCCGCGAATCGTAATATTTCCCGTTCCGCCGATGACACAAGATGTATGCTCCACATTCAGGTCGAAATCCATATCTGCGACTCCCGATACCACCGCTTCGAAATCATCTCCGTTAAAAATCCCATTGCCCTTGATGCGCCCTACCCCGAAATGTTGCACCCGGCTAAGGGTTGCTGTAGAAGCTTCAATTTTCAGAGGCTCAATATCTTCGAAGCAATTATCATGACCTATGCTGAGCTCAGGTCCAAACACTTCTACATTTAGCACATCCATCACGCTTCTTTGTCCTTTAATCCGTAATGCCGTGCTTTCATCCTTTGTAATCGTTACATCAGTAACTGCAAAAACACTGACCTTGCTAAAATCTGAGATGGAGTAGTCCCTCGTTACGATATCGCCGGAACCACGAATACAATCACCATTCCCGCTATTTGTGGTTTCCTCACATGCTACAAGAGCTACAATTACCAAACCCAACAGGGTATAAGAGGCTAGCTTTTTCATATTGGTAAGCATTAGAATTAAAAGATACCCGTCATTTTTTGAAGAAAGAGGAAAAGCTTAAAAATCTCTCTTAATCCATCTTTACTACTCTCACATTACACCATATCTCCTTTAGATGCATTTTATATAACCTTCTTTGGCACCCCTGCCATGTTTAGCGTCTGTGCAACCTCTGCCCCAATTCTGAGCATTATCTCCCACTGCAGATCACATATTAAAATCGTAAAATGACGCAAAATATCCCTTTAACAGCTTCCCTTTCTTATTGCGGGAATACCCTTTTTCACCTTTTTTTGGTTTATTGGTAATCAGGTACAAATAGAAACCTCTACGAATTAATTTAACCACCTATGAAAAAGTTATTAGCCCTCGCGGCTGTTCTATTACTATGGGGAACAGCCGGTGTTTTTGCCCAGTCGGAATCTACCGACTCCATGAAGATTGAAATTGAACCCGATCCGGTAAGCCTGCAAGTGGGTTCGGAATTACAGCTTAAAGCCACCCTGATGAGCGCTGAGGGAGAGGCACTGCCAGATACCATACTTTTTTACTCCCGCAATGGCGGCGACTTGGAAGTTAGCCGCACCGGATACCTGAAAGCCAATAAGCCCGGAACATATAATGTAATTGCCCTGCGATCGGGCCCGCGCGACCAACGGGTGGTAAAACGTTTTGACGTGGAGGTACCTTACCCACCCATTGCCGCTGTAAAATTCATCAACAAACCGGCGAATGTATACACCGGTACCACTGTAAACCTGAGCGTGGATGTAATCGATGAAATGGACCTGATCCGCGAAAACCCGGAATTATCCATATCCAGCAGTAATTCTGATGTTGCCAGCGTAAGTCATGGCAAACTCATTGCCCTAAAAGAAGGCTCGGCCACTATTACAGCCACTTCGGAGGGCAAAAGCACTACCTGGAACGTGAATGTTAAGAAAAATCCTGCTACGGCCATTGAAATCGGTAATACCGAAACCACTATCCTTACCGGTGACGTGGTTCATTTTGAAGCAGTTGCCAAAAGCAGTGGAGGTAGCTCAGTAAATGTACCCATCACCTATTCGTATGTAGCTCAACCCGATGACAACCTGGGCCAAGCTGCTGAAGCACAAGTATCACAAAAAGGAAAATTTGTAGCCAACCTGCCCGGCGTGTATACGCTGATTGCAAAATCCGGCAGTGCGGTCGGGCAACAGGTGATTCGCGTAAACCAACGTGACGTAGCCAAAGACCTGGAAGTGGTCGGCCATGGTGAAGTGCTGGACGTACACACCTCCGACCTTTGGGTTTGGGAAGGAGTGGACGGACGCGATTATGCCATCACCGGCACCTGGGGCGCCAACGGCGACGCCTATTTCTGGGATGTAACCGATCCGGCCAACATGCATACCATCGATACCGTGCGTGTTGATGCCCGAACCGTAAACGACGTAAAGATTTCTGAAGATGGCAAAGTGGGCATTCTTACCCGCGAAGGAGCATCCAATCGCAAAAACGGCATCGTGATTCTGGATGTTTCTGATCCTCACAATGTTTCGGTTATTTCTGAATACACCGAGGGACTAACCGGTGGTGTACACAATGCTTTTATTTACGAAGGGCACGTTTATGCCGTGAATAATGGCCGACGCTACGATATCATCAATATTGAAGACCCGGCTAACCCGGAAACCGTTGGTCGTTTTGAACTGGATACCCCCGGCCATGCTATTCATGATGTGTGGATTGAAGATGGGATCGCTTACTCAAGCAACTGGAGCGATGGCGTGGTGGCCGTGGATATCGGCAGCCAAAACAGTGAGTTGGCCGATGCTGGTGGTTCTCCCGCCAACCCGGTGAAGCTGGGAAGCTACACTTACCCAAGTGGCTGGAATCATGCCGCTTTCCCATTCAAAAGCGAATCTACTGGTGACTTCTATGTAATTGCCGGAGATGAAGCCTTTCCATACGGACTGCCTTCACGCGACAATCCTGTAGGCGCTGCCGGCTGGATTCACTTTGTGAAATTTGATGGCTGGGACAACCCCGAAGAAGTAGCACGCTACCAGGTTCCCGAAGCCGGCACCCACAACTTTTGGGTAGTTGGAGACACTTTGTATATAGCCTACTACAATGCCGGGCTGCGCATCGTGGATATCTCCGGTGAACTAATGGGCAACCTGTACGACCAGGGACGCGAAATTGCACGTTTCGCTCCCAATCATCCGGATGCCATCGTTCCTAACGCACCTTTTACCTGGGGTCCACAGCCTTATAAAGGCCACATTTTTGTGTCTGACTGGAACTCCGGTATCTGGGCTTTGAAGTTGAAAGAAAATCCTCAGCAGGCATCCAACTAAAGAAAACCAATAGACCTTAAGGCACGACGAACCGAAGCAACATATGCACACAATGCGAACTTTGGTAAGCTCGTGCCTTTACAGCAATAAATATCAGATCATCATGAGATACTTAAAATTCCTTTTGTTTTACGGGTTGATGTTTCTTTGCAACCAAGCCTTGGTTGCCCAAGACTATTACGTGTATGTAGCCGCAGAATCGGATGATGAGGTTTCGCTAATACATTTTGACGGTGAAACCGGAAAAGGCAATATTGCAGAAACCATTGAAGTAGGCACCTGGCCACAGGAAAATGAAGGTCCCCATGGGCTTACTGTTTCTCCCGATGGCAAGCACTGGTTTGTAAGTATCGCCCACGGACAGCCCTATGGTAAGCTCTGGAAATACGAAACCGGCACTAATGAATTCGTGGAAGAAGTGGAGCTCGGTATGTTTCCGGCCACTATGGACATTTCCGCTTCCACGGGGCTCTTGTATGTGGTGAATTTTAACTTGCACGGAGATATGGAGCCCAGTACCGTTTCGGTTATTGACCCGGAATCTATGATGCGCCTGGCCGATATCGAAACCGGTATTATGCCCCATGGCTCCCGAGTAAATGATGAAGGAACCCGGCAATATCACGTTTCTATGATGACGGACGAGCTGATGGAAATCAATACTAAAACACTGGAAGTTCAGCGCCGGCTTAAACTTTCTGAGAACGGCTCGCAAAGCATGCATGCCAGTTCAAATATGGATCATTCCGGAATGAAGCGCTCTGAAGTACATCACCCCAAACCTGTAGAAAAACCCACCTGGGCCGATCCTCATCCAACCAAACCACTGGTATATGTAGCAGGCAATGGTTCAGATGAAATCATAGTAATAGATACCAAAAAATGGGAAATCACCAACCGCTGGGATACCGGCAAAGCCCCCTATAACCTGGAAGTAAGCCATGACGGCAAATTGCTGGTGGTAACATATAAAGGCGAAGGGGCAACAGGTGTCTGGGATTTAGAAAGCGGTAAAGAACTGGCGAAAATTAAAAACAGCCGTAAGGTGAGCCACGGTGTAGCCATTTCTGCCGATAACAAATACGCTTTTATCTCAGTGGAAGGCATTGGTGGCGAACCAGGCTCTGTAGATATCATCAACCTGGAAAAACTGGAACGTGTGGATGTGGTAGAAACCGGCAAGCAGGCCGGAGGCATCATTTTTTGGAAACAGGAGAATCTTGATTAAAAAGAAGTAGTTTTAATATTTATTTCAGGGTGATTAGGTGACTTACCATCTCCCCTTTCTGTTCCTTTTTTAATACGGTTTCTTTATCCAGGGGATTAATATCATAGCCCATTTTCTCCGCCATCCCTTTTAGAAGAGAATATAATCGCCCTTTTTCTGTGTTAAATTTCACCATCGCACTTTTAGTCCGCAGGTCAATTCTTTTAGCAGCACGGGCCAGCATCTCGCAACATTTTAAAATATCCGATCCCGTATAAGTGTCCTTTTCTGCAATAGGTGCGGGGCTAAACTTCTTGTTAAATTCACTCAATGAACGAATTTCACCGCTTTTCTCATGAACTTGAAGCCATTCAATACGGTGCTCAAGATTACTGATATAATACGCCAGGTATCGTGGTTTAGAACTTTCTATCTGAAAATGATAATCTGCCAACCAAATATCTTTTACCTGATCCATTTTGATATCGAACCAAACTCCTTTGTCACTTAGCTCCCAAACAATAGATTCCTCATTGCTCTCCTTTTTATTCAACCGGAGCTTATAGCTTTTTTTAAAAGCATTGGTTATTCCTGAAACATCTACATCAGGACAAAGTGTTAAATTGGGTTCATCCTCAAAAGGATCTACAAATTCAGGGGCATCATTTTCAACTTCGCACTCGATACCGTGTATTTTAATAAGAATTCGAACAAGCCCCTCGCCAATAGGGGATGAAAATGGGGTACCTTTGCCTTCCATAACTCGGTTTATTTAGATTCCCTCCAAATTAGCGAAAAAAGAATGACAATCTCGTTTGGGATTTTTTAATCTTTCTATCCCATTGGCCCCTATTATTTTATTAACGTCATTTTATTCACTCTGGTAAAGTTATCGGTTTTCATCTGGTACAGATAGATTCCGCTTGATAACGGACCTGCATCAAACTGCACGGTAAAGTGACCGGCTTGCTTTTTTTCATCCAATAAAGTAGCCACCTTTCGCCCCAGCAAATCATATACAATTAGGGATATATGCGTAGCTGATGGCAATGTAAAACCAATCTTTGTTGCCGGATTGAATGGGTTCGGATAGTTCTGCTGCAATTCATATTTATGGGGAGTATTTATATTTGATGCTTCATTAATACTTACCGGGGTGAGTTCAGGACTGGGCATCCAATCGCGGCCAAAATTTGGGTTACTTTCTTTAGAGAATATATTTTCTAGT
The DNA here is from genome assembly GCF_900182705.1 of Gracilimonas mengyeensis. GTDB lineage: Bacteria > Bacteroidota > Rhodothermia > Balneolales > Balneolaceae > Gracilimonas > Gracilimonas mengyeensis. The sequence continues at coordinate 96,873 of NZ_FXTP01000015.1, read as the reverse complement.
GTGTACGTTTCGGCCTCTTCGCTGCTTAGTTGGGTTGAAAATCCTGCCCGTTGATCCGGATGTACACAACCGGGGCCAGAGCAATTGTACTCGCCATATAAAGCCGGTTGCACATTCCACGCCAGCCATCCCTGTGGGGCCAGAACTTCATGGTACCAGGTATTAATAAACACCGTTCTGGGAGCTCCCTGCCAGGGCCGTCCCAAGTAGAATTCTTCTATCGGATCGCCATCGAAACCAATGGAATCGGCGGTTATCCTGCTATCCAAAAACACAAAACCATACTTGGATTCCGGATCCGTCGCCGCAGCCGTCAGGGTTCCGCCATCACGATTGATCCTGATTTCAGTGCTATCGAACACCACAATATTTCTCCCAAAAATGAAATCTACCGAACCTTCCACTAAACTATTCTTGATATAAATTCTTCCTGTCCCATTTGATCCCCTGGCATAAAAGGTATCCTGAAAACCCAGGATGTTTACATTGTAATAAGCCTGTCGGTCGCCATTGGTTACTAATGCCACAGCCTGTTGTCCACTAACTGACTTGTCATTCTCAATCACATTTTGGAAAGTGATGTTTTCAGCCACAAAATCATTGGCATTAATAGCCACACTGTACGACTGGCTGGTCCCTCCCGCAATACCCGCATAATCATCATACCACAACACGGTACTATCGCGATGCTCGCCTATCAGCTTCACATTCACTTTATTCTCCTCCAGCACCAGCTTCTCGTAATACTCTCCCTTTTTAACAAAGATCGTATATTGACCGGTGTAGTTATCCGGTATCTCATCAAAAGCGTCCTGTACTTTTGTATAATCTCCGCTGCCATCTTTTGCTACCACTTTGGTTATATCCGGAGCCGGTTCCTGGGTGAGAAACATGCGCAACGGTCCATAACCGGTACCAGTTTCATTGGTTGCATAGGCCCGTACATAATAGCGGCTCTCAGCCTCAAGCGGATACATGGTGCTTACAAACTCCCCTAAACCGCTGCCTGCTTCGGATTTAAAATCTTCTATGGTTGGTTCACCCTCAGTACTCCATACCAAACCACGGGCGGTAACTTCTGATCCGCCCCAGGCAGTTACCTCACCCCTTCCCAAGGCTGTTTCTACCATCACTTCGGTAATATCTCCGGTTTCAACTTCAGGAACGGTTTTCTCATCAAGCGTTGTAAAGCTAACTTCGCGCCCATAAGCCGTACCAGCTTCGTTGGTGGCATAAGCCCGGTAATAGTAGATAGTTCCATTCTCCAGTCCGGTCATCTGGCTTTCAAAAGAGCCCGAACCGGTGCCGTCTTCTGTTTTAAAGTCAGAGATAACTGGTTCTCCCGCTGTATTCCAAACCACTCCCCTGGCCGTTACTTGTGCCCCCCCATCCGATGAAACATTCCCTCCCGCAAAGGCATAATCGGTTGAAACATTTCCAGGATTGTAGGTTGCAACTTCGGGCAGTGTTGCCATGCCACCTACTGTAGTACCTGCCAGCATCACATTTTGCAGGGCAATGTACTTGCCTGTGCGTTCATTGGGATCATTATCAACCCACGGGTAAATCCTTAAAAACAAAGACTGATCTTCTGAAAGCTCTAAATCCGGGAAAGCCGTAATGGTTTGCAGGCTGTCACGGGGCAGGTAGTTATTACCAGATTCATCTTCGGTAGTATATTCCACTGGAGTACGATCTGCAAAACTTGCATCTGTAGAATAATAGATACTGGCTTTCATCCCGTCAATACTGACTCCGGCAATATCCAGCGAAAGAGTGTCCACAAAAAAGGTGGCTCCTGCCCTCGGACTAACAGAAAACTCCAGGTACACATCGTCAATTTCTGTGGTTTGATTAGCCGGCCAGCTATTGCCTTCTATTCGAATACGCAGGCTGTTATTGGGCCCCGAATATTGATTAACTTCCATATTATTCAACTGCATTTCATTTGCCTCCAACGGGCCCTCAATCACCGCAGAAAATTCAGTACCCCCTAATGACGGATCAGTTAATGGCCAGTGTACCGCAGCTGGATCTTGCCCCATCACATCCAAGACTGTTAAAAACATCATCGCAAGTATTCCAGCTATAACTCTAATCCGCATGGTCATTCAATCTATTTATTCATTTTAATAACTCTATTTCCGATTTACTTAATCGGTAACTTAATTATCATAAAATATCAGGAATAAACATAATCGGTTCATAATTTTTTTATAAAAACGGGTTTTATTGCACACCAGTCTTGAATTTAAAGTGTCATATTGAGACACACAGTTACAGAAAATAAATTTTTAGACATAGCTAAATTTTTTTTAAGTTTAACAAACATTTTTTCACAACGGATTCAACAAAATGGACTTAATACCTGCCTGGTTTTTTGAACTCAATCCTGTTATTCAAGCTTTGATCGGTGGACTTTTCACATGGGGCGTGACATCCCTTGGGGCTGCCTTGGTTTTCTTTACACGCACCGTAAGCAATAAACTACTGGACGGTATGATGGGTTTTGCAGCCGGAGTTATGATCGCAGCCAGCGTGTGGTCCCTGATCATTCCATCTATTGATATGGCCGAAGCGCAAGGCATCATACCCTGGTTACCTGCAGTAATCGGTTTTTTACTGGGCGGATTGTTTCTCCGTATTTGTGATTACTATTTGCCTCACCTACATATTGGCTTACCTCGTGATGCCGCCGAAGGGGTTGAAACCAAATGGAAACGAACCACTTTACTGGTACTGGCCATTACCTTGCATAACATTCCGGAAGGACTTGCCATAGGCGTTCTTTTTGGGGCAGCCAGCCTGGGACTTGATGTAGCCGGGGGCGCTACCGTAGCAGCTGCTATTGTACTTGCATTGGGTATTGGGATTCAAAACTTCCCGGAAGGAGTGGCCATCTCCATGCCTTTGCGGCGCGATGGCGTTAGCGTTTGGAAAAGTTTCAACTATGGACAGTTATCAGGTATCGTTGAGCCTATTTCAGCGGTAATTGGGGCTGCAGCAGTCATTTTTGTGCAGCCCATGCTGCCTTATGCCCTGGCCTTTGCGGCTGGCGCTATGATCTATGTGGTGATTGAGGAATTAATCCCCGAAAGCCAGATGCACGGTAATACCGACTTGGCTACCGTTGGAGCAATGGTTGGTTTTTGCGTGATGATGGTACTGGATGTAGCGCTTGGGTAATTTTAAGGAAGATTGTGCCGTCAGAAGTGCAATCTTAAATCCATTAATTGGCCTGAAGGTTATTCGTAAATATGCCTCACAGGCTCCCAGTTTGATCTTATCTCATTTCCAGGTTTTTCCCGTCCAAGTTGGGAGCTACTACCAACAGGTCTGCGATAGATCGATGAACCGATGAACGAGTTGCGAAATGGAAATCTTCAAAAGTCCAACTCAAACAAAAAGTCGGGAGCAACCGTCATATTTTTAAGCTCCTCCCTGGTAAAAAAATCAATATTCCTGAGCAGTTGTTTGTCTTCTTCCAGCTCCGGGTCGCTTCCAAGACCAAGCTGTCCTCTTTCTCTCTTCACTCTAAAATAAAATTCTACCGCATGTATTTTTGGGGTGATGACTTCGTTCACCTTTACACGATCATCTACGGAAATAACCAGCCCCGTTTCTTCCTTAAACTCTCTGACTAAAGCTTCTTCAAGAGTTTCTCCGAATTCTACCCCACCCCCGGGAGGAAGCCATGTCCACGCTTTATTAACGGGGGAGTGTAATTCAACCAGTAACAGTTTGCCGTCTTCAATTAACAGTCCGCATGCACGCAGCCTTACTTTACCAGTCAGGCGTTCACCACTCATGATTGGCCGGCTACCGCGTTATCTTTTTTTAGCTTGGTGTACTTCTTCTGTAATTTGGCATGCTTAAGACTGGCTTTCACAAAGTCTACGAAAAGCGGCTGTGGATTATTTACGGTGCTTCGCAACTCAGGATGGAATTGCACGCCCACAAACCAAGGATGGTCTTCAACCTCTACAATCTCTACTAAGTCTCGCTCCGGATTCATACCGGATAACACCATACCATTTTCAGTAAGCTTGTAGCGCAGGTTGTTATTCACTTCGTAGCGGTGGCGGTGACGCTCATCAACCAATTCGGCACCATAAGCTTTTCGGGCTTTAGTACCCTCTACAACTTTGCATTTGTATTTTCCAAGGCGCATCGTGCCGCCCATATTCTCGATATTCTTCTGGTCATGCATAATATCGATGATGGGATATTCAGTATTTTCATCAAATTCCGTACTGTTGGAATCTTCCCATCCACACACATTACGTGCATATTCAATTACCGCACACTGCATTCCCAGGCAAATCCCAAAGAATGGAATTTTGCTTTCGCGGGCATATTTAACAGCCGCCAGTTTACCAGAAATACCACGTCCGCCAAAACCAGGCGCAACCAATACTCCGGATACATCCTTCAGCTCTTCAGCAACATTCTCATCAGTGAGATGATCGGACTGCACCCAGTTGATGTTTACTTTGCAATCATTAACAGCGCCGGCATGGATAAAAGCTTCCGTAATGGATTTGTAAGAATCGTGGTGTTCCACATACTTCCCAACCAGTGCGATATTTATTTCACCTGATGGATTGCAAACGGCTTCCACAAAGCCAATCCAGTTGTCCAGATTAGGTTCTTTGGTTTTGAGCTTCAGCTTCTCAATCACCCGTTGGTCCAGGCCTTCTTCCTGCATCAGCATGGGAACCTCGTAAATACTGCGGGCATCCCGTGATTCTATTACATCTTCCAGATCCACATTACAAAACTGAGCTACTTTACGTCGGATAGTTTCATCCAGATGATGTTCGGTACGGCATACCAAAATATCAGGCTGCAGTCCACTTTCAGAAAGTGTTTTAACAGAATGCTGGGTGGGCTTGGTTTTAAGCTCTCCTGCTGCCGCAAGATAAGGCACCAATGTCAGATGGATATTCAGTGTATTAGCTCGCCCAACATTATATCTTAGTTGACGCACAGCTTCGATGTAAGGCAGGCTCTCGATATCACCCACGGTACCACCTATTTCCACTAACACCACATCGTAATCACCGGACTGCCCCAGTTTCAGAACGTGTGACTGGATTTCATCCGTAATATGCGGAATAACCTGAACGGTTTTACCAAGGTAGGCTCCCTGACGTTCTTTTGTGATCACATCGTAATAGATACGACCAGTTGTCACGTTATTTTCCTGAGAGGTAGTGATATCCAGGAAGCGTTCGTAGTGACCAAGATCTAAATCGGTTTCAGCACCATCATCGGTAACATACACTTCACCGTGTTCGTACGGATTCATGGTTCCGGGATCCACATTAATGTATGGATCAAGCTTTTGAATGGTGACTCTGAGACCTTGTGCTACGAGCAAACGCCCAAGAGATGCACAAATAATTCCTTTTCCGAGCGAAGATGTAACTCCTCCGGTTACAAAAATATACTTAGTGGACATGCGGGATGTAGGTATAGTTGATGGATATAAAATATAGGGGCTTCCCCAACCCCGTTCAATCAAAATGGCGGATTATCCTTCCTTTCTTTTCCACAAATTATCCACAAGCTTTTTTAGCACGTCCGGTTTGTCAGAAAAAATTCCCGAAGCACCAAGCTCAATCACTTTTCTCATTTGCTGTGTTTTGTTAACCGTGTAAATAAAAACAGGAATCCCTTGCTCATTTAGCTGCTCAGCCCATTTTTTTGAAAATTGACGTTGACTGCAATTAAAAGCATTTGCCTTATAATCACTCACCAACTCTTTGGGCTCTCTCTTCTCAGATTGACTTTTTTCGTATAACAAAGCGGTAGATATGTCCACATCCAACTCTCTCAAATGAGCGATAGCCCGGTAATCAAAGCTCGAAAAGAGAACGTAATCCTGCATCTTGTGCTTATATACCAACTTTAGTGCTTTCTCTTCAATGCCTCCATTGAGACTGTCAGTAACCGCCTCCGTCTTAATTTCTATGTTTACGGCAATACGACCTTTTGCAAAGTTAAGTACCTCTTCCAGGGTGGGTATCCCTTCTCCTTTGTGACCACTGCTAAACCAGCTACCCGCATCCAGTTTTTTTAAATCCCTTAAGTTATAATCTTCCACTTTCCCCCTTCCATCGGTTGTTCGCTCAAGGGTTTCATCATGGATTACGACAGGTACCCCATCTTTGCTGAGCAAAACATCTAATTCTATCATTTCTGCACCCATATCTACGGCAGCACGAAATGCGCTCATGGTATTTTCGGGATGATAGGCACTAGCGCCCCGATGCGCTATCACTACAAAATTATCCCCATTATCATTATAAAGCTTAACAGGCAGTTGAGTTGATGGTTGAGCCATAAGAACCGATGTTAGCAGAGAAGTTACGATAAGTACAAAGCCGAATATAATTTTATTGCGCATTATACAGGCAAACAGTTTAGTCACGATGATTATTTGCCTAACATACGCATTATCCTTGATGGCAAAATAAATGCTATGTTAACATCCGAATTAGTTCCTGTCGGTAACTGCCCTCTTTATGGCCTTATGAACTAAGGAATCGAATGTTCCAGAATAGGTAAACAGCTCATATAGAAAATAAAAACCGGTTACAGTGGCCATACTGCCAAACACAGTCATAAAACTGGCGAACCAAAGAGGTTCTATAAGATTAGTAAGTGAAAGCGCTACCACACATAGTCCTAAAAGAACTCCCATTCCTGCCGATGTAAGATGCAGCCGGTTTACCGTATCCATCTTATTGGTCCAGGCAGAAATATCTTTAGGCAGGCAGTCTGTAGATTCTAGCTGCTTATTTACGGTTTCACCAACGATTGACGTATATTTCTTCTCTTTGTACATATCCTTCCCTTTATGTTAAGCTAACGTTTACATAAAATATTAAATAATTTTAATAATAAAAGTTTTTTCTTCGAATTTAATCTCATGACCACCTCTGATAATTTATTTATATATGGTAAAAATCCAGTTGAGGAAGCCTTAAAAACTCGTCCTGACGAAATAGACAAAATTTATGTCAAGAATTCATTAAGAAATAGCACTTTTAATGAAATTCTCCAACTTTCTAACGATAACGGGGTTCCTTTAGTCAGGGTTCCCGGCCAGAAGCTCTACAATCTGGTGGGTAAAGTTAACGACCAGGGCTTTGTAGCGCAGATGAGCGCTGCCAAATACACTGATTTTTATGATTGGGCAGAAACTCTGATACTATCTGAAAACCCCGCCGTTTTACTTTTGAATGGTATTGAAGACCCGCATAATTTTGGAGCAATCCTTCGATCTGCTGCTGCAGCAGGCATCAGTGCCGTTATTATCCCCATGCAAAACCAGGCACCGGTCAATGCGACGGTATTTAAAACCTCAGCAGGTACGGCTGGACGCATTCCTGTTATTCGAGTGCATGATACTAACCAGGCTTTTAAAGATTTACAACTTACCGGATTTTCCATTGTAGGCTTAGACGGCAATGCGGACCAAACCCTTTGGGAAGCTGATTTCGATAGACCCGTAGCTTTTTTGATTGGCAACGAAGGTAAAGGAATTAGGAAAAGTGAATTGAAGCGTTGTGATGCCACGGTATCTATCCCCATGGAGCACAAAGTGGAATCACTGAATGCCTCCGTAAGTGCCGCGCTGGTTAGTTACGAATGGAAACGGCGTAAGATGGGCTAATTGCTGGTTGCTGGTTGCTGGTTGCTGGTAAAAACTGATGTTTAGCAATCATTTATACAAGAGATACGCCTCTCGTTGATGCCGGAAGGTTTGTACATCATTCTCCCAGCTCGGAATGCTTTCTTTTTTTTCGATGATTGATTTAAGATCGATACCAAACAAGTTGCTGGCAAAAGGTTTGATTGCGAAATCTTTGGTGTGATCCTGCGCAAAAAGCAGCAGATCTAAACCCAGCATTAAAGGATCTGTTTGCTGATAGTTTCCATCGAATGAAATCCGGATTCCCTGGCAAATCTCTCCCTCAAACTTTGGAGAGATTGCTTTTCCGGGGATTGATTTTGGGGTGAAAGTGATAGAATCAAGCTGGACGTTATGTCTTTGCTCCAGAATTTCCAGTTCATCAGCCTGAAAATTCATCCCTGGAGCACCTATCTGCAAAAAAGGGTCGCTGGTACCCCGCCCTTCTGATATATTCGTTCCTTCAAATATCACCGTACCCACGTAGGCAAAAACATGCTCGAAAGAAGGTAGATTTGGAGAAGGTGCAACCCACTCAAGTCCGGTATCCGGCCAGCGCATATCCCGCTTCCAGCCTTTGGCTTTAATCACTTTGAAATCAGGTTCAGTTGGTAAACTTAGCCAGCCCTCGCCAACCGCCATGTGTGCAATTTCCCCCATTGTAAGTCCATAGACAATGGGTATGGGATAAGCCCCCACAAATGATTTGTATTGATCCTGCAGTATCCAACCCGCTACAGACTCGCCGCCTAATGGATTGGGCCGATCCAACACCCAAAGTTCCTTGCCGTTTTCAGCAATAGCTTCCAACGCGAGCCCAAGTGTCACATTATAAGTGTAAAACCGAACGCCCATATCAGGCAGATCAAAAAGTAGTATATCGATATCCTCTAACATCTCAGAGGTTGGCTTTTTAGTTTTGCCATAGAGGGAATGCACCGGCAAGCCTGTTTCCTGATCCACCCCGTCTTCAATCACCTCTCCTGCTCCCGCCTCACCTCTGAATCCATGCTCCGCAGCATAAAGAGCAGTTACATTCACTCCAAGGTTGAGCAACGTATCCACCATATGCACGCCATCTACGCGAGAGGTTGGATTCATCAGCAGTCCTACCCGCTGGCCATCAAGCTCTGCCAAATGCTCTTCAACCAAAACTTCAGCACCTGTCTGTATAGTTTTTGGGGATAATGCTTCCTGAGCTGAACATCCTCCCCAAAGAAAAGCTAACAGAACTGGGGGGAGTAACACCTTCATGCTTGATAATAGATTATTGGTATTCATGTAACATTAAAGGTTTTTTTCAGTCTTTAGCGAAGCGGAGACTGAAAAGTACAAGTAATGCGAGTCTCCCGACTCGCATGCTAAAAGAGGCAAATTGCTATAATAAGTTAACAGACTTACAGTGCTCGGATCTTTTTTTAAATCTCCGCTCGGGAAGAAAACTATTCTTAATAACTAATCCTACCACCATCGCTCCGCTCCAACGCAGAGCGTAGGAGCGAGAATAGAGGGCAAATTAATGCCCTGTAATCAGATTAATAAATAGGTGGGTATTTATCGGGATTAACCTCGCTCATCATACCATAAACCGTTTCGAAAATATCTTCGGCATTGGGCTTACTGAAATAATCACCATCCGAGGCATAAGCCGGGCGATGATTGTTGGCCGACAAGCATTTAGGAGCAGAATCCAGCTTAAAATATCCACTCTGTTCTTGAAGAACCTTGTTGAGAATGTAAGCGGAAGCACCACCAGGAACATCTTCATCAACCACCAGCAGGCGGTTGGTTTTTTCTACCGATTTACCAATTACATGATCCAAGTCAAAAGGCATCAAGGTCCGCACATCTATCAGTTCTGCAGAAATATCATGATCGGATAACTCGTGAACTACTTTATGCGCAATGTTAAAAGTGGATCCATAGGATACAATAGTAATATCGGATCCTTCTTCTACAATCTCGGGTACTCCAAGCGGTGTGGTAAACTCACCCAGGTTTGAAGGCATATCTTCCTTCAACCGGTAACCGTTCAACGGCTCAATAATAATAGCGGGGTCATCACCCTGAAGCAGCGTATTGTAAAAACCAGCCGCTTCGGTAAGGTTACGTGGTACGCATAAGTGTACGCCACGTGCGCCTCCCAAAATCATACCCATTGGTGAGCCGGAATGCCATATACCTTCCAAACGATGTCCGCGTGTGCGAACGATCAGAGGCGATGCCTGTCCGCCACGTGTCCTGTAGCGTAAAGTTGCCAAATCATCACTAATCCCCTGGAAACAGTACAACAGGTAATCCAGGTATTGGATTTCGGCAATAGGTCGTAAACCGCGCATAGCCATCCCGATACCCTGCCCCAAAATGGTAGCTTCGCGGATACCGGTATCACTAATCCGTATTTCTCCATACTTCTCCTGCATGCCTTCCAGACCTTTATTTACATCACCCAGCTGGCCGGAGTCTTCCCCAAAAATCAGGGTATTGGGATATTTCTTAAATAAAGCGTCAAAATTGTCGCGAATAACCAAACGACCATCTACCCGTTTGGCATCTTCATCGTATTGCGGTTTAATCTCTTCAATATTCAGCGGAGACTTGGGCGTTTCGCTATATAAATGAGAACTATAACGCTCACGGTTTTCCGCTTCTGATTCCTTTATATACTCCAAAACCTCATTCCGAGCGGCACTTTCCGTACCGGCCGTAGCAACCAGTGCTTTGCGTGCAGCCCCTAAAATATCTTTCCGGATGGCGTTTGGATAATTTTTAATTTTCTGAGCGTACTTACCAACCTCTTCAACTCCGGATTCATCCCGCAGTGTATTGATAAGTTTAATAACTTTCTTTTTCTCTTTTTTGATAGGGTCGGTGAAAGCCTTCCAAGCTCTATTCTTGGCGTCGTTCACCTCATCATGAGCCTCCGATTCCAGCTTACTTAGAGTTTCTTCATCGGAAATTTTATTCTTCAGAATCCATTCTCTGAATTTAGCCAGGCAGCAATATTCTTCTTCCCACTTCAAGCGCTCTTCCGGCTTATAGCGTTCATGAGAACCTGAGGTTGAGTGCCCCTGAGGCTGCGTTACTTCGGTTACATGAATTAGAACAGGTACATGCTCTTCGCGGGCAATCTTTGCAGCTTTTTCATAGGTCTCAATCAGGCCGGTGTAGTCCCAGGCTCTGACTTTCAAAATTTCATATCCATCTTGTTCATCTGTACGCTGGAAACCGCTCAGCACATCAGAGATACTTTCTTTGGTAGTTTGATATTTCTTTGCCACCGAAATGCCATAGCCATCATCCCATACTGACACCACCATGGGAACTTGCAATACCCCCCCGGCATTGATGGTTTCCCAGAACACCCCTTCCGAAGTACTCGCATCCCCGATGGTTCCGAAAGCAATTTCATTGCCATTTTTTGAAAATTTCTCCCAATCTTTGGCTTTCAGTGCTTCTTCATTTCGATACACTTTAGAGGCCTGTGCCAGCCCCAGAAGGCGCGCCATCTGTCCGGCCGTCGGTGAGATATCAGAGGCCGTATTTTTGCTTTCTGTTTGGGTGATCCAATTGCCTTCATTATCAACAAGGCGAGTGGCAAAATGCGAGTTCATCTGGCGTCCGCCGGAATTGGGCTCCGCTTCCAGATCGGTATGGGCATAGAGTTGTGCAAAAAGCTGTTGCGGAGTGATGCCGCCAATGGCCAGCATAAAGGTCTGATCACGATAATAGCCCGATCGAAAATCCCCATTTTGGAACTGTTTGGCCATGGCAATCTGCGGAATTTCCTTGCCGTCTCCGAAGATTCCGAATTTGGCTTTCCCGGTTAATACTTCTTTGCGGCCAATCAGTGAGATATACCGGCTCACCCAACCCAGTTTAAAATCAGCAAGGATTTCTTTTTTCTGAGCAGCGGAGAACCTGCTTTTCTTCTTCTTTTCTTTTACTTGAGCCATTATGTGATGTTAGTGTTGAAAGTTAGGAAAGCGCCCTTTCAATGGGGGCGATAGTATAAGAAAAAAGCGCTTTTTTATGAAACGGCATTCACATCAAACCATACTGTTTTACATTAAATTGCGGTTATGATTTCATTAAAAATGATTTTGAATCTACCTCTTATACCGACACTTTTAAATTGTTTCGATTGCACTCATCACAATCGAAATACGGATAATACCAGATATTATCTGTTAATAAATAATATAAACCTGTCCTGTCACAAACCTCTTTTTAGTGACAATATGGACACAGGTTATGCAAAGTATATTATTACTACTAAAAAAGGAATCGGTCGGGCTTTATTGCCCGACCGATCTTCTCATACTCTATTCAGTAAAACCGCCCTTGGTCATTTTAATTGGGTCAAGGGCATTATCAAGTTCTTCATCGGATAAATCCGTCATCTCTTTGGCCACTTCTTTCAACGGACGTCCTTCAGCAAAAGCTTTCTTGGCAATTTTTGCCGCCTTGTCGTAGCCGATAATCGGGTTCAGCGCAGTTACCAGGATAGGATTACGTCCAACCATATCGGCAATCGCTTCTTTCTTCACTTTTAGTTTAGACACCGATCGGTCGGCAAGGTTCCGTGCTGCATTAGCTAAAATATCAATAGACTGCAGCAAGTTGTGAGCTACTACGGGCAGCATCACATTAAGTTCAAAGTTTCCTGCCTGTCCGGCTACAGTTACGGTGGCATCATTACCAATTACCTGGGCGCTTACCATTGTCAGTGATTCTTCAATCACCGGATTTACTTTCCCGGGCATGATGGAAGAACCGGGTTGTAGCGCAGCCAGTTCCACTTCTCCGATACCACTATTAGGACCTGAATTCATCCAGCGCAGGTCGTTACCGATTTTCATCATTCCAACGGCAATAGTTTTTAGCTGTCCACTGAGTTCAACAGGAGCATCTACCGTGGCCTGGGCTTCAAAGTGATTTTCAGCTTCGGTAAAACTTTCGCCGGTCAATTCAGAAATCTTGGCGGCAAATTTCTTCCCAAAATCTTTGTGTGTGTTGATACCGGTACCCACGGCGGTTCCTCCCTGCGGAAGCTCACTTACGCGTTCCAGAGCAGCCTCAACGCGCTTGATACCCAGTTCAACCTGGCGTGCATAGCCACTGAATTCCTGCTCAATAGTTACCGGCATGGCGTCCATCAGGTGGGTGCGACCGGTTTTAACTACATCGGCATATTCTTTTCCTTTTTCCAGGAAGGTTTTGCGGAGGTGTTCCAGCGCCGGAATCAGTTTGTTATTTACGGCTTTTACGGCCGCTACGCGGATGGTGGTAGGAATCACATCGTTCGAGCTTTGCCCGTAGTTGATGTGATCGTTGGGGTGGATGGTGACATCCAGATTTTTCTTAAGCTCGTTGGCCCGGTGCGCCATCACTTCGTTGGCATTCATGTTGGTGGAAGTACCGGAGCCGGTCTGAAAAATATCAATTACAAATTCTTTGTCGTGCAGCCCGTCAATCACCTCCTGAGCCGCTGCCTGTATGGCCGTGGATACGCCTGAGTCCAGCAGCCCCAGTTCTTCATTAGTTGCTGCAGCTGATTTTTTCACAAATCCCAATGCTTCAATAAACTCCCGGCTGAACTTAATCCCGCTTACCGGGAAATTATCGTGTGCCCGCTGGGTTTGGGCCCCGTACAGTGCGTCTTTTGGAACTTTCACTTCGCCCATGGAGTCTTTCTCAATACGATATTCGCTCATCTTTTTTATACTCTTTTTTGGTTGATGATTTATTAGCTGCTAACAAAGCCCCGTGCTCTTCAAGCTAAATAAGGAAGCTTTGGTACAAAGCCTTAAAAAGATAAGGAAAAACTGTGTAGATGTTGTGAAATGGTTGTTAAAATTGGGGACTATATGATTTCGAAAGGAAGACCATCGAACAGATAGTTTCAGAGCTTTATACCAGATCAAAAGAATAGTAACACTGGCTACTTTTACCCACCCCTCAATCCCCCGACTCCCTCTGTCGGGGGAAGTTTTTGGAGGCTTGAGATTCCGAATCAAAGAAATTAGCTAATGGTGAGGTGTTATTCTCATTGCAGGAACTAACTAATGAGTTTCCTCTCCCTGCCTGCTCCGAGCATTCGGAGGGAGATGGATAAAGGTGAGTGTGGATGTGGCCAATGCATCAAATGAGGTCCTCAGAAACGAGATCTAATACAACATCTTGGAACCAAAGATTCTGACAGGCATTGCGCAGCAGAGCAGCGCGACGAAAGCATTATTTCCACCCTACTCCAACCATCAAATAACTAACACCTAAAACCTAATACTAACAACTAAGTTAAAGCGCCTTCGAGTAGATACGATAGGTCTTGTCCAAACTGCCGCCGATGCGTTCAGCTACGCGGATCATCTCGGCATTGCTTTCCAGGATCCAGCTCAATTCGGACTCTTGCTTGATACCGTCATCCAGTCCATTTTGTATGGAGCGCTGGTGCAGCAGGGCATCGATGCCTTTGCCTTGCCACTCAGGTAAAACCCCCATCAGGGCCGTGCGCAGTCCACTTACTTTATTTTTCTTGAACAGCAGTTTCAGGAAACCGAATGGAAAAAGCTTTCCATTCATGTCTTTTAAAATCTCATTGATGTTGGGAATACCAATAGAAAATGCTACCGGTTCGCCCTTAATTTCAGCCACGTGCGCATACTTGGGATCCAGTATCATCTTCAAATCCTTGCCGGCCGCCGCAAATTCCGCTTCGGTAAGCGGGATGAAGCCCCAGTTATTTTTCCAGGCTTCATTATAAATCTTTCGAACTACCTGAATCTCTTCTTTCATTTTCTTCAGGTTAACGGGACGAATTTCCAAATCCGGTAACCTGCGTCGCACAATGCTCATAGCACGATCCATTCGCTCGGTAGAAACCGTAGTTTGATCAACGATATAAGCGTACATATCCATTTCTTTCTCAAGCCCGGCATTCTGGATAAGCTTATCGTAGTAATCGAAGTTGTACGGCATCATGATATAAGGATCCTTATCGAAGCCATCAATCAACACGCCAATCGTGTCCATCATGCTGGGACTGGCCGGACCCAACACTTTATTCATACCTTTGTCGCGCAGCCAATCACTGGCAACCCGGAATAGCAGGTCGGCGGTATGCTGGTCATCAATGCATTCAAAAAAACCGAAATGACCGGTTTGGGTATCGTGAAAATCGTTGAAGCGATGATCAATAATGGCTGCAATCCGGCCAACATCCTTGCCATCTTTTTGAGCCAGGAACATGGCTATCTCTGCATTCTCGTAGAAAGGATTCTTCTCTTGATCTACCAGTTTTTTCTGATCCATTCTGAGCGGGGGCACCCAGTGTTCCGTGCCCTCATAAAAAGGATAAATAAAATGTATAAACCGCTCTTTCTCTTCCTGATTGGATACGAAGGTAACACCGGAACTATTCATTTTATCCCGCTTAGTCAATGGTTGAATGGCCGTTGCGGTCGATAATGCCGTGTTTGAGACCAACTTTACGGAAGGCTTCTAAAATTTGATCCAAATGGCTATCGGTGTGACTGGCCATGTAACTGGTTCTAAGCAATGACTGTCCCTGGGGTACAGCAGGCGGCACTACCGCATTGGCATATACGCCTTCTTCAAAAAGATCTTTCCAAAACTCAAAACACTTCATCATTTCGCCAATCACAACAGGGATGATAGGACTTTGGCTACTCCAAACATTGAAACCAAGTGCCCGCAATTCTTTGCGCATGTAGTTTGCAATCTCTTCCAGACGATCTAATCGCCAGGTTTCTTCTTGCAGGATTTCGAGCGCCTTGAGCACCGTCGCCACATTGGCCGGCGGCATGGAAGCACTGAAAATATGTGCGGGAGAATTGTGACGGATAAACTCAATTACTTGCTTATCACCAACTAAAAAACCACCCAGCGAGGCAAATGATTTAGAAAAAGTACCGCTGATTAGATCCACCTGGTCAGTAAGACCAAAAACAGAGGCAGAACCACGTCCACCTTCACCTACAACACCCACAGCATGAGCGTCATCTAAATAAAGGCGGGCATCAAATTCTTTAGCCAGCTTCACTAATTCCGGCACATTGGCCAGCGTACCCGACATGGAAAAGACCCCGTCGGTTACAATGATTTTACCGGCATCGGGATCGGCGCGTTCCAATAGCTTGCGCAGCTGATCCATATCATTATGCTGATAGCGAACTGTTTTGGCATTGGATACCAGCGTTCCTACCACAATGCAGGCATGATTATCCTTATCAGAAAAGATAATGTCGTTACGCCCTGCGATAGTCTGAATAGAACCTTCATTGGTTTGGTACCCGGTACTAAAAAGTACACAGGCTTCCTTGTTCATAAACTCGGCAAGCTTGTCTTCCAACTCAAGATGACTGTCGAGTGTACCGTTCAGGTAGCGCGAGCCGGTACAGCCGGTCCCGTACTTTTCGAGGGCTTTTTGTGCGGCCGTGATGGTACGTTGGTCGTTGGTAAGCCCCAGGTAATTATTGGAGCCTGCCATGATTACTTTTCTTCCTTCAATTTTGACGGTAGTACCATCGGTTGCATGAAGTGGCTTAAAATAGGGATAGAGCCCCTGTTCTTTAATTTCTTCCGCCTTAGTGAAGTTATAAGCTTTTGAAAAAATGTCTGATTTTTTAGTGGCGCTGGACTTTTGATCGGCCATTCGGTGATTCCTTAACAAAGATTCTAAATAAACATCGAAATATAGCCAGTATAAGTTTTCAATCAAATTCTGGAAAAGATAGCATAAAACTACCGGCTGCTGACTTACTTTCTTTATAGTAATTTATTGCGGCAAATATAATAAATATATCCGTTCGCTACTGAATTTATTAGCCAGCCTTTGTGAGGCGGCATTATGGTAACAAGGTTACTGCAAATTACTTACCTCCCTTTTTGGTCAAGTAATTCTTGATAGGTATCGAACAGCATTTCGAAGTGTTGTTCCATGGTTACTATGTCATTTTCAGCAGCTTTTTTGGTAGCCTCTACCAGCTGTTTTCGGTCTTGCTGAATAATTCTCAGCAACGATTTTTTGAATGATGACGCATCACCAGGGGTATAGGTTTCCCCAAAAGTGGGCTTGGAAATATCGGCAGCCCCTCCTCTTTCGGGTACCACAACCGGCAAGCCGCTGCAAACTGCCTCTGCCACCACAATGCCATAGGTCTCTGCAGCTGAACCATGCACAAAGTAGTCGCTGGAAGCCAGGATATCGGCCAGTTGATCCCGGTTGTCTGTGAAGCCCATAATCTTCACATACTTTGACTTCCCGGCTTTAAAATGGACATATTTTCGAATCGGACCATCACCAAAAATTAACAGCCCCATCGGCTTTTCAGCAGCCGCATCGGCAAAGCCATCAATGACCGTACCCAGTCTTTTCTCGGGGTGATGTCGACTTATCGCAATCATCAAGTGGGCATCTTCCGGCAGACCAAAGTGCTCAGACAGTAGCTTTGCCCGCAATTCTTCATCCCTTCTTTTGGGGGAAAAGAAATCCTTATCAATCCCAAAAGGTACCGGGATGGGATTGTGCACGCCATGATTATCGATACGGTCGGCCAGCCACTCACCGCTTACCACCGTTGTATCAAATTTTTTACTAAGCTTTTGAAGGTATTTCCAATAGAAACCAAAAAAGCTATCCACCCGCTCGAACCCCATGGCCGATCCCAAGAAAGTATGCGGGTAAGCGGCCACAGGATCCTGATGAAAAATGAATGACTTAAGGGCTTCCCCTTTCCAGCGGGCAGCAAACCAGCCTCCGGTCCAAGGCGATGAACCTTCAACCACATCGGGCTGTTCACGGTCCAGGATTTTATGCACGGCACTTTCACGCCATAATATATAGTACCGCCAGTCAACCGGCAGGCGCGGACCTTTAACCCAAATCACCCTGCCGCCATAGCGTTCTTCTTCGCCCCAGTCTTTGCCGGGAGCCACAATCACAATTTCGTGGCCCATTTGGGCACCAAACTGCAGCTTTTGGTTGATGTAGGTTTTCACCCCTCCGCCCTGGTCGGTGTAAAATTCGGCTACGTCAATAATCTTCATAAAAATTCTTCTATTTAATAGTGATTCTGGGGCACAGGCAGAGCAAGAGCCTCGCGGTAATTTTCAACCAGCCGGCCATTTATAGCATCCCATTCAAATTCCAGTGCCCTCTTGCGCGAAGCCTCTTTCATCTTCTGTCGCAGTTCCGGATTTCCAACAATTTGTTCCAGTTTTCCGGTAAAATCTTTTTTGTTCTCAGGTTCGGCCCAAAAGCCATTTTCACCGTCTATTACCAATGAGCGGCTCCCTGTTGCATCTGCCACCAGGCAGGGTAATCCGCTGCTCATGGCTTCCAAAGTTACATTTCCAAAGGTTTCCGTGTGGGACGGAAAAAAGAACACATCGCTGGATGCATACGCCCGGGCCAAGTCCTCCCCTTCAAGAAAACCCGTAAAACGAGCTTCGGGCATCTGCTCCTCCAATTCCACTTTTGCAGGACCATCGCCTACTACCAGTGCCTTCACTTTAGGATTAACCGCCGCCACTCTTTGCACACTGTCACGATAGGTGTCCAGCGCTTTTTCCCACACTAGCCGTGAGACAAAAGTAACTACGATATCATCAGCAGCAAATCCAAGTTTCTTGCGCCATTTCTCATCTCTTTTTTGGGGTGAAAAGAGGGTGGTATTTACTCCCCTTGCCCAGATTTTCATATCACTATGGAATCCATGCGATTCCAGCTCATCTACCATAGATTGCGATGGCACATAATTATGCGTGCAACTATTGTAGAACCAGCTGAGATATCGCCAGGCCAGAAACTCAAGAGGCGTCAGTCCATAATATTTAAGGTAACTGGCAAAATGCGTGTGGTAGGAAGCCACCACCTGCACGTTATTTTTTTGTGCCCATCTTAAGCCCTTTAATCCTCCAACATCAGGTGTGGCAATATGAACCAACGTTGGATTGAAGTCTTCCAATTCACGTTCTGCCTCATCCGAAAGTCCTGTCACAATTCTATACTCCCCCCGGTTTGAAAAAGGAATGGGAAACGAGGGTAATGAAACCAGCCGGCCGGCATGATCCAGCTCTGGTTCTTCAATGGTTGGGCCGAATATCAATACAGGGATATCCTGAGCTTCCAGAAATCGCACTAACCGGTTTAACGTAAGCGAAACACCATCTTTTATGTGATTGTAGTTGCCGGTAAAAAGTGCGACTCTTAATTCTTTCATAAACATTTAAAAGCAAATGGCAGATTTGTATCTTAGCGCCAGCGCGTAACTTTTGATGATATCTATTCGATTTTCAAATAATCACCAAATATAAACAAATAAATGAAAGCCTTTGTAACCGGTGGAACTGGTTTTATTGGAAGCCACTTGGTAGAAGCCCTGATAAAATCATCTGATTATGACGAAGTCCGCTGTCTGGTTCGTAACCAGGAGAAATGGCTCTCCGGCCATGATTTCAAACAAATTTCCGGCGATTTGAATGATCTGAGCGCTCTCGGGGACGGACTGCAAGGAGTGGATGTTTTATTTCATGTGGCCGGTATTGTTAAGGCTCCCACAAAAAAAGAATTCACACAGGCCAATGTAGATGCTACTGAAAACCTGGTGCGCCTGGCTCAGAAGAAGGGCGTTAAAAACCTGGTCATTCTCTCCTCTTTAGCTGCAGCAGGGCCCAGTAATGGTCACCCCAAAACAGAGCGCGACCCCATGGAGCCGGTGAGCATGTATGGCGAATCCAAAAAAGAAATGGAAGATGCCATAGCAAGGGCTGCCAGTAAAGAGGAAAGCATCAAAATTATCCGCCCACCTGCCGTTTACGGTCCACGAGAGGATCAAATATTTTCTTTCTTCCAGGCCTTTTCCAAAGGAATTTGTCCCATAGTGGGCGACGGGAACAATCCACGCGTATCCATGGTGTATGTGAGTGATTTGGTAGACGGCATCATGCTGGCAGCTGAAAAACAGGAAGCCGGCGTTCATACCTATTTTATTTCAGGTGAAGGCACGCATAGCTGGAACGAAATCAAAGCCATCACCGGACGAGTGTTGGGCAAAAAAGCCATCCCCATAAAAATTAAACCGAACATTGTGAAAAAGGTAGCTGGTGTAATTGAAAACGTTGCATCATTATTTGGCAAGTATCCCGTTATTAATCGCGAAAAGGCGAGCGAATTAATACTGGAATGGACTTGCAGCCCCGCAAAGGCAGAAAAGGAATTAAATTATCGGCCAAAAGTATCACTTGCTGAGGGAATATCGCGCACCATCCACTGGTATAAAATGCATAATTGGTTATAGTGAAATGAATATCATCTACAAAGCAGTACTGTTTCTCTTAACTATCCTATTCATGAGTCTGCCGGCGAAAGCCCAAATGTCGCTGGCACATGATTATAGGCAGCTCATGGAAGTGCCGGACATTGTAGCGATGGAGGCTTCACCTACCCATTTGTATGTGTTATCTGAAAAGGATGGATTAGCCGTTTTCCGCACTTACCAGGATTCGTTACAGTGGCTATATACCTCATCCGGAATGCAGCGCAGAGGAATTACCATTCGCGCAGATGTTCGTTTTGCCTATCTCTACGGCAATTCGCGCCGGCTCACCGTGCTGGAACCCACTTCGGCCCTGGGTGTGTACTCTTCTACAATTTTACCCACCACCCCGCTAGCTACCGCCCGCATTGATAATAATTTATATGTGGCCATGGGTACAGCAGGCTTGGGACAACTGTCTCTGGAATCACCTGAAACAGTGGATTCTGAGGTCAAGCCGGTTATGCGTGATGTAATTGGCGAAGCTTCGGTACTGGATCTGCGCTCATATCCTGCAGGAAATCAGCTTTTTGTAATCACTAATGCCCCTGAGTTGTTTGTTTTTTCTCAAAACAATAGCGGTAACTTGCAACTTGAAAATCGTGTAGCACTGCAGCGTCCGCTTCAAAATCTTTTTATTGATGGCAATGATATTTGGGGAAGCAATCAGCGGGGAGATATTTTTGAAGTGGTTTCTTCAGGAATTGGAAAACGCCTGGGCTCACTATCATCTCCGGTAGAGAATATTGTACTCTGGAATGATCACCTGTTTGCTCGCAGCCGGTCCGGAAAAGTAGAAGTGATCACCCCAAATGATAATCTCAAAAGCTGGAAAAATGATACCAATGCCGGTAATTATTTAGCAAAAAGCATCGATCATCTTTGGATTGCTGAAAACAATAAGATTTCCGAAATCACCCTGCTTTCAGAGAGCACTGCGACAAAAGCTGTTGCCAGCGGTGCATTTTCGCTTAAGGATATTCCTAACCAGGTTGTGGCCTATCCCAACCCGCTGGTTCTTTCTCTTAAGATGGAAGGAGGCACTCCCAGCAATGAAGTTGAATTTTCTTACCGATCCAATGTAGATAACGCCAAAATCCGCAAGCAGGGTTTTTACTGGCAGCCATCTGTCACACAAACCGGCACGCACTGGTTTAACATTATCGCCACCAATGCCCGTGGCCAGATAGACAGTACCCGCTTTACGGTTGATGTCCGGTCTTTTAATTCGCCCCCACGCTTTTCGCCTGTACGCAGTACAACCATTGCTGTGAATGAGGCGTATTCTTTCCAGTTTCATGCTACAGACCCTGAGAATCCTCAAAGTTCGTTGATGCGCTATATTGGTGTAGATATGCCGGAAGGTGCTCAACTGAATGAACGAACAGGTGAATTTAGCTGGACTCCCTCTGAGCGGCAAATCGGCGAAACCACGTTCAAAGTGATTGCCACTGATCGCCAAGGAGCTGCCTCGTCTACGGAAGTGACGCTGCGGGTTCGTGATATCAGCCGAAATACTGGTGATTAATCAGGTTGCCAAACCAAGCAAGTCTGGAAACTTGGGATGCTTTAACTCTTAAGTCATCGCTCGGTTAACAAGTTTTTCTTTTGCTATAATCTTGCCTCGCTCAATACTTAAGAGATCATTTGGGAATAGAATCAACCTTCTTGGTGATCTTTTCAGTCTTTAGCGAAGCGGTGACTGGAAAGTTAAAGTGATGTAAGTCTCCAGACTTACGTGATGCTATCAAATTAATATCTCATCAATTCTAATTATTCCAGTCTTGTCAATATACCATTGGGCACTGCTGTAAGGATAATCCTGTGGCTTCTTACAAAAGCCTTCCTTCACGGGGTTGTAGTGTATGTAGTTCATTTTTTGCGTAAAAAACTTATTTGAGACTACTTCCATCGGCCGATTATCCTGTTGCCAAAACTGATAGTTGATGTTGTTTGGATTCAACCTTCCTTTTCGCTTAAACATCCAAAGCATCCATTTTCTGTGGCTTTCTTCCGGATTGGTCTCTAAATCATTTAGTATTGATGAGGCCGTGTATTTTTTAAAATCTCTTAGAATGGCTGAAAGATCATAACCTTGTTTTGCACTTATCAATAAGTGCATATGATTGGTCATCAGGCACCAGCCATGAATTTTAAGCCCTTTATTCTTTTGACAAAAGATTAAACTATCTGTGATGAATTTTTTGTATTTGAGTCGACTAAATACATCTATCCAGTCTATCACCGCAAAAGTGATAAAATGTGCTTGTTGATGATTATGTATTTTGAACCCCGCCATGATTGAAATATAGCAGCTTGAAAATTTTACGCAAGTCTGGAGAGTTGGTTTGCTTGAACTCTTAAGTCACCGCTCGGTTAACAAGTTTTTCTTTTGCTATAATCTTGCCTCGCTCAAGACTTAAGAGATCAGGGAGATCACTGTGGATAGTAACACGGTCCAAGCGGTACGCTTGAACCAAGTCAGTGGTGAGTAATAATCGAAACAGTGACACGTGATTCGAATACGCGGTGAGCATCAATCGACTTAGTGGCGCACATAGCAAAAGTTTTAGGTTATCAAAACACCAGGATAGAGATGCTTAGCAGCAACTCTATTTATTAGATGTGTTGTTGTTCGGTTATGAATGCATTGCCATGGTTAAAAGTAAAATGGCACGTTTCTTTTCTTATTTAGGTTGATTCCGTGAAGCCCCGTTAGTTATTTTGACGCGGCTGTTCATCACTATCAACCCGAAAAAAACAGGACATTTGCAAAACGCGGACTTTTCGAGAAATCTGCTTCAATGGTATCAGCATCACAAACGGGAAATGCCGTGGCGGGGGGAGCTGGATCCCTATAAAATCTGGGTATCCGAAATTATGTTGCAGCAAACGCGGGTTGATCAAGCCACTCCCTATTTTCAGAATTTTATTTCGTTGTTCCCCACCGTTTATGATTTGGCCGATGCCGATCAACAACAAGTGCTTAAAGCCTGGGAAGGACTTGGTTATTACAGCCGTGCCAGGAACCTCCACACAGCAGCTAAAACCGTAGTGGAAGAGTATAATGGCAAAGTACCCGAAAGCTACGATGAAATCATCAAGCTAAAAGGTATTGGACCTTACACGGCCGCTGCAGTAACCAGTATTGCATTCAATGCGCCAAATGCCGTAGTGGATGGAAATGTCATTCGCGTGTTATGTCGCTATTTTGGAATTGAGGATGATACCAGAAGCTCAAAAACAAGCCGAATGATTCAGGAAGAAGCTGATGAGCTGATTGATCCTGAACATCCCGGAGACTTCAACCAGGCGCTTATGGAACTGGGTTCTGAGGTTTGTACACCTACCAATCCGGATTGCGAGAACTGCCCGGTTCAGGCAGGTTGTATAGCAACTAAAATGTCCAAGACGGAAGTGATTCCCTATAAATCTCCTGCCAAGAAAAAGCCTCATCATATTATTGGAGTTGGTATTGTGGAGAATGAAGAAGGCCAAGTGCTGATTGCATTACGCCCTGAAGAGGCCATGCTGGGAGGCTTGTGGGAATTTCCCGGTGGGAAGCAGAAAGAAGACGAAACCATATCAGAGACTGTTGAACGAGAACTGCACGAAGAGCTGGGTGTGGAAGTAAAAGCTTACAAAGAGCTGATGAGCCTAAAACACGCCTACTCTCACTTTTCCATTACCATGCATGCCTGGTTTTGTAAACTGGTAAACGGTACGCCGTCTCCTAAAGAAAGTCAGGAGATAAAATGGGTTAAAACGGAAGAACTGGAACGTTACCCCTTCCCCAAAGCCAATAAAGTTTTAACTGAACGTTTGATTAACGATAAGAATTGATATTTTTGTCTTGCAAACGCAATTTTACAGCATACCCAAATTTTTAAGCAATGAGTGAATCTGCCTATAAAAACAAGCATGCCTTTGTGGATGCTTTTAGTCTTAAAATTGAAGAACTGGGACATCCCCGTATTTATGGGCAAATATTAGGCTGGCTGCTCATTTGTGACCCTCCCCATCAGTCCTTTCCCGACTTTATGGAAAACCTGGACATCAGTAAAGCCTCTGTAAGCAATACTACCCGCATGCTGCTGGAGCAGGGCCTTATCGAGAAAGTGCGGGTCAAAGGAGAACGCCAAATCTATTTCAAGCTAAAAGAAGGTTCTCTGGTAGATTTCATGGAGCGTCAGCTTCAGCTTACCCTGGATTTGGAAGCCATCACCTCCAAAGGACTTGAGTTAGTGAAACAAGAAGGCCAACCCGATCACAGGAGACTAAAAAAAGCCAACGATTTCCATCGGTTTTTGGCACGGCAAACCAAAGACTTGCTGGAAGAGTACAAAACAAAAGAAGACTCTTGATTATTCACGCGCACAAAAAATGACTGCGCGTTCAAAATTATTTTAACTACCCACCTCCTACCATATTTCTTCAATCTTCTCTTCTGAATATAAAAACCGCTTTTTCCGGTTTTTAACAAGTATATAGCACACTCACTACCAGCTAAATCGCTATTCAATCAGTTTTGAAAAGAATTTTAAAAGCTGGAATTATGGACTATTTATTTTGTTTAATAGTTAGTAAACTTACTGAACAAATTAAATCACCACCAGTCAACATATGACTAAGAGTTAGCTGCATGGGCATCAAGGAACGAAAAGAGCGGGAAAGGAAACGCCGTAAGGATCAGATTCTGACCGCTGCTATAGAACTTATTGAGGAGCAAGGGTTTGAAAAAACCACGATGGACGAAATAGCTGATCGCGCCGAGCTAAGTAAGGGAACCCTTTATCTCTACTTTAATGACAAGGCCACCCTACATCAGGCTATCAAAAAGCGTGGATTAAATCATATCCATGAGAACTTTCTGCAAATTATCCGGCAGGATTTACCAGGCTCAGAATTAGTTACCCAAATGGTTTTAGTCTTCTTAAAAACCATTACGCATAATGCCACTTTTACCAAAGCAATGTTCATCTATGAGCATTTGAATGAACAAGAGATCGAGCCCCAGTCGGTAGCAGAAAAGTGCAAAAACATTCAGGGTGACATCCTGATGCTATTGGTTCATGCCATCCAAATTGGCATTCAGGATGGCAGTATCAAAACATCTGTATCTCCAAAGGTATTAGCCCTGAATATCAGCTTTCAAATGAAAGGCATGTTGCAATCCAAGTTAGCGGGGTCACATGCTTATGTAGAAAAGGTTTTAGAGGAAAATAAACTAACCATGTCTGAACTGATGGAATTGTTTCTACAAACGCAATTTAACTACTCGGCTACCTCATGACCACAGCCAATCATAAACAACAAATACAAATCCTATTGTTTGCTATGAAGCGACTTTTTGCTCGTCCCCTGCTCTTTTGCGGGATTATAATTCTTTTAGCCGGTATTGCCGCTCCTACGGTTAATGCCCAGAAGACGGACACCTCTTTAGACACCTTGAGCCAAACCATTAACCTGGAGCAGGCCATTCAAATTTCACTGGCCAACAACACCCAGATGAAGCGATCTTTGCTTTCCATTCGGGATGCTGACCAACAGGTACGCAATGCCTGGAGTAATGTAATGCCGGATATTGCTGCTTCGGCCACCTACACTCGCAATCTGGAAGTACCGGTAAACTTCATTCCGGCTATAATATTCGACCCGGATGCCGATCCCAATGAATTGATGCCGGTGGCCTTCGGTACCGACAATAACTGGCAGGGCGGATTTTCTGTTTCCCAAACTATTTTTAGCGGACAGGCTTTTGTAGGAATCAGCAGTTCTGAATTGTATAAAGCAGCCCAATCAGAAAGCATGCGCGCGACAGCTCAGGGCATCGTAACCCAAACCCGGGTAACGTACTACCAAGCATTGGTAGCAAAAGAGCAACTGCGGCTGATACAAGCACAAATTGACCGGGTAGAGCAAAACCTGGAAGACACCCGCAAAATGTACGAACAGGGTTTCACTGACGATTATGCCGTGCTTCAGCTGGAGGTGCAGCTCAGTAACCTGGAGCCACAACTTGTGCAAGCCCAATATGGCGTAAAAGAAGCCAAACAAGAATTACTGGATGTGATGGGGTTACCCGTTCAGCTTTCTATTGATATCAAAGGAGACCTGAGTGCCTACGACATACATACACAGAATGCTGAAAAGGATGAGAATCAAGAACTGAAGAAAATTGACGGCCTTACTCCATTGGTGTTGGAAGAAGATTCCGTTGCCCTGAAAAGAGCCCTGAAGCTACGCGGCGATTTACGTGCCCTTAACATTCAAAAGGAATTGCGCGGCAAGCAGCTGGATGCACAGCTTAGCACTTTCTTACCCAGCGTAGTAGCCAACTACGGCCTCAACTGGACGGCCTCTCAACCCGGTACTCCTCAGTTTTTTGGGACGGAAGATTCCAGGGCACGATCACAGACAGTATCCTTGAGCGTACAGCTTCCAATCTTCCAGGGCTTTAGCCGAAATGCGGCTGTACAGCAAGCTAAAATCCAGATTAAGGATACGGAATTGCAGCTTTATCAAGCCAAACAAACAGCCAATAAAGAAATCTTTACTGCAAGACAAAGTGTCCGCGAAGCCCTGCAAACCAGCGATGCACTTACAAAAGCCCTCAACCAGGCAAACAGAGGATATGAACGGGCTAAAACCCGCTACCAGAATGGAGTGAGCTCGCAACAAGAACTGATGGATGCCGAGCTGCAACTACGCCAGGCTGAAATTAATTATGCGCAAATGGTTTCCGGTTATCTCTCCGCCAAAGCACAGTATGATCAGGCGGTTGGACAGGTACCATTTGTAGCCGAAGACATCCAGGACATCAAAGAAAATATTGAACTCAAATAACATGAACCCGACTCAAATGAAATCTCAAATCTCGATACTTGCGCTGTTTTTATTGATTACTGCCTGCGGAAACGGCGGACAGGATGAAAACGGCGAAAACGGAACCGAACGAACCACCCCGGTTTTTGTAGAGGAACTGCAACCTTCCACCTTCAGGCACTATGTAAGTGTTCAGGGTGATGTGGAATCTGATAAGACCATCATGATCTCCCCAAAAACATCGGCCACAGTGGAAGAGATTTTGGTACGCGCCGGGGATGATGTACAAAAAGGAGACATACTGGCCAGACTTGACGGTGAAGTAACCCGAAGCCAGCTGCAACAAGCCGAAACACAGCTTGAGCTGACCAAAACCGTGTACGAACGCCAGCAAAACCTGCGCGACCAGAACATTGGTTCGGAAATAGAATTACTGCAAGCTAAAACCAACTTTGAGTCGGCCAAAAGTCAGCTGGCTACCCTTAAAGAGCAGTACGATTATTACACCATCCGGGCCACCATTCCCGGCACGGTTGACCGCGTGGACTTGAAAGTAGGAGAAACCGTTGGCCCCAGTGCCCCGGTGTTCCAGATTTCCAACTCCGATGCGCTGAAAGTAACCGCACAGGTTTCGGAAGCCTACATCACCCGCATCACCAAAAGTGACAGCGTGGAAATCACCTTCCCAACGCTTGATGCATCCATCAACAAAAAACTGGATGTTGTGAGCAAAGCCATCAACCCCTCGAACCGGACATTTGGCGTGGAAGTTTTCATTCCAAATTCTATTGAAAATATTCGCCCAAATATGATGGCGAAGGTGAAAATCAACGACATCACCCTGCAAGATAAAATGGTAGTGCCGGTAAACAGCGTGCAGCGAGCCAATAATGTCAGCTTTGTATTTGTGGCCGAAGAAACGGAAAACGGCTGGGTAGCCCGCAATCGTGAAGTAACCACCGGGTACAACTACGCCAACAACCTGGTAATTGAAGAAGGGCTACAAGCCGGTGAATTACTGATCACTACAGGATACGCCAACCTTTCGGACGGCAGTGCCATTACCATCCAGGAAAATTAATTGAATTGAACAGAAGCGAGTAACAGAACATGAGTTTCAAAGAATTTAAGATCTCGAGCCTGTCGATCAACAACCGCACCACGGTGTATTTGTTAACGGTTTTGATCACAATTATAGGTGTCTATTCGTACATAACCCTGCCCAAGGAGTCTTTTCCCGAGGTAGAGATCCCGGTGTTTAACGTGGTAACCATTTATGCGGGAGCCTCGCCGGCTGATATTGAAAACGTTATTACCCGCCCCATTGAGCAGGAACTGCAAGGGATTGACGGTATTGACGAAATCAGCAGTGTGTCGAAGCAGGCCACCTCTATCATCACCATTGAGTTTACCACGGAAAAAGACAAGCTGGTTGCCCAGCAGGAAGTAAACGACGCGGTGGAAAAAGCACGGGCTGAATTACCAACCCAGCTTACCCAGGAACCGCAAGTAAATGACTTTAACCTGGATGACCAGCCCATACTGAACATCAACCTTTCCGGGAATTATGATTTGGTAGAACTGAAAAAGTTTGCCGATGAAATCCAGGATCAGATTGAGAGCCTTTCGGATGTAAACGAAGCCGAAATTGTAGGTGCGCTGGAACGTGAAATCCAGATTAATGTGGACTTGCACAAAATGCAGGCTGCAGGTATTACTTTTAATGATATCCGAACTGCCGTGCAGAGTAAGAATATGACCGTATCGGCCGGACAGCTGGATATGGGCTCTATGGAGCGTTCCGTTCGGGTTGACGGTGAGATTGAAGAGGCCGGTGATTTGCAGGACCTCATCATCAAGAATAACGCTGGTGACGAAGTGTATCTGAAAAATATCGCCACCATCCAGGACGGTTTTGCCGACCGGGAAAGTTATGCGAGCCTCAACGGTGAGCCGGTTATCACTATAAACGTGAAAAAGAAAAGCGGCGGAAACCTGATTGAGACTTCTGAAGCCAGCATGGCCATCATACAAGATTTGCAGGAAAATCAGTTTCCCGATGATCTTAAAGTCACTATTACCGGCGATCAATCGCAGGACACCAAAGACAGCGTATCCAACCTGTTCAACACGGTTATCCTCGGGTTCTTTTTCGTGGTGCTGGTGTTGATGTTCATCATGGGCGTGCAGAATGCGGTATTTGTTGGATTGGCTATCCCCCTCTCCTCCCTCATCGCGTTTGCGGTGATGCCCACCATCGACTTTTCCATCAACATGGTAGTACTGTTTGCCCTTATTCTTGGGCTGGGTATTGTGGTGGATAACGCCATCGTAATAGTTGAGAATATTTACCGCCATGTTACCCAAAATGACGAAAGCAAAATTGTAGCCGCTAAGCGCGCTGCTGGCGAAATTGCCCTGCCGGTGATTACGGGTACGCTAACGACCATTGCGCCTTTTGTGCCGTTACTGTTCTGGGGTGGTATCATCGGTAAGTTTATGATGTACCTGCCTATTACCTTGATTTTGACCCTCGTGGCTTCCCTGCTGGTAGCTCTTATAATGAACCCGGTATTTGCGGTTTCTTTTATGAGTGAAGAAGGCGATCACATGAAAGACGACGAACATCACGACAACCGTTTTCTGTGGATTGCCTCTGCTGTAGTTGGGGTGTTGGCCGTTATCTTTTACCTGACCGGCGGCATGTTTGTAGCCAATCTGCTGGTGTTCATTTACCTGCTGTGGCTGCTGGAGCGCTTTGTGTTGAAGCCTTTAATCCGCAAATTTAATGAATCTACCCTGCCAAAAATCCAAAGCTATTACCACGATTCTATCCAATGGATTCTGGTAGGTAAACGGCCTTGGTTTGTACTTGGCGGTACGTTTGTATTCCTGATTTTCAGCTTCCTTATGCTGGGAGTGGCTTCGCCAAAAGTAGTGTTTTTCCCAGAAAGCGAGCCCAATTTTGTGTACGTGTACAACGAGATGCCTTCCGGCACCGACCTGGATGAAACCCAGCGTATCAACCAGCAAATTGAAGAGCGTGTGTACGGAGTGATTGGGCAGGATAATCCCATTGTAAAGTCCGTGATTTCGAATGTAGCTATTGGCGCCAACCCGCCCAACAGTATTGATCCAACGCCATCACCCAACAAAAGTAAAGTGACGGTGGAATTTGTGGATTACCAGGATCGTGACGGGGTATCAACCCAGGAAATTCTGAATGAAATCCGCGATAACGTGCAGGATATTCCCGGCACTACCGTTACGGTTGAGAAAGAGCAAAACGGCCCGCCTACCGGCAAGCCCATCAATATTGAAATTACCGGGGATGAATTCGAGCAGCTGATTGCCCTTACTGAGCGGGTGAAAAGCTTCATCCAGGAACAAGAGATTGAGGGAATTGAAGAGCTGCGTTCAGATCTGCAGATAAGCAACCCAGAAATCATTGTGGATATCGATAACGAGAAAGCTAATAGCTATGGCATCAGCAATGTGCAAATTGGGAGCACCATCCGTACCGCGCTGTTGGGCGAACCGGTGTCTACCTATCGCGTAGATGAGGATGAATACGATGTAACACTTCGCCTGCAGAAACCGGATCGTTCAAACATCACCGACCTGATGAATATGGAAATTCCTAGCCCGGGTGGCTACATCCCGATTTCGGCCGTAGCTACTCCGCGACTTGAAAACAGCTACGGGGCCATCAACCGTATTGACCTGGAACGAGTGGCTACGCTCTCATCCAACGTACTGGCCGGCTATAATGCGAACGAAATCAACACGCAGATTCGCCAGGCTTTGGAAGACTTTGAAATCCCCCAGGGATATGAAGTTTCCCTTACCGGTGAACAGGAGGAACAGGCTGAGACCGGACAATTCTTGATGGTAGCTCTGCTTGCAGCCATCATGTTAATCTTCCTGGTTTTGGTAGCCCAGTTTAACTCCATTGGTAAACCGTTAATTATTATGTCGCAGGTGCTGTTTAGCTTGATCGGGGTATTCATCGGCTTCTCCACCTTTGGTATGGATATTTCCGTGGTGCTTACCGGGATGGGCATTATTGCCGTAGCCGGTATTGTGGTGAAGAATGGAATTATCCTGATTGACTACATCGATATTCTGCGGAATGATGGGGCCGATTTGAAGAAAGCTGTGATTGAAGGCGGCGCCACTCGTTTGAATCCCGTATTGCTGACCGCCGCTTCTACTATCCTCGGGTTGATTCCGCTGGCCATTGGCCTGAACATTGACTTTTACGGGCTGTTTGCCAGCTTTGAACCTAACCTTTATTTCGGTGGCGATAACGCCAGCTTCTGGGGTCCCCTGGCCTGGACTATTATTTACGGCCTGGGCTTTGCCACCTTCCTGACGCTGTTTTTGGTGCCATCCATGTACTACATCGGTGTGAATACAAAAATCTGGTTCAAAGAAAAAATGAGTTTGAAGTAGTAAACCACTAAGTAAGAATGTAGCCCATCATGGTTACAGTTGTACTTGTATTCCCCTAAGCCTCGCCAAGTGAAATTGGCGAGGCTTTTTTATAAACCCGATATAGAGCTAAAAACTGAGTTCGATTCATAACAGTAGTTTTGATAAGCCCGAAATCTAATTCTTTCCAGGCATCAGCCATTAACTTATCCGCAACAATAAGATTTCTGCCCGCCCGGGAATGACCACCAATAGACCTCGGGATCTATTCACACATTTCCACGGTCTGGTGCAAGCGTCTCGCTTGTACCACGGTGAGTATTTCAGCAACACCACCAAACTTAGATAAGCTTATAACTAACGCCGAACGGCGTCAAAATCATCATATATATGATGAAAATAGCTCCAGGTAACACCTGGAGAAACGATAGGTCTCGATTGAACGGAACCCCGCAAGGGGTTCAATCAAAAGCCCCTTCAATTATATTTTGCCCCAAATACATTAAGATAGATGATCTGCGTGTAAGCACCCCATAATATCGAAGGTTTTACCCCATTCGGGGTTTTGACTATCTCCCCATTTTTACCTTGAGTTTTGGCTCAGGGTTATTTCATTCTGTTATAAGAATGTTTAGATACGCGTCGGCATCTTTTGCATAAACAGTATTCAGAACCAACTGATTATTTGTATTTTACACATTCATCTTCTTTAACTTGATATTCTAAACTTTGTCGCGACCAAATCAAACCAACCTCCACCATGCCAGAACACATCGCCAAATATTCCGAGTCATTTAAAATCCGGGCCAGTGAGGTCGATACACGGGGTAAAGCTACCCTTCCTGCTCTTTGTTCTCTTTTTCAAGAAGTAGCCGGAAATAACGCTCTGCAGCTCAACTTTGACATCACGCAGCTACATGAGCAAAACCTGACCTGGGTGCTCCATCGGATGGATATCCATATTGAACGCTTTCCGGATTGGCGGGAAACCATCACCATTGAAACCTGGCCGGCGGCCGGAGATGCCCTTCGTGCCTACCGCGACTACCGTATTCTCGATGAGGAAGGCAATCAAATAGGGGCTTGCCTAAGCTATTGGATGATGATAAACCTGGAAACCCGCCGCCCTACCCGGATGCCTAAAGAAATCCTGGAGATGGGCTTAGAAACGGAAGAGCATGTGCTGCCTATAAAAACAGACCGTCTAAACCCCATGGATGAATTTGATGATTCCCGGGAGTTCACCGTACGGAAATCAGACCTGGATATGAACCGCCATGTCAACAATGCCCGCTACGTGGAGTGGATGATGGAGCCCCTGCCCGAAGAAGAGGCCGAAGCCATCAACCGCATGGATATTGTTTTTGTTCGGGAAAGCACCGCCGGCGATACCATTCATGCCGAATACGCCAAACCGGAAGAAGGAAAAATCACGTATCAGCTTAAAAATCAGGATGGAATGTTATTGGCCCTGGCGGAGTGTTTGGTGTAGTGTTATGCCAAGGCTACGGTGTTGTGTAAAGATCTGTCAGGTTTTTTAGATACGTGCTTTGATCACTTCGAATAGGCTCAGACAGGGGAAGGTTTTTATTTTGAGGTGCTAAGAGAAATGTTTTAGCCAAAAAACATTTTTGCAAGATTCAATTGTCAGACGAGCCGGAGTCGTCGGAAGAAGTAAGGGACTCAAAAAGAGGACCAAACTCGTCCGACCACTGATATGGAAACAACCGTTTGCGTCATTTGTAGAGCTCCATAAAGCAGGCCGTTTTGCTAAGCAAGAATTGGTCTGACGATTAAAGAACTAATCAGCTTGCGGTCTTAAGTCACCGCTCGTTAAACATCATTCCCAATCAAAGAAACTTGCCACGCTTAAGACTTAAGCGATCCCGGGGAAATATCTCACCAAAAAAAGGGTCCAAGCAAGATGCTTGAACCAGATATTATGGATTAACCATGCCCTCATTTCAGCAGCGTCATTTTTCCGGTTTGAATTTTATCGCCCACTGTGAGCCGGTAAAAATACATCCCGCTGGAAAGTCCGGCCGCATCAAACTGCACATTATGCTCCCCGGCAGGCACGTTGCCATCCACCAGCGTTGCCACTTCGCGCCCCAGCATATCAAAAACCTTTAGGGAAACTTCACTGCTCACTGGTAACTGATAACTGATCACTGTAGAGGGGTTGAAAGGATTGGGATAATTGTCATATAACTTCACGGAAGAAGGCATTTCTGTTTCTCTTTCCGCGGAAACGGCAGAACCCCAACCGGAAACAGCCAATGCACTGCGCGTCCAGGAAAGTTCCATCACTATCTCCACATTGCTGCCATCCAGATCAGAGCGATAAATGGCTCCTCCATTACCGGAAAAGGTGTAATCCTCTATCCAATACAATTTTTGCGCATCGGCATCCAGTTCTAAAGCTGAAGGCGAGTCGGCATCCACAAATGTCTCGCTATCTCCGCCTGATACTGGTGCTCTGAGGATTTCATCGCTGCTGGTATCCGACCAGTAAACAAAACCATTGCCTGTATCCAGTGTTATGCCTTGGGGTTGAATATAGGATGCCATCTCTGCAACCGTTTCCACTTCGCTTCCGTCCATATTTGCCCGCATCACGGCGCCGGTTTTTACCCAGTACATTTTGCCATTAGCGATGTCCAAGGCAATATCCAGGGTTCCCTCGGTGGTTTCACCGGATACCAGGGTTTCTATTTCCGTACCATCCAGATTGGCCCTTTCGATGGCGCCGGAGTTTTGAAGATCGGCCCAATAGATTTTTCCATTTTCAGTATCCAGTGCTATACCCCGAACACTGCCACCTGCGTCTACCAGCATCTCGCTGGTGAAATCATCCAATGAAGTCCGGTAAATCTCGGTATCAAAAGACGCTTCTTGCGACCAGTACAGGTACCCATTGTCAACATCTGCCTCAACCGCATATATGGGATTGGTGGTTCCATCAGCAATAAAAACCGGATCGGCATCGGCTGACTCCTGCACCCAAAGTGTATCGCCCGAAACGTAATACATCTGGGCATTTACCGGATTGGTTTGTACCAACCAGCCTGTTATCAAACAAATAAAAAAAGTCAGGAAAAAATGGGTTTTTCCTTTATCAATAGTAAATGATTTATCCATAGCAAAAAAATTAATTATTGATTTAGATTAGATAGTTCTTTTGCTTTAGATGCGTAAGAGACCACTAAGAAAGTTCATTTTGCCCAGATTTTTCCAAAAAAGTCTTTCTCCAGCTCATGATGACCTCATAACTTCTTCACAAAAGAAGAGTACCTACCTATGATATTTTAGGAATTTTGTGTCCTGCTTTAGCTACAATCTCTTCACGAACAGAATAACGCCATGTTATATGCTAAGTCACTTCTCTTATCTTTTCTTCTTGCTCTAACCTTTTATTCCAGTCCTTCATTTGCTCAAAATCCTTCGAATGAGGATTACACCAAACAGGAGCTCCAAATTGAAATGCGGGATGGCATTAAGCTGCATACTACCATTTATGCTCCAAAAGACACTTCTAAAAGCTATCCAATACTGATAAAACGTACTCCTTACAGTTGCCGGCCTTATGGCGAAGATGCTTTCCCCTATGCCATTCATTCTAACCCCTACCTGGTAGAATCGGGCTATATTTTTGTTTGTCAGGATGTGCGCGGACGCTGGATGTCGGAAGGCAGTTATTCTACCATGACGCCCAATATTCCCGGCCCCGAAGGTCCGGATGAAAGCTCTGACACTTACGACACCATCGAATGGCTGCTGGCTAACATCCCAAACCATATTGGAAAAGTGGGACAGTACGGTATTTCCTATCCCGGCTATTACACCACGGCCGTCCTCCCCAATGCGCATCCTGCTTTGGTGGCTTCTTCGCCGCAAGCTCCTATTGCAGATTTCTTTTTTGATGACTTTCATCATCAGGGCGCGTACCTGATGGGCTATTGGTTTGCCACCAATGTGTTCGGCTATCAACATGAGGGACCGACCGATACTTCCTGGTACTCACTCCCTGAAGTTCCCGGTATGGATTTCTATCAGTTTGCTTTGGATAGCCTCACTCCGCTTTCCAAATCCTTAAAATATTATGGAGAGGACAATTTCTTCTGGCAGGAAATCATCAACCACCCCAATTATGACGATTTCTGGCAATCCCGAAATATCCTTCCTCACCTGCGGGACATCGATCATGCTGTGCTGGTGGTAGGCGGTTGGTTTGATGCCGAGGATTTATATGGACCGCTACACACCTATCAAACCATAGAAAAAGAAAACCCTGAAGCTGCCAATTCTATCGTTATGGGTCCCTGGAGTCATGGCGACTGGGCGCGAAGCAGTGAGCATCAGTTAGTTGGGGATATTTATTTTGGGGATGATTTATCTGATTTCTTCAAAAAGGAAATGGAGTATCCCTTTTTTGAAGCTCATCTGAAAGGCGAAGGCGATGCAAACATCCCGGAAGCGTATATGTTTGATACCGGCCGGAAGGAATGGCGAAAATTTGATCAGTGGCCACCCAAAAAATCATCCGCAAAAACTTGGTTTATTCATGGGGATGGATCTCTGAACGAGAGCAAACCATCAGGCAACGACGATGCATTTTCTGAATATGTGAGTGATTTATCCAAGCCGGTGCCGCATATTGAAACACCCGAGCTGCGATTTACACCGCGTCCCTACATGACCAGCGACCAGCGCTTTGCCGCCCGCCGCCCCGATGTTCTTACTTTCGAGACAGAAGTATTGAAAGACGATTTAACTCTCGCCGGTGATATCCTGGCCAATTTGTATGTATCTACAACAGGCACCGCCTCTGACTGGATCGTAAAATTAGTAGACGTCTATCCTCAGGGCGTAAAAGAGCCGGAGGAAATGCCCGAAGGCGTTGAGCTGGACAACTATCACCAAATGGTGCGCAGTGAAGTGATTCGCGGACGTTTCCGCAACAGCTATGAAGAGCCTGAACCTTTCGTGCCCGGAGAAATCACGTATGTAGATTTGCCGTTACAGGATGTGCTCCACACTTTCAAAAAGGGCCATAAAATCCAGGTTCAAATTCAAAGCACCTGGTTTCCTTTAATTGATCTGAATCCCCAAAAATACGTCCCCAACATTTTTGAAGCCTCTGAAGCTGATTTTATCAATGCCACCCAGCGGGTTTATCATGAAAAAGATCATCCCTCTTCCATAGAAGTGAAGGTTTTGGAGCAATAATTAGCGTCAGTTCGAGGTAAAATTAGATAGAATATGTTTTGCAGTCATTCCGCAGCGTAAGCCCGGAATCTTATTGTTATTAGAAATCAATAGTTCGCTTGATATCAGCATTTAGATCCCTGCCTTCGCAGGGATGACTTTAAAACTTCTTTTTGCACGATTTCGCCTTTGCTTTTCTTGCTGCCGACCCTCAACCAACGTATGGACTTTAATACCATCAAAATTCGGGTTCTTTACAAAAGGGATACGCTTTCACCGGTCTGAAGGCCGGAGCAATTTCGATAAAATTTGAGATACTAACCCGAACGCCCATTATTCATCACTGCTCTATCGCCCATAAATTTTGTGGTAATAGGATAAGATGAGCAAATAAATACCATAGATTAGTAAGCCCCCTGCAGTAGCTCCTAAAATCCATACGCCAAAGGGTTGCTCTTGGAGTGCATTCAAAGCATCGGACAACCCACCGGCTTCATCGGCATCAAACTGCATGGCTGCCTGGTAAAAAAGAAATCCGACCATACAATACACCACGCCCCACGCACTGATACCTATTTGCCCCAGGGTCCGTAGCATCTTTTTTTCCTTTTCGGACATTTTGGTGTCTTCGAAACTGTAATCAAAGCTCGCAATAGCCGCAGAATAAAACTGGTATAAGCCTGCCACTACAATCACCAGTGCACAAAATAGCACCAACCACTTCCCAAAAGGCAACACCAGAATTTTGCCCACCCATACCTCCGTATTTTTGTCACTACTCTGCGTTTGCAGCCCTTGCAAAATTTGCCAGCAGGCATAAGACAAAGAAATGTAGAGGCATCCCGTTAAGAAATCGATCAACCTGAAAAACATTACCCCGGCCCCACTGCCTCTTTCTTCGGGATCTTTTATAGCTTGCAGGATACGCCAGACAGCATGAGCGAAAAGTCCAGCCATACATACATATAGAATAATATCCCCAAAAGGACGATAGATAAATTCCTGAATCGTTTGCTTGGTGCCTGAAGCAGCTGCAGATACCCCTATAGCGGCTTGAACGGCAAACAATCCTACAAAAAAATACACAATGCCCTTGGTGATATATCCGGTGCGGGCAATAAAAGCCACTAAGGTTTTCATATTAATCTCTACTATTTATTTCACCCAAATAAACGCAGATTTAGAGGATTTACATAGGAAAGATTCGATCTTTTTGTGAAATGTAAATGGCTAGGTAAAAGCTTCCAGAGTTTTGGAGATATAACCTTATAAGATCTAAAATTTGATCACCATTCACCCCTTAACAACTCGTTCAATAACCACTTTTAAAAATCCTCTCGAAAAGCTGTATCTTTGTTTTCAAATTAGCAACATCAAAGAGACTTTAGCCCAACATGAACATCGGTTCCATCGAATTACCGGAGCAGCCTTTATTCTTAGCCCCAATGGAGGATGTCACAGACTCCCCTTTCCGCCAAATCTGTAGAAGAAAAGGGGCAGATATTGTATTCACTGAATTTATCAGCTCGGAAGCTATCATCCGGGATTCCGATATCGCCATGCAAAAAATGGATTTTGAGGAGATGGAACGTCCCTTTGGCGTGCAAATTTTTGGCGGACGCGAGGAAGCCATGGAAGGGGCCGCCAAGGTAGCCGTAGATCAGAATCCCGATTTGGTAGATATCAATTTTGGCTGCCCGGTCTATAAGATTGTAAAAAAAGGCGCCGGGGCCGGATGCCTCAAAGATTTAGCGATGATGGAGCGTATGGCGGGTACCGTGGTGGATGCGGTTAAAGACCGTCCGGTGACCGTAAAAACCCGCCTGGGCTGGGATGATAATACTATCAAAATCCAGGAAGTGGCACTAATGCTACAAAAGCTTGGTGTGAAGGCGCTTACCGTTCATGCCCGCACCCGCGCCCAAAAGTATAAAGGCGATGCCCGCTGGGACTGGCTGAAGAAACTCAAAAATACGCCCGGACTCGAAATTCCCATTATCGGCAACGGCGATGTGACTTCCCCCGAACTGGCTAAAAAGATGTTTGAAGAAACCGGTGTAGATGGTGTGATGATTGGCCGGGGCGCCATCGGCAATCCCTGGATTTTTGAGCAAACCAAACACTACCTGGAAACCGGTGAATTGTTACCCGAGCCTACGGTGAAACAGCGGGTTGAATTGTGCGCGGAACAACTTCAGCTTTCTGTAAAACAGCATGGTGAACGCTACGGCGTCATCATCATGAAAAAGCATTACGGCCAATACCTGAAGGGCGTACGCAACGGAAAAAAACTACGCATGCAATTGATGGAACACGACGAAATGGATCCTATTCTGGAGCTGCTCTACAACTTTGACGAGACTGAGATTCATGCGGTGGCTTAATTTAGTGATATGGTGATTTAGTGATATAGTGTTTTTCCAGTAACGTATATCCTAATTTTAGTATCCGTCACCTAAGTTGTGCAGATTTGGTTTATTTGTGCAGGCAAAATCACCCTCTCACTAAATCACCATATCACTATATCACCATATCACTCGCATTTGAATCTTTTACTCCAAGCACTCGTAATCGCGCAAAGACTTTAATAAAAACTGATTCTTATGTTTTCACGTCTGGCCCGATTAATTAATTCATTTCTTGGTGCATCCGCTGTAGCTGCTGCCCCTCTTAAAGCCATCACCGGCATTGTTGTAAGTATCATCATTCCCTACCTGCTGTATGCTTTCCTCGGAGGTTTTGGTCTGGCTTTGGCTTTGGTTGGATTGATTTGGGGAGTGGTATGGCTGGCTAAAAGGAACTAGCGCTCATGATTTCTTTGAATCTGTCACAATTTGAAATTACATTAGTTGAAAATAAGACAGGATCATGAAGACCATTTCTTTTCAAATAGACGAAAAAACACTTGTAGAGACAGAGAAGATCTTATCACAAAAGAACACTTCCAGAAATAAATATATCTCTGAGGCCATCAGAGCCTACAATAGTAAGCAGAAAAGAGAAGATTTAAAGCAGCAGCTAAAAAATGAATCTAAATTAGTTAAAGAAGAATCTCTCACCGTACTAAAAGAATTTGAAACCATTGAGGACTGATGGAAAGGATACATCAGTTTGATATCTGGATTGCTGATCTTAATCCAAGAATGGGTACTGAAGCAGGTAAACGAAGACCTGTTGTGGTTCTTCAAACTGATTTACTGAATGAAAGCGGGCACCCTTCTACTATAATCTGTCCATTAACAACAAACGTTCAGCCGCAATCCAAAATTTTGAGAGTAGGATTGATTGCCGGAGACAATGGTTTAAATGAAGATTGCGACATTATGATGGACCAAATCCGCGCTATTGATAATCAGCGCTTGATAAAAAGGATTGGTTCTTTGTCAGAAAGTAGTAAAGAGAAAGTGCTCAATAATTTAGCCATCCTGCTGGATATTTAATTTATTTGCCCCGGATATTCAAAAATAAAAAAGGGCGGACACACGGCCCGCCCTACTCTACTACTACAAATAACGTTGAGAATCTCTGTTAGCTATCCTTTTCAGATTCTTCATCACTTTTCTTGTCTTTTTTCTCAGCTCGCTCCCAAGCTTCCCAATCTAAGCCAAGCGTGTACTTTTGAATCCATTTTATCTCTTCGATATCACGGGTGCGCTGGTTGCGGGGTTCCCGGAAGCCGTGGCCTTCACGCTTAAATTTTATGTAGCGCGTATCCACTTTACCAATGTCTTTCAGGTAGGTGAAGAAAATCTGGCTTTGTGCGGGTGTATCCACACGATCGTTGAGCCCATGTAGAAACAAGGTTGGCGTAGTTACATCAGCTGCGTGGGTTGCAGGTGAACGGTGGCGGTAATCTTCCGGATTGTTCCAGGGAGTTCCCCCGATGTACCAAAGACGCACATCGTAATTGAAACCCAGCCCATATTCAGAAGACCAATCGGATACCATAGCCCCTAAAGACGCAGCTTTGAAACGATCAGTCTTGGTGATCACGGTTCCACCTAAAATACCTCCGTAACTCCATCCCCGAACAGCCATTTTATCGGAATCCACTTCTTCGTTTTCAATCATCATATCCACGCCACTCATGAGGTCGTTGTAGTCGCCATCGCCAATATCTTCCATATTGCCTTGAAGGAATTCATCGCCATAAGCCGTACTTCCTCTTACATTTGGCGCCAGCTGTACATAACCCAGACCTGCCCACACATGGTAACGTGCCGAGAATGAATTGGTAAACACACCCGCCGGTCCACCGTGGATGTGCAGCAGGAATGGAGCAGAGCCATCATTCTCTACTTCAGCCGGAGTATATTTGATGCCTTCAATTTCGAGACCATCGTAGCTTTCCCAGCTTACTACTTCGTAATCGGCCAACTGCAGGCTGTCTCGCACAAAGGGATTTAAATCGGTGAGACGGGTTGGATTTTCAAGATCTCCTAAATCAGCTACATATAAGTCAGCCGGGGTTACAATATCTTCTTTAGAGAACAACACGGTCTCTCTTTTCTTGTCAAAATCCATCACATTAAACGTGCCGGTAACATCCGATAGTCGCTGCACCCGGCCATTGTCAACATTCAAAGAATATAGGTTCGTATTGGTTTTTTCAGTTCCCTGGAAATAGATTTTTTTCCCGTTTGGAGATACGTAATACCCACGCATATCTCCATTATAATTCCCGGAAATCATTTCATATTCCTTAGAATCTACATTCATTTTCCAGAGTTTATCTTGGCGAAGTTCCCACTCTTCATCATCAGGAGCACTATATACAAAATGCTTGTTATCAGGCAACCAGGTCAGGCTTCCTTCAGGGGCATCATTATCGGTAAGTTGTGTGACCGTGGAATCGCCAATCTGCAGCAGATAAATCTCAGATTTATTACCCAGGTTTCTCCGGTTTTGAAATTTGGCTGTATAGAGCAATCGTTTTTGATCTGGCGAGACGGTGAAACTTCCAATAATTAACTCACCATGTGTTAGCTTGGTTTCTTCTTTACTGTCGATATCAAATTTCCAAAGGTGATTCCACTCGCCTTCAGATTGGCCATGAGGTGGCTCATCCATAAAAAAGTGGTCGTAACCGGCCTCATATTTTTTCTTTTCTTCGGATGATTTTGGAACATCCGATTCAAAATAAATGGTTTTGCTATCTGCGCCCCATTCATAGCTTCCCACACTGCTTTTGTGTTCGGTGAGCTGAACGGCTTCCCCTCCCTGTGTGGGCAGCAGAAAGATCTGGGATTTTTTATCAGCCCGGCGTTTCAGGGAGATGTATTTCCCATCGGGAGAGAACTTGATGTCGCTGCCTCCCTCCTCGCCCAGGTACTGGTAGCTATCGCCGCTATCAGCCGGGATGTAGTAATATTTGGTGTTGTATTCGTTTTCATCCCAATCCACTTTCGACTTCCCGAAAATCACAAACTCCCCGTCCGGTGACAGGTAGGAAGAACGCAGGTTTACCATGTTGATGTAATCGTCGGTAGTCATAGCTCGTTTTTGAGCTACGGCAGAAAAGGATACGATGAGTGCTAAAAGAGTGAGTAACGTTTTTTGCATGAGGTATATCAGGATTAGTTAAACAGACAGACCTAAATATACTATCAGCACTATTAAATCAAATGTATAGGATGTTAAAAGAAGTGATGGGACAAATTCTGTCAAAAGCCGAAAAGCTGATCCAGTTTGATATTGAGGCCGAGCTTAGTGATCCCCGTATCGTAATAAAACTTTGTTTTCCTAAGTGGTTTAGAATTACTCACCTGAAAATCTAACTTAATCGGATCTACTCCAAAACGTACAAAGAAGGAATGTTCAAGGAAAAAAGCGGAAGTATTCTCAGATGGAAAAGAAATTTGATTCGTTGAATAATCATAAAAATCAACATAAGCGAGGCTTGGAGCTAAACCCATATTAAAATATTCGGTTCCAATTCCTACATTTGACTGTAGTGCAAGTTTGTAAAATCTATCCTCAGCCTCATGACGGGTGGCAACCTTATCCCATATAAAAGCAAATTCTTCTACTGCTTTCCCCTTACCTATACCGGCAGTACCCAGTAATTCAGCTCTCCAAAAGCTTTTAGGTTTTAGGTAATAAATAACTGATAACTCACCGTATTTATACTCTTGTACATCTTCAATAGGTATATCATGCGTTTCATCTAAATGAGAATAGTTCAGAAATAACCCCCCGGCTCCTACACCCAAATTATCCGTAATGGCATAGGCCGCATTGAAGCCCAAACCAGGGTTATTTTCAACCCCCATATAGTTCAGCCCTCCATTTACCACTAAATCGCCCTTTTCTTCTAACAAGGGAATGTTGTGTGAGTTAGACAGATATACATCGGCAGTACACCCCAAGCTAAAAATAACAAGCAATAATGCTATGACCGTGATTCTTGACTTTCCCATAATCTCTCCATTTTCTTCAAAAGGATTTTAGCAAAGCCCGGTCATTTAAGCAATATAGACCCTCAAAGAACTGAAGATTGGCTTAGCGATTTGATATGTCGATACCATGGTGGAAGACAAAATCTATAGCCTTGAAAGTGGAAAAGCTAAAATGCCTTATCCACCAATCACTATATCACCCAATCACCTAAATCCTACAAATAATCACGGCCAATAAATGGCTTCAGCACTTCGGGGACTCTAACCTTGCCATTTTCCTCCTGGTAGGCTTCTAGAATAGCAGATACAATGCGTGGCAGCGCCAAGCCGGATCCATTAAGCGTGTGCAGAATTTCAATCTGTTTTTCTTCTTTGCGATAACGCAGTTGCATACGACGTGCCTGGAATCCTTCAAAATTGGAGCAGGAACTCACTTCCAGCCATCGCTGCTGACCGGGGCTCCAAACTTCTAAATCGTATTTTTTGCTTTGGGTGAAGCCCATATCGCCCGTACACATCAACAATGTTCGGTAAGGCAGCTCCAATGCTTCCAGCAATCCTTCGGCATGCTCACGCAAACTTTCAAGCTCATCATAAGAATCTTCCGGCTTAACGATTTTCACCAGCTCTACTTTATCAAATTGGTGCAGGCGATTCAATCCGCGAACATCTTTGCCATAAGAACCAGCCTCCCGTCTCCAGCATGGTGTATGACATACATAGCGTATGGGCAG
Source organism: Gracilimonas mengyeensis (assembly GCF_900182705.1). Taxonomy (GTDB): domain Bacteria; phylum Bacteroidota; class Rhodothermia; order Balneolales; family Balneolaceae; genus Gracilimonas; species Gracilimonas mengyeensis. The sequence goes on along the minus strand of NZ_FXTP01000015.1, from coordinate 53,231 downwards.
CTCTCCTTTTTCCAGGATTTCGTCCCGGTGAAAGTTAGTTACAGGAACCTCGGCCGTGGGAATTGTGAAAAAGCCATCGCGGGGAATAACATACATCATGTCTTCCTTGTCGGGAATTTGTCCTGTGCCCCGGGCTGAATCTTCATTCACAAAATATGGCGCCTGTAACTCCGTGTAGCCGTTATCCACGGCGGTGTTGATAAAATAGTTAATCAGCGCGCGCTGCAACTGGGCTCCGGCTCCCACATAAAAAGGAAATCCAGCTCCGGTCACCTTCACTCCACGCTCAAAATCAATCCAGCCATGGCGCTCAGTGAGATCCCAATGTGGCTTCCGCCATTCGTTCTGATCCGGCTCACCCCAGGTTTTGAAAACTTCGTTGTCTTCTTCGGTAGCACCCACAGGCACGCTTGGGTGTGGCACGTTTGGAATGCGTAGCTGAAGTTTCTCGCGTTCTTCCTGCAGGGCTTTTACTTCTTCATCAATTTTTTTGATCTCTTCTTTCATCGCAGAAGTCTCTTTGATGATTTCCTGGGCTTTCTCTTTCTCGCCCTTGCCCATCAACTCACCAATTTTGCTTGACTTGGTATTGCTCTCGCTGCGAAGGGTATCACCTTTATGAACCTTGGTTCTCCATTCTTCATCCACTGACAGTAGCTTTTGAACAATGGAAATATCTTCTTCCCCCTTATCCCGGATCGCTTTTTCTACCTGTGCAGGGTTTTCTTTAATGAAATTAATGTCAAGCATGTGAACTGTTTCTTACGTTTGCGATTAGGCCCCAAAGATAAGAGGTAATTCGTGTATTTGTAGCACCTTTTTGGCAAAATATTTTGTTACCACTAAATATATTAAACTCAATGCCTGTAAAAGTTTTATTAAAATGTGATTGGAAGCGCTTATACTATTGATTACCTAAATAATTAAGGTTATTATTAACCACACCAATAATTATTAGGTTTAAAACCGTTTATCATGAGTCATTTATTAGATGATACCGATCTGGCTATTCTCAATCATTTACAAGACAATGGGCGTGCACAGCGTAATACTATTGCAGAACTGGTAAATCTTTCGGTTCCTTCTGTTTCAGAGCGAATGAAAAAACTGGAAGAACGTGGATTAATCGAGGGATACAATGCTATTCTTAACAGTAAAAAGTTTCACTTTGATATCACTGCTTTTATTTTCGTTCAAGTGGACGGCTCTGAAAATTACCGTGATTTTGTAGACAAAGCCATTGTGGAGCCCGAAGTACTTGAGTGCCATTCTATTACCGGTGACGGATCGCACTTTCTAAAAGTTCGCACAAAAAATACCGGCTCGTTTGAAAGTCTTCTTTCCCGTATCCAAGCCTGGGAAGGGGTGAGTAAAACCCGCTCAAACCTTGTGCTTTCCAGTTTTAAAGAAACCCGTAAGCTTCCCGTAGAGCATGCTGTTGAGCTGATAAAGTCGTAAATAGCTTCACTTTTTCCTCCTACATTTTACTTACTTACCACGGGTATATTCATTAACTTATGTCGTTCTGGCAGTAAGTTTAACAAAGCTTCGTCTACAATTTATCTAAGCAGTTTGGCGAAGCTTTAATTTTGCAACTACACATCTTTTATGGATCGCGAAGTCTTTCAGGAACAATATGGCTTGCTCGGTAGCTCGGATGCTATGCGTCAGGTTATTGATAAAATTATGCAGGTGGCCAAAACCGACATCACCGTAACCTTACAAGGTGAAAGTGGCGTTGGTAAAGACGTTACGGCACGGGCCATTCATGCCATGAGCGAGCGCAAGAATAACCACCTGGTTATTGTAAACTGTGGCGCTATTCCTGAGGGTATCATCGAAAGTGAATTATTTGGCCACGAGAAAGGCGCCTTTACCGGAGCCAATGAATCCCGCCAGGGCTATTTCGAAAAAGCGGACGAAGGAACCATCTTTCTGGATGAAATCGGGGATACCCCAAAAAATGTGCAGGTAAAACTGCTGCGGGTACTCGAAAACGGTGAATTCTTTCGTGTAGGTTCCAGTAAAGTACAGACCACCGACGTACGTGTAATTGCAGCCACCAACCAGGATTTATGGCAAATGGTGCAGGATGGTTCCTTCAGAGAAGATCTCTACTACCGACTGGATACCGTAAAGATCAAGCTGCCTCCATTGCGGGAACGTCCAGAAGACATCATTCCAATTTTCCGCAAGTTTGTAAAAGAGTACTCCGCCAAATACGATTCGGTATTTAAGGGATTTTCTGACGAAGCACGCGAATTGCTCACCTCTTACCGCTGGCCGGGTAACATCCGTGAGCTGCGTAATGTGGCTGAACAATTGGTAGTGCTGGAAAAGTCCCAATTTGTTGACAAGGAAAAGCTTCAGAAGTACCTCAAAGGCCGGCAGCATGAGGGAAGCGCCGACAACCTGCCTATGCTTTCAGAGAAACCACGGGAGCAACAACAGCAGTCCTCTGATGATTTTGACGGCAAAGACCGTGAATTGGTTTATCGCGCCCTTGTTGAATTGCGCAATGACATCGCCGATGTAAAAAAGATGTTTGCGAACTTCCTGTATTCCACTTTTTCCCAGAAAAACCTGAAAGCTTTGCCTGCGTCTGTACGTGACGAAGTAGATATGGATAATAGTGAAGTTGGTGGTGTAAACGTCAACGTTGGCGACAGTGGTTCTCTTGGGATGCAATCCATGCCCGGCCAAAAAGATATTGAAGAAGTAGAAGAATCAGAACTGAGTACCTTTTTCGACAGCGATGACATTCCCTCTATTGAGGATGCCGAAAAGTTTCTCATTCAGCAGGCCCTAAAACGCTTTGACGGGAACCGCCGCAAAGCATCCGAAACCCTTGGAGTAAGTGAACGCACGCTCTACAGAAAACTGGATCAGTATGGGCTCGATTAAACTACGGTGGTTTGTTTTTTTGATTACGGCCTTAAGCCTGACCGGTTGCCTGCGTTACAGTTTCACCGGGGCTTCTATCCCTCCGGGCGTAAACACTATCTTCATTCCTTTCTTTCCTGATCAATCAAACAGTGGTTTGGGGGATTTAAGTGACCGTTTAAATCAGGCACTTATCGAGCGTTTTGTAAACCAAAGCAAGCTACAGCTGGCAAATAGCGAAGAAGATGCCGATGCGGTACTCGATGGAGTGATTACCGGTTACAGCAACCGTCCTTTTAGTATTGGAGGTGACGAACGGGCCAACCAAAACCAGGTGCGCATCACGGTTCGGGCCTCCTTTGTGTATGCATCTGAAGAAGAACCGGAGTGGAATAAATCATTTACGGGAGAATTCACCTACGATCCCAATGAAAACCCCATTGAAGGCGAAGACCTGGCCGCCGACGGAGCCCTCGAACAGGTCGCTAATAATATGTTCAACGATGCCGTAAGTAATTGGTAATTTGTTTTGATAGTAAGGCCGCATCACTTTATTATTGTGCACCGAAATTAAACTTATGCAGCAACTCCCTTTTAACATACCCAGGTCACTTTCGTCTTACGCCGAGAAGTTTGACGATGAACCCGATGAGGTGATCAAAAAGCTCAAGCGGCACCTTAAAAGGCGTGGACCGGATGCGGTGGGACACTTTTTGCTCGCCTGGTTTTATCATCTGCAAAATGAGCAACAAAAAGCCGTTAAAGAAGCCCTGAAGGCAAAAACTTATGCGCCGGGCAGTCCACTAATGGAGCACCTGCATTACTTCCTGGTTCACCCCGAAAAATTTGAAGCTGCCATCCCCGAACATTCTTACACCTCATCCCGAATACAGCTGCAACATGGTTCCCGGACTTCGCCGGTGCTCGACCTTGATAAACTGATTGAACTGCTGGAGGCAGCGGAATCCCAACGCATACAAATTCCCGATAAAGAAGACGATGAGTCAGACGGTAAAGATCTGAGCAAACAAGCCGAAGAAGTAGATGATGTAATTTCTGAGACTCTGGCAAAAATACACGCTCAGCAGGGACGCCATAAAGAGGCTATCAAGATGTACGAGCAACTAATCCTTAAAAAGCCGGAAAAAGAAAAGGACTTTCAGGAAGCCATTGCGAAGCTGAAAGAGGATGCTTCGGGTTAAATAGTTGGGTGCTATCTCATTGAACAGTGTAGCAAAAAACTCCCCAACGATACCTGTTTAAAAAACCTAAATGAGTTTGGCCAAAAGCAGGGAATTCCTCTACTTTATAAAAGAGATTTTAACAACATCCGAATGCTCGCCCGCTTGCATCTTTAAAAGGTACACTCCACTTGCTTGCTGATTCATCTCAACTGGATGTTGATATGCACCAGGTTGTTGCAACCCAAGGTTATACTCCCTTACTTTTTGCCCAAATATGTTATACAGGGAAATACGTACCTCCACAGCCTGGCTTAGTTCATAAGGTACCATGGTGGTTGGATTGAACGGGTTGGGATAGTTTTGCTTTAGATTGAATTGCCTGGGAATAGAGCCTTTTGCTTTCTCTTCATTAGAAATAGTAATGGGCGGATTGAGGGGTTTGGTGTTGGAGAAAACACCGGCAGTGCTCGTACCAAGATACAAAGTACCACCCGGTCCAATTGCCACACTCTCTGTATACACTGGATACATTTCTTTGTTTACTCCCCATTCCCCTTGGTTTTCGGATACAAAAACTGCTCCCTCCGTAGTTATGGCATATAGTTTATTTTCATCTTCATTATTCAAGAGAAATTTTATCCCGCCTAAATCTTGATTTGAAATATCTGAACTCCGAAAAATAGTAGTCCATGTTTCGCCAAAGTCCGTACTTTTATGTATCCCATTACTACTTGAATAGAGGATTCCATCCTGTGTTACAAGAGACACTGTTTTATCGATACTCTCATAGCTGTTATCGATCAGATTATATTTGATGGCATCACTATTGATGAATAACAGAGAATCAGAAAATGTATTTAAACTAAAATTTTGCCCTTCGGGACTACTGTAAATCAGCTCCCAGTTCTCTCCTTTATTGATCGATTTAAAAACTCGTCTCCGGGTAGCCAAAAACAGATCTCCTTCCGTATTTTTCTTTACATCAAAAATTGTATTCCCCGGATCTACCTGGGTGCTATCACATCGGGAATTAACCATAGAACAACTGTAGAAATAATTCCGCCCAAAACTATAAAAACGGTTATCACTTAAGGGGATGATATTACCTCTCAAAGTTGTTCCCCTGATAGGTACAAAGGAAGAATCCCATTGCCCGGTTTGCTTAAAATAGCGGTGAACACCCGTTCTGGTTCCTACCCAAAGAGTATCCTCTCCCTGGAAATTAATCGTTCGAATTCCGGCGTTTGGCACACCTGTTAACGTACAATTTTCCTCACCTGTACTGCATTCATATAACCCCTCCTCAGTACCAAGTAAGAGCATGTCTTCTACGCTATTTAAGGCTTTAATGGCACCATCGTGCGAATCATTGAAAATGGCACGTACGCTGGCATCCATTGGATTGATTCGAAATGCCCCGGAACCTGTTCCCACAAAAAGATGATCTTTGTATCTATACAAAGCATAAACTTCTAACTCAGGCAGCTCATTAACCTTTTTAAATGCTCCGGTGATAGAGTTACTGCTATAAAGACCTGCATTGGTTCCTGCAAACCACTTTCCACTCATGAATTCGAAATCAAACACCTCAACCGAATCGAAAGAAGAAGTCGTCCAACTATCTCCGTCATCAGTTGAGTATTCGATTCCAGTTGCTCTACCCGCTGCAAGCGTATCTTCGAATTCATAGAAGGAGAACACAGGGTTTGAGGATATGGTAAGGTTTTCGGAAGTTTCTTTAAAGATTTGTTCTTCATCAGAATACTTATAGATGCTATATCCACAATCTACAATGAGGCTTCCTTTTCGTGATATTATTATGGCATTTACCCCAGGGTAAATGCCTCCGCTGCAGTACCCGAGCCCATCTCCCATAGGCTTCCAGGATTCCCCAAAATCATCGGATGTGTAAAAATAATCAATCTCATTAGTTTTCACAGGAACAGCGCCACCGGGAAGACCGGCAAAATATGTTCCGTCTGATTTTACTTCTAGAGAATTAAACATCTCGGGAGCAGAGCTACCATACGAAACTGAAAAATGCACAAATAACCATTGATCTGCATCTTTATGTTTTTTAAAGAAGCCATCTAATTCATGTGAGACTACAAAAATGGAGTCTCCTTGAACTATAATTTTGGAAATATTGGACTCCAATGGCCCATTTAGAGATTGCCAGGTTTGGGCTTGGACTGGATTATCCTCTAAAAGAAAAGTGGCAAGAATCCCAATCATTATAACCCGGAAAAAAGTATGTAGAAGTACCATATTTCAATCCCTTAACTCTCTAATATTAAGTGGTAACACCAAATCAACATTAGATAAATTCTCCGGGATAATCAAAAAGAGATAGAATACGCCTTATTTGCCAGCGGCTTACCCTTTCACAAACCCATTGTGCTTCTTCTCATGGCCAATAGTGGTAGCGGGGCCATGTCCGGGATATACCTTTGTTTCTTCCGGTAGAACGTAGAGCTTTTCTTTGATGCTTTTTTCGAGAACCTCAAAATTGCCCTTGTATAAATCGGTGCGACCAATGCTCTCTTTGAATAAGGCATCCCCCGCAATCACCCATTGCTCTTCTTTGAAATACAGGGAAATATGATCGGGGGAGTGTCCGGGCGTGTACAGGCATTCGAACTCAAAGTTACCTACCGTAAAGTCACCTCCCGATGGCAAGGCTTTTGGAGTAAAGTTGAAATCAGGTTGACGCAAGCCAAACATTTGGGCCTGACTCCCGAAATTATCCCACAAAAACCGGTCTTCATCGGAGAGATAGACAGGTACGTCGTAATCGTTTTTAACCCGGCTAAGCCCCATCACGTGATCTACGTGTGCGTGTGTTAAAACCACACCCACCAATTCTCCGGTTAACTTTTCTTCGAACTCTTGATACTCCGTTGCACTGGAAAAGCCTGGGTCAATCAGCAGGTGCTGCCCGTCTTTTGTGAGCAGATAGGTGTTTTCCATGAATGGGCCAACTTCAAAAATATGCAGTTCCATATGCCTGAAATAAAAAAAGGATGTACCGATAAGATACATCCTTTGTATAAAATTAAGTTACAAAACTTACTTTTTGCCGTAACGTCGCTTAAAGCGATCAATACGTCCGGCAGTAGAGGTAAATGTATTGCTCTTAGTGTAAAACGGATGGTTTTTAGAATCAACCTCGCTGCGGTATACCCCATCTTGGGTATCCATAGTGCTGCGGGTTTCTACTTCGGTACCATCGCTCATCACTACCGTAATCTCTTTGTAATCTGGATGAATTCCTTTCTTCATGATCTTATGCTGTCTTGCTTGAAATTTGCAAAGGCCTTAAAGATAACACTATCAAAAACTGAATTCAATTTATTTGTAAGGAAAATTGAACATCACATTACTTGGTCCAAGCGGACGCTTGAACCAGTTACATAAATATGTGGATTTACGTCTGAGGAAAACAATTTTATTGGTTCACCTGTTGCGCTCCAACGCAGAGCGTGTGGGGCGAGGTTTTAAATTTATTAAAGATTGAAAATTAAAGATTTAAAATTCATGACTGAAGAAATTTCAAAAATAATCTAATAGCTAATCCTTCAACAAATACGGTCTCTTATTCCAACCATTAATGACCTCTATAAGTGAGAGTAGATGAGAATTAAAATCCTTCAAAAGATCCCAATAATTCAGGATAGCTTAAACAACACTTTGATGGTTGCCGGAGCTTTATCCAATCTTGAATCTTTAATTTTTAATCTTCAATCAACCATATCACTCAAACTCGTCAAAGTCATCATCTATATCTCCCAGAGAAGAAAACATAGATCCGAGCATATCGGTGTAAAGCGTTTGATCGTCCAGATCCTGCTTGCTTAGCATAGAATGCTGGTGCAGAGCCTCAAGCACAAAATCCATCCACACGTATGTTTCAGTTTCATTAGCATCATCAATGTGCTCATTCACAAGGGATTTGAGGCCGCTTACTCTATCCAATTCTTCTTTATAGGCTTGTGTGCTGACCGTATCCGAAATATTTACTTCATTACCATCGGCAAACCAGTCGGTAATTTCTTTGTACACTTTCTTCTGCTCATCGGCTTTACTTTGCGGGTCGGGGAAATGCATCTTAAATATCTTCCCTATTGCTTTGCCTAAAATATGCTTGGCCACATTTAATGCACCTTCCTGTTCACCTTCATACACCAGCTCAATCTTACCGGTAAGCGCCGGCACCATATGATACAAGTCAGCGATCCGGATTTCCGTAGAATCTTCCCCATTTACAATGGCGCGGCGTTCTGCAGATGAAACTACCTGTTCCAGAGCTGTGATAGTCATCCGAGTTGACACACCACTTTTCTGATCTACATATTCAGAATCACGGGCTTCAAATGCTGCTTTCTCAATGATTTCACGAAATAGTTCAGAGATATGAATATCCACCCCAGACTCACGGTGTTGCCAGGCTTCCTGCCGGGTGATGTCTACACCAATGCCAATTTCTTTGGGATAGTGCGTGATGATCTGTGAATCAATACGATCCTTTAGCGGGGTGATGATATTCCCACGATTAGTATAATCTTCAGGGTTGGCTGAAAATGCCATCGATACATCCAGGGGGATTCGTACGTTGAAGCCACGAATCTGAATATCACGTTCCTGCATGATATTCAACAGAGCCACCTGTATTCTGGGCTGAAGATCAGGCAACTCATTAATCACAAATAATCCCCGGTTGGTACGTGGAATTAATCCAAAATTGATCACGCTTTGATCAGCCAGAGTCAGCTTTTTAGTAGCTGCTTTAATGGGATCAATATCACCGATCAGGTCAGCGACGGTAGTATCGGGAGTGGCAAGCTTCTCGCCATATCTGAGGGATCGGTGCAGCCACTCAACAGGGGTATCATCTCCCTTCTCTTCTATTAAATCTTTGGCATACTTTGAAATAGGGTTCAGTGGATCATCGTTGATCTCGGAGCCGGCTACAATCGGGATGTATTCATCCATGAAATTAACCAGCAGGCGCAAAATCTTAGTCTTAGCCTGACCGCGCAATCCCAGCAAAATCATATCGTGCTTAGAAAGCAATGCGTGCTGTATCTGGGGAAGTACGGTTTTATCATAACCCAGAATGCCGGGGAACAGCTCCTCTTTGTTTTTAATTTTTTGAATCAGGTTATTTCTAATCTCTTCTTTAACCGAAACGGATTTCCACCCGCTATCTTTCAACTCGCCTAACGTGCTTGCCTTCATTATTATACGTTCCTCATATCTGAATTAGTTCTGTTTTTAAAACCGATAATGAGTCTACTTCATTCAGCACTTTCCATATTATTTAAAATCCGGGTAAGAGCTTGCGCTTTTACAAGGGTTTCTTCCCATTCAGCTTCCGGATCCGAATCACTGGTTATGGCTCCACCCGTTGGGTATACAAGTTTACGGCCTTCTCTTATTGCTGACCGGATAACCACGTTAAAATCAAAATCACCATTCGGCTGAATGTATCCAATAGCTCCGGAGTAGATTCCCCGACGATAACTTTCCAGCTCCTCAATCGCTTTCATAGCCGCAATTTTTGGGGCGCCGGTCATCGAGCCCATAGGGAAACAAGCCTTAATAACATCAAAGCTGTTGGCCTGTTGGCTCACCGTACATTCCACCGTAGAAACCATTTGGTGTACCGTTTCGAAAGTCTGAATTTCAAATAAATCAGAGACCTGTACCGAGTTTTTTAAAGCGACCCGCCCCAGATCATTTCTCACCAGATCCACGATCATCAGGTTTTCTGCACGCTCTTTTTCCGAATTAAGAAGTGTCTCAATGGCAGGATCGGAGGCAGAATGTCCTGCCCGCGAAGCCGTCCCTTTAATAGGCTGAGACCAAACCCGCTGCCCTTTTCGTGCTAAAAAACGTTCGGGAGAGGCACAGCAGACCGATACATCATCCAATTGCAGAAATGCCCCAAATGGGACGGGCCCCACCTGCTTCATTGCCTGGTATAAATCCAGGCTATCCCCTGTAACCTCAAAAACCAGCGGATGTGAAAGATTGATTTCATAGTATTCTCCTTCTGTAATATCCTGCTGAGCCCGCTTAATTTTGGCTTTGTATTCATGCTCCGAAATCTGTGTTTCCAGCTTGATATGAAATTCACCGCTTATATTTTCCGAAGATTTTATTTCCGGAACCTTCCCTTTAATTGTTTTCGCCTCTCCGTCTTCTTCTAATTCTAAAATCAGTTCGGGTTCCATGAAGTATAAGTCGGGTACATCCACCTCAGCCTTATTTTTTGATGAGAGCTTTTCGAGGTGATTTTTCAGGTCGTATCCCAGATAACCAAATAACCAGCTTTTCTGCCAAAACCGGGAAAGTAACCCCCAGGGATTACCCTTCTCTTGACGAACTTGATCTCCCTCATAAATTTCAATTCCATCATCTATAGACTTAATCCAGCGCTTTGGTCGGGCCGCAATATAGCTTTTACTACTCGCCGGATGGCCTTGCATCTGCGAATCCAGAAAAATTACCGGACCTTCGCTTCGCAAGTTTCGCAATAGGTTTATTATTTGTGGGGATGATAATCTCATAGTATTTGCGCCCGATAATAAGGCTTCTTTCACTCTTTTTGAACGTTTTTTCGTATCATTGTCCAAATGATGTATCAACGACTGTTAAAACCACTCCTTTTTAAAATGGATGCCGAGCAAGCTCATGAGATGGCTATCTTAATGGCATCACTAACCCACCGCAATCCCGTGCTGCAGGAACTGGCTTCTGCCATATACAAACAACCGGATACGGGACTTCAACAAAACCTCTTTGGCTTAAGGTTTCCAAATCCAGTTGGACTGGCCGCCGGTTTCGATAAAAACGGAACCACACCCCGTGCCATGCAAGCCCTCGGCTTTGGATTTGTTGAGGTGGGCAGCATCACAGCTAAGCCCTCACAAGGAAACCCTAAACCACGAGCCTTTCGGTTACCCCAGGATCATTCCCTTATTAACCGGATGGGACTGAACAACGAAGGGGCCGATGTTATCACGGCGCGTCTTGCCGACCTTGATCTGGATATCCCCCTTGGCGTAAACATAGCTAAAACGAATGATGCAACCATAGAGGGTGACGAAGCGTTGCAAGACTATTTGTATAGCTACGAAAAAGCCCAGCCGGTAGCGGATTATATCACCATCAATATTTCGTGCCCAAATACCGGTGAAGGGAAAACATTTGAAGACCCAAGTGCTCTCCGTGATCTTCTGCAAACACTGGAGCCAGCCAAAGCCGGACGCAAGCCTTCGCTTGTAAAATTCACTGTAGATATCGATAAAAGAAACCTTGCGGAACTGGTTTCAATTTGCGAGGATTATGATATATCGGGATACGTAGCTACCAACACCTCCTCGGTTCGTGAAGGTTTAAACACCAGTAATGCCCGCCTGCAAACCATTGGAAATGGTGGCTTAAGTGGCCGGGCTATTCGGCAGCGAAGCACCCAGGTAGTACGATGGCTGCATGAAATTACCGAAGGGAAAAAACCAATTGTGGGAGTCGGGGGAATAGATTCAGCAGAAGCGGCCCTTGAAAAGCTGGAAGCCGGAGCAAGCTTACTTCAAATTTACACGGGAATGATTTATAAAGGACCCGGCCTAGTTAGAGAATTAAAAAAAGCTATTCGTCTTTAAGCGGGAAAGTAACCACACATTCCGCTTTAATGGCCTGCCCGCGGTAAAGAACCGGTTCAAATAGCAGGTTATTTTCAATTGTTTCTTCGAAGGCAGTTCTCCATTCTGCATTCAGTGAGTCTGAATTTACAGCCAAAGAACTGGCCGCCATAGAATCTGCAGCAGACGAATCGGATTGAATCAAAGAATCTTGACGCTGAGCGCTCAGCAGTGAATAATCCTCGACAATACCCCGTTGGTTAATCCGGAAGCGGTAACTGATTTCGTTCACCCCGGCGTCTACCGTATTGGTAACTTCAGCAAGGAATTGCTCCATCCCTCCTCGTACTGCAAGGCTTATATCCAATTCCTCACAGCGCCTGTATTCTCCAGGGGCAGTTTCCACCACTGGTACTTCTTCTTCGCGTGGCCTTTCTGTTTCTTTCTGATCAGAGGGTTTGGCCAGCTCTTGTTTTAAAACGGTGACTCTTGGCTTTAGGCGCGAAGTATCAAAATGAACAAGAAAAGTATCTATAGCTGCACGGGCGCTGTCCCAGTCGGCTCCCTTGTAGGGAAAATACTCGGCAAAATCAGGCTCTTCCAGGGTAGAATCTATAACAGCCTGAAAAGGCGCACGCTGCTCCTGGGTTAAGGTTGTATCGTTTAATCTTACACGGGCGGAATCTTTTTCTTCCGCCAAAAGCCGCTTTCTTTCTTCCCAAGTCTCATTGACCCGCACCCAGTTGGTGAATTGAGACTTATACAACGAGTCTTGCTTCCCAGCCTCCATGTAGTCCTGAATGGCCTGGAACTGGGCCAAAGGGGCTAAGCGGTGTGTTTTGAAAGAATCGGCAAACTGAACCAAACGTCCTGCTTTTTCCAAGGTAGAGAGGGTGTCGTTTTGCTGAATGAGGTTGAAGACCTGAACCGTATCTATGCCGCTGGCTTCCTCCTCAGTTTCTCGTTCAAAATTGTACTTTTCACTTACCCGGCGAGCATAGTTTGATGAGGGATAATCATCCACCAACAGCTGAGCATATCTTACGGCCTGGTTTTGGTTTTCCTGCATAGCATATAATTCGGAAAGTGCATAAAGAGAAACCATATTCACATTTTGGGTAGCAGGGTTTTCCAGCGCTTCATTAAAGTAATAAGAGGCACTATCGGGCATGTTCAGTGATAAAAAGAATAGGTTACCCAATTCATACTGGTAAGAAGCAATAAGTTTACGAACAGAGTCCTGCTCAGCTGGTTTAAAAGGAATATTACTAATATCAATATTCACCCGGACCTGATCCTGTGTTTGCTGCTGACCTTCGGCTTCCGATAAGTTCTCGTCGGCATTACCTGCTGTATTTGAGATCATAGAAGCCACACGCCAGTTATCAGCCAACGGACGGTCTCCCCAAATAGCTAAAAACTGTGCTTTTTCATTTTGCTGTAAGGAAGGATTATCTGAATTCAGAAAGCCATTATTGAGGCTTCCTGTATTCTGTCCGCGCTGTTGGCGGTTGTTGGTGTTAACAATTTGGTTTTGCAGGTTACGCTGTTCGCGGCGCTGTCTCTCTATTTCAGCAATTTTCTTCTTACGTAATTCAGCCATCGCAGAATCAAATTCCGCTTCCGACATTTGTCCAAGCCGCAGAAGGCTGTCTTGTAAAGCAACCTGAGAGCGTAAACGGGCATATTCTCCAAACGATTCAGACAATTCACCAGCCTTAAAATCCTCTGGTAATCGTTCGGGAGCTACATTTTGCTGAGCAGCTGAATCATAATAAGCAGCTGCTTTTTTGAAATCATCATATTGGTACCGATACATTTCGGCAAGCCCGTAATATGCCTGGGCTCTAATCTCCGCACTGGCTTTATTTTGTTGATTACGAAGCACAGAATTATACAATCGTTCCGAACGCTCGATATTTCCACGATCTTGTTCTGTGCGGGCCAGTTCAAAATCAAGTTCTGCCTTATATTCCAGGTTTTTATCATCCCGTACCATATTGTCAAAAATAGAGTACGCTACATCGAGGCGCCCCAGCCTTCTGGCTACTTCAGCTGTTTTACGCAGCGCCAGGTACTGCACCCTGTATTCTACATAGTGGTCACTGACTTTATCGTAAGCAGCAAAAGCGGCATCGGTATCATCCAGTTGCTCATAGATTTGTCCCAAAAGAAAGTAGCCTCGCTCCTTATATTCCTTTTTTGGCAGATCAGGCAAAGCCTCAGAAAGCTGATCGGCTGCAGTTTGCCAGTTTTCCAATTCAACATGGTGCTGGGCTAATACCGCTTGTACCTGTGCTTTGTGACGTTCATTCCATCCATCCTCATCCTCTTCCAGCAAACTAATCTGCTCAGATAAAAAAGCAATCCCTTCATTATACAGCTCCATTTCTAACAGTACGCGTCCCTGCCAGAAAACCGAAATCTGTTTCATCTCGGGATTTTCGGTAGTTACGTACAGCTCTTTAAACTTCTGATCGGCTGAAAAGTATTCTTGCCGATAATAATAGGATTTACCTATGAGCAGAAGGGCATCATCAACCCACTTGGTATCATTATATTTACGGAGGATATCAGCACCCTTGGTGATGGCTTTATCAAACTCCTGGGCTCCGGCATTTACAGGCTCCTGGTGAATACGTATAGGCTGAAGGGGATTATAATCCCGTGACTGATTCAGGTTTTTTTCAAGCCCCGATTCGTAGCTTTGCGTAGCATTGTAGAATGTATTGTAATAGGCATTAAAATTCCTCCAGTTGGATTTCAGGGCAGACCCGCATCCGGTTAGCAAAATGGCCAGAGAAATAAGTATTACAAAATTGCGCATAAAATAAATTGTGCTGCTTTAACGCACGATGTTAGTCAATCGTACTTACCTTAATCATATTAGTACGGCCGCGTTTAGCAATGGGCATTCCTGTTGCTACAATTACCCGGTCGCCGGTTTTAACCAAGCCGTTATCCCGCAGATATTCTTCCATCAAACGGACACTGCGATCTGTATCAAAAAGCTCATCAAGACGAACGGAATATACGCCCCACACCAGGTTAAGCTGGCGCCGAACTTTCTGGCTTTCCGTAAAAGCTACAATAGGCACTTTCGGGCGAAACTTCGCAATTCGCCGTGCGGTGTTTCCTGAGTGTGTGATAGTACTTATCGCCTTAGCTTCCACATTATCGGAAATGGTAACGCACGAGTACGCTAAAGATTCTATCACTTGTTTTTCACGCCATTCCGGCTTGCGATATTTCAGGCTATTGTAGATTTGAGGGCGCTTATCTTCTATAGAACGGCAGATTCGATCCATAACATTTACTGCCTCCATCGGATATTCACCGGCCGCCGTCTCTCCGGATAACATTACGGCATCCGTACCATCCAGAACAGCATTGGCCACATCTGAACTTTCAGCACGGGTTGGGCGCGGGTTATTGATCATAGAATCAAGCATCTGCGTGGCCGTAATTACCGGTTTACCAGCCATTCGGCATTTTTCGATGATGCTTTTTTGCACCACCGGCACCTGCTCAGTTGGGATCTCAATACCCAAATCACCCCTTGCCACCATAATTCCGTCGGATTCTTCAATGATCTCATCAATCACTTCCAAAGCTTCCGGTTTTTCAATTTTTGAAATGATAGCTGCCTGGCTGCCAGCCGCCCTTACCCTTGAGATGATATCCCGTACATCTTTGGCGCTTCTCACGAATGAAAGAGCAATTAAATCCACATCCTGTTCGATACCAAACTGAAGATCCTTAAGATCTTTCTCCGTTAAGGAAGGAATAGAAATACGTACATTAGGCAAGTTCACCCCTTTGCGAGATTTCAACATCCCCCCGATGATGACCTCTGCCATCAGGGAATCAGGGTGTTTTTCGGTGACTTTAAACTCAAGCAGTCCGTCGTCCAGCAAAATGGTATTTCCGGGCTCTGCTTCATGGATCAGGTTTTTATAATCGATGGGTACCACTTCACTCGTACCCTCAACATCTTCAGCTGTGATTTTTATAGTGGAGCCACTCTCAACTTTCTGTGCTCCGTCTTTCATATTTCCCACGCGAATTTTGGGGCCCTGCAAGTCCATTAAAACAGGTACACTATACTGATATTTGCGGGCAGCTTTTCGAATGTGTTTGATCACCTTTGCATGGTCTTCGTGCGAACCGTGCGAAAAGTTTAACCGGGCTACGTTCATCCCGTGCAATAATAAGTCTTCAATTTTTTCCTGGGTGTTACAACTTGGGCCAATGGTGCAAACAATTTTTGTGCGGCGCCTTGCAGAAATCATAGAGAGTGAATATTTAAATTAGATATAGCTGAATTTTAATTGTACTAAAGATAGGCTAAATGTTGTTATCATTGTGAAATGTTTTTTAAAAAACTTTTATTCATATAACAGAGCTATTTAGTGCAGATAGTGTATTTTACTTAAGAGAAGTTAAATTTCATATCATATGAAGAGATCAGGTCCTGTTTTTTTTCTGCTATTATTTCTGGGTTT
Organism: Gracilimonas mengyeensis; assembly: GCF_900182705.1. Classification (GTDB taxonomy): domain Bacteria; phylum Bacteroidota; class Rhodothermia; order Balneolales; family Balneolaceae; genus Gracilimonas; species Gracilimonas mengyeensis. The sequence continues at coordinate 37,013 of NZ_FXTP01000015.1, read as the reverse complement.
TATTATAGCAGGATGTGCAAGAAACTATTATGACAATATTGACCGCGGTGAGGGCTATAACTACCGTCCGGGTTATCCGGAACTGCGTTTGGCAGCCACCGGATACGTGAGTGAAAACAGCAACACCTATATCAATGTTGCCGGAGATATTGTGTATGGCAGTCTTGTATACTCAGGGAAAGACGATATTTTTACCGCCGATGTTGAAATTGAAATACAAATCATTGAAGATACTGAGCAACAACGAGCCGTAGAACGCACTACCTTCTCCAAAACACTAACCAGCCAAAACCAGCGTGTAATAGACAGCCAGGATGTATATAGTTTTGAACGTGAATTTGATATCCCCGCCGGTAATTATATAGTAAGAGTAGGCGTTATTGACAAATCCTCGGGACAACAAACCCTGCGTACTACCAAAACCTCCATCCCTGATCCTTCCGAGAATACCTCCCATATCACTGAGGTACGCATACTCACAAAAAATAATAATCTACCCGATAGTGAGTTTAAGCCTGCCACTACCTATGATATTCAATCCAGCCAGGATTCCATCAAATTTGTATTCCAGGTGACCAATAACAATCCTGACCGACCTATTGAGATTGAATCCCGGTTGCTAAAATTCCGGTCTGATACCAGTATTGCCCGGCCCATGAATTTTAACAATTACTCTCCCTCCAGCCTGCCTTATCAGGGCATTGATTACGATGAGTATGACGTCATTCAATCCTCCACACGGCAATTGAATCAGCCAGGGAGTGTGATTATCGAGTTTGCCTTTACCGATCTGGAACGTGGAAATTACCGGCTGGAAGTGATTGGCAATGAAGGAAGCGATAACGAAATCTTCAAGGGCAGGGATTTTGGTATCAAAAGCCCTAATTATCCCTCCCTTAAAACCCCGGAAGAATTAGCACGGCCGCTTTACTATTTAATGGGAAGAAATGAATACAAGGACCTAATGGCCATTAAGGATCCCGATTCGTTAAAAAAAGCTATCGACCGGTTTTGGTTATCCAACATTCAAAACTCAAACATGGCGCGCAGTGTAATCTCTCTTTATTACGAACGTGTGGAAGAGGCGAACAAACAATTTTCGAACTTTAAAGAAGGCTGGAAGACCGATCCGGGCATGATGTATATACTCTTTGGCCCACCTTGGTACACGGACATTTTTTCTGATGAAATGTACTGGTCTTACTCTTATAATCGCGAAGATCCGGAAAAAAACTTTTATTTCAATAAAACAAAACTGAATTCGAAATATTATCCTTTTGATAATTTTCTGCTTCAGCGCTCTAATTTCTACTATAATATTCAGTCACAACAAATAGAAAGATGGCGTACAGGGCTTATTTTAAATTATAATCTCTGATATATTTATTAGAGAAAATTTATACGATTCTTTCCTTGTAATAAAAGTAGCTTCTCATCATATTAGGGGCGCTTACTTAAAAAAATAAGTAAGTATGCTAAATCTAAACTAATAAACAGAGGCTACTATGTTAAAAAAGCTACAAATGTGGTTCCTCTTTGTGTGTGTACTTAGTACAAGTATCTACGCACAATCTGGAACTATAACTGGTACTGTTACAGATGCAGAAACGGGTGAACCAATTCCGCAAGCTGCTCTATTCTTAGAGGAACTGCAAACCGGTGCTGCTACAAATCTTGACGGTGAATACACTATTGAAGATGTCGACTATGGAACGTACACACTCCGTATTAGTTCTGTCGGTTTCTTAACAATGGTTCGCGAAATCACCGTAGACGAAGACAATAACACTTTTAATTTTGCACTTGAAACCGACGTACAGCAACTCGAAGACGTTGTTGTAACGGCATTTGGTGTAAGCCGTCAACAAAAATCCATTGGTTATTCTGTTCAAGACGTAGGGGCTGAAGAGCTTGCACGCGTTGATCAGAACAATATTGTGGGTGCCTTAGCTGGTAAAGTTGCCGGTGTTCAGGTAGTCGGAAGTACAACCCTTGGCGGCTCCGAAAGAATTCGTATTCGTGGAGTTAACGGCCTTTCCGACGGCCAACCACTCTTTGTCGTTGATGGCACGCCTATTACCAATGATGCCTTTACTATTGGTGCTGGCGCGAGTGACGAAAATGCACGGGGCCGTGACTTAGGTAATCTGGCTTCAGATATTGACCTGAGCAATGTGGAAAACGTTTCGGTGCTCAAAGGTGCTGCAGCCGCAGCTCTCTATGGAAACCGTGCATCCAACGGGGTAATCCTGATTACCACCAAAAAAGGTTCTATGGGAGAAGGACAACCCATGCAAATCAACTACACAAACAATACACAGTTTGAACAAGTTTATGTTCTACCTGAATACCAGAATCAATATGCCGGTGGGTATGTTCAAAGTTTTGGTAGTGTAACACCAGACGGAAGAAGCCTGAACTTTAATCCTGATGACGGAAATTATTACTTAGGCTATGATAGTGATTCAGAAACCTATAGTGATCAGTGGACTGGCGATGTTGACAATACATTAAATTACGCAGCTGATGAAAGCTGGGGTCCAAGAATGGATGGCACGATGTATCGTCCGTGGTGGTCTTGGTTTGATCATGACTTTACTGGAGACGGCCAAAGTGATTTTGGAACCGAAATCCCTCTGGAACCTAACAAAGATAATATCCGGGATTTCTTTGATACCGGTATTCGGGTATCAAACAAACTCTCTATTTCCGGCGGTTCAACGAATGCATCCTACCGTGCAGGCGTTTCTAATACGCTCCAAAATGGTGTAATGCCTAATGCCGAACTAAACAGAACGGCTGTTAACTTTAGTGGTGCCTTGAGCCATAACAATAAATTCATGTCTCGGGTAAATGTTAATTACGTAAATACCCAGGCTGAAGGACGTCCTGCTACCGGTTATTCTGCACCGCAGGGTAACCCGCTACAATCCTTTAACCAGTGGTTCCAACGCCAGCTGGATATGGATAAGCTTAAACAATACCGTCAGGACGATGGTACCGTTATGTCCTGGAATATTCGGTCTCCTCAAAATGTGCGTCCTCTTTATTGGGATAGCCCATATTTTACCGTTAATGAAAATGTCTCCAATGACGAAAGAGACCGTTTATATGGAAATTACAACCTCAGCTATCAGTTAAATGACAATGTTGAGTTTGTAGGTAAAGTTCACTTGGATACTTATTCTTTTGTTGCAGAAGACAGAATTGCATCAGGTGGACTTGAAGAGGATTGGTACTATGTATCCAACCGTACCAAACGCGAAATTAACTACGAAGGGGGAGCACAGTTTAATAAAGACTTTGAGGACTTCTCTTTTAGTGGTTACATCGGTGGTAACATCCTTAACCGGGATTATAAGTATCAAATCCAACAAACCGTAGGTGGACTATCCACTCCCAATTACTTTAATATTGCGGCCTCTGTCAACCGTCCGGATGTAGAGAGCTTCAAACAGGAGAAAGTAGTTAGGAGTTTATTCGGAACTACTACCATCGGCTATAAAGATATGTTTTATGTGGATGGGACCTTAAGAAATGACTGGTCTTCAGCCCTGCCGCAAGGCAACAACTCTTACCTCTATTATGGTCTTTCAGGTAGCTTTGTATTTACAGAGCTTGATGCCTTTAATGATCAGGGTATCCTGAGCTTTGGTAAATTACGCGCCTCTATTGCACAGGTGGGTGATGATCTGGAGCCTTATGAAATCCAGCAAACCTACGAGACCTCCACTCCTTACGGAAGCGATCCAACACAAACCATTCCCAATGTTCTGCCTAACACACAACTTAAACCTGCCATCTCCTCTGATTATGAGTTTGGTGCAGATTTACGGTTCTTGGAAGGCAAAATCAGAACAGACATCAACTACTTCCACTCTGTTCGTGAAAACGAAATCATTGAATTGGATGCCCCTGGCTCCAGTGGTTTTGAAGCCACACTGGTTAACGCTGGTGAGTTCACCACCTCTGGCTGGGAAGTATATGTTGGCGCCACCCCTATTCAACGAAGAGATCTTTCTGTAGATGTAGATGTAAACTGGGCCACTACTCACAGCCAGGTTAATGAGCTAGCCGAAGGTATCGACACCCGCTTACTAGAAAGTGCTTATTTCGGAATCCAGTTATATGCTGAAGAAGGCAAGACCTGGGGACGTGCCATTACTACCAGCAGTTATGGTGGTTACGTGCGTGACGAAAACGGCAACAAAGTTATTGACACCGAAGCGGGACATTATGCTCTTGAGTATAATAAAGACTTAGGTAGCATTATCCCTGACTGGAATGGTGGATTTAACCTTGGTGTGAACTACAAAAATTTCTCACTGGGTGCTTTCATTGAATTCCAAAAAGGAGGCAAGTTCTATTCTGTTTCCCGCATGTTTAACGCCTATTCTGGCCTCGGTGAAGAAACCGTAGGTAACAACACTCTTGGCAACCCTTTGCGAGATCCGGTAAGAGACGCCAATGGCGATGTTCAAACCTTTGTTTCATTATCTGAAGCCGCCGATAACTCAGGTGGAGTACTGGTAGAAGGAGTTGATGAAAGTGGAAATGAAGTAGCATACCTCTACGAAGCCTCAGGACACTTTATCAACATGTTCTATAATAAAGAAGAGTGGTTAGAAGATGCCAGTTACGTTAAGCTCCGCGAGATTTCTGTAACCTACAACCTGCCAGTTAACCTGACAGACCGGTTACCTATCGCTAATGCAAGTGTGACTTTAGAAATGCGCAATCCACTGTTGATTTACACCAGTGTTGATGGTGTTGACCCCTCAGCTATCCAAAACAACGCCAATGGCTTTGGATTCTGGGAAGGCGGTACACTGCCGGGCACACGCTCCATTGGATTCAACGTAAACATTGGATTTTAATTGAGAGGAGTTGAATTATGAATATTTTAAATACACTTAATATGAGATTATATAGAAAAATAGCAGTTGTCGCTTTAATGACAGTGCTATTTGTAAGCTGTGACGATTTTGGAAGTACGAACGTAGATCCAAATAATCCGTCAGAAGTACGAACAGAACTTCTACTCACTAACGCTCAACGAGACGTTAGCGATGTAGTCGGAGCATTTATGGGAACGCTCTGGGTTCAGTACATTGCCGAAACGCAATATACTGAAGACCAGGAGTACCGTAATACCAATGCTGACTTTAATGGCTGGTATACTGGTCCTTTGCAGGATCTTCAAACCATCATTGACTTGAATACGAACGAAGAAACCCGCGGGGATGTACTTTCCGGCGGAAGTAATGAGAACCAAATTGCAGTAGCTCGTATTCTTAAGGCTTATTACATGCAGATGATTACCGACCGCTGGGGCATGATTCCTTATTCTGAAGCCCTGCAAGGCCGGGACAACCTACAACCTTCTTACGATAGTCAGTCTGCTATCTACGAAGACATCATCACTGAGCTGAAAGAAGCTGCCGAACAAATCAACACAGGTTCTGCGGCTGTAAACGGTGATATCCTGTTCAGCGGAGACATGGAGCGATGGATTCGCTTCGCCAATAGCCTGAGAGCCCGCGCTGCCCTCCGATTATCAGAATCGGATGCTGGATTAGCAGAAGCAGAATTTGCCGATGCAATCAACGATGGTATTATTCAGGAAGACGTTATGTATCCTTACCTGAGCGATGCTGATAACGAGAATCCCTGGTATACTCGTTTTCGCACTCGTACCGATTATGCCATCCACGAGACCATTGCAAGCTACATGAAGGATCTGGAAGATCCCCGTGTACTGGTTTATGCCAACCCTGCTCCTAACTACTCTGATGGCAACGATGTAATCACCTTTGATGAAATTCGTGGCATGCCTTTTCTCGAAAACGCTGGCGAGTTGGAAAATGCTGAAATTTCTTTCCCTGGTGCTGCTATCGGTGCCGGCGGACCTAGCGTAGGTCAGCAAAGTGCCCCTTTACCTATTATCACCCTGGCAGAATTACACTTCTCTATGGCTGAAGCTGTAGAGCGTGGCTGGATTTCCGGATCTGCAGAAGATCACTATTACAGTGGTATCGAAGCTTCCTGGAACCAATGGGGTGTTTACGACGAAGCGGCCTATGCTGATTTCATTGCCCAAGCTGACGTAGCTTACTCCTCCGCAGAGTGGGATGAAAAAATTGGTAATCAAAAATGGGTAGCATTATTCCCACTTGGTTACGAAGCATGGTCAGAATGGAGAAGGTTAGAGTATCCACAACTGGCACCTAACCCATTTGCGGCTGCATCATTCCCGGAAATTCCACTCAGATTTACTTATCCAAGTTCTGAGGTTTCAAACAACACCGAGAATTACAATGCCGCTGTAGATGCGCAAGGACCCGACACTCCTTACACTCAAGTTTGGTGGGATGCTAACTAAATAGTTTTAGTACTTACTGAATTATTGATAGTTAAAAAGGCCAATTTTAAATAATTGGCCTTTTTTATTTTACCCTTTATTGTGTTGGTTAGCATATGCCTACCACTTATTACGACTAAAATGACGGGGAAAAGAAAAATATCTGATTAGGTATTTAAACCCTCCGATTTTACCCAAAATAAATGCCGGAATAATTTTCTTGTAATAAAACTGACTTCTCCTCATATTTAAAAGTCCTGCCTAAAATTAAGCGGGACATGCTAAACATAAACTATTAAATAGAGGCTACTATGTTAAAAAAGCTACAAATGTTGTTCCTCTTTGTGTTTGTACTTAGTACAAGTATTTATGCACAAACAGGAACCATAACCGGTACTGTTACTGATGCTGCTACATCAGAGCCATTAATCGGTGTAAACATCACATTAGCTGGCACCACCATGGGTGCTGCTACCAATCTCGACGGTGAATATGAAATCAGCGGCGTAGAGTCCGGTACTTATAGGTTAAGAGCTAATTTTGTTGGATTCCAATCGTTCGTAACCACTGTAGAAGTGGGTTCCGGAACTACAACTTTAAATATTGAGCTGTCAGAAGACGTGCTCGGATTAGAAGAAGTTGTTGTAACCGGTATTGCTTCCAGTACTTCACGTGCTGTTTCACCCGTTGCAATTTCTAAAATTGATGCTGAAGAACTTCAGGTTGCTAACACCTATACTGGTGTAAGTGAACTGTTAGGTGGTAAAGTTGCCGGTTTAACCGTGCAGCCTGCATCCGGTAACCCTGGCGGTGGTATCCGCTTTGTTATGCGTTCCGGTGCTGGTCTTGGTGGCGACGGCCAACCTATCATCTATATTGACGGAACCCGCGTTGATAACGCTCAAATTGAAGGTTTTGCTGTTGGTGGACAAGGTATTGGCGCTTTAGCTGACCTTAACCCCAACGACATTGCCAGTGTTGACGTACTGAAAGGCCCAGCAGCTGCAGCCCTGTACGGAACCAGTGGTTCTAACGGTGTTGTTTTAATTACTACCAAAGACGGCCGTGGTATTGGCAACGATGTACAAGTTGACTACCGCAGCGTTTATGGTATGAACACCAAACAACAGGATTATGATCCTGATGAGCTGATTAGTGCTAAAGAAGCCAACGAAGTTATCGACAGCAGCCCAATGTATGAGAACCAACTTAGCGTAAGCGGCGGTACTGCCAACCTGCGTTATTATACTTCTCTGGGACAACGTTATGAAGAAGGACTTGGTCCTGACAACTCACTGGATCGCCAAAACTTCCGTGCTAACTTTGAAGCTTATCCTAACGAAGCACTGACCGTTACAGCCAACACTTCATTTACCCTGAACGAAATCCAGCGCCCACAAAATGATAACAACATTTTTGGATGGTTAGGTAACCTTATTCTGGCACCAGGCGGAAACACTTATTACTTCACCCCCAAAGAAGCAATTAAAGGCATTAGCGATGAAAATAACATCAACCGATTCATCGGTTCTGTTTCTGCATCTTACCGTCCTGTTCCTGGTTTAACCCTGAAAGGTTCTATTGGATATGACGGTAGTAACTTACGTCAGACTCAGGTATTTAGCCCGAATTTTAATTATTCAGGTGTTATAAATGGTGAAAGAGCCCTTTATAACCGTGAAAACCGTCAAACTACTTATGACGTTAACGCTACATACCAATATGACGTTAATGAAGATGTAAACGTTACTTCTATCTTAGGTTCTCAAATCTTTGACCGTAAACGATATACTTCTTTCGTTCAAAAGAATGACTTTGCATCCAGCTCTATCATTAATGTTGGTTCAGGTGGTTTATTTGTAGATGCTGATGAAACAGCCCTTCACACTCGTGAAGCTGGTATCTTTACTCAGCATGACATCAACCTGATGGATACTTACATTATTTCTCTTGGTGGTCGTCTTGACTATGCATCAGCTAACGGTGCTGAAGCTCCTGTAATTTTCTATCCACAGGCACGTACTTCTGTACGTTTGGATCAGTTCGACTTTACTCCCGAGTTCTTTGACCTTCTGAAATTCCGTGCTGCTTACGGTGAGACCGGCCAGCTTCCTGGAATTTATGATGGTGTTTCTGTACTCTGGACTGCTGAGCCATATGCTATTGGCCGTGGTGCAATTCCTGAAGAAATTGGTAACCAGGAAATTGAGCCCGAGCGAGTTAAAGAATTTGAAGTAGGTGTTGATGCCGACTTCCTTGATGCTTACGGCGTTGAGTTAACTTATTACTACCGTCAAGCACAAGAGTCTATTATTGACTTTGAAGAGTCTCCTTCTTCTGGTCTTACTTTCGATGATCCTCCGTTAAACGTAGGTGGTACCGAAGGTTATGGTGTTGAAGTAGGATTAAACGGTACACCGATTCGTACCCGTGACTTCCAGTTCGACTTCAACATTCTGTACAGTTATCAGAAAAACGAAGTTACTGACTTAGGTGGTGCACAGCCCATCTTTGACGGCTTTGACGTAAACGTTATTCGTGAAGGTCTTCCTCAGGCAGCTTTCTACGTACTGGATGTTGACGGCGCTGCCCGTGATGCAAACGGTAATGTAGTTACTACTGCAAGTGGTGCTCCGGTACCAAATGTTGTTAACAACGGCGAGCGCGTTCATTTTGGGAATCCATACCCAACTCATAACGGCTCTGTTCGTCTGAACTTCAGCTTCCTTCGTGGATTCCAGTTCTATACTCTGATTGACTGGGCTGCTGACCTGTACGTGTATAACAACACCCGATCCTTTATGATACAGTTTGGTAACGATGTAGAATATGCTGAATATTCAAACACCTTCGCCAATGCTACTCCGGGATCTGAAGAATATCAGGAAGCAGCAGATAACCTTGCTAATCTGAATACCAGCTACGACGGCAACTTCATTGAAAGAGCTGACTACCTGAAAGTTCGTGAGATGAGTCTCACCTATAACTTCAACAACCTGATTGAAAAAACTCCACTCAGTGGTTCTATCCGTAACTTGTCTCTTTCCGTTGCGGCCAGAAACGTATTTACACTGACAGATTATTCAGGTAACGATCCTGAAGTTAACTTTGACGGTGCAAGAAGCTTGACTCGTGGCGCCGACTTCCTGACGCTGCCGGTACCACGCGTATTCTACGCCACTTTAAATCTCGGACTATAATCAGATATGGATTTTATTATGAAACTTAACAAAACATTACTGGCACTGGTTGTCTTAGTATTTGCAGCCGTGTCTTGCGAAGATTACGTTCAGAATGTGGACGATCCCATTAACCTGGTTCCTGAGGAAAACTTGGTCGCTGAAGATCAGGTCCAATTTCTGATGGACGGTGTAACCGGACGATTTCACATAACTCACGATGCCTTAACTGTAATTGCAGTTGGGCTCTCAGATGCATTTGTATTTGACCGAAATGTACCTAATGCCACTTTCCCAACTTTTGAGGAAATTGACTTAGGTGAAATTCCTATCGACAACAACAGTGTTGACGGACCTTACACTAATTTAGGGCAGGCTCGTTACTTAGCAGACAACCTGTTAAGTAAAGTTGAACAGATCGAATTCAGCGATGCTGATCTCGAAACTGCTGCTCTGTTTAACGGTAACCTCTACGCAGGTTTAACCCGTGCAGCTTACGCATCATATTTCGGTCTTAATCCAACACAAGGTGGGTCACCGGTTGATAACAGTGACTTTATTCCTTCAGCTCAGCTTTATGATCAGGCTGTTACTCATCTGGAAACGGCATTAGCTAATGCCTCTTCTGATTATGAAACTCGCCTGGTTAATTCTCTGATTGGGAGAATTTACATCTACCAAAACGAGCATAGCGCTGCTCAGCCTTACTTAGAAGCTGGATTGCAACCAGGTGATGATGCATTCGCTTCTCAGCATAGTCTGGAATCTCAGAATGCATTCTACACTCAGGCCGGTGCCAGCCGTACGCAGTATTCTGTAGCCAGCAGATTTGCTGACTACATTGCTGATAATGCGGAAGAAGCAAACCGTTTGGAGATTGAAGAAGTTGTGCTTGAAAGCGGATTTTCCTACTGGAGATCCACTAAAGGGCCAGAAACGCCAATCAACATCATTACCTGGCAAGAAAACAACCTGATGCTGGCTGAAGTTGAGTTGGAAGGCGGAACGCTGACCGGTTCTCTTGACGCTTTAGGTCTGGTTAACGAAGTGCGTGCCAGCCACGACATTTCTCCTCTTGCTTCTATCGACATGGAAACATTATTTGTAGAGCGAGACAAAGAACTCATGCAGACTGGTAACCGTGTTATTGACCAACGCAGAACTGGCAACTGGCATTTAGGTGCTGGTACATGGCAGTACTTCCCGGTAACACAAAGTGAGCGAAACGGTAATCCTAATTGCTGTACTGGCGAATAATTAGGATCCAAAAGCTCTGAAAAGCTTATAAAGCCCCGGTTAATTCCGGGGCTTTTTTTATGCCCACTGTTTTTTTGATTATCTGTTTCCTTTACCCACCTCTACTAAACTCGCCCATCCACACTTTCTAATCGAAAATTTGATCTGGAAGAATCATATTAGCACAATCCCTAAAGCCATTCAACTTCTACCTGTTTTGTAAAACGTGTGAAAGAGACCAAAACCTAATAGGTTAACAGGATACAAACTTTGAATGAGTGGTGTGTCTCAGATTCCCTGCCTGCAGAGTTTATACTACTAAATTCACTTCAAAAGATTACTCTTGTGCAGCAACTGAATCGTAATGAAAAAAAGATAAGCCATAAAAAAGGCTTCTTGAACTGAATCAAGAAGCCTTTGTAGTGGCGGGGACAGGACTAATTAACCATTCATTTCAGTTCCTTAATAATACGCTCACACTTACAAAAACGCCGTTTATAGAGTATATTAAGAGTTTCTGAATACTCCCAATAAAGTACTAAATACAAAAAATGTTTCACAATAGTTTTACAGTAAAACCAAATAGCTTTATATTGGAATACACTTTAAAACAAATTGGTAACCAACGGCGAAAACATGGCGACTTCATTTCATCTATATCTAAGAACAGATTTTCAGAAAAAGAACGGCGAATATCCTATCTATCTGCGAATCACTAACAACCGGAAACATAAGTATATAAGTACCGGGGTATCTGTTAAAAAGAAACACTGGAACCCGGAAGCGGAAGAGGTACGGCGGAACCACGATACTTATAAAACTTTAAATGAAATGCTGGAGCTTAAAATAAGTGAAGCCCGGCGGGTTCAAACGGAATTGAGAAGAAACGGCCATGAAACGGCGAAGGCTATCCGGCAGAGAATTAAAATTACTCAAAAGGCTGATTTTTTTGAATTAGGGGAACAGCTACTCGAAGAGCTTGAAGCGAATAAAAAATACTATGCTTCCAAAACGCTGAAAGTAGTTTTAAAGAAGTTTGAAGAGTTTGAGGGGGAACGCTCTCTCCCGCTGAAACTGATAGATGGCGGGTATCTCGAAAAGTTTGAAAACCATTTAAGAACAGAGTACGGGAACAGCGATTCGACTATTAACAAAAACTTTGAGCCGATACGCAAAATCATATATAGGGCTTTAAAATCTCATTTGATGGCAAACGACCCATTCAAAGAATATGAAGTACCCACACGGAGCAGAGCCAAACAGAAAGTAAAACTTACCTTTGAGCAGATACAGGATATTGAAGCGCTAAAACTTGAACCTTGTTCTTGGGAATGGCACGTTCGGAACGCTTTCCTGTTCAGCTTTTACAGCGGGGGAATACGTTTTGGGGATATTTGCGGGCTTCAATGGCAGAATGTGAAAAACGGGAAACTATCCTATCAGATGAACAAAAATGAAAAGCCATTCAGTACCGAATTAAACGAGTACCAAAAAGATATTTTGAACAGGTACTCCGGCGCTTCTGATGAATACATATTCCCGTTTCTGAATAGCCATAAAGATTACAGCGACCCGGTAGAATTGCGCCGGGCTATCAGTTCCAATAATGTGAGGGTAAACGGTAAAAAAGAAGAGGGAGCCGAAACCGGTTTAAAACTGATTGCAAAGATGGCCGGGATTGATGAAAACATTAGCTTCCACGTTTCACGACATTCATTCGCACAATATGCCGTTTCTGAAAAGGGCTTAGATGTATATGAACTGATGCAAACGCTCCGGCACTCCAAAATTGAAACGACTCAATCCTATCTGAAAAGCCTGAATGAAGAGCTGGCAGATAAAGCAATGAAAAAGGTGTTTTGATGGATGATTGGAATGAAATAAATGAAAGTTTAGGCGCTCAATTAGGGGGTAAGTATTCCTATACTTCTGCGAATGGGGGTATTTATTACCATTGGAATAAATCCAATGATAGGAAACTGAATAAACCAGATTTTAACTGGAATGGGTACTTTGATATACCGGAACCGATTAATTATAAAAGTTCACATAGACCCAACGGTAAAACAGAAAAGGTACAATTCCCCGGTTCAAAGAAACACGGTATAGAACCTGTAATTAAAGAGATTCCACAATCTGAACCAACGGGATATTTAACTCCCCGGTTCAGTTTTATAAATATTCAGATTAACAGATATGGATTTAAGGGAGAGGAATATAAACAGGCACTGGAAACGTTTGGGATAAGTGAAAACGGAACCATTCCCCCGGAAAAATTACCCGTTATATCAAATTACAGAGATACAATTTTAAAACAGCTCCATAGACAAGCCGAACAGCTTAATGAATGGAACCAAGAAATATCTAATGTTCTAAAAGTGTATTATTACGAGTCGGAACAAGCCATTCTGAAAGGAAATCCAGATGAAGAGATTGAACAGAGAGTAAAAGACCGAAGCAACGTTTTAAGAAATATAAGAAACCTGTTTGAGGCCCTAATATTAAGCGGAGCCAAAACAGAATTGATTGAACGTCATTCATTGCTGGAAAAACTCAAAGAGAACAAATATATACCTGAACATCTGATTGATACCACTATTCACGGAGTTCTAACTCTTTCCAAAAAGAAAGACCCGATAATAGATATGGCGGTACAGTTAGCGCATAAAATCAATCCATTAGAAAGCATTCTCGAAGATGCTTTTTTAAACGACCGTGTTAAACCTAAAATTCAATTTGAACTTGATGAACGATTTAAACAGCTACCCGAACCCGAAACAGTAGCTGATAAATTTTGTAACAGAGAGGAAAATAAAGCTGGAAAATATGACTCTGAAATTATTACTACGGCTTTAAAAATAGTTAGGAATTACATTTTTGATGAACAACTTGATTCTATAAACAGAAAGGTAAGAACCATTTCAAAAGAGGTTAAGAACCAATCCGATATATTGAATAAAACCGATTTAAAAACCATAGATGGATGGGTTAAGTTTTACTGGAATGAATACAAACCCGACCAAGCGCAAACAGAACACTAATTCCGGTTATTCCGGTTTAAATTCCAGTTATACGGGGTATTGAGTTCCTTTTTTAAGTGAATGCAAATTATCAGTGAACATTAATTAATCACTGATAAAATGCACGCATACATACCCACCAAAGACGATTTAAAGGAACTTATCCGGGATGCCGTAAAAGAAACGGTAAACGATTCTCTCCCCGGCGCTATCCGAAAAGCCACCCGCAAAAAGTGGTTAACGACCGACGAAGTAATGGACATCTTACAATGTTCCCGTCGCCACGTTCAACACCTAAGAGACTCCGGGCGGTTGCCTTATCGACAGAATGGCCGAACTATCCGATATAATATCGAAGAAGTAGAAGCCTATTTGAACAAGGGAAAAGTAAATAGCAACGGGGAGCCAAAATGAGAGAGCAGAAAAAAGACCGAACCCCGGCGAAAGGGAACGGCCTTAATATTGGTAACCAGTTTAAAACTGGCACTACTAATTTAGGCAATCCCAAAGGCTTAAACAATGCTATTAAGCGCCGGAGAATAACCGTACTAAAGCACACCTTAGTAAATGGACATATCACATATCTGAAAGTATTGGAAGGCTTACAGTCTAATTTTGAGGGGGTTCATAATGAAAACTAATGAACTGAAAATCCCCGAAAATATAGATTTGAATGAAATGGATAATGAACCGGAAACATGGTTCAATATTTCCGACCCGCTGAAAGCTAATGTTCCCCCGCTGGAGTTCATTGTAGATGGCTATTGTGCTAAAGGATTAATCACAGTAATCGGCGGGAGCGCCGGGAGTGGGAAATCTCTTTTCAATCAAATATTATTTCAAAAACGAAATGATGAACTATTGCCAACCCAAAAAGGGAAAGCGATATATCTAACTGGAGCCGATTCATCTGAAAGCGAAATTCGGCGACGGGCTAAGGCTATCAAATCGAATGATGGACTTTACACTGTTCCCCTTCCCGATAGCTTGTATTGTGTAGCCACAAATGATGAGTTCATGGGAGAACTGGAGCACCAAATAAAAAACCAGGGATTTGATGCCGTTATTTTTGATACGCTTGCCGACTTCCACGAAGGGAATTTATACGAAGCGGAAAAAGCAAACATAACCATGCAAAGGTTTACCCGTTTGGCACGTTCGGCAAATGTAGCCGTTATCCTTATTACTCACACCCGCAAAGGTTCAAAAATTAAGAATGAATACAACGTGGAAGACATTTCGGACTCCCGCGTTTTTGGAACCAAAGCAGATTTTGTTTTCGGACTTAAAAGCGAATATCAAAAAGACGGTTCCAACCTAATTGAATTGCAATGTGTGAAAAGCCGGAGCGCTAAACCCCTTTCCCCACTCCGGGCGGAAATATATTTCAATGATGTTATGAATGAATTAAAAATAACACGTTCGGAACGTATGTTTTCGCCGGAGCTGGAAGCTCAAACCAAAGAAGAAAAAAGGCTTCATAAAATAAGGGAAGTTCAACGGCTAAAAGATGAAGGGAAATCGACCCGCGAAATTGCCGACTTGCTGGATATTGGAGTAGGTACTGTCTCAAAGTATTCCAATATAAGTGAACAGGATTTAAGCGCCGGATAATATGTTCACTGTTCATTTCACATACCTATATGAACGTGAACACCTTCTGTTCACACTAATGTTCACCCGTGAACAAAAACATGAACGCCATGTTTGAAGACAAAGTAAGCGTATTCGAGAACTTCCATTCCGAACCTAAAACAATCACTTTAGACCAATGGCTGAAAGTGTGTAAACATGGTTCCCGATATGCCAAACAAGTGCTAAAGTACCGGGATACAAAGGCCGACTCCCTAAAGAAGAGTTTACCCCTTGTAACCGTCGGCGCTGTCTGTTCTAATGGCCGTAAACTGGAGAACGTGGTAAACCGTACCGGATGGATTGCCTTAGACATTGACGGCAAAGATAACCAGCACCTACCCGATGCCGAACGTATCCGGGATGAAGTGGCAAAGATAAAGAATGTATCCTTTGCCGGATTGAGTACCGGGGGTGCTGGAGTTTGGGCGCTTGTTAAGGTAGCCGACCCGGAAAGACAAGCCGACCATTTCGAGATGCTTATCAAAGATTTTGAAGGGTTCGGAATTGTTCTGGATAGCTCCAAAGGAAAAAACCCAAATGATGCTCGGTTTTACAGTTACGACCCCGGCGCTATTCTTAAAGATTCATTCACGGTTTATAAGAAACTCCCACCGGAACCAGTACAAATATATTCCCCGACACCGGTTCACATTTCAAACGATTATTCCAGCTACGCAGAAACAGCATTCAAAGATGAAATAGAAATTCTGTCAACCGCTCAAAAAGGAAATAGAAATAATCAGCTTTTCAAAAGTTCAGCAAGTTTAGCCGGCTTGGTTGCCGGGGGGATGCTTAACGAATTTGAAGTAAAACAGGCACTCGAACAAACGGCGCTCTCCATTGGATTGAAAAGCCATGAAGTACGGGCGACCATAAACAGCGGTTTTGATACCGGAACAAAGACTCCCCGCACCCCGGATACAATTAGCCGAAATTCAGCAAGGGTAAACCATGCACCCCGGAGAGATAGCGCCGGAGAAGGAAAGTATGGAAGCCAAATTTTAGCCCCTAACGGCTTCAATCCCTATACCGGGGAAATATTCGATAAACGGGGGTATCCGGCTTCATGGGATGAAATCGAAGCGCCGGAACCGGGTACGGCTGAATACGCAGAAGCAGAATATTACCGGGCTATGGATGCCGACCCAATTCTAAAACATATAGATGAAACGTTTGAACCCGAACTAATCACAGAACAATGAACGGCCATGAAATGGCGAAAGTACTATACCAACCCACACGAAAAAAGAAGAGAAAGCGAAAACGCATTGAAAAGGTAACCGCTCCCGACCATTGGAGTAAAGATTTTGATTCAAATAAACAGAAACTAAAACAGAGAAAGAACCATGAATGAAGTGATAACCAAAGATTTGCGGAATCAGTTAATTGTTTTAAAATTGATGCCGTTTGTACTGCCAAAAGTACGGGGCGTTTCCCATTCGTTAGGAGAACCGTTAGAAACTGATTGGTAACATGGGAAGAGATAGAACAGGAAACACCACAAAAGAAACCCGCCGAATTGAATTGAGCTATCTTTTAAAAAAGGGCTTTATCAGAGAGGGTAATATTATTGCTGGACAAATGAACTGGACGGATGGGAGCCGGATTAGTATTGAATGCCATTACACTGATAAAGAGCAGTATATACGGCTTTTCTATACACTCACTTCATGGGAGGGAAAAGAAACCGACTACGATTATAAAATTCAGCTAACCTTTGTTCCTTCAAATTTAGGCAAAGGAAAGGTTCCATATTTTGTTTGCCCCGAATCCGGGAACAGATGCCGGATACTATATAAAGCCTATGGTTCCCCGATATGGAAAAGCCGGGGCGCTTACAACCGCACTATTTTTTACCCTTCACAGGTAAGCTCAAAGATTTACAAATACTGTGATGAATATTGGCGACTCGATAAACAAATTAAAAAGCTGGAAGAGGAAACACGAAACCAAACCCATTATAACGGCAAACCAACCCGGCGCTTTAAACGACTGGAGCGCTTAAGAGAGAAACAGCAGAGAGCCGACTATCTGCGATTTACCCCGGCACATATGCCGAAAGTGTTAAGGGATAATTGGCCGGACTTTGAACTATAATCCTTAAAGTTTTAGGTTATTTACGGAAATATACTGCGATATAGTTCGGAGAATTGAACGAATCGAACCCCTATTACACGGAGAGAAAAGGAAGAAAACAGCGACTTTGTTTCACAATAGTTACACAGCGCCAAAATAAAAAAGGGGTTAAAGCTATGATTAATAAAGCCTTAACCCCTGTTAGGTAGTGGCGGGGACAGGATTCGAACCTGTGACCTTCGGGTTATGAGCCCGACGAGCTACCAGCTGCTCCACCCCGCGATGTCGAGACAAGAATATACGAATCATTTCCACCCGATATCAAACAAAATTTTAAAAATATTCATTAATCTTTCAGTCAACCTTTCTTTATTTTCAAAGAAAAATTTAAAGCTACTATTTATGATCACAAGCGAAAAAACCATTGAACTGGAAGACCAATACGGAGCCCATAACTATCATCCCCTGCCCGTGGTATTAGCCAAAGGAGAAGGTGTTCATGTATGGGACCCGGAAGGCAACCAGTACTATGATTTTCTTTCCGCTTACTCTGCAGTAAACCAGGGGCATTGCCATCCCAAAATCAATAAAGCACTTACTGAACAGGCCAATACCCTCAGCCTCACTTCAAGAGCTTTCTACAACAACGTACTTGGCGAATATGAGAAGTATGTGACCGAATATTTTGGCTTCGATAAAGTGCTGCCCATGAACACCGGGGCCGAAGGAGTGGAAACAGCTATCAAAATCTGCCGGAAGTGGGCCTATGAGAAAAAAGGCATCCCCGAAGAACAGGCACAGATCATTGTCTTGGAGAATAACTTTCACGGACGTACTACCACTGTCATTTCTTTTTCAAATGATCCCGATGCACGGAAGAACTTTGGTCCCTACACTCCAGGCTTCATCAAAATACCTTATAACGATACTGAGGCCTTAGAAGAAGCCTTACAGAAGCCTAACGTAGCTGGCGTACTGGCAGAGCCCATACAAGGCGAAGCAGGCGTTGTAGTGCCCGATGATGATTACATCCGGAAATCAGCTGAGCTTTGCCGGAAAAACAATGTGCTTTTTATAGCCGATGAAATTCAAACCGGCATTGCCCGTACGGGCAGCCTGCTGGCTGTATGTGGAGACTGTACTTGCCAGGGCCACTGCGAACAACAAGCGACCTATACCAAACCCGACATCCTGATTTTGGGTAAAGCCCTTTCTGGGGGTGCCTATCCGGTATCTGCCGTTTTAGCGGATGATGAAATCATGGAAGTCATAAGACCCGGGCAGCACGGTTCTACGTATGGCGGGAACCCTCTGGCTTGTAAAGTAGCTATTGCCGCGCTTGAAGTGGTTAAAGATGAAAAACTGGCGCAAAATGCCCGCAAGCTTGGCAAGATCTTCAGAGATGAAATGCAAAAGCTGGTAGAGGAATTTGACCTTTTTGTGAAAGTACGTGGCAAAGGATTACTCAACGCCGTAGTGATTAATGATTCACCCGATAGCAAAACCGCCTGGAAATTTTGTGTAGCATTAAAAGACAACGGTCTGCTTGCCAAACCTACCCATGGTAACATCATTCGTTTTGCCCCTCCCCTGGTTATGACTGAAGATCAGCTTATGGATTGTGTCGAAATCATTCGAAAAACGGTATTGGAATTCGATAAATAGCATGTACAAAAGAGGGCTCTTCCGCACCGGAGGGCCCTTCAAAAAGCCCTATTCTAACTTTAGTGAATTTAAACGCTATTGAGGCCTTGAGGTGTATTTGGTAGCTTCATATACAGGCGAAAAAATTATTAGGAGATAGATTATGCCCGAAGCTATTCACACCATCAACCCGGAAAATGTACGATCCATTTTGAGCAAGCACATGCTCACTGATGGCTACGAATTGGTACTGGACCTCGAAGAAAGTGAAGGACCTTATTTGTACGATGCCAAAACCGGCGAACGATACCTCGACTTCTTCACTTTTTTCGCGTCCAACCCCCTGGGTATGAACCATCCCAAATTGGCAGGTGATGATGAATTTGTTCAACGACTGGGCCGGGTAGCCATTAACAAACCCTCTAACTCGGATATTTATACCGAAGATATGGCGCTGTTTATGGAATCATTTGACCGGGTCGGCATTCCAGATTATATGCCTTATTCCTTTTTCATTTCCGGCGGAGCCCTGGCTGTAGAAAATGCTATGAAAGTAGCCTTCGACTGGAAAGTGCAGAAGAATTTCGAAAAAGGCTACCGGGAAGAAAAAGGGCATAAGATCCTGCATTTTGAAAAAGCTTTTCATGGGCGTACTGGCTACACATTATCTGTGACGAATACGGTTGCCGACAAGGTGAAATATTTCCCAAAATTTGACTGGCCACGTGTAGTAAGTCCAGCCATGACTTTCCCTGCTACCAGAGAAAATCTGGAAGCCACTGTTACCCAGGAAAAACTGGCCATCGCACAAGCCGAACGATACTTTGAAACCCACAAGGACGATATTGCCGGCATTTTGATAGAACCTATTCAGGGAGAAGGCGGTGACCGTCATTTCCGCCCTGAATTCCATCAGGCCCTGCGTGACCTGGCTGACAAACATGAGGCGTTGCTTATCTATGATGAGGTACAAACGGGCGTAGGCATGACCGGAAAATTCTGGGCGCACGAGCATTTTGTTAAACCCGATATCTTGGCGTTTGGAAAGAAAGCACAGGTGTGTGGTATTTTAGCAGGCAAGCGCGTGGATGAAGTCAAAACCAATTGCTTCCACGTTTCCTCACGCATCAACTCAACCTGGGGTGGTAACCTGGTGGACATGGTCCGTTTTGGTAAGATCCTGGATGTGATCGAAGAAGAAAATCTCGTAGAAAATGCAGCTACCGTTGGCAATTACCTGCAAACCCGCCTGGAAGCCTTGGCTGACAATCACGAACATTTTAGCAATCCCCGCGGTAAAGGACTTTTCTGCGCCATCGACTTACCGAGTACTGAAATCCGTAATGCCGTGATCAAAGAATGCGTAAATAATGGATTGATGATTCTCTCCTGTGGACCACAAACCGTACGTTTCCGTCCCCCACTCACCATTGAAACAAAGCAAATTGATGAAGGCCTGGATATTTTAGAGAAGGCGTGTAAGACTGTACTGGAGAAATAAGAAGCAAGGTGTTAGGTGCAAGGTTTTAGTTTACTGTAAATGCTTGTCTTGAAACGTTTTGGATACGTTCACCAAGCCTTGGCCTCGAATAGATCAAGGATTATACGGGTTGAGCTGAAATTGATTTCTTTGTTGCAGTGATAAGGAGGATAAGTGAATCTGACCTATGGTTAAGACAGACAAGGCTCAGCCTTTATGTACTTGGCTTTTGAAGTGCAACTTCAAAAGATCTTGGGAAAAGAAAAATGTATCTACTGACATTCGCCAGATCAGCGTAAACCGTGTTCCGTGTATTACTTCATACTGGCAACCAATTCCCTACCACCGGCAACGCAATCAGGTACTGATACGCCCCACCGAAAGTTTCCCCCTATATGTAAGCCCGGATTGTCTTTTTCTGCCTCATCTATTTTGTCGAGCACAGACTGATATCCCACTTCAAACTGAGGAATGGCTTTCTCCCACAATTTTGATTTTATGATCTCGGGTTCTGCCTCAATCCCTGTTAATGCTTTGAACTCTCTCAGCACTTGCTCTTCAACCTTTTCAACCGGCTCATCTAAAATCTGAGGATCATGAGCGCCCCCGGTCATCAGCGTGAAATGCAATTTATCCTCACCACTCAGTTCCGGGAAGATGCTTGATTTCCAGATAGCACCCAATAATCGAATATTTTCTTTTCGTGGAATGAGAAAACCAAAACCTGAGGCCGAGAGCTCCACATCATTTTTGTCAAAAATTAGCTGAGTAGAAAGCATGGGAGAATAAGGGATTTCTGATAGCTGATTTGCGACATCTTCCTCTTCCTCACTCAATAAGTCAGCCAATACATAAGCCGGCAAACAGGATACTATTTGTTTAGCCTGCCAACTTCCGGAATTGGTTTGAACCTCAAATCCATCATTTGACTTGATGATTCCAGTGACGCTCTCATGTGCAATACCATCACCAAGACGCTGCTCCATGGCATTCGTTAATTGCTGAATACCATTTCGAAAAGTGAGTACCATCGGTTTAACCTCACTTTTTTTCTTTTCGGAACGAAAGGCTCCCATTAGCAGAGATCCAAATTGTTGTTCATTTTGAGCCAGTTTGGGTAGAATCTGATTCTTGCTCATCCGATACACATCCCCGGCATAAATTCCGGAAAAAACCGGATCAACAAGATAGTCTACAGCTTCTCTCCCGATTCGACGTTCTAGAAATGTCCCTACACTTTCGTCACCTGCCTTCCCTTTTCCCATAAAAGGTTCTGCCAGTAACCGCCACTTTGCTTTACCTGAAAGTACCTTCGTGGTAAACAGTGTTTTGGGTGAAGGAATGAGTTCCTGAAGTTTACCATCCCGAACAATGAAACGCGTTTTAAAAGCCTCTGAAATCTGGATGATATCATCGGATATCCCGACTTCTTCCGCCAGCTTTCGAATAGAACCATCACGGTCGCGCAGGGAATTGGGGCCAAAATCGAGCACGGTATCCTTTAGCCGAACTGAGGAAATCACCCCTCCCGTTTCAGCTTCTTTCTCTATGAGCTTAAAAGAAATACCTGCTTTCTGAAGATACCATGCCGTTGCCAGTCCGGAGATCCCTCCGCCCAAAACCAACACTTCTACATGGTCTTCCTGCTTTTTCATTCCTTTGACCCAACTATTTCAATTAAATACCAATTTCTATCCAACAGGTTCATCAGTATCAAGAAATCAGGTAATCTGCTCCGCCGGCTCCAACAGCTCTCCACACCAGTTTTCAAGTGCATCAATCCAAAGATCGCTATCGTTTACGCAAGGGATCAAAATCAAATCATCCCCGCCAGCTTCTACAAAATCTTCTTTACCGCGAATCCCGATTTCCTCCAGCGTCTCGATACAATCAGAGATGAAGGCCGGGCAGCACACGGCTACCTTTTTAGCCCCCTCCTCTTCGGCCAGGCGAACCAGCTCGGCATCGGTGGCAGGGGTCAACCAGGGATCGATGCCCAACTTAGATTGGAAAGATGAACTGTAGGTGAATTTTTTATTGTCGAGATCCAGGTACTCGGCTGCATTTTTGGTGGTCATGAGGTCCTGATGGCGGTAGCAAAACGTGTGTGCCGGAGAGTTCACATTACAGCAATCTTCGCATTTCAGGCAATGATCTCCGGTAATATCCCGCTTTTTGATTTGACGCTCAGGAACTCCGTGATAAGAAAATAGCAAGTGATCAATATCATCATGCTCTTCGATATACGGCTTAATGCTTTCGCCCAACGCTTTCACATACAGGGGATCATCGTAAAAAGCCTCTTTAAACTTCACATTTAGATTGGGATATTTCTCCAGCCACACTTCTTTGGCCTTTTCAATAACCGTTTCGGTAGTAGCCATGGCATATTGGGGATACAAAGGAATCACAAATACCTCTTCCAAATCGGGACTTTTCTCCATCAAATCGTCAAAGCCTGCTTCGATAGAGGGATTGCCATAGCGCATTCCCATGGATACCGGAACATGGTCTCCCAGGCGTTTTTGTAGCTTGTCGATCACACGCTGGGTAATCACAATAAGCGGCGACCCTTCATCCCACCAGATAAGCTCATAAGCCTCAGCAGACTCTTTGGGACGAAAAGGTAAAATCATTCCTTCTACTATAAATTTGCGCAGAGGCGTAGGTAAATCAATGACCCGCTTATCCGTTAAAAATTCTCTCAGATATACTTTCAGGTCTGCCGGCTCATAGCTGTCCGGTGACCCTAAATTAACTAATAAAATGCCTGTCTTTGATTGTTTTTCCATATCAGAATGTTCTGTTTTATTGAGCGCCTTTGGCTTTAAAATATACCGTCCAAAACTAACCTTTTATCATTTTGGCTGCATATCTTTAGATGCAATCAGGTTAATAAAGGAAATCCAAAGGGTAAATTTTTGGTATTCGACCACCTAATCATTTCTTTAGTGACCAAGAAAGAACTCCAATGAATGTGAATAAAGTATGAAATCAGATAAAACCAAGGCGGTATTAATTATTGGTTGCGGATGGACCGGGAAAAAACTGGGCCAGTATCTTAATTATAAAGGGTACACAGTTTTTGGAACCACTCGTTCTCAATCCAATTTTCCTGATTTGAGAGAGCACTCCATAGAACCCGTTCAACTTGAACTTCCTGCTAATGACCCTTCCGACATTACGCTTCCCGAGGCCGACACTGTAGTGGTTTCAATCTCTCCGGGCAGCCGGCAGGGCGATCGCAGTCACTATCCGAAAGCCATTGCACAGCTTGCCCGGGTTTTGGGTGATGATAACGCACAAGTGCTGATGTATAGTTCCAGCAGTGTGTATGGTAGAGACGCTACCGGCGTTAAAACGGAAGAGGATGCTACTCCGGATGCGGCAAATGATCACGCTATTTTAGCTGCAGAAGGAGAGCTCCGGGCCCAAATGCCTGAAGCCGTTATTTTGCGATTAACCGGTTTGTGTGGAGATGACCGCCATCCTATCACCTACCTTGCGGGCAAAACGGAGCTGAAAAACGGAGATGCCCCGGTTAATTTGGTTCATC
This sequence comes from Gracilimonas mengyeensis, assembly GCF_900182705.1. GTDB lineage: Bacteria > Bacteroidota > Rhodothermia > Balneolales > Balneolaceae > Gracilimonas > Gracilimonas mengyeensis. Next base: position 12,826 of record NZ_FXTP01000015.1, on the reverse strand, counting down.
GCGAAGACATCATCCGGGCCACTGAGCTAATGATTGAAGAGAATGTCCATGGTGAAATATTTAATGTGTGCAGCCCTGAACATCCTGCTAAAAAGAAGATTTATCCGGCCATGGCAAAAAAACTGAATTTAGAGCCACCGGTATATCAGGATGGAGGAGCCGATGGAAAAGTGGTATCACCCCAAAAATTAATGGATACCTTTAACTTTGAATTTGTTCATCCTGATCCAATGGAGTTTTCGCCCAAAATTTGAACATTCTGAAAGAGTCGTTTAGTCAGTTTTGAGATTACAGCTATAAAACTACCTATTCTACAATATTCATTTTTATTACATTCTATAAAATGAATTCATATGGATGCAATTCTTAAAAATAAGATCAGAGGCTTTTTTAAAGATAAGCCAGTTCTTAAGGCGTACTTGTTTGGATCTCACGCTAACGGGACATCTGCACAAAACAGCGATATAGATATTTTGGTAGAACTTGATCATAGTCAACCTATAGGACTCAAGTTTGTGCGAATGCAATTAGAACTCGAAGAGCTCTTAAATAGTAAGGTTGATTTAGTGACCGCCCGATCTTTATCAAAATATATTCTTCCGGAAGTGGAACGAAAAAAAGAGCTGATTTATGAAAGGTAGTTCGGGTGATAAAGCAAGATTAAAACATATTTTAGATGCGATCGCTGAGATTGAATCATACATTGAAAATGATTCCTTTGATAGTTTTGCATCAGATTCTATGAAAAAGTATGCCACCGTAAAACAAATAGAAATTATTGGGGAATCATCGAATCACATAAGCTCCGCAATTAAAGAATCTTACCCTAAGGTTTCCTGGAAAGAGATAATTGGCATCAGAAATATCTTAATTCATGAATATTTTGGGGTTGACGAGAGAATTGTATGGGAGGTAGCACAAAATGATTTGCCCAAACTTAAAGAACAGATTCATGAGATTCTGAAACACCATTTTTAGAGTAGCTCCAACATTCATTTCATTCAACCTTTAAACTCCCTTCCTCTTCCAGTATCTCCAAGGTTTCGGTGGCATGGCGCAGATGCGGGATTACAATACTTCCGCCAACAATTAAAGCCACATTTAGCGCATCCACAATTTCAGCTTTGGTTGAGCCGGTTTTAGCGCATTGCTCCAGGTGATAATCGATACAATCATTACAGCGCAGCACCGCCGATGCTACCAAGCCCAGCAGCTCTTTGGTTTGCTTAGGCAGCGCGCCATCGCGGTACGTGTTGGTATCCATATTGAAGAAGCGTTTGATGCCAAGGTGATCTAAATCCATCACTTTTTCATTTTGGATTTCACGCTGTTCTCTGAATTGTTCTAACCGGTTTTTGTCTGACATAGGGGTGTTTGTTTGTCCATTGTTTTCCGCTAAATAACGAACCATAAAATAGGGAGTTTTTGGAGAAGGGATGGAAGAATTTGATTGCTAACTGCCCTCCCTGCAAAATCAACAAGTTGATTTTTCGGTCCCTCCTAAGGGACACAGGTTCTTGCCGCTAATAGCAATTTTCATGAAAGTCTATTTCTATTTCTTGGCAGGTTTTCTCTATGATCTTTGTAAACTTGAGAGAGACAGAGACTGGAAAGATCTGAGAAATAGTCCTGTTAAGGACTACCGAATGTAGCCACGGAGTTCACTCCGTGGTATTTAGCCCTACAAAAGACAAATTCCGTGAGGAATGTCCCAATAATGCCAGCCAGTAGGTCGTCCCGTAGGGACTTTGCTTTGTAGTTCGCCTTTTTAACCACGGGCCAATGTTATGTCAAAGTCAAAGTGATGGGTAAAGACCTGTCAGGTTTTATAGAAACGTGCCTTGAACGCATGGATTGGAATCAAAACCTGACAGGTCTGCAAACACACTAAGGCCGACAGCATACTAAAGCCGTGTAGCTACATTCGGTTACCGCTGACGGGATTCTTCATAAATCGCCGCTCGATAACCTTTTCCTATATAATCCCGTTTTGAATCGTCCTGCACTTGGTTATCTTTTTATGCTTTCATGATTTAGTGAAAAAAGATGTTCTGGAATAAAAAAGAAGCAAAACACAAATTGGTTGTAATTGGAGACAGCCTTTCCCAAGGATTTAACAACGGGGGAATTTATCGAACCGATATCAACTTTCCCGCCTTGTTGCACCGGTGTTTTGAACCCAAACCCCGGTTTGATCAGCCCAGTTTTACTGCCCAAACTGGCATCCCTCTTAACCTGGAAATGCTGGTTCGTGGTTTAAGTGAAGAATTTGGGGATGAGGTTAACTGGAAAGAACTACTGCCCGCGGCTGGTTATACGGTTAAGACCCTTAAACGCATCAAGAAATACTGGGAAGGCGGCCTTAAAGATTTATCTGTAGAACGCGACACCCCTTTTCACAACCAATCGGTTTGGGGATTTAATATCAGTGACAGCTGGGTAGTAAATGAGCGGAACAGCCGGGAACACATTCAGAATAATCCCGAACGGTTTACGGTTTTTGATATGCTCCCCGAGCATGCCAAATTCACCACAGCCCGACTGGTTTTAAATCCTCCTTTAAAAGAAGAACTGGAAACACGCTCACAGATTGATAACGCCCAGGCCCTTGCTGACGACGGCGGCATAGATAACCTGATTGTTTGCCTCGGTCATAATAATATGATTGCCGCCATCACCGATTTAAAAATCATATGGACGGAGGATGATAACCTTGAAGTTTTTCCCGGTCAGCGCAAACATACCGTGTACCGGCCGGAACACTTTGAGCAACAATACCGGAAACTGGCTCACAAAATTAGTGCGCTAGGTGCAAAGCGGGTGTTCGTCCCCACCCTGCCCTATGTAACCATTCCACCGGTGATACGCGGAGTCAATTCTGACCTGTCTGAGAAACATGAGGGCTACTTTGATTACTACACCCGCTTCTGGATTTGGGATGAAGATTTTGATCCCGAAAAGCATGCCTTTCTTACTAAAGAGCAGGCTATGGAACTGGATGCGACCATGGATGAATACAATCACATCATAAAAAAAGTGGCGGATGAATATGGCTGGCACGTGGTGCCCATGGCCAAGAATGTTGCCGGCCTGGCACGTCGTCGGCTTGGGGGAGAATTGGTTCGAGATTTGCCACGGGGATTGGCTAAGGCGTTGAAAAATAAGGAAAGCACTGCGCATTTAGTAGATGAGAATGGAGAGGTACATCTGACTACGGATTATTTACGGCTGGATGAGAATAAAAAAATCTACAAAGGCGGGATATTTAGCCTCGATGGCTTACATCCTACTACCATCGGGTATGGACTTATGGCGAATGTATATCTAAAAACTATGGCGAGAGCAGGAGTAGATTTTGAACACCCGATCAACTGGGATGAAGTAGTTTCGGAAGACTCCCTCATATCTAATCCACCTAAATTGTTAAGCGAATTACGCCATGTACTCCGTTTTCTGGCTATGGGCCATCAGGAGCGTTTCTTCAAAATCGGTAAAAATGTCCTGGGGCAAGCCATGGAAATGGTCTCCCCAAGACAAACCGACTAACGAGCTAGTTACCCAATCTCAAGCTCTTCAAGCATTTCGTTATACTCATCTTTGAGATTTTCAAGCCCGTCATTCATTTCATCCTTCATATCTTCCCATTGGTCTGCTCCAGACTCTTTCAGTTCGGCAAGATTTTCTTTGAAGGTATCACGCTCACCTTTCAGCTCTTCGATTTGCTCCTCAGCATTTTCACGAGCTTCTTCTGATTTATCCTTAAGCGCTTCTTCCGCTTCTTCGATATCCTCGTTCAGGTTTTCCAGCGTCTCTTCTGCTTCAGCTATGAATTCTTCTTTGGTTTGTTCCATATCCTGTGTAGCGGATTCAACGGTTTGCTCAACTTCTTTATTCATCTCTTGAGCTTGCTGCTTGGTATCTTCAGAGCAAGCGGTAAAAATGAAAGTCATTCCTGCTAACAGAATTGCAATTATTCTATATGTCATGGATTTAGTTTTTTATTGATGTTTCTATCCTCCTTGAATAGGCTCCAATTGTGAATGTTCCAATTTTTAATCCCTTTTTCATTACACCAAATCTTAGACAGAAAACCCAACACCAATAGCTACCGTCTTCTCAACAAGACAAGAGAGGAATTTTCATGCAGCAAAAGTTACTTTAATTTAGATTTGTTACAAATAAGCTTTGACAAGCCTGCAAACAGTTCTTAACTTAGACTTGATCTAAATAAGTTAGACCAACCAAGAACAACTATTCAGCAAGTAAAATGAAGCTTAACCACCTGATTGTTATAGCCCTTATAACGGGGTTTTTTATGTCCTGCGATTCCAATAATGATGTGCAATTGGATGAACCTGCAACCTATGAATTTACCCGAAACGGCGAATCCACCGTCTCTTTTTCCGGGCAAACCACCCGCATCAAAATGGGCACTGAGCTTTTCGAGGCTATGTCTGCTCCTGAGCAAACAACCGAACAAGATCTCCTGAGAATGTATCGCAACCTGTCAGAAGACGGTTCTGATGTCGACCCATTTTCTGAAGCAGCCCTTAACGAATCATCCAAAAGCATAAAAAGTAAAGTAGCTGCCTCCCGCGATTATTTTGCATCCAATGCAACCTTAAGTGCCGAACTTAAGAATGACTTTGAAACCTGGATGAGCGGACAGGTTAATGAAGTATTCCCTAACTGGAATCAGCAAGCAGAACCAGGAGTGCCCGGACAAATTGTGGATGGCACCAGCGCACGGTACATCAACGCCCAAGGACTCGAGTACAACCAAATGGTAGCCAAGGGCCTGATTGGCGCCCTTATGGTGGACCAGATGCTCAATAACTACCTAAGTACTTCAGTACTGGATGAAAGCACAAACCGGGAAGAGAACACCGCCGGGGAAACCGCAGAAGGTTCCAACTATACGACCATGGAGCACAAATGGGATGAAGCTTATGGATATATCTATGGCACCGCTGCTGATCCAGCTACCCCCAATGCAACCATTGGCGAGGACGACATTTTTCTCAACAAATATACCGCCCGGGTAGCCAATGATGAGGATTTCGAATCTATTGACGAAGACATTTACAATGCCTTCAAAAAAGGACGTGCCGCTATTGTAGCTGGCGAATATGATATCCGCGACGAACAGGCAAACATCATCCGCGAAGCTGTTTCAAATATTATTGGTATTCGCGCCGTGTATTACCTGCAGGCTGGTAAACGACAAATGGAGGCCGGAGATCTCGGAGCTGCTTTTCATTCATTATCCGAGGGTTACGGTTTTATTTACAGCCTGCAATTTACCCGCGTTGCCGGCTCCGACCAGCCTTACTTAACCAGTAGTGAAGTACAAGGACTGCTCACACAACTACTAAGTGATGGCGAAAACGGTCTCTGGGATGTTGAGCCCTCTACGCTGGACGAAATATCAGCACAAATAGCCGTGAAATTTGAGTTTACCATTCAAGAAGCGGCATCCAACTAAATAAACTTTTTATGTGTTACGCTGACAGTCTTAGCAGACTGTCAGCTTTTTTCATTTTACAAACCTGCTATCATGAAGAAATTTTCACTTCTATTATTAACCGTATTCGTGGTTTGGGGATGTACCAATAACGCCCCCTCTGGTCCAAATGCAGATGATTTTGACCGACAAGCGATTCTTGAAAATTGGGCAAATAATCTTATCATCCCCGGTTTTACCCATTTCGCTGAAACCACCGCTGAACTTCAGGTTCAAGCCGAGGCGTTTTCTGAAACACCTTCTCCGCAAAACCTGACGGCACTTCGCGAGGCCTGGAAAGAATCGTACCTCGCTTTTCAGCACGTTTCCATGTTTGAGATGGGCAAAGCCATGGAACTGAATTACCGGAATAACCTGAATATTTATCCTACCGATACGGATGAAATTGAAGGTAGTATTGAATCCGGAGAATATAATCTTGCACTACCCTCCCTTTTAGACAGTCAGGGCTTTCCTGCTTTGGATTACCTACTGTATGGCCTTGGAGAAAACGATGCAGAAATTCTTAACTATTACACTACTAATACCAATGCTGAAGGATATCGCACTTACCTGGTTGACCTAAGCCAGCGCATTGACAGCCTCACTAAGGAAGTACTGAACCACTGGACCTCAGGCTACCGGGATGAGTTTGTAAGCAATACAGGCAACGATGCCAATGCCTCACTCGACATGATGGTAAACGACTACATCTATTACTACGAGAAACATCTCCGCGCTGGCAAAATTGGCATACCGGCCGGTGTGTTTTCAGGATCTCCCCTAAGCGGACATGTAGAAGCTTATTACAGCGATGATTTTTCTAAGGCTCTTTTCAACGAAGCCCTGACGGCAAGCATCAATTTTTTCAATGGTACCCATTTCAATAGCGATCAAAACGGCCAAAGCCTGGATGATTACCTGGAATATTTGGAAATTGATAAAGAAGGAAGTGGTCTTGCCACTCTTATCAACACACAGTTTGACAGCGCCCGCAGTGAAGCAGAGAACTTGAACCCTGACTTCGCGGCTCAAGTTGAATCTGATAATTCATTGATGCTATCAACTTATGATGAGCTCCAGAGAAACGTGGTGTTTATGAAAGTGGATATGCTGCAGGCCCTAAATATCAATGTAGATTATGTGGACGCCGACGGGGATTAATGTGCTTTGTGCTGATAGTATGAGTTAATATGTTCTTAAAAACAGAAAATTTATTCCGTTATTTGTTAAGGGTTTATTAGTAAATAAGATCAGAAATAATACCTTGGATACCCACTCAACCATTAACAAATCAACCAACAACCACTGCAAAGTGTGAATACTTCATCCTTACGCTCATATCTTTCCGGCACCAAAAATGCGGCGCCCCTTGCCGTTCTCCGGATTTTGTTTGGGCTGCTGATGCTAATAAGTATCATCCGTTTTGCCGCTTACGGCTGGATTTACAAGCTGTATATTGAACCGCAATTCTTCTTTTCTTACTACGGATTTAAATGGGTTCAGCCCTTAGGTGGCTGGACCTATCTCATTTTCATAATCTGTGGATTATCTGCTCTTTTTGTTGCTCTGGGTTTTAAATACCGGATATCCATCATCCTGTTTTTCCTCAGCTTTAGCTACATCGAGCTGATGGACAAAACCACCTACCTGAACCATTACTATTTCATCAGCATCCTCAGTTTCCTGATGATTTTCTTGCCGGCCCACACCTACTATTCCGTCGATGCGTGGCGGGATGAAAAATTGCGCTCGCAGGAAGTTCCTGCCTGGTCCATCGATGCCATCAAACTCCTGATCTGCATCGTCTATTTCTATGCCGGGCTGGCCAAACTGAATTCCGATTGGCTGCTTGAAGCCATGCCGCTGCAAATCTGGCTGCCTGCCAAATATTCCATTCCCTTACTGGGAGATTTGCTGCAGCAAACCTGGGTCCATTATGCCTTTGCCTGGTCGGGCGCCCTCTATGATCTTTCCATTCCCTTTTTGCTGCTCTACCGCAAAACGCGTCCCTTTGCTTTTATTTTTGTAGTGATATTTCATGTACTCACCAGAGTTTTATTCCCCATTGGGATGTTTCCCTACATCATGATTGGCAGTGCACTCATCTTTTTTGATGCCAATCTGCACAACCGCATCCTGTCCAAAATTTCCGGGTGGTTCAATATCAGTAAATCATTGTTTGATAATAGCCGTATCTACCAATTTCCAAAAGCCTGGCAGCGAAAGGGATCCATGGGCATCATCACCGCTTTTTTCGTGCTGCAGCTTCTGCTCCCTTTTCGATATATGTTGTATCCGGGGGAACTATTCTGGACCGAAGAAGGCTATCGTTTCTCCTGGCGGGTGATGCTGATGGAGAAAGCCGGCTATGCCAATTTCAAAGTGGTAAACCCGGAAAACGGACAACGTTTTTATGTGGATAACACCCAATTTCTAACTCGCTTCCAGGAAAAACAGATGTCTACCCAACCCGATTTTATCCTGGAATATGCTCATTTTCTGAAAGATCACTATCAACAGCAAGGCATTGAAAATCCTGAGATTTATGTAGAAAGCTACGTAGCCTTGAATGGACGCCGAAGCCGGCCTTATGTTGATCCCGATGTAGACCTGACCGAAATAGAACCTTCATTAAAACACCGAAACTGGATACACCCCTTCAACGATGAGATTAAAGGCCTTTAGTCTGTTTTTATTATTTGGGTTGATGGGGATGAACGCCCTCGCTCAGTTCCGAATTTCCGGCTACATCACCAGCCAGGAAACCGGCCAGCCTATGGAAGGGGTAGAGATTTACGATAATAAAGCCGGCAAATCTTTTATCACCAATAAAGACGGCTATTTTGAGATCAAAAACCTGCCCTCCGGCACTTATGTGTTCTATATTTTTGAGCTGGGCTTTGAGGTTATAAACCGACCGGTAGTTGTAGAAGATGAAGATGTAGAACTTCGCATCGGCATGGAAAAGCTGAACCGGGAAATGTCGGAAGTAGCGGTGATTGATCAGCGTGAGCAGATTTTTGCTATCAAACGAATGCGTGAGGTTGAAGGCACCTCCATCTATGCCGGCAAAAAGAACGAAGTGATTGACCTGGATCAGATGGTGGTAAACACCTCTGCCAACAATGCCCGGCAAATCTACGGACAAATTGCAGGCCTCAACATTTTCGAATCCAATGATGCGGGGCTGCAGCTCAACATCGGCGGGCGCGGACTTGATCCCAACCGTTCCTCCAACTTCAACATCCGTCAAAACGGCTACGACATCAGCGCTGATGTCCTTGGCTACCCCGAAAGTTACTACACCCCTACCGCCGAAGGACTCGAAGAAATACAGGTGATTCGCGGGGCCGCCTCCCTGCAATACGGCACCCAGTTTGGCGGACTGGTAAATTTCAGGATGAAAAAACCGGCCCGGGATAAAAATATTGAGCTGGTGTCACGTCAGGCCACCGGTTCCAATGCACTTTTCACCTCCTTCAACAGCCTGAGCGGAACGACCGGCAAGCTCGGTTACTACAGCTTTTTCAACTATAAACGCGGGGATGGATTTCGTCCCAATTCTGATTTTGAATCCCAAAACCTTTATTTCTACACCGATTACCAGCTCGGTGAAAACACTACCCTGAGCGGCGATTTTACGTACTTGTATTATCTCGCCCAGCAGCCCGGCGGCTTGACGGATGCCCAGTTCTATCGCGATCCCACGGTCAGCAATCGCACCCGCAACTGGTTCGAAGTAAACTGGAAACTCGCTTCCCTGAAACTTGAGCACCGGTTCTCCTACAAAACGCGTCTCAGTGTGATGGCTTTTGGGCTGGATGCCTCCCGTAAATCCGTGGGTTTCCGAACCAACAGGGTTTCCCAGCAGGATGACCTGGATGCCCCCCGGGATCTCATCCTTGGCGACTTCAACAACTGGGGAACAGAAATCCGTTTTTTAAACCGGTATACCATTGGCTCCAAAAATTCTGTTTTCCTGGTTGGTGCCAAATATTATGATTCTGAAAATGCATCCGTTCAAGGTCCCGGATCAGCCAGTTCTAGGGCAGACTTTTCACTGGCAGATTCTCAGTTCCCAGACTACCCCAACCAGTCTGACTTCACCTTTCCCAACCAGAATGTGGCTTTCTTCGGAGAGAACATTTTTTACCTGAAAGACAACCTTTCCATCACTCCGGGCTTCCGGTTTGAGTACATCAAAACCCAAAGCATAGGCACTTTCAAGCGTGTCAATTTTGATCTCGCCGGGAACCCCATCCAAAACCAAACCTTTGAGGATAATCGTAAGTTCGAACGTAGCTTCGTACTGCTTGGGGCCGGATTGAGCTACCTACCCAATACCAATACAGAGTTTTACGGCAACTTTTCACAGAATTACCGCTCGGTAACTTTTAACGACATCCGCATTGTAAACCCCACTTTCCAGGTAGATTCTGACATCACCGACGAAAGCGGATTCACCACCGACTTCGGTCTTCGTGGTCAATTGGGAAGCGCTATATCGTATGATATTGGCGGCTTTGGGTTGATGTACGATAATCGCATTGGTGAAGTGCTACGTGCTGAAACCCGTGTCAATGCTGAAGGCGAACAGGAAGAAACCGGTCGGGTAGTACGCTTTCGCGGAAATATTGGTCGGGCTTTTATGTACGGGATTGAGAGTCTAATAGAAACGAATATGCTGCCTTTGATGGGCAACAACCGCAAAGATCTAAAATTCAGTCTTTTCCTCAACACTGCGCTCACCCAATCCGAATATTTGGATTCTGAAATCCCCGGTGTGGAAGGAAATGATGTAGAATTTGTGCCCCTCATCAACCTAAAAACAGGAGTAACCTTCGGCTACAAAAACCTGTTGGCGAGTCTGCAATACACCTATGTATCCAGCCAGTATACCGATGCCTCCAATGCCCGCCAAAATCCCCGTGACAACCAAAGCGGTATACGCGGCGAGATTCCCGCTTATGATGTACTGGATGTATCGGCCTCTTATTCTTGGAAAAACTTTAGCCTTGAATCCGGTATTAATAATGTGCTGGATGACTGGTATTTCACACGTCGTGCTACCGGTTACCCCGGCCCGGGCATCATTCCCTCCCCGCCCCGTACCTTTTATGTGACCTTGCAATTGAGGATTGGGAACTGATTTATGTCTGACCTATTACTCTGAGTCCGTTTACCAGTTTTCAGGATTCATCTTGATGTATTCCCTGATATTATGCAATGCCTTGTAATTCCGGATGATGTGATCATGGAACCGGGATTGCCACACAAATTCATAATTGTTTTGATTGCACCATCTTTTAACTGCTCCCTTATATTGATTTAGAATAACAGATAATGATCCCGGTTTGGGTTTTCCAAATTCCCTTCTATTCTGTGGGGAAATCCCATGGGATTTCTCCAAAATAATGAACCCGGTTTTTGGTGCATATGGTGATAAAATAATACCATGGGTATCTGTAATCCCAACCATCTAACCGAATCGATTTTCTCCAATATTCCATAATAGATTTATGATAGTTGATTAGAGGTAAGAGCGATTTCACCCCCTTTCCTTACAAAAAACCTCTCGGAGCCTGCGTGATTTTCGTTATCTTTATTTTCTCAATTGATATCCCAATCCCATTATTCATGAAATACATTGCTGTCCCACTGTTATTGCTAATTGCTATCTCCTGTACCTCAGAATCCCCAAAAGAAACCTACAATCCAGCCAATGATACACTCAAATACGAGCAAGAGGTACACCTTCAAAATGTACGGCAACTAACTTTCGGAGGTGATAATGCCGAAGCGTATTGGAGCTACGACAGTGAAGAACTCATTTTTCAATCCAACAACCCCGAGTGGGGCGTGGAATGTGACCAGATTTTCACCATGGATATCTCGTCTAAAGAACCCGGCTTTGAATCGCCTATGATCAGTACAGGCAACGGCCGCACCACCTGTTCTTATTTTCTGCCGGGTGATTCTACCTTTGTTTACTCCTCTACCCATGCATCTGGGCCGGAATGCCCCACTCCTCCCGAACGCGGCGCCGGAGGAGCTTATGTTTGGCCTGTGTACGATACCTATGATATTTACAAAGCGGATATGGACGGCAACATCATCGCCAAACTTACCGATGAACCCGGCTACGATGCTGAACCCACTGTATCACCCCAAGGCGATAAAATTGTGTTTACCTCTGACCGCAGCGGGGATCTGGAACTGTACATCATGGATACCGATGGCTCAAATGTTATTCAAATTACTGATGAATTAGGATATGACGGCGGAGCCTTTTTCTCACCTGACGGTACTCAATTGGTCTTCCGTGCCTCCCGGCCTGAAACCGAAGAAGAAATCACCAAATACAAAAACCTGTTGGAACAGGGATTGGTAGAACCCACCAACATGGAGCTTTTCATAGTGAATGTGGAAGGAACCGGACTTCAACAAATCACAGAATTAGGCAACGCAAACTGGGCGCCCTACTTCCATCCTTCCGGCGAGAAAATTGTATTCTCCTCCAATCACCAATCCAGCCGGGGATTTCCCTTCAATATTTTCATGATTAATGTGGATGGCACCGGTCTTGAGCAAATTACTTTTGATGCCATGTTTGATTCCTTCCCGATGTTTTCTCCCGACGGCAAAAAGATTGTGTTTTCATCAAACCGTAACAATGGTGGCACCCGCTCTACTAATGTTTTTGTTGCCGACTGGGTGGAATAGATGTGCTTTTAATTGAGGGTAATGCGTTTACCGGTTGTCAATATCCCCCAGCCTACCGCCCCGAGTTATTCGGGACACTAGTCGGTTAATAAATCGCTTTAAGGATTTTCTTTTACATGTGATCTTCTAACCGGTAAACACGTTACGGGTAGTTTTTTATTTTGAAGTGTACGGACCGTACACATATGCCAGCGTTGTTAAAGCATAAAGGCCGCACTTCTTTAATCGTCAGGTACTGTGTTAAAAATCAAGAGAAACTTCTATTTTTATGACTTCAAAGAACATCATGATGCTTTTGCATGTGATGTATCTACAGTAGCCTTGCCTTCGGCAGGGCTACTTTTTTTATGGGTGGCTTGGTGGGTTTTGATCACCTGCGGATCATATATCTGCCCGTTATTCCACAGGGTGTACATATAGGTTAAGAGTTTTTTCTGGACCGCCACATGCCCCTTCATCTTAATGTTATGGGTACCCACCAACCGCTCATATAACTCATACATGGGCCCTTTTCCCATTCGCACCACTACACCCGCCGGCATAAACATTGCCCGACGAATATATTTGGAGCCCTGTTTGGAAATTTTCGGTTTCCCG
>NZ_FXTP01000014.1 GCF_900182705.1 Gracilimonas mengyeensis | reverse complement strand
CTCAGAACTCAGAACTCAGAACTCAGAACTCAGAACTCAGAACTCAGAACTCAGAACTCAGAACTCAGAACTCAGAACTCAGAACTCAGAACTCAATCCACTTACTTAATCAGAGTTAATTTTTTGAATTCTGAGAATTCAGGTGTTTTAAGCTCATATAGGTATACACCTGATGCCAGATCAGATGCATCAAATATCACTTCATGTAGACCAGCTTTTTTGGGCCCGTCTGTTAGCGTGGCAACTACACGTCCGGTAAGGTCATAAACAGTCAAGGAAACCTGAGCTGTTCGGGGTATTTCAAACTTTATAATAGTAGAAGGGTTAAAAGGATTCGGATAATTTTGATACAGTTTGCTTTGGTATGGAATTTCAAGTTCGGGCTCTTCATTACTAACTACACTTCCTTTTTCCTGCTGATAACTTTCCCAGATTTCAGCAGAGTCGAGGGCATAGTTGAATATTCTAATATCATCTATACTTCCCGGGAAGAAATAATCCTCATCTTCATCTAATGTATCCTTCTGTAAGGTTGCTAAATATATACCAGGGGCATTCAAGTTCAGGTCAAGCATTTCTGGAACTGATTCATTGAGAGAAGCCACTACTTCTCCGTTTCTGTAGAGCCTAAGATATTCTCCCCGTTTGAATGTCACGGCATAACGGTACCAATCTCCGGGATAGGTATCAAGATTCTCAGCAGTAAGGTTTACGGTTTTTTGATTATGCTGAGCACTAAGCCGTAAGCGGTCTCCGTCGTCAAGGTGAATACCAAAAGGAGTATTATTTGGTGAGGTGAGCAGTCCTTTAAAGTGTTGATCAGGGGATGCACCTTGTCCCCAAAAAGTGATGGTGAAATCGTTTTGACTGAAATAAGGTATCGGGACCTGAAGTATGATATGATCATTTAGCCCGTCAAACTCATAGGCTTGATTCATTTCACCAAAACGGTCGGTTGTTAAATTGGCACCAAAAATATTTCCAAGACCATTATTGTAAGAAACATCCCAGGCATTTCCAGAGAAAGGATAATAGCTAACTAAATCTTCTGATATCACAAGTGCCGTATCCTCTGTTAAAGGCCATCCACCTTCATGGTATAAGTTTCGGATTGCTGAAGGTTCCAGCGCATAGTTATAGAAACGAATATCATCGATCTTCCCGACAAAATATCTGCTACCTAAAGATTCTAACGAAGCCCTTCCAATGGTAATTGGTGAGGTATTATTAATTACTTCCCCTTCATTCACTCTGGAATTAACAAGAGTGCCATTTACATATACTGAGGTTTTACCTGGTTCTATAACCGCAACCACATGATACCATCTCCGGGGGGCTATTTGTACAAACGTGCCGACATGATGTAGACCGTTTGACCCATTGCCCATGTTCAAGTAAAAGCCGAAAGGAGAATCTTTTCCTGATAGTGAAAATGAAAATGCGCGGTTCAAACTCGTATCACGTGCTTTCCATAACATGCCTTCCGAATCATTCAGACCCCAGTTCCTTATTTCATCATTGGTCTTCTGAAACCAGAATTGAATGGTCTTTGCCGGTGAATTCAGTACAGGATGATGAGAAATATTGATATAATCATTACCATCAAATTGATAGGCACTATTCGGGTTTCCAAACCGGTCTTCCGTGAGTGTAGCCCCTTCGACCTGTCCGTCATTAGTGAATCCGCTTTCTTCAGCTGCACTTCCATTAAAAGGGTAATGAGCGACTAAAGTATCCTCTTCAATTTCATGGATATTGCCATCCCAGCCAGACCTGAAGTACAAGTTTGCAATTTCATCCGGTTGAAGAACTTTATTGTAAATCCGAATATCATCAATAGTACCAATGAAGTTATTATCTTCATTCAGATTATGAGTACGTCCTATATAGGAATGAGTTCCTGATTCACTGGTGATATTTCCTTGGTAATTGACAATATCACGGTCCATAATCTCTAGTTCATTATCTACATAAACCGTCAATGCGGAATCGCGATCAAATACCGCTACCATATGATGCCAGGTATTGTCGAGGAAACTATTTTGTCCCAACGAAACTAATACAGCGTTGCTCTGTTCTGCATCTTCTAATACCATTCTTGCCCTGCCTTCCCTATCCAGGGACAACACCCATCGGCCTTCTCCCAGATGAGGATTATCCGGCCCTTTACGGATGATCTGGTATTGTCGCTTATCTAAATATTCCGCTTTAAACCATACAGAAATACTAAAATCACCGGTTCCAAATTCATAATCTTTCACTACGCCCAAGTCAATAAAGTCATCTCCGTCAAAAAAGAAGGCGCTCTCAGAATTTCCAAACCTATCCTTATCTAAAGTAGCCCCATAAATTATTCCATGATGTTGCTCTCCGCTCAGGTCTTGAGCATCTCCATTGAAAGGATAGTAACCAACTAGAGAATCTTCTTGTGCATAAAGTGAAGCACTCAGAAAAGCAGTAATTAAAATGGGTAAATAAATTGAAGTAGAAACTCTTGACATTTCATTCATAGCAACTGATTGTTTTGCTTATAAACTAATATAATCAGCAAGTTTTTGAAAGCTAAATAAAAGGCAAGCTACCCTTCAGTACGCACAAAACGGTTACTCGATAGATTGGACTAAGCTATACACTGGGGCTAATTATAGCCCTAAATCTCCCTGTTCTTCTTTTCCGGGAATATTCAAATCCGTGCCCAGCTCTTTATTAATTCCTCGGATGAAATGAGCGGATAGCAGCGGGGATTCTTTTTCAATGTTTTGATGTACGAAAAAGTACAGTTTCTCCAGTCCCCGGGCTTTCCAGAATTTCAGGCGTTCTACCCATTCATCCAGCCGGTCGTAATCGCTTGGATGATTAGCGCCTACATACCGGATAAAGGCCACCGGCGTGGTAAGTCGCATATGTAGGAGATCACGTCGTCCGGCTGTGTCCGTTATGACGTTGGCTACCTTATATTCCTCAAAAAGCTGGTACAATTGGCTGGCAACCGCTGCATCTGCAAACCAATCCTCATGTCGAAGTTCAATGGCCAGTGGAATATCTTCAGGCCAAATTTCAACCAGTCGTTGTACCCGGTCAAAATCTTTGGGTTTAAAATCATCGCGTAGTTGCAAAAATATCATCTCCAGCTGATCTCCAAATCCACGCATGCCGTGCAGGTATTCTTCCAGCGCTGCTTCAATATTTTTCAAACGCTTAAAATGACTGATGCTATTTACCACTTTTGGAAAGAATTTAAAATCATTCGGCGTTTTCTCTTTCCATGTTTCTGCCTGATCCGGACCATACGTTTTATAATGGGTGGCGTTTAGCTCAATGGAATTAAATTGCCGCGAGTAGTAATGTAATTCATCCTTGGTGCCCCGGGGATAAAATCCTTTCAGGTCTTTTTTATTCCATTTGGCGCACCCCACATAGGCATCAAATTCTTTAGCTGGTTGGCCTCCCAGCACTTTTAAGGTATCGGGATGATCCTCTGGGAGGGTAAAATCAACATTTTCGGGATGGTCAACGCTTCCAAATTTCATAGCAATCCTGGGTTTGTATAGGAGTGAAGGAAACCAAAGGTAGAAGTAAGGGCAATGCTTATCAACGAAAATATTTGGCTGATGTAAAATGCTTTTTTATCTAAATAAACGTGTTTACCCGTTAAAAGAACACAGGTAATAGGAAGTCTTTAAAGCGTTTTACCCATCGACTGGTGTCCCGAATTGTTCGGGATCTCGCTTGTACCACTTTGTATATTCTACCTAAGTTGTCATATTCCACCAAACCACAAGCGAGACGCTTGCGGTAGTATAGGTAACATTGCTAACCAGTAAACGCGTTAAATAAACAAGATTTTGGAATAGATTATACAACATTCAATAATTTTATTGAATGTTTTTTTCAAAAGGTGTATCATTACGAAGAATCAAAAAATAGATACACGTATGAAAGCCCGAGAATTCAAGAAGAAAATCTACAACGAACTGGCTGTAACTACCAAAGCTATAGCGAATCCGAACCGATTAAGGATTATCGAGCTACTTGCACAAGGCGCTTCCACAGTAGAATACATTGCCGAGCAAACGGGATTAAGTGTGGCAAATGCATCTCAGCATTTACAGACCCTAAAAAATGCACGCCTGGTAAGTTCTGAAAAGGAAGGTAAATACAGCATTTACCGTCTTGCCGGACCACGGGTATTTGAAGCCTGGAGTGCCTTGCGTGAACTGGGGCTCTCGCAAAATGCCGAAATATCACGCTTGATGGATGATTACAGGAATGAGCATGAAACCCTGGAGATGGTAAGTGTGGAAGAACTGGTTAAAAGAGTTGATAAGGATGAGGTCTTTTTGGTGGATGTACGCCCTCGCCACGAATATGAAGCCGGCCACATTTTATCAGCCACTTCTTTTCCACGGGATGAAATACGTCAACACATAAAGAATCTACCCAAGAATAAAGATATTATAGCCTATTGTCGGGGACCATTATGTGCGATGGCAGATGATGTGGTTTCTCTGTTGAGACGGCAGGGTTTTAATGCAAAAAGACTTGAGTTGGGATATCCGGAATGGAAAGCAAACGGGCTGCCGGTGGAAGAGTCGGCCTAAAGAGTTGTAAAAAAACGAATCACATTGGAGGTTAAGATCATGAAAAAGCAGATTTTGGTATTAGGAGGCGGGCTTGGCGGCGTGCAGGCAGCCAAGGAACTCAGTAAAAAAATAGGAAACGAAGAAGGCATCACCTTAGCCAATATTTTGGTGTTTGAGCGGGAAGAGCAAAACGTATTTCAACCTTCTTTAACCTGGCTTATGGTTGGCAAAAGAAAAGAAGAGCAGCTGTACCGGGAAACAAAGAATATTGAAGGCGGAGGTATTGAGGTTATCCTGGGAGATATCGAAAAAATAGACCCGGATGAATTGACCGTTACCGTAAAAGGTGAGGCGTACAAAGGCGATTATATGATTGTGTCGCTGGGCGTTCAGCAAGCCGCAGATGAAGCCTTAAGTCAGGCCGGGCATAACTTTTATACTATGGAAGGCGCCTCCGGTTTTTATAAAGACCTGCAGGCTTTTGAGGGAGGAAAGATAGCTATCACTGTGCCTTCATTACCTTTTAAATCGCCGGTAGCACCTTATGAGGCAGCCATGCTGGTTGAGGAATATGTCAGAGAGAAGGGCCTCCGAGACAAAACCGAGATTACTATATACACCCCCGAAAAAGAACCCATGGGATTTGCCGGGTCTGATATTTCCGATAATGTGATGAAGCTGATGGCGGAACGTTATGTCCGTTATGTTACAGGATATAACTTAAAAGACATATCAAGCAGCGAAATGATCTTCGAAGACCACCACGGAGAGCAAAAGAAAGCTGCATTTGATCTGCTTGCTTACACGCCCCACCATCAATGTCCGAAGGTTGTTACAGATGCGGGACTAGTTGGTGAATCCGGTTGGGTAGAGGTAAACAGGGAAACACTGGAAACCAAGTACCCAAAGGTTTTTGCCATCGGAGATATTACACGGATTAAACTGAATTCCGGTGAACTGCTACCTAAAGCAGGTGTGTTTGCCCGGCATGAAGCCGAAGTAGTAGCACATAACATCGCTAAAGAAGTTTATGGCAAACTACCTGACAAGAAATTTGAAGGGGAGGGCAGTTACATTCTGGATTTGGGCGAGGATGAGGCCGGTCGTGTCAGTGGTGATTTTTATTCTTCTGAGGTCAAAATGGACAACCCGGGTGTGATACGGCACTGGGAAAAAATACTCACTGAGAAATCCTGGTTTATAAAATACTTTTGAGGTCGGTACAACCATTGCCTGATGACTCAGGTTATGTAGGCTCCGTTTCTGGCAAAAGGCTATACGGAGTCTGCGTTTTTTTTGAGACAGTTAGAACAAAGTTTACATGCACTCATTCCTAACAGGAATGCGAAGAATCTTAGCTAGAAAATGATTACCAACCTACCATTGGCAACAACGCTTGGGCCACTGGAAATAAAGTTCAGGAAATTAGTTGAATAAGCTCTGCAAAATGCAAGGTCCATCGCCAGTAGGCTCTGGATGACCGCGTGGATAGGATACAGGGGATCCTCAGTCCCAAGTCAATCTCTTGCACTTTCAGTACAGGAAAGTATATTTCAGGGTCAATGGTTTAAGGGGATAAGTAAAAAAGTTTATAAGCAGAAGAATAGAGGTGGTTATCTTTACGAAACATGGAGACGATCTACTAATTTGTTTGACCTCATTTCTTAGCAGCTCTTTGGTACTCAAACAAAAATCACCCCAAAATTAATTTGAAAACCTTACCAAAGTGTTTACTTTTAGGCCGAATTAATGATGGTCTCAGGCGAGCTTCATAAGCCGCTTTGAGTTAAAAGGGAATCTCGTGCAAAACGAGAGCTGTTCCCGCAACTGTAATCCGAATTTGCCCCGCGCAAATAACTTGCAGCCTCACCTTTGCCACTGTTCTCCGCACTGCGGATGAACGGGAAGGCGCTGCCAACGGAAAGCCAGGAGACCTGCCTTCATTGAACCGTAGCAAATTCTTCGGGTAAAAGAAGTTGCTAACAGCGAAGCAATGCGTTTTCTCTTTTTTATATCAATTTTTCTGTACGGGTTGTATAGCTATATCCCGGCGCAGGCTCAAATTATTGCAGATACTCTTCAGTTAGGGGAAGTAAAAGTACAGGCTTCCCGGATTTATGTGGAGGAGCAATATCAGCCCGTTACCATATCCCGTTTAGATTCTTCCCAAATACGAATGTTTTCTACAGGTAATCTTTCGGCAGCACTTGAAAGTTTTGCACCGGTGCATGTTCGAACGAATGGTCCGGGAGGGCTGGCTACTTTTTCTCAGCGGGGATATTCGCCTTCTCAAACACAGGTACTTTGGAATGGTTTTCAACTAAACCATGCCATGTTGGGCCTTACCGATTTATCACTGATTCCGTCTTTTGCTGTGGATCAAATCAGTGTGGCTTCAGGCAGTGGTAATACTTCTTTCGGGGATAAAGGAGGCGGAACAGTAGCACTGGATATCCGAAAGCCAGGCAATCAGCTTGGTATCTCGCATACTGCCGGTTCCTTTGGGCAGATGATATCTGAAGCGTATGCCGGTGTGCAAGCCGGAAATTGGTCAGTTGGGATAGTTGCAGGAAATGAAGACTCCGAAAATGATTTCAGCTATACCACCCGGGAATTTAGCAACGAAGCCGGTGGATTTGTTGAGGTAGAGAAAAAACGCAAAAACAACCGGTTGCAGTCTCAGACCGGCATTATATCCGTAGGCTGGAACGAAAAAAACCGTCGCTTTCAATCGGTGCTTTGGCTGCATGATATGTCGAACGAAATACCGGGAGGCATCAACGGGTTAAGTCCCCGGGCCCGGCAGGATGACGCATTCCTGCGTTGGATGAGCAGCTATTCAACAAAGATTAGGGGTCATCGCATTACCTCAAAATTATACCTGAACCGCCAGCAACTGGATTACTTCAATCCGTCTACGGACCTCAACAGCAAAAGCACCAGTTCTTCCGTTATTGGCGATGTTGAAATGAAGAGTTCTCTACACCGGCGGCTGCAGCTGGTCTCAGCGCTGCAACTAAGTAAGAACTGGGTTAAAGCCAGTGAATATTCGGGTTCTCCCAGTCGGTCCCAGTTTACGGCACAGGTAAATCCGGTCTGGCACATTTTTAACCCGGTGCATTTATATGGCGGCTTCAGGGTGGATTATTATTCTGACTTTGGCAGCGCCTATGCTGGAAATATTGGAATCAATGTGGAATTGCTGGAGAACCTGCTGTTTTGGAAAGGGCAGGTATCGCGGAATTTTATTGCTCCCACTTTTAATGATTTATACTGGCCCGAACTGGGCGATCCCAATCTGGATCCCGAAACCAACCTGAAGGCTGAAACCGGTCTGATGGTGCAAAAGAACTGGGAAAAGCTACGGAACGAAACGGAAATGACCTTGTACGCCGGCCGTGTATATGATGGCATCCGTTGGCTGCCGGGCGAGGGCGGGCAATCACGTCCAGTGAACCTGGAGGAGTTAGAGCTTTGGGGTTTTGAGCTCAAAGAATCAGTAAGTGTGCAGGTGAATGAATTTAGCATCCGCTTGAGAGGAATGTTACTTCATTCCCTGGCAGAGATTTCGAAGGCACGTTTTAAGGGCGACCGGGCCGTCGGTAAACAGTTGCGCTACACCCCGAAATGGCAGGTGAAAACCTCAGCCGCTTTGGGCTGGAAAAACCTTCAAACTCTCTTTACTTACAATTTTACCGACGAGCGTTTTTCCACGGCCGACCACAGCAGTCCCTTTGATCCTATACAAGCCTTTAAAATTGCCAACTGGACCACTTCCTGGAATCAGGAATGGCGCCGTTTCCGGTTCATTCCCCAACTTACCATGCAAAACCTTTTTGACGAAGAGTATGCGGTAGTCCGCGATTATCCCATGCCGGGCCGTTCTTATCAAATTACACTCACCATCCAATATAAACTCAAATAGATTCAATACGATGCGTAAAACCCGATACATTTTTTTATTAGTAACATTATTTATGAGCACTACGCTGTTCGCCCAGCAGAAAAACCTGGTCCAGGTCATTGTTGGAAATGAAGGCAACTTTAATGCAGGTAATGCAACAATCACCAATTTCGATGTCGAAGCCCATTCAGCCACCGATGGAGTTTTTCTTGACGCCAACGGGGCAGGAATTGGAGATGTGGTACAAAGCCTTGCGTGGATCAATAATCGTGTGTATGCGGTAATCAACAATTCGCAAAAAATTGTGATTCTTGATCCGGAGACCTTTGCCCAAACCGGTCAGATTTCTTTTCCGGATGGTTCAAGTCCCCGGGAAATTGTCAAGGTTGCTGAAGGCAAAGCCTATGTTACCGATTTGTATGCCAGTGCGGTGTATGTAGTAGATTTGAATGATAACAGCGTGGAGGAAGCCACCATACCTGCAGGCACCAATGCTGATCGAATTTTAGCTTATGGAAGTTATGCGTATGTGGCCAACAGTGGCTTTGGGGCTGATAGTACTATTTTTAAAATTGATATCTCCAGCGATGCGGTAGTAGATACTTTGGAAGTTAGCCGCGGGCCTTCTGGTATGGCGGTAGATTCCGAGGGGACCTTATGGGTGGTAGCTACGGGTTATGCCGGAGATTATGATGAAAACTGGAACCTGATTCCTGGAACATCAAAACCGGGTGGAGTACACGGAATTGATTTATCTACCGGAGAGGAAGTGGCTTTTGCCGGGCTATCTTCAGCTGACTCCGATTTGGCCCTGGATGAAAATGATGGAATGATATTTGTAAATAGTGGCGGTGTGCGTGCTTATGATATCAACGCCAATGCATTCCTTGCTGATACCCTGGTAAAAGGAAGTTTCTATGCCATGGGTTATGATGAGGTGAATAACGATTTTTATCTGGCCGATGCCAAGGACTATTCTTCCGAAGGAGACATCATTGTATATAACAATTCCACCGCCGAGGCTGATACTTTCCAGGCAGGTATTGTGCCCGGCAGTTTTCTTTTTGTGTATGATGAAATGCTGAACACCTCATCGGAACCCCAGCAGCAAGTGTCTGGATTTGAACTTGCACAAAATTATCCCAATCCCTTCAACCCGACTACACAAATAGAATACACAATTAATATGCCAGGTGAAGTTCGTCTGGAAGTATTTACGATGGCTGGTCAGAGAGTGGCAGAGCTTGTAAATGGCAGACAATCGGCCGGTGTAAAATCTGTCCAGTTTGATGCCAGCGGCTTGTCTTCCGGAATGTATATTTACCGGTTGCAAACAGCCCAAGGTACTCTTGCCAAGAAGATGATGCTGATTAAATAAGTGTCAGATCATTTAGCCCAAATAGCAAAGGCTCCCTGTGGTGGAGCCTTTGCTATTTGAAGGTATTTTTACCGGATTTAAGTATCCACACAGGCTGTTCTTAACATTGATCCTTACCTATGCCTAACACACTATTTTACAGCAGATTTATAGCTATTGATGATGAATTTTATTTTCAAAAAATCATAGTTGTTAAATTATATAATAAAGTTTAAATATTTTATACACTTCAGTGTTTGAAGAAGGCGGGGTTGGATTTAAATGTGGATAACTTTCCGAAGCAGTAAAAGTTCTTTTTAGTATGTATATCTGCTTTTAAAGATAATAATTAGCTATTTTACGAACAGGTATTTTATGTGTCTACATTTTATATATTATAATTTATAATATTTTATATAATATTAAACTCTTATCAATGATTGATTAAGATTTTCTCACAACCGATGTGGATAAGTCCTGAATTTTGTGGAAAAGTATTGATTTTTTTTCTTGCTGAAACAGCGCTTCTCGTCTATATTAATTCGTACTTCTTTAGGAAATAACACGCCGGAAGGGGATAAGAGATTATCATCTGCAAATAGATGAGCCAACGAAAATTACAACACCAACGTAAAGTTAGTACGCCCATGAAATTTACTCGCTTCTACACTCAGTCTGACTGGAAGACTCCATTTGACGACATTGAATTTGCTACCCGAACCTCAGAAATAAAAAACCCTGATGGATCTCAGGTTTTCCATATGGAGGGGGTTGTGGTACCCGAAGACTGGAGTCAGGTTTCTACTGATGTAATTGCCCAAAAGTATTTCCGGAAAGCCGGAGTACCTGTAAAGGTCAAAAAGGTGAAGGAAAAGGGTGTGCCTAAATGGTTGCAACGATCTGAACCGGATGAAAAAGCGATGAAAGACATCCCGGAAGAAGAACGCTACACGCATGAAATTGATAGCAAGCAAGTATTTCACCGTTTGGCCGGATGTTGGACATATTGGGGTTGGAAACACGATTATTTTGACAGCGAGGACGATGCTAAGATTTTTTATAGTGAGCTGGCGTACATGCTGGCCACTCAAATGGCTGCTCCTAACAGTCCACAGTGGTTTAATACCGGTTTGCATTGGGCGTATGGAATTAATGGTCCGGCCCAAGGCCACTATTATGTAGATGGCAAAAGCGGCAAATTGAAGAAATCCGAAGATGCCTATACCCATCCCCAGCCGCATGCCTGTTTCATCCAAAG
The DNA here is from genome assembly GCF_900182705.1 of Gracilimonas mengyeensis. Classification (GTDB taxonomy): domain Bacteria; phylum Bacteroidota; class Rhodothermia; order Balneolales; family Balneolaceae; genus Gracilimonas; species Gracilimonas mengyeensis. The sequence continues at coordinate 151,383 of NZ_FXTP01000014.1, read as the reverse complement.
CGTGGATGATGACTTGGTGAACGAAGGCGGTATCATGGACCTTTGGACGCGTGAAGCACGTCTCTTTAAATATGGATCAGGTACCGGAAGTAACTTCTCTAAAATCCGTGGTGCCGATGAGCCTCTGAGTGGAGGAGGAAGAAGCTCCGGACTAATGAGTTTCCTGAAGATTGGTGACCGTGCCGCGGGTGCCATCAAATCAGGTGGTACCACACGTCGCGCTGCTAAAATGGTGACGTTGGATCTGGATCATCCCGATATCGAAGAATATATCAATTGGAAAGTGCGGGAAGAGCAGAAAGTGGCCGCACTTGTAGCCGGTTCAAAAACCGTACAGAAACATCTGAAGAATATTATCAAACTTTGCCACACACCGGTAGAGATTGAGGGACGAACTTTCAACGGTGCTATGAGCCGTGATCCTCTCAAAAACAAAAAACTGGCGGATGAAATCCGCAAAGCGAAACGAAACCAGGTTCCCCTGAATTATATCGAACGCGTGATTCAGCTGGCAGCTCAGGGCTTCACCGACCTGGAATTTGATACGTACGATACCGACTGGAACTCCGAAGCTTATTCAACGATAAGCGGGCAAAACTCTAACAATTCCGTTCGTGTGCCCAATTCGTTCATGAAAGCGGTAAAAGAAGATAGCGAATGGCACCTCTACGGTCGTGTTGAGAAACGCGATGCTGCAGAAGAAGGTCGCGACCCCAAGCCGATGAAGACTTTGAAAGCCCGCGAACTCTGGGATGATATTGCGTATGCTGCTTGGTCTTGTGCCGATCCCGGTACCCAGTATCATGATACCATCAATGAGTGGCATACTTGCCCCGAAGATGGGCCAATCAACGCCAGTAACCCGTGCTCCGAGTACATGTTCCTCGACAACACGGCTTGTAACCTGGCTTCCCTGAACCTGATGAAATATTTCAAAGGCGATGGTGAGTACAAAGAATTTGATATTGAATCGCTGGAATACGCCTCCCGAATCTGGACGGTAGTGCTTGAGATTTCTGTACTGATGGCTCAATTCCCATCCAAAGAAATTGCCGACTTGTCTTATAAATTCCGCACCTTGGGATTAGGCTATGCCAATATCGGTGCCGCCCTGATGGTACAAGGTCTGCCTTATGATAGTGAAGAAGGCGCGTCTGTGGCCGGGGCTCTTACAGCTACCATGCACATGACGTCTTACGCAACTTCAGCCGAAATGGCGAAAGAGCTGGATCCTTTTGAAGGATATGAGCGCAACAAAGAGCATATGCTTCGTGTGATCCGTAATCACCGCCGGGCTGCTTATAATGCAGATCCTGAGGAATACGAAGGTCTCACTGTGAAGCCCATGGGTATTGATGCTTCCATCTGCCCCGATTACCTGGTTAAAGCGGCCAAGAAAGCATCCGACAAAGCACTGAAGCTGGGTGAGAAGCACGGTTACCGCAACGCACAGGTAACCGTACTGGCGCCGACCGGAACCATCGGGTTAGTTATGGATTGTGATACTACGGGTATCGAGCCTGACTTTGCACTGGTGAAATTCAAGAAACTGGCGGGTGGCGGATATTTCAAGATTATCAACCAAGCCGTGCCTAAAGCATTGAAGAACCTGGGTTATTCTAAGAAGGAATCTCAGGACATCATTGACTACGCGAAAGGAACCGGATCGCTGGAAGGCTGTCCTCATATCAACCCGGAAACCTTGATGGAGCAGGGCTTCACCAAAGATAAAATTGAAGCGATAAACCAGGCACTGCCCGGAAGCTTCGACATCAAGTTTGCCTTCAACCAGTGGACATTAGGCGAAGACTTCTGTACCGATGTGCTGGATATTTCTGAAGAGCAGCTCAGCAATCCTAATTTTGATATGCTGAAGCATCTCGGATTCAGCAGCGAGCAGGTTCAGGAAGCCAACGATTATGTGTGTGGAACGATGACGGTGGAAGGTGCACCGCATCTGAAAGAAGAAGATTACCCTGTATTTGACTGCGCCAATCGTTGTGGCCGTATCGGAACGCGATTTATTTCAGCCAAAGGTCACATTCGCATGATGGCTGCCGCCCAACCATTCCTGTCCGGCGCTATTTCCAAAACCATCAACCTGCCCAACGAAGCTACCATCGAGGACATGAAAGATGCCTACATGGATTCTTGGGAGATGATGCTGAAAGCCAATGCGCTGTACCGCGACGGCTCCAAGTTGAGTCAGCCGCTGAACAGTATGGCGGATGTACTTGAAGAAATTGACGAAGAAGAGTCTGAAGAAACAGTAGACGCTGCAACTTCACAGGCACAGGATAAAGTGCTGGAAGTGGCCGAGCGTATCATCCATAAATATGTGGCACGTCGCCAGCGACTGCCTTTCCGCCGCGAAGGATACACCCAAAAAGTGAAGATTGGCGGACAAAGCGTATACCTGCGCACCGGCGAATATGAAAATGGTCAACTTGGTGAAATCTTTATTGATATGCACCGCGAAGGCGCCGCTTTCCGAAGCCTGCTGAACTGCTTTGCCATTTCCATCTCGCTTGGACTGCAACACGGAGTTCCGCTGGAAGAATTTGTGGATGCCTTTGTATTCACCAAGTTTGAGCCCAGTGGCATGGTAAACGGCAACCCACACGTGAAGATGAGTACTTCCGTTATTGATTACATCTTCCGCGAGCTGGCGGTTACCTACCTCGGCAGAGAAGACCTGGCACACGTGCCGGCTGATCAGATTGAGACGCGTAACTTACGTCCTACGGCAGAAGCTAATCCCGATGTGGACAGCGCTGAGTTTGAAACGGATGCCCGAAGCACCACAGCACGCGCTCCCCAGCAAGATACAAAGCCGGAGCCCGCACCTGCGATGTCTGATCCCTCACAAACTGCCGCTGAAGGTAAAGCCGCCCAGGAAAAAGTGGTGAAGTCTGACAGCTACGAAAGTGACTATGACAAAGCCAAACAAATGGGCTACACCGGCGAAGCCTGCCCCGAATGCGGCAGCATGACGATGGTCCGCAACGGCACCTGCATGAAGTGCATCACCTGTGGTTCTACTACGGGGTGCTCGTAGCTAATGGTTATTTGTTGATTGGTTAATGGTGGGTTAGGCCATTGTTAATCAATAAAAGCAATACTAAAATTCAGAAAAACCCCGATTGGTGAAGAGCTGGTTGGGGTTTTTTGATTATACTGATCTATTATTGTTACCAGCTGCTGGTCCAATAAATAATATGAGCTTGAAGTGCTGCTATTTGCCTCTGGCATCAACACCTCTCACAACCAATGTGGGAGCAACCGCATTGGTTGATCTCTCCTCAAGGAGAGACTTATTTGTGGCGGATAAAGGTTTTGGTGGTGGATTAGATTTGGGAAGTTGAATTCAATATCGGTAAGTCCTCCCTTGAGGGAGGTGGATTGCGTAGCGGTAGCGGAGCAAGACGGAGGGTGTTTGTGGCCAAAGCGCAAATTGTCTTAGTTACCCAGCACACTCTTGCTTCGCTTTCATTTTATCCACCTTGCCAGCAATATAGCGAACCACCCCATCCAGATTCTGCTTAACATCCACATCATCAATTCTGATAAATTCTACTCCATAGGCTTTCAGGCGTCTCTGCCGCTCGTCATCGGACGCAGCCTGTTGGGGATTCTCATGAGAGCATCCGTCTACTTCAATAGCCAGCATTAGCTCATGGCAATAGAAATCAACCACGAAAACTTCCATCGGCACCTGTCGGTGAAATTGTACGCCAAGTTTCCGGTTTCTGAGTTGCTGCCAGAGCAGGACTTCCGAAAGGGGCATTTCTTTCCTGAGCTGACGAGCTACTTCCCGCATTCTGGTTTTGTATGGAATGATGGTATTTCGGTTCATAGAGAAACTCCTTTCTGAAGTAAGAGCGGTGGGAGCGGGATTCCTTACAGAAAACTTTGGTGTGGTTGAACTTTTTTTGCCCTTGGCACCAAACACCTCTCATCTCGAATGCTCGGGAGAACAGCTGTTTTGTTTGATCTCTCCTCCCCGACCTATCGGTACGGGAGAGGCAGAGGAGAGACTTTTACTTTCCTAAATTAACTTCAGTTTTATGTGCTAATGGGGAGCAAAGTATTTAAATCCACCCCGAACACTTCGAAATTCAATGTTCCTTGTTCAGTGTTCGATATTCCTTCACGGAGGGTGTTCGAGCCAAGGCTTAGGTTCTTTAAACCGAAATAAACTCAACCTCTTCTGATTTCATAACAATACATTAACCCGCTGTGTAAGCAATTCCTTGGGCAATTATTTATGTTTGTTTTCAAATTGGAATTAAATCATCCGCTACCATGAGATTGCGCCTTTTACTGCTCGTTACTTTCTCTCTCTCAATAACCGTACATCAAACTGTTATCGCCCAAATAGAGGCGAAGGGCACTGTGTTTGAAGATGCCAATCAAAATGGAGTGATGGACGCGGGCGAAATCGGTATTTCTGAAGTTGCGGTTTCCAATGGAAAAGAGGTGGTACTTACCGATTCAAAGGGAGAGTATTCGATTTCCATCAATGAAAATGACGCTACGGTCTTTGTGATCAAACCTGCGGGATATGCGCTGCCGGTAAACGACTTGAATCAGCCGCAGTTTTTCTATATCCATAAACCGAATGGCTCCCCGGAATTGGAATATGAGGGGGTTAAGCCGACCGGAGTGCTACCGGATGCCATCAACTTTCCTTTATTAAAAGATGAGTCAGGAGATTCCTTTAAGGTTTTATTATTTGGAGATCCCCAGCCTTATAGTGAGCAAGAGGTAGACTATTTCGACCGGGATATTGTTTCTGAGTTGGTGGGAGCCAGCGGTTATGAGTTTGGAATTACCCTCGGGGATATTGTGGGGGATGACCTGGATTTGTATCAACCCTATAATCAATCAATATTGCGTATAGGTTTGCCCTGGTTTAATGTGTACGGCAATCACGATATGAACTTTGATGCGGAAACGGATCAGTATGCCGATGAGACCTTCGAGGTGACTTTTGGTCCTGCAACTTATTCCTTCAATGAAGGCAAGGCACATTTCATCATCCTGGATGATGTGATTTACCCAAGAACAGATGGCGAATCAGGCTATATTGGTGGGTTTACAGAAACACAGTTGGAGTTCATTGAAAATGACTTAAAACACGTGCCCAAAGATCACTTAATTGTGTTGGCTTTTCACATTCCCATATTTTTACCCGAGGGAGGTAAAACATTCCGCATCAGCGACCGTAACCGTCTCTTTGATTTGCTAAAAGATTACCCACAAACCTTATCTCTTTCTGCCCACACTCATATTCAAAAATTTCACTTTTTTGATGAGGAAGAAGGTTGGCAACGGTTGAGTCCTCATATCCACTATAACGTAGGTACCACCAATGGAGACTGGTGGTCAGGTGTGCCAAACGACCGCGATGTACCCGAAACCTTGATGCGCGACGGCACTCCCAATGGTTACGCGATTTTGAATATAGATGGAAATGAGTTCACCATAGATTACAAAGTGGCCAATGAGCCAGCGGATTATGTCATGAATATGTGGGGTCCCAAAGTGGTGGCTCAAAATACCTGGCACGGGGCCGAATTGTACGTAAATTATTTTCTGGGGAATGAGTTTACTTCAGTCGAATACCGGATTGCTGATCAGGATGAAGAATGGCGGGATATGGCAAAGGTGGCAGAACACGATCCCCATGTGGCCAAACTCCGCCAGAAATGGGACCTGTTGGAAAGCTTGCCTGAAGATGGTAGAAGACCCTCAAATCCTGTAGAATCAGATCACCTTTGGAAAATGCGAGTGCCTAATAATCTGCCTTTGGGCGAGCAGGTTATCGAAATAAAGGTGACGGATATGTTTGGAAGAACGTTTAATGAATCATTTAGCTACAAGGTGGCAGAACCCGGTTACCAGCGATAAAATTTAAACCAACCAGACGGGTTCGATAGATATTATCATCACGGTGTATTAGTTGACGCTAATTCAGCATAGTAACAAGTGTATGATAATAAAAAAATCTCCAAAATTAGTCCTAATTTCTATTTGATCCTCCTCTAAATACTTGCCCGGGAGCAGTTTCCGGTAAAACTTCACATGAAATTCATAAATGACCGAGACCTTTAATAAAAAGATAAAAGACATTTTTATCTTAAATATAAATTAAAGAAATAAACAGTTATGAAGGGTTCAACAGTCATCACTGCAGTGGCACTATTAGTCGCATTATTTATGAGTGGATGTGGGGGAGATGGTTCAGGCTCATCCCAAAACCAGCAAGCAGATCAACAAAAAGAAAATGGCCTAACCAGTTTTGAGCAAAAGCATGGCATTGGTCCTGTTACCGAAAAGGTAAGTTTGAATGGGGTAGACATGGAGATGGCGCAGAAAGGAAAGGAAACCTTTGAGCTAAAATGTTCGGCATGTCACAAATTGAATGAGCGGTATATAGGGCCGGCCTTAGGCGATGTATTAGACAGACGTTCTCCTACCTACGTGATGAATATGATTTTAAACCCGGATGGGATGGTAAAGGAGCATCCGGAAGCCAAGAAGCTTATGCAGGAGTATTTGAGCCCCATGCCCAATCAGGGACTGTCAAAAGAAGAGGCACGGGCCATTGTGGAATATTTTGCTTCTGATTTGGAATAAGACGCAGTCAATTTCAACAACCTACCAACCAAAAACAGGACTACTATGACAAAACAAAAATTTAGTCATCGGTTATGGATAATGCCGGCCATAGCGCTATTTAGCTTGATGCTTTTCGGGTGCAATGGAAACGGTAATTTAAGTTCCAGTTCCGATGCCGCACAAAAAGTATATGTAGCTCCCGGCGAGCTGGATGAATTTTATGGATTCATGTCTGGCGGTTATAACGGGCAGCTGGGTGTGTACGGACTGCCTTCGGGGCGACACATTTTTACCATTCCGGTATTTTCGCAAGCAGCAGTTAACGGGTATGGATATAGCGAGGAAACCAAAGCGATGTTGAACACTTCTCATGGATTTGTACCCTGGGGCGATGCTCACCATCCGGAACTTTCACAAACCAATGGCGAAACAGACGGGCGTTGGATATTCATCAACGAAAATAATACGCCGCGTATAGCTCGTATTGGCCTGGATGAATTTAAGACTCAGGAAATCATTGAGATTCCAAATTCTGCCGGGAATCATGCTTCCTCTTTTGTAACACCAAATACAGAGTATGTATCTGCGGCTACCCGCTTTAGTATCCCCATAGACGAGGATATGAGCAATATGGATGTAGCTATAGATTCCTACGAGGATACCTTTAAAGGTACCATTTCTTTTATCAAGGTATCTGATGAGGGCAAGATGAACATTGATTTCCAAATCCTGATGCCGGGCTTTGATTACGACTTGTCCCATGCCGGTAAGGGACCTTCAGATGGATGGGCCTTCTTCACAAGCTACAACAGTGAGCAAGCGCATACTTTGTTGGAAATTAATGCCTCTAAAAATGACAAGGACTTTATCGCTGCCGTCAACTGGAAAAAAGCAGCTGAGTATGTGAAAGAAGGCAAAGGCAAGATGATGCCTGGAAAACATGTTCGCAATTACATCGATCATGAAGAGGGCGGAATAGCTAAATCAGAAACCATTGAGGAAGTAAGGGTATTGGATCCTCGTGAATTGGAGGGGATCGTTTACTTTCTGCCAACCCCTAAGTCACCTCACGGGGTTGATATCGATCCTTCCGGTAAATATATAATAGCCGGCGGAAAACTTTCTACTGTAATTCCGGTTCACTCCTTTGCAAAAATGAGCTCAGCTATTGAAAGCGAAGATTATGAAGGCGAAGTGATGGGGATTCCTGTATTAAAATACGATTCCATCTTACATGGTGAGGTAGAAAATCCCGGCTTGGGTCCTCTTCATACCGAGTTTGATGACAAAGGCTTTGCCTACACCACCGCCTTTATCTCATCAGAAATTGTAAAGTGGGATGTGGAAAATACGCAAGTGGTTGACCGTATTGACACTTACTATTCTCCCGGTCACCTGATGATTCCAGGCGGCGACAGCCAGAAACCGGATGGCAAATATCTGGTGGCACTAAACAAAATCACCAAAGACCGCTACTTGCCTACCGGACCTGAAATGTTCCATTCAGCTCAACTAATTGATATCTCCGGGGACAAAATGCAGCTCTTGCTTGATTTCCCAACCGAAGGGGAACCACATTATGCACAGGGTATTCTTGCAGAAAAAGTTATGAAACGTCAAAAACGTTTTTATAAGCTGGAAGAAAACACCCATCCGCAGCGCGCCACCAGCGAGGCACAAACCCGCGTTGAGCGCGATGGCAATGAAGTACATGTATATATGACAACCATCCGAAGCCACTTTAGCCCTGATAACATTGAGGGCATAAAAGTGGGAGATAAAGTGTACTTCCATGTCACCAACCTGGAGCAGGATTGGGATGTACCGCACGGCTTTGCGATGAAAGGCGCCAACAACGCTGAGTTGCTCATTATGCCGGGCGAAACGCTAACCCTGACCTGGGAGCCTAAAGAAGCAGGGGTATTCCCATTCTACTGCACCGATTTCTGTTCGGCTCTTCACCAGGAGATGCAGGGATACGTCCGCGTTTCTCCTAAGAATGCTGATGTTCCACTGAGTTACGGAACCGGTAAATAACAGTTTGACTTATTCTTGGCAGGGAAGCTGATTCCTTCCCTGCCTTTTCATTTTTATTTAACAAAGAGGTACTTATGAAAATATCTCACCGAGTCTGGATGGCCTTAGCTGCTCTAATGCTTATAGGCGTTTATTTCGTACCCATTTGGAGTATCAGTATGGAAGCTCCTCAGTACCCGGAAGGCATTGGCATGAACATCACGGTTAATAACATTGAGGGGAAGTCCGAAAACGATCTTAAAAACATTAATGGGCTTAACCATTATATCGGCATGAAACCCATTGAACCGGAGTCCATTCCCGAGCTAACCATTATGCCCTATATTTTTGGATTCTTAATTTTATCCGGGTTGGTGATTGCTGCCACAGGAAAGAGAACCTGGATTTTGTATTGGCTGGGCTTTTTTGTGATAGTAGCCATTGCCGGTCTGGTCGATTTTTATATTTGGGGCTATGATTACGGGCATAACTTAAATCCCGATGCACCCATAAAAGTCCCCGGCATGACTTACCAGCCCCCGCTTTTAGGCAGTAAACAATTGCTGAATATCAATGCTACTTCTCTTCCGCATATCGGGTTTTATATTGCTTTGATATCTATGGGGATAGCAGGTTTTACCTGGTGGAAAAGCGGAGATGAAGAGTAGTGTAATTAAACTAAGGCATGAACAAATAATCAAAATAGAGGATAGTGTATGAACGCCCTAAAATTTGGAATCTGTATGGCCGGATTTTTTATGATACAGTTGTTGATAGCGGGATGCAGTCAGGAGCCGGTTGAAGTACACTATGGTAGTGATGAGTGTGCCCATTGCAAGATGATGATTACCGATCCTCAGTTTGCCGCGCAGATGGTAACTGAAAAAGGGAAAGCCTATACCTTTGACGCTATTGAATGCCTTGCCGTATATCATCGTGAACATCAACAGGAATTTAGTGGCGCCCGATTATGGGTCAATGATTACAGCCACCCAGGTAACTGGTTAAATGCCCGGCAGGCTCAGTATGTACAAAGTGAAGTTATTAATAGCCCGATGGGCGCCTCACTTCTGGCCTTGCCCGATGAAGCCACAGCAAAAGAACATATAGCCAAAAAACCCGGGCAATTACTGCAATGGCAGGCAGTTTCTCAGGTAAAAATGCACAATGGAATGCAACATTGACGAACCGAAAAGCATGAGCTTACGCCATAGCTGTGCGAGACTTGGTACTGATTAGAACATAGATATATGAAGGTTGTTATACGCATAGTATTTATTCTGATATGGGGAGGGCTTCTTGGCTCTGCGGATGCCCAGCCTTTGAGGGTCTCGCAGGAAGGGGAGATCCCAACCATTGCCGAAGCGCTGGAACGGGCTCAACCCGGAGATACGCTTATCATCGAAGGTGGAACATACCGGGAATACAATTTAGTAGTAGATAAACCGCTCACCATCCTGGGAAAAGACCGGCCGGTTATAGATGGTGAGAGGCAGGGTTTTATACTGGTTATTAAAGCGGATGACGTTACCGTAAAGGGACTGGAGGTTCGCCATGCCAGCACCAGTTTCATGGAAGATTATGCGGGTATCCTCGTAGAAAAAACAAATAACACGCTAATAGAAGATGTACGCTTGATTGACAATTTCTTTGGTATTTACCTGGCTGAAACCAATAAGGCTGTGATACGCAATAATTACCTCTCGGCTTCCGGAGAGCGGGAAACATCATCCGGTAATGGCATTCATTTGTGGTACAGCAAAGATACCCGTATTGAAGGGAATTACGTAAAGGGACATCGCGACGGCTTATATTTCGAGTTTGTGGACGGGGCCAATATTAAAGACAATTTGAGCGAAGAAAATATTCGCTATGGAATTCATTTTATGTATTCGGATAACTGCAGGTATGTGGCGAATACGTTCCGCGATAACGGTGGCGGGGTGGCAGTGATGTACACTTCGAACGTGGAAATAATCGGTAATACATTTAAAGATAACTGGGGTTCCTCGGCGTATGGGATGCTGCTAAAAGAAATCAACCGGAGTCGTATAGAAGAAAATCACTTTGAAAACAATTCGGTGGGGCTTTACATAGAGGCTACCAGCAGAAATATGGTGACGGGAAATACATTTCATCAAAATGGATGGGCCATAAAACTGATGGCCAACTCTACGGATAATGAATTCAAGGCCAACAATTTCATCGCCAATTCCTTTGAAGTAGCGACCAATAGCCGGCGAAATTTTAATACGTTTTCAGGTAACTACTGGAGCCGGTATGAAGGCTACGATCTGGATCGGGACGGGGTGGGGGATGTGCCACATCATCCGGTGCGGTTGTTTACCATTTTGGTGGAAAAACAGCCGCAATCACTGCTGTTGCTTCGCAGCCTGCTGATCGACATCCTGGATGCTGCCGAAAAGGTGATGCCCTCCCTTACCCCGGAAACATTGATAGACGACCAACCACAAATGAAACCCTTGCCATGATAGAGTTCAAAAATATCACCAAAAAATTCGGCAAACTTACCGTGCTGGATGGCATCAACCTGGAGATTCCTGACGGGCAGGCGACTGGCATTGTAGGGCCTAATGGTTCGGGCAAAACTACGGCTATTAAAAGCTTGCTTGGGCTGGTAAAACCTACTGAGGGAAACATTTATGTGAATGAAGAAACGGTTAGCGAAAATTGGCAGTATAGGGATGGAATAGGCTATATGCCCCAAGTGGCCCGCTACCCGGAAAATATGACCGTGGCCGAATTGTTTCGCTTTATCAAGAAGATTCGAAACGGAGAACCCTCGCACGAGGATGAATTGATTAGCTATTTCGGGTTGGAACCGGAGCTCGACAAGGCTATGCGGACACTCTCGGGCGGTAACTGCCAGAAAGTGGGCGCGGTACTCTCGATGATGTTTAACCCGGACCTGCTCATCTTCGATGAACCTACGGCAGGGCTCGATCCTCGATCAAGCGTACAGTTTAAAAACAAAGTCCGCGAGCTCAAATCCGAAGGGAAAACCATTCTGCTTACCACACATATTATGAGCGAAATTGAAGAGCTGGCCGATTACCTGATTTTTATCGTGGAAGGGAAGATAAAATATCACGGGCCCATGCAGCAGTTGCTGGATGCACACAAATCTCAGCGCCTTGAAGGAGCCGTGGCAAAAATGATGGAGGAGGCTGCAGCATGAAATCACTAACCATACTCAACTATCAATGGAAAGATCTGGTGCGGGGAAAATGGATTTTCGGATATGCCCTGATCTATTTGCTAATCTCTGATGCGCTTATACGTTTTGGGGGATCAGGTCCTAAAGCATTGCTGAGTATATCCAATGTCATGTTGCTGCTGGTTCCCTTGGTTAGCATGATTTACGGAGCACTGTACCTGTACCAGTCAAAAGAGTTTACCGAGCTTCTGTTAGCACAGCCTCTGAACCGTAAGACGCTTTTCTGGGGATTATACGGTGGCTTAGCTATACCGCTCTCATCTGCGTACACCCTGGGGGTGCTGATCCCAATGCTGTATAGTGGTATGTTAAACGGTGAACAAATCGTATCCATTTTGATGCTGCTGGCGCTGGGAATTATACTCACCTTGTTATTCACCGGTATCGGGTTTTGGTTAGGATTGTCGTATTTCGAGGACCGGATAAAAGGGTTGGGTTTTGCTTTAGTGGGTTGGTTATTTCTGGCGGTGTTGTATGATGGATTGGTACTGCTCATTATTTTTATGCTGGGAGATTACCCCATCGAAAAGCCGATGCTGGCCTTAACAATGTTAAACCCTATAGACCTGGCTCGCATCATCGTACTTCTTGAATTTGATATTTCTGCCCTGATGGGTTACACCGGGGCTATATTCAACCGTTTCTTTGGGAGTTTTTGGGGCATCATAACCGCCGGTTTAAGTTTGATGCTCTGGCTGGTAATTCCGTTGTGGGGCAGTACCCGTAAATTCAGGGAAATGGATTTCTAAGTATTCACTGAGTACGGGACAAAACCTAAAGAGAGGATGAAGCTCGGTTTTCATCCTAAATTAATAAAATTACTTAACGGTTAGGGGAAGCAATTCTCCGCCAAACCCTTTAACTTTGATTGATTTTTAAAATTCTCACTCTCAATCATAGTAAATGAACTTTCCGAATCCATTTTTTCGCTGGCGACCTCACCCTTGGCATGGACTTGAGGTAGGTGAAGATCATCCCCAAAAAGTAAATGCCTTTATTGAACTGACCCCTTTTGATACCATCAAGTATGAGGTGGATAAAAAAACCGGGTACATGCGGGTTGATCGTCCACAGCGAAGTTCTTCACTGCCTCCATCACTGTATGGATTTATCCCGCGTACCTATTGCGGTGATGAAGTTGGTGCCCTGTCAAATCAAGAGGTAAAAGGGGATGGTGACCCTTTGGATATTTGCGTACTTAGTGAACGTCCCATTGACCGTAATGAGGTAATCCTGAGCGCCCGTGTTATTGGCGGCTTACACATGGTAGATCATGACGAAGCCGATGACAAGATTATTTCTGTTCTCGATAACGACACCTATTACAGCGATATTGAAAGCATTAACGATTTACCGCCTGTTTTAATAGAGCGTCTGCGCCACTATTTTGGTACTTACAAACTTATCCCGGGCAAAGACACCAATGATGTGTATGTAGAAGGTATTTTTGATACCGATCATGCCTATAAAATCATTGAAGCTTCTATGCGGGATTATGAAATGATGTTTGGCGAATAGCCGTCATTTGCTCCAATTAAGGGGCTTCCTTTTTTATAACGTAAAGACCGCATTATTTGATGACAAAAGGCCAAAAAAATGTCCGCGTGCAAAAGTTTATAGTTGCTGTGGCGGTTGTGCTTTTTGTCATCAAAATGGCGGCTTGGTATTTTACCGGTTCGGTGGCCGTATTAACCGATGGCCTGGAAAGCATCGTAAATGTAATTTCGGGCTTTATTGGTTTATACAGCCTTAGCCTTTCTGCCAAACCCAAAGATGCCAATCACCCCTACGGACATGGCAAAGTGGAGTTTATCTCTGCAGGAATCGAAGGCACACTGATTGCTATTGCCGGCCTTTTCATCATATATGAAGCCATACAAAGTTTCATTTACCCGGAACCACTGCAAAAGCTGGATTTGGGGATTGTTCTGATCGCTCTTTCGGCGGTAGTCAATTATACTTTTGGATGGTGGGCCTATAAAACGGGGAAAGAAAATGATTCCCTGGCACTGCAAGCCAGCGGAAAGCACCTGCAAACCGATACTTATACCACACTTGGTATCATCGGGGGACTGATATTAATTCGCCTTACCAATATTCTGTGGCTGGATGGGGCCGTAGCCATTCTGTTTGCCCTTATCATCATGCGAATGGGATTCCGTATTCTCCGTGTGGCGGTAGCGGGTATTATGGATGAGACCGATGAAGATCTGTTGGAAGAACTCATCGCTTTTCTGCAGGCAAACCGCGATCCAAAATGGATTGATCTTCACAACCTCCGGATCATAAAATACGGACGCATTCTGCATGTAGATTGCCACCTTACACTTCCATGGTATCTAACGGTGAAAGAAGCCCATGCTGAACTCGACAAAATAGAAGCGCTTATCACAGAAAAATTCGGGAATCGCATCGAGATTTTTATACACACGGACTACTGCATGGAATTTTCCTGTCGCCTGTGTCAGGTTGAAAATTGCAAGGTCCGGCGCCATCCTTTTGAAGAAGAGATTACCTGGACGGTTGAGAATGTAGCATCCAATCGGCGGCATAAGCTGAAGTAAGTAAACCCTGTTAATTGGTCCCAAACGAGGGGTTAAAACCCTACGCTTTGAGTGCAGCACTTTAGTATTGCGAAGAAATCTAATGCTAAAATTATGGAGTCATTCTGAGGGTACTCCCGAAGAACCTTAGCCAGAAAATACTTACCAACTTGCTATTGGCCACAGCGCTTGAGCCACTGGAAACAAAGTTCTGGAAATTAGTTGATTAAGCTCCGCTACATGCAAGATCCATCGGGGGTACCCTCTGGACGACCGGGTTTGTGGAGAAGAGCGGGACTTTCAGTCCCCAGTGCCCCCCTACACATTCAGTGCAGGGTGGTCATTCAAATATATTCCGACAGGTCAATATCCAGATCTTTCGCATAGCGACGAAACAACTGTACTTTGTAATCCGGCATCATTTCTGTTTCACCGGCAATGATTTCTTTGGCTAAACGATTTGGCAGGATAAATGACTTAGCGTGCTTCCCAAAATCGTCGGCTATTTTATTTTGGATGGGGCGCATCAGTTTGGCTTTTAAGTGACTGATCCGGCTTTGCTCCTGGCGCATAGCCCGGTATTCCTGATCGTTTAAGGTATGGGAGGCTTTCCGTGAGGTGGACAGGTTCTGTGATTTGGCGTCTTCCACCGCCTCCTGTATTTCCTGTTTCAGCTGTTGCTGGAAACTGTCATTCTTTAGCGCACCAAAAATGCCCTTCATTCGCTGCCATTCATTCACTTTTTTGGGATTAAGCGCAAGAGATTCTACCAGACGTTTATTTACCAATTGGTAGACGGGCTTGTTATAACTTTCCGCCACCTCGTCAAAAAAGTTCATCAGGTGCTTGTACACATGCCATTCAAACATGGTCATGTCGTTTTTGTCTTTGTCCTTGATAAGGGTGTTGTGGTCCTCATCGCTGTAATCCAGCTTATCAAAAATGGCGTTCTCTTGCTGTACCCATTCCTGAACTTTTTGTCCGCTTATTTTTGATTCCAGGGCGTCCTTGAAATCCAGCAGGTACAGCACGTCATCAGCGGCGTATTCTTTTTGCTGATCAGATAGGGGGCGTTTGTACCAATTGCTCTGCTGCGAGCTGCTGTTTACTTCCACTTCCAGTACATCCTTGATGAGATTGGTGAGAGAAGCGGGCTCGAAATTCAGCAAACTGGTAGCTACATCCAGATCATAAATATTTTTTGGGAAACAGCCCATGGAATGTAGCAGACGAAGATCTTCTCCAAAAGCGAACACCACTTTTTGCACCTCGGGATTTTCCAGCACGGGAAAGATGACGTCAATATTCACATCTTCGCTAAGCGGATCGACGAGATAGCAATCCTGTCCGTCGTATATTTGCATCAGGCACATATTAAAGCCATAGCGGTACCGGTTACGGTCAAATTCCAGGTCAATGGCAAATGCAGAGACGTGAGAGAGGGCGTCGGTCAGTTTCCTGAGCCTCACATCTGTATCGATGTAATGAATAGTCATAGGGAGCAGTCAGCGGATGAAAGTTTGCCTCAAGGTATTAATAAAAAAGCACCAATGCTTTTATTGTAAGTAATGATACAGAAATCAAAGCATTAGGGCTTAAGGCAGAATCATTTAGAGCTACCGGTGTTTCTCGTACACATTCGGTTCAAGTGTAGCCGCCACTTTTTCCAGGGTTTCTGCGGTGATGTTCTCTTCATAATTTCCGAGGATGTCATCCAGTTGCTCTTGGGTACGGATGCCGGTTACAGCAGAGGCTACAGGGGGATGTCGCAATACATACTGAATGGCAGCAGTCAGTGAACTGCGAGTTCCTTGAGTTGCTTTTTGCATCTTTTCAACTTCCATGCTGGAATAGCCCAGGTAATCTTTAGCGGGCTTATCAATCAACATGCCTTTGGCAAGAGTTCCTCGGGTGAGAACGCTTATGTCATTTTCAGCCAACAGCTCCAGGCATTCTTCTTCCGGTCGTCTGTCCAGCAAACTATACTGCATCATCACGGCATCCATATTGGATTTTTCCACGTACTCGCGGATTACATTTGGTCGGATGGAAGAGATGCCATAAGCACGGATTTTACCTTGTTTCTTAAGGCGCTCGAAAGTCTCTATGATTTCATCGATGGGATCTTCAATAGTACCGCCGTGTAGCATATATAAATCGATGTACTCGGTTTGTAGCCGACGCAGGCTTTCGTCAATACCAAGCAAGATATGTTCTTTGGTTGGATTCCAGTCCCAGCCGCTGCCGTCTTCCCGCCAAACGTTTCCGACCTTTGTCGAAATGATGACATTATCGCGATGAGGCTTAAGGGCCTTGCCAACCATCTCTTCATTCAGTCCTTTGTCATAAAGGTCAGCTGTATCAAAAAAGTTAATGCCTTTCTCGACGGCATCGCGAACTAATGGAACGGATTCATTCGGATCCGTAGGCAACGACATGCACCCAAACCCGATCTCACTGATTTCAATGTCTGATCTTCCAATTTTGTGATATTTCATATGCAGTAACTCCTTTTTATTATTGAAAGTATAAGAAATAAAAATGGTTCCATATTAAGTCACCTAATTTACTTGTCATCAATCCAAGAATAATTTGCATCTATAGTACATAACTTATTTTTCAGAAATCAGAAATCAGAAATCAGAAATCAGAAATCAGAAATCAGAAATCAGAAATCAGAAATCAGAAACTAAAACCTAACACCTAAAAACTAAAACCTCCCAACTCACAACTCAAAACCCCACAAACCATTCATTAAAACTTCATTTCATCTAACAAACTTGGTACCTTCAGGTCGAAACTCAATCACAATAATTTATTTACCAATATGGCTAAGCTCACTCTTAACGATATCGAAGTAAAAGATAAAAAAGTGCTGATGCGCGTAGATTTCAACGTGCCCATCAAAGACGGTGAAATCACAGACGACAACCGCATCGTGCAGGCACTTCCATCCATCAAACACGTTATTGACAACGGAGGCTTGCTGATTTTAACCAGTCACCTGGGGCGGCCGGCCGGTACTCCCGATCCGGAATTTTCCCTAAAGCCAACGGCTGATCATCTAGCCACACTGATTGACGCCAAGGTACACTTTGCTGAAGATTGTATCGGTGAGAAAGCCGAATCTGTAATCAATGCAGCTGCTTTTGGAGAGGTAGTGGTACTCGAAAACGTGCGTTTTCACCCCGAAGAAAAACAAAACGACGAAGAATTCAGCAAAAAGCTGGCGGCACATGGCGACCTGTTTGTAAACGATGCCTTTGGAAGTTCGCACCGTGCGCATGCATCTGTAGCCGGTGTAACCCGATATTTGCAACCCGCCGTTTCCGGTTACCTGCTGGAAAAAGAAATTAAGTACCTGGAAGAAAGTGTAAACAATCCCGAGCGGCCTTTTGTAGCTATTTTGGGTGGAGCCAAGGTATCCGATAAAATCGGGGTGATTGAAAACCTGCTTTCGAAAGTAGATACCATTATTGTGGGTGGCGGGATGACCTACACCTTCTACAAGGCAAAAGGTCTGCCGATTGGTAATTCGCTGGTGGAAGAGGACAAAGTGGATCTGGCCAAAGAGCTGCTGGAAAAAGCTGAGGAAGCCGGTGTGAAGTTCATGTTGCCTATCGATTCAGTAGCAGCAAAAGAATTCAAGAACGATGCTGAATACAAAGTGGTGCCAGAAGATGGCATCGAAGACGGCTGGATGGGACTGGACATTGGACCGGAATCATCCATCGCTTTTGGCAACCAAATCAAAAATGCACAAACCGTGGTTTGGAATGGACCGATGGGCGTTTTTGAGATGGAGAATTTTGCAGACGGTACCTTTGCGGTAGCCAAAGCCCTGGCTGAAGCCACTCAAAACGGAGCTACTACCATTATTGGTGGCGGTGACTCCTCATCAGCTATAAAAGTTGCCGGCTTAAGCGACCAGGTATCACACGTATCTACCGGCGGTGGTGCCAGCCTGGAATACCTGGAAGGTAAAGAATTACCGGGCGTGGCTTCTTTGACGGATAAGTAAATATCGTAGGTCGGGCAGATTTGCCCGACCATTTTTTTAAAGGCAAATAATTGGAATTAAGCATGGCCGGACAAATCTGTCCGTCCTACGTTTTAGTTGATGTATTGGTATCAATTCAGTTATTTGTACCCAAATCAGGGTGCTGTATTATGAATTTTTACCGTAGAAAACTCCCTCATTGGCAACCACACGGAGCAGAGTATTTTGTGACTTTTCGGTTAGCAGGTTCAATACCCAAAAAAGTAATCACAAAATTAAAAGCAGAAAAAGAACAATTATTTGGTAAATATGTAGCTAATCAGGACTCCACAGAAGAAGTATCTGATATTCCGTTAAAAATTCACAAATACATTTTTAAAAAATACGATGACTACCTGGATGATCATGTAATAGGCCCTACCTGGCTTGCAGAAAAAGAAGTGGCAAAGGTAGTTACAGAAGCCATTTATTTTAGAGATGACAGAGTGTATGAGCTATATGCTTATTGCATTATGCCCAATCATGTGCATTTGGTTTTTAGGCTACTTAATGCCAAAAGCATTAATCCAGAAGAGAACGAGGATTTTCCTGTCACAAAAATTTTGCATGGCTTAAAGTGGTATTCTGCATTAAAAGCGAATAGAGTATTAGGAAGGACAGGAAACTCCTTTTGGCAATCCGAAAGTTATGATCATGTAATTAGAGATACAGAAGAATTGGAAAGAATAATCTTTTATACCCTCTATAATCCTGTGAAAGCTGGTCTAATAGATGGATGGGAAGATTGGCCCTTTTCATATTGTAAGCCTGAATTTAGAGAGAGATTCTCACAACCGTAGGACGGGCAGATTTGCCCGTCCATTGTTTGAAGCAAGCAATTTTACCAAATCACTCATGGACGGACAAATCTGTCCGTCCTACATTTTAATTTCCCATTCCCAACAAAATTAAATACATTGCTTTAAATAAATTTCATCACAAAAATTCTTATACGACACAAACCGCTACTACACTGAACACATAATTGGTCTGGAGTTCCAAGAGGGATTTTCCGATAAAAGTAGTTGTAGAGGTTTTTCGTATGAAAGTTTTATCCGCTTTTCTGGTGATGGTTTTAGGGGGCAGCACACTCATCTTTGCCCAACTTGACAGGGCCACCTTTCCCTTCTCTTATTTAAACACTAACGTAAAAAGTCTTTCCCTCGGCAATGCTACCGTATCATTAGATAGATTTGGGAATGAAGAAATTAGTCCGGCGGTGGTGGGAGAAGAGGGGGAAACTTCAAGTTACACCAAGTTGGCAGAACTATTTTTGGCGATTGAGACTAGGATGGGACCATAGAGGGGTAAAAGCGAATTATCGTCGGGGTCCATCCACATTTGGTATTTCGTTACAAAGGATTGAAGCAGGTGAACAAGTAACATCATATGGTGGCTTGGAACCCATACTTTATAAATATGTTCACTACGATTTGATGGTAAAAACGAGTTATTCGCATTCATTCCAGAACGGCTTAACAGCTGGAATGGCTATAAACTATCTTTACAGTAGTCAAGCTTCAGGGACAAGAATTTCTACACAATTGGTAGCCCCTAATACTTCTGTAAGCCTTGATCTGGGAGCCAACTATCAATTCCCCAAAATACAGTCCAGTGGTTTTATTTTAAGCCCTCATCTTGGCATGGCTCTAACTGATTTTGGTGCACCTTCTCATTATGCCGATCCAGATACGAAGCATCCTTTAGCTACCACACTCAGGTTAGGAGGAGGAGCAAATATCGCACTGAACAAAAAAGTATACGGATGGCAGGTCGTTGAATTATCGGTGATGCAAAATGTGTCCAAAGTTTTGGCACGTATTGAGGTTAAATCTAATGATAATGGCTTTTATCGTAATGCAATGAATCCATTTAAGGCATTAGTAAAATCTTGGGGAACCTATGAATATTATGATGGGCCTCGTATAAAAAAATCCAATTTTTCCGAACAGCTCTGGTGGCATTCAGGAGTAGAGCTAAAGTTTTTAGAAACGATCGCCTTGCGCTGGGGCTATCAAAAAGCAGGAAAGGCCGAAGAGGAGATGAGCTACCGGGCCTTGGGAGCTGGGATAGATTTGTATTACCTGGTGTTTGATTACACGCATATCAAAAACGATGAAGATGATAATTTACTGGTGGGGCACCACTGGCAAATCACGGGACGCATTCCACTGGATGGGACGCGGCCCGATACCATTTTAAATATGCTATTTGATTAAGGTTTTCAAGGCTGGCACGAGGTTTTCGACTGGTAATCTTAAAAAAATAAAAAAGCACTATACGGAAAAACAGCTACGACACTAAAACGGATCATTAACCTGGAATTTATTGAGACATATTCTGGTCAAAGTAGTTAGAGAGATTTATATGAAAATTATTATCGTTTTTTTATTGATGGTGTTTGGATGTAGCAGAAGCTCAATGGCACAGCTTGACAGGACTGCCTTTCCCTTTTCTTATTTAAACACCAACGTAAAAAGTCTATCCCTCGGCAATGCCACGGTATCTTTGAATACATTTGGAAATGAGGAAATCAATCCGGCGGTTATTGGAGAGGAGGGAATTTTGCAAATATCACCAAGCTGGTATAATTATGTAGATTACATGGAATGGAAGCACAGAGGACTCAAAACGAATTACAGGTTAGGTCAATCAATCTTTGGCTTTTCATTTCAAAGAATAGCAGCAGGGAAACAAGTAGAAACCATTCATACCTCTTTAAGTTTTCCATTTATACATAAAATTGGAAATTATGATTTGGATCTCAGTGCAAGTTATTCACATGTATTTAAGAATGGCTTAACAATTGGAGTGGGGGTGAATTATCTATATAGTAGTGAAGCTTCAGCCACTACGGTTTCTGCAGAAATGGTAAAACCAGACGATTCCTGGAGTGTAGATCTGGGAGCAAACTACCAATTTCCTGAAGCCCGGTTTAATGATTTTGCTTTAAGACCTCATCTTGGGGTTTCTCTCACTGATTTCGGAACGCCTTCCGATTATATCCGCTCAGAAACAGAGTATCCCATGCCCACCACGTTGAGGATTGGAGGAGGTGCCAATATCATACTAAATAAAAAAGCATATGGACGGAAGGTCATGGAAGTATCAGTCCTGCAAAATGTGTCCAAAATTCTGGCCCGAATAGAAATAAAGTCGAACGAAAATGGCTTATATGCTGATGCAATGAATCCATTTAAGGCGTTAATTAGATCTTGGGGTACTTATGAGTACTATGACGGGTATGTTAGAGGGAAATCTGATTTATCCGAACAATTGTGGTGGCATTCAGGGGTAGAGTTAAAACTCTTAGAAGCGATTGCCTTACGATGGGGCTATCAAAATGCAGCAAAAGTAGAAGAACCGCTAAGCTACCGCGCTTTGGGTGTTGGGATTGATCTGTATTACCTGGTGTTTGATTACACCCATATCAAAAACGATGAAGATGATAATTTACTGGTGGGGCACCACTGGCAAATCACGGGACGCATTCCTCTGGATGGAAAGCGACCTGATACAATTTTGAACGTGCTATTTGATTAAGGTTTTCCGTGCCGGATCTGGATAACACCCGGCCTTCTTTTTGATTAGAACAAAAACCACCAATACCCAATACACAGAAGGATTTATAAGCTGAAGATCGATACTACACTATAACAGATCATTAACCAGGTTAGCTAAAAGGAATAACCCGGAAAAAGTAGTTGAAGAGATTTATATGAGATTTATTTTCGTTTTTCTATTGATGGCGTTTGGATGGAGTGCTGATTCATTGGCTCAGCTCAATAATGTAGCTTTCCCCTTTTCGTATTTAAATACCAACATCAAAAGCCTTTCGCTGGGGAATGCCACGGTCTCACTAAACGGGATTGGGCATGATGAAATAACCCCGGCAGTGGCTGGTGAAAAAGGAGTTATTCAGGTTGCTCCAATCTGGCGCAATGACTCATGGACCTTAAGAAAGAGCTGGAAGACAAGAGGTCTGAAAATGAACTACAGAACAGGTAGCTCAAATTTCGGTTTTTCTTTTCATCATTATGCAACCAACGAGCAGGAGAGTACGGCCCTGTTTTATGTTCCCTTTATTTACAAGTATAACCATGATGAAATACATTTAGCTACCCGTTATTCCTATTCATTTCAAAGTGGATTAACGGTAGGAACAGGATTGAACTATATGTATAGCAGTGAGGGGGATGGGTATGCGTCTCGAAACCAGAAAACGAAAGCCGCTGATGCCTGGACGCTTGATATAGGGGCAAATTATCAATTCTCAGATATCAGTTTTAGCCAAGTCACATTTCAGCCTCATGTCGGGATTGCTCTTACTGATTTTGGTATGCCTTCTCGTTATGTCGAATCGAATTCAAGCAACCCGATGCCTGCCACATTGAGGATAGGAGGAGGAACCAATATCAGTTTTAATAAAAAAGTAGATGGTCGGGAGGTGCTTGAGTTATCGGTCATGCAGAATGTTTCGAAGATAATGGCTCGTACAATTCAGAAGCCACATGAGAATGAAATGCATGTTGATGCTATGAATCCCTTTAAGGCCCTGATAAAATCCTGGGGAGCTTATGAATATGTTGCAAATGGCAGCGAGAAAAAAGCAGATCTTGCCGAACAGCTTTGGTGGCATTCCGGGATGGAACTGGTCTTTCTGGAGTCCATTGCTGTACGATTGGGATATCAAAAAGCCGGTAAAGCGGAAGAACAACTTAGCTATTGGTCTTTGGGAGCAGGCATTGATCTTTACTATGTAGTGTTAGATTACACACATATCAACATCAAAAATTATAACAATGTTTTTCTAAAGCCTCATTGGCAAATAACCGGTCGTATCCCTTTAGATGGACAACGGCCTGACACGATTTTAGACATTTTATCTAATTAAGGTTTATATGAGAATTATCTTCACATTTCTTTTAATGGCGATGGGATTGAGTGCTACTTCGCTGGCTCAGCTAAATAAAGCCGCTTTCCCTTTTTCGTATTTAAATACCAACATCAAAAGCCTTTCGCTGGGCAATGCCACGGTGTCACTAAACGGGATTGGAAATGAGGAAATTAATCCTGCAGTAGCCGCGCAAGAGGGAGTGCTTCAGATCATACCAATCTGGGATTTGTATATAGGTAGATACAGACTATTATTTAAACAGAGAGGTTTGAGCACAAACTACAGGTTTTCAAATTCAACAGTGGGTTTATCTATTCATCTGAATAAAGTACGTCTTTCTACCGGACATGCTTTTTCAGCCCCCTATCTTTATAAAGTTCCCAATGATGAAATATATATTCGCTCAAATTATTCGTATTCATTTCAAAGTGGTGTGACATTAGGAGCGGGTCTGAATTATTTATACAGTAGTGAAGCTCCTCGAAGCCAGATATCAACCCAAAAAATTAAAAAGACTCATAGTTTTAGTATTGATTTAGGGGCAAAATATCAGCTCCAAAACATTCAGGTAGGCATGTTCTCATTTGAACCTCACATGGGACTTGCCCTAACGGATTTTGGACGTCCTGCGCATTACATATATGAAGATTCAAAGTTCCCATTACCCACTGTTTTACGTATGGGAGGGGCTGCTAACATTGAGCTCGATAAAAGAGTTTATGGGCTAAATCTCATTGAGTTAACGGCCGTGCAAAATGTATCGAAAATTATGGCACGTATGAAGGATCAGCCCGATGAATACGGGCATCGAAATGAGGCCATGAATCCCTTTAAAGCCTTAATAAAATCCTGGGGTACCTATAAGTACCGGATCAGGTCAGGTATGATGAAACATAATTTGTCAGAACAACTTTGGTGGCATTCGGGAGTAGAGCTCAAGCTATTGGAGGCATTAAATATTCGTTGGGGCTATCAAAAAGCTGGCGAAGCGGAGAAATCATTAAGCTACTGGGCTCTGGGCGGAGGGATTGATCTGTATTACCTGGTGTTTGATTACACATACCTCAACAACAAAGAGGAAGATCTGCTGGAAGGTCATCACTGGCAAATAACCGGTCGTATCCCACTGGATGGGACGCGGTCTGATACTATTCTGAACGCATTATTTAACTAAAAAGGAAGAACATCAATAAAAAACCTAAATCTGGGAAAACCTATAGAAAGCACCGCTACTGTTGAGTATATCATCAACCCAAACCCTTATACATAGTTTATGCGTTTTATCTTATGCTTTCTGCTTAGTTCATTTAGCTTGACACCGACAGCTTATGCCCAACTGTTTGAATCAGCTATGCCAAGTTTAACCATGAGCACCAATATCAAAACCACCTCACTGGCCAATGCCAATGTTGCAGCAGTAGGAGAACTTTCGGATGTACACATCAACCCTGCTGGTATAGGCATGGCTCATACCGTTGAGATTATCCCAATACTAAGTTCTTTTGGAATTAATGGGCGGATGACCGGTGCAAATCTTTCAACGGATGTGGGCAGATTGGCCATTGCTTTAACGGCTCGGAAAATGGACACGGGAGGAAGGGTTGATGTGGGATTTGGTCAACCGCAACTCTTAAATTACTATGTAAAGAATGAATCCATCCTAAATGGGGCTGTGGCTTATTCTATTACAGATAAGTTTCGTTTGGGATTGGGGATAAACTATATCCGAAATGAAAGAAAGTATTTTAGGTCAGCAACAGAAATCCATGAAGGAATGAGTTTTGACTTTGGTCTGATACTTGAGATGGAGGAATTTGAAAACAACAGTGTTCGCCTTAAACCTTCATTTGGGTTTTCATTAACAGATTTTGGAAAGGGAATACGTTACAACAGGTATAAAACAAACGATCCGTTGCCAACTACACTCCGACTTGGAGCAAGTCTGGATTTCGAAACTACGAATGAAATTTACGATCAGAAGTTGATTAGGATCAGTCTGCTTTCCGGCATTTCAAAAATAATAGCCCGTCAGGAATTAAAAGAGAATAGTGCAGGAGATACAGTGTGGACGGCGATGAACCCTTTTAAGGCCTTGTTTAATTCCTGGGACACTTTCCATTGGCGAGAAGCTTTTTTTTCCCAAAAGGGAAAAGCAATCTTAGCTGAGCAAATTTGGCTTCAGGGAGCCTTTGAGGTTAAAGTTTTGGAGACCTTCGCTTTAAGGATGGGATATGAGAAGGCTGCGAAGAGAGAAAATCTTTTAAGTAAAATTACCTTTGGCGCAGGCATCGATTTATATTATCTGAATATCGACTATGCCTGGTTGAATTATGTGAATGATTATTCCGCTGAGGATTATAGTTACGAATTGGGCCATCACCTGCAACTTACCGCCCGCATTCCCCTGGATGGACACAAACCCGATAGCATTCTGAATCATTTGTTCAAATGATATCAGCGGCAACGGCATCTGTGATTGTACAAAAAGCTATAAAAAATGCTATAAAATTCAGGTCTATAATCAGTTTTAACTATCACTAAATTATTATAAAACTTGTTTTTATAGTTTCATATATAGATAATTAACTTAGATTCTAAAAAAATTACTGGTTATGAGAGTTTTATCATTTTGTTTGCTTCTGGGGTTCATCCCTTTTTCTGTTAATGCTCAATACCGAACGGCCGGGGTTTCTTTTATAAGTGTACAGGAGAGCATTCGTAGCTATGCATTGGGGAATTCCACAGTAGCTTTTACAGGAAGTTCGGCAGCGCATCATCTTAACCCGGCATCTCTAAGCCATAATAGAATCCCGACGGTTTCCTTTTCCCGGTATACCAGAAAGTGGCGATCATACTCAGAAAATATCTTTACAAATGTATATGCTGGTTACACGATAGGACCAGTAGATATGGCTGCTTCTCTAAAACATTTCAGGATAAAAGAGGAAGAGATTTTTGGCACATTAGAGAGTAAACACAAGGAGTACCTGGTTAATTTTACGGCAAGTTATAATGTTGGAAATGGATTGCGGGTGGGAGCAGGTGTCAATTACATTTATAGTCAGCTCCTGCGTTATAGCAGTATTTATGCCTCGGATTTTGAACCTGATAAGACTTTTTCTTTTGATCTCGGCATTCAATATCAAAAGAAAGCTACACTTTCTAGCTCTTGGCATATCATCCCTGCTGTGGGTGCTTCTTTGACTGATTTTGGGGAGGCGGTAAGCTACAATGATGATTTTGCCGGAGATCCTCTGCCCATGAAATTAAGACTGGGAACCGGTATTGAATTAATATCCACAAAGAGAACCATGGGGCTGAACACCTTTACGGGTACATTGTCCCTGGCCCTTTCGAAACCAATGGTACGCAGGGAAATTCAAGTCAGCAGGAACAATGATGGCACCGTAGACTCAAGTTATGTTCCTATGAAACCTTTTAAGGCTTTATTCAAAAGTTGGGATACCTACCATTGGTCGAATGGACAGGCACAGCAATCTGATTTGGGAGAACAGATTTGGAGCCACGTAGGACTCGAAGGAATTTTTCTGGAAACCTTTGCAATTCGTCTCGGCTACCAGGATGCAGGACAGCCGGATAAGGGGCATTCTTTCCGTTCGATAGGAGGAGGTATTAACCTTGGATACCTTCAGTTTGATTATGCTTATATCCATGATATTGAAAGCGGACCTAATAGAAATTCAAACCATTGGCAATTTACCGCTCGTATTCCCCTGGATGGACACAAACCCGATAGCATCCTGCATCATTTATTCAATTTTTAACTGTTGATATTCCTGCTGTTAACAGTAATACGGAACAAAAAAGCGGTTAAGGAATAAACATTTATAAGAAATATTTTACACTATGCTGTATACTTGTGAAAAATAACCCTATGGAAAAATACCCGCTATTACTTCGGGCAACTATACGACTGGCTTTTGCATTTTTGATTGTTGCCGCCCTTTTACTCACCCGCAAGCTGTTGGTTCCCCTTTGCCTCAGTGTGATGCTGGCCTATTTGCTTTATCCGTATGCCCAATGGTTAGAAAAAAAGAAAGTCCCACGTATAGCTACCAACCTGATCGTAATACTAAGTTTTTTCGCCATTCTATCGGGTATCGTGTACACCTTAATAGCACTGTTTTCCGGCTTTGTGGATAATATTGCGGAAATTAAAGAACAGGTGGAGACCAACCTGGATGCCTTCAAGCAAATTTTGGCAGGATTCACGGGTTTCTCAGAATCCTCAATCAACGGATGGATTGACAGTGCCAGCCAAACCGGCGAGTACGTCAAACAGGCGTTTACAGCTACCACCAATACCATTTTGAGTATCGCCTTGTTGCCGGTGTACACCTTTCTGCTGCTTTTTTATCGTGATAAATTCCGCTCCTTTATCTCCATGCTGATTGATAACAGTGAGGAAGGAGTGGCCCAAAAAATTCTGGACCAGGCGGAAGAAGTGGTCCCCAAATACCTCAAAGGACTCGTTATTGTTTGTTTTACGTTGATGGGGCTTAACTCCCTCGGCTTTTATCTCATCGGGGTGGAGTATCCCTTGCTGTTTGGCATTATCGCTGCGCTGTTTAACCTCATCCCTTACCTTGGCACCGTATTAGGCTACGGGGCGGTACTGGTATTTGTATTGGGGATACAGGGACCTACCGTTGCTTTTGCGGTCATTGCACAATTTTTTGTGGTTCAGTTTATTGAGAACAATATTCTCACACCCAACATTACCGGGTCCTATGTACAGATCAATCCGCTGGTCATTATCTTTTCGCTGATTGCTGCCGGTATGGTGTGGGGACTTCCGGGGATGCTTATCATTATTCCATACCTTGGCTTGTTTAAAATTGTATGTGAGAATATCGAAAGCATGGAACCCATTGGCTACTTGTTGGGAACCCGGGGCACGGAACGGCATTCCATCACCATAGAATCTCTGCAGCGCCGCTTTGGCTGGCTGGACGAGGATGAAAAAAACTAAGTAAACGACCGTTTGATATAAAAGTCATCATTGCGAGCCACTAATTTTGCCCAAAATCGGGGTAACACCTTTGAAGAGATTACCAGAACCTGTCATGGGTAGTCATCGCGTGCCCAGACCCGTGATCTCCTTACCACCAGCAACGCCAGGCAACAACGGAACAATGGTGAGTACTTCGCCATTTATCGGGAGATCCCGGTTCTGCGATTCCACTTGGCTCCATCTTGACCGGGATGACTAGCCCATTTTTACGTCATTCTCATATCGAATTCAGGTTAAGTAAACAAATACCCGGAATTTAGTTTTATTTTGGAGCACACATCCTGCTGCCAACTAATTTTTTTGTTTCTACTCAATAGGTAGAATACACAACGGCCTTAACAAAGATCGTTGAATTATGAGTGGGATTTAATATATTAAGCGTATAAAGTACACTTATTATGCGGGGGTGTGCAAAAGCAGCCATTAACCTAAAACCAAGCCTATGTTTTTTTCATCAAATTACCTTAAACCTTCACTGTTTATTTTTGCGTGCTTCTTGAGCACTTCTTGTCAGGCACAGCAATCAACCAAGGAGTTAAGCGCACAGCCCGTTCCTGAACCCGGTAACCCTATCATAACCGACAAATATACTGCTGATCCCGCTGCTATTGTTCACGAGGATACGGTGTTTTTGTATGTAGGCCATGATGAGGCTGAGCCCGGTTATGGTTTTTACAACCTCAATGAATGGCTGGTGTATTCTTCTACCGATATGGTGAATTGGAAAGAATACGACGTGCCGCTAAAAGCCACGGATTTCGAATGGGCTTCTGGAGATGCCTGGGCCGCTGAAGTAATTGAAAAGGACGGCAAATTTTATTGGTACACCACCGTGACCCATGCTATCATTGAAGGTAAAGCCATTGGCGTGGCCGTATCTGACAGCCCTACTGGACCATTCAAAGATGCCCGGGGATCTGCTCTGGTTAGCAACGATATGACCAAAGCAACCGATATTTCCTGGGATGATATTGACCCTACCGTATTTATTGATGATGACGGTCAGGCCTATATGTTTTGGGGGAATACTGCACTGTATTATTCCAAGCTCAAGGACAACATGATTGAATTGGAAGGAGAAATTAAAACCATTGATTTGCCGCACTTTACGGAAGCTCCATGGTTGCATAAAAAGAATGGATACTACTATCTGAGTTATGCCTACAAATTCCCTGAAAAAACAGCGTACGCTATGGCTACCGATATTGAAGGTCCCTACTACTTTCAGGATATCCTGAATGAAGTGGCTGGTAACACCAACACCAATCACCAAGCCATCATCGAGTACAAGGGTAAGGATTACTTCATTTATCACACCGGTGTTATTCCTACACAGGGCGGAAGCTTCCGCAGATCCGTGTCTATTGATTATCTATACTACAACGAAGACGGAACCATGAAGCGGGTGATTATGACCACCGAAGGGGTAGATCCTGCCGAGTAGTAGTGACATCATCAAAATTTAGATATAATAAAAAAGCCCCGTTGTCGGGGCTTTTTTTGTAGAAGATAATCTGATGTTTAATCTCGTTTTTCAGGATCGGTAGGAGCGTTATCAGGACGTGGAACACCAAAATCTGGAGTGCCGTCCTCATTCCATTTAAGAACCTGAACGCGCGTATGACGATTTGGATCGTTCAATGGATCGCCGTCAATTTCCTTATAACTGCGTGCATGATAAATGAATAAGTCAGTTTCACCATCCGGAGTGGTGGTAAAACTGTTGTGTCCCGGGCCATAAATGCCGTTTTCCTCGGAGGTCTTGAATACCGGCTCTTCTGACTTTTTCCAGGAATCGGGATCCAAAAGGTCGGCATCCTGGTCTGCAGTTAACAAGCCAACCGCATAGTTATGATCGGTGCCACTGGCAGAATAGGTCATAAAAATCTTGCCGTTTCTTTTGATCACAGCAGCTCCTTCGTTTACACGGTACAGTTGGATTTCCCAGTCAAACTCGGGACGGGTAATCTCCACCTGCGGTTGTTTGATGGTCCAGGCATTCTCCATCTCTGCGATATATAAGGCAGTATTGCCTTCCATCTCTGGCGGGTGTTGTGCCCATACCAGGTATCGTGTGCCCTCATGCTCAAAGCTGGTGGCATCCAGGGAGAAGGTTTCCCACTTGGTTTTAACTTGTCCTTTTTCTACCCATTCGCCTTCCATGGGGTTTTCGGAATCATTTTCTACTACGTACATGCGGATGGCCCACACATCTTCGGCACCACCGGCTGCGTAATGGATGTACCACTTGCCATCTATGTAATGAATTTCAGGAGCCCAGATGTGAGAACCCTGCGGACCGGTTTCGTGCTTGCGCCAGATAACTTTTGGTTCGGCATCAGCCAGGCCTTCAATGGTTTTGGCCCTGCGTAATTCCAGCCGGTCAAATTCGGGGACTGAAGCTGTGAAATAATAATAGCCATCGCTGTGAAGATACACCCAGGGATCAGCTCGCTGCAAAATAAGGGGATTGGTGTATTCCTTGCTTTGCGCTTGAAGAATATCCGTTACTCCAATTAAAATCAGCAGGGCGAATATTGAAAAGTATTTAGAAATATTTGTTTTGGTGTGTTCCATAAGACCTCCAACTTTATTGTTAACAACCGGAACATAGGTAAATTATTTATTAAATGTATATTTTACACTTAATATTAAAAGGGCTTTTTTAAAGTATTGAAGTGACTTAACGGGGAAATTATTCCATTTGGTATACCATAGCATTGATATTCATACCTGCACCTACTGAAGCGAAAACCAACGTTCCCTTTTTGTTGATTTCATAGTCTTTCAGTTCATCATTCAGCATCAGATCAAGCAGGGTTGGGACCGTGGCCACCGATGAATTGCCTAACCAAGATATGGTCATAGGCATGATGTGTTCCGGAACTTCATCTTTATCATAAAGCTTGTACAGGCGTTTAATGATGGCATCATCCATTTTACCATTGGCCTGATGTATAAGAATATGATTGATATCCTCAATGCCTAAACCGCATTTTTCAATGGCTCCTTTTATAGCTTGAGGTACATTGGTTAAGGCATATTGATAGAGCTTACGTCCATGCATTTTTAGATAAATATCGCCTTTATCCTTAAGGTCGGGGTGATAGGATTTATCCATAAAAAGCATTTTGGAATAGATCAGGGTGTCAGAGCGGGTGTTATGGCAAAGGATGCCTGTGGGTTTGTCACTTTCCCGGGCTTCCAGGATCGTGGCTCCGGCGCCGTCGGCATAAATCATGCTGTCGCGATCATGCGGATCGGAAACGCGGGATAATGTTTCTGCTCCAATCACCATAATTTTTTTGGCATCGCCTGATTTAATAAAATAATCAGCCTGTATCATGGATTGCAGCCAGCCGGGACATCCAAAAGGAACATCATAAGCAATACAGTTTGGGTTTTTGATTTCCAGTTTGTGCTTTACCCGGGCAGCCAGGCTGGGTACCATGTCGGTACGATTGCTGCCAGCTTTAACATCCCCAAAATTATGAGCCACCATAATGTAATCCAGTTCTTCGGGGTTGATACCTGATGAATCGATGGCATCTTTAGCGGCAAAAAAGGCTATGTCGGAAGCAACGAGATCATCCGTAACGTATCTTCTTTCTTCAATTTCAGTGATTTCAAAAAACTTCTGAATGATTTCGGCATTTTCTTTTGCGAGAGGTTTGCCGTTAGCATCAAAAAAATCGTTATCGAGAAATGCTTCATTGGTAATACGGCGGGTTGGAATGTAGCTGCCGGTTCCGCGTATTACACTGTAAGTGGAAGTGCTCATTAATAGCCTGTAATGTCCGTTATAAATTTTATTAAATACTGTAAAAGACCCCTTGGAACGTAAAGATTGCGTATGAAAAATCAAATAAATAGTTGTGCAATAGGGAGATAGTAGATAAGGAAATAGGGAAATTTAAGACAAGATTATATATAGGTACAGGAATAGATTTTTGCTTGAGCATACTGGTGTTCTATCCAGAATTTCCTGAAAAAGTATTCCTTATTTACTTATCTCCATATTCCCTTTTGAATAAAATACTGTTAAGGGCTTTGCTGGCAAAAACCAATCAGTAATGAGCTCTGAAATGGCAAGCTTAATCCGGCAGGTCAGAGAAGCGTTTCACTCCTTTCACAAAGTGTTGCCAAACCAGGTTGAAAGCTTTCATTGTTGGCGGGTTATTGGGGTGTATACGCTTTAGCTGCAGCTGTTTTCTTTTTTTGTGAACAGAAGATAGATGTGAGAAGAAATAGGCATGAGCCCGGGCAACGGCCCACCATTCTTTGGGTTTGCCTGATAGCAGGGCTTTCCAGGCGGCTACAACATCCAACATAAGTCTAAGAGTTATTTTCTTATAAAGACCTTCCTCTGCACAATTCTTCCAGAGCATGAATAAACTGTTTCTAAAGTTGTAATACACCTTACGCGGAGATCCCATAGGCAGCGAACCGCCCCCAAGATGATAAACGGTACTATCCGGAACATACCGAATTTTATGGCCCTGGTTTTGAAGGCGCCAGCAGAGGTCGATTTCTTCCATATGAAACTCAAAGTCCTCGTCAAATCCTCCATGTTGTATGAATAAATCTTTCCGAATGGCAAGGGCAGCTCCTGTAGCCCAGAAGATATCGGTGGGGTCGTCATACTGAGACTCATCCGGTTCTACGTGATCAAACACGCGCCCGCGGCAAAAGGGATACCCGTAGTGATCGATGAAGCCTCCGGCTGCTCCCGCATATTCGAAATAGTCCGGCTCTCTGAACGCTCTCAACTTTGGCTGAGCGGCTCCCGTGTGATCCTCTTCAAAAGCAGAAGAAATTCCATGTAACCAGTCCTTTTCTACTTTTACGTCATTATTAAGGAACAATAAAATTTCTTTCTCGGCAAAGGGCACAGCTCTGTTATTTCCCCCGCAATAGCCGTAATTTCGATCAAAGGAAGCAATTTTAACTTCCGGATACGTTGACCTGATCCATTCTTTGGATCCATCATCAGAGGCGTTATCGGCAATGATAATTTCAAAATCAGAATAATCGGTTTCCGTTACGGAAGGCAGAAACTTTTTCAGGAGTTCCAGCGCATTCCAGGTAACTATTATGATGCTTATGCCTTTCAATGAATGAATATTTTTTAACGGTTGTTGATAAAATATGCCGGAATAAGCAAGTTTAAAATGATACCTTGCCCGGCAATCTTGGAGTTTCAGATGATACAAAAAGTATGATCAAAATAGGGCTGATTTCAGATACACATAATTACCTTGATCCTCAGGTGTTCGAATATTTCGAAGACTGTGATGAAATATGGCATGCAGGCGATTTTGGCACCTTGAAGGTGGCCGATGAGCTTAAAAAAATTGCACCTGTAGTGGGCGTATACGGAAATATAGACGGTGAAGATATTCGTAAGGAATATCCTTTGCATCAACGCTTTGAGCGAGAAGGACTGGATGTTTGGATGACACATATTGGGGGTATCCCCGGCCGTTATTGCATACCCATACGGCGCGAAATGGAAGAAAATCCACCCGAATTGTTCATCTGCGGGCATTCTCATATTCTGCGCATTTCCCGGGATCAGGATTTAAACAAAATGTTGTATATGAATCCGGGAGCTGCGGGTCGTCAGGGTTTCCATAAACACCGTACCCTGGTTCGTTTCGAAATTGTGGAAGGGAGTATCCATAATGTAGAAGTGATTAACCTGGATATGGACTGAAGAACCTCGAACATTCAACAAGGAACACTAAACACTGAAGTGTTCTAGCTAAAAATCAGTTTCATGGCGTTCGATGAGTTTAAGGGCATTAAACGCGGATTGAACCACTAAAGGGATACCTCCGCCGGGATGGGTAGAGCCTCCTACAAAATAGAGTCCATCTATATCTCGGGATTTATTTCGAGGACGCACAAAGGCAGAAAATTTATTATTGGATGATGTGCCGTAAATACTGCCTTTGTTGGAGCGATATTTTTCGTAAAAATCTACCGGTGTGATACTTTTTCTGAACTGAATATGATCACTCAAGTTTTCTAATCCCCTTTTCTCCAAACATCGAATCACCTTGTCTCCATATTCTTTATCGTTCTCAGACCAGTTGTAATTTTCGGAGAGATAAGGAGCGTTTACTAAAATGAACAGGTTTGAACCGCCATCCGGGGCATGATCAGGATCGGAAAATGAGGTATTGGCTACATAAATAGTGGGATCATCCGGCATCACTTTTTTCCGGAAGATTTGCTGAAATTCCTGCTTGTAGTCTTCGGTAAAAAAGATGTTATGATGACGTAGTTGTTCGTAGCTCTTATCAATTCCCAGCATCAATACAAAACCTGAGCAGGAGGGTTCTATATCTTTTGCCTTTTCTTTTTTACGCGATGGGGTGCAGCAAGCCGGAAGCAGCTGAACGATGGTTTCGGTAGCGTCACTGTTAGAAATGACTAAATGTGCGTTAAAAACGTCATTATTGGCTAAACGAACTCCGCCGGCTTGCCGGTCTTTAATCACTACTTCTTCAACATCCGCTCCAAAATGAAATTGCACATCCAGTGATTTAGCAAGATCAAACAGGCTCTCAGCGATAGTATAGAGCCCCCCTTTCACATAATAACCACCCTGGTTAAGTTCCACATGAGGAATAACATTTAAGGTTGCCGGCGCCTGAAAAGGGGATGAGCCATTGTAAGTGGTGAAGCGTTTAAAGAACTTTCGCAAGTAGGGCGATTTAAAATACGAATCCACCCGTTTGCTGACGGTGGAAAAGGCATCAATCCCGAAAAAACTGAGCAGATCCAGTTCCTTGAAATCTTGCAGTTCATACAAGGGATTGAAGATGAATGCATTGGATGTTTTAAGATACAACGATTCAGAATACTCCAGAAAAGCCGTGTAAGCGACGCTGTCTTCAGGGGCTATAGCTTTTATTTCTTTCAAAGTAGCAGCCCGGTTATCGTAATTGTCGAATACGGTTCCATCTTGGTAAAAGTAACGACAAAGGGGAGATAAGGGAACCAATTCCAGATAATCGGACAGTTTTGAGCCGCACTCCTCAAACAGTTGCTCGAGCACAAAGGGCATGGTGAGCAGGCTGGGACCAGTATCAAAGCGAAATCCATCTGCTTCCACAAGGTTCATCTTGCCGCCCACAGTTTCGTTCTTCTCAAATACTTCGACGTGATGTCCTTTTGCAGCCAGCAGGCAAGCGGAAGCTAATCCCCCGATACCGGCACCAATAATGGAGATTTTCATAGATGAAAACTAATGCTTTGGATGACAGAATTTTAAAATGTTACAACAGGTTGAACCAAATAGCTATACCGCATCATTCACTTCAATCCAATATCCGTCAGGATCCTGAAAATAAACCTGGTTGATGCCATCGGCACGGACGGTAGTGGCATTAGGCTTTGCTTTGGAATTGTGCGGGGTGATGTCATTTTCTTCGAGGTGAGCCAAAAACACGTCAAAATCTTTGAGCCTGAGTGCTATGTGTATGCCAATGTTGGTTTGTATGCCTTCGGTCTCGCCTTTCACCAGATGAAGTTCTCTGTCTTCGCCCAGCGAGAACCACCGAATATGTGGTTTCTCTGTTCTGTTCTCAATAGGAGATAGTTTCAGTATATCGGAATAAAATGCAGCACTTTCTTCCAGGTTTTTCACTTTTATGGTGTAGTGATCGAAAACGGCGTTGAACATGATGGTGTTTATTTGGTGGAGTTAATATCCAATGAGTAGTATTAAATTTCAGTTTTATATAAGCAGACAGGTGGCTAAGTTCAAGAAATGCAGATAGCCAAAAAACTTTTTCTTTTCTACATACAAGCCAGCATTCACGTAGCTATGGCTACTGCTGCTTTTACCTGGTTGAGTATGCTGGAATTTGGGCTGCCAGCCGATATCTATCTGATTCTTTTTGTGTTTTTGGGAACCGTGGTTGGCTATAACTTTGTGAAATATGCGGGTATCGCCAACCTGCATCATATCGAGCAGACCCCGGCTATACGATCCATCCGGTTTTTCACCATTCTGATGATGATTTTGCTGGTGCTCGTAGCTTTTCGATTGAGCATTAACCAGTTATTATCGGCAGCTTTTTTGGGAGTACTTACCCTGTTGTATGCCGTGCCTTTGTTTCGCAACCGCAATCTGAGAAGTCTTCAAGGCATGAAAGTATTTGTTATTGCGCTGGTTTGGGCAGGGGCTACGGTGATTTTGCCTTTGGAGAATCAACCCCAGGTACCCGTTTTAGATATGTGGATTGAAGCGGTACAGCGATTCCTCTTTGTAGTAGTGCTAATTTTGCCTTTCGAAATCCGTGATTTGAAATATGACGAGGAAGAATTGGCTACCATCCCTCAGTTGCTGGGTGTCTCAAAAACTAAATGGTTGGGAGTGGCGCTGTTGATTATGGTGGTCCTGCTCAACTTTGCAGAAACTACGTTTAAACCCTTGCAAACCATTGTACTTTCGGTAATGGCCTGCGTTACCGGCACGATGTTGGTGATTTCCAGAGTCTATCAACCAGCATTTTATGCTTCTTTCTGGGTTGAAGGGATTCCTGTCCTGTGGTTGTTGCTGTTGCTTTTACTTCTGTGATATTAAAACCGCAAAGAGCGCCAAGTTTGCAAAGTATAGTATGTTCTTGTAGATGACTGGACTGCCGCTAATGTTTACAGGGAGCATTGAAATGGGGCTTTAATTAGGAGGATGTAAACTACAAGAACTAAAACCCTATGTCCTTATCCACTTATCTCCCTTTTGAATAATTATCCAATATGAATAACAGCCGGGAAATGAGGGTTCTACAAATACAGGCTCAACCTCAATCCTTCAAGGTCAATTTAGCTACGGCCTCGATGTGGTAGGTTTGAGGAAACATATCCACAGGCTGAACCTCTTCCAATTCGTATACTTCTTTGAGTTCCTGTAGGTCACGGGCCATGGTAGAGCTATTGCAGCTCACATACACTAAGCGAGGTACTTTGAGTTCGCACAGGCGTTCCACAACATCCGGGTGCATGCCCGCTCTGGGTGGGTCGGTGATGAGCACATCAGGTGCTCCAAATTCCTCAACCATTTCTTGTGTGAACACATCTTTCATATCTCCTTTCACAAAAGAGACATTCTCCACTCCATTCTCTTTGGCATTGAATTTTGCATTTTCAACGGCCACATCAACCAATTCGATTCCCAGTACTTTCTCGGCCGCTTTGCTCATAAATAAGCTCAGCGTACCTACGCCACAGTACAGGTCATATACCACATCACCTTCCTTGATTTCGGCGTAGTTACGGGCCACTTCGTAAAGACGCTCGGCTTGCAAGGTATTGGTCTGGAAAAATGCATTGGGGTGAATTTTGAACGTAAACTCCCCGATTTGATCTACAATGTATCCAGGGCCGTGGATTACTTTCTCGAAGCGTCCAACGGCAGTAGGACTCTTCGTATCATTCACGTTATTCACCACCGTAGTGATAAAGGGAAATTCCTCCAGCAGGGCATCGCTCATTTTTTGGATGATCTCAGGCTCATCCCGGTAGGTAACCAGGTTCACCATAAAATCATCGGTGTGATGCGAATTGCGAATCATCACGTGCCGCATCAGTCCTTCGTTATCGAAAGTGTTGTAAGGGGTGATGCCGTGTTCAATGCAGTAATTGCGAACAAAATCCAGTATCTCAAAAGACTCCGGTACCTGCAGGTGGCACTCCTTCAGGTTTAGAATCTTGTCAAAACGGCCGGGAGCGTGTAAGCCGGCCGCAAAGGCCGAATCATCTACGTACTCGTCGCTGCGGATTTCCTCTTCCGTCAGCCAGCGTTTATTGCTGATGCTGTATTCCATCTTATTGCGATAATAGAAATCGCGCTCTGCACCCAGGCCATCCTTCACAATTCCGCCATCCAGCTTCCCGATTCGCTCAATGTGATCGCGCACTTGCTGGGTTTTAAATTCCAGCTGTTTGGCGTAGGGGATGTGCTGCCAGCTGCACCCGCCACAAACAGTAGCGTGCTGGCACTTGGGTTCGATACGGTGAGGACTGGGTTCCAGAATTTCAAGCAGCTTGGCCTCGCGGTGCTTCTTCTTTTTCTTGATGATGCGGGCTTTCACTTTGTCGCCGGGGGTGGTATTGGGTACAAATACAGCCAGGCCGTCTACTTTGGCCAAACCTTTCCCCTTAAAAGCTGCGTCAATGATGTCTAATTCAACTTCATGACCTTTTTTTAATGCCATTCTTTATACAGATTCTTGATGTTGATCTTCGTAATACGTTTCAAATTGAATGCCCAATGCGGTAGGCTCATCAGAGATTTCAGCCAGTTTTTGGGTGGTGGTGTCAAGTTGCCGCAGGGCAATGTTGGCAAGGGTTTGCAGAAATTTTACCGCAATTTTGGGATGCCGGTCTTTCAGTACTTCAAAATCGGGTTTAAAGAAACCAAGCAGTTTGCAATCGGCGAGGCAGCGGGCTGAAGATTTTCGCCGTAAATCGTAGCCAATGGAAAGAGCCCCAAAACTGTCGGGTGAAGCCAGTTCCAATCGGGGAAATTCGCCGCTTTCCTGTTCCGATTCGGCCAGAGTTTTAAGACTGAGCTCTATTTGCCCCTCTTCAATAAAATACATGCCGGTGCCGGGATCGTTTTTGTAGAATACATATTCCCCTTCCTTATAACTCCGGTTGTGGCATAGCTGCAAGAACTCATACCGCTCAGCAGGATTCAAGTTTGCCAGAAAGCGGGAGTTAAATACAATATCAGACTGATTTTTTAGGCGTTTTATTCTGTTAAACATAAGGCAACGAGTGTTGTTAAAAGGAGTGGCCGATGCCAAAACTAAAATACATCTGCTTGTTTTCGAACCAACCTCTCTGAAGGTCGTGCAGGCGG
The DNA here is from genome assembly GCF_900182705.1 of Gracilimonas mengyeensis. GTDB lineage: Bacteria > Bacteroidota > Rhodothermia > Balneolales > Balneolaceae > Gracilimonas > Gracilimonas mengyeensis. The sequence goes on along the minus strand of NZ_FXTP01000014.1, from coordinate 112,112 downwards.
AAGGGAAAATCAAACCGAACCACCACATATTCCCAGTCCAGGCGTATGCCAGGACCGCCGGATACGGCAATTTGCTTATAAAAATTATCAAACCGAAACCGACCCTGTTCTAAACGGTCTTGGTTGTTTTCATCCCGGAAGTCGTTTTTTGGGCCATACCAGATGTTGCCTGCATCCGCAAATAAGGCAAAGTGCCAATTGGCTCCCAGGAAGTTTTGTATGAATATACGTCTTGTTTCAGCAAATGCGGCAAGTTTAATTTCACCACCGGGAATATTTACGTTGTCGGTGGCTATTTCGCCGGGACCAAGCTGAAAAGGCCCCCAGCCTCTGATGTCGTTACTTCCGCCGGCAAAGAAACGCCGGTTTAGCGGGATAGAATTGCTGTTGCCATACGGATGCGCATAACCACCGAACACGCGCCATGCAAACACGCTGCTGGGCGAGAGAGGGATGTAGCGGCGGTAATCAGCTGATAATTTCAGGAACCGGCTGTAGCGTAAACTGTTTTCGCTCAGATTGAAGAGGGAAGGGAGGTTACCTTCCAGGGTATCGGGAGAGAAGATATAGCGGTCAGCCAGGTAAGGGATATTTCCACCAATTGAGAACGCGAACTCGCCGTAATAGCCCTGATTACGTTTTATAAGATCGGTATCCTGAAGGCGCACGGTGTACCGGATAATAGAGGAAACCTGCGGGTTGAAATCTTCCAAAATACGCTGGAGTTCAAAAGCATCTACGATGGTGCCATCCTGAAGTGTATCGGTGCCAAATTCATTTCGAAGGTTGCGGATGTACGCATCAGAGGGGTTGGTGTCCACAATATCCAGTTCCAATAAATCCAGAAAGCTGGAGAACTTTGGTGTGTGATTGACCTCATAGCGCATATTAAAGCGTACGTCGGAATTAATATCAAACAAAAGCTGATCGGAACGGCTGTAGGATAACAGGTACCGGGTGATACCACTGGTGAAACCGGGCTGATTATCCAGCGCAGAAAAGGGGAAGTTCAGTCGGGGTACCGAGTATTCACCACGTAATTCATAACTTCTGAAAATGGAAGATTGTGTGGCGGTGGTATCAATTTCTTCCAACACCGAAGGGCTCACAAACTCGAAGCTGGCATTGGCCCCGATGGTTAGGTTTTCTGCATTGCCAAATACATTATTATTTTTGTAATCCACGCCGAAGCCGGTACCAAATCCGTAGCGTTTCATCCCAAACAATTCGGTTGAAATGCTATGCTTGGTTAGCGTCCTAAGATCGAAATAAGAGGGTATTTCTTCCCGGGAAAAGTCTGGCGAAGATTGATTCTCATTTTGGCTAAACCGCTGGATATACAGCATTCCCAGGTTCTGGAATTCATTCACGGTTTCCAGGTATAGAGAATGATTGTATAAATCACCTGGACGGAATAACAGCTGGCTGGATAACAGGTTAAAAGTAGATTGAGCACCGGGCTCTTTGGCCAGGTAGATGGTATTGGTGCTGTCTCGAGTGTGCGGAGGCCCAATCAGTGTATCGCGCTGGCTGTAGGTATCCGGGGGTTCGGTATCGGCAAGTCTAACGCGGATGTCTCCAAATCGATAGGTTTCGCCGGCATTTATGCGGTACTGAACAGCCAGCCGGTTTGCGTTGCCGGCCGTGTCGGCTTTTACCAGGGCAATTACAGAATCACGCTGGACGGAAGCGTATCCGTTATTTTTAAGAAAACTGATAATTCGCTGCTGTTCGGTACTTAAGCGTTCAGTACTATATTGCCAGCCGGCAGTAAAAGTACTGTCGTTAATCCGCTTTTTCGTCAAGGGACTCGATTCCATGAAATCACTTTTCATGCCTTCCTCATAAAATTCCGGAATGCCTGAATAGGAGAGCGTATCCACGTAGTAAGCCGCTCCTTCATCAATGATAAAAGAAACCTCAACACGGTCGGTACGATATTCCACGATGGTAGTATCAACCTCAACGTCCAGGAAGCCCTGAGATTCATAGTAAAGGGCTATACGTTCCATGTCATTGGCAACGGTCTGTGGATTCAGGTAGACGGGATCTTCACCGAAACGCCCGTCCGAAATTCTCCAGATATAATACCAGGGGGTAAAGCCGGGAATGCTCAGAAACTCGCGGTTGGTACGGGTGCGTACCAGGGTTTCGAGTGTCCGGTCTTTAATTTCATTGTTGCCGGAAAAGCGAACCCTGCGAACCAGATCGTCGGTGGAGCTTTCATTTTGTTGTCCCAGCACGGGAGTAGTACAAAACAATCCCATTACCGCCATCAGGCAGATGAAAAATACATTTTGCAGGATCGATTGTATTGACAAAGACAAAGTGATATAGAAAAAACGGTTGCTGTGAGGTACAAGAACAACCGTATCCATCTTTTATTTTAAAGCTAAGCGGGGCGACTTACACGTCGTCGTAATCAAAGCCTTCATCTTCTTCGTTATGGAAGAAATCTTCTTTGCGGATGTAATCAGGCCAGATATCTTCAATACCTTCGTACACCGGCTCCTCTCCCTGCTCGATCTCTTCAAGTTCTTCCAGGTTAACGATCACCTGCTTGGGCAGGCCATTACGTTCCGCCCATTCAATAAGTTCGGCCCGGGTGGCGGGAAACGGGGCGTCGTCTAAGGCTGCGGCTAATTCAACGGTCCAAATCATAGTAAAGTGGTTTTTTTAAAAATGAATGAGTGTAATAAACACATGTGTTATTAAAACACAAGTGAATAAATAAAATTTTTGTTCCAAATTCGTGCCGAAAATATTGTTATCTTCGCACAAATACATCAACTAAATCCTAAGAGGATTATTTTATGTTTAGCAGTTTAGGCGCCCCTGAGATTCTGATCATTGCCATTATGATTTTGGTTCTGTTTGGAGCCAAGCGTATCCCGGAATTAGCCCGTGGACTGGGGCAAGGTATTAAAGAATTCCGACAGGCTTCCAAAGATATCAAGAAGGAAATTGAAGACAGTTCCCGAGATATACAGGATGCCGCAAACCACGAAGAAACCTCTTCTAAAAGTAAATAAAGCAGATAGTTAACTTCATGACCATAGCAGAGACTCGCGACAAAGTCTTAAACAAAGAAACTACGCTCACCGAAATTGTTCAGCAATATATTGAGCAAATTGAAGCTCAAGATTCTGAAATTAATGCATACACAGCTACTCATTTTGATGAAGCCTTAGAGCAGGCTAAAACCATCCAAAAAAAGATGGAAGATGGTACGGCCGGAAAGCTTGCCGGGGTAGTTATGGGTATCAAAGATGTAATTTCTGAGCGCGGAAAGAAGCTCACTTGTGCGTCAAAGATCCTGGAAAATTTTGAAAGTGTGTATGACGCCACGGTAATTGAGCGTTTGCGTGCCGAAGATGCCATCTTTATAGGGCGGCTGAACATGGATGAATTTGCCATGGGATCCACCACGGAATACAGCAGTTTTGGCGCCGTGAAAAACCCGCGCGATACATCTAAAGTGCCCGGAGGCTCATCCGGAGGAAGTGCAGCCGCTGTTGCTGCCAACATGGCCCAGGCCACGCTTGGTTCCGATACCGGCGGTTCTATTCGCCAGCCTGCTTCTTATTGCGGGGTGGTTGGATTGAAGCCAACTTATGGACGCGTTTCCCGATGGGGACTGGTAGCCTACGCATCCTCTTTTGATTGTATTGGTCCGCTGGCGCATTCCGTGGAAGACACAGCCCGTGTACTCGACGTGATTGCCGGCTTTGATGAAAAGGACAATACTTCTTCTCACATAGAGAAAGATGATTATGTAGCTGCGGTTCAAAATCCTGATAAGAATATTAAAATCGGGGTTCCGGAAGAATTTTTTGCGGAAGGCCTGGATGAAGAAATTAAAGAAGGGATTGAAAGCATCCTGGATAAGCTCGAAGCTGATGGGGCAGAATTGGTTCCCATCCACCTGCCACATACCAAGTTTGGCATTGCGACCTATTATATTCTTGCAACGGCAGAAGCTTCCAGTAACCTGGCGCGGTACGATGGTATCCGCTATGGGCACCGCGCCGATAAAGAAGAAATGCTGGATGAACTCAAGAAAGAAGAGATTGCCCTTAAAGAGCAATTCGATCTGGCTGAAGGCGAGAAGAAAATTGAATTACAGGAAGAGTTGGCTAAAATGGATTCAGCCCTGATCCGTCTCTATAAAAAATCCCGTACTGAAGGATTTGGTACCGAGGTTAAGCGACGCATCATGCTTGGGACGTACGTGCTGAGTGCCGGTTATTACGATGCTTATTATGGCAAAGCACAGAAAGTACGCCGCCTCATTCAAAATGATTACAAAGAGGCTTTCAAGAAAGTAGATGTGATTGTGAGTCCGACGGCTCCAACCACGGCTTTTGATTTGGGCTCAACCTTGAACGATCCCGTGCAGATGTACCTCAATGATGTGTACACGATTACGGCCAACCTTGCGGGTATTTGCGGCATCAGCGTGCCGGCCGGAACTCATAGCAACGGCCTGCCTTATGGCATCCAGTTTATGGGGGATAGTTTCCAGGAAAGCAAAGTGTTGAATGCCGGACGTTTGGTTGAAATGCTTAACGCTTAAGCCATGAACCGCCTGAAAGGTAAAACGGCCGTTGTAACAGGAGCCACATCGGGTATTGGGCTAAGATCAGCTGAACTATTTGCTGAGCAAGGGGTAAACCTGATTCTAACCGGTCGAAGAGAAGAGCGATTGAAGGAAATAAAGCTAGATTTTGAAAGTCGGTTTGATATTTCTGTACAAACAGCTGCTTTTGATATTCGAAATCGCAAAGCTTGCGAGAGTTTTGTAGAGGGTATTTCGGTTCCGGTTGATATCCTCCTAAATAATGCCGGACTGGCCAAAGGGACCGATCCCGTTGATCAGGCTGATTTCGAGGATTGGGAGACCATGATTGATACCAACGTGAAGGGTCTGTTGTATATGACCCGATTGTTATCACCCCAAATGAAAGAGCGCGGAGCCGGTCATATCATTAATGTGGGCTCCACGGCCGGACATGAAGCCTATTCCGGTGGGGTAGTATATTGCGGAACCAAGCACGCGGTGAAGGCCATCACCGAAGCTACCAAGAAAGATTTACACGGCACCAACGTACGCGTTAGCATGGTTTCGCCGGGCCTCGTAGAAACGGAATTTAGCGAAGTACGTTTTGACGGCGACAAGCAAAAAGCCGATGCCGTTTACGAAGGCATTGATCCGCTTACAGCCCAGGATATCGCAGAAATTATTCTGTTTGTAGCGAACCGTCCGCCGCATGTCAATATTATGGACACGGTGATCTACCCGGTTGCCCAATCATCAGCTACTATGGTGCATCGAGATGAAAATGAATAAGCTTTACATCCCGTTTTTACTTTTCTTTTTTGTATGGGGCTGTTCTTCGGATGAAGGTGCGGGACTGAAGTTTTCTGAAAAGGGGCGAAACGTACCAGAGTTTTCCGGAGATTCGGCTTATAGCTTTGTCCAAAAACAGGTGGATTTTGGTCCGCGCGTACCCAACTCAGAGGCCCATCAACAAGCCATGAATTGGTTTGAAGAAAAGTTGGAAGGATATGCCGGAAGTAATGCGGTATTTACCCAAAAATTTGCGGCTGAAGGATACGACGAACAGCTGGAGCTTGGGAATGTGATTGCCGCTTTTAACACTACTTCGCCCGACCGAATTATGTTGTCGGCGCATTGGGACAGCCGGCCAAGGGCTGATATGGATTCAACCCGAACCGACGAAGGCATTGTTGGTGCAGATGATGGCGGAAGCGGGGTAGCCGTGTTACTTGAATTAGCGCGTATGTTTGAGGAAAATCCGCCGCCCCTTGGTGTGGATATTGTATTGTTTGACGGGGAGGACTACGGGAAATCAGGGAGTTTGAACAAGTATTTTTTAGGTTCGCGGTATTGGGCGAATAATCCTCCCGTTCCGGGATATAGTCCCCGTTTTGGGATTTTGCTGGATATGGTGGGGGCAGAAAATGCTCAATTTCCCAAAGAATTATTTTCACTTAGATATGCCCCAAATCTGGTTGAAGAAGTATGGAATATAGCCCGTGAAGAAGGCTATGATGATCTCTTCCTGAACGAGCAGGGTGCCGCAGTTTCCGATGACCACGTAATTGTGAATGAACAAGCCGGAATTCCCATTATTAATATTATCAACCACCAACGCGGGCCACAGGGGCAGGCACAGTTTGCTCCCTACTGGCATACTCATAATGACGACATGACCATCATCAGCAAAGAAACCTTGCAAGCGGTGGGAGATGTGATGGCTGAATTAATTTACAATCGCTTATAAAAGCACATGGAATACATAGAACTGCGCATTTCGGTACAGGATGATTTTCAGGAATTGCTGATAGCTGAGTTGTTTGATTTAGATTTTGAAGGCTTTGAGCAATTGGATAATGAACTGGTAGCCAGCATACCCACCAGCCGTTTTGATGATTCCAAGAGAGAGGAAATTGAGAAGAAGCTAATGGCCTTGGGAGGGGAGTCCGCTATTTTAAATGAACGTGTGATTCCGGATCAAAACTGGAACGAGGCCTGGGAGCGCACCATCAAGCCCCAGACCATCGGTAAGTTTTATGTGCACCCCACCTGGTCGCAAAGTCCGGATGACATTGGCGATAAGATTGAGCTGATGATCGATCCGAAGATGGCCTTTGGTACCGGCTATCATGCCACCACCCGATTAATTCTGGAATGGCTGCCTGATATTGTGGATGAGGGCGATGAAATTCTGGATGCCGGAACGGGTACCGGAATTCTTGCTATTGCAGCCCTTAAGCTGGGAGCAACTTCCGCTTTTGGTTTTGATGTAGACGAGTGGAGTGAGACCAATGCCAAAGAAAATATTTTACTCAACGAGGTAGAGAACCTGGAAGTAAAATTGGGTTCTACCGAAGTGATTCCCGAGGGAAAGAAATACGACGTGATTCTTGCCAACATCAACCGGAATGCGCTGATTGATTTGTTGCCTATGTTGGTGCCCCGGCTGAAAGAAAACGGACGAATTCTGCTTTCCGGGTTGCTGGAAGATGATGAACAGACCATGCTGAAGCAGCCGGCGCTTGAGAAATTAAATCACCTTAAAACAAAACAGTTAGAAGAGTGGATCGCGATACTGCTGGAAGCCTGAATGCGGCCATAGACATTGGAACTAACACCGTGCTTTTGCTGGTAGGAAAGCTGGAAGACGTCCAGCTGAATCCCGTGCATGAAGAGCAACGTGTGCCCCGGTTGGGCAAAGGCGTAGATGCCGACAAAAACATCAACCCGGAAGCCACACAAAGAGTGATTGAAGCCTTGCTTGAGTATAAAGCCCGTTTAGCTGCAGACTACCCAACCGTAGAAAAGGTTACGGTGACAGCTACCAGTGCAGTTCGGGATGCGGCCAATCGTGAGGAGTTTATGGCAGAGGTGAAGAAACAGACCGGTTTTGACATACGTCTGCTGAGTGGGAGGGAAGAAGCTGAGTGGACCGCTGCTGGCGCCCTTTCGATGTTAGAAATTACCTCTGAGACGGAGACTTTGATATTGGATATCGGGGGAGGAAGTACGGAGATAGCCCAGTTGTTTGAGGGAGATATTAAAGACGCGCATTCTTTTGATATGGGATCAGTGCGATATACGGAGCGTTTTTTGAAGGACAATCCGCCCACCGAAGCGCAAATCATTGACTGCCAGGCAGAAATAGCCCGGCTTTTTGGGAGTCGCCCGTTTGAAGCGGCTGAGACTATTCAGGCCGTTGGCGTAGCGGGTACTTTAACCACATTGGCTGCCTTGGCGCAGGGCATAACCGAGTATCAGCCCGAAAAACTCAATGGTTTTGCATTGTCTCTGGAAAAAGTACAGCAGGTTATTGAGTGGTTCAAAGAGGAGCCGTACGAAGAACTGATTCCATTAAATCCCCGGATGCTGGAAAAGCGTGCTGATATATTTTTAGCCGGTATGCTCATCTTGGAAGGTTTTATGCAGCATTTTAAGTTGCAGCACATCAAAGTTTCTACCGGCGGTATTCGTCATGGTGCATTATTGAAGAGTGAATAGCCATGTAAATGATAAGAACTTCGCAAGTCGCAAGTCGATCTATCGAGTAATCGCCAATCTGCCTGAAGGAGCGTTCGGTTTTATGCTATTTCTGTTCTACGGTTTGCCCTTCAGCCCCGAAAGCTACTGCAAACAGATTTGCGATAGATCGATCAGCGAGTTGAGACCGGCGAAGTAAAGGAGATCAAAAAGCATTTAATTGCTTATTTAGTCGGCGATATTTTCGTTTTCATCTGCGTGACTCTGCGTGAGACCACGGTGCCATTTTAATTGCGGATTTCGCAGAGTAGGTCGCTGATTTCCGCAGATGGTCTTGCCACGAAAACACAAAAGCACTAAAAGGATATAAACTTCGCAAGTCGCTGTTCGGTCCATCGATCATTCGCTAATCTTCTCATGCAGGACTTCGGTTTGATTCTATTTCATTTTTACACCTTACCCGGGCAAAACCGAAAGATGTTACCCAAAGATTTACGATAGATCAATGGACCGATTAGCGATCGGCGAACAAGAATGAAAATCATAAAAAACCCTCACTGCATACGCAATGAGGGATAAGCTACTACTTACGGTCTTGGGTTTCATTTAGAAATTGAAACGCAGACCGGCTCCGATATTGAGTTGATCGGCATCTCCTAACACATACTTTAGCTCACCAAAGAGATCAGCGAAGTCAAGCGGATACTCGGCACCCACTCCAACATTTAGCCCAATTTCAGAATCGGAGTAACTGCTGGCAAACTGACCATCGCTCTCAACGTTCACATTTAGATAATTCAGGCCTCCAATACCGTAAGCCATGAGGTTGTTTTCTTCATTGGTGTAGAAAATGTAGTTTCCATTGATGTTTAATTCCCACCAGGTAACCGTAGTGGAGTTGCCGTTGCCAAATTCATTTTCATTGGGAAAGAAAAAGCCGAGGTCGGCAACAGCCCTGAATTCTTCATTGATTTGATATACGCCATCTACCCGGATGCCCGGTTGCTCAATTTCGGTTCCGTACATAAGTCCGGCGCCAGCTTTTACAAACTGGGCTTTTGCACTTTGAAATGAAAGTGCGGTGAATAAGAGGATAAAAATTGAAGCGGTTAATTTTTTCATGATGATTGATAAAATTGGTTAGTATTAGTGTTGAAAACAGGTTTCAGTATTACATGCGTAAAGGAAATTCAAAAAGGCTCAAAAAAGCTGTTTTCATTTGCCAAAGGCTTTGTATTTTAGGGGCCGAACAAAAAAGCATATGTCAGACAACAAGACCGAAAATCAAAATCAGTCGCCACGCCCTAATGCGTCAGCCAGTAGTTTGGAAGACGACAAATTTGTTGCTGAAGCATTATCGGGCAATGAAGCTTCCTACAAAAAACTGGTAGATAAATACCAGAAGCCGCTGTACTTCCACATTCGTAAAATGATTAAGGAAGTGGAGCTGGTGGAAGACTTGGTACAGGAAGTATTCATGAAGGCCTTTCACAACCTTTCTACTTATAGCAATGAGTATGCTTTCTCTACCTGGCTGTACCGTATTGCCACCAATCATACCATTGACTATCTGCGCAAGAAGAAGCTGAAGACACTTTCCATTAACGATCCTTACAAAACCAAAGACGGGGAAATGGAAATTCAGCTTCCGGATGAAACCTATTCTACCGATGAGCCGGTGATGAAGAAGCAGCGGAAGCAGATTGTGCAGGATGCCATTCAAAACCTGCCGGAGAAGTATAAGGCCGTTATCGAAATGCGGCATATGGAAGAAAAGACCTACCAGGAAATAGCTGACATACTGGACTTACCCCTGGGTACGGTAAAAGCACACATCTTTAGAGCCCGCGAGTTACTCTACAAAGCATTGAAAGACAAGAAAGAGACTTTCTAAAGTTTTTGACCCTTCTCATAGTTTTTTCTCGCATGTATTAAGTGAACCATTGAATTAACACTTAATACTAATTGATAAAACTATGAGATTGCATTTATCTGCCAAACTATTCATTCTTTTGCTCACATTTTCACTGGTATCGGTATCCTGTGGAGACGATCCCTCGTCTTCAGGTCCCGATGGGGAACCACCGGAGTTTCCTTCCTTTACATCTATAGAACCGGATATCGCTTATTTCGAGGATAATAATCCCCAGAAAGCGGCTAAAGTAACGGTCGAGAATTTCAACGAAGCAAAATATTATGCGCTTAGCATGAGTACGATTACCATGCTGGGCAACATGTACTCCGGATACTTTTCAGCCACTAATGAATCTGAAGCGGAATACGAAGATGGGGCATGGGTTTGGGATTACAACTATTCTGCACAGGGACAGTCCATATCTATTAAACTTACTGCCGAAGAAACCTCTTCAGAGATTTTATGGACAATGGACTGGTCGTTTGATGACGGACAAGGAAACGTTGTAGAAGATTATACAATGATTGAAGGCGCGGTATCCAAAGAAGGAGATTCGGGCCAGTGGACCTTTAATGAGTTAAATGAAGATACCAGCCAGGAAACACCCATTCTGACCACAAACTGGACAAAAGAGGACGAATCTGCAGTGACTATCGTGTCTGAAATTTATGCGGAAGGGACGGTTTCTTCCACCTACAACTACAGCCAGAATGGAAGTGAGTTCACTATTTCAATGACTGATTCATCGGGAGATGATATTCTGGTTTTTTGGGAAGAAGGAGCCGGAGGATATTACCAGGTGGGGGCTGAACAGCGCCTTTGCTGGGATGCTGATTTCCAGGATGTTGAATGTTAGAAGAAGTACTGTTTACAGTACCTAAGACTAAGCCGGGCTTTTCGGGTCCGGCTTTTTTTATTGGTCCCTGCGGAGGGGTTAAAACCCTGCACTTTAATATTCCGGAGAAATCTATTACTAAAATTATGATGTCATTCTGAAGCTACTGCTGAGGAATCTTAGCCAAGAAATGATTGCCAACCAACCAGTTGCAACAGCGCTTGGGCCACTGGAAATAAAGTTCAGGAAATTAGTTGAATAAGCCCCGCAAAATGCAAGGTCCATCGGGGGTACCCTCTGGATGACCGTGTGGATAGGATACAGGGACTTTAAGTCCTAAACCAAACCTCTGTACTTTCAGTGCAGGGTGGTTTAGTCGCCAAGTTTACTGATCAATTGAACTACTTCTTTGGTTTCTTCGTGACCTTCCCCTAAAATCTCTGTTCGTACTTCCAAAGATTGTTGTAAATAATCACGGGCCTCATCCATTTCTCCCTTCCTTTTCTTTAGCTCCGCAAGATTATTAAGAGTAGCCGTTACTGAAAGATGCTTCTCACCTAAAGAAGTACGTTTTATTTCCAAAGATTTTAACAGCAAAGGCTCAGCCTTTTCAAGTTGCTCAAGGTTGATATAAGTATTACCCAAGTCGTTATAGGTATAGGCCCAATGCAAGTGTGTGGAAGGGAAAGCCTTTTTAACTACATCCAAAGCACGTTCCAAATAAGGCAGGGCTTCGGCATGCTTGTTCTGCAAATTCAGGCTGGAGGCAATATTTCTTAATGAGCTGGCCACCTCAGAATGGTTTTCTCCATACAACTGAATATTCATCTCCAGCGATTGACGGCTGTACTTTTCTGCTGCTGCATAATCTCCAGTGCGCTCCATCAATAAAGCAAGATTGGAGAGGTTGGCTGATAATCCCGGATGCGGGGGCTCGACCAGCTCTTTTACCATATTGTAAGAATCGAGCTGGTACTTTAATGCCTCTTCAAATCTTCCCAAAACCCTCAAGATGGATGCCTGGATGTAAAGACTCTCCGCCAGTTCGATATTCGTTTCACCGTATAGGCGCTTTTGTATAGTAATGGCTTCTTTATTTTTTTGAGCCGCTTCATCCAGGTTATTGTCAAGCCGTAACACATAAGCGAGGGCACTAAGCCGAGCCGCGTAGTTGGAGTCGGCTGGGGTATTGGTGGGGCCTTCAAGCTCCAGCGACCGGTTAAAATACTCTATGGATTTATCATAATTACCCCGTCCACGCTCGACCAGGGCCAGAGTATGAAAAGACGAGGCCAGCTGAGAACTATTTTCTTCGTTCTGGCTTTGGGCCACCTGAATGGCTTTTTGAGCCAGGCTGTCGGCCGTATCCAGCTCCTCAATGTTCTGATGGATATGAGCAAAAAGGTTTAGCATGGCCGCCTGTACTTCAGGTTGTCCATCTAATGAGTTAAGCTGTTTGATGCCTTGATCCAAAAGCTGACTGGCAGAGATATCTTCGCCTTTGGCGTTTTCGGGATAATTTTGGGCAAATAAGTTGGAGAGATAGCCGGAAATCTGCGTGGCCTTTTCAGCTTCAGCCTCGGCAGCTCTGCGCTGTTGGTTCAGCTGTACAGTATAATAGGCTACCATGCTGCCAATAATTAGCAGTACAGCAGCAGCATAGCTGAGGGGTTTCCGGTTTCGTAGCATAAACTTACGGGTGCGGTAGATGATACCGTCTCGTACGGCACTAACCGATAATTTTTTTTGATACCGTTCCAAATCATCAAGAAAAGAAGAAATGGAAGAGTATCGGTCATCCGGTTCCTTTCGGATAGCTTTGCATGCTATGGCGTCCAGTTCATGCTTAAGTGTCCTTTCAATCTGTTGCTTTGGCTGTCCAAAGTTTTTGACGTAAGAAAATTCCTTGTTGGCAGAGACGATCTGCGATGGAAGGGGCGCCGTTTCTTTTAAAATGGTCGCTTCAATCTCATGCAGGCTTTTTTGATCGAAATTGTAAGGAGTGCAGCCTGTGAGCAAACGGTATAGCAAGATGCCCGCAGCATATACGTCGGTTTGGAGCTGTGAGGGACGTTCAAGCACTTGTTCCGGGGCCGCATAGTGTGGGGTCCATAGTCGCTGACCGGTTTGCGTGAGGAGCGGGTTTTCAGCGGATTCGTCATCAAGCAGTTTGGCAATCCCAAAATCCAATATCTTTACGGTTCCGTCAGCCATCACAAAAATATTGTTGGGCTTAAGGTCGCGATGAACCACCAGCTTTGAATGTGCATAATCAATTACCCTTAACACCTTTCGGAACAATCTTAGGCGTTGTTTTACATTCAGCTGATTGCGGTTACAATATTCGTCAATGGGACGCCCGTTGATGTATTCCATGATCAGGTATGGAAAGCCGCTCTCCGTAATTCCTCCATCCAAAATACTGGCAATATTAGGATGGTTTAGGTTCGCAAGGATTTTCTGTTCCTGCCTGAACCGCTGTATAATAGACTCATTAACATTGCGGTGATTGATAAATTTCACGGCAACGGTTTGTTCGAACTGTCCATCAACCCGTTCTGCTTTGTACACGTTGCCCATGCCCCCTTCAGCAATCAGTTTCTCAATTTGATAAGGGCCAACTTTTTCTCCTAATAATTGTTCTTGAGGAAGCTTATGGTCGGTGCTTTTAGAGAACTGGGCAAGCAGGGTTCTTTTTTGGGCGTGGGTGCCGGTAAGAAAAGCCTCTTTTTCCGATTCAGATATTGCCTTAAGCATATCCTTTACTTCCTGCACCAGCTGCTGGTCTCCCCCAAAATTATCCTCCAGATAGGTGAGCTGTTTTTCTTTGGGTAAGGTGAGAAGCGTATCCAGAATATCAGAAACTTCCTGCCAGCGATCGTTCTTCATCTACATTCGTATTTTATGGAGTGAAAATATTACAGCTGAAATTGCTTGGAGTTCGCAAAACTATCGGGCCCCTTATTTTAAGCCCCGGTGACGATGATTAAGAATTTTTAATAATGAAGGGAATCTATCCTATAACAAGCAATAAATCAATTTAGAATAGACCCTTCTGAGAAAGGGGAAATTGTAGTTTCTTATCTTCCGAATGAAATCACTTTCACAGGATCAGTATTGGCTGCAACCCTTGCCGGAATCCAGGAAGCGAGAGCACACAACAGGAAGGTAACCAGGCTCACGATTAAAAAATCGAGGGCATGAGGTTCTACCGGTGCATAGCTCATGTAGTAATTTTCCTGTGAGAGTGGGATGATCTGATAGTTGGTTTGGAGAAAATAGAAGAGTAAGGATATAGCAATCCCGATAGACAATCCTACTCCGGCCACAAACAAGCCTTCCAACATAAACACACGACGAATCGTTTTTGATTTACTCCCCATGGTTTTCAGGATGCCAATATCCCGCGTTCGTTCTAACACCATCATCAGGATGGCGCCAATAAGATTGAAGGCTGCTACAATAATCATGCCGCTGATCACCAATGGAATCATATTCTCCTGCAGTTCAACCCAGGCAAAAATATTGGCAAATACGCCGTAGATGGTTTCGGGGAAGTAAGGAAAGCCGATTTCCTCCTCCAGTTTTTGCCGTACTGCTGGTATCTGTTCGGGATTGGAAACCCGTATCTCGATTCCATCGGCCTGATTGGACCGGTAGCTAAAAAGCTGACGGGCGTGGTCGCGTGCTACCAACGCAAAAGTGTCATCAAAACGTTCTATGCCGGTTTCGTAGATGGCATTAAGCCTGAACTGTTTTATTTCCGGTGAATTGATCAGCGAAGGAATTCCCTCAATGGTATACGAAGTGATGACCGAGCCAATCTCAGCTTGTAAGCTTTCAGCCAGCTTGGCGCCCATCACAATACCGGGCATTCCAGTGGAATCGGCTCCCAATTGATAAGTACCCTTTGTAATGTAGCCGCTGATGCCATACTCTGGCTCTTCGAGATCTACCCCTTTTAAAGCGGTGCCATTTACGGCATCCCGGGTTTGAACCATTACCTGTCCCTGTATGATCGCTTGTTTTGTTTCAATTTCAGGGAATTGATCCAAGGCAGTAAGCAAAGTATCGGCGCGGTGAATAGGAGAGCCCGCATAGGAAACCAGGGTGATATGCGGGGCAAAATCCATAATCTTGCCGTTAATGGTGGATTTAAATCCATGGACTACGGACAATGCAATGAGCAGCCCGGCCGCACCAATAGCCACCCCGGCTATCGACATATACTTGATGAACGAAAGAAAGCCCGACCCTTTACGAGAGCCTTTGAAGTAACGCAGCGCCAGGTACCATTCAAACTTCATGATTTGGTTATTTGGAAATGGTTAATGGTTATTTGGGTCCACATCGAGATGTAAAACCTATTCACTGTTGATTCATTTTTGGGTTGATGGGATAGGATACCAATAACCAATTTCCATTAACCATTTCCCACTATTCAGGTTTCATTTGCGGGAAGAAGAGTACGTCACGGATAGAATCGGAGTTGGTCATGATCATAGCCAGGCGATCAATACCGATTCCGATCCCGGCTGTTGGAGGCATACCGTACTCCAGGGCACGCAGGAAGTCCTCGTCTATAGTCATGGCTTCATCATCGCCTCCGGCACGTAAGCGGGCCTGTTCTTCCAGGCGCTCACGCTGATCGATAGGATCATTAAGCTCGGTGTAGGCGTTGGCAATTTCTTTGCCGTTACAAATGGCCTCAAAGCGTTCAACCAGTCCCTCTTTATCGCGGTGTTTTTTGGTTAATGGACTCATTTCCAGCGGGTAGTCAGTGATGAAGGTAGGCTGTATAAGTTTGCCTTCCACAAATTCACCAAAAATCTCGTCGATGATTTTACCGGCGCCGAACGATTCGTCTGTTTCAACATGGAGTTCGTCAGCAATAGCACGGAGTTCTTCGAGGTCTTTGCCGTACAGATCCTTGCCGGTTTCTTTTTCAATAGCTTCAAACAGTGGAACACGTGGCCAGGGGGCTTTGAAATCAATCTCGTGCTCGCCAACCTGTACTTTGGTAGAACCGTGGAGTTCGATGGCAATTTTCTCGAGCATCTTCTCGGTGAATTCCATCATCCAGTTATAATCTTTATAAGCCACATAAAGCTCAACCTGGGTAAACTCGGGATTGTGGAAACGGGAAAGTCCTTCATTCCGGAAGTCTTTGGAAAATTCATACACGCCATCATAGCCGCCCACAATAAGTCGCTTAAGATAAAGCTCGTTCGCGATACGCAGGTATAAATCCATATCCAATGCATTGTGGTGGGTTACAAACGGTTTGGCCGCGGCGCCGCCATAAATAGGCTGTAGGATTGGGGTCTCCACTTCCAGGTAGCCGCGCTCGTTCATCACGTTGCGCATCACCTGAACCATTTGGGTGCGTCGTTTGAAAGTTTCCCGTACTTCCGGGTTTACAATCAAATCCACGTAACGCATGCGGTAGCGCTGCTCTTTGTCGGTAAAAGCATCGTGTACTACCGTTTCGCCATCTTCATTTTCCACTTCCTTGGGAGTGGGAATAGGCCGGATCGTTTTGGAAAGCAGGTAGAACTCTTCGGCATGGATGGTGGTTTCACCGGTCCGGGTTTTAAAAACGAATCCTTTGATTCCCACGATATCGCCAATGTCGACCAGCTTCTTAAAAACTTTGTTATAGAGATCGTTGCCGAGCTCTTCAGTGGCTACGTCATCTCTGCGGATATATACCTGGATCTCGCCTTCAGCATCCTGCAGGTTAAAGAAAGAAGCTTTGCCCATAATGCGTCGGTTCATCACCCGGCCGGCTACGGCAACCGTCTCTGTGTCCGTATTTTCATCATCCCGGATTAGCGACTCATCAGCCAAAATTTGTTTAGAGGTATTGGAGACCTCAAAAGAGTAGGGATAAGGATTTACTCCAAGTTCTTGTAATTGTTCAAGTTTCTCGCGGCGTATTTCTTCCTGCTCGGAGAGCGATAATTCCTGTTCAGACATGTATGGGTTTTAAAGTTATTAATCAAAAAATAGCGAAGCCTAAAAATACCCATTTATCTTAAAAGTTGTTACCATGATTCCTTGATTGGGTATAAGAGAAGCTGATAGTGAGATATTTTTAATATTTTTTGGAAAATGTCGATAACCAAGTTCAATTGCGCGTTAACCGCTGTTTTTGAAATGCGATAAGAATTTGGCTATGATTAAATATGAATATGCTGTGAACGTAAATAATTTTTAATGCATCTTTGCAGATATATCGGTAAAATTGCGCCGTGGTTTAGCTCACGATAATGTAAAATAATTCTAATAATAGGGGATTTATGATAAGTAAAACCAAACTATATACAGCTATAAGTACGCTTATTTTTCTGATGACATTTACTGCCGTTCAGGCCCAAATGTCTATCGGGTTAAAGGCGGGTTCGACTGGTATTGGCGGTGAATTCACCAAGTCAATTACTGAGAAGTTGAACGCAAGAGTCTCAGGCTCATTCTTTTCTTATTCGCAAGATGGAGTGTATGCTGATGATGACCCAAGTATCGCCTATGATGTTCAGGGAGATATGACTTCCATTGGTCTATTGGTCGACTACTTCCCAACTAAACGATGGTTAAAAGTATCAGCTGGAGTATACTACCATGATTTCATTGTAGATGGCGGAGCGGTACCGAATGAGTCTTATACTTTGGACGACAAAACCTTTCAGCCAGAAAAACTGGGATCACTTACCGGTACGGTTGATTATGATTCCAAAATTGTTCCTTATGCAGGTATTGGGTTGGGTAATCCTCTTGCACCAGGCAGCCGTGTAAAAGTAAACTTTGAAATTGGTGCTATGTATACCAACTCCCCTAATGTAACTATGGAAGGCGAGGGCATGATTGCCCCTACAGCCAACCAAGACCAGGATTTTGAAAACGGATTGAGTGATTTTCAATTCTATCCGGTCATTAACCTCGGGGTTTCATTTAGGATACAATAAGTAAATCAAGAGTCATCTATAGAGTAATTAAATACAACTAACTAAGAATATTATGAAAAGGATTAAGAAAATAAGCGTATTAGCAATCGGGCTTCTTGCGATGATGATCAGCGTGACAAGCTGTGACTTTGGAGCCCTGAATGATGCCGTTGACGACTTTAAAGTAGTCATCGGGTTGGAGCCAATTAATACTACTTCTACCGTTCTGCTTAAAGATGCAAGCACGGGTGAATTGATCAGCAGAAGCGTACAAGTACAGTTTGAAGGAGAAAACGGAGACGATGTAATTGATGTGTACAGCGATCCGGTAGACGAAGATGAAGTAGACGGGGGAATTTTGAATTTCGGTATCGATAATTCCGTAACGCCCAGTGAGACTAACCCTGTACGTGTGAGACTTATTGCCGAAGCCAATGGCTATGTGACTACATCTAAAACTGTGGCCATAGAAAGTGAAGGGGCCAATGAATTCCGCATTCGCATGATGCGAGAGAATGACAGACCCTCAGGCGTGAACGCATCCACCAATAACAACGCAAGTGCCAGCGACGATGGTACGGTGGAAGCCAGCTATACAGTAAATGCTAATTCCAGCGATGGTGAGTCAGGCACGACAGTGGAAGTAGCCAGCGGCACGCGTTTTGTAGATGCCGATGGTAATGCTCTCACCGGCCAGCTTAGAACCCGGGTTACAAATTATAGCCCCTCAGATGTGTCGGCCATGCAAGCTATACCGGTTGATCTTGTGGATGAAGAAGGCAACCCTATAGTGGTAGCCGGTGCGAGCCAGCTAAGGGTGACTGATGCAAACGGCCGCGTTGCTTCTTCCGCTGAATTAACGGCAAAAAGTAAAGTAGATAACCATGGTCCGGTTTCGTACACTGTAAGAGTTCCTGCTGCCAGTTCTTTACGGGTAGGAGAGGAGGTTTATGTTTTTGGTTTTAATGCCAACGGTGAAAGTATAATTTCTGCTCCTTACCCGGTTGAAGAGCTGGGAAATGGAAATTTAGGTGTGGTATATACTAGTTCTGAAGTACCCTTTGTGACAGTTGTTGCTAGTCTATTGACTTTTGCTACTAATACATGTTCACCTTTAATTACTGTCAATAGAAATGGAAACAACGGGGCAATTACAGGTCGTGTATTTGGTACTGGTATTGTAGCCGACTTGCGTATTCCTCAAGGGGTTAGTTCAGGTTCAGTTGAAATAGTTCCTGCAACTGAATTGACGGTTGAACTACAAACCGCTTCTGGAGCTGTTTTTACGGAAACCGTAAATATCTGTGCGCAAGGTGGCAGCTATACGGTTGATCTGCCTGCTCCCCCCTCTAACCTGATTGATGCTACCATGGAAGCATCTTTGGTATGCCAGAATCCAGATGAATCGGTTTCAGTAACCGATCTGCCCGGTGCATCTGTCTTATACCGCAAAACAGATGCTCCGCAAGGCGCAGAATGGAGAGTAGCCAACAATACCGAGTGGGACTTTGACGAAGAAAACAATGCCCTTTCCGGCGGTAGCTTTGACGTACAGGATGTGGAACAGGGAGCGGAATACACCTTCAGGATCACTTTTGACGGAGAAACCTACGAGCGTGATGTAGTGGTAACCGGTACTACCGTTACCTACGAAGAAGTGATTGAGTCAGATATTTGTGGTTAATTCCCTTTAAGCATTACCAGAACTTAGAAACCCGGCTGGCTCCAACCCGCCGGGTTTTTTATGTCTATAGTTTTGGTGGCTCGTTATAGATCTTTTGAGGTTGTATCTCAAAAGCTAAAGTGTGGCAAGGTTGCACCTTGCGTGGGGGAACACGGCCCTCCCTGATTTTACAGCAGCTCGGTGGTTACCTAAAAATAGGTCCCTCCTCCGAATTCTCGGAGCAGGCTAAGGGGCACAGGTCCCGGCTTTTGGGCATTGTTGAGACTGAGATTACTCAGTATGCTTTGGCTAGAATCTTTCTCATCGTTGAATCGCGGATTTTAGGGATGAAAGGATTTCACGGTTTTTTCATTTAAAGATCTTTTGAGGTTATACCTCAAAAGTAAAAGCGTGGCAAGATTCCGGCTGGCTCCCATAAAGCCGGTTTCTTTATGTCTATGATTTTTGATTCCTTACGAAATTCTAATCTCCTGAAATCGCTTATTTTATACTCAAAATGGACGTTTTATTGTAAAATTACTCCTTCCGCTTTTAAAGTATTATCAGGGCTATATCTGAAATCTAAATAAAGTATTATACTTAGCGCGGTTCATAAAAACACGATTACTAAATTTCAGGAATAGATGAGAAGAAGATTGGCCCGGGTTTCTTATAAAGTTGTACTGGCTGTTACAGTCATAGGTGCATTAGCAGGTATAACTGCTTGCGATACCTCTCTGCTAAACGATGCCGTTGATAATTTTAAAGTGGTGATAGGATTGGAACCCATTAATACCACTTCCACCGTTTTGGTGACCGATGCCAAAACCGGTGAATTAATAGAGTCGGACGTGTATGTGCTGTTTGAAGGGCAAGATGCAGATGCTGTTATCGATACTTACAGTGATCCTTTGCAAGGAGATATAGTTTCTGATGGTATCCTGAACTTCGGGATTCAAAACGCTATAACGCCAAGTGTTGATGCTCCTGCTCGAATCACTTTATCTGCCCAGGCTCCGGGCTATCTTCCTATTCGTAAAACCATATCTATCGAAGAGGTAGGAGCGAATGCTTTCACGCTGAAGATGATCCGGGAAAACAATCGTCCGGAAGGGGTGATTATCAGCTCCAGCACGGAAGGCTCTACGGATGCCTCCGGGGCGGTAACGGTGCCCATAAAGGCTACTGCTTCCTCTGCAAACTCAGTTTTTGGAGTAGAACTGGATGTTCAGCAAGGAGTTATTGCCAGGGATGAAGAGGGTAACCCGTTAAGTGGAAATCTTAGCACAAAAGTAACCTACTACGATCCTTCTGATCCGCAAGCGATGGCTTCAGTGCCTGCAGACTTAACCAATGAGAATGGTGAAAATGTACTGGCACTGGGGGTCATTAATTTGGAAATGGCAAATGAGCAAGGACAGCAAGCGGCCAGCCTGAGTACCAGTGATTCGGGGAAAATAGAATTCCGGTTTAAAGTAGATCCGGATGCTTACAATATTGATTTTGAAAGTGCAGAGCTGGGTTTGTACAATCATTCCGGGGCAGCCAGTAAAAGAGCTAAGCAGTTTAGACGGTCTAGATATGAAATTGAGATTATTAACGGAAATGTTTTTATAGCCGTTTGGGATGGAGCTATAGATGTACTCATTCGGGGGTCTTCATCCTCAAACGACATTCAGCTTGGTGACTACCAGTTAAAAAAAACTCCCCAACCCATTATTTTGGGTATGGATAACTCGCGTTGTACCAATACTTTTCAAGTGAATCGTAACGGGAATACAGGTCCGTTAAGTGTTGAAGTATCCACCATGGGCCAAAACCGCGAATTTACAATAAGCGGGGATAGTAACAGCTATGAAATTCAGGGTTTGAATGATGGCGCAGAATACACCTACACAGTAACGCCGGCTTCGGGTATCCCAACCTCAGTTACAGAAACATTTTCTTGCAATGCTCCCCAAACGCAGGTATCACTTCCAGCTCCTTCACCTACATTAATTACTGCGGAAGTACAGGTTAACTTACAATGTCAAAATTCAACGGAGTCGGTTGCCGTGACCAATATTCCAGGCTCTTCCGTCAGCTATCGAAAATCAGATGCGGAAGCAGGAACTTCCTGGAAAGTAGTTAATGATCTTAGCTGGGATTTTGATGAGGCCAACAACGCCCTGACCGGGGGAAGCTTCACTGTGCTATGGGTAGAGCAAGGCGCTGAATACACCTTTAAGATCACCTATGATGGTAAAATGTATAGAAGGGATATTATTATTGATGACAGGGTAGTTGTTTACGAAGAAATCATTACCGATGGTATCTGCCAGTAGGGTCTGAATCGCGGATTTTGCGGATTATGGGATTTCGCGGATTTCCTTGCTGGGCGTTTTTTATCGTAATCTTATCTGGATCTTTTGAGGTTGTACCTCAAAAGTAAAAGCTATGCAAGGTTGTACCTTGCGTGGTAAGCACGGTCCTCCCTGGTTTTGGAACAGCTATCGTGCTGTTCCAAAACCGGTCCCTCCAAAGGGAAACAGGTGCTTACCCCTGTATAGTTTCTAAGCTAAAGAGCAGAGTTCTCTATTTGGCAAGAACTATCTCTCTTTGGAGAGAGACAGGATTTGGCTTGCCACAATCCAGAGAGAGGGCAGTGGTGGATTAAGAGCCCCCCGATTGCTTCAACCCTTTAAATCTCCGGATTCCAGAAACTCCACTCCGGCCTCTTGCATTTCGTCCAAAGCAACATCCACCGAGCCGTCCATATCAATTCCCCGTACGGCATCCTTGACCAGCTTGACTTTATATCCAAGCTTGGCAGCATCAAGTGCTGTCCATTTTACGCAGAAGTCGGTAGCAAGGCCGGTTACATATACTTCATCAACTCCGCGGGCTTGCAGGTAGCCGTGCAGGCCAGTAACCGTTTCATGATCATTCTCGAAGAAAGCAGAGTACGAATCAATAGCTTTGCGATATCCTTTGCGCACAATCATTTGCACGGGTTTAGTCTCTAAATCAGGATGAAAGGCTGCACCTTCGGTTCCCTGCACGCAGTGGTCCGGCCACAGGACCTGTTCACCGTAATCCATTTCTGTGGTTTCAAAAGCTTTTTTGTCGGCATGACTGGAAGCAAAAGAGTGATGATCCTCGGGGTGCCAGTCCTGCGTTTGCACCACGCAATCAAATTGCTGCATTAAAGCGTTTATGGGAGGAACTACTTGGTCGCCGTTGGGCACTTCAAGTGCGCCACCGGGACAAAAATCATTCTGAACATCTACAATTATTAGAGCTTTCATGATTCTTTTTGTTGGATAAGTTCGTCTTTTAATTTTCTGAGATTTGGACTCAGTCCCACTTTGTAAATATGGGGATTATCAAAGCGTTTAAATTCTCTAGGCAATTGGGAAAGTCGTTTTTGAGCGTAAGCAGCACTTTCTGAGGCCGCTGGCAGATCTATAATTCGTTTTCCGTTTTTCACTACCTGCTGCTGCAGTTCTTCTTTTTTCAGGGATTCAGTATGTGTGTATTTAAAATCAATGTAGGGGTGAACCACTTTGGTGATATCTTCTTCATCAGTAAGTAAGATGCCGTCTCGGTAGAACTCACCATCTTCATTAAAATAACGCACCACACGTTTAGAACCGGGCAGCGTAATCTTCTCCACATTCTCTGAGATCTTCAGTGTAGGTCGTTCATTTACAGAACTAAGCTTATATACTCCGTCTAAGGCGGGATTATCATAAGCCGTTACCAGTTTTGTGCCCACTCCAAATAAATCGATGGGTGCATCCTGGTCCAACAGGCTTTTGATGAGGTGTTCATCCAACTGATTGGAAACCGCAATCTTCACATAATCCAGTCCGGCCTCATCTAGCATTTCCCGGCTTTTGCGGGCAAAATAGGCAAGGTCGCCGCTATCCAGTCGTATGGCTTTTAGCCGATGTCCTTCTTCTTCCAGCTCCTTAGCCACTTTGATGGCATTGGGGACTCCGATATCCAGCGTGTTATAGGTATCCACCAATAAGATGGAAGAATCCGGGTAATGCTCGGCATAAGTGCGGAAGGCAGTAAGTTCATCCTCAAACGACTGTATCCAGGAATGGGCCATGGTACCGCTGATATCGACACCATACTTCATTCCGGCAAGTACGTTAGAGGTGCCTTTGAATCCGCCAATAACGGCAGCTTTGGATGCTTGCAATCCGCCAAGGCCTTGTGCGCGTCGCAGACCAAAATCAACAACGGGCTTGTCACCGGCAGCTTGTTTAATGCGTGCTGCTTTAGTGGCAATCAGGGATTCAAAATTAAGGGTATTGAGCAGGAGCGTCTCCAGGATTTGTGTTTCCAATATGGATCCTTCAACCCGAAGCACCGGCTCATTGGGAAAGATGATTTCGCCTTCCTTCACTGAATAAATATCACCGGTAAACTCGAAGTCCTTGAGGTAGTCAATAAACTCATCAGTAAATCCCTGCGTTTTTAAGTAATCCAACTCCTCAGGCTGAAACTCAAAATCCTCCAAAGACTGCAGGAAGTCGGCCAGACCTGCAAACACTACATAACCGCCATCAAAGGGAAGCTTTCGAAAGAAATAATCAAAGGAAGCGGCTTGAGTATGCCGGCCCGAGAGGAAGTAACCCTGGGCCATGGTCAGTTCATATAAATCAGTGTAAAGAGCCGG
Source organism: Gracilimonas mengyeensis (assembly GCF_900182705.1). Lineage (GTDB taxonomy): Bacteria > Bacteroidota > Rhodothermia > Balneolales > Balneolaceae > Gracilimonas > Gracilimonas mengyeensis. The sequence goes on along the minus strand of NZ_FXTP01000014.1, from coordinate 88,042 downwards.
TTTTTTTAAAATCATAAGTTGCCGTATGCCATGTTTTTGTGCTGGCAGAATAAACAAAATTTAGGGATGAATCATTTATGGTTTTATGACAAACTAAGAAGAACAGATTCAGGTATCTATAAAAAAAGCCTCCCATTTAGAGAGGCTTTTGGCGTTAGCATTTGATATGGTTAAGAATTCTAACCTCGGTAATTCTTACGTTCAATAAGTTTTTTGATCTTCTTGTTGCCAATCCACACTTTTTGATTGGTTTCAACATTAATCAGCTCCATGTTGACGGTATAGAAGACAGCCAGGGTTCGACGGTCCACGGTTTCATCTACAATAGAATTGATGTTTCCAATCAGCATAAAGTCGGCCCCCAGTTCTTTGGCCATTTCTTTCATGGTTTCAACAGAGGCGAATTGCTGCTGATCGGATCGTTCTTCACGAATCTGTCGGCGTTCATCACTGCTTGCCACAAGGTTCACGGAGCCGGAGTTTACAAAAGCGCGTTCCATTTCTTTGGTGATCACTTCCGTGTCAATATGCTCCATGCTTTCGTTGTGGACATTACCTACGATAACAACAGGAGGCTGACCGTGGTCGCGACTAAAACGGTTTAACCAAGGGTTAGTGAGGGCGTCAGAGATCATTTCTTCAGACACCAATCGGGCATCGGTGTCGTTCCAGCGGCCGGAGAGGTCGGTGGTTTCGCCGGGGTTCATTCGGGTAACTTCGTTGGAAGGCCGGCATCCGGTAAATAAAAATCCAACAAGAAGGCAGGTATAGATTAGATATTTCATGGTATTAGTGGTTTGATGATTTTGTTTTATTGCGAATAAATGGATTCTACAAGTTCAAGAGCGGTGTTCTCTTCAACGGTAATGGATTGATGTTCGGTGAAAAGAACACGGCCGGTTCGGGATAGATATTGAATTTCAATCGGGTGGTTTCCAGGCGGCAGCTCAATCACATTCATCCAGGCTTTGCCAGGCATAGTCTGCCAGCCACGTAGGTCTGCTTTTTCGGTAGCCTCCTGACCAATGATTCCCAATATATCAACCAAAAGACCCAGCCCTTTATTTTCTTTACGCACCGAAGAGGCAATCAGGGTTGAGCCGGTTGCTTTTACGGTAGCCCTGAGCAGTGAACGGGCATAGATTACCGGCTTTTTGGCTTTATACACTTCTTTGGAAACCACATCCATCTCCTCAATAAGGTGCAGCGGTATGTAGGTCTCGTCAATTTTGGCTCGGATACTGTAGACCCGGGAAGGGTACAAGTGAATAGTGGGGATGGAGAATTTCACATAAAAAGAACCTTCGCCGTCCTCCGCATCCAGCCACAAGCGGAAATCCTCTTGCTGTTTAATGGGTGCTTGTCCAGAGAAGGCGGAGATGAGGACGTTGTAGTTTTGTGGTTCTCTGATGCGTTCCAGTTCCTTCAAGCTGGTTTCCCTTTCGGTGAGTCTGCTTTGCTCTTGCAGGGCCGTACCCAGCTTTTCAAATTCAATGCGAGCATCATCAGGTTTCCCTGTCTTGGCATAGAGCACTGCAGCCAGGTAATGACTAAAAGCACTGTTTTGGATATTCACCTCCCCCGAACTCCAATCTACTTTCCCGGTGGTGTCTTTTTGGGCAAACGCTTCGGCCAATCCTTTAATGCGGATATCAAGCTGCTCCATCTTAAACGCCATTCTTCGGGTTTCAACCAGGGCGGCTTCCCAGTCTCCCAACTGCACATAATTCAGGCTTTTGAAGGCATTCAGGTACACATCTTCATACGGTTCTCCATCATACACCAGGGTGTTATCATTCACCAATAAAGAAGCGAGTCCGCGACTGATACTTTTGGTGTAAGCGTCATCTATTTGTTTTTCAGATTTATCAAAAAATACATTGCTGCTATCGTAATTTCCTGCAAAGTGATGCACCATGCCCGATTCGAGGTTCTTGAGTACGGCATCTTTACCTTTGTAAACATCGTCTGATTTAAATTTTTCAAGCAGTTGGGTAGAGCGTTCATAGTCTCCCGCGGTGAAAGAAGAGCGTAAATCCTGCTGGGCATCATCAAGGATATAGGCATGGCAACCGGATAAAAGAAGCAGAGCAGCCAGGCAAATGGAGTGATAGAGAAAGTTATGTAAGCGTAATTTGGATGCCATCAAGCTAGTAAATGAATCCCCGTTAAATTTGGCTATATTCAAATGAAACCAGTGTTAAACACGACCAAATTTACGTGAATAAGTTCATATTGTTATATAACATTTTAGTGTTACTGTTAATTTTTGGTGTGATAGGGTGTGCCACTCCTATGCCCCCCAGTGGCGGTCCGTCTGATGATGAAGGTCCTGAGCTTGAATATACCATTCCTGAAACCGGAACCACCAACTTTGAAGGCCGAACTTTTGAGTTTCAGTTTAATGAGTTTGTGGACCGCTCTTCCGTTCGGGATGCCATCACGGTAGAACCCGATTTGGGTATTCCCTACGAGATATCCTGGAAGCGAAAAACACTGTTTATCGAGTTTGAACGCCCATTTCCAGATTCTACGACGGTAATAGTGAAATTAGGAACAGAATTATCGGATACCCGGAATAACGAAATTGGAAGCCCGATCACAGTGGCTACTTCCACAGGGGATGAAATTGACAGCGGAGAGATATCCGGCCGGGTACTTCTGGCAGGAAATGGGAAAGGGGCAGCCGAACGCAAGGTTCTCTTGTATCGCAGACCCATCGATTTCTCCCGGAAAGCCATCTATGAAGCCCAAACCGATACCGGCGGAGTGTTCGAATTCTTATATCTGGCCCCGGGCACTTATCAGGCTTTGCTGGTTGACGACCGGAACAGGAATAAAATTTGGGACCAGGAAAATGAGCAGGCTTATCCCTTTTCGCAGGAATTCATCACCCTTCAAAAAGAACAGAAAGATACGCTGGATGTACTTTATACCACTCAAACCGATACATTAAAACCGGAATTGCAGGGCGTGGGACTTTTCTCGACACATCGCATGCGCCTGCGATTTAGCGAAAATATTGCACTGGAAGACTCGGTAGCCATCACCATTTACGATTCTCTTGGAACTCCCTACAGCAGCGGATATCCATTATACGTTTCTCCTAAGGAACCTTTTGTCCTTTTTGCACAAAGCCGCCAGAATCTGACAGAGGGAGAATCTTTTAGTGTGAATGTCTCCGGGGTTAATGATCCGGCAGGAAATGCAGCTGATACCTCTCGTTTTACATTCATGGGAACGGCCCAGGAAGATACCACCTTGCAGCGCATCATTTCGGCAGAAACAGATGAGGGTTTACTTCAAAATGAACCCTTTGTGGTGACGTATGCAGCTCCCATCACCGAACCGGAAATAACCGATTCAACTGTGGTTATTGAGGGAGAAGTGGATTTTGATGACTGGCCGGCTATTGAGGTGCAGCGTAATAAGCTGGTGATTAGTCCCCAGGGGGAATGGATTGAAGGGGTGGATTACCAGTTTTTGGTGTGGAATCCCGTCACCCAGCGTCGAACGCCTTTTGAACCGGAAGTGTATGACTCTACCGAATACGGCGAAATTGAAATCAGCCTTGCCAACATGGATTCTTTGTCAACTTATAGGTACCAGTTGCAGCTGAATGATGAAATCTATCGAAGTGGGAACCTGGATTCGTTAAGTACGCTAAGTGAACTTCCTCCCGTTTCCTATAAACTGATTGTGTACGAAGACCAGAATCTAAACGGGCAATGGGATCGAGGGACGGTTATTCCTTACCAGGCGCCCGAACCGTATTACGTGCAGCGCGGCCTGCGCGTGCAGGAGGGGTTTACTTCGGAAGTTAGTATTGGGTTTAGACATTAGGTGTAAGGTTCAAGTATGGGCTGCCAATGGTTATTTCATTGAATTCATGCTCAAATCTGCCCAAAGAACTTCCCCGCATGGGCGGGGATTAAGGGGTGGGTAAATGGTACCAAGGGTATAAAAGTTGCTCATCATTGGTTATCAACTATCCATTCTTCGATCTGTATAATTACGGAATCAGTATAATTTTTAGCGTCTGATTCATCAAACCGTAAAAAGTGTATTCCGAACTGTGAGAAGTCTCTCCTTGAGGAGAGATCGACCAATTCAATTAGTTCTTGAATTGGTCGTGAGAGGTGTTTGCGCCAAGGCTATTCCAGCCCATTTTCGAAGTCCCTTGCTCTCCAGGAAAACACCCTCCGTCTTGCTCCGCTTTCGCTGCGCAATCCACCTCCCTCAAGAGAGGACTTTTTCGTGATAGATTCGGTTTCTGATCCCCAGTATAAGCACCCATGCTATAATATTTACCGGGAGCGTCTCTCCTTGAGGAGAGATCAATCAGTACAGCTTTTCCTGTACTGATTGTGAGAGGTGTTGGTGCAAAGGTTCGAATTATATACTTATGGCACAAACAATCGTGCCAAAGTTCTGGGGTGTAGAGCAAGTCAGAGACTTGCAAGTTCTAACATCAGGCCCTGTCTGCTTTCCATTTGCTGGTACTTTTAAGTCTCAGACTTAAAAGATCTTTGGCTAACATTCACAACGGAAATGGTACAAACTTAGCTTGAAAATCGACTTAAATTCTTTAGCCACATTCCACCCTCACCTTAATCCTCTCCCGGGAGAGGAAATGCGTTGTGCAAATTTTGGGTAATTAAATCATTGGTGCTATTAAAAATCTCTTTTCTTCAGCATTTGATAGAACCAAAGAATTTCCCCGCTTGGGCGGGGATTAAGGGGTGGGTTAAATGGTGCAAAGGGTATAAAAGTTGCTCATCACCGGTTATCAACTATCCATTCTTCAATCTGCATAATTACGGAATTAGTATGATTTTTAGCATCAGGTTCACTAAACCGTAAAAAATGTATTCCAAACTGTTCGATGAGATATTGTCGATCTCTGTCGTATTCAATTTTATAGTCGTGGCTTATACCATCCACTTCTATAGCTAACTTTAGTTCACGGCAGTAGAAATCCACAATAAAAGAATGGAGGGGCTGCTGTCTTCGGAATTTGTAACCTAAAACTTGTCTGCCTTTTAAACCTTTCCAAAGCTCAATTTCACCGGGTGTAGAATTTTTCCGTAGCCATCGGGCTTTTTCTATCAAATCATGTCGATATGGAATAATTGGCAATCTTTTCCCCATTAAACCCTCTTTTATTTTGAATGAAGGATATTTATTGGACATCCGCAACCTCTAACTCCTTTGTTACATCTCACCCTCACCTTAATCCTCTCCCAGGAGAGGAAACTCCTTGGCTAAATCCTAAGAAATTAATCCATGTGAGCTAATGGCCTGTTCGTTGAATTCATTTTCAAATCTGCCCAAGGAATTTCCCCGCTCGGGCGGGGATTAAGGGGTGGGTAATTAGTGCCAAGGATTGACTTGTTTGCCTATGGCGTAAATAATCACGTCATAGTTACGAGCGGAAGGTAAGTCGGAGACTTGCAGACTTCTGGCATTGTACCATGTCTGCTGCGCGTTAGCGTGTACTGTTAAGGCCAAGACTTAAAAGATCTGTCTGATAAAAGTCTGCTCTCAGACTCTCTTCAGGAATGCTTACCTTGCCGAAAAGATTTAGGGATCAGAAGGTCGGATTTGCAAAAGTAAATCCCTGTAACGAAGTGAATCCGGCTTCGACAATCCCCAAGCTAATTTGTATCTTTTGGAACCGCTTCCAAATTCAATCAGTAATCCTATGTCAGTAGAAACAAAATCGGCTTCATCAAAAGAAAAATCAGCATCCGAAAATAACGGTCATGCTGCGCAACAACCCTATCAATCGACCAACAAAATTCGCTTTGTGACGGCGGCCAGTCTGTTTGACGGCCACGACGCCAGTATCAATATCATGCGCCGTATTTTACAGAGCAGTGGAGCCGAAGTGATTCATCTGGGACACAACCGTTCGGTGCATGAAATTGTGAACTGCGCCATCCAGGAAGACGCCCAGGGAATTGCCATCAGCAGTTACCAGGGGGGACACGTAGAGTATTTCAAATATATGATTGAGCTGCTGGAAGAAAACGGTGCGGGGCACATCAAGGTGTTTGGCGGCGGAGGCGGGGTGATTGTGGAAGATGAGATTCAGGAACTTCATGATGCCGGAGTAACCCGTATCTTTTCCGTAGAGGATGGAAGCTCAATGGGACTTCAGGGCATGATCAATTTCATGCTCGAAGAATGTGATTTTGACCCGATGTCGGTGGCAAAGCCTGATTTAGAGAAAGTAGCCAAGCGTGAAAACACCGCACTGGCCCGCGCACTCACGGCTATTGAGAACGAGCACCAGGAAGTTCTGGCCTACCGTGATGGCAAGCTATTGACCGGTGATGAAAAGGAAATGGAAGCCCCAACGAAAACCATCCCCCTGATAGGGATTACCGGAACCGGGGGAGCAGGGAAAAGCTCACTGACGGATGAACTGGTCCGGCGCTTTTTAACTGAATTTGAAGATCTGACTATTGGCATCATCTCCGTTGATCCCTCCAAAATTAAAACCGGGGGAGCGCTACTTGGGGATCGCATCCGGATGAACAGCATTGATACCGAGCGCGTATTTATGCGTAGTATGGCGACTCGAGCCTCCAACCGTGCAACTAGCAAAGGATTGTTGGGTGCCATTGAGCTGTACAAAGCAGCTGGCTTTGATTTGGTGATTGTGGAGACGTCCGGTATTGGTCAGAGTGGCACGGAGATTGTTGAATATACAGACATCCCGATGTACGTGATGACCAGCGAGTACGGCGCCGCCACGCAGCTGGAGAAAATCAATATGCTTGATTTGGCTGAACTTGTAGTGCTTAACAAATTTGAGAAAAAGGGCTCATTGGATGCCCTGCGTGATATCCGTAAGCAGATGATCCGTAACTCCGCTCGCTGGGATGCTCGACAGGAAGACATGCCGGTGTATCCAACCATCGCAGCGCAGTTTAATGATGAAGGGGTGAACCGATTATTCAAAGCCCTGGTGGATCGCATCAACGACCGGTACGAGATTGGCTGGGAGACAAAATTATACAACAATCCGCGTCCCGCCGAAGACATACAGGCGCAGGCCATCATTCCCGGAAAGCGCGTGCGGTATCTCTCCGAGATTTCAGAAACCGTGCGTGACTATCATCAATGGGCTGAAGAACAAGTGGATGTGGCTTCCAAGTTGGATCAGGTATCGGGCACCATCGAGCAGCTGGAAAGCTGGAATCCCGATGAAAAAGCGGTGATGCAGGATAACCTCTCCAAAATGCGCGAGCACTGGCTGTCAAAGTTGGATGCATTGCCCAAGAAAATCCTGGAAGGCTGGGACGAGTTGTTTGAGCGATACCAGCAGGAATATTTTGAGGTGCAAATCCGGGATAAGAAATTTAAGAATCAGCTGTACCGGGAGTCGCTGAGTGGGTTGATGATTCCACGGGTATCACTCCCCAAAACCAAAAACAAAGGCGAGCAATTGAAGTTTGCGCTGAAGGAAAATCTGCCCGGATATTTTCCATACACGGCCGGCGTGTTTCCGTTTAAGCGGGAGGGAGAGGATCCGACGCGAATGTTTGCCGGTGAGGGAACGCCTGAGCGTACCAACAAACGATTCCATTATGTGAGCGAAGGCATGCCCGCCGCCCGACTCTCCACCGCTTTTGATTCGGTGACGCTCTACGGTGAAGATCCCGGTTACCGTCCCGATATTTATGGGAAGATTGGTAATTCCGGAGTGAGCATCTGCACGGTAGATGACATGAAGAAATTGTATTCCGGTTTTGAATTAACCTCACCCAAAACATCCGTATCGATGACCATCAACGGTCCAGCCCCGATGATTTTGGCGATGTTCATGAACACAGCCATTGACCAGGAAGTAGAGCGATACCTGAAAGAAAACGGGCAGTGGGAAGCAGCCCAAAAGAAAATCAAAGCCTACTTCAAAAAGCGCGGGGTGAAAAATCCTGAGTACAGCAATGAAATTCCCGATGGTAACGATGAGTTTGGATTGGGACTGCTGGGTATTTCCGGTGATCAGCTGGTGGATGAAGAAACCTACGAGCAGATCAAATCTGACACCCTGAAGGTGGTTCGCGGAACGGTTCAGGCGGACATCCTGAAGGAAGACCAGGCGCAAAATACCTGTATTTTCTCCACTGAATTTGCCTTAAAGATGATGGGGGATATCCAAAGCTATTTCACCGAAAACAAAGTTCGAAATTACTATTCGGTGTCTATTTCCGGCTATCATATAGCGGAAGCCGGGGCGAATCCGATCACCCAGGCGGCTTTCACGCTGGCAAATGGTTTCACTTTTGTAGAATACTATCTTGCGCGCGGACTGGATGTGGATGATTTTGCCCACAACCTGTCTTTCTTCTTCAGCAATGGATTGGATCCTGAATATGCAGTGATAGGTCGCGTTGCACGGCGCATTTGGGCCGTAGCGATGAAGAATAAATACGAGGCCAATTCCCGCTCACAGAAGCTGAAGTATCACATTCAAACCAGCGGTCGTTCGCTCCATGCGCAGGAAATTCAGTTCAATGATATTCGCACTACACTGCAGGCATTATTGGCTATTTATGATAACTGTAACTCCCTGCATACCAATGCCTACGACGAAGCCATTACCACACCAACCGAAGAATCCGTACGCCGGGCGCTGGCCATCCAGATGATCATCAATAAGGAAATGGGGACGGCCAAGAATGAAAATATCAACCAGGGTTCTTATTTCATTGAAGAACTAACGGATCTGGTGGAAGAAGCCATTCTGACCGAATTTGATCGCATCACCGAACGTGGTGGGGTATTGGGCGCGATGGAGCACATGTACCAGCGAGGTAAAATTCAGGACGAGAGCCTGTATTATGAATCCAAAAAGCACTCCGGCGAATTGCCGATTATTGGCGTGAATACTTTCCAGAAAGAAGGGAAAGGAGAGGAAGAGGAGAAGGAAGTTGAACTCATCCGCTCTACCGAAGAAGAAAAACGTCAGCAGATCGAAAACTTGGAGCAGTTCTGGAAACGCAACGAGCAGGAATCTGAGGCAGCCATCGAGCGGCTCAAAGAAGTAGCCCGTAACAACGGCAACCTTTTCGAAGAACTGATGGAGACTGTAAAAGTGGCTTCGCTGGGACAGATTTCGCATGCCTTGTATGAGGTGGGCGGGCAGTATCGGCGTAACATGTGATCACAGATTTAGGGGGATTTCGCTGATTTCACGGATTCGTACCCCGGCTCGCCTGAGCTGGGAGTCCCCCCCTGAGGGTAAGTTGTGTACATCAGGTTAATTCACCTGAATAAACATCCAATCCCCCAACTTATCTCTTCAGTATTGAGCGAAACGGGGACTGGAAAGTAGTAGCTCAGGAAGTCTCTGACTTCCATTGAGGATAATTAAGATATTTAGAAGATAATAATTGGTTTACATGAGCTTTGAAGCTGGAGCTTCATATCGATGCCCCCAAAGAGGACATTGGGAAAGACTTAAATCAGAAAAAGAGGAGAAGAGTTTTAAGCTGATAAATCTACGCCGATGCAAATCAAATCATATATCGGTCCATCGAATATTCGCCATTCTGCTTGTGCAGCCACCGTGTTTAGCAAAGGCAAAACTTTTGAATCAGTTTTTGAGCTTCACCTGACCCCTCTCAATTTAGACAAAGGGTGCGAGAGTACCCTCTATAATCTAAACAACAGCTTCTGCGGCCGATGAAATACTGCTTTTAATGCCGGGGAAGTAATCCTCTTCCTGGTAAGCCTCTTCAATAATACCTCCGCCAAGGCATACTTCGCCATCATAGAAGACAACAGCCTGTCCGGGGGTTACGGCTTTTTCTTTGTTATGAAATTCAACCATCAGCTGGTCAGAATCGGTAGAATGCAGTGAGACATCCGCCATACGGTCAGGCTGCCGGTACCGGTATTTAAGTTGACAAGTCATTGGCAGTTCGGGTTTATTGCCAATCCAGTTTATTTGCGAGGCTCTCAATCCGGTGTAATATAGGGCGGGATGATTGCTGCCTTGCTCTACATACAGGATGTTCCGTTTTACGTCTTTACCCACTACATACCATGGCTCGCCGGAACCACTGCCGCTGCCACCAATATTCAGTCCGCGCCGCTGACCGAGCGTGTAATACATCAGGCCGTCGTGGCGACCTTTGACTGTCCCGTCAAGTCGACGCATTTCACCGGGCTGAGCAGGTAAATACTGGCTCAAAAACTCCTTAAAATCCCGTTCCCCGATAAAGCAAATGCCGGTACTGTCTTTTTTATGAGCCGTGGCAAGTCCGGCTTCTTCAGCGATAGCGCGTACATCATCCTTTTGCAACTCTCCCAGTGGAAAAAGTACATTTTTGATTTGATTCTGGGAAAGCTGGCTCAAAAAATAGCTTTGATCCTTTCCGTGATCAACACCTTTAAGCATGATGCGTTTGCCGGTTTCGGGATCGGTTGCAAGGCGAGCATAATGTCCGGTAGCCACATGGTCGGCCCCCAGCTTGAGCGCATAGTTCAGGAAGGCTTTAAATTTTATTTCTTTATTACACATCACATCTGGGTTGGGCGTTCGGCCGGCTTTATACTCTTCCAGAAAATAAGTAAATACACGATCCCAATACTCTTTCACAAAGTTGATGCTGTAATAGGGGATATCCAGCTGTCCGGCCACGCGTACCACATCCTTGAAATCCTCTTCGGCCGTACAAACGCCATTCTCGTCTTCTTCATCCCAGTTTTTCATGAACAACCCAATGACTTCGAAACCGGCCTCCTTTAAAAGCAGGGCGGCTACAGAACTGTCTACACCGCCTGACATACCAATAACCACGCGCTCTCTGCCGTTTGTGGGTTTGGGAATTTTTTCTAACCATTTTTCTGACAACATAGCCATACAATAACCTGAACATTTTTATAATTTGATAATTAAAAATAAGCATATTTTTTGCGAAATATATTCATTTTGATTTATGGGAAGGATAGATGCAGGCCATCAAGTTAAACGGTCCGCATTTCGTCTATTCAACAGCTTAGGGTGCTCTGTCTCTTACTACCAATATTGATATAAGTCTTGCAGAACTGTTGCTCTTAAGGGAGTGCTCGTAAGATAAGTGTTTTCGAAATTAGACGGTTAAGGTTCGTTGTAGGACTTACTAGATCCTGAAGAAAGAGGGATGGGATCTGAATTAAATAAGCATTAGCCGATGGAAATCAAATCGCACCGCTGTTCATCGGTCCATCGGTCTTTCGATCATCCAATATTCTGTTTGAGAGCCACTAATTTTTACCAAAGGCAGAACTTTCCAAATTAGCTTTGACATCTCTTTCAATCTGAAGAATGGGCATCACATGCTTATTCCCAATAAAGGCGATGTGAACGAGGCTGAAAATCAAAAATCCCATGCTTTCATATTTGCAATCAAGAAATAATTTCATATGTTCAAACATACCAAAATATATTGACCTATGAATTTATCTATAGACCATAAAAGTCCGGTACCCTTGCACGTGCAGGTAGAAGAGCTGCTGCGTGAAATGATTCAAATGCCGGAATATCAAAAAGGGAAGTTGTTACCAAAAGAAGTAGAACTGGCTAAAGAACTGGGGATCTCAAGAAATACACTGCGCCAAGCCACCAATAAGCTGGTGTACGAGGGACTCCTGTTCCGCAAAAAGGGGGTAGGCACCCGTGTGGTAAAACAGGTAGACAGTAAAGCCAAAAACTGGCTCAGTTTTACCCAGGAAATGAAAGCCAAGGGCATTGAGGTGGTGAATTACAACATCAATATCACCTGGGAAAAGCCGCCTGAGGAAGTCCGGAATTTCTTTACCATTGATGCGAAAACAGAAGTGCTGAAGATGGAACGTCTGCGGGGCGGTAAAGACGGCCCCTTTGTATTCTTTATCTCCTATTTCCACCCGCGCATTGGGCTAACCGGCAAAGAGGACTTCTCCAAACCCTTGTATGAAATTCTGCGCAAGGAGCATTCGGTAATCGCCAAGCTTTCCAAAGAGGAAATTTCAGCACGGGCTGCGGACCTGCCTCTCTCCAAGATGTTAAACATGAGCAAAGGGGAGCCGGTGTTGAAGCGTAAACGGTTTGTATACGATCCGGGAAATCGCCCCATTGAATACAACGTTGGCTACTACCGGGGCGACAGTATCGTGTATAGCGTAGAAAGCGAGAGGGATCATAATATATGATAGAAGGAAAAAAGTCCCTGTTCCCTGCTGTTTGCATGGCGATACTGTTAAGCTCGCTCGTTTTGTTGTCGTCTTGTCAGCCTAAAGAAGAGGCGCAGAAAGTACATGCGGATGAAAGTTATAACACCTTGTTTACTCGTTCAGGTGATGGATTGACCGGGGCGGATGGCACCTATTCGGTCTTGTTACCCGATGGCCGGACACTCTGGATTTTCGGGGATACCTTTCTGGGAACCGTAAACCCGGATAGTACCCGCAAACGCACCGATCCCATGTATATTCGCAATGCATTTGTGGTGCAAGATGGGATGGAGCTTACCACCTTGTACAACGGAGATCCCGCTGAATTCAATTCTATAATGATACCGCCCGAAGTGGTGAATTCCGGTGGGGCCTTTGGGGAAGATTCCCTTTGGTACTGGCCGGGTGATGCCTTTGTGGACGACCAAACACTTAATGTTTTTGTATCCAAATTTAGCCAGGATGGCGACGGAATGTGGGATTTTGGATGGAAGGGAGCAGCCGTGGTACGTTTCTCACTTCCTGATTTTAAGCAGACGGAAATCATAGAAATTCCTGCAGAAAAGCTCGACGGCATTCATTTTGGACATGCTGTTTTTGAGGATAGTCTACATACCTACATATACGGTCTTCGGGACGGAAAGCCTTATGCGGCCCGTTTTACAGGCAGGGAGGCAGAGGCCGAATGGGAGTATTTCTCCGATGGGCAGTGGGTGCCCGATGTGACCCTCGCAACCCCCGTGCTCGATACGGATGGTTCAGAGCAGTTTAGCGTGATTGAATTGGAAGGTGTCTATTACCTGATTACCCAGCGGGGTGGTTTTAGCAATGAAGTATGGGCCTACCATGCCAGTCAACCTTACGGGTGGAGCTCAAATGATGGTAAACGGTTGTTTACTATAGAAATACCATTTGATAATACAAACCTGTTTACCTATAACGCCTTAGCTCACCCACAGTTTATAAACGATCGCGGCGAGATTCTTATCTCTTACAATATGAACAGCCATCGCCTGCAAGATCATTTTGAAAATGCGCATATCTATAAGCCTCGCTTCATGCGCGTTCCGACTCATCAACTGAAGTAACAATTAGCATTAGAAAAGTGATTCCGGGTTTGCATAAAATTTTGAAAGCAGTATATTGTTCAAACATATCAACATAATGATTAGATCCATGAGAAAACACCTACACAAACTATCGTTAGTATTAGCAGCCGTTGGAGTACTGCTCATTTCTACCTCTTGTAAGGATGGCAATAATGAGCCGGAGTTACCCACTATAGAACTTGAAGCAGAAACCATGCAGGCGAAAGCAGGAGATCCCATCAGCGTGGATGTCAATTATACTACCCCTGAAGGATTCGAAAAACTGGTTATCGAGAAGAAGATTGACGGAAGCGTACAAAGCACTGAAACTTTAACCGATGTTGGAAGCGGTTCCTATACCTTTGATTATGAGATATTGGTTGAGGATTCGGATGGCATCCTTTCTTTCACCTTTACGGTGTATGACCAGGTGGAAGCCACAGCCAGCAAAGACCTGGTTATAGAAGTTGAACTAACCAAGCAGCAGCTTATGACTCGTTACGACTGGTTGTTATCCGAGGAAATCCGACAAAAAACGGGAGAGAATGACATTAGTGATGCCTACACCGATGACGTATATCGTTTCCACGCAGATGGAAGCTATGATAAAAGCATTGGCGAGAAGCAGGATGACTTTGGCGATGCCTGGTATAATTACTGCTATTGGAACCTGGATGGGCAGGACGTACTGATTATGACCCGCACGGGTGCCTTTGGAGAAGATGTGCGAGACACTCTGTATGTACAATCAATTACAGCCGATGAACTGCAAGCGGATGTGACATACTATGGCCTTGATCAGTTTAACACCGGTGAAGAAGATGTGCCGTATGAAGCAGAGGAAGAATACACCAAGATATTTGTTTCTCAGCCCAAGGGGCCAAACTTTGATCCTTATGGTCCTGGAAGTGAAGACGATGCTGGACCTGCCGGCATGTGCATCGAAGTAAGTTTCGAGTAAACGCTGAGTGGTTTAACTGCGAAGCAAGACCGGGCTGTTAAGCTAACCATCCCGCAGCCCGGTTATTTTAATACCAGCACCATTATCTATCAGATCATAAGGAAAATCATGAAACGCCTTATCGCAGCCTTCCTAACCTCTCTTATAGTGATTGTCTTTTCCACTTCTGCCTTTGCCCAACAGCAGATGATTCCTGTTTCCGGCATTGTATATATGGAGGGAGAGCCACTTCCGGGAGCGCATGTACGCATTAAAAATTTAACCAGTGGCGGTACCGTGACCGATATCGATGGGGCGTTTTCGCTGGAGGTTCCCAAGGACTCAACCATCATCATCTCTTTTTTAGGATTTATTCCCGAAGAATTTACCATTACTGAAGAGAGGTTTATAGAAGTACATTTACAGGAACAATTGTATGAAGGAGAAGAGCTGGTGGTGGTAGGATATGGCACAGTTCGTAAGAGCGATTTAACCGGTGCTGTATCTTCCATTGATGCCGGGGATATTGAAGCCGCCTCCGTATCGTCTATAGATCAGGGCTTGCAGGGTAAAGCTGCCGGGGTGGTTATCACCCAAACTTCCGGACAGCCGGGGGCCGGTTCTACTATCCGTATTCGGGGAACGAGTTCTATCAACGGAAATAATGAGCCTCTGTATGTAATTGATGGCATCCCGGTGATTAGCGATGCCGGACAGATGTCGGTTGGGACTACAAGCGGACCTTCGATGAATCCACTGTCCAGTATCAATCCCAGTGATATCGAATCGGTTGAGGTACTGAAGGATGCCTCGGCAACTGCTATTTACGGTGCCCGCGGAGCCAACGGAGTGATTTTAGTCACTACCAAGCAAGGCAGCCGTAAAGGGACGGAAGTTACCTTGGGATACTATACCGGGTTTCAGCAGGTTTCCCGCAAGATTCCCATGTTGAATGCGCGCCAGCTGGCAGAATTAGGCAATGATGCTGCAGATAATGCCGATGTAACCCGCCGTATTATTTACGCCAGCCCCAATAACCTGGGCGAAGGTATAGACTGGCAGGATCAGATTTTTAGAACAGCCCCTATTAGTAATTACCAGCTTTCCATAAACGGGGGCGATGAGGATACCCGCTATACGCTGTCCGGTAATTATTTTGATCAACAGGGTATTATCATCAGTTCGGGATTTGAGAAAGGAAATATCCGGTTAAACCTGGATCAGGATCTCTCGGAAAGGATTACCGTAGGAGCCAACCTGAACCTGAACCGAAGTACGATGGACGGCGTGGTTACCGATGCCGAAGCAGCCATTGCCTCAAGCGTCACTTCCTGGGCGCTGGAATTTAACCCGGGCTTGCCGGTGTATAATGAGGATGGAGAGTATGTCTACGAAAACAATACGTCACGACCGCCTGTCGGGAATCCGGTAGCCGATGCCAGGGAAACAGAGCAGCTCAATAAATCTACCCGGTTTATGGGAACCGCTTATGCCAACTGGAATATCTGGGAGAATCTGGATTTGAGAAGTTCGGTCGGGATGGACGCTTTCCTGAGCGAAGAATTCTACTTTGTGCCCAACTTCCTGAAACGAGCCGAAGCCAGTAACGGTCAGGCGGCTTTGGGGAATACCAAGGGCTACACCTGGCTGGTTGAGAATGTACTGTCGTATAATACGATGATTGGGGCGGATCATTCTCTGAATGCAATTCTGGGGCATACCTTGCAGAAGTTTGAAAATAATTTCCTGTATGCTGCCACTTCTGATTTTGAAGATAACCGGCTGGGCTATCATTCTATCCAAAGCGGTAATGAAAAAACACTTTCACTGAGCGGTACATCGGCCTGGCAGATGCAATCGGTGCTTTCACGAATAAATTATACCTATCGCAGCAAGTATTTGCTTACAGCTTCAGCTCGTATTGATGGTTCCTCAAAATTTGGGGAGGGCAACAAGTACGGCTTTTTTCCTTCTTTTTCAGCTGCCTGGCGGATGAATGAAGAGGCGTTTATGGAAGATATTGAGCAGATTACTTCCCTTAAAGTAAGGGCCGGCTATGGCGTGGTAGGTAATGAAGGGATTCCGCCATACAGTTCCATGGGTACGCTGGAAGTTACGGAAGCCTATTTTGGAGAGAATGAAATTGCGAAAGGAGCTGGCCCTGCCACCCTAGCAAATGAAGGGCTTAAGTGGGAAACAACCGGACAATTTAACGCGGGGGTAGATTTGGGGCTTTGGGACGATCGCCTCTCTGTTACTGCGGATTATTACATCAAACACACTACCGATTTGCTGCTGAATGCACCGGTGCCGTATACCTCCGGCTTTAAATTTGCCTATACCAATATTGGTGAGCTTAAGAATGAAGGCTTTGAAATTGCCATTAGCTCACATAACCTGAACAGGCGGTTACAGTGGCGTACCAACCTTACCTTTGCCCACAACAGTAATGAAATCACCAAGCTTACCGGCGAGGATGATGCCGGACTGGTAGGGCAAAATATTTTAGGTATCAACGGGTGGACCCGGATCACCGAAGGCCGGGCCATCGGTACTTTTTATGGCTATAAATCGGATGGCATTGTGCAGTTGAATGAAGACCTCTCACAAGTGCCTCGCTTCCAGAGTTATGCCCCCACCTATGGCGATCGCAAGTATGTGGATCAAAACGGGGATGGCATTATCAACGAGCAGGATAAAGTAGTGATCGGCAACGCCAACCCGGATTTTTCATTCGGCATGGGTAATGAATTTCACTACAAAAACTTCTCTCTGAATGTATTTCTGCAGGGCGTTTACGGCAATGAAATCGTGAATTTCAACCGGTTCACCCTTGAAAGTTTTGACGGAACCAAAAATAATTCCAAAGTCGCATTGAACCGCTGGACGCCCGACAATCCCACCAATAAATACCCGCGGGCCAATGCGCTGCCTCCGTCCAATGCGCTTTCGGATGTGCAGGTGGAAGATGGCTCGTACCTGCGCGTACAGGATATAACGCTTAGCTACAACCTGCCTCTAAAGCTGATGGACAAGCTAAATCTGGAGCTTGTACGCGTCTATATAAGTGCCAAGAATCTGTACACTCTCACCGACTATTCCGGATACGATCCCGAGGTGAGCCGTTTTGCCAATGACAATCTAAGTATGGGTGCCGACTATGGCTCCTATCCCAGGTCGCGCATGTTTATAGCCGGCATTAATATTTCACTGTAAGGAGCATATGATGAAAACACGAACCAACCGATCCACCGTTTTTAGCATGAAATTTAGCGTAATCATATTCAGCCTGTTAATGCTCAGTAGCTGCGATTTCCTGGATGAAAATCCAAAATCGACCATCACAACAGATAACTTTTATCAAACCGAAAGCGATGCTATTTCTGCTACCAATGCCCTGTATGATTATCTGAGTGTGGGAACCCAGGGTATTTTCGATCCTTCTTTTGGGGGGATATTCTTTAACGATTATTGGGTGTTTCATGACCTGGTGTCTGATAACGCCTTTGAAACCATCACCAGCCAGGAATACCGGAATTTGTCTGAATTCAATCATACGCCTGATAACATCCGGATTGAGTTTTATTGGCAGGACCTCTACAAAACCATCAATGCGGCAAACGTGGTAATTGACCGTTTACCTGCCATCGATTTTGCTGAAAACCGCAAGCAGCATCTTATATCCGAAGCCCGGTTTATTCGCGGGATGATGTACTTTGAACTGGCCCGCACCTTTGGCGATGTGCCACTGATGGTGGAAGCTACTACCGATGTAAGCACGTCCTACAAACCCCGTGTTCCCCGCGCCGAGGTGTATCAGCAGGTAATTGAAGACCTTGAATTTGCCGAACAAAACCTGAGCGAAACTTTCCGAGTGGGCAAGGGGCGTCCAACTCCGATGGCTGCCACGGCGCTGCTTTCCAAAGTGTATTTATATATGGGGCAATTTGAACTTGCCGCCGAAAAATCTAAAGAAGTAATCGACTCGGGGAATTACTTCTTATGGGATGATTATGCCGACATCTTCAAGATTGAGAATATGAATGAAGGGGAAATCATCTTTGCGGTGAATTTTAGCGGCACACAAAGTGAAGGATTTAAACCCAACCAGTATCTGGTTCGCCTGCTGCCTTCCGGCTTGGATCAGGACGGGGAAGGACCTGAAAATGCACAGGGTTGGGAACGCCCCACTGACGATCTTTACGACAGTTTTGCCAATAACGATCGCCGTAAATCGGTCACCTTTATCGAGTCTTTTACCTACAGCGATGGCTCTACGGTAAGCTTTGAACCGCATTTCGGGAAATTCTGGGACCAGGAAGCTGAGCCCCGGGCCAATAATACCGATACGGATGTAATCTACCTGCGCTATGCGGACGTTCTGCTGATTTATGCCGAAGCCCTGAACGAGATCAACAATGGTCCCACGGCCGAAGCCTTTGCTGCCATCAACCAGGTACGCCAAAGAGCCCGTTTTGATGGTGAGACTGAGCGCAATGTGCTTCCTGATTTGTCTGGATTGAATTATCAGCAGTTCAGGGATGCCATCCTTAGGGAGCGACGATGGGAATTTGTGATGGAAGGCCAGCGCTGGGGCGATTTGGTGCGCATGGGTAAGCTGGTGGAGACGGTTAACGCTTCAGGCAAAGAAAATGCCAGTCCGGCACCTACACATACTTTATTTCCTATTCCTCAGAGAGAGCGAAATATCAACAATAACCTGACCCAAAACAGCGGCTACTAAAGCTGACTTATTCACTTACACTCATTTTAGATCAACTATTTAACGACCAAAATTATTACAATGACTTTTGAAAAAAGCCCTGCTATCAGAATATCCGGTAAAGAATGTATTGCCGGGTGGCAGTCAATAACAGGAAAAATTAAGCAACACCTCAACGAACTGGAATCCTCCCGAAAAATACTGGCTGTAGAATGCTACCAGGGAACCGATATGGACGAAATCCGTTCCGGTTTAATAGATCAATTGGAAGCCGATGAGGTGTTTGATTCCTCAGACTATTTGTTTTCTGAAGAGCAGATACGAACCATTACTCAGCCTGATGTTACCGACGACCGTATTTTTGGGCGCCTTACTAAACTGGAGATGAATGACCTGATCGATCCGGAGAAGAAAGAACATATCCGGGATACTATTGCGAAGGATGAAACCGGTCTGGTGGTTGTTTTTGGATACGGTGCCTCACTGGTGGCTGAAGAGGCTGATGTGTTGGTGTACGCCGATATGGCCCGGTGGGAAATCCAGCAGCGGATGCGCAATAACGAAGTAAGCAATATTGGAATCAATAACGCAGAAGCCGGTATCGAGGATAAATACAAGCGTGGCTTTTTCGTGGACTGGCGCATTTGTGACAAGCTCAAAAAGCAGGTGCATGACCGTATTGATTTTGTATTGGATACCAACAAGAAAGAGGCTCCCAAGCTCATCGACAAGGCTACCTTCGATTTCGCCCTGGAGCAAACCGTTCACCGTCCATTTAGCGTAGTTCCGTTTTTTGATCCGGGACCTTGGGGCGGACAGTGGATGCGCGAAGTGTGCGGCCTGGACGAAGAGCCCGAAAATTTTGCATGGTGTTTCAATTGCGTGCCGGAAGAGAACAGCGTGCTTTATGAATTTGATAACGGCGAAGTGATGGAGCTGCCCTCCATTAACGTAGTATTTTTTAAACCTGAAGAACTATTGGGCAAAGAGGTCTATCAACGTTTCGGGGATGAATTTCCTATCCGTTTCGACTTCCTTGATACCATCGATGGCGGTAACCTGAGTTTACAGGTTCACCCTTCACAGGAGTACATCAAACAGGAGTTTAATCTCGAATATACCCAGGATGAAAGTTACTACATGATGGATGCCCAAGAGGGAGCTGAAGTATATCTTGGGGTGAAAAAGGGCATTGATCCGGATACCATGATTGAAAACCTGAAGCATGCTAACAATGGCGGTCCTTTTTTTGATGCCGATAAGTATGCAGCCTCTTTCCCTGCCAAAAAGCACGACCATTTCCTCATTCCCAACGGAACGGTGCATTGCTCGGGAGAAGGGTGTATGGTGCTCGAAATCAGCGCTACGCCCTACATCTTCACTTTTAAGCTCTGGGATTGGGACCGCCTGGGACTGGATGGCAAACCACGTCCTATTAACATTGAACGCGGTGAGAAAGTGATCCGATGGGAGCATGATGAAGAATGGGTACCCGGTGAGCTCATCAACCAATTTGAAACCGTGGCTGAAGGAGACGGTTGGCGGGAGGAGAAGACCGGACTGCATAATTCCCAGTTCATCGAGACCCGGCGCCATTGGTTTAGCAAGCCCGTTACGCACACCGCCAACGGCAGTGTTACGGTCTTTAACCTGGTAGAAGGGAAGCAGGCAGTCATCTCAAGCCCCGAAAACGAATTCGAGCCTTTTGTGGTGAACTATGCCGAAACTTTCATTATTCCCGCTCACATTAAGGAGTATCAAATTGCACCTTATGGAGAAAGTGAGGGTAAGGAAATAGCAACCATCAAAGCATTTGTAAGAAGCTAATATTAACACAAGGAGTTTTATGTCAAAGTCAGCCTCGTTCAAAAAATTTGCTCCCGTCATGATCTCATTCTACATCATGGGATTTGTTGACCTGGTGGGAGTAGCAACCGGCTATGTCCAGAAAGATTTCCAGCTTTCAGACAGCGTAGCCCAGCTGTTGCCCAGCATGGTTTTTATCTGGTTTGCGCTTATCTCGCTGCCTACCGGGATTTTCCAGGACCGCAAAGGGAAAAAACTAACCGTAAGCATCGGAATTTTTATGACCGGGGTGGGACTCCTGATCCCCTTTATACTCTATACCTATCCGGCGGTAGTGCTGGGCTTTTGTTTGCTGGGGATTGGAAACACTATCCTTCAGGTTTCGGCCAACCCGCTGCTGATTGATATCTCCACCAAGCAAACGCAGTCGGCCAACCTGAGCTTTTCCCAATTCATCAAAGCCTCAGCGGCCCTGTTGAGTCCTATTTTTATTGCCATCCTGGTACGTACTTTTGGTGATTGGAAACTGATTTTTCCAATTTATGCCGTCATTTCCATTGTGATTGCTGTCTGGCTTTTATCCATCAAAATTGAAGAAAAGCAAAGCACCAAACCACCTGCTACTTTTAGCAGCGTACTCAAACTTTTTAAAGAGAAAATGGTGATTGTGTTGGTGCTCGGGATCTTCCTGATCGTAGGATTTGATGTGGGCATGAACTCCAACATTGCCCTGTTTCTGACCTCCCGTTTTGCCCTTGATCTGGAGACGGCCGGCTTTGGTATCAGTGTGTATTTTGCCTCACTGATGGTAGGAAGATTCTCCGGGGGAATATTGCTGCGCTACATCTCGGAACGAACTTTTATGATCGTGAGCCTGGTGATGACCTTTATCGGTTTGGCCGGTATCATCCTCAGTCCCGTATTGGAGATTACCTGGGCGATGGTATTCCTGGCCGGACTTGGCTTCTCCAATATCTTCCCGCTGCTTTTCTCCATTGCTATTGATCGTATGCCCGATTATGCCAACGAAGTATCCGGTTTAATTATACTGGCGGTATCCGGTGGGGCAGTCATACCCCCGGTTATGGGCTATGTAAATCAAAATTTCGGAGAAACAGCCCCCATACTGGTGCTTATCGGGTGTATGGTGTATGTATCTTATGCCACCCTGTACATTTTAGGAAAAGGAAAACAAGAAACAGCCTGATTTATGAATACCTCAAAAATTATCCTCACTTTAGATGCAGGCGGAACCAACTTTGTGTTTTCCGCCATGCGCGACCATCAGGAAATTGTAACTCCGGTAACACAGCCTGCCAATGCCCATGATCTTGAACGCTGTCTGAAAGACCTGGTAAAGGGTTTTAAGACCGTGGCTGAGAAGCTCGATTCCAAACCCGATGCCATCAGTTTTGCTTTTCCCGGTCCGGCCGATTACCCGAAAGGCATCATCGGCAATCTTCCCAATTTCAAAGCCTTTAACGGTGATGTGGCTTTAGGACCGATGCTGGAGCATGTGTTTGGGATTCCTGTGTACATCAATAACGATGGTGATTTATTTGCCTACGGGGAAGCACTGACTGGCATTCTTCCGGCCGTCAATAAGAAGCTGGAAGCAGCCGGAAGTCCCAAGCGCTTTAGAAACCTGGTAGGCGTAACCATCGGCACGGGCTTTGGCGGCGGTATTGTTCTGGACGGTAAGTTGCTTACCGGCGATAACTCCTGCGGAGCCGAAGTGCACAATACGTTAAATGTGATCAACCCGGATTGGAATGCTGAAGAATCCATCAGCACGCGAGCGGTGCAGCGGGTGTATGCCGAAGAATCGGATACCGAATTCAATGACCGCCTGATGCCCGGTGACATATACAAAATTGCTAAAGGCGAAAAAGAGGGAAACCCGGAAGCAGCGAAGGAAGCTTTTCATCAGCTGGGTATGGCTTTGGGAAATTCTATTGCCAATGCAGCTACACTTATCGATGGTATTGTTGTAATAGGGGGCGGCCTGGCTGCCGGATGGGAGTTGTTTGCCCCGGCTATGTTTAAAACGCTCCGCAAAAAGTACGTGAATTTCAAGGGAGAGGAAGCTGACCGCCTGTCTTTTTCCGTCTTTGATTTGGAAGATGAGCGGGAGACGGCGGAGTTCATCAAAGGAAATCCTAAAACGGTCACTATCCCCGGAACTGATAAGCAGGTTAGCTACGATGATTCTCCCCGCATTGGCGTGGGCAGGTCCGTCTTGGGGACCAGCACGGCCGTGAGTATGGGGGCATATACTTTTGCCCTTAGCAAGTTAGCCATCAACCAAACCGATTGACACAGATATGAAAGTTAAAGCACTATTGGGTTATCTGAGCATTGGTTTAATCGTGGCAACAACCGCCTGCAGTTCCCATTCCGAAGAGGTGTATTCGCACATACCATCGCTGGATGAGATGCCCGGCGAATGGGTGTCGGCGGATACGGCAGATATGGAGCCATCCATCCGGAATTTTAGGGGACAAGCCCTCACGAACCGTGATATCAATTCGGTGAGCTGGTTTGTGTCGGCCCCATATTCGGGAGGCTATCACACCGGCCGGTTACGTATAAACGGGCAGATCCCGGAAGTGCATTCTTTTCGCTGGCAGGCCTGGCAAGCATTACGTGAGGCAGAGTGGAATGGTCTCAAGCTCTCAAGTTCCACGCGTATGCCTATCAGCAAAGATGGTCTGATGTGGGAAATCACCATAAAAAATGCAAGTGATGAAGCTCGCCGACTGGATCTCGAACTGGACATGATTGGTTTCAACAGCCAATACGGTGGCGAATGGCAGTGGTGGTATCCCTATCCCAAAATGGATGGAAGAACCACCAACCGCGATGAGGAAGTGGAGAACGTACGCAAGTATTTCAACGAAGATTTTACTTCCATGGAGACCGTTGCCACAGAATTGGTAGGCGGAAAGCCGCAGCAGAAGAAAGTCACGCTCACCTGGCCCTCTGATCGAGAGATATTGCAAAGTGATAAATACAGAAGTCAGCTTTTAGAAGAAACCGTATTGGTTTCTGACCAGGAAACGGCTGCTAAAACCGCATTCATCATTGCCGATGATGGTTGGGAGTATGAAGTGTTGAACAGCGGAGCCACAGGCAAAAAGATGATAGAATTAGAGGCCGGTGAAAGTTATACCCTTCGTTATGTGATGACGGTAAATCAAAACCTGCTGCAGGCTGTGGCCGATGCCCGTTTGCTGAGTGATGAGTTCGGGAAGCAATTTCAACAAATTGAAGAGGAATGGAAAAATCGCTGGCAGGAGATCTTTAAGCCGGATAATGAGCTGCTCTCCGGCGCCTTCCCGGTACTGGCTACGGATGATTCGCTGGCCAAACGCGTCTACTACACCGGTCCGCTCACCATGCTGTATCTCATGAATGAAAACCTGCCGCAGCACGATAAGGTATTTTTAACCGGCGGTCCGCGCTGGGGCGCTTCCATCACCTTCTTTTGGGATATCACAGAGTGGTCGACTTTGTGGGCTGTGGTGGATCCCGCCATGATGCGCGAGCACCTGGCTTCCTGGATCAAAATTGATCCCAGTTTGCACTATGGCAAGGATAATATCAGCGGCGTTGGCGTGGGGAATGGCTACTCGGCCAACTACTGGGCATTGTTCCAGATGATTCGTTCTTATCTCACTGTTTCTAACGACTATGCCTTTCTGGATGAAGTGATTGATGGGAAAACTGTCTATGAACATCTCCAGAAATACGCTCTGAACTGGAAGGAAATCTCTATTTACGGGCAGGAGGGAGCCAGGGAAGATATCTACAAACTGGCCGATTTTGGGGATGATGAATGGAACCTGCTGGAGGCCGTGCCGACTTACAAACATATTGTGCCATCTTTCAATGCGGCCTACATTTGGATGATGCGTGAGACTGCAGACTTGGCCAAAATGAAAGGTGATTCGGCCAAAGCGAAGAATTTAAGGGCACAGTCTGATGAAATGATGGAGCGCCTGCTGAAGCTGTATGCCGGAGATGGCGTCTGGAACAGCCTGTATCCTGACGGTAAAACCATAGAGGTACGACATTCCCTGGATTTCATGTTTCTGGGACGGTATGTGCAGCAAGACATCCCCGAAGATATCAAACAGGAAATGATGGACTTCCTGTATCGTGAGCTCATTACTAATCACTGGATGCGGGCACAATCGTTGCAGGATGTAGCTGCAGAAGATTCAGATCGCCCCGATCATGGTCCGCTGGGCGCCTTTGACGGCTGGCCGGCCGGCACCATGGACGCCCTCACGCAACTCGGATACCCGGATAAAGCCCTCGATTTTTACCACAACATCGCCCCGGTAACCCGCGAAGGAATATGGGCGCAGGCTCATGAGCTGTGGGGAGAAAACAAGCGGGAGAAAAATGCCCGGGTTCGAATAGCCCAGCGCGGCTGGCACAACCGGGAGTCCTCATCAGGTATCGCTATGTCCCAGGTGATGCTGAAGAATTTCTTTGGCTTTTACCCGGATGTAAACGGCCCGGCCATCATCGATCAGGACAAGCCGGACTTTTCAGGAACCCTGTACAACGTGAAATACGGCGATACCTATTATACCCTGACGGCTAAAGACGGGAAGGTAGAAATGGCGGAATCGGAGCATATGGAGGAATAGGATCACAGATGGTACGGATTTGTTGGATGGTCACGGATTTTTTTACTGAAGAAATGATGACTTTAGCTTCACTCCCACCAAGGAATTTCCCCGCTTGGGCGGGGATTAAGGGGTGGGTAAATGTAGCCAAGGACTACTAAGATTTTGAAAAAATGGAACAGAACCCGGATAACACGGATCGGGCGGATCATCACGGATTTTAAATGATATTTCTCAGCGATCATCCCTCAGATCAGCGTCATCCGCGTTCCATTCGGATATAATTATGAAATAAACATTGACTTACTGAACAGGAAAAATTCGCTAAAAAATTCCCCGATGGTTTAATCGAAAGAACGAGGGAGTTGCTGGAGGTCATCATCAGATGCCTTTGCGACAACCACCCTCACCTTGTTCCTCTTCCGGGAGAGGAAACGCGTTAGCGGTTTTTAAAATCCTATGGATAGAAACATCCTATTGGAATTCAGTTGAAGCTGGGTTCATTATCACCAAAAGAGCTTCCCCGCTTGGGCGGGGATTGAGGGGTGGGTAAATGTAGCCAAGGGCTATGAAGCTATTTGAACGAATGATACAGAACACAGATGACACGGATCAGCCGGATGGTCACGGATTTTAATGATTTCCTCAGCGATTATAAGCGTTTTAAATACTGCCCTCCCTGGTTTTTCAGCAGCGCAATAGCTGCTGAAAAACCGGTCCCTCCGAAGGGACACAGGGTTCAAGCTAATAACAATATTGTGTTACATAAAAATTTTCACAGCTATCAACCCAAATAATCATGGATAAACTCCTGACGAAACTACTGCTTTTACTGTTTGTGATCAGCAGTTCTGTATCTCTTTCAGCCCAACAAAAACAGCCGGTGGATTATGTAGACCCGCTGATTGGCAGTCACGACTCCCGCTGGATTATGTTCCCCGGTCCCACCATGCCCTTTGGGATGGTGAAGCTCAGCCCGGACAACCAAGAGCGGGGCTGGAAAGCCGGCTATGATTATGCCATCAACAATATCGCCGGTTTCAGCCACCTGCACTCGTGGACCATGGCCGGACTGCTAACCGTGCCTGCCAATGGCGAGCTGAAGATCAAACCGGGCACCGAGAAAGACCCGGATCGTGGATACCGTTCCCATTTCCGCCACGAAACCGAGCAGGCCGAACCCGGCTATTATTCGGTCGTGTTGGATGATTACGACGTGAAGGCCGAACTGACCACCACCATGCGAACCGGCTTTCACCGCTATACTTTCCCGGAGAGCGATTCCTCCCGTATCCTAATCGATCTGTTAACCCCCTCCGAATACAATTATGAGATCGGTTATACCAACATCACCAAAGTAAGCGATAATGAAATTGAAGGCGTTTCGTACCAACAGAGCCTGCGCAAGGCCAATTACAACGAGTACGTGCTGAACTTCGTGATCCGCTTCAACAAGCCGTTTAAAAGCATGAACGGATGGGTGAAAGAGGAAATCTACCGGAATGTGGAGCAAGTTTCTTCTGGATTCGGGCACAAGGATGTAGGCACCTTCCTGGAATTTGAAACCGAAGAAGGAGAGCAGATTATGATGCAAACCGGCATCTCGCTGGTGAGCGTGGAGCAGGCCCGCCTCAACCTGGAAACCGAGCTGGATCACTACGACTGGGATTTTGAGCAGGTTCGCGCCGACAACAAGCAGACGTGGAATGATTTGCTCTCAGTAATTGAAGTGGAAGGCGGAAGCGAAGAAAATACCACCAAGTTTTATACCAACCTGTACCGCGCCTATGCCGGCCGGACAACCTGGACCGATGTAAACGGCAAATACATGGACATGTACGAAAAGGTGCAGCAGATAGATCCGGATATGCCCGTTTACGGCAGTGACGGCTTCTGGATTACCTTCTGGAATTTGAACCAGTTGTGGTCGCTGGCTACACCGGATATCGCCAATAACTGGGTGAACTCCATGCTGGAAATTTATGACAAGGGCGGATGGCTGCCCAAAGGTCCCACGGGCATCGAATATTCGGGGATTATGGTGGCCTCGCACCAAATCAGCCTGCTGACGAATGCTTATCACAAAGGCATCCGAAATTACGATGTGGGCAAGATGTACGAAGCCATCCACAAGCTGCAAACTGTGCCGGGGCATCCCTACGAGGCCGGCGGGTATGTGGGAAACCGGAACCTGGAAGAATACATCGCCCATGGGTATGTACCGGATGAGGACGGACCGGTGTCCAACACGCTGGAGTATGCCTATGACGACTGGACGGTGGCGCAGATGGCTAAAGCCCTCGGCAAAGAAAAAGATTACAAGGAGTTTACCAAGCGGGCTTTTAACTACAAGAATGTTTTTGATTCTGAAGTGGGATACATGCGCCGCAAATACGCCAATGGCGATTGGGTGGAGAACTTTAGTCCTTTTGGGGATGTGACCTTTCTGGGCTCCGGCTGGGTGGAAGGCAACGCGTGGCAGTTTACCTATTTTGTTCCTCACGATGTGAACGGCCTGATCGGTTTACTTGGTAAAGACGAATTCAATGATCGCTTGCAAAAAGGGTTTGAGGAGTCGGCCCCACACAAATTCAATTCCGAGCATTTGGGCGATAACAGTTTACACGGCATGGGCGTGTTGCCGATCAACCACGGGAATCAACCCAATATGCAGGCGGCCTATTTGTTCAATTACTCCGGCAAGCCGTGGCTCACTCAGTACTGGAGCCGGGAAATTATGGATAATTACTACGGAACCACCCCGGAAGGCGGCTGGCTGGGCGACGAAGACCAGGGCCAGATGGGCGCATGGTTTGTGATGAGCGCCATGGGATTATTCCAGATGGACGGCGGTGCTTCGGTGAATCCGGTCTATGAGCTGGGAAGTCCGCTTTTTGAGAAAATCACCATCCATTTGGATGAGGCCTACTACCCGGGCGGAACCTTTGTGATTAAGGCGAACGGGACCTCCAAAGAAAACCGGTACATCCAATCCGCCAAACTGGATGGGAAACTGCTCAGCAAGCCCTGGTTCTATCACAAAGATTTGGTGGATGGCGGCATGCTGGAGCTGGAAATGGGCCCCGATCCCAATACAAACTGGGGGAGCCGAGCCGAGGATGCACCGCCTTCGCTTAGTACTACTTTGACTGAGGCCGAGATCGACAGCATCATGGCTTACGACCGTCAGGCGGAAGAACTGGCTGAGTGGAATCGTGCGGTGAAGGCCTACTATTATCACAAAAAAGAACACTTTGAAAACCTGCCGAATACGCCGGACGAGATCCTGTTTTTGGGCGACAGCATCACGGACAATGCCGAATGGGCGGAGCTATTCGGGAACAATCCGGATATCAAAAACCGGGGCATTGGCGGGGATGATACCGACGGGGTGCTGGAGCGTTTGGGCGAAGTGACCGAGTCACAACCGGACAAAGTTTTCATCATGATTGGAACCAACGACCTGGCTTACGGCAAATCCAAAGAATACGTGGTGGATAACTATCGTAAAATCCTGGACCGGATCATGAGCGATTCCCCCGACACAGAAATCTACTTGCAGAGCGTGCTGCCGGTGGATGATCAAGTACACTTTACCCGTCCCAATGCTGACATCGAATACATCAACGGGCAGCTTCAGTCTATTAGCAAAGAGCTTGGGTTGATCTATATCGACCTGGCGAGCCAGTTCCGTAAGGACGGCAAGATGGACCCGGCCTACAGTATTGACGGGCTTCACTTAAACGGAGAAGGATATGAAGTTTGGAAAGAGGAAATCCTGCGGTATGTGGAAGAATAGATTGAAAATTTTTGGACTGATGACTGCGGGCCTGGCGGTTTTGCTGGCCCCGGTGGATACCAACGCTCAGGCGCTGGAAAAACATCACCCCGATACCCTGGAAAGCTTTAGCGTGCGGGATGCGGCCGAGTGGAGCGAACTGTTTTACCGGAAGGGCGACTGGTTTGGAGCCGACGGCATTTTTTCCTTTTCGATGGATGGAAAGGAAAGCATCGGGGCAGGGAAGAACAGCCAAACGTTGCTCACCTTCTCCGATACCATGACCGGTCAGGTGGATGGCGATACGGTGTATAATTTTAAGATGGTGAACAACTCGGTGGCCTGGGTGGAGGGCATCACACCTTCGGAAGAAACGGTGGATATTTTGCTGAACCGGGATGCGGACGGCAAGCCTGTTAACTTTTTCAGCCCGCAGACTCCGCAGTCGAAACCGAAGGAATATTACTGGATGGGCGATGGCTTCATTAACAAAGAACAGGGGGGAGCGCTGCATATTTTTGGCTACCGGGTGGTGGACCACAGCGAAGCTTCCTGGGATTTTGAGCAGGTGGGCGTGACCATCATTACCATTCCGGGTGGGGAAATTGTGCCGCCTTTTGAAGCACAGCAACAGGTAGATGCGCCCTTGTATGTGGATGTCCCCAACCTTGGCAAGGGTACTTTTGGCTCAGGCGTATATGTGAATACGGAATGGGCCGGGGCGCCCAATCCCGATGGCTTTGTGTACGTGTACGGGCTGGTGGACCCGAACAAACAGCTGGTGGTGGCACGGGTGCAGCCAGCTCAGTTCCTGGAGTTTGAACACTGGCGCTTTTGGGATGGAGAGGATTGGAATGAGGATATCAACCAAGTGCAGCCGGTCACCAACCGGGTGTCGAACGAGCTGAGCCTGACGCCTTTACCCGACGGCCGCTACCTGCTGGTTTTTCAATTGGATGGTATCGGGGAATATACGGCGGTGCGTGTGGCGGAAAGCCCCGTGGGGCCCTTTGGTCCGGTGCAAAAAATACGGAAGGTGCCGGAGCTGTCCGACCCGCCAGGCATCATCCCGTATAACGCCAAGGCCCATCCCGTGCTATCTACCGAAGACGAGCTGCTGATCAGCTACAATACCATCTCGATGGATTATTTCAACGACATCCTGAACTATCCGCACATGTATCGGCCGCGTTTCTTTTGGCTGAAGGTGGGGGTTCGTTAGTTGTTAGTGGTTTGTTGGGGATGGTGTGGTTTGCCACGGAAGCACTAAAGCACGGAAAGGAGGGAGTATTGATCCTAACGACCGGCAGGGCTAGCATCACAAATCGGTTTATTGGTTTTTCCACTATTCGTTATTCTGTTTAAGGGACCATTAACATTGGTGCCTCATATCCTATGAAGCAGGAGCTTCACATAGACGTTCCCAACGAGGACGTTGGGAACGAGGTTACGATGTTGTATCAACCAGTAACCAATTCCTAATTCCCAATTCCCAATTCCCAATTCCCAATTCCCAATAACCAACATTGTAACCTTCCGGCCGGTTGGCTATCATTGGGCATCATGAAACAACCGCCCATTATACTAACCCTTGATGCAGGGGGAACCAATTTTAGTTTTTCAGCCATCCAACAGGAACAGCAGCTGGGTGATACCCTAGCGCTGCCTGCTCAGGCTGAAGATTTAGATCAATGCATAGCCTATCTGAAACAGGGATTCCTCGAGCTTATTAAGGAACTGGATCAAAAACCGTCTGCCATCAGCTTTGCCTTTCCGGGACCGGCCGACTACCGGCACGGCGTAATCGGGGAGCTGCCCAACTTGCCGGCTTTTCGTGGTGGCGGGGTTCCATTAGGCCCCATTTTGGAAGAGGAGTTTCAACTGCCCGTCTTCATCAACAACGACGGATGCCTGTTTGCGTACGGTGAATCTAAAGCGGGTTTTTTGCCATGGGTGAATAAACGGTTGGAAGAGGCCGGGAATCCAAAGCGGTACAAAAACTTGGTGGGTATCACGCTGGGAACCGGTTTTGGCGTGGGCGTATCTATCAACGGTATGATGCTGGAAGGGGACAACAGTGCGGCTGCGGAAGCGTGGAAATTCCGCAACAAACGCCATCCGTATTCCTTTGCGGAAGATACTATCAGTATTCGGGCGCTTAAGCGTATGTACGCTGAACAAATTGCGATGGATCCTGCTAAAGCACCTGAACCCTACGAAATCTACAAAATTTCGAAAGGAGAAGCCGAAGGCGTTCAACCGGCCGCCCGGGAAGCTTTCCTGAGATACGGCGAAGTGCTCGGCGATGCCGTGGCCACCCTGGTTTCCATCTTCGACGGACTGATAGTGATAGGAGGCGGCATTGCAGGCGCATACCCACTTTTCGCCGGGGCGATGATGGATCAACTGAATAGCTCTTTTGAATTGCTGAATGGAAAGAAATCATCCCGTATCATTCAAAAGATGTACAACATTGAACAAGACTGGGCCTTAAAGGAATTCCTGAAGAATGAAGTGAAGGAGGTGGAACTTCCGTCTACATCAAGGAAAGTGCCGTATTTTGAAAAGAAGAAATCGGGGGTGGGGTTGAGCCGGCTGGGGACGAGTCAGGCGATTACTTTAGGGGCTTATCATTATGCGGTGTCCCAGCTGTAGGTTTTGAACCTGGGTTTACAGGATTGATTCTTCGCTATAACCCATCAAGTGATCTTTTCAGTTTGAGCGAAGCGGTAATTGGAAAGTAGTAGCTCAGGGAGTCTCCGACTTCCACTGAGGGCAATTGGTAAGCAGAAGGGTAGTTGCGATGAGGCAAGTCAGAGACTTGCGGGACTTGTGCTCTTAAGTCAGCGCTCGGTAGACATGGTACTATAAGGCTCGCTGTAAGACTTAAGAGATCTTGTGAGACTTTAGGATCTTCATTTTAAAGATGGGAAAAGGATGTAGGTAGAGTACACCCAATTCCCAATCGCCTTTAACAAATCGGTTATCTAATCATAGCTATAAAAGCCTTCGCCGGTTTTGTTTCCGAGCTTGCCAGCATCCACCATTTTTACCAGCAGGGGAGCGGGGCGGTATTTCGGATCTTTAAATCCATCATACAATACGTTCAGGATATCCAGGCACACATCCAGCCCGATAAAATCTGCCAGTCGCAATGGTCCCATAGGATGTGCCATACCAAGCTTCATTACTTCGTCCACATGTTCGGGAGTAGCAACGCCTTCACCCACGGTGAAAATGGCTTCGTTGATCATGGGCATCAGCACGCGGTTGGATACAAAGCCGGGTGAATCATTGACCGGAACCGGTACTTTATTTAAATGCTCAGCGGTTTCCTTTACGGTCTGATACACACTGTCGATCGTTTCCAGTCCGCGTACCACTTCAACCATTTTCATCACGGGAACGGGATTGAAAAAGTGCATGCCAATAAAACTCTCGGGACGAGAGGTGAGTGCAGCCAGTTTAGTGATAGAAATTGAAGAGGTGTTGGATGCCAGAATCGCATGCTCCGGAGCTGCATCATCGGCTTGTTTCCACACTTTCTTCTTAAGCTCAAAATTTTCAGGTACTGCTTCAACCACCAGGTCTACATCCTCCACACCTTCGCCTACATCCAGGTAGATACTGATGTTACCCAGGGTTTCAGTTTTGTCATCCTCGCTGATTTTTTCCTTTTTCACCATCCGGTCCAGGTTGTTACTGATGGTATCGAGGGCTCGGTCAGCGAAGGCCTGCTTGGTTTCTACGAGATTTACGGAAATGCCGTTCATGGCAAATACGTGAGCGATGCCGTTACCCATGGTTCCGCCACCAATCACTGCTACTTTTTTAACGTTCATGTAACTATGCTGTTTATGATTCTGAATTGTAGAAAAGATTAGGGTTTTTGGAAGCGTTTTTCAAACGGAAGAATGAATTGAAGATTAAAGATTGAAAATTTCAGATTATCTCAGAGATGAAGGTGGTTTATGCCGGATAAATCCATCAGACGGCCCCGAGAATTCGGAGCAGGATTATGGTTACGTGGCTTTAATTCAGCCGTCAGATGGATACCGGATGGCAATCTTAAATCTTCAATTTTAAATCTTGAATCTTGAATCTTGAATCTTGAATCCCACTCACTCCACCAGCACATCGCCGTAAGAAATCATCTGCTGATTGCCGGTAAATATAAAGATACGGTGCAGGCCGCGGGCACTTTCCACATTGTTAAAGCGGCCCAGTTCCATGGGGTTGATCTGGATTTCTGTCTCTCCGGGGGATAAGGTCTCATAATCAAAGTAGAGGGGAGAGCTGAATTCACCATTGTTGTAGCGCGTAAATACTTCAATGCCATTTACGGATTGAACGCCGGTTACATAGATGTTAAAGCGTATCACGGTAGAGGTATTGACAGGATTGGGAAAGGGAGGTTGCTGAATGCGTACCAATCCCTGGTAAAGGGGAGAGGTGCGCCAGTCATCTTCATCGGTAGAAAGAATTTCACCATCAAAGCTGGTTTCGGTATAATTCTGAGGTGGACCATAGGCTTCCTGTTCAAATTCTCGCTGGTCACTATTTTGGGCACATCCGGCACCGAGAATCACAAAAACAGAAAGGACAATGACTGAAAAATATCTGGGCATCAAAAGGGGGAAGAAGTTGTTCATTACATTCGAATTTCGGAAAACAAACCGTATCTTTAGCACATCAAATAATACAAAACATTCATACAAAAAATGGCCAAGCTTCACGTAGTAGGGATTAAAAACTGTAATAAGATCAGAGATACCAAAAAATGGATGGAAGACCATGAGGTAGATTATCAATTCGTTGATGTAAAAAAAGACCCGCTATCGCGTGAAGAGCTTAAAGAACTGGAATTTAAAGTGGGGCTGGATGTACTTGTGAACAAGCGCGGAATGATGTGGCGGAAGCTGGGGTTGGCCAAAAAAGACCTCAGTGACAAAGAATTGTTTGAAGAGCTGCTAAACCATCAAACCATGATAAAAAGACCGGTTATTATTAAAGATGAAGCCGTGATGGTGGGCTATGATGAAGAATCGTTTGAGTCTTTTCTGGATGAGGAAGAAGAGCAATGAGTGTAATTTTGTAGTAACACATTGAGATATTTATGCTGAAGTTTCTATTGCCTGTTTTCCTGTTTATTTCCTCACCGGCTATTGCCCAACATGGCTTCCCCTCTGAAAGTACCTCTCCACCCGAAATGGGAGATCTTTTTAACGTCAAAGAAACCTTTCGCTACGAGGTGAAGTACGGATTTTTTAAACTGGGATGGGTGAATGTGGAGCTGCTCAGCGACTCTACCTATGAAGGAAAACAGCATAAACTTTTGCTTACCGAGATGGAGTCGAACTCCAGCATCCCCTTTATTGGCAAAGAACTGGATCGCTACTACAGCTTGTTTTTTGTGAATGATGAGGGCTTGCCGGTGGAATCCAAATTTTGGAAAGACAATGTGGATGAAGAGGAATTCAAAGAAATTGTCTACACTTTTGATCGCGAAGAAGGCATTGTTCATTACAAAGAAGAGGACGATACCCGCGACACCCTGGCACTGGAAGAACCGGCAACTTCCGGTCATGTCATCTTTTACTTTTCCCGATTGTTTGCCGGCAGTGAGGAATCCTACAAAATGCCGGTTTATGTGAGCAAGAAGAAAGGGTATGTAATTGCTGAAAATTCTACCGAAAAAGAAGAGCGAAATTATGAGCCTTTTGATGACTCCATCATGGCCTATAAGATGAATGGCACTACAGAAAATATTTCAGGGCCCTTTGGTTTCTCTGGAGATTTCAGGGCCTGGTTTTTAGACGACGACCTGCGGGTGCCCCTTGAAGCCCGTGTGAAAGTCATTTGGGGCAACGTCATTGTGAGATTAATTGAATACAACCGCGAAGAACTATGAAGAATGTATTGATCAAGAAACTGGAACATGCCAAAGACTTACCATTGCCGAACTATGAGTCGGTGTCTGCGGCAGGCATGGACCTTAGGGCAGCACTGGAAGCGCCTATGACTTTACGGCCCGGAGAGCGCAAGCTTATTCCTACCGGCTTACAAATGGCCTTGCCTGAAGGTTTTGAGGCGCAGATACGTCCCCGGAGTGGCCTTGCGATTCGAAATGGCATCACCATGCTAAACACGCCCGGAACCATTGATGCCGACTACCGCGGTGAAATCAAAGTGATCGCTATCAACCATGGCGAGGAAGAATTTGTGGTAGAACACGGTGACCGGATTGCCCAGATGGTGATTGCCCCGGTGAAGCAGTTTCCCATGGTGGAAGTTGACGAATTAGATGAAACGGAACGCGGCGACGGCGGGTTTGGAAGCACAGGTGTTTGAACATTGAATATCGAATAATGAACAAGGAATTTTGAACGGTTACGTCCTTCCTGATTTTAACAATCTACCAAACTTTAACAAATTTAACTGCATTTCGGAAATAGGCGGTCAGGAATTATGATCGAAAACCTCCGTCCCTATCTTCAACTCATAAAAGAAAACCACGACTTTCGCCGGCTTTGGCTGGCACAATCTATATCCAATTTCGGGGATTGGTTTGGGCTATTGGCACTCTATGCCATCATCGGCAGGTATTCCGACTCTGAGTTTTTACTGGGACTGATTATCGTGGTTAAGATGCTCAGCCTGGCTGCCTTTTCTCCCATTGCGGGCTATTTCGCAGACCGCTTCAATCGCCGGCGCCTGATGATTTGGTGTGATATTTTACGCGGACTGGCTGTACTGGGGATTATCCTGGTGCAGTCGCCCGAAATGCTGTGGCTGGCCTATGTATTGACCGCGGTACAGATGATGCTATCTGCCGTATTTGAGCCTGCCAAAACTTCCTCCATCCCTAACGTCACTTCCGAGGAAGACCTCACCAATGCCAATATCATCTCTACAGCAACCTGGAGCATTATTTTTACCACCGGAATGGCGATTGGAGGTTTTGCCACCGAATGGCTGGGCACCGATCGCGTGCTGATATTAGATACCCTCACGTACTTGCTATCTGCCTGGTTTGTCTACCGGGCTGCCATTCCCCAAAAAAGTCTTTCAGACGCCGAACTGAAACGAACCCGTAATCCATTTAAAGGGATCAGTGAGGGCCTGCGCTACCTGCTAAGCAACCGGCACATTCTAAGACCTAGCTTGGCCAAAGGAACCTCCACCATGTTTTTGGGCGGACTGGTGTATTTACTGATAATCGTAAGTGAAGAAGTACTGATGATGGGTAGCATTGGGTTGGGACTGCTGTATGCGGCGCGGGGTTTTGGGACCGGTATTGGCCCAATTATAGGCCGGCGAATTTTTAGGGATGAAAAGGACTGGGTGAAGATGATGGGGCTGAGCATCCTGTTTTGTGGGGTGATGTACATGGTGGTAGGCTTTGTAAATAGCATCACCCTGATGTTGATATTTGTGTTGTTAGCCCATTCCGCATCCGGCGCCAACTGGGTAAGTAGCACGGTGTTATTGCAAAAGCGAACCCAGGATACCTTCAGGGGGCGGATCTTCAGCACTGAATGGCTTTTGTTTACGATTGGGAATTCCATCTCTGTGGTCATTGCCTCGCTGGTACTGGAAAGTGGCTGGCTAACCGTTAAACCGCTGATTATGATTTACGGAGGCATTATGGTGCTGGCCGGGATAATCTGGAGCTTTACCATAACGCGGAATGAAAGGGATTGGCAGGGACAGGAAATTCAAAATTGAAGATTGAAGATTGAAGATTGAAGATTAACGTGTGTCGATATAAAACCGGTCATTGCGAAGGCTGCTGTGACCGGAGGGAACACAGCCTGTGGCAATCTCTCGGATAATGTCCAGTCCTTTTTTGCCTCATTTTTTCTCCGACTAATGTCCAAATTAAAGAACGGTAACCATCTGACGTCTGGTTTGAAGCCCTGTGATTACGATTTCTCAGGGCCGTCTGATGGTTCTCTTCACACCACAAAACCGATAAAGTTTTAGTCACTACTTCATCATGTAAAATCGCGGATTATTCGGATTGATAGATTAGCACAGGTTTGGGTTCTCTCTAACACCCCAATCTTTAATCTTCAATTTTGAATCTCTCTCCCCCGCACAGATTTTCAGAAAATTAAAAAAAACTAACAGAAATAAACGTATGGGAGCAAGTATGTTAGTGCCGGCGTTTTATCCCTTTTGTAGTGATCATTTGTAATCTTGCATCAGAAAATAAAAATTTACCTCGCACCTCGCACCTCGCACCTCGCACCTCCTGCATTAAGAAATTCTAAATTTAAGTCAGGATTGCTATGCGTATAATTTGCGTTGTCTAAATACTGATTAAAGTGTTAAAAAAGGTTTCAAGCTTATGTATTAAGACCCTCTAACAAAGAGAGGTATACTTGATGGCGGTTATTACCTTGATTACATTTTTAAAGAATTTTACAACATACTTTTAACCCCACAATTACTCTACTCATGAAAACTTTAAAAACCATTTTATCCGCTTTTGCCCTGGCGGCTATTTTATCAACAGGGGCTTTGGCACAGCAAGCAATAGTCAATGCGAGTGCTAATGTATTAAACGTATTACAAGTAAGCGGCTCAGATATTGTTTTTGGAGATGTTGACAACAACACAAATGCTTACATACAGGCAGGTTTCACTGGAGAAACTGCATCAAGCAATACTGGTTCAGATACTCCTGGAGCTGTTTCAATTAGTCAGGGTGCTAATAACACAACAGTTGAAATAGTTTGGAATACAGATGTTGTTCTCAGCGATGGTACAAATACCATCAATTTTCAACCAGTTTTGTCTCATAATAGTACAGAGAAAGCAGGAGCTGGTGGTGGAACCAGTAAAACAGCATCTTTGTCATTAGATGGTAGCGGTGAAGCGACTATTAGTATTGGTGGTTCCTTATCTTCAGCAGGTGCAATTGCAGGAAGTTATTCTACCTCAAATGCAGGTGGTACTGCATTGACAGTCACAGTCAGTTATTAAAAGTATCAGTTGATTTATTTTAAAGTCTCACTTGACCAAGTGAGACTTTTTTTTGGTTAAATAATTAATGTTGGTCTTTTTTTATTAGCTTCTAGTTGATTAATACTAAAATATACTATGATGGAAAAAGTTTTGAAGCGATATATATTTTTGGTAATGGGGGTTTTCATAGCAACTAATGCTTATTCACAAGTTGCTATTGCACCTACAAATTTGTTTATAGATGCTAATTCAAATTTTGCGACGTATCTGGTAATTAATAATTCGCAGGAGAACCAAGAGATATCAGTTGATTTTCTTTTTGGTTATACCTCTACTGATAGTCTTGGAATAAGAAGTTTGGTATTTGACGATTCTACGACTGCATCAGAGTATTCACTTGTGGAA
This sequence comes from Gracilimonas mengyeensis, assembly GCF_900182705.1. Taxonomy (GTDB): domain Bacteria; phylum Bacteroidota; class Rhodothermia; order Balneolales; family Balneolaceae; genus Gracilimonas; species Gracilimonas mengyeensis. The sequence continues at coordinate 49,476 of NZ_FXTP01000014.1, read as the reverse complement.
TATATGCGTGCTTTTCCTCAGGATTTTACATTAAATCCGGGGCGCAGACAGGTTGTAAGAATAAGGGTTAATCCTCCAGCTAATCTTGATGAAAAAACCTATTGGGCACGAATTAGGACTTCTTCTAACCCGGTCAGTCCTCCTGTCGAAGTAGAATCTTCCGACAATGTTACGGCAAGAGTGGGAATAAATATTCAGCAAATCTCAGGAATATTTTTAAAGAAAGGTGAGGTAAGTACGGGTATTGAAGTAGAAGAAATCAGGCCACTCATAAATAATGATTCCTTGATTGTTTTAGCAGACTTTCAAAGGTTGGGTAATTCACCCTTTTTAGGAACGATAACAACCCAGCTTAAAGATGATTCTGGCAATGTAGTTAAAGAAAATGTGACTTCTACTACTTTATACTTTGATGGTACCCACAGGGAAGAATTGACGATAGATGATATAGAATCAGGAAATTATACCATTGAAATACAGTATGAAACGAGACGTAGTGATATCCCCGCAGACGAACTCGTCCAAATGCAACCCGTAACTGCAACCACGACGGTAACGATTCCCTGACTAAGTGCAAAATTTTTGGCGGTTTGCAATCATAGGTTCAGCAATAGTTGGTCTCTGTAGCATCGAGGCTTTTTGGAAACCGTTACAAGCACAAAACGAGGATCCGGAAGAGTTTGAGGTTTACCTCGACTTTCGTCACAGAGGGGTAATTAATACGGTAGTCATTACCTATTATCGGGATAACGAATTCTTTCTCCCAGTCAGTGAGCTTTTCTCCCTGTTTAGTATTGATCACCGCTCCGAAGGCTTAAATATAGCAGGACAATTTGGGGTCGATCAAATTCCCTATCTAATCAACTTTGAATCCAATGTCATTCGGTTTGGGGAGCAGAGAACAGAGATATCCTCCGTTGACTATATTCATAAAGAGTTAGACTCATATCTCCGGGCGGATATATTTGCAGAAGCATTTGATCTGGATTTTACCATCGATTTTAACAACTTGACGCTGAACCTGGAAACCTTTCGCGAATTGCCTGCCATTGCAGAAGCCATGCGAAGACAGCGCCGTCAACTGGCCGATCAGAATCAATTCAGAGAACAACGCTACGATCTCCGATATGATCGGGAACGCCCATTTCTGGATGCCGGGTTCATCGATTACAATCTTTCTTCTAATGTTTCCACTTCCCAAAATGTGTATAATTTTAATACGAATGTGGGTTTCCAGTTGTATGGTGGGGATTTACAAGGTGCCATTTTTGGGAGTTATTCGGATGAGTTTGGCAATTTCGGAACCAACAATCTCCGTTGGCGATATATGTATCGTGATCAGTCATGGCTTAGCAAGCTGACTATAGGCCAAACTACCACCGATGGTGTAACCCGAAGCCAATATACCGGCATACGGCTGACCAACGAACCTATTGAGCCCCGTAGGCTTTTTGATGAGTTTGAGATTGAGGGGAATACGATTCCGGACTCTGAAGTTGAGCTATACCTGAACAATGCCCTCATTGATTTTCAACAGGCGGATGAGATGGGGGATTATCGCTTTTTGACACCCATAACCTATGGGACGTCAAGACTAAACCTTAGAATTTATGGCCCTACAGGACAGATTATTGAACGGGCTCAGCGTATACAGGTGCCGTTTACCTTTCAACCTGAAGGGGTGTTTAACTACACCTTAAATGCGGGTCGTCTGGACAATCCGATTTTGGGTAGTACGGAATTGAGTTATACTGCACAGGGTACGGGTTCCTATGGACTCACGGACTGGTTGACGGCCAAAGCAGGAGTGGAATACTATGAAGATTATCATGAAGAGTTACCCACATTCACAAGCTCTCTATCTTCCCGCATCTTAAAGAAATATATCTTAACTGCAGAAGTGGCTTCTGAGGTATATTATCGTGGGATATTCAGTGCTATTTACCCAAACTCTGCCAGTATCAATATTGATTATACCGATTTTATGGAAGGCAGTAATGTGGGCTTTTATAATCCTTCCAATGACCAAAAAAGAATAACGGCCAGTGTTTTTTACCCGGTAGAACTTCTGGGTATTCCCATAAGTGTGAGGGCTTCTACTTTTTCACGCATCCGGGAATCAGCGAATACCGCAACCGTACGCCTGGATGCCAATATGCGCCTGGGTAAGTTGAATTTAAGGCTGGGATATAGCGACCGGTATACCGGTACTATTGATTTGCTGAACCCTACCCAAACGGCCTACATGGAGGGCGCTGCCACCTACAACATCTCCCGGAACAGAAATTTGCCAGCCTACATGCGAGGCGTCTTCCTTAGAGCTTCCATGCGTTATCAACCCAACTTGCAGCAAGTCGATAATGCAGAGTTTTTGCTATCCAGGCATGTTTTCCAACAAGGTCGTTTCCAGGTAGCAGCAGGACGCAATTTTACCGGCGGATTTAACACCATTCGCTTTAGCATGGTGATTGACTTTGGAAAAGTTCGTACCAATTCCACTTACAGCAATATTCGAAATACAGGCAACTTTACACAAAATGTCCGGGGCTCTATAGGGTATGACTCTAACTACGATAATTTCATTTTCACCAGCCGGGACCAGGTCGGCCGCTCAGGTACGGCGGTAAAATTATATGTGGATAATAATGGCAACAATAGCTACGACTCAGAGGATGAAGAGATAAATGCCAATGCCGTTCGGGTACAACGCTCCGGTGCTCAGACAGTGATGAAAAACGGGGTTTTATATCTTACCCAAATGCAGCCTTACTATTACTACAATCTTGAAATGAATAAAGGGGCGTTAGCCAATCCGATGCTGGTTCCTGAATTCGAACAGTTTGGCTTGATTACCGATCCCAATCGATTTAAGAAGGTAGAGATTCCCTTTTATATGTCGGGCGTGATGGAAGGAGTAGTTGAACGCAGATATGCTGATGGCAGCACGAGAGGAGTGGCTGGTTTACGCTTATTACTGCGTGAAGAAGAGGGTGATTACGAGGAAGAAATCCGAACCTTCTCTGACGGAAGTTTTTATTCTTATGAGATACCACCGGGGCGGTATTACATGGTGGTTGATAGCGGAAACCTCACGAAACTTGGGGTCAAATCCGTACCTGATACCTTGCGTTTTGAAATTGAGGCTATCCCGGAAGGGGATTTTGTAGAGGGATTAAATTTCTTGTTGGTGCCTGAAGAACAAAATGAAGAGTCTTCTTCAGATGCTCTTCAAGGTGAACAAACGGGTATGGGTAGAGGGGACGATCCAGTTAATATAAGAGAAGGAGCATCGGAAGAATACAACATTGGCACTGAATCAATTGAAAGCGGAAAGCAGGAGTATTGTGTTCAGGTGAGCTCTGTTGAGACATTAAGTAGAGCATCTTCAGTAGCCAACCAACTCAATAAAGAACAGGCCCATGTGATCATGCACGAAGCCACAGGTTTGTACATGGTCCGAACGAAAAGTTATCAATCTTTGGGGGAAGTAAGTTCAGTATTTGATGCGGTTTCTGAAGACCAAAAAGAAGCGGCTTTGGTCACTAATTGTGGCTATGATAGCAGTGCAAGAAAGATAAATGTACCGAACAGCTATAGCGTACAGTTTGGGGCTTTTTCTAATGCTAACCGAGCAAGAGCATATCTCAGCGAGCTTGAAAAAGCTTATGGAGTTTCGAAGGTTTTCGTTGAACAAGATCCGGAGAATAAATTGTATATGGTTCGAGCCGGCAACTTCGACTCTGAGGAGGCCGCAGAGGACTATAAAAGAGAACAGCTTGAATCTACCGATTTAGAAAGCCTGTTTATTTCAAAGTCAGAACGGGAGATTCCTACTTTAAACTCCAGTTTTGAGTATCGACTGCAACTTGGTGTGTTCGAAAATAAAAGCGAAGCCACTTCTTATGCCAGGAAGATAAAAGATACATTTGGCATTGAATCTAAAATTCTTATTGATGAAGCCAGGTCCGCATTTCTTGTCACTAAAGAAAAGTTTTCAAACAAAGAAGAAATGTTGTCCATAAAAGAAAAGATGAACGCCCATCAGAATTTCTTAGATCCTATACCTCATCTTATACAACAGGATTAGTTATTCCCTTATGCTTTAGGAAGTCTATTAAGAAAGAGAGAAAACTAACGTGAGTTTGAGATAAGAATGATGTAAAAAAGGCCTGATCATCATCCGAGGAATTAGGATCGAAGCGATTTCCCAAACAACGCTCAAAGGCATTATACTGGAGATTGCCACAGGTCGTGCACCCTCCGGTCACGGCAGCCTTCGCAAATTGTAGATGTTAGATAATTTGCAGACACTTTTAGTTACTATGAAGGCCCTGAAAGGGTCAAACATCAATAGCCCCGGGTAAGCTTGTTTAGGGGCCTCAGCTTGCGGGGAGCAAACAGGTGCAACCCGGGGTGTCGGAGATAGAAAAAACAAGCTTCGCCCCAAAGGTAGACAGGTTGATGGCGATGAACGAAGCTTGGGCACCTAATCCCCCAAAGATCACATATTTGCCAAACCCTCGACAAACATTCATAACTTAACATCCTACAAGCCTCGGGTTCTTTATTGCTGACACGCTACCCAGGGTTGCTCCCGCTTAGGCGGTTTTACCCTGGGCTATTCGTATTAAACCCTTTCAGGGTCTTACTAACAAAATTTTGTTACCTAATTACCTAATCTCTACAGCAATGACGGGTTTATATCGAACTCACATTACTAAGCTTAGACAGTATTCAAAGCGATTTTAGAGCCTATCTTACCATACCAGGAAATGTACAGGTAGCAGCATACTGGCAATAGCAGTGCAATCTGTAATCCAAAAGAATCCGCTAAGGCACCGTAGAGAGGAGGGATGATAGCGCCTCCGACAATAGCCGTACATAGAATTCCGGAGCCTTGGGCAGTGTCTGGTCCCAGCTTTTTGATGGCAAGAGTAAAAATGGTGGGAAACATGATAGAATTAAACAAACCCACACAGAGTAAAGTCCACATAGCGGTTAAGCCTCCGCTCATCATACTGAAAGAAATAAGAACAATGTTGATGCCGCCATAGATAGCCAACAGGTTCCCTGCGTTAAGCTTCTGCATCAAACCGGCACCAATAAATCGTCCAATCATGGCTCCGCCCCAATAGAAGAATACAAAGGTGCCGGCAAGTTGCGGGGGCGTCATGTTTGCAATGGTGACATCGGAAAAGATGGTTGAAAGAAAAGAAGCTATGGAAGTCATGGCAGCACTTGAGGCTACCAGTGCTTCGATATCCAAAGAGAGGAAATAGTTTACCAGGTAGCTGCCAATAGTCACTTCGGCGCCAACATATACGAAAATCCCCAGGGCTCCAAACATCAGATGTTTGGACTTTAGGGCACGCCGGTAACTACCACCTTTGTTTTCATCACCTTCCAGTATCTTCGGCAGATTGAAGGCAGCAAAGAGGCCCGCAAGTATAATCAGCACTACGGCCAGTACGATAAAGGGTCCCTGTACGGCTGCTGCTTCCGTTTGATAGTAGGCTTGTTGCTGAGCCTCAGTCATAGCCGCAACTTCTTGAGAGGAAGCCACACTGCTGCTGAGAATAAAGGCCGCACTCACCAAAGGGGCAATAGTGGTTCCCAAAGAGTTAAAAGCCTGAGCAAGGTTTAGACGGCTTGATGAGGTCCGGTCGGGGCCCAAAGCGGCTACATACGGATTGGCCGCTACCTGCAGAATGGTAATGCCTCCGGCCAACACAAAAAGAGCCATCAGGAAAATGGGGAAGACGCGGAATTCCGCAGCAGGATAGAACATCAGGCAGGCGAGTCCCATAGTGACCAAACCAGTGACTGCCCCCTTTTTGTATCCAATGCGTGATATGAGGTAGCCTCCGGGAATAGAAAACACAAAATAAGCCGTGAAGAAAGCAAATTGGACTAAACCTGCCTCAAAGTAAGACAACTCAAATACATCCCTGAGACGAGGGATTAGGGCATCGACCAAAACGGTGATAAATCCCCACATGAAAAATAGTACAGTTACAACGATGAAGGCGGTGCGGTAAGACTTGTTCTGATCAGTCATATGGGGAATCTAAATTAGATTACAGTGTAATTGACAAGTTATACTAAAGCTATTGTTTAGACAATTGTTTACTCAGGGATCGCAGGACGCTAAAAGTAAATTATGGGGTCTGATTTTGTAGAAGCTCAAAGTCAACTTTCTCGTTATTAACCATAACCGTATACTTCCCGGGCTCGAGTCTATAGCGTCTATTTTCATCAGGAAATCCCAGATCTTTGTCTGGCTCAATGGTAAACTGAACGATGCTTGATTCGCCTGGTTCCAGGAATATTTTTTTCATATGCTTTACTTCCTTTACGGGACGTGTAACCGTGCCTACCTGGTCATGCAAATACCATATTACAGATTCTTTACCCGCTCTTTCACCGGTATTGGTCACTGTTATGCTTGCAGTAATCGTTTCATCTACGCTAAGAGTGTTCGCAGAAAGGGTAAAATCCGAGTATTCAAATTCGGTGTAGCTCAACCCAAAGCCAAACGGCCATTGCCATACATTTTTTTCTCCTTGTGTGATGGAATTGGCTTCTTCCGGATCAAAGAAATATACATCGCTGGGTTTATGATTGTAGGGAACAAAGTGACTGGGGTAGATCGGATAGGAGAAGGGAAGCTTACCACTTGGATTGACATCCCCGCTTAAAATATTAGCAATGGATTCAGCTCCCTCGAAACCAGGAAGCCCGGCCCATAGATAGCCATCCATCTCATCCAATACATCCGATACAATTAAGGGGCGACCGCCTACAAATATTCCGATAACGGGCTTTCCTGAAGCGGCTACGGTGGTTATCAGTGATTGCTGATCAGCAGGAAGTTCAAGTGTGGTTAAGTTACCCACAAATTCTGTATAAGGTTCCTCACCGATGGCAGCTATAATGAGGTCATGTTCTCTGGCAGCTGACTGCAAGTCTTTGGTTGATGTATTTTCCGGCATTAAGGTAATGGTAGATTGGTCAAATTCAGCTTTCAGAGCTGTATAAATGGTATGCATATCCTTCGGATAACGCTCCTCTTCAGCGCCCTGCCAACCTACGGTCCAACCACCGGAAAGATTTCGCTTGGAGTTTGCAGAGCGACCGACCAGTAAGATTTTTTCAGGTGATTTTACAAGAGGAAGTACTGCATTTTCATTCTTTAGAAGTACGATAGATTCCTCAGCAGCAGCTCTTGCCTTGGCTTTGTTCGCATTACTGCCAATACGCTCAAAGCGGTCGTTGCGTGGATAAGGATGTTCAAATAAACCGAGTTCAAATTTTAGGGTTAAGATTCTTCTCACAGATTCATCAATACGAGATTCTGAAATTCGTTCACTTTTAACAAGTTCCATCACTGATTCGCTAAATGCCAGTGAGGTAGGGGTCATACTCATGTCAATTCCGGCGTTCAGAGCCATTTCTGTAGCTTGCGTATAATCCTTTGCGGTATAGTGATAGTTCACCAGTTTGCCAATATCGTCCCAGTCTGTAACAATCACACCGTCAAATCCCATATGACCGCGAAGCAGATTGGTTAGAATTTCTTTGGAAGCATGAACTGGTATGCCGTTAATTTCAGAGCTGTTCACCATGATGGTTTTCATACCTGCATCGATGGCAGCTTGAAAGGCGGGTGCATGCAATTCATGGATAGATTGACCGGATAAATCAACGGGGGTTCGGTCCCAGCCTGATCTGGGATCTGAATAACCTAAGAAGTGCTTGCCTGTTGCAGCTACTTTATAAGGGCTTATATCGGGGTTATTCTGAAGTGCTTTTACATAAGCGCTACCCATTTCTGAGGCTACATGATATGATTCACCATACGTTTCGTACAGACGGGGCCATTTGGGATTCCGACCAAGATCCAGTACCGGAGCAAAAATCCAATGATGCCCAAGGTCTGCGGATTCGAGGGCGGTAATATGCCCGTTGTTTATGGAATGCTGAACATCAAAAGTAGCAGCAAGGTTTATGTTGTGGGGAAAAATAGTGGCCCCTGCCAGGTAGCTGGCTCCATGCATGTGATCAATGCCATAGATAATGGGAATACCCAACCTTGATTCTTCGACAGCAATTTTTTGCAGAGCCTTGGTGAACTCATACCATTGCTGGGCTGGAACCGCTTCCCCATTTAAAAAAGAACCAATATGATGATTGAGAATGTATTCGCGGGCTTTGCTTTTTACCAGTTCCACATCGCGTTGTTCACCCGTTGTATTAATCAGGGTAATATTTAACTGATCCATTTGGCCAATTTTCTCCTCCAGTGTCATCCTTGACAATAAATCTTCAACGCGGTCAGAAATGGGGAGGTCGGGGTTTTTGTAAGGCTCAACAGTTTGAGCTGAAATTCCGAGACTGAATAGCAAATAAAAGGTGAATAGAAAGAGAGTTTTCATTAGGCAAGGCTAAATTTGATTAATCTGAGCAGCAATTCACAATTGCTATGAGAATTAATGCAAATTTATGCAAAAAATAAACAAAATTTTGCCTAAAATTTTCAGGCAGTTTCTCGCTCCACTAAATCTACCGGAATCAGGCTTAGAGTGCCGTTTTGTGTATGTTTTTTGGCAATGATGTCTTTAAGTACTTTAAAAGTTTCTTTCCCCAACTCAGAAAATGAAGTGTTTACGGCGGTTATTGGGGGGTAGCTTTCCCTGCACATAGGAGTGTTATCGTATGAAATTAACGCAAGATCTTTTGGGACCTGTAGGCCATCATTTTTAGCAGCTTCTAAAAAACCTTTGGTCATTAAATCGTTAGTTACAAAAACTGCTTTGGGCCTGTTGTTTAGCTCTTTGTACTGTTGATAGGCATTTACTCCGCTATCAAACATAAAATCCCCGGTGGTTTCCCAGCTTAGCTCATACCCTGATTGAGCCAGGTAATCTTTAAAACCATTATAACGGAACCTTGACTCAGCTTTCTCGAAAGGGCCTTTAACAATACCAAAGGAGCTATATCCTTTAGTTATAAAATGTTCAGCCGCAAGATGACCGCCGCTATAGCCGTCAAAGGTTATAGTGGGTACTACCGGGCTCTGTATCATTGCGTTTGATACCATCGGCAGGTCACTGACAATATTATTAAGCAGGTTATGATAGTCTTCCTGGTTCATTTCCGGCATAAAAAGGCACAATCCATCGATTATCTGCTCATCAAGGTCATTAATGGTTTTAATGAGGTGATCTTCATGGTCTACTACATCAATCAGGGAGAGCTGAACATTGGTTTCTCTTGCTGCTACACTAAAACCATAAAAGAAAGAAGCATAGAATTCGCCTTCCCTGAAATCGGTGACTAAAGCGATATGCAGGCTGCCACTGGAGTAAATAGGGATTTTTGACTTGGAGAAAGGGTAGCTGAGTTCTTCAGCAATTTTGATGATCTGCTTTTGCACTTCGGTACTGATGTTTCCGCTGCCATTTAAAACTCTCGAAACAGTTGATATCGAATATCCTGACTTTTCTGCAATGTCTTTGAGTGTAACTTTCATGAGTAATTTGATAGAGGTTTACTTCCTGTGCATGTGTTTAGGAAAGAGGAGGTCAATAAAATGTAATATAAATGGTAGCAAGGTCAATTAAGTCCTTGCATGGTAATAGGTTGGGTTTGTATTGGAAAAAGTGAAAACCCATTGTGAAAAAATAACATGGCTAACCTACGCGAATATTTTTACCGAATATAATGCAAATATTTGATAGAAATTTTCCTAAATATCTCACTATGGGATGTCTTTACTTGCCACTCTATAGGGTTATACAGAGGTGAAGAACTAATAATTACCGTAAGTAACTGTAAAAAAAGCATATTTATAGAATATTTTCGTGAAGGTTGAAAAATATGTACGCAAATTAACGCAAAATATTTTCTAAAATTTGCATCAGACTTATCGAAAAAGTACATTGGGTCAGCTTTAATAAAAGCGCTTCTCTAAAAATTTTAACTCAATAAGATGATTATGAAAAAAGCTACAATATCCAGATATCTGATGTTCTGCTTTGCTTTTGCATTGTTTATAGCAGCAAAGCCTGCATCAGCCCAGGATAATATTATCGTGGATGGTGATTTTGCTGAGGATGAACTTCCCGCAGCATGGACTACATACATTCATGCAGATGCGGGAGTTTCTGCTCAGGTTGGAGTAACGGACGGTGAAGCTGCAGTAACAAGTATCGAAGGTGCAGGTGGTGCAACCTGGCATGTACAGTTCAATCAGATTTTAACCACTGATCAAATTGGAATGCTGGTGCCCGGTGAAGTATATACCGTTCAGTTTGATGCCAGGTCGAATGTGGAAGGCCGGCCCATAAGGATGTTTTTTGGAGAAGACGGGGGGAGTTTTACTGCTCTCGCAGCTAAGGATACTACCCTTACAACCAGCATGGAAACCTACACTTATAAAGTGGAAGTGACTCAGGCCTTTTCTGCTATGAAGCTGGGTTTTGAGCTTGGATTGAGCAACGATGATTTCTACCTTGATAACGTTGAAGTTTTAAGTAGCGGGGAACCGCTTCCACCAAATCCTGAATTTGGCGACAACAAAATCTTATTTGTCGAAGGACCTAATGTCCTGATTCCCGATATCGATGGTGAAGTAGTGGAAGATGTGGTTGAGGAAGGCAATCTCGTACATCGTATTACCGGAGGTGCGTTTTTCCAGCTTGGATATTTCTGGGATATGGGCGGTTCCGGCGGAATTGATTTTACTCAAAACATGGCGGATGTGGATACGGTTTACTTCAGAATTCGAATCAATCCGGCCGATCATACCGATGCAGAAGGAAATTTACGTTCTACCGGTAGCCTTGTGTTAGCCGATGTTACCAATGGAACCAATAGTAATTTACAGTGGGGTATTTCCTATCCTTTTTCGGGTGAATTATATGACAATGAATGGCATGAGCTAGCTATTCCATTACCAAAGCCAACGATTGCGGAGCATGATTCTGCCAAGAAAGGTCTCGATCTGGATGGAAATCCATTACCAGAAAGTGAGCAGTACAGTGAAGAGCAGATGAACTGGATATTTCCTACAGCCTGGAATGGTGAGGCTGATATCTCTCCGAACGATCCTGAGTTGGGTGGAGATCCTGAATGGGAAAACCTCGGCCGCATTGCATTAAGCTTGGGCAACAATCAGAGTGGAACCTTTTATGTAGATGATTTTTATGTAGGCTCCAAATCAGCCACCGACTTAAGCGAAGCTACAAGTCTGCCTGATTTGCCAGGCAATGTTTCTGCAACTGCTGAAAATGACAGCGTTCGCATAAGCTGGGAGCATGATTCCAACTCCAATATCTATAACTACGAACTGTTCTATAGCGGCAGTGAAATTGCTGATATTGAAGACGAAGGCGTTAAATTTATTGGAAGCTTCAGAACAACGGATGATCTTGAATTCGCTCATTTTGTGGAACGACCTCATCCCTCCGTTTCGGGGGTTACCTATCACTATGCGGTAGTACCAACTACTCAGTACAGTGTTAAATCATCCACTAATTTTGCCTCAGAAAGCGTAGTAGCTTCTGGTCAAAGCATGCCTTACATCTTTGAACTAAGCGAAGAGCAAGAGCTGCAAATTATTTCTGATCTGGAAAGTGGCACTATCAATGCTGAAAGCTGGCCTACCGACGAATACAAGCCTTTTGAGCTAACTAGTGACGAAGCAGATGTAAGTGAGGCAGACGCTTCTGCAAAAATATGGATGGCTTTTGGTCGTGCTGAAGGCTATCAAACCTTGTATATCTACACCGAAGCCATGGACGATGATATATTAGCAGGTCCGGCAAATGCTCCTTCTGATATGCTGGGAACTACCATTTATCCCGATCCGGCCAATGAAGCAACCTGGATTCCAACTATTGCTGATGAAGATATTGATCTGGAATGGAATTACTATCTCAAAGACCAGCTTAAAATTCACTTTGGAACCTATGATGTAGACTTCGTAACCGGTACGACCAATGAGTTCCGCAGCCGTGGTGAAAAGCCAGATTACTTCTTGTCATTACAGCCTAAAGTAAGCCCTGATGACCTGGAAGCCGGACCGGATGGAATGCTCACCCGATTCTGGGTTACCGAACATAACTATGAAGACCCAGATGTAGTTTATAATACCTTGTACTATAACAGTAACCATCAATTCACATTCTCTTCTCTGTATGAAAACATTATGCAAGGAGAAACTCGTGTAGGATGGAAGGCTATGGTCGCATTCGATGTGTCTGACTTATTGGTCGCCACCGATGGTGGAAGCCCTATTGATGCACCACTCGAATTCCCCTCGCAAGACGAGCTGAAATACCTGCCTATTAGTTTTGAACTATGGGATAAAGACAGCGGTGATACCGGCAACTGGTGGGAAAATCCTTCTCATGTGATTGCCTATCCAACAGCAATAGCCGGCGGCGGTAACAACGAATGGGAAGATGGTTTAAGCTCATTGGGTACTGTGGCCATGGCAGGAAGTGGTCTCCCAACCAGCAATGAAGTTACACCGGGCGAAACCCCAAGAACCTTCAGCCTGGAACAGAATTACCCGAACCCATTTAACCCAACCACCAATATCGCCTTTACCCTGCCTAAAGCGGCAGAAGTAAACCTGACGATATTCAACATCCTGGGGCAAAAAGTGGCTACCCTGGTGAATGCTAAAAAGTATGCATCCGGAAACCACAAAGTTCAATTTGATGCAAGTTCACTGAGTTCTGGCATGTATGTATACCGGCTGGAAGCGGGAAGCTATATTAGTACTAAGAAAATGATGCTGATCAAATAACAGTATAAATTTGCTAAGAGGGCACGTGAAGGTGCCCTCTTTATTCAACTAACTACAACATTATTTACATGGTTCTAAAAAAACGAACAACTGGTATTTTCTTAGTACTCTTGCTTTTACCGTTTGTTGGATTTGCTCAGAGCAAAGGAAAAATAACGGGGAGTGTAACCGATGAAAGCGGAGAGCCTCTGGTTGGCGTTCAAATAATATTGGAAGGCACAAGCCGGGGTACCATCACGGAACCCGATGGTTATTACAGTTTGATAAATGTAGATCCCGATATTTATACTCTCGTTTTTAAATACATTGGCTTTGCAGATGTACGTGTAGAAAACGTAGAGGTGATTACCGACCGTACTACGGAAATCAGTACCACTATGAGAGAATCGGTGATTGAAGGGGAAGAAGTAATTATTACAGCAGAACGGCCCATCGTTGAAAAAGATCGCACGACCACTACTTCATACGTAAGTTCTAAAGAGATTGAGAACCTCCCGGTTCAGTCAGTAGGCGAAGTTGTAAACCTGCAGGCTGGGGTAGTAGAGGGACACTTCAGGGGCGGCCGTATTGGAGAGGTTGCTTATGTGGTGAATGGAGTGCCCATCAATAACGCCTATACCAACAGTGCCGGTTTTGAAATTGAACAAAATATGGTGTCAAATCTGGAGGTAATCAGCGGGGTTTTTAATGCTGAATATGGACAGGCTCTTTCGGGCGTAGTGAATATTACCACCAAGGATGTGCCTTCGGACTGGACTTTCAATATTAAAAATTATGCCAGGGCTATAGCAAGTAACAGAAAACTGATTTTCCTTGATCGTGAAGGGGGACCGGGTTCTGATTTAAGTTATTTAGATTTCACAACCGAAAAGGTGCCTTATTACGAAGTGGCAGGCATTCCGAACCGGCTAGATTTGCAGTTAAATGCCGGAGGCCCCATCATTCCCGGTAAATTAGGGTTCCAGATAACCGGCCGGTATGTAGATGATAAAGGGACACTTTTTGGTAAAGAATTATTTAATCCCTCTGACTCATCTTCCTATTTGCAGTCATCGCCTCCGGGCGGATATACCGATCCTGAAAATCCAGAGAACGACTGGATAATTGAATCTACCGGTAACGGAGATTATGTACCGCTAAGTGGCGGAAAACGATATTCCATCAATGGGTCGCTGACCTATAATCTCACCGGAAAAACGAAATTAGATTATAATGCTTTCCTTCAGAATGGAGAAAGTACCTACTTTGCCCACGATCGTAAATACGTTCCTGATGGAAGAAATACTCAATATTCCTATAATCAGACCCATATTCTGAGCCTTCGTCAGGCTTTTTCATCTAAAACATTCGGGAATCTTTCCTACAGTTATTTGCGCTCTGAAGCAGAGAGTAAATTATACAGTGATGTGTTAGATGACCGGCTGGTTCGGCCAAGATATGGACAACAAACGGGAGCATATGCATTTGCTATTGGAGGCAATGATTTAGGCTACGGAAACGACATCACCCAAACCCATACCATTGTGGGGAGCCTTACAAGCCAAATAAACAGGGTGCACCAGGTTAAAATGGGAGGGCAGGTTCGTTTGCATGATGTATCAAGTAACAGCTATGGTATAATCATTGATTCCAGCACTGGTTTTGAACCGGAGATTAATCCCAGCAGAGATCCCGGAACGGGCTTCAGAGATCTTGATGTGAACCCGGTAGAATTTGCGGCTTACATTCAGGATAAAATTGAGTTGGATAACATCATCATCAACGCCGGGATCCGTTTTGACTATTTTGATCCGGACTTTGTAGTACCCAAAAATTATTCCTTGGGAGGGCAGGAGGTCATCCCCGATATAAACAACCCGGCTGATTCTGTATCCAACCGGAAGCCGGCTTCGATCAAAACTCAGATAAGTCCACGTGTAGGTATTGCGTTTCCCATTAGCGAGACCGGCGTGGTACGTTTCTCTTATGGGTTATTCTTTCAAACTCCTTCGTTCAACAGCATATATCTGAATCCTGAATATTTTGTACTGGAAGGCTCATCTGTTACCAGTTTTGGGAATCCCAATATTGATCCTGAGCAGACTTCGACATTTGAAATTGGATTGCAGCAAGGCCTAACCGAGGACATTGGCCTGGATCTAACCTTGTTTACCAAAGATATCAGAAACCTGACGGCCACGCTGATTGAACGTAATCAAGCCACTTCAGGGATTGTAACCCGACCCGAAAACCAGGATTATGGCACCGTCCGCGGTTTCACCTTGTCGTTGTCCAAGCGGCCGGTAGGTGCCATCCGCTGGAATGTGGATTATACGCTGCAATTTGCAGACGGAAGTGCCTTCATCTCTGGTAATAGCCAATTAAGGCGCGAGGCCGGTCTTGATGATATTACGGTACTTTCCCGGCTGGGATGGGACCGAAGACATGTACTGAATAGCGTGCTTACCTATGTGCCTAATAACAAAATCAATATCACACTGGTGAATCGATTAAATACCGGTCGCCCCTATACCAGCGAGAGATCTGGAGTCCGATCATATATCCCCAATAACGTGAACCGGCCTACCACTTTCTTATCTGATTTGAGAGCGTATTATACCTTACCCTGGCAACAGGCCCAGCTTATTTTGCAGATTGAGAATATATTCGATTCCAAAGCTCCGCAGGAAGTATATGCAGATTCCGGCAGACCTGATTTTACCCGGGATGAAATTAATGCCCGCCAGGGACGGCTTATTGGCCTCAATACCTATGATGACTGGTTTACAAGACCAGAGTTTTTATCAGCTCCCCGGAGAATTACTCTGGGATTAAGTATCAATTTTTAGCATCTAATGAAGTCTATGTTCAAGAAGTATTGGTCATTATTTATCATTGTATTAGCAGGGCTTACCATCTTGCCCTGGGCCGCGGAAATACAGGCTCAAACTACGATCCCGGATGAATACCGTGGCGATCCCGACTGGATATCGAGAGGGGTGATGAATGGTAACCTCATCGAAACCAATTACCGGAATACCGGGGAAATGGCTCGCTGGGGAGATATCCCTCATGGCATCTGGCCGCGTTCTATTGGTGGCCGCCATATAGATGGTATTGGATTGTTTATTGTAGGAAAAGTGCCCGGTGAAAGAGAAAAATGGCAGGAATTTTATCCCGGTAAACGAGATACCACCTTAAGTCCGGTTGCAATTAATTTCAGGGATACGGGGCAGAGAAGAAGTCCTTCGGGAGACTTATGGAGTATGCAGCCCGTTGAAGGATTCTTAAACAGAAATCGGATTAGCCCCATCAGCGGGTCTTTCCAACGTATACCGGCCATCAGTAACGACAGCAAAAGCTGGCCGGATGTATGGCCGGATAAATTGAACAATCCCAACGATCCCGGTTGGTCAGGTTCATGGAACGGGCTTTTCGGTAAGGGAATCCTGAATGCTGACCTTGAATCGTACTATGTACTGGACGATTTAAATAACCGGGGATATCAATTGGACCCGGAAACAGGCAACCCTTTTAGTGAATATGGCGTGTATTACCCGGACCCAACCGACTCTACCAAAGGCGGATTAGGACTGCAAATTGAGGTACGATTGCTTCAATGGGCCAACGTGTTGGCTGAAGATGTGATGTTTATGCTTTATCGTATTTCTAATGTGGGGCAAACCCAGCACGACAGCCTCTTTTTTGCACAAGGCAATGACTATGGATTAGGCGGTGATAATGATGAAACAGATGATAATGCAGCCTTTAACGCCCAACTGGATATTGCTTATGGCTGGGACAGTGATGGCCTTGGTGAGCTGCCCAATGGAGGTTCCTATGATGTAGGATATACGGGTTTTGCATTTCTTGAAAGTCCCGCGGCTCCCTTCGATGGACTTGATAACGATGAAGATGGTATCGCGGATGAAAGACGTGACTCTGGTGCCGGGATGATGATTGAAGGACAAAGTGCCATCAGAACTTACATCGAAGGAAATTATGACGTGCTTAACTTTGAGCGTTTTTATGGCCCCATTGAACAGCTGCCCGCCTATCAGGCCGGTTTATTCTGGACCGGGGATGAAAACGGCAACTGGACTACCTTCGACGATGCCAATAACAATGATCGGTGGGATCCGGGAGAATTCTTAAATGATGATACCGGTGTTGACGGTTTGGGACCTAATGACCTGGGGTACAACGGCCCCGATTTTGGTGAAGCCGATGGTATTCCACAGGAAGGCGAAAGAGATTTTGACCGTCTGGATATCAACGAATCAGACCAAATTGGATTAACTGGTTTTGAGCTGGGTATTCGCTCTAACTATGAAAACACCATCATGGCAGAAGATCAGTTTATTTGGGAAAGTGTGAAGGAGAATCTGTTTGGGGAGATTGGGAAAGAACCGGAAGTACTCAATAACAACGAACCATTTATCATGTTTACTTCAGGTCCGGTAGTGCTGCCGCCCGGGGTTAGTGATTATTTCTCTTTGTCGTGGTTGTTTGGTGAGAATGAATCTGATTTTTTCAAAAACCGCATCACCGTACAAAATATATACGATGCCAATTACAACTTTGCCCAGCCTCCATTCGCCCCAACTTTAACGGCTATCGCTGGCGATGGCAAGGTAACGCTTGGGTGGGATTCGGTATCAGTTGCAAGCTTTGACCGGTTTACCCAGGAATTTGATTTTGAAGGATATAGGCTCTACAAAGGTACCAATAATATCTTAAGTGATGCTCGTACCATAACAGACGTAAACGGAACGCCAACCTTCTATAAACCACTGGCCCAGTGGGATCTGGTAAACGGCGTCACCGGAACCTTGCCGGTTTTAGACAATACAGCATCCTACGATTTGGGGGATGATACCGGTCTCCAGTTTTTCTATGTAGATGAAGACGTGACCAATGGGGTAACTTATTACTACGCTTTGGTTGCATACGACCGTGGAGTAGTGGATTCGACGGGTAAAGTGGAAATTGATCCACAGGAAAACGTTTTCAACTTCGGGGTTGACCAGTTCTTCAACCTTACAGGCTCGTCCCAAAATGCCCGTGCTGTGACGCCGAGAGCGAAACCGGCAGGATACATTGAAAGCGGGACGGAAGAAGACCTTAGTAGTGTTACAGGTGGAGTAGGTACAGGATCCATGTCAGTTACCATTGTAGACGAAGAAGAGGTGAACTTCGGAGATACCTACAAAGTGCAATTTCAGGATTCTGCCGATACCCGCGACAGCCCTGAGTTTTATACGACTGCTTTTTATGACTTAATCAACATGACCAGAGGGGATACCTTATTGCGCCATCGAGGGATGGAAGAATCTTCACCGGTTTCAGAAGGCATTATCCTTCAATTTCAGAATGATCTTGAAATAGGATATGACCTGAGCAGGTCTGGCTGGATTGGCAACTACGGAGAAGAGAACGAACAGTACAATTTTGATCCCCGCCGTGTAGATGGCTATGAAACCAATTGGGTGGCAGAAATTGAGGTTAACGATTCACCGAATGGCGTACGTACGCCGGACAACTTTGAGCTTCGGTGGTCGGATGAAGACATCTATTATCCACCGCGTTTTCAAACTGCCACCTATTTGAGAGATTCCCTGAATGTGATTGCGGTGAACCTGAAAACCGGTGAGTTGGCAGAGTTATTGATTCTGGATCATAACGAGAATGAAGAGTTCGATTATGCCGATGAACTGATCATTATGGAGCAACCTTCGGCTGCCGTGCGGCTTTTACGCCATAACATAAACTTCCGTCTGCCAGCCGGAGAAAGCTCGGTTCCTCCTGGAGAGGGCGAAGTACTGCGGATTGCAAACCGGAAGCCTTTTGCTACCGGCGATTTCTTCCAGTTTACCACTTCAAGAGCTTCTGTTGATGAAGAAAGAGCGGCGGATGAACTCAAGGATATCAAGGTGGTTCCGAACCCATATTTATCCTATTCCTTATATGAGCCAAGAGTTAGTAGTTCGCTGGAAGGACGGGGAGAACGCAAAATAAAGTTCATCAACCTGCCCCAGAAGTGTACGATCAGAATTTTCAATGTCCGGGGCGAGACCATACAAACCCTGGAACATAACACCAATACCAATGACGGCGATCTTGACTGGGACCTGCGCACCAAGGATGGTCTGGACTTGGCCTACGGCGTGTATGTGTATCATGTAAAAGCCCCGGGAATAGGGGAGATGACCGGTAAATTTGCAATTGTAAAATAGATTAGATGTTTAGAAACAAAATCATGAAAAAGTCATTGCGTAGCTGTTTGTTGTTTGTCTTTATCGTGCTGTTAGCAGCCGGAGAGGCCATGGCCCAAAGTAAAGTTGGTACCACTGCCGCGCCTTTTTTGACCTTGGGAACCGGTTCACGGGCTTCAGCATTAGGCCATGCTTATACAGCTTCAGCTCGGGGCGTAGACGCACTGTTTTGGAATGCATCAGGCATTGCCATTCCCCACGAAGGCAAACGCGGAGGTGTATTTCTGACGAATTACAAAATGTTTGCAGACATTGAATACAATGCGCTGGGCATCACCCTTCCAATAACCGAAAAAGGCGTAATTGGTATCAGTGGGGCCATGTTGGATTACGGAACCATGGAGGTTACTACAGAATTAAACCCAAATGGCAACGGAGAGTTATTTGATGCGGCAGATATGGTATTTGGTATCAGTTATGCCCAACCGCTCACCAGTAACTTCTTTATCGGCGGGCAAGCTAAATATATCACCCAGCGCATCTGGGATATGAACGCCAACACGGTGGCGGTAGATATTGGTCTTACTTTGATCACCGACTACATCAATGGACTCACTCTTGCGGCTTCCATCCAGAATTTTGGTGGACAAATGCAGATGGATGGTATCAATGTTCGGGATACTTACGACCCGGATGAAAACTATGAGGGAAATAACGAACGGGTTTTTGTTCGAAGAGAGACCCAGGAATGGAAGCTTCCACTTTCTTTTAAGTTTGGAGTGATGGTCCCGGTGATAAAGGATGAGTATTATGAGCTTCGGTTAATGGGAGAATCACATCAAACCAACGATCAGTATTTGAACGGAGACTTTGGCAGTGAGTTCGTATTTTCAACCAATTCTACAAATTTCTATGTGCGTGTAGGCTATAAAGATTTGTTTATTGATGATGTTGATAATCATTTGAGTTACGGAGCCGGCCTGGATATGGCATTAAGCTCATTGCGGGTAGGATTTGATTTCGCAATTGCTCAGCAAAATTATCTTGAAAATGTACGGATGATAGATTTCAGGATTTATTTCTGATTTGTTTTTAAGCCTTACTATTCATCATCAGTAACCAGCATTTCTGACATATACGCCTAATCCAGCTTTCAATAATAATAAAGCGCGAATAAGAATTATTTTCTATATGAGAACAGCAATCTATTTAGTCCTGATCTCACTGTATATCTGCTCATGCGGTGATGGGCAGCCTCAAGCTCAGCAAAGTTTTAGTGAAGGGCCGGTTGTAGCGATTGTTAATACCGATACCGTCAGGTCTCATTTTTTTGAAAAGGCGTATATCGAACACCTGATCAACACCGGTGCCAACGATACCCGGGAAAACAGGTATCGCTTTCTGCAAAAGCTACGGGATGAATTGTTATTAGCCCAGCAGGCGCAAGAATTTAATGTATTGGATGAGGCCTTTTTCGATTATAAAGATCAGGTACGTCGCCTTTCTATAGCTGACCGCTTTTATTCATCCTCTTTCCTGGACACGCTGTCGTTACCCACCGAGGAGCAAATACAAGCGGCTTTTTATAACAGCAAAATTAAGCTGCATGTTAGCCATCTTTTCTTTACGAATCAGGAGAAAGCCCATCAAGCCTATCAGCGCCTGGAGGATGGGGAGAAATTTTTAGATCTGGCAAATGAGATCTATCATCTGTCTAAATACGATTCTACAGCCGGTTATATAGGGGAGATAAGCTACTTTAATGTAGATGATGCCTTTGGAGAGGCCGCTTACCAGCTGAAGGCCGGTGAATATTCCGAACCTGTACGCTCACGGCAGGGCTATCATATTATTTATGTAGATCACCGCATTGGAAACCCGCTGATCACTCAATCAGAATTTGAATACAAAAAGAGGGGGATCACAGGACTCACTAAAAATCGCATTAAAAACCTGAAAGGGGACGCTTTTGTGCAGACCTACATGCAGAGCCTGGACGTGAAAGTGGATCAGGAGGCGATACAGCAACTTTTTATGGCTTTACAAAACCTAAAGCCTCAACAAACAAATAATCCACTGAATCGCAGTGATCAAATACAGTCTTACCCCAGTACTTCAGAAGTGCAATCGGTAAGAGAAGACCTTACCCCCGGAACAATATTGGCGAGTTATCAGCATCTGGGAGAAGAAAAATACTTTACTGCCGAAAATTATGCGGACTGGCTAAAAACCATCCCTATGGAAGAAGCTCGTACGCGAACAATGGCTTCCGTGGGCCGGGCTTTGAGGAATCAAGTGTTTTATGAAGCGGGGATGGAGCAAAACATTGGGGAAGATCCTATTGTAGCAAATAATGTGGAATACAAAACTACTTTTTATAAAGCATACCGGGTAAAAGAATACCTGGCCAATCAACCGGTACCTGAGATATCTGAAGAAGAGCAGAGAGAAGCATTTGAAGGTTTGGGAATGAATACCATAACCAATAAACGGTTTACCGGCTGGATAATAAATGCCGGAGATATTGCAGGCGCAAAACGCATAAAGGAACGAATTCAAGAAGGGGAAAGAACTCCGGCATCGTTTGATGGATATAAGCAGTACCAAAATGAAAAAGCAGAAACCTTTGGTACACTCAGTTCTCACATCTTCAGAGCTCCAATGGGAGCGCCAGTGATTGTAGGAAGCAATGACACTTTTTTTGTTTTGTATGTAGAAGACCGGGAGCAGAAGGAAACCTCTTTTGAGGAGGCAAGGGAAGAGTTGCTCGCTGAAATGAAACGGTACTACAATGTGGTGAATAAGTTAAAGCAATTGAGAGCTTCATCAACAACCAAAGTAGATACCGCTTCCTTTGAAAAGCTTATGGATCATATGGATGATCCTGCCTTACGAGGCAATTCAAAGTACCTCTGGCAATAGTTCGTAGTTCCTTAACCAGGAAGAACTGTTAGTAATGGCCTTATTTCATCAGAATCATTTTTCTGGTAATCACTGTGGCAGACGTTTTAAGCTGGTAGTAATAGATCCCACTGCTTAGATTCTGTGCATTAAAACGCACCGAGTGAGAACCTTCATGGAAGCGCCCAGAACGCAAGGTTTCAATATGCTGGCCAATGCTATTATAAACAGCTAAATGTACACTCTCCGCTTTACTTAAGTTGAAGGCAATTTCAGTGGAAGGATTAAATGGATTGGGATAATTCTGGGCCAATGTAATGGAGGCAGGGAATGCTTGAGAAGGATGCTCGGTGGAGGTGCTTTGGGTGAGCGTAGCTTTCAGGTAGTCGGGTTGCACCCCGCCAGCGATGCTAATGAACATTTCCAGCTCGTGTGTCCCTTCTTCAAGCTGTTCGCCGCTGATGGTCTTGATATGATAGTTTTCTCCTTCCCTGCTTGAAATCCGGTTAAAGTAAATCCATTCCTTACCGTCAAGCTTGAAGTCAATTCGGGCAGAACCTTCTCCGGGTACCGTCCGCAACTCAATATCATAGAGTCCGGATTCCTCGATCTCCAGCTGGTATTTGGTCCATTCTCCGATCTCGGTATTGGAAATCAGGTAATTGCCTGATTCATTTTCGTCGGGGATGATATCCACCGCTTCGGTGGTGCGGAAGTCATTGCCTGAGCCATTACCCAGGTTGGTATCGGGGGTGGTGTCATAATAGGAAACATCCAGGCCTCCGTAATCATACCACTCCAGTTGCAAGGTGCCGGGAAATTGGGCCGGTTCTTCTCCAAAAGATGCCTTTTCACAGCCACTGCCCGCTACAAGGGTAACTTCACCTGAGTAGCTTGAGATGCCATTATCATTGTCGTAGGCTTCGATTTTTAAGGGATAGCAACCGTCTATTTTGGGAGTCCAGGTGGCGGTATACGGGGCTTCGGTATCGATGCCTATTCTTTCATCGTTGATATAAAAACGCACCCATTCCACTTCACCATCTTCATCAGTCACGTCGGCTTCCAGCTCAAAGGCTTCTAAAGTTTGAACGGCTTGAAGGCTATCGTAAGTTGCTATAATCACCGGTTTTTTGTTGATGTCCTGATATACCCGTACATAATCTACTAAGACTTCGTTACGATTGGGGGTTGAAGCGTCCGGCTGTTGGTCACCCAGGAAATTTCCGCCAATTGCCAGATTCAAAATGAAGTAAAAGGGCTGATCAAACGGATAGTAGTTAGTTTGAGCTAATATTTCTTCACGGGAAAGCTGGAAAAATTCCTGATCATTGATAAACCAGGTCATCATGGAATCAGTCCATTCAAACTGAAAGAGTTGGAATTCTTCCGAAAAAGAGCCGGAAGGTAAGTCATAGTCGGAGCCGATATACCGTCGGTCGGCATTTGCATTGCCGGAGCCTGGTGGTGCTACACTGGAAAAATGGACGGTGCCTGAAGTTTGGCTGGGTAAATGTCCCCGGTATTCCATAATGTCAATCTCGCCACTGTAAGGCCATCCTATTTGTGAGATATCACTGCCCAACATCCAAAAAGCAGGCCAAAGTCCTTTGCCTTCGGGGAGTTTGGCTCGGATCTCAACCCGTCCATATTGGAATTCAAATCTATTATCAGACTCAATGCGGCCGGAGGTCCATTTTCGTCCACCAAAGTTTTCTCGCAATCCTACCAGGTGTAACATGCCATCATCAAGGTACACATTCGTATCACGCGAGGTATAATATTGATGCTCCTCGTTATAAGCCGTACGATGCCATTTAATCCAGGTATCTTCATCCAGCTCTTCCTGGTTGAATTCCTCGCTCCAGCTAAGTTCGTATCGCTGGGCTGATGCCAAACTATGTAATGCAAAAAGAAAGAAAAGTAGAAAGGATAGATATTTCATTCCTAATTACCCGCTTTTTGATACACACGGACATAATCTACTTTCATTTGCTGAGGAAGGCGGGTGGTTTCATCTGGATTCCCAGGCCAGTTACCGCCTACGGCTACATTTAGAATTAGATAAAAGGGTTTATCAAAAGGCCAGTTATAGGGTTTAATATCTGAACTACTCATGGTATGATATTGGTCACCGTCCAAGAACCATTTCAGGGTATCCGGCTTCCATTCAACAGCATAGGTGTGAAATGCGTTGGAAAAATTCTCACCCCCTTCCAGGGTTATAGCTTTGGTAAAGTGACCGCGATCCTCAAAAGAATTACCAAAATGTGCCGTTCCATACACGGTATCCGGCTGATGCCCCAATAATTCCATTAAATCAATTTCACCGCTTCGGGGCCAATTGCCGTATGCCGACTCTGTGGGCATCATCCAAATAGCCGGCCATATTCCCTGTGTTTCCGGAACCTTGGCACGCACTTCAACCTTCCCATATTTCCATGCTGCTTTGTTTTGAGTTACTAATTTAGCGGAAGTGTATTCCATATCGCTATAATTTTCCTTGCGGGCTTCAATAACCAGATTTCCATCGGTTACCGAAACATTATTATTTCCCTCGCGATAATACTGAAGTTCGTTATTTCCCCATCCAATAAGGCCTATTTCTGCTCCTGTACCGGTGTTAAAATCCCATTTAGAGGTATCTAGCTCTGTAGAGTTAAATTCATCACTCCATACCAACTCATAGTTTTCAGTAGTATCGGTTGTAGCGGTACATGCGGCCAACAGGGGCACGCCGATCAAAAGGATATAGATTAGTTTCATGGCGGTTGTTTAGTTTGTGCAAAAATAGGAAAATATTTTGCGTAATATTGCGAATAATTATCAAAAGAGCTAAATAATAATGAGATTAGCAGCTTTTAAAGCTGGAATGAGTCAGTCTGGTTGAAAAAAATGGTAGAAGAAGGGGTACCCTGAATAATTGAATAGAATACTGGTGCTGTTAGCACAATTAGTTGGGTTTTAGCAGTTGAGTAAATTTAAAGCGGTATTTATCTAACTATTGTTTCATCTTAAATGAACATATCCCGGGGATTGCTTTAAAAAAACTCCACAATGAAGGTAATAATGAATTACAAGAAAGGACTTTCCTAAATTTGCATAACCATTGGTATACATACATAAAAAAAGCCCCTGAAATAAGGAGCTTTTTTATAAAATCTATAAAAGGGGAGAGCTAAAAGCTGATCAGTTATTAGCTGCAATCATTCCTCTCAGCTTCTGCGCTTCCACCAGCTGATTGCTGTTGGGATATTCTTCAATGATGCGAGAGGTCAGCTCTTCGGCACGATCATAGTTATCCGCTTCATAATAAGCTTGTGCGGCCTTGTAAAGATTGAGGGGAGTGGTCATATCGTTTTGATCCCACTGTGCGGCCTCGATGTATTTTTCAGCGGCTGCATCGTAATTTTCGTTTTCCAACAGCAGATTAGCATGGAAGCTAAGCGGACCTACGCCGAGAATACCTTCAGGTACATCGAATTCTTGAATGAATTCTAGAGCATTTCCGATATCTCCCAGTTCGTAACTGGAGACGGATGCATAATAATTGGCCATATTGCCGGCATTGGTTCCGGAATATTCATCGGCTATTTGTTCGAAGCCATACGTGAGCTCGAAATCATCTCCGTACAGGGCGGCTTCGTATTCGCCACGCATGTAGTATGATTCTGCGATAGAGAGCAAGCTTTGGGCCTCATTTTCCTGCTGGGCAGTATAGTAGTTCCAGCCGATGGTTCCGCCAATAACTACAATAAGAGCAATGGCGATGGAGGTTATAGCTGTTCTGTTGGTTTGATAGAAACTAACCGCCCGGTTATAATTCTCGATCAACGGGTCGGATTCTAATTCTTCTTTTGAAAGCCTTTTTGACATGTGTTCCTATTTAAAATAAGTGTGATTTTTCGGGCTGTAAAAATAGGACTGTTTTGGGACTTACCAAAGTGTAAATGTTATTTTAAAAAACAGACAAAATGATTTGTATTTCAAAATCACTTCAACAAGAAAATGATCTCTCCATGTGGCATTTTGAGCTGGTTTCGTTAGTATATTTTGTACAGCCGTAAACAGGTGTGATATAATCCAGGAGAATGAAATACTTGTGTATAATTCTATCAAGTAGTTTCTCTGTCAACAAGAGAGACAGGAATAAGGTTGAGAGTGCCTTTTTGAAGATGATTATTGTCGTAAATGTCCTTTAAAACTTTAAATGTTTCTTTACCAA
This sequence comes from Gracilimonas mengyeensis, assembly GCF_900182705.1. Classification (GTDB taxonomy): domain Bacteria; phylum Bacteroidota; class Rhodothermia; order Balneolales; family Balneolaceae; genus Gracilimonas; species Gracilimonas mengyeensis. The sequence goes on along the minus strand of NZ_FXTP01000014.1, from coordinate 23,339 downwards.
GTTCAATAAAATTGGTACTTATAGCACTAATAGGAGGATAGCTTTCCCGGCACATGGGAGTATTATCATAAGAGATTATGGCAAGTTCTTCGGGTATTTTTAACCCATCATCTTTTGCGGCTTCAAGAAACCCTTTGGTCATTAGGTCATTGCTGATAAATATAGCTTCCGGTTTTTTTTGCAGTTTTTTGTACTTTTGATATGCATCAATTCCACTTTCAAACATAAAATCACCATCGGCTTCCCAGGTTAATGTTTGCCCCGATTGTTCCAGATGATCTTTAAACCCGTTATAACGAAATCTTGATTCAGCTTTTTCGAAAGGTCCTTTAATAATTCCAAATGATGTATAGTTTTTTGAAATAAAATGTTCTGCTGCCAGGTGCCCGCCGCTGTAACCGTCAAAAGTAATGGTAGGAATTACAGGACTTTGAATCATGGCATTTGAAACCATGGGAAGGTTTTGGTCTATTTTATCCAGAAGATTATTGTAATCTTCGTGATCCATTTCCGGCATAAACAGGCAAAGTCCATCTATTGTTTGTTCGTCAAAATCATTGATAGTTTCTATAAGATCTTCCTCATGATCGAATACATCAATTAAGGAGAGCTTAACGCCGGTTTCTCTTGCAGCTATACTAAATCCATAAAAAAAGGAGGCATAGAATTCACCCTCTCTAAAATCAGTAATCAAAGCTATGTGAAGTCTTCCAGAAGAATAAATGGGAACTTTGGACTTAGAAAAGGGATAATTAACCTCTTCCGCTATTTTAGTTATCTCCTTTTGGACTTTAGTGCTGATATTGCCGCTACCGCTTAGAACTCTTGATACGGTAGAGATAGAATATCCAGACTTCTCTGCAATGTCTTTAAGTGTAACTTTCATGAGCTATGATGATAATTTGGCCTATTTTCTGCAATGTTGATGCCTGTTTTGAGGCATAACAGCTTGCGCCACATTATAATATAGCGACAGATGTAGTTTAGACCTGCCGGTAGATTATTGGTTTAAGTGGGGGCAACGCTTCTTTATGTCAAACAAATAAATTAGGGTGTTCCATTAGCAGGATATAAGGCAAGTACAAAATAATTTCCATTATATCAGTAATGAAAAGCATTTATACATTGATTTTGCTGATTAGTCAAAAACAACGTCCAAATGTATAACTATTGTTGGACAAATTATTTTTTAACAAAGTGCTTAAAATTTTTAAATCAAAGCGCTCTGATTGTAATTTTAAATTTTTTACGAGCTATTTAGAGTATGTAGATGAAGTGAGGGCTATCATCACTTCTGAACATCTCCCTAACATGTCATATCTACATAATATCATTTACTTCAAATTATTCCTAAGTGTTTGCCCAACTTAAATATCAATAAAAAGGTGCCTGCAATAACTGCAGGCACCCATGAGGTAAATGATATTAAGCTAAGAGAGACTACTGCTTTTTACCTCGTCACTGTATTCTAAAGTACATGGGGTATTACCAACGGGGGTTGTTTTCTCCTATGGCGCTGTTTCTTCTCAATTCATCCGACGGTATGGGGAATAATTCGTGCTTTCCTTCAACAAAGCCGCGTGGCCCCAGTACCCTGGGCGCATCTCCCCAGCGTATCAGATCCAAATAACGTACGCCTTCAAAGGCCAGTTCAAGCCTGCGTTCCTCTTTGATATCTTCAAATAATGCAGTTCCGGAGGAAGTGACAGGTTCTAATCCCGCTCTTTCTCGAACTCCCAATAATGCACTGTTGTGTCCATTCAGAAGTCGCAGAGCTTCCGCTTCATTTCCGGTGTGATAATTGGCTTCAGCGGCCATAAGCAATACATCAGCGTATCGAATCAGACGGATATTGGTACCATAATTAAGATCAGGCACCTGTCCATTTTCATCACTGGTTTCATCCCATATTGTTCCATACTTAACACGAATGTATCCCTCATATTGATAAGGGGATCCACTCATGGTATCACCGCGTGCTTCCAGTTCGGCTTCATTAAGCAGACTGCTAACGCGTCTCAGGCTATCTCCTTCGCTGATATATGCCTGATACATGTCATCCGTGGGCCAAAGGAATCCCCAGCCACCTCGCAGGCCGGTTCCATTTCCATCGGTATAATTGTCTACGCGGGGGCCGGTTAATTGCCAGTGAATATTGCTTTCTTGCACACGGGTACCCCATGGGAAGTTCCCCCAATCGTAACCGGCGTCTTTAACGTAGGATATCTCAAAAACTGACTCAGAGCCAAATTCTTGCTCTTCAAGAAATACCGTGCTGAAGTCTTCCACTAGTTCGTATTCGCCTGAACTGATGACATTATCAAATTGTACAGCGGCTTCGCTCCATTCTTCCTGGTACAGATGGGCTTTACCTAAAAGAGCTTGGGCTGCACCTTTGGTAGCGCGGAATGAATCAACAACCGGATATTCGCTTTTTAGCGGTAGTACCGATATTGCTTCTGTGAGATCTTGTTCGATTTGTGCGTAAACATCAGCAACAGAGGCTCTTGGTTGAGAATACTCACTGGGAGCCAGGTCTTTGAGGTTTAACGGAACCCCGCCAAACATGGAAACAAGTTCAAAATAGAACCATGCACGCAAGAACTTGGCCTCAGCAACAATTTGTTCACGCTGTGCCGAAGCACTTGGGTCTACATTGTTGATTACCTGGTTAGCACGATACACTCCGTAATAGAAAGACTGATACGAAGCAGTTATAGGCGCATTTTCAGCAGAAAAGCTGAAGTCATTTATCCGCTGATAAGGAGGCTGGTCGCCGCTGCTTGAACCACCTGCATTTACTTCATCAGAAGGGAGTGTTTTTACCATATAGGGACTGTTCCAGTCTCGGGCGTAGCCCCATTGCAGTACATCATAGGTTGCCATAATGGCTTTCAATGCATCATCATCCGATTGGTAAAATTGCTCAATACCAGCTTTACCAATAGGTTCGGTATCCAAAAATTGGTCCGTGCAAGAGATTGTCATGAACATCGCCAGAACAATCATCATAAAAAGTGACAAGATTTTGTTTTTCATAATGTGAGAAAATTTCGAGTTATACATAGTGACTAAATTTCATCGTTAAATCGCTTCCAGATTTGATTAAAAATTAGAACGATAATGAAACACCGGTCATAACGCTTCTGGAAACGGGGTAAACACCACGGTCTATGCCTAAACTTTGCACATTGCCACTACCGGCTACAGGATCAACCCCGGGGTAGTTGGTGAAAGTGAAGAAGTTATTCAGTGAAACATAAAGCTTCGCTTTTTTGAGACCGATCTCGCTTAATAGACTTACGGGTAATGAATAACCCAATTGAATATTTCTGACGCGTACATATGATCCGTCAAATACCATTAAATCACTGTTATAGGCGTAGGGACTTTCTGTATCAGGAGCAAACCAGGAATTGGTGCTTCCTTCGCCGGTCCAGCGATCTTCATAGAAAAATGCGGGTCTGTTGGAAGTACCTCGGTCAACACGGTTCCAGCCCATCAACACATCGTTACCAAAGGTTCCGGAAAGAAAAACTCCCAGATTAACTCCTTTGTAGTTGAAGTTCAGGTTAGCGCCTAAAACCATATCAGGATGCGGATTTCCAATTTGAACCATGTCTTCCGCATTTATGAGGTTGTCGCCATTACTATTGACTACAATTGGGTCTCCGGGGGAGGGATTATAATCCTCTGAAGAAATACCCTGTTCGCTCAGGTATGCATTAATCTCAGCCTGATTTTGGAAGATGCCATCGGTTGCGTATCCACGGAAGTACCAAATGGGTTTACCTTCTTCAAAATAAGTGGCCGTCCAACCGGTACCCACCTGTGTACCCGATACACGTTCAAGAAGTGGATTAAGGTATGTAACTTCGTTGTTGTTAAAGCTTAGGCTAAGATCAATATTATAGCTGAAGTCTCGCTTGTATTCAGAGAAACTGGCTTCAAATTCGAACCCTTTATTAGTAACATCTCCAGCATTAACAAAAGGGGCATCGTTACCAACCGAAAGGGGAGGAGCCCCGGGGGTCAGCAGGTCTTTCGTGATTTTAACATAGTAATCTGCTGTAAATTGCAGTCGGTCACTAAGCGCTCGCAATTCAACTCCAAAATTGGTTTGTTCACTTGTTTCCCACTTAAGTTCGGGATTAGCCAAGATGTCTGGTTCTGCACCTGTGTAATAACCGCCGGCATTATTGGGGTAACGTAGGCCGTCAGTGGTTATTAATCCACGATATTGATCCGGGGAGAGGTTAGACAAACTACCATTTTGTCCCCAGCTGGCCCGGATTTTCGCGAAGGTAAGTACGTCGGTGGTCCAGAAATCTTCCGAAGAAAGTACCCAACCGGCAGAAACAGACGGAAAATTACCCCAGCGATTTTGCTCAGCAAGCAGTGAGGTGCCGTCACGTCTAAAGGCTATTTCAAGGAGGTATCGATCGTCAAAGTCGTAGTTAATACGGCCCCAATAAGACGATTGCTTTTCAACGGCTAGATTGCCGCTAAGCTGACCTTCAATTTCGGTAGCACCATGCTGGGCAAAACTGTCACCCTCTTTGAACATAGGGCCAGATAATGTGGTAAGATATTTGTGGGTATATTTTTCGCCAGAAAAACCTGCAAGGAAAGACACATTGTGTTTCTCGAAGCTGGTTTGATACTGCGCAAAATTCTCCCATAACCAGGTATACCATTCATCCTGATTGTCGCGTACGTTAGTGGCACTATTTAATCGTTCGCTTGAGTACCAGTAGGTAGGCGTCCAGGTATGATACAATTGCGAAGCATAATCAACACCGATACGTGAGGTGACTTCAAGGTTTTCAATAGGAGTCATCCTGGCGTATACATTACCCAGAAGCTTATCTTGGTTGGTTGAGCCCTTGGTAGTCTGGAACATGGCTCGGGGGTTCACTATTTCCCCAAAAACGTTGGTGGAAACCCCATAATATTCCCCATTACTGTTCTGAACCGGGAAATTTCCATCATCAAGAGCATTTCTGATGATAGAAGGAGGAGAGCCTCCGTAGGTGACGGGCACAGTAGGGTCAAACATTAATGCGTTTGAAATAACGCCATTGAACTCATCATCTTCTGCAATCGTGCTTCGATCAAAACTTGTGTAAGATAAATTGTTTCCAACCTGTAGCCAGTCTTTGATATCATGGGTTGAATTTAGTCTGGCTGAGTAACGTTCGAAATTAGCTTTATCACCACCTGCTATACCATCCTGATTGGTATAAGACCCGGAAAAAAGATATGTGGAAGCTTCATTTCCTCCGCTAAATGAAAGATAATGCTTCTGAAAGGGAGCGGGTTCAAAAGTCTGTTCAATCCAGTCGGTATCAGTACCGGAAACCGAAGGTGAAACATCATTACCTGCCGCTGTCATATATGCAATATATTGATCTGCATTCATTGGCTGGGTGATATCTCCTGCACTTTGCACACCTAATTGCAGTTCGTAACTAACTTCGGTACCTCGTCGATTACCTGATTTGGTAGTAATCAGTACAACTCCATTGGCACCCTCTGCACCATAAATAGCGGAAGAGGCCGCATCTTTTAGTACTTCTATAGATTCAACATCATTAGGTGATAAGTGGTTTATATCCCCGGTTTTCATTCCGTCTACAATGTACAACGGTTGTGAACTTTGGTTTGAGCCGGTGCCGCGGATACGAACTTGCATGCCTGCACCTGGTGAACCAGAGGTAGGCAGTACAGTAACTCCTGCAGTACGGCCTTCCAACACTTCCTCAGCCCGGGTAACGGGAAGTCCTGTTATAGACTCAGAATCTACAGTTGATATTGAGCCGGTAACCAAGCTTTTCTTCTGTGTACCGTATCCAACAACAACCAGCTCTTCACTCCCTTCAAGAGTTTCCAAAACCAATTGTACATCAATATTGGATCTGCCATCTACAGAAACTTGCGTGGTTTCATACCCTATATAGGAAAAAACCAAAACGGATGTATCCGCTGGAACCGTGATCTCGTAGTTGCCATCTCTGTCCGATGTGGTACCCGTCATAGTTCCTTCTAGTACTATATTTACTCCCGGTAATGGTGCTCCGTCAGTAGCATCACTTACAGTCCCTGTTACCGTTAGGTCCTGCCCATAGGTAAATATCCAGGTTAATAATAACGTTAATGTTAGTATAGTTTTTTTCATAACATATACAGTTTGATTGGTATTATAGTTAGTTGGTTAGTGTTGTTTTGCAATTAAAAGGATTTGAAATACCTACATATCAGCTTGATGTGTAATTAAAACACCAAAGCATTTTGGTATTAAATGGCAATGCAGAGAGGGGTATATACCTTGCCTTCGTTAGTGATCCAGTTTGTCCCGTTATGTAGCGGGTTTGGGCCTTATTCCGCATTCATGTGCCCCCCGATTAATTAGGTTTTTAATTGTGTGAATCTTGTTGGATTCTATGCTGCCGAATTCATTTAGAGTTAGGCAATTCAAAAACCACACATAAAAATCGACTCCATCAATCTTAAATATGTGGATTTGCAGCTTTGATAGTTACACTATCGCTTCCATTGTTTCCGAAAATCTAAATTAGAGAATCCCTGTTAGACCATTCCAAAATGTATACCTGTCAAAACTCTTTTGGAAAATGGTAACCAATAATGCTAATGCAAATTATTTGCACATATTATGCAATTAATTGCTTTTAAATGCAAATTTTGCAGGTAATAATTTCCACCTCTATTTCTATGATAATGCATTTAAAGTGTTTTTATGACACTTTTAGAGCGGTTTGAGAGTGGGAAAATTTGCACAGTACTCTGGATAAGGGGGGTAACTGTAAGGTGTAAGAATAGCTGTTGCCTGAATCATGCAAAAGTACTACACCTCTAAGGTGAAAATTCAGGCTATTAATCTATATTCGTAAGTGAATATTTTGCAATATTTTTCGAAAAAAATTACGAGGTAAGTACACCGTTTTTAAGTTCCAGTACATGATCGGAGCGATATGCAATATCCTTTTCATGCGTAATCAGCAAAACGGAAATGCCTTCGGTATCGCGCAATTCAAATAAAAGATCCAGAATGATGTTGGTATTGGTATCATCCAGATTGCCGGTGGGTTCATCAGCCAGGATTACCCGTGGATTATTCATGAGAGCTCTTGCCATAGATACCCGCTGCTGTTCGCCGCCGGATAGTTGTGCGGGACGATGATCCTGACGGTCTTCAACGCCAAAACGGGCCAGGAGGGTGTGGGCCCGGTCATAAGCCTGTTTGGCATCTTTACCGGCAATAAGAGCGGGCATGGCTACATTCTCCAAAGCAGTAAATTCTGGTAGCAGGTGATGAAACTGGAAGACGAAGCCAATGTAGGAATTTCTGAGCTGAGCGAGGTCATCGGGTTTGTATTGGGTGATGTCCCGCTCGTCCCATAAAATCTGTCCTTTATCAGCATGATCCAATCCTCCCAAAATGTGCAACAAAGTACTTTTACCGCTGCCGCTGGAGCCAATGACCGAAGTGATTTTGGCTTCCGGCAACGTAAAATTCATTCCCTTTAAAACTTCCAGCCTGGGCTTGTCGGAACTTCCCTCAAAACTTTTGTAGAGGTCTTTGGCTTCAATAACGGTTTTTGCTTCGCTCATTTATTAATAGCTGTCGGTATATAATAAAAAATGAAAGTACGAAATAAATAGAATTAGCAATCAGTGATGTGTACTTACCTATTTGCTGTTTTCTAACCCAGGGTATGAAACGGGTTCAATGTGCACGCATTTGCCGGTTTCAGGATCTACTTTGGCAAAAGCCCCATTTAGATGGTTATCGCCTTTAGCAGCCTGGTATTTTTGGTGTACACCGGTTTGAAAACGTTTGAGAGCCACTTTCTTATCCATCCCAATGCAGGAGTTGAAGGAGCCCGTCATACCGGCATCGGTGAGATAGCCTGTGCCTTGGGGCAAGATGCGGGCGTCGTTGGTTTGTACGTGCGTATGAGTTCCAACTATTACCGAAGCTTTCCCATCTACATGCCAGCCCATGGATACTTTTTCGGCAGTAGCTTCGGCGTGGAAGTCAATAAAAATGAGGTTCGTTTCTTCGCGGATCTTTTCCAGTGCCCATTCGGCGGTGCTAAACGGATCATCAATGGCTCGCATAAAAGTACGTCCCTGCAGGTTTAACACACCTACTTTGTATTCTTCTTTTCCGGGAACAGGGAAGATGCTAAAGCCGAGTCCTGCATTACCTTTGGGATAATTCAACGGGCGCAAAATGTGATCATGCTCCCGCATATAATCAAATACTTTCCATTTGTCGAAAGAATGATCGCCACCGGTGACTACATGTACACCCAGATCCAGCAGGTTTTTAATGATATGGCGGTTGGTGCCAAAGCCTTCATGGGAATTTTCGGCGTTGGCGATTACAAAATCGGCGTTATACTTTTTAATAAGACTGGGAAGAAAGGTGTTAGCCATTTCGATGCCGGGATCGCCGACAATATCTCCCACAAAAAAAATGCTGATGGATTCAGCCAAAATAAACTCCTCTGAATGATGATGCTATTGGGATTGCTATGATTCTCTGATATCGGAAAGTAAACGCTCCAAACTCTTGTTCACCCGTTCCATGAGTACTTCTTCACTGCTTTCCATCTCACTGTTGGCTTTACGGGCTTCGAAAAGTTCTTCAGCAATGCTGAGGGCAGCCAGCACCATTACCGTAGATTCGGGCTGTTTGGCCAATTGCTGCCGGTATGTTTTAAACCGATCGTCTACAAAATTGCAAATTCGAACCATAGCCTCTTCTTCGTGATCTTCCACTTTGAGAGGGTATTGACGGCCAAGGATGGTAACTTTTATCGATTTCATGAATGGCTGCCTAAATGATGATCGATTTTTGAAATCAAGTCCTGAATATGCTGTCGCAGGGCAAGGCGTTCCGACTCGGTGATGGCCGAAAATATATCGGTCTGTTTTTCATGCTCTTCTTCCAGTTTGGCCTTGAGCTTTGCGTTGTCACGTTTCAGTTCTTTAATCTCCTGCTTGAGGGTTTCCACCTCAGAACCCACTTCATCCAGCAGATGTCGGAACCGGTCTGTTTCTTGAGTGAGTTTATTCATGAGCGCAGAAGCTATGATCTAAGTTTTGCTGAGAACTCGTTTTCGAGGTATTTAACAATTCTCTGAATAATAGGTTCTACTTCTTTGATATTCAAGGTTTTGTTGGGATCAATGAAGTTTAACCTGAAGGCCAGACTCTTGTTCCCTTTGCCGAGAGATTCGCCTTCGAAAACATCAAAAATATCAATGTGTTCCAGCTGAGATCCTGCCTTCTCACGGATGGCTTTCATCAGCTCTCCGGCCGTCACTGTTTGGGGAATCACCACGGCAAAGTCGAATTCAAAAGAGGGAAACTTGGGAACGGCCTTGAAGGTGTTTTCTGGAATCACACTCAGGGCTTCGGCAATCTGACTCACCGAAAGTTCTGCCACAAATGCATCCTGTTCAAAGTCGTAGGCTTGTTTTAAGTCCTCGGAAGGAGTAAACAGACGGCCAATTTTCTTATCACCCCAAAAGTATTCAAGTACATTATCTTCGGTAGTTTTGGAGGATACATGCTCCAGAAGATTCAGTTTTTTTAGGAATGCGTGAAGCAGCGCCTTCAAGTCAAAAGCAGAGTAAGACTCGGCTTCGTGCGACCAATGATCCCCTTGTTTCAGTCCGGCTACGCCTAACAGTACATGCACTTCTTCACCGATGCCGGGGTAGTAGGTGCCTTCTTCGGATTTGTTGAATACGTGTCCAAGCTCAAAAAAGCGAACTCCTTCTGTGCGTCGGTTAAAGTTATAAGAGGCTGCTTTCATAAATCCATGCAACAGGGAAGGTCGCAGCGTGCTGTTGTCTTTATTCAGAGGATTCAGGGCGTCAATCATGTCATCAAGATCACCGTACAGGGCCGCATCTTTCTCCGCAATCAAAGAGTTCGAATAGATTTCACGCAAACCCAACTGCAGGGCGGTTTCCCGGATTTTTTGATTCAGTTTTTCCCAATCGTTAATCGGCTCTGATGAAACAAAAATACCATGTCCCGGAGAAGGAATTTTATTGTAATCGAACAAGCGACCTACTTCCTCAATGAGATCTACTTCACGCTCCAGGTCGGGACGGAAAGTGGGTATTTCGTAGGTGATGGTATCGTCGTCTTTAGCAACTTCAACCAGTTCCAGTCCATCCAGGATGTTGCTGATGGTTTGTGTGTCAAAATCGGTTCCCAGCAAACGGTTTACATAACTTTTGCGAAGCGTAAGCTCGTGGGTTTCAGTTTTAGTAGGATGTACATCGATGGTTTCTTTGGCAACTTCTCCACCCGCTACTTCGGCGATTAACTGGGCTGCACGTTCAGCAGCAATAGCTTGCACATTGGGATCTATACCGCGCTCAAAACGATAGGAAGCATCGGTTTGCAAGGTTTGTTCTTTAGCTGTTTTTCGGATAGAACCAGGATCGAAATACGCACTTTCAATGAGGATATCGGTGGTGTCATCACTTACCTCAGAATCCACGCCGCCCATCACACCGGCAATAGCCACAGGGCCTTCGCCATCGCAAATAAACAAGGTGCCTGGCGAACATTTGCGCTTCACATGATCCAGCGTCTCAAATTCAATCTCTTTGTCGTAATCTTTCACTACAATTTCTTTGCCACGGATGGTAGTGTAATCAAAAGCATGCAGGGGCTGACCTAATTCAAACATTACGTAATTGGTCACATCCACTACATTGTTGACGGGACGTACACCGATGGCTTCCAGCTTATTTCTCAGCCAACTGGGGGATTCTTTGATCTCTACGCCTTTCACCATCTTACCAACATAGCGATGACATTTTTCAGCATTTTCAATTTTTATGGTGATGTCATCGGATTCCTGTACGGCAGTACCTTCAGAAACCTCTGGCTTTTTCAGCTCCAGGTTTAGAGCTGCAGCCAAATCACGGGCTACTCCAAGGTGGCAGGTAGCATCCGGGCGGTTTGGGGTGATGGCAATGTCGATGATGGTATCCTGGTAAAGGTCGAACACTTCTGAAATGGGAACGCCTACTTCCAGGTCTCCATCAAGCACCATAATTCCGGAGTGATCATGTCCGAGTCCAAGCTCATCCTCCGCACAAATCATCCCTTCAGAAACTTCCCCGCGCAATTTTGCTTTTTTGATCTTAAGATAGTTTCCATCATCAAGCTTTACAGGGAGGGTAGAGCCCACGGTGGCTACAGGCACTTTTTGTCCGGCCGCTACATTTTTAGCGCCACAAACAATCTGTGTTTTGGAATCACCGAGGTTAACATCACAAACCTGAAGCCGGTCAGCATTGGGGTGTTCGCGCACTTCCAGCACTTCACCCACAATCACGCCATCCAGCGTACTGCCATGTTCTTCAATCTCTTCAACCTCAAGGCCGATGAGCGTTAGTTTTTCTGCGGTTTCTTCCGGCGAAAGCGGAAGGTCAATAAATTCATTAAGCCAGTTGTAGGATACTTTCATTTATGTTTCTGAAGATCTTCAATTAGAAAATTTATTTGTTGTTGGAGCTTCGGAATGTCTTTTTGGATAACATCCCAAACAATAGCATAGTCGATGTCAAAATATCCATGAATGAGCCGATCTCTTATTCTTGCTGCTCCTTTTAGATTGATATCAGGATACTCTCTCAAAAGTTCTTTGGGTAAATTTTTAACAGCTTCACCAATGATTTCAAGAGAACGAATGTAGGCTCTTTTCCGGACTTCATCCTTTACAAAGTTATTGTAATTAAGTCCTGAAGTTTCATTCAATAAAAACTCAATTTCACTAAGAATATGTCGTAAGAAATCAATCGTTAAATTCGACATAGACAATATGTTCATCAATATAAGGCTTGAGCCAGGAGGATATGGATTTATCGGTCAATACATCTACCTCACACCCAAAAAGGGATTCAAGATATTCTGCCGTATGAAATAGATTATCATAGTTTTTTTGTCCTTCATCAAAGAGTACAAGAAAATCCATGTCGCTTTCCTCAGTCTGCTCATTCTTGGCATACGAACCAAACAGCCCCAATTTAGACACACCAAACTCCTTAATCTGCTCCCGGTTTTCTTCCAGAAGCTTCAGGATTTCATCTTTAGTATGCAGGGTTTTGACAGCCATTTAAAGAAGATAAAGCAATCTGAGATCAATTAAACTGTTCATTAGGTAAAGCAGTTTCTCGTTCCACACGCACTGCGTTGGAACGCTTTAGTTAAACTGTTCCAGAAAGCGCACGTCATTCTCGTAAAAGGTGCGGATGTCATCAATTCCATGTCGGAGAATGGCGATGCGCTCTACGCCCATGCCCCAGGCAAAGCCGGTGTATTTCTCAGGATCTACGCCAGAGTGCTTAAATACATTGGGATCCACCATACCGGAGCCAAGAATTTCCAGCCATTTGCCGTCTTTCTCTGATCCCCACCAAACGTCCATTTCCAGACTGGGTTCGGTAAATGGGAAGAAACCGGGACGGAGACGGTATTTCACATCCGTGCCAAACATGAGCTTGGCAAAAGTTACCAGCGTTTCTTTGAGATCGGCTACGCTTACGTTTTCGTCCACATATAAGGCTTCTACCTGGTGGAAAAGGAAGTACGATTTGGGAGATACCGCCTCGTTACGGTACACGCGTCCCGGCATGATAGCCCGGATGGGTGGTTCCGTATTTTCCATCAAGCGGATCTGGACCGGGGAGGTGTGGGTACGCAGTACTAAATCCTGTACGTCGGGATCCTCATTTTTTCGGATAAAGAACGTATCCTGTTCATCCCGTGCCGGGTGATTAGGAGGGAAGTTGAGAGCCGTAAAATTGTGAAAGTCATCTTCAATTTCCGGTCCGTCGGCAATCGTGAAACCCAGCCGGTAGAAAATAGATTTCATTTCCTCCAGAGTCTGCGTAAGCGGATGTAAAGAGCCAAGAGGGTAGGATGGAGGTGTAAGACTGAGATCATCCTTAGCACTCAGGTCCTTGCTTTGATCCTGAGCCAAAGATTGCTGAGCATCCTCAAACTTTGATTCAGCCAGCATCTTCACCTGGTTCATGGCTTTTCCAACCTGGGCACGATCTTCTTTAGGTACTTTGCCCATGTTCTTAAACATAGACTGCACTTTACCATTACGGGAAAGAAACTCCAGCCGGAAGGCTTCCAGTTGGTCTTCGTTGTTTACTTCAAATTCCTGAACTTCTTGTTCTAAAACTTTTATGTCATCAAGCATGTGATGCTTTTTGTGTTGATTGGTGTATAAGGGAATAAGTTAATAAGGAAATAAGTGATTTGGGTACAGCGTTCTCCGTCACTTGAATATTTTCACTCCAACGCGGAGCGTGTGGAGCGAGGAGAATAGGATATATGTGTACTGGTTCCTACGCTCTGCGTTGGAACCAAAAATAACTGGGGAATAAGTAATTATGTATCAAACCCATATCTACCTATTTCCTTATCAACTAAAAACTAATAAGTCCCTAAAATAAAAAAACCGGTAAACCTTATGAAAAAGATCTACCGGTTTCTTATATAAAAACAATGCTGTTAAGCAGTGGCTTCCTTTACAATAGCAGCAAACGTATCTGCATCTCGTACGGCCAGATCGGCAAGAACCTTACGGTTGATCTCCATATTGTTCTGCTTCATCCCGTGGATGAGCTTCGAATAGGTAGTATCGTTTAATCTTGCTGCCGCATTGATGCGGGTGATCCATAGACGACGGAAATTACGCTTACGATTCTTTCGGTCGCGGTATTGGTACAATAGACCTTTCTCAACCGCATTTTTAGAAATCGTGTAAACGTTTTTACGCTTGCCCCAGTAACCTTTCGCTTGATTTATAATCTTCTTGCGACGGCGACGGGAAGCCACAAGGTTTGTTGAACGTGGCATTTTGTCGTGTTTTTAGAATTTAAAATTTATAAGGGATCTGCTTTTTGATAGACTTCTCATCGGCTTTATCCACCAATGTGTCTTTTCCAAGCTGTCTCTTAGTTTTACTACTTTTCTTAGTCAAGATGTGACGCTTATAAGCCTTTTTACGCTTAATTTTACCGGAACCGGTAACCTTAAACCGCTTTTTAGCACCACTATTACTTTTCATTTTTGGCATGGAAATACACCACTTTTGTGAAAATTTAAAGACTTATAAAGTAAGGAGAATTGTGGCGGTAAGCAACGAGGGAATTAACTTTTCGATGGAGCCAGCATCATGATCATGCGGCGCCCCTCCATAGTGGGCTTAGACTCAATTTTGCCGACATCTTCGAGTTCTTTTGCCAGTTGCAGCAACAGCAATTCACCCTTTTCAGTGTAAAGCATATCCCGGCCCCGAAACTGCACGGTAGCTTTTACTTTATCGCCACCTTCCAGGAAATCGCGGGCATGGCGGGTTTTGAACTCAAGGTCATGATCATCGGTATTAGGACGGAAACGCAATTCTTTCACCGAAATGGTGTGCTGCTTTTTCTTGGCTTCCTTTTCCTTTTTCTTTTTTTCATACATGAATTTACCAAAGTCAATCACCTTGCAAACCGGTGGTTTGGCTTTAGGTGCTACTTCTACTAAATCCAGTTGATATGATTCTGCAATCTGCAGGGCACGATCTACCGTAGTGACTTCATGTCCCTCATCCGGTTTAATGACTCGTACCTGGTCAGCTCTGATTTCTTCATTAATGCGAGGACGATCATCGTTTTGTGGTCGTCTTCGGTGGTTTCTTCTTGCGATAGTAACCTCGTTGTTTAGTTAATCTTGATTCTTAGGTAAAGCTTTTGTCTTAATTTCTTCGTGGACATCGGAAATAAACTCAGAAAATTTGAAAGTTCCAATATCTCCGTGCTTATGTCTTCTGACGGATACAGTGCCGTCTTCTACTTCATTACTACCTACTATTAACATAATTGGAATCTTGCTCGTTTCAGCATCACGGATTTTTCCGCCAATCTGTTCGCTTCGTCCGTCAACCGACACCCGAACATCGATATTCTCGAAAGATTCCTTCAGTTCATTCGCATAAGGTATCTGATCATCTGATATCGGCAAAATGCGAACTTGTTCCGGAGCTAGCCACAGTGGGAAGTCTCCTGCAAAGTGTTCAATCAGGATACTCATGAATCGCTCCATGGAACCAAAGGGTGCCCGGTGAATGATCACAGGACGGTGTTTTTCGTTATCTGAACCCACATAAGTGAGATCAAATCGTTCCGGCATAACGTAATCAACTTGCACGGTTCCAAGCTGCCATTTACGTCCAATGGCATCCCGGATAATAAAGTCAATTTTGGGTCCATAGAAGCTGGCTTCGCCTGGAGCCACGGTATAATCCAGCTCCATCTCGTCGGCTACTTCCCGAATTTCTTGTTGGGCACGATCCCAATATTCCGTGTTTCCACCGTACTTTTTCTCATTCTCATCCCGGTAAGAAAGGCGGATGTCAACCGGCATCCCAAAGGTGTTAAATACC
Organism: Gracilimonas mengyeensis; assembly: GCF_900182705.1. Classification (GTDB taxonomy): domain Bacteria; phylum Bacteroidota; class Rhodothermia; order Balneolales; family Balneolaceae; genus Gracilimonas; species Gracilimonas mengyeensis. Next base: position 7,834 of record NZ_FXTP01000014.1, on the reverse strand, counting down.
AGTTGGGTAAGCTCAATTACGTTCTTGATTTCTTGTTTTAATTGATCGTGTGTACAATAAATGTGCGCGTCATCCTGGGTAAATCCCCGTACGCGGGAAAGTCCGCTGAGCTCCCCGGATTGTTCATATCGGTATACCGTGCCAAATTCAGCAAGGCGCAAAGGCAGGTCACGGTAACTGCGCAAATCGTTCGAATAAATCCGGTGATGATGCGGGCAGTTCATGGGCTTGAGCATGTATTCTTCCTCATCCACTTCCATGGGATTGAACTGGGAATCCTTATAATAAGGATAGTGCCCGGAGGTTTTGTACAGTTCAATATTGGCGATGTGCGGAGTGATCACTTCCTGGTAGCCGCGGTTTTTCTGTTCATCGCGCAGAAAAGCCTCCAGCGTGCGACGCATCAGCGTGCCGTTGGGCAGCCACAGGGGCAGGCCACTGCCTACCATTTTGTCAATCATATAAATGCCAAGCTCTTTGCCCAGCTTACGGTGATCTCGTTTTTTGGCTTCTTCAATGCGCTCAAGGTGCTCATTCAGCATCTTTTGCTTGGGAAAGCTGATGCCGTAAATACGGGTCAGCTGTTTGCCTTCCGAGTCGCCCCGCCAGTAGGCACCTGCCAGGCTGGTGAGTTTCACGGCTTTCACATCGCCGGTGTTGGGGATGTGAGGGCCGCGGCATAAATCGGTAAAATCTCCCTGGGTGTAAAAGGTGATGTTGCCATCTTCCAAATCCTTAATCAGGTCAACTTTGTATTCGTTGCCTTTATCCTCGTAGTGGGAGAGGGCTTCTTCTTTAGATACATTTCTGCGCTCGAATTCAGATTTCTGACGTGCTTTTTCGATGAATTTCTTCTCGATCTTCGGCAGGTCTTCCTGTGTTACCTGCTCGTCACCAAAGTCGATATCATAATAAAAGCCATTTTCAATGGGCGGACCAATGCCGAATTTTGCCTCGGGATAAAGCTCTTGAATAGCTTCTGCTAAAAGGTGAGCGGAAGAGTGCCAGAAAGTATATTTACCCTCTTCGCTGTCCCAGGTGTTAATTGCAATTTCGGCGTCTTCAGTGATGGGTCGATCCAGGTCACGAATATCTCCGTTTACCGTAATACTAAGGGCCGCACGGGCCAGGCCGGCTGCGATAGATTGGGCAACTTCAAGTCCTGTTACCCCTGATGAATATTCACGTTCAGATCCGTCGGGTAGTGTAAGCGTAATTTGTTGGTCTGCCATTCAATAATTGTTCTCAAAATTTGTTTGCTGCGTAAGATAAAAAAAATAGTATGTACACACAGCCTTATTCCTGCGATAATTTCAAAGCAATTAGCATTGGATTTAGATGTTCATAAACGTAATATTCTTGCGGCAATGAAATAATCATCTACAGTTGTTACATGAAGTTTAAATCCGAAGAGAGTTTCTTCGATGCACAGGCTATGTTTGTATGTGCACAGTCTGATCTTGCTATACTTGACGTTAATACCGCCGCCGAAAAAGTTTTTGGTCATCCTAAAACCCATTATGTCGGGAAAAAACTATCAGAATTAGGGAACCGGATTTCTGCGGACGATTCACTGATTACAAACGGATATGCATCGCGGCTCTCTGATGAAACTATATGGTGTTTTCGGAATAACCGGGATGAAGAGATTTATTTTCAGCTTTCCAGCCAGCTGATACATCACAAAGGAAAGCCTGCCAAACTGGTTGTGGCTCATCAACTAATGAATGGTAATAACGGGAAAGCCTATCCCGAAGAATTGCTTTCCAGCAAGCTGGCGCTTAATAATTTTCCGCTGGCTGAAATTGAATGGGACACGAATTTAAATGTATTGGAATGGTCAAAGAAGGCAGAAGAGATATTTGGCTACTCGGCTGAACAAGCGAAATCAGAGGAGAGGTTGCTTGAAAAGTTTATCCATCCCGAAGACCTTGCTGTGGTAAGGGACAGTATTAGGAATACGATTGCCAACGGAGAGCAGGATAGTTCTCATATAAACCGGGTTATTACCGGTAATGGGGAAGTGATTTATTGTGAGTGGTATAATTCAATTTTATATGATCAGGGTGGGGAAGTGACGGGAATATACTCCTATGCTCATGATGTAACTGATCGTGAGCTAGCCTTTGAAAACGCTAAGCGAAGCACCAAAAGCTATGAGGATTTATTTAATTCTATTGGTGATGCCATTTACTTAGTGGATCAAGAGGGAATGATAGTTGAAGCCAATGAGGGGCTCGAAAAAACTTTTGGCTATACCCGAAGCGAGGTGGTAGGAAAGCACACCCGCATCTTAGCCGACCCCGATAAATACAATGAAAATCGTATTTATGAGATCATTGAAAAAGCAAACAATGGACAAAATGGCAAATATGAAGGCTGGGGGCGTAGAAAAAACGGTCAGGTTTTTCCAACCGACCTTATTGTAAGCAGCGGTAACTACTTTGGAAAAGATGTACTGATCGTTATTGAGCGGGATGTTTCGGAGCAACGTGAATCTCAGGAAGCCTTGAAAAAGAGGGAAGGCCTGTTCTCAAAGTTATTTAACTCTTTACCCATTGGTATTGCCTTGTTAGATGAACAGCATAAAGTAGAGATGGTAAATGATGGCTTTGAGCATCTTTTTGGCTATAGCGAGCAAGAGCTTAAAGGTAAAGAACTGGATAAAGTGATTGTTCCGGATCAGAAACATAAAGATGCCAAAAAACTAAATGAGTCGGATCGGATCAGGCAGGTTACGGAAAAGAGAATTCGCAAGGATGGTAAGATCCTGGATATGATTATTTATGCCATTCCCGTAGTTGTGGGAAAGGAAGTTGTGGGAATCTATGGTATTTACGTGGATATCACGGCCCGCAAAAAGGCAGAAGATCAGGTACGGCAATCGCTGCATGAAAAAGAAGTGCTTTTGGCGGAGATCCATCACCGTGTGAAAAATAACCTGGCTGTCATCACCGGCTTGTTAGAGCTGCAGGCATTTTCTGTACAAAACAAAGAAGCCAAGAGCGTATTGAAAGACAGCCAGATGCGGGTGCATTCTATCGCCATGGTCCATGAAAAATTATACCAAACAGAGGATTTATCCCAGGTAAGGGTAGACAAGTATTTTGAGGAACTGGCAGCAACTATCCATAAAAATATTAAAAAACCCGAAGCGGACGTGAAAGTGAATCTTGCTATAGACCCTGTTAAAATGCCAATCACAAAGGCTATACCATGCGGACTTTTGCTTAACGAAATTTTAACCAATAGCTATAAACACGCCTTTAAAGGTCGGGAAAAAGGCGAAATTGAGGTTTCGCTAACGAGCAGTAATAACGAGCTTTATTTCAAACTACGAGACGATGGTATTGGCCTACCAGATCAATCCGAAAATGGGGTGCATAGCTCTTTGGGGATGACGGTCATCAAAACGCTGGCCAAGCAACTAAATGCAGAGTGCAAACGGTATTCTGAAAATGGGACTATTTTTGAATTTGAGTTTGAAAAGAGAGGCTAAAGGTAGAGAATTAAGTTTCTGAGGTGGTTGCCGATAATAACGTATGAGGCTTAGGCTAATAAGGTATTGGTTGGTTTTAACATTAAAAAATACTAATGTTCTGACGTGTCTGCTTATCAAATAGGTAGGGGTAGCAGACTAAGAAATTCAGGTTTCATCAAAATTAATAAGATATATGCAGTTTCACTTTATCTCGGGACTCCCACGCTCAGGATCCACGTTACTTTCAGGAATTCTAAATCAAAACCAGGATTTTCATGCGGGGATGAGCAGCCCGGTGGGTTCGCTTATAAATGGTATGCTTGAACAGATTGGGGCGGGCAGCGAATTTTATACTTTTTTTGATGAAGTAAAACGTAAGCGGGTCTGCACTTCAATTTTTGACTCTTACTACGCGGATGTAGATGAACGCATTATTTTTGATACCAACCGTATGTGGACTGCCCGGCTGCACCAGCTTACCGAATTATACGATGACTTTAAGGTAATCTGCTGTGTACGTAACCCGGCTTGGGTGATGGACAGTTTTGAAAAGATCTATCGCAAAAACCCTTTTGACTACAGCAAAATTTACGGAGCGGGTAACCGAGCTACGGTCTATTCGCGTTGCGAAAGTATGATTAACGGTGGTACTGTGGGGGCATCTTGGACGGCCCTTAAGGAGGCCTTTTACGGAGAATATTCCGACCGTTTACTACTGGTAGATTATGACCTGCTTGCGCAACACCCCGAAAACACGATAAAGCTGATCTACCAATTTATAGGGGAAGAATACTATGATCACGATTTCGACAATGTGGAATATTCGCAGGATGAGTTTGATGCTAACTTGGGAGCCAAAGGCCTTCACACGGTAAAAAGAAAAGTAGAATTCACTCCACGCAGAACCATTCTGCCCCCCGACCTTTTTCAAAAATACAGTGAAATGGCATTCTGGGAAGATACCTCAGGGTCGGCCGCACATGTCATTGCTCCAAAAAAAGAAAAAAATTAATTCACTACTACCTCAACGGAATACGCTATGCAATCACGTACCAATTTTTTAAAGAAAGCAGGATTAACAGCAGCTCATTTGGCTATTTCCGCTACCGCACTTTCCGGTGGTGGACATTCCTATTATCGTGCTCAGCGTGGACATTATAGTCCCGGAAGCGCCATCACGGCTAATCTTAACCTCAAGCCGCTGGCATCTACATCCATCAGCAAAAATGATGCAGATTTGCAATCAGTGATTAAAAATAGAAGCTCGGATCTGGAACTGAATAAAGGCCAAAAGGTACGGGAACTTGTTATTGTGGACGGAGCTGTAGAAGACAAGCACATGATCTTCAAGCAAGCCAGATCCGGAGTGGATATTTTGGAAGTGCCACAAGGTAAAGATGGTATGGTAGAGCTGATGAAAATTCTGTCTGGCTATACTAATCTGGATGCAGTGCATCTGGTTTCACATGCCGAAGCTGGAGCGATTTATCTGGGCGGACAGCGTATTGACCAAAAAGAATTACAGGAAGATGTTGCCGGATTTGCTGCTATAAATAAAGCCATTCGCGTGGGTGGTGACTTAATGATTTACGGCTGTGATGTAGCACAGGGTGACGAAGGGAATGACTTTCTCGAAATCATCAAAAACAACACCCATGCCGATGTAGCAGCTTCCATCGATAAAACCGGGAACGAAGCCTTTGGCGGTAACTGGGAATTGGAAATTCAGAAAGGAGATATCGAAGCTGCTCCATTGCCTGAATCTATTGCAATGAAGGATTTTACGGGAACGTTGCAGTTTAACGGAACTATTGATTTTACCCAAGTTAAAACAACGGGAAGCTATGCAGGAGGAAGCAGTGCAATTAACGCTGAATTTTATGAGAGTGCTTCAAAGAATTATACGCTCGTTGTAGATGGTGAAAGCTTTAGTACCGGAGCTTATAATGGTGCTTTCTTTCAGCACGTGTATTCTTCTTCGGGAGAAACCGCAGTAACGCTATCCTTTTCAGGTGGAGAGGCTTTTGATGGAACTAACCTGTATATGTATAACAGCGGAGGTTCTCAAATCACTTTTGATATTCTCAGTAGTGCAGGTACGGTCGCCAGCTCTCAGACTCTTAATTCTTTTGCCGGAAAAACACTATCCCTGAGTACATACTCCAATGTTACCGGAATTACATCCCTGACTATTGATGCATCGGCTACCATGTTTATCAAACTGGACAATTTTCAGGTAGCCAATCTTGGAGCACCTGTTAACGACAATCCCACCATTTCCATTGATAATACCAAGCTTGCCTTTACCGAAGGCGATGCAGCCGCTCAGATTGATCCGGCAGGCACGGTTAATGATCCCAACGGAGATGCTGAATGGAACGGCGGGACCCTTCAAGCCCAAATCACCGCCAACAATGAAGCGGGTGACGAAATCAGTATTTCCGATACCGACGGGGATGGGACGGCCATCACCGTCAGCGGTACGAATATCTTTGCGAATGCCACCGATATCGGAGACTTAAGTGTTTCAGGCGGGGTGGTTACCAACGGAACCGCCCTTACCATTACCTTCGATGCAGATGCTACCAATGCCATTGTGCAGGAGGTATTACAGTCATTACGTTATCGCAATACCTCTGATAACCCAGGCACTTCAAACCGGACGGTAACTCTCACGGCTACCGATAAAAACGCAGGCTCTAACAATGACACGCGCACCATCAGTGTTGCAACGACTAACGATGCTCCTGTGCTGGATAATGCCCAATCACCGACCCTGACAGCTATTTCTGAAGATGCCGGTGACGATGACGGTTCCGGGGCCGATGGAGATGATGACGCCATCAATAATTCTAACAATCCCGGGACTTCCGTTGCTTCTATGGTGGTAGATGGTTCCATCACCGATCCCGATGGCAGTGCAGTGGAAGCCATCGCGGTAACCAATGTGGATAACACCAATGGAGTTTGGCAATACTCCGCCGATAATGGAAGCAGTTGGTCCAACTTCTCGGGTACCACCGGCAGTGCGGTTGATATTTCCAGTGCGGCACGCCTGTTAGACGGTACATTGAGTGGCGGATCTACTCAAAAAATCCGTTTTGTTCCGGATGCCAATTATAGCGGTTCTGCAACCATCACTTTCCGCGCCTGGGATAAAACCTCAGGCAGCGCAGGAGCTACCGCAGATGCAACCACAAATGGAGGAACAACCGCCTTCTCTACTGCTACGGATAATGCTTCTATCACCATAAACCCGGTGAATGATGATCCAACAGTCTCTGGGATACCTACCGATATCACCGTAACAGAAGACACGGAAAGCAATGTGGATCTGTCAGGTATGACTTTCAGCGATCTTGAGGGCAATAGTTTAACCGTTACCCTGACTGCATCGGCTGGAACCTTTAGTACCCCGGTTGATGGCTCGGGAGTAGGTGGCGGAGTAACCGAAACCTTGGTCAATGCTACTACGGTCACCTTGGCCGGTGCTGCCGCAGATATTAACACATACCTGAATACGGCTACCAATCTTAAATATACTGGAGCCTCCAATGCGTCCGGCAACGATGCGGCTACCATCACCGTGGAAGCCAACGATGGAAATGGCTCGGGGGATGTCAGCTTGGGTACGGTCAATATTGATATTACAGGAACAAACGATCCCCCTGGTGTTTCCGGACTGCCAACCGATATTACCGTAACAGAAGACACAGAAAGTAACGTTAATCTGTCATCGGCCACATTCAACGATATAGACGGTGATAATATTACGGTTACCTTAACCGCTTCGGCCGGTACTTTCAGTACTCCCGTTGATGGTGCTGGAGTAACAGAAACCCTGGTGAATGCCACCACGGTTACGCTTGCCGGTGCTGCCGGAGACATTAATACCTACCTGGATACGGCCACCAATCTTAAATATACCGGGGCTAACAATGTGTCAGGTAACGATGTGGCTACCTTAACGGTTGAAGCCAATGACGGGGCTGGTTCCGGAGATGTAAATTTGGGTACCGTAAATATTGACATTACTGCTTCCAACGATACACCTGTATTAACAGGCCTTGATGCCACTCCATCCTTCACCGAAGGTGGTAGTGCGGTGACCCTTGACGGGGATGTCACGATCTCCGACGAAGAGCTGGACGCACTGAACGGGGCTAGTGGCAACTACGCCGGGGCCTCCCTGACCATTGCAAGAAACGGCGGGGCCAATGGGTTTGACCGCCTGTCGGTGGCAAGTGGCGGCAACCTGACGGTAGCCGGCGGTCCGAACGGCGGGGGCACGGTAACGGCCGGTGGCAACGTGATCGGGACGATTGCCAACACGGGCAACGGGCAGCTGCAGCT
>NZ_FXTP01000013.1 GCF_900182705.1 Gracilimonas mengyeensis | reverse complement strand
CCAGGGCCTACTGAACTGTTCATGATCATAGTGTGGAAGATGGCAGGTCAATCATTCTGAACGAGCTCTTTGGCTCAATGACCAACAACTGTGTATCTGCCCTTCCACCGCCTTTATTTAGTGAAATATCTGCCATCTCACTTTCTTTCCCAAGCATAGGATGACCCTATGATTTTAGCATTAGATTTCTTCCCAATACTGAAGTACTGCTCTCAAAGTGTAGGGTTTTAAACTCTCGGTTGGGACCAATAAAAAAGCGAGTGCCTGAATTTTAAAACAAGGCCTCGCTTTATCAAACCAAAACAGGTATTCAATTTACCAATTTATACCTACCCTAAATAAGTATTGTTTGGACCGCAAATCTATATTGTCTGCATTTCCTGCTATTACGTCTGTAATTTCTCCTAAGCCTTCAGCTTTTTCATTAGTCCAACTCATCCAACGCATAGTAATGCCGACGGTAACCCCGGTTTTTTCTCCTAAAAGACGCTCAAGTTTTCCTTCAAGATTAAAGTCTGTACCACGTGTATATCTAATACCTTCTAATACAGGATCTCCAGTTTCGGGACTTTCCTGGAAACCACCTGATTCTGCAGCACTGGACATATCCCCAATGATACCAACCGACCGAACTATAGATACAAAACCAGTGAGGTTATTTTCTATAATTGGCAAATTAGTTGGCAAACGTATTGATGAACCTACTCCAAGCCCTAAATTTGCATTTCCCATGTTTACCTTGTCATACTCCTCATCAACATCAACAAGCGTCAAACTTCTGTAACCTAAGTTTGCACGAATTGGGATATATGCACTTAAAGGGAGCCCGAAGAGATCATCAAAAATGGTGCTGTTCCCTCCTAAACTTAAGTCAGCAGCAATACTTCTAATATCACTGTCATGTTCTTTTGCATCTGCTAAACCGTAACTGAGGGTAAGCGAGGCTGAATTTGAACTAAGCATTAATGCGGTGAGCTCCCCGTCAAAAGCGAACCGTTTACTACCATTATCCATCTCAAGATTATAACTGTCTGACATATATCCGGCAGTTAATGAGGTAGTAGCCTCACGATTCATAACCGTATCTGTGCTTTGATAATTGTTGTAGGAAGCAGATGTAAAGTCATTTATAGATTCCTCCTGTTGGAATCTAATATCTTCGACTTCTAATGAACCAGCAAAATCGTTTTTATTCCACTGCTTAATTCCCAGAGTGGACTGCGCATATGAAGTAATTGATAAAGAAATGAAAATTATAGTTAGAAAAGGTATATAAAAATGTTTCATAATATTTTTTTGATATTTAAGTCTCGAAAAACCTTCTATTTATATTCATGACCTTAAACACCGACTGCTGAAAAAAACGGTGTCTTTAGATAAAAAACTTACGATTTCAACAGATATGACAATTAAGCATCGTAAATCTGCCCCAAAAAAAGTGCTGTTTAAAGGAATTTATCAGCTCCCGAAAAATTGTATGTGAACATAAAACCTAACTGTACTTTCTATCCCTAAACCTATTGCAATAAACACAGAAAATCCAACAATTAATGAACAACTCTTTACCTAAGCTGTTTTTTAAAAATCCGATTCACCGTCACCAAGAAATTCCATACGAAAACTAAAATATAGCTCCAGTTTTTCCTCCAGCAACTCGTACAGTTCATAGAGTTCTTCCAGCTCATCTTCTTCTGTTTTGATCAGACGCATGTATCCGTTTTTGGTGCGGATATCAAGGGTAAACCATTCTTTGGATTTCATGCCCCGGGTAAAAAGAGCCTTTCCACTTTCAAAATTACTAAGCAGGATTTCATCTACTTCTCCAAAACCAATTTTTTCTCTTTTGAACCGGAAATAACTGAAGAATCGATAGTAGCGGGTGATGGTGTAGTCGTCGGTATTGAACTCAAACTCGTAGCGAGAGAAAATCTTTTGAAGTACCGCTACGGCGAAAATCAGGAAGAACAGCGCAAAAATAAATCCAAGGATGAAGCTGAAGAAGAATAGTATGAAATCAATCAGCGTAAAGCTGGACTCTACCCCGAGAAAAATGTGGTTAGGTCGTTTTTCGAAATCGTAATTCAAGCGTGTTTCCTTCTATAGCCTGCAACATTATTATTGATTCTAAAAGTATAAGGAAAATACCAACGAGTTCACGAAGAGGAATCCGATGGTTTTGGTTTGATAAAGGAAATACTGAAAGGTTACCTCTGAACTATTTGTGTTGCCCCTCCATTCGGGTTCATTCTGTGGCTACCGCCGAAGGATCTTGCATTTTGCGGAGCAACATTGACCAATCTCTTATCTAACATTTCCAGTGATTCCGTATGCAATATGCCGTAGCAGGTTGGTAAGCATTTTCTGGCTTAGGTTCTTCGCTTTCGCTCTGAATGACTGGCCTTATAATTTCAATGTGGTGCCTGATGGATAGATCTAAATTAACTATCTCCATTTTAACATGTATTGCCAAAGCTTCGCCTGACGTTTTTTCTCTATCATCAATGGGGCGAAGCTTGGATATTTTGGGCTTCTTTACCCCGGGTTGCTCCAGTGCTTCCCCGTAAACGGGGGCCCGGACAGGCTTACCCGAGGCTATTTTTGTTTGACCCCATTCGGGGTCCTTTTGGTTAGCTTTTGTAGTCCAATTACTTGGCATCTGCAACAATTTATCAATCCCCAAAATCCAGTCATCCAGAGGCTATCGCCGAAGGACCTTGCATTTTGCGGAGCTTCATTGCCCAATCTCTTATACAACATTACCAGTGATTCCGTGTGCAATATGCCGTAGCAAGTTGGTAAGTATTTTCTGGCTCAGATTCTTCGCTTTCGCTCTGAATGACATGCTTTTTGTTGGTGATTAGATTACATCATTATTCGCTTAGAGTAATCACATTATCCCCGGCAGAAAGTGGTATTACATAAGCCCCTCTCTCCTCCTCAAGGTCTTCATTCGGCTGGTATGTGTCCACCCCACTGATGTCGGCCGGTTGCTCTACGCGTAGTCTGGCATTGGGTGCATTGGCTGTAGCAGATTCAAAGGTAAGTTGAACCTCCCCGGTTTCTGTGTTAAGTGCAACGCTTTCAAATTTCCCGGCATCCAGGGTGAGCCATAACCCCACTTCAGACAAGTACACACGGTTTCTTGAAGAATTCAGTGGATTCATAGTCACCCATCCATCTTCCTCTTCGATATTCCCGCCAAAAGCCTGCCATCCAAATTCGGGATGGTTCACCAGGTAAGAACTGGTATTGATAGCATGTCCAAAGAAGTTCTGCCCATAATCTCCGGAGAGATAATCAATCCTCAAAGTAGAGGGATAGGCATGGAAGCCGGAAGCGCCAAATCCATCCTCGGTAATATTGGCGATGGACCCCTGAAGTCCTCCGTAACCGACTCTTAGCAGGTACATATCATCAGGATTCAGCCGGTATTCATGAAGCACCGAGATGGCATTCAGTCCGGAACCATAATGATGAAGCTGCCGCTCAATGCGGGATAGCTCTCCGGCAAAAAGGAAATCCCAGTAACGGCGGGCACTTCCGTTATATCCCCAATGAGGAACGGTGGGCATATAGCCAAGAATGGCGTTAAGTGTCACCAACGCTTTTGCATCAAAGCCAAAATAACGGCACCAGGCATACACTTCTTCCTGTCCGGTAGAATCCCAGGGCATCTCACTTACAAAAGGGAAACCAAGCGACCGCCAGACTTCTGCCCGGGCCCGCATGGTAGCTTCAAGTTTCTCCGCCTGTTCGGTCCATCCTTCGCGTTTTAAATCCATCAGGATTTTAAGAAATACTGTTCCTTCCATCTGTCCATACTGCGCATAATGAGGGGCGAATTCCATCATGGCCTCTGCCGTTTGATAGGCTCGCTCCAAATACCACTCCCATTCGTGATTGTCCACATAGCCTTCGTAGTTTCGGGACAGGCGATATAAACCCCAATGCAATGCAGCCACGTGCGGATAATTATACGACCGGCCCAAGTCAGCCGCCCCTTCGGTATCCCAGCTGGACCATCCGCCATAAGGAACCTCTTCACTGTATGTACCCTCGGGCATGGAATCCGGTTCATAGTAGAATAAACTCTTTTGGACACCATATTTATGTTCACCATCGCTGTGCTGCAGACCACCCCATACCACATCATCTACAAACAGTTCCATTTTTTCAATTTCTTCTTTTTCGGGCTGTATCACCTGCTTCATGATAGCCGCTACCCATGAGCCGGCCCCGCCTTCGTCACTTAGCCCCGCTACCCACGCCCGATTGTCTTCTGTGACCTGTTCGTTTTTCCCGTAATCATAGCTGATCACCGAATGCGTTCGGTTAAAGGGATCATCCGGTTGATCAAACCACTGCTCCGTGGTGAGAAAACGGCCGGCATCATCCACTACCTGCATTTCCGGCTTAATGGTTTTATAGTTAATGGATTGGGATACCCCATTCTCATAATGGATCGTCACACGGCTTCGGCCCCATGATTTGCCACGCACCTCATACGACTTCCAGCCGTTGGGCGTATCTTCCTTTTTCTTTAACACCACGGAGCCGGCCGGTTCCACATCAATCCAGCTTACTTCGCTATGATAATTCAGGTATAAATTCCCGGTTTGATCCATCGGCAATACGTAGCCCGGCAGGCCTACTGCCACCGGCCTTTCCTGTTCAATCAAAGTTGATTCTATATCCCGGATGCTATCGGAGAGTACAAATTTGAGACTGTAATTCCTGGTTTCGCCGGGATTCAATATTTCGGAAGTTGGTGGATTCCACGGCTCGGCGGCACTCCACTCATTTTCAACGTAGGCTTTGCTGTGCACCATCCATTCATAAAAGCCCTCGAAGGTAATCTGCCGTTGGGTTTTATCTTCATTGAGGGGCTTATAGGCTTCAAAAGGTGTGTTTTCGCCAGGTGTTACCAGCAAGGCTGGTCCATGCCCATTGAGACGTGTTACCTGCAGATAGCCGGCATCCTGCCCGATATAAGGATCATAAAAAGAACACAAAGCATGGGCAGTGTCCAGGTCTTTGCCGGTGAGGATATTATTAAAGACCATGGGAATGCCAAGAGCCCCGATCTCGATCTGCTGACCGGTGGTGTTTTTGATTTCAAACCGAAGCACTAATGTTCCCGCCTCCGTTTCCCAATAGCGTTTGGCTTGTATAGGGAATCCGGCCCCCAAAGTGTTTGAAATATCTGCCGCCGCAAGCATATCCCCCGAAACCTCTAAAGATGTAACCGGAACCCGGTTCTCAGCAGTAGAAAACTGTTGCCATTGTTTGGAGCCTTCCATTCGTAATCTCAGGGTCAGATCGCCCAGGTGGTAATATTCATTTTCAGCGCGGTTCTGCAGTTCTCCTGCCGGGGTGAAGTCAAACCCCTCCTCACCTTTGGGCTGCAGTGCGGCAATAGTTTGCGAGGCCTTTACCAGCTTTAGATTGAAGCCCGGTGTCTCCAGCTCTGTCATCCCCTGATCCAGCCTGAGTGCCGGCGGCGCCTCCTGTTCCTCTTGTTGAGCTTGTAATTGAAAGGTGAGCAATGCAAACAGGACAAACAGTACTATCTTTTTCATAATATCCTAACTTAGGTGGTTGATATATTTCCGCAGAATGGCAAGGCTATCTGACTCCAATCACTTACAAGCCATTACGTTAAGGTAGATACTAATAAAGTGTGTCCGCCACACTTAAGCAAGGATGAATTTTAGAAGAATGTTTTCTATACGATGACAGTAGTCTTTTCTCAATCCTCATATTTTGGTTCGTAAACTATGCCAAAGTTTTTTATTCTTATTTGTTTTAGATAGCAGCAAATAGTAAGCTCATAATAAAAACCTCCATTCCATTTTAAATAAAGAATAATTCAATGTCCCGTTACCTGATTGTATTCTTCCTGTTTTTGATCCCCTTTACCGCCTGCACGCAGGAAACAGAAAAAGCAGACGAGCCCGCCGACAAGCCACTGTTCCGTGACCCTGTCTATGACGGAGCTGCCGATCCCGTGGTGATATGGAATCAGGAGGAGAAAAAGTGGTTTATGGTGTACACCAATCGCAGGGCCAACACCGAAGGGCTTGACGGGGTAACCTGGGTGCATGGAACGCGCATTGGGATTTCCGAATCCACCGATGGCGGTGCTACCTGGGAATACCGGGGCACCAGCAACATCCCCTCCCCTTATACCGAAACGCATTGGGCGCCCGACGTGATCGAACATGAAGGGCTATACCACATGTACCTGACTTACGTGCCCGGGGTTTTTGATAACTGGAGTCATCCTAGGGACATCATTCACCTGACCAGTGAAAACCTCATAGACTGGGAATACCAGTCTACGCTGGACCTGGCCTCGAACCGGGTGATTGACGCCAACGTGATGCAGTTACCCGACGGAAGCTGGCGCATGTGGTATAACAATGAAGTGGATAACAAAGCCATCTATTATGCCGACAGCGAAGATCTTTATGAATGGGAAGACAAAGGCAAAGCCGTAGGCGACCAGGCCGGCGAGGGACCCAATGTATTTCAATGGAAAGATCAATATTGGATGGTGACGGATGTGTGGGACGGCTTGGCTTTGTATAAGTCAGATGACCTGCTTTCTTGGGAGCGTATCCCCGGAAACCTTCTTCAGGAACCGGGAACCGGTGAGGATGACCAGGTTGCCGGGCAGCATCCCGATGTGCTTATTAATAATGGCCGGGCCTACTTGTTTTACTTCACCCATCCGGGTCGGACGGAATCCGCCTCTGGAAATGATCCCTACCAGGAACGCCGAAGCTCGATACAGGTTGTGGAGCTAAAGTATGAGGATGGCCGGATTGTATTAGACCGGAACGAACCCACCTACATTGACCTGCAACCGCCGCAATAGAATATTGAATAGTGAACATTCAATATTGAATTTTGAAGTGTTTTTCTTTTGAACTGGATTTGGCAGGATTGGAAGATTTAAAATCCTGTTCATCCTTTAATCCCGTGAATCATGGTTCAAAATGATAGGAGTTTTACTGTAAATGATGAACTTTATGCCTGTTCGTATCAAGACCCTAACCCTGTCCCTTTCCCTCCGGCTCCCCTTTTTGATAATCAACTCTTTGGCAGCGCCGCAGGGCAAGGGGACGCTTTGGTGACTACATTGGTAGCTTCGCAAATCGCAAATCGCAAATCGCTAATCGATCACTCGCTAACCTGTTGGAAGTGGCTTTCTGTAAACTTTATAATTAGTGCTGGTAATTGTTGGACAGGCCTTTACGGCTGATAAACTGTTTTTAACAGATATTCGATAGATCGAGTTGCGACTAGCGAGCGGCGATCTATAAGACATCCACCGGGCTTTTGATATAGTTGCCGCCTTTGTTTATGACGTGGGTGTAGATCATAGTAGTTTTGAGGTTTTTGTGGCCGAGGAGTTCCTGGACGGTGCGGATGTCGTAGCCACTTTTGAGTAATTGGGTTGCAAAAGAATGCCTGAAGGTATGGCAGGTCACTTTTTTCTCAATATTGGTTTTGGCCAGGGCATTCTTCAATTTTCTCTGTACCTGTCGGCTTGAGATGTGATGTCGATGTTCTAATTTAGTTCGGGGATCTTTTGAGAGTACCGATGAGGGAAACAGGTATTGCCAACCCAGGCTCATTTGCTCACCGGGATATTTCCGAGCCAGGGCTTTTGGCAGCAGTGCTTTTCCATATCCTTCAGCCAGATCTTTTTTGTGAAGAGCTTTCACTTTTTCTATTTGACGACGAAGTTTTGGAATACATTTCTGTGGCAATAAACTTACCCGGTCTTTATTTCCTTTTCCTGATCGAACCCATAGCTGCCCGTTTTCGAAGTCTACATCCTGCACTCTTAGCCGCAAGCATTCCGAAATCCGAATACCACTGCCGTAGAGAAGTTCGCATATCAGGAGAGTGCGACCGCTGAGGTGTTGTAAAATCATCATCGCTTCTTTATGAGAAAGTACCACGGGTAATTTTCGGGGTTTCTTTGCTCGTTTCAGGTTATCAAGCTCTAATCCATCCCGACCCAGCACATTTTTGTATAAGAAGAGTAAGGCTGAAAGTGCTTGATTTTGGGTGCTTGCTGCTACATTTTTGTTATTTGCAAGATCATTTAGGAACTGTTCAACCTCTTTGTCCCCCATTTTTTTAGGGTGTACCGTTCCGTGAAAGCGAATATACCTGATAATCCAGTTAGTATAAGCCTGTTCCGTTCGATAGCTGTAGTTTCGTCTTCTTATTTCTTCTCTAACACGCTGTAATAATTTAGATTTGCCCATAACGCTATTGCAAAAGTTGTTAATGTTGCTATATTGTGAGAGCGATGAAAAGGCAAGTCCTTACAAAAAAAATAGATTTTATTTGACGGGGTTATGCGACATTCTCTTCGCATAAGAAATTAAAAGATGTGTCAGGGCCTTTAAATGGATGATTTCCGGATCTTATACGACGTCTCATAAGATACCCCCTGCCGCATATTAATATGTTAGGGCGCGTCAGGCGCATCACTTTCTGGTAAAAAAATGTGCCTTCCAGGAGGTGGTAATTTTTTGGGCAGGTAATCGGTTCTAGTCGTTGGTTTGGTTTGCCTCTTCGTAGGTTTTCCCAAGCGTCGGGGCGCCACGTAATCGATTCTGAATTTTTTCTCTTTTAAAGGTGTGGCGCTTTGCCTTCTCGGCCATCCTTCGCGGGCTCTTTCCCGTGCGCCTGTCGCTTAGTTCCAGCATTTTTGGCTTATAAGCCGGCGGTGGTTGTTCAGTTTTCGTCGTTGGTTTTACCTGCCTCGCCCTAACAATGCGTTTCAAAGCGGACGCGGACGAAGTTCGGTCACACTTGTTTCTAAGGAATTAATTTTGCTACTTCAACTAAATTATAATCCCCGCGCCGTTTAAACGCTGGGCCGTTAGGCACTCCTCTAAACAGGTGGTATCATATAAATGCCTCCAATTTAGTAACAACTTTAAGGAACAAACCTCTTTGTAGAACGTTCAAATAAAAAATTAATACTAAATATATTTACTATGAAAATTTCAAAAAGCATGTTGTTATGTTTGTTAGTTGGAACTTTGACTATTTTTTCTGCTTGTTCAAGTTCGAGCGACAGTGGTGATTCCCCTACCATTGATATAAATTTCAGCACAAACACTAGTACATCAAGCCTTTCAAAAGCTTCGTCCCAAAGCCTGGCAAATTCCCTCACATTCTCAAGTGGAACAATTACACTCACCCAAATACAGTTTGAAGTTGAGAACGATGGAGGTGACTCAGTAGAAGTAAACATTGAGCAAATCGTGAACATTGATTTTGCAACTGGAGAAACCTCTCCCGATTTAAGTGATCTCGAATTACCTGTTGGAACCTTTGTCGAAAGCAGAGTGGAACTTGAATTGCGTGATGAAGATAATACACCTTCGGTGGTTATTGAGGGTACCTTTGAGGACAGTAATAACCAATCCCATCCCATTCGATTTGAGTTCAATTCCGGGGAAACCTTCGAAGTTGAGCGGGAAGGAACGGTTACTTTCGATTCCGGCATGAACGTTATTGCCGAAGTCACCTTTGACCCTATCGTTTGGTTTGCTGGTGTTAGCATCGATATGTTAGAAGAGGCAACCAAAAATAATAATGGTGTAATCGTCATTAGTGAAACCAGTAATAGTGATATATTTGATATAGTAGCTGATGGGCTTGATCTGGCCACTGAGATAGAAATCCAAATGTAATAGTTATTGGGGAGAGTGCTCTTCTCCCCAATTTTTTATTCAGACATATATTAGCTTATCTGTAAAATGTCTGAGTAATGCCTAACAAGGCGTTTTAAATCGGACGCGGACGGGGTGCGATGGAAACTTGATTGCCAGGATTTAATTTCGCTATTTCAAAATAAAATCATAATCCCCGCGCCGTTTAAACGCTGGGTCGTTAGGGCGCGTCAGGCGCATCACTTTCTGGTAAAAAAATGTGCCTTCCAGGAGGTGGTAATTTTTTGGGCAGGTAATCGGTTCTAGTCGTTGGTTTGGTTTGCCTCTTCGTAGGTTTTCCCAAGCGTCGGGGCGCCACGTAATCGATTCTGAATTTTTTCTCTTTTAAAGGTGTGGCGCTTTGCCTTCTCGGCCATCCTTCGCGGGCTCTTTCCCGTGCGCCTGTCGCTTAGTTCCAGCATTTTTGGCTTATAAGCCGGCGGTGGTTGTTCAGTTTTCGTCGTTGGTTTTACCTGCCTCGCCCTAACAATGCGTTTCAAAGCGGACGCGGACGAAGTTCGGTCACACTTGTTTCTAAGGAATTAATTTTGCTACTTCAACTAAATTATAATCCCCGCGCCGTTTAAACGCTGGGCCGTTATAGGCACTAATCAACATAAACACTCTTTTCGCATTCATCTATTAATTGCTTTGCCTCAGTTACACCAAGATTATATCTAACATCATTCTCACATTTTAGTCCAGTTACTTTTTCTTTTAGCTCTCTAAGAGTAGCAATTTTAATCCTGTTGATAATAAAGTCTGTCAGCACGCTATCTCTTTTCATTTCCTCCAAATCACGGTATTTCCATTTGCAATAATAAACATGGTCTAAAAGAATTTGCCACCACCAGTGCTCGCTAAACGGTTTATGCTCTTTCATAAATTATCTGTGCCTATAACAAGCGCATTAAAGGGACAAAGCCTCAACTTTGCCCACGCTTGTAGTTAATGTTTTAGTTATTTAACGTTGTTCAAATTCATAATCTCTTTGCCCCTTATGCGCCAGAACGTTAATTGCATTCATAGCTCTGTATAAAATCCTCTTAGCTTACACGTTTTTAATACCTCAGCATTTTCACGTCCATAAGCAATAAGTACGCTTGGTGCTCCTGCATTCATTTTTGCTTTCACACCATTTGCCCGATGAAAATTTAGTCTCCCGTCAAAGAAGAATATTCCTTTTGCTTTTCCCCAAACATAGTTATGGAAGTATTGAGTCTCCGTCCGGGCAAATGTTAGGGCAATACCATTCCCATAAATTGATAGCTTCTGCATCCACCTATCAATTTCAGAGTATGGAGGGTTCATCCACACGCGCCCAAACCATTCTTTACTGTATCCATCATCTTTTATAGTGTACATGGTTTTTGCTGTTTCCCAAGGTTGTTCAATATGGGCGCATGGATCTAAATCAAATTGCCCTAAAGCCTGAATAATCTCAGGTGGTGTAAGCCAAATATCCGTGTAATCTTCTTTGTTTCGAATATGCAAGCTTTGGGTTTTTTCTGTGTCAAATAAATTCATCATGCAATTAACAATGGCGTCAAGCGGACAGGCTTCAAGTTTGCCCTGCTTTTTTCCTGTTTAATATTTATTGCTTTTAAAAAATCATAATCTGCCTGACCGCTTACGCCTAACCCGTTATAGGCACTAATCAACATAAACACTCTTTTCGCATTCATCTATTAATTGCTTTGCCTCAGTTACACCAAGATTATATCTAACATCATTCTCACATTTTAGTCCAGTTACTTTTTCTTTTAGCTCTCTAAGAGTAGCAATTTTAATCCTGTTGATAATAAAGTCTGTCAGCACGCTATCTCTTTTCATTTCCTCCAAATCACGGTATTTCCATTTGCAATAATAAACATGGTCTAAAAGAATTTGCCACCACCAGTGCTCGCTAAACGGTTTATGCTCTTTCATAAATTATCTGTGCCTATAACAAGCGCATTAAAGGGACAAAGCCTCAACTTTGCC
Source organism: Gracilimonas mengyeensis (assembly GCF_900182705.1). Taxonomy (GTDB): domain Bacteria; phylum Bacteroidota; class Rhodothermia; order Balneolales; family Balneolaceae; genus Gracilimonas; species Gracilimonas mengyeensis. The sequence goes on along the minus strand of NZ_FXTP01000013.1, from coordinate 166,013 downwards.
CACGCTTGTAGTTAATGTTTTAGTTATTTAACGTTGTTCAAATTCATAATCTCTTTGCCCCTTATGCGCCAGAACGTTATACTGCTTTGAGCAATTTTTTAAATCACAACACATTTTACTCATGTTTAATCTTTTCAAGAAGGAAAAACCAAAAGAAGAGGGCTCAAATTTAGCCAAAGAAGCTAAAATTGAAATTGTTTTAGAGAAAGGACACATTAGCGGATTCCTTATTTTTATAGAGGGAAATCCTTCTTCAATTTCAGACAAGTTGAAAAATAATTCTTTGGTAAAAACATTTGTGAGTACAATTGAAGATCGAATCAAAAATAAAGATTATGAAGATCCCCGTAATGCATTGTTTGATGATTTAATACTTGAGGATATTAAAGAAGATGATGTTTCAAATGTAATGAGAGCAGTTTTTTCAACCAATAATCAGCCACTATTTAAATGGCAACCTGATAAATAGATCAAATAGATTCGCAATATGAATGAAATTAAAATTCACCAACCTGGTACTCGAACAACAGACTATAGCAAAGCAGAGCAAATTCAAAAAAGAACACCAAAAGCATTTAAAAAAGCACAGCATGTTTTAAATTATGCTGCCAAATACGTCAAGAATCGAGGCCTCTTCTCAACAGAAAAATCAAGAGCAAAAAAATTACAAAATGCTATTTATGATTTGGAAAAAGCTCTTGATCAAGACGGCTTTCTGCTTGAGGAAAAGAAAATAAATGGAAAAGCATGGGTTTTGATAGAATATTTTTCTCTTTTTTCAGATACTTTTCCGAATTGGCAAAATGAGTATAAAGCTTTGAATAAATTTATACCTAAGTGCTTTTCAGAAACACCAAAACAATCATCAACTAGTGAAACTCCAAACCTAAAAGAAAATGTAGCAAACGGAATCAAATCAGCAACAAAAGATATTGTTACCGATGAGGATTCAGCTGTAGAATGTAATGAAATTTGCACTACCGAGGAGGGAGCCGCATGGTTATATACAGAAGTTATGATTCAAAAAATGAATGCTTTAGCGTTTGTTGTGTGGTCCAAATGGGGGAAAAATTATGACTGGGCAGACGGTGATTTCATGACAGAAAACTTAGTGCAAGGGATCTATCGAAACCACGACCAACCAAATATTTCTACAACATTAATGGATGGTTTTATGCGACTCCAAAGAATTGAAGGTGAAGGTCCTCAACGGCTTCAAAAAGTATATGAAAGTTCTGCAAACCTCGTTTTAAAGCGCGATCCGAATGTAAGAAAAGAAGAAATAACAAATTACTTGGACAACAAAGTTGAGGAATTTATAAAAGGGTTTGGCAAATATTTCGGTTAGAAACAATTATCTAAATCCGTTCGCAGTATAACCAGCGCATTAAGCGGACAGGCCTCGCCTGATCTTGCTCGCTTCCCATTTATTAGTTAACATTTCATTTTGTAATTAACTGAACACATTGGCGCCTGCAGCTTATGCGCAAGGCCGTTAGTGGTATTAATTAATAAGTCAACTCATGAGCTCTGAAAGATCTATTAAAAAAGCGATTGATGAAATTTCAGGGGATGTAGTATATGCGGACAAAATATTTAATGCCGATAGAGAAACCCACGAAAAATTCCGCAAGGCATACGATATAGGTAAGTTCGTTCCTAAATGCGTTGTATGTAAACAGTATCTTTCCGTTAAATCCAGTAGCAGTAACCGAGTCTTTCTTAGTCACAAGCCTAATTCTGGTTATTGTGTACTGAAAGACAATAATTATTCAAAATCAGAAAGAGACAAAACTGAAGAAATATATGCTTCTAAAGAAAGTCCAGAGCACAAATACCTAAAGAATAAAATCGGCAATCTATTAAAAAAAACTAACGGGGTTGATAAGAATTCAGTCGTAATTGACAGTGAATTTTTAGTTAATGATGAAGGGGAAAGACGTAAACCTGACATTTACTGTACATACAGAAATAAAGCTTTAGCATTTGAAATACAACTATCTACTCTTACTCAACGGTATATTTTGGAAAGAACAGATTTTTATAGAAATCAAAAAATTTATTTGATTTGGATTCTTGAAAATTTTGATTCAAAGAAGAATGCTAAGATGAGAAAGGATTTAAAGTATGCAACACCCCATGAAAATTTCTTCAAGTTAGATAAAAATTTCTCAGAAGAACTGAAATTGAATTGTAAATTTAAAGAAGTAATAAATGTTACAAATGATCTTGATGTATTTAAAAAATGGAGAGAAAAAAGCATTTCTTTAGATCAATTGAATTTCAATGAAAAAAATTATCAATGTTTTTTTTATGATATCAGCAAAGCAGAACTGAAGTCTAAGGCTGAAAAAATTAGATTAGAAATAAAAGAGAAACGCAAGAAGAATTACAGTGATTATAATTCTATCCATGAAAAAATTTACGGTCTGGATTCTGAAGAAATTGACATTCTTAATGACCACCTAAAACTTCAACAACGAACAACCAAAAGTGGGAAGCCAGCATTAAATTATTATATAAATCAAGCTAATGAACCATCTTTTATTCAATTCCTTTTGAAGTGTGAAGTTTTAAATATTCAAGTAAATGAATTGGATAATCAAGGCGTAACAGCATTTCAAGAAATTATTTACAACAATAATCTCACCTTTGGTATTAAGAAACGGTTAGTTAAATATTTATTTAGAAGAGGATATGAGTTCATAGAATCTGACAAAAAAGTTATTTCAGAAGTGATAACTAATGAACATGACGCAGAAAAATTAATTACGCTGGGTAATTTATCTTCAAAATCTCCTCCTAGAATCGTTCATATGATTTTCGAGAATGAAACACTGTTTTATATTCTTGAATCTATAAGAGAAAATAGAATTATTGGATTTAATTACAATCCAGAAGTGAATCCTGGTCATTGGGTTGCATTTGCAAATAATGCAATTGACAACTACTCTAAACATTGGCTCTATATAGAAGCTGCATTTAAAGCTTATGGTCTTTGGAATAAAATCTTAGAACTTGATAAGAAGGGTTCTTTCAAAAGAAAGTTAAAAGATTTCCATTCTAAAGATTTTAACCAAAAAACTCCTAATGGCAATATCGGTTTCTTGTATCGTGAAGCTCATAAGGAACTGAATTCGAGGAAAAATACCACTAACAATGCGTTTTAAATCGGACGCGGACGGGGTGCGATGGAAACTTGACCGCCAGGAATTAATTTTGCTACTTCATCTAAATCATAATCCCCGCGCCGTTTAAACGCTGGGTCGTTAGGCCAACAAAGCACAAAGTTTAATTCAGTGTCACAAAGGCTATCCACATGATAATTTCATTTTGATACGTGATTCCGTATTTTTATGTTCAATTTCAAAGCAGCTTTATTCAAAAAGCATACACTTGTTCAAAAAAAGTAAGCTCTTTAAAACTACTTATAAATTATCAGCCCGTCTGCTGCTGATCATATTTGCTATGCACGTGTTAAGTGTGCATAGTCTCGCAGAGTCATTGGTATATTGTTTTGAAAATAATGGTGATGTAAATGTTGAGTCAAAGGCCGCGGTTGGAATTTTCTTTAGTAGTGAAGCCGAAGTCCACGAAAATGATGGCCATGATCACGAACAGCAAACCGTTTTTCACCAAGACAGCGATCACCACATAGATGTTCCCATTTCCTTACTCTGTGCAAAAGAAGACAAGCTGAATCGCTTTGACCAACAAAAGACAGTTGCTGATCTTAAACGAGCTGTTTATCAAAAAAGCGAAATTACCCCGGCGTCCCGTTCTCTCCAGCAAACCATTTTCTTACCACCGGTTATAGAGAACTCTGTCACCACCAATCTAAAGACCGTAGTACTTCTGAATTAGGCCATACAGCCCTTCTTATACCTAATTCAAAATTGAGAATGTGCTTTACACTTCACAGGATAATTGTGTCCCTTACACATTTCTCATCAATCTAAAACAGCTAAAAAGGCTGAATTACTACATGTCAAAATTTATCAAAACGATGCTGCTCATCGGTACACTCGTACTTGTGGCCGGTTGCGCCAGCGAACGAAAAGTACTTCAAGTACCCACTGAAAGCACACTTATAGAACATGAATCCAACGACTATTCTTCAGGGATTTTAAACAGAAATTTAAACTCTTCAACCGATTTGATTGCTGTTGGCGACACGCTAACATATCAAACGGCTCTGGCCAAAACGCTGCTCGAAAATCCGCAGCTACAAAGTTATGCCTGGCAGGTTCGGGTTAAAGAAGCCGAGCGCATTCAGGCCGCTCTGCTCCCCAATCCGGAATTGGAAGCTGAAATGGAAAACTTTGGAGGAACAGGCCCTTTTGAAGGCTATGACTCCAGGGAAACCACGATAAGGCTCAGCCAAAAAGTTCTTTTAGGGGCTGACCGCATGAAACGAAAACGACTGGCCGGTTTAACAACAGAACTCGCAAACTGGGATTACGAAACCCAGCGCTTAAATACGCTTACCGGACTCACTCAGGCCTATACTTCTGCACTGGAAGCCCAGCTGCAATGGGAGCAACAGAAAGAGTTACTGGATGTTGCCCGGCAATTTTATGAAAGTGTGTCGGCGCAAGTCACAGCCGGTAAAGTTTCAAAACTGGAGCAAACCAAAGCCCAGGTGGAACTCTCAAGAGCACGCATAGAGCTGGAAAACAGGCGCAATTCGATGGAGTCTGCTTTCACGACCCTGGCCTCTTTTTGGGGTAGTGACCGGGTGTTATTTAAAGCGTTGAATGGCGAACTGGAAATACCTGAGTCCATCCCCAACTATCAGTCAGTGGCCGAATTTATAGAGCGAAACCCGGATATAGCCCGCTGGACTACAGAAATCCAGCAGCGCGAAGCCTCTCTTTCTTTACAGCGATCCAAAGCCATTCCTGACATAAAAATCAGTGCCGGTTACCGGCGAATGGAGGATCTGGATGCTGAGGCGGCTTTGGTCGGAGTATCTATTCCCATTCCATTTTTTGACCGGAATCAGGGAAACGTAAAGGCGGCTCGCTATGAGCTCAATCGTGCGGAAACTCAGCGGGAGTCAGCCCTGATTGAGGCTCAAAAAGCCCTTCAAAATACCTATAACAACCTGCAAGCGGCTCTTTATGAGGTTGAACAACTGAATGCGGAAGTGCTGCCCGGGGCCGAGACAGCTTATGAAGCGGCACAAATCGGCTATCGTCAGGGTAAGTTCGATTTCCTTGAAGTACTGGATGCACAACGAACGCTATTTACCAGCCGAACCCGCTACGTGCAGGCATTGGCTGAACTGAACCGTGCCATCGCAGAGGTTGAGCGACTGATCGGCACGCCCTTGAATGAAATTTCTACCAATTAATTATTTGAACCCCATGAAACAGATATTTAAAACCATGAAGATAACCAGACTAATATTTCCCGTGTGGATATTGCTTTTGAGCGGAGTCGTAATAACCGGCTGTAGTTCTCAAAATGAATCCACTCCCCAAACCGAAAACCATGCTAATGCTGATGAACACGGCTCAGAGGAAGCCCAACATACGGAAGCAGAAGGTGACCATTTGGAGGAAGAGAGTGAACACTCCGGTGAAGTCCATCTTTCTCAGGATCAAATGGCTTCGCTCAATATCAGCGTAGATACGCTGAGAGCCGGAAGTGCAAGCTCGGTCATCGAACGTCCTGCAAGCGTGATGTATGACATGGATCGCATTGCGAAAGTAGGTCCGAGAATCGAAGCCAAAGTAGTGAAAGTGCTTAAAGATTTGGGGGATTATGTGGAGGAAGGCGAGCCAATTGTCCAAATGAGCAGCGTTGGACTGGGCAAGATCAAAGCCGATTACATTCGCCTCAGAGCGGCTATAAAAAAAGAAGAAGCGCATTTTAAGCGTGAGCAAAATTTGTATGAGCAGGATATTTCCAGTCAGGCTGAGTTGTTGCAGGCCGAATTGGAATATGAGCAAGCCAAAGCAGAGCTCGATGCGGCCTCGGAAGCGTTGCGTTTGTATGGATTATCCCAAAATGACATCCAAAATATTAAAGCCGGAAGCGATACACCGCTTTCCTATTTCTACCTGAGCAGTCCGCTGAGTGGTACCATACAGGAACGGAATCTTTCGCCCGGACAAACCATCGGGCCGAATGAAACGCCGGTTCACGTAGCAGATCTGTCCAAAGTATGGGTGATGATAGACGGCTATGAGCAGGATATCCGCAACCTGAGTACCGGGCAAAAAGTCGAGCTTTCCGTGAGAAGCATGCCGGGCAGTACCTTTACAGGAACCACCGACTGGATCTCCTACGAGCTGGATAAAGAGACCCGAACCATGCCTGTGAGAGCGCTTTTTGATAATCCGGATGGCCAGCTTCGTGCCGGTATGTTCGGGACGGCTCGTATCTACACCAATTCAAAGGAAACCGCTGCCCTCATTCCTGTGGATGCCATTCAGCAAATTGAAGGTTCTAATCGGGTATTTGTGCCTGGTGAAGAGCCCGGAAGTTTTCGTCCGGTAGCGGTTAGGCTGGGAAATGAAAGGGATGGTTATGTGGAAGTGCTCGCCGGCCTGGAACCGGGACAAACTGCGGTTTTATCCGGTGCCTTTGATTTGAAATCTGCCCTTACAGCGGCCACACGGAGCGCCTCCCATGGACACTAAAGCTGACCGGATCAAAAAAAATTATCACCCTGAAAATTTGACTTATGCTTGAACAAATTATTGATAAAGTTTTAAAAAACTGGCTAACCATGTTCATATTGGTGGCCGCGGTAGCGCTATATGGCTACTTTTCCTTTCGGGATGTTCCCATAGATTCATTTCCCGACGTATCGCCACCTCTTGTGCAGGTGTTCACATCCAGTCCCGGCCTTTCTCCGGTGGATGTGGAAACCCAGATCAGTTACCCCATTGAGATATCCATGTATGGATTGCCCAAGCTGGAGCGGGTACAAAGCACCTCCATTTTCGGCCTTTCCAGGGTAAATATTTACTTTGAGGAAGGAACCGATATCTACTTCGCCCGTCGGCTGGTGAACGAACGGCTGGCGCAGGCCAAAAGCGAAATTCCAAATGGTTTGGGCGAACCCCAGCTTGGCCCCATCACCACGGGATTGGGAACAGTGCTGATGTACGAGGTGAAGAATAAAGAGGGCTATGACCACTCCCTGATGGATATCCGAACCGCCCAGGATTGGATCGTAAAACCACAACTCAGAACCGTACCCGGTGTAACCGGTGTACTGTCTATTGGCGGAGATGTCCGGCAGTTTCAGGTCAATGCCGATATGAATGCCCTGGTATCCCGCGGACTGACGCTGGCTGACCTCGAAAGCGCCCTCAACAAAAATAACCGGACCGTTGGTGCGTCTTTTCTGGAGCGCGGAGGAGAAGAATACCTGGTGCGGGGATACGGCTGGATTCAGCCCGATTCTGCCGGCATCGAAGATATCAAAAATGTGATCGTATCTAACGAAAATGGTACGCCGGTCTATGTCAAAGACCTGGCAACGGTTGAATTTGGTTCTGAGATTAAGCGGGGAACGCTGATTGCGAACGGGGATGAATCGGTAGGTGGATTTGTGTTGAAGCTGATCGGAACCAACACGCAGGAATTGCTGGCCGAAATGGATCAAAAAGTAGACGCCATCAACCAGGCGCTCCCGGAAGGCATGATCATGGAAACCTTCTATTCACAGGGCGAACTGGTTGAAAAAGCGGTGGGCACCGTCACCAATGCGCTATACATAGGCGCTATTTTGGTGTTGGTGGTTCTGTACTTTTTCATGGGAGATATCCGATCCACACTGATCATTATTTCCACGGTTCCTATAGCCTTTTTGATCGCTTTCATTGGGATGAAATGGCTGGGCATATCGGCCAACCTCATGAGTCTTGGCGGACTGGCCATCAGTATCGGGATGATCGGCGACAGCGCCACGGTGATTGTAGAAAACACATACCGACTACTTGAAGAACGGAAAGAAGGAAATGTGTCACTTACGCGGGTTGTAAGTGAAGCCGCCCGAGAGGTGATTCGCCCCGTATTTTTTGCAACCAGTATTATCATCATTGTATTCCTGCCTCTCTTTTCGCTGGAAGGTGTGGAAGGAAAGATGTTCAAACCGCTGGCCTATACCATTACGTTTGCGCTATTCGGAGCTATCTTTTTAGCACTGACCTATATTCCGATTATTTCCAGCTTCATCCTTCCCGAAAAAGGCATGGATAAAGAACCCTGGTTGGTTCGTACACTAAAAAAATGGAGTGAGCCGCTGATCGAGAAAACCTCCAAATATCCCAAAATGGTATTTGGAGCCGCTCTTGTTTTGTTTGCCGGAAGCATGGCTATCTTTCCGTTTTTGGGAACCGAATTTCAGCCCACGCTAAGAGAGGGTACCTTTGCGGTACGGTCGGTGTTGCCTCCGGGAGCGAATCTTCCAACAACCACCGAATATTCCAAGCGACTTCAGGAATCCATGCTCACCTTCCCGGAAGTGGAAAGTGTGTATTCACGAGTCGGTCGGGCTGAAGTTGGTGGCGATCCCGAGCCGGTTAACGTGGTATTCAACGTAGTAAATCTTAAACCACTGGATGCCTGGGAATGGGGACGTGATTACGAAGAGCTCCAAACTGCAATGGCAGAAAAATTATCCGAAGATCTGCCCGGAGTTTCATCCAACTTCTCCCAGCCGATTCAGCTTCGCACCGATGAGCTGCTGAGTGGCGTTCGGGCGCAGGTCGTGGTAAGCTTATATGGTGATGACCTGGACGTGCTGGCCGAAAAAGCCGGAGAAATCCAGGCTATTGCTGAAGAAGTGGAAGGTGCCGTGGATGTACGTGCGCAACAACAGGGTGGCAAACCCCAGATCCTGGTCCGACCCGATCGCGAGCAATTGGCACGGTTGGGCATTAGCATGAATGACTTTCTGAATACGGTGGAAACCGGCATCGGAGGTTCGGTAGCCGGACAGGTATTCGAAGGCATCCGCCGGTTCGATATTTTTGTTCGTCTGCAGGAATCTCAGCGAACCCACATCGACCAGGTTCGTGACCTCCCCATTCGTACAGCCAAAGGAGCACTGGTTCCGCTCTCGCAAATCGCTGATGTGGAGGTATTTACCGGCCCCAAGCAAATCTCCCGGAATAAAGCCAGTCGCAGGACGTATGTGCAGCTTAACGTACGGGGACGAGACATGGGAAGTGTCGTCAGCGAAATCCAGCAAAAGGTAGCCGAAGAGGTAGATCTGCCAGCCGGATATTTCACCGAATACGGCGGACAGTTTGAAAATCAGCAGCGGGCCATGGCACGGTTGTATGTGGTGGTCCCCATCACGCTGGGACTCATTTTCTTTATGCTGTTTTCCACCTTCAGCAGCTGGAAATATGCCGTCCTCATCTTCCTGAATATTCCCTTTGCAACCATCGGTGGCATTGTGGCGCTTTGGGTGTCCGGCTTATACTTGTCGGTACCGGCAGCCGTGGGCTTTATCGCCATTTTCGGAATAGCGGTGCTTAATGGCGTGGTGCTGGTTTCATACATCAATCAACTCCGGGAAGAAGGACTTGAAACGCACAAGGCAGTTGTTAAAGCAGCGTTATTACGTCTTCGCCCCGTTTTAATGACAGCCCTTACAACCGGACTCGGACTCATTCCGCTGCTACTGGCCAACGATATTGGCTCCAATGTGCAGCGACCGCTGGCAGCTGTAGTGGTTGGCGGCCTGGTAACCTCGACCCTGCTTACACTCGTGGTATTACCTACTATCTACAAATGGTTTGCTGAGCCGGTAGAACACGTTGAACTGTAATTTTAAAATAGACCTGTCAGGCTTCAAAAACCTGACAGGTCTTAATTCTAAAGACTTGATATTATGAAAGAGATCAAAGCATTTATTCGCACCAACATGATTGATTACGTTATTGATGGACTTGAAGCATTACCCGAACCGCCAGGTATAACCTTGTCGGATGTACGTGGATGGGGACATGTTAAAGCCGAAGCTGAAGCAAGGCTCACCAATCGTATAAAGCTGGAGACGGTGGTTCCCGACGAACGGGTTGCTGAAATTATCAATGTGATCATTCAAAAAGGAAAAACAGGCAATTCGGGTGACGGTAAAATCTTTGTATCCGATGTAGATAAAGCGATAAGAATCCGAACAGGGGAAATCGACGAAGATGTAATCAGATAATCATAGATGGACAAGAAATCTTAATTTTAAAATAAAAAACTATGATCTATCTAAAATCAAAATTCTACTTCATTGTAGCAGGACTACTGGAAATCGGCGGAGGGTATCTGGTATGGATTTGGCTTCGCGAAAGTAAAAGCTGGGTGTATGGAATCTCCGGAATGATTCTACTGGCACTCTATGGCTTTCTCCCTACCTTACAGCCAGCACATTTTGGACGTGTGTTTGCAGCCTATGGAGGGGTCTTTATTGTACTCTCGCTTTTGTGGGGATGGAAAATAGATGATATCCAGCCGGATAAATTTGATCTGATTGGAGCGGGATTTGCCATGGTGGGAGTTATCATCATGATGTACTGGCCAAGAGGATAATCCTTAAATTCTAATTTCAAAGAAATAAAGCCCGAAACATATGGCACACGATCATTCTCATGAACATGAGCAAGGAAATATAAAACTCGCATTTTTTCTCAACTTTGGGTTCACCATTTTCGAAATTTTTGGAGGGTTATATGTCAACAGTGTAGCCATTATCTCCGATGCTTTACATGATTTAGGAGACAGCCTTTCACTTGGACTCTCTTGGTTTCTGGATCATAAATCTAAAGAAGGAGCCAATTCATCCTTCACCTTTGGTTATACCCGGTTTTCACTGCTTGGAGCTTTGATTAATAGCCTCGTACTAATCGCAGGATCAATTTTCGTGATCAATGAAGCGGCTGCCAGAATTTTATCACCCGAACATACCGATGCCCAGGGAATGCTTCTCTTTGCCATCGTGGGTGTGGCTGTGAATGGGTATGCTGCATGGAAGGTGAGTCACGGTAAAACGCTAAACGAACGGGTGATTTCCTGGCACCTGTTGGAAGATGTATTGGGTTGGACTGCCGTTCTTGTGGTTTCTATTGTATTACTTTTCAAGGATCTTCATTACTTAGATCCCGCTCTGTCCTTATTTATTACTGCGTACGTGCTTTGGAATGTGGTGAAACGGTTAAAAGAAACCTTGCATATTTTCTTACAAGGAACCCCGGATGATGTAAGCTTAGATGAACTGCGAGAAAAATTTCTTGAGCAAGATATGGTGGCCGATACCAATCACCTTCACTTATGGTCACTGGATGGAGAAAAGCATGTGTTTACTGCTCACCTCATTCTAAAAAACGTAAAAAGCTATTCAGACATTCTGAAAGCCAAAAAGAAAATCCGTGACATTCTAAAACCTTACAATTTCAGCCATAGCACTATCGAGGTGGAATTGGATGAGGGTACTTCTTCTTTGATTGGAGAAAAGGATTGAATTAAACATCGAAAAAGTTGGCCTAACAACGGTTTCAACGCGGACTTGCCCGCTGTTTGCCGGTTCAAAATTTGTTGGTTTATAGAAATTTCCAGTTTTAACTACATTACCAGCCAATAAGGCCAAGCCGGTTAAACCGCAGGTCGTTATGTGCCCGGCCAGGCTTTCAGGTTTTGTGTGGGTTGATCGGGGCTTTTTTGCGGTTTGTGGCTTTTAATTTCATCCGGTGCGTTGTTGGTGGTTTGCCCCTAAAAAGTCTCGAATCTGCGCCCGTAGTTTTAATGAATGTTTTGCTGGAAAAGTCACTCAAAAATGTTTTCAGGTTTCGGGAGCGCCCGGGGCGTTGTTACAAACTCCTGTTCCACATTTCCGGTTAGCCTGTCCGGGAAACAATGGGCATTTTTAATTTGCAGTAATCGGTTGCTTTTTCCACATTTAGCGGTAGTTCAAGCGCCCTCAGTTTTCACATAACAAGGCGTTTCAAATCGGACGCGGACGGAGTTCGATGGAACTTGATTGCCAGGAATTAATTTCGCTACTTCAAAGAAATTATAATCCCCGCGCCGTTTAAACGCTGGGTCGTTATGTGCCCGGCCAGGCTTTCAGGTTTTGTGTGGGTTGATCGGGGCTTTTTTGCGGTTTGTGGCTTTTAATTTCATCCGGTGCGTTGTTGGTGGTTTGCCCCTAAAAAGTCTCGAATCTGCGCCCGTAGTTTTAATGAATGTTTTGCTGGAAAAGTCACTCAAAAATGTTTTCAGGTTTCGGGAGCGCCCGGGGCGTTGTTACAAACTCCTGTTCCACATTTCCGGTTAGCCTGTCCGGGAAACAATGGGCATTTTTAATTTGCAGTAATCGGTTGCTTTTTCCACATTTAGCGGTAGTTCAAGCGCCCTCAGTTTTCACATAACAAGGCGTTTCAAATCGGACGCGGACGGAGTTCGATGGAACTTGATTGCCAGGAATTAATTTCGCTACTTCAAAGAAATTATAATCCCCGCGCCGTTTAAACGCTGGGTCGTTATACTGCTTAATCATAAAAACATCATTGGATATGGAGAATCAATTTAAAGTATGGTATTTACCTTCTGAAAATAGAATACGGGATCTAAACCTATTGGCAATGAAAGATAGTGGCCTATTAACTTTTGAAAAGGATGGGCTTAAATTTGAAGGAAAGAATGAAAATATTTATATAAAAAACTTTCAAAGTATTTCCTATGGTAAACAGGGGCGTGATTTTGTAAATAATTGGGTGAAAATTGAATATCTGTCTGATGATAAAGAGCTTAAAACAGCGTTTTTTGCGGATAAAAAAATGCTCGGATGGTCAGGTATTTTTGGTGGAACAAAAAATCTATACAAAAAAATTAAGACTGAATTTCAGTTCGGTTAGCTTATAAATGAAAAAGACTTTACTGTTTATAATACTCATCTATTACATTATTCCCGTTTTTTGTTTTGCTCAAAATCAAAATCGAGAATATCAGGATTTAGGTCAAGCTTTCGGTTACTTGAATGGGCAAGAAATCACATTGGCCAAAATAGAAAAAGAGTTTCCAAGTCTTGGGAATGATATAAAATTGGCTAAAATCGAATTTGGTTTATCTTTCGGGAATGCAGAAAAGAATATTGAAAACAATTTAAAGGATTTATTAGGTGATCAATTTGAAGAATATAAATCAAATTTACTCGAACAGACTGAAAATATGTTGAGCTCACAAGAAATTACAGAAGAGCTTGCAATAGACTTTATTAATAAAGTAAAAAGAAGGTCAGATGGTGAGATAGAATCACCTGTTTTGGAGACGCTGTTAATCTATCAATATTCAGATTTTCCTGTATCTGAATTTAATGATGGTTATGCAATTACCTACAGTACACAGAACCATCAAAAATCAAAGGGACTTGATATAAGAATTAAAATACCTGAAAGTTGGAAAAACGAGGAAGCTGATCGGCCTAATATTGTTCAAAAATTTATAAGTAAAAATGGAACTGGAAAAGAGATAATTCAAATCATTGTAAAAGAAATACCGACAAACGATTACCAATTTACAAAGTCGGATATTGATGAATTTTATTCGGGAGAAATGATGAAAGAGATGTTGCCCGATGAAAGCAAATTTATTGAGGCTAAAAAAATAGTGCTTGATAATAATTCAGGTGGGCAAATCATTTTTGAACAAAATATTCAGCGGTTAGACATTTTAGTAAAAACTAAAGCAGTAGAATATTCCACAATCATTGACAATAAAATGATACTCTTACAATGTACCGTTTCAAGCGTTGATGATGAAAATCTTGATTCAAGATTTGAAAAATATTTCCCCCTTTTTAAACAAGTCGCTAATTCTCTTGTTTTTATGAACCAATATTGAAAATTAAAATTCATAACAAAAAAATTCAGAAATGAATGAAATAAGAGTCTATCAACCGGGTACCAGAACTACAGATTATAGTAAAGCAGAACAAATACGAAAAAGAACACCCAATTCTTTTAAGAAAGCCCAACATGTTTTGAATTATGCGGCTAAATACGTTAAAAATCAGGGTCTGTTTTCCTCAGAGAAATCAAGAGCACAAAATTTGCAGAATGCTATTTACGATTTGGAAAAAGCACTTGACCAAGACGGCTTTATGTTAGAAGAGAAAAAAACAAATGGTAAAGCTTGGGTTTTAATAGAATACTTTTCTCTTTTCTCAGATACTTTCCCAAATTGGCAAAAAGAGTATCAGGCTTTATCAAAGTTTATACCAAAATGCTTTTAAAATGACCTATCAGCTAATTTTAATTGGTGTTATTTTTTTCTCTAATTAATAATGAGATCAGGTGATCTAGAATATTGGAAAGTAGCGAACCATAACACCAACGAAGCTCGCGATTTATAGATTAATTCTTAGTATTACAATTTAACAACATGGACAATAATACAGCTTTGAAAAATGAAGCCATCAGGATTAATAATCTACAAACAAAATACATTGAAATTCATAATTCGATCATTAAAGATGCCGGATCTTTTTCAAGTTTTTTGAAAAATTTATTTAGTCCAATTGATTACGAAGAGATGTACGATCGAACAAAAAAACTTATGGAGCGTTTAGACGAAGAAAAACATAACCTAAATGATATAAGCCTTGATAGAGATTTAACCCCAACGCAAAGAAAATATCTTAACCAGCTTAGTAATTTCTACATGTTCTTGTGTAAAACCGTTTATTTACTAAAAGAAAGACAGCATAAACTCTTTCTGAAAAGCAGGGGAAAGAATTTTTCTTTTCATGAGTTTAGCGAGATTGAAAAAGAATATAGTAAAACGGCCGAGGCTTGTAGACAACAAGGTGAAAAACTCAATGGATTGAATTATACAATAGGCCTCTAATTTCAACTTCTATCTGTGGATTTATGCAAATAGGCCAGTTTTTACAATCATGAGTAGTTAGATTTTTAATTAAATAACCTAAAACAGAGTTGAAAAATGGGATTGTTCAATAAATTTTTTGGAAGTCCAAAATCAAACAAAAATCCGTTAGACGATAAACCACCAATTTATGGTGGTGATGGAAAAACCGAAGAAAATGCAGCGGTTATAAACTGTGCAAGTATGGGAACCGCCAATCGGTTAATGAATAGGTTCATTTCTGAAAAGCATGGGGAGTTTGAAAAAGATTGGAATCGAACTATTGAGTTTTTTCTGAAAAATGAGGAATCAAAAACACCAAGAATCAGAGTAATTGGGGTTGAGTGTTCTGATGGTGCTGAATATCAATACTATTTTGATGTTTCCCGCCCCATGAAGGTTGCGAATAAAATGTTGGGACTGGATTAAGCCATTAATAAAGCGCAGTATAACAAGCAAATTAAGCGGACTTGTACGCTGTCTGTACGTTGCTTTATTGCTTGCTTGTAATAAAATATAGTTATTAACTAATTCTTAAGCGGTAAGTACAAGCCGCTTATTTGCCAAACCGTTATGCGTAAATAATTAAACCTTATGGCAAATAACTGGAACATACCCGATTGGTTAGAACAAGAAGTCAGGCAAAGAGATAAAGCTTGTGTTTATTGTGGTAAAAAATTTACTTCACCAAAAGTTTCAGCTAAAACTGCACCAAGTTGGGAACATATAATCAATGATGCGAGCATAATCACAAGAGAAAATATAGCTCTTTGTTGTCGTGCTTGTAATTCAAGTAAAGGTCAGAAAAAGCTTTCTGTTTGGCTAAAATCAGACTACTGTAAAGAACGTGGAATTACACCAAATTCTGTTGCACCAATAATTAAAAAAGCAATTGCTAATGGGCATTAAATTCACGCATAACAAGGCGTGTTAAGCGGACTCGTTTAGGGTTCGGGACTTTAATTTTAACAATCGGGCTCGCCGCTTACACGCTGGGTCGTTAGCACCATTTCCAAAATTCAAATTATATGCCTTTTGACTCACCCTTTTCATATTCAATGTTTTCTTACGAAGTGGAATCGAATGGAAGGTATATTCATAGCAAATCCGAGCTTAACTTTTTAAATGCTCTAAAAGAGACATGGGATAAGCGTAAGATCAATCTACCGACAGGTACTGAGGTTTTTAGAGCTCAGATAGATCATATAGAAAAGTTTACAAGAGATGATGAAGGTATTATTGAAAGCATGGAAATCCTTCCCTCCGAAGACCAAAGATTATTCCCAAAAAAAGAATACGCCGTTGAAGGAAGATTAAACCCCAAAGGTATTTTAGTTTTCTATGCTTCTATGTCTAAAGAAACAGCAATGTCAGAACTTCGACCTTGGGTAAAATCAAAAATTACGGTTGGTACATTTCGAACAAAGCGTGATCTAACAGTACTTGATTTAACGCTCGATTCACCCAAAGATATTCCTGAGGATGATTCAGATGAAAAGAAAGAAAATTTTGTTTGGGGCGATATCAATTATAGCTTTTCTAAACCAATCGTGAATTCTGAAACATCCGCTGAATACGTTCCAACTCAAATTTTAGCTGAGTTTTTTAAGAAAAATGGTTTTAATGCCATTATTCATAAAAGCAGTCTTGGTAAGGAAAAAAATATCGTGTTTTTCAGAAGTGATTATTTGGAATTAATCTCTAAAGAAGTCAAAGAAGTATCCGCGGTAAACTATAAATTCCATAATGCATTTTAATTAAGTACATGGTGCTAACAAGGCGTTTTAAATCGGACGCGGACGAGCTTCGATGGAAACTTGATTGCATGGAGTTAATTTCGCTACTTCAAAGAAATCATAATCCCCGCGCCGTTTAAACGCTGGGTCGTTAGGCGGCATTCACAAATGTCGAAATATTACACTCCAGCACTCACGTATTTCTTCGTAAGTTCTTCTTTTGGATTATCTAATACCTCATTAACGGGGCCATGCTCAATGATTTTTCCGTAATAAATAAATACTACATAATCTGCTAAACGGCGAGCTTGCCGAAGCATATGAGTGACCAGAACTATCGTGTATTCTTCTTTCAATTCCTGGAATTGATGTTCAATCATTTGGGTTGAAACAGGATCAAGAGCGGAGGTCGGTTCATCGGCAAGAATCACTTCTGGGTTCACCGCCAGGCCACGCGCAAGACATAACCTCTGCTGCTGTCCAATGGATAGTTGTTCAGCAGAACTGTGCAGGCGATCTTTTACCTCATCCCACAGTGCTGCTTTTTTCAGGTATTCCTGAACACGGCGTTCTACTTCATCTTTTTTTGTGATGCCTTTTAGCTTTAACCCATAGGCCACATTTTTAAAAATGGACATCGGCAGCGGATACGGACGCTGAGATAATAGTCCCATTTTCTGGCGGATTTGGCTTACGTCCCGTTCAGGGTGTAGAATATCATCATCATCAATGTAAATATTCCCTTTTATCTTCAATTCAGGATACAAATCGGTAAGCCGGTTTAAACTTTTAAGCAGAGTGGTTTTCCCGCATCCCGAAGGCCCAAGCAGAACGGTAATTTTATTTTTAGGGATGTCGAGGTGAATATTTTTAAGAATATGATTGTCCGGAGCATGAACATTAAGATCCCGGATTCGGATAATCGGTGTTTCAGTCATTACCATTTGCAGAATATTTTTTATAAAGGGTTGAGATTCCGCGTCCGGTCAGGCTGAACAGCAGAATGATGACAGTTAAAATGATGGCAGCCGCATACGCTCGTTCCCTGACCGCTTCGATAGGTGAGCTAAGCTGAAAGAAAATGGATAGAGGAAGTGTAGCCGTGGGTTGCAATAAATTTTCAGGAATATAATCGGTAAAACCGGCTGTAAAGAGAACAGCGGCTGCATCCCCTATTCCTTTACCCAAAGCAAGTAAAACAGCGGTTGTTAATCCCGGCAATGCTTTTCTTGCATAAATTTTGAAGGCCGTTTCCGTACGGGTAGAACCGAGCGAATACGAAGCTTCCATCAACCCGCGCGGAATGGTTCGAAGTACCTCATCCATGGCCCGAATCATAATCGGGCAAATCATAATAGCCACAGTTATAATACCAGCGAGCAGTGATGCACGAAGTCCGAAATACAACATCAATGTAAATCCGAAAGCTCCGTACACGATGGCTGGAACGCCCCACAAGATATCTAATAGAAGCCTTATTCTTGTGAGGAAGCTTTGATACTTGACCAAATGAATATTCATAAAGAGCGCTACCGGAAGGCTTACAAAAATGGCACAAAGTGTAGCCCCGCCTGCCAGGTAAAATGAGCCTATAATGGCATTTAAAACGCCACCCTCTTTACCAAAGTAAAATCCGCCTTGCGGTACCTTGGTAATCATGTCCCACGACATGGCCGGAATTCCCCGGTACAGAATGGTTGCAATAATCCAGGTCAATACTACAAACAAAAGAACGGTGGTCAATTGTGTAAGGCGTCGGAAAAATTGTTCTTCAAGAGATTTTCTATTCATCATACCTCATATTTTTGAATGAAATAGCGGGATGCAAAATTGAAAAATGTAACCATCACAAATAGAAGTAATGCGGCGAACATCAAGGCCGAATCGTAGAGTGGAATGGACATCATTTCGCCGTAATTATTGGCAATGAGTGCGGGAATTGGATATCCTGCTTCAAATACGTTGGATGGAAACTGCACCCGATTTCCTACCACCATCAACACCGCAATGGTATTTCCCAGCGCATTGGAAACCCCAAGTGCAAAAGCGGCCAGAATGCCCGACAATCCTTTTCTAAGCAAGACGTGTTTGATACATTCCCAATATGTGGAACCCAGCGATAGAGAGGCTTCTTTCAAACCAATAGGCATACTTCGGAAAACTTCAATCAGCATATTGAGTACATAGGGCGTGGACATGACAGCCAGAACAATGCCACCGGCCAAAATGCTGTAACCAGTAGAGCTGATGCCGAACCATGAAGCTAATCCAGCCACCAGCGGTATAATCGTTAATACCCCCCAAACTCCGTAAATGACGGATGGGATTCCGGCCAGTATATCAATAACCGGATGGACCAATTTCAAAAATCGTTTGGGGGCAAATTGTGTGATGTAGATTGCAGCCATCAGACTTGTAGGGGCAGAAAAACAGACTGCCAACACCGTTACCAACACCGAGCCTACGATAAATGGAAGAAAGCCAAAATTCCCTCTCATTGGCGACCATTCAGTGCCACTTAAAATGGCCCACAAACTTTGATCGTACAATAAAGGCAGGGCTTTTATCAGCAGGCCAAGAAAAATGGCAAAAGGAACGACAAGGATGAAGAACAAGCCGGCAAGCATCCATGTTGTGGATATGCGATCCACCCAAAAACGACTGCCGGTCTGTTTGATTTTTAAAGCCGAGATCATAGGTATTTAATCCTGAAGTTTGGTAAGCTGATCCTGTACATAGGATTCATCCAAGGGTACATAACCGGACGGGCGAACAAACTCCTGCCCATCAGTCAAAACCCACTCGATAAAGGAAATGACGGCTTGTTTTTCAGGTTCTCCATTGGTGATCAGATACAATTCACGAGCCGGTGGAGAAGGATATTTGCCGGAACCTACCGCTTTTAATATGCTATCGAAGTTGTCGTAGAAAGCTTCGTCTTCATCAATCACGCCATTGGCATTCAAATCAAGCGGGATGACGTCTATACCGGGGTTCTTTTCGCCAGTTTCTACATCATATACATAAATGGTATTGTTGTATCCTACACTGAGCTGATCTTTACGAACAGCTTCTGCAAGCCCAGGATCTCCCATCACTCCAACGCCATTCAGATCTTCCTGATGCGCTCCTAAATAAGTAGCAAAAACTTCAGCAGCTCCGCTTGCATCAGACCGGGTAAACACGGTGATGGTTTCATTCCCTGAACTTCCCAAATCTACAATTTCATTCCACGAGGGTTCGTTTTCACTCAACCATATCGAAGAAAGTTCTTGGTGGGTAACTCCTTGCCGATGCAGCTCAGGCAGGTAAGGATTTTCTGAGCTAATGGTAGGCAGAACCGCATCTTTGGTGACTGCTACCCACCAGACTCCTTGATCTTTTTCAGCCTGCGCAATTGTTCTGGAAAACATGCCTACATCGGTGGCTCCTGAAAGCACATCCGCCATGCCTTTTCCAGCTCCGCCTGCCTGAATGTCGAACTGAATATTCGGATGTGTTTTATTAAACTCCTCGGCCCAGACGGTAACCAACGGATAGAGAGCAAATGCACCAGATATGGCCACCCTAACGGTTTCACCTTCTGTTTGCTGACCTTGTTTATCAGAAGAACTGCAGCCACCCATAACAATTATGATCAGGCTTGAAAAAAGAATGGTTGGTAAGAAAAAGAATCTATTATTCATAATATCTATAGATTTTATAGGATTTAAAGTTAAAAAGATTGATTGAATGTCACACGTAAAATATAGCGGCTTCTGAAATCATCACCGTTGCTTCTCTGTTGAAACCAGTTGATCAGATCTACTTCAAGATTGGTTTTAGAGCTAAATTTATTTCGGAATCCGACATACAAACGGTTTTGATCAAAAGTATTTCGAACGATATTTTTCCCGGCATTCAGCATAATTTCATCGCCCACTTTGAAATCCATCGCTCCTGCACCGCTTTTATCATTCAGTGGAATTCTAAATTGAAGGCGATAGCGAAACCGAAGGTTGAAATCATATCCATCGGCAAGTTCCGTTCCCTCTGTTTTTCTGATGAACCGCTGCTCAAGACGATAACGGTGTGTTATTCCCACGATGCCTACTTTATCTCGCATGGTTAAATCCTGGTGTGGGCGTATTTCTGGGCGTGTTAAGTCTATATCTACTTCTCCATCCTGGGGTAATGATTGCAGAAAATAAACTCCTCCAATCCCTACATCCCAGCCATTGGACAGTTTTTTGTTAAAGGTAACTCTTGGAACCAGCAATTGATGCTGCCGATCCGGAAAAGCCCATCGTCTGATTTCAAACTCGCCTTTTAAAGACCAACTGTTACCAAGATCAAAAGTCGGGCTGTAACGCAGCCAGTAAAAGGTTTCATGGTCAATATTCTTTTCTTGAGCCATTGCTCTTGTTGAAGTAAATGTCATTGCACCAACAGCGAGCAGTGAAATTGAAAAGAGCTTTAATACACGATGCTTATTTTTCATAGCATGATTTTTGGTTAAGGTTTTAAACAAGAAGGAGTGAATATATAAAAACC
This sequence comes from Gracilimonas mengyeensis, assembly GCF_900182705.1. GTDB lineage: Bacteria > Bacteroidota > Rhodothermia > Balneolales > Balneolaceae > Gracilimonas > Gracilimonas mengyeensis. Next base: position 144,861 of record NZ_FXTP01000013.1, on the reverse strand, counting down.
CAAATGTCTATCAAATTAATAGGGATTAATTTTAAAAAAACTATAATTCTTTTAAAAAATCTTCTTGTTCCATCAGTTTGGTGAGCGTGTACTTTTTTAAAATATGAACTGTTTCATCCCGTACTTCTTTAATAGCCTTCCGAATGGCACAGGTTTTTTCATCCTTGCATTCCTCACATCGTTCGTAATAGTTATAGGTCACACAGGGAAGAAGGGCAATGGCTCCGTCTATGGTTCGATGGATATCCGCGAGATTAATTTCATCAGGATGCTGCCGTAGATAATACCCACCACTACGTCCTTTTTTACTACTGATAAAACCAGAACTTTTGAGTTCAAGTAAAATAGCCTCTAAAAACTTGTGTGGAATGTTTTCTTTCTCTGCTATTTCACCAATAGCCATAGGCCCTTGGTTACGTTCTTTTGCCAATCGTAACATTGCATGAATGGCGTATTTAGCTTTTTTTGATAGCAAGATTAGTATAGGTTGTGGATGATTTTATACATCCAAAATATAAACCAAAAGATGCCGCCTAACAAGCGCATCAACTGGGACGCGGTCGGAGTTTCGGCTTTCAGAGTTGCTTGTTTAAAAATGTTTGCCGTTTATTCACTGACAATCTCCGCGCCCGTTATGCGCCGGGCCGTTATACAAACCATATCTATATGAAATATTATATACAATATATAGCCATCTTAATATTATGTTTTTTTCCTTTGAGTGTGGTCTCTCAAACTATTGAATTTAAAATATCCGATTGCATTGTATATATAAACGAAGAGATAAACCTTGAAGAGACAAGATCTACAAGAAACAGATGTAAACAAGAAGATGTATTAATAACATTTTATCCTGATACTGATGCGATTGAGCTGGAACTAGATATGAATGAACTCAAAGATAGAATACTAAGGCTCCAAAAGGATAGTTTTGGAAATTATAGTACTATTTTAGAATTAGATGATTTAAATATAAATATTGATCTAAAACTAAATAGGCTATTTGGATACATAAGAGGAGGGAAACTAAGTTTAGAGGGTAAAAACTATAAAGAGAACCACATGTCAGTTATGTTTGAATTTGAGAGAAAATGAAATCTTATTCGTACCTATTGATAGTCAAAATCTGAATTTCCTGATTAAATTCTCTTAATTACTAAGCTGAAAAACTTTTAAAGATTTAAATTATAAATTAGTTAACCATGAGTGATTCAATTTATATTGATCCCAGTTTTGAGACATTTCTAAATAGAGTTTTCGGTAATGACAGGTATCATGGGTTTTCTGGTAATCGGGATAAAACTAGATGGAAGAATACTCTATCTAAGTTATTTGACAGCTTTGAAAAACACATTAAAGCAAATATTCAAGATGATCCAGAACAAGTTGAAAACATTAAAAAAGAACTCGAATTAATAAAGCTTGCCCTTCGAAGTAAACAATCAATTAACGACATAAATGTAAATTCGATTCGTGCACTATTCGAAATATGTTTTCAATTATTAGGTGATAAAATCGATCATACTGACAGAAAAGTTTTAAACCATCCTTCTCATTACAAATTAAATAAAAAAAGAACCCTTGTTTATCATAGTGATAACCTTCAAAAGTTTTGGAAAGTCCATGAGAGAGCTGGTACTTCAAAATTTTTAGATGCAGGCGTGCCTGGGAAAACTAAATTAGAAGATTTCTTTTTTGATGAGCTTAATGGAAAATCTGATGAGTTTATTCTATGGTTTAAAGAAACGCATCCAGATTTATATTTGGAAATATTTTAACCGTTAATTAACCCATAATCTCTGCCCGTTGTTATGCGCTGAGCCGTTTTACAACGAATTTGCTTAAAAAATACTTTTAAAAGGAGGAATTAAATGTCTTATTCACATTTCAATATCACCACAGATCATGATGATATATTTGAAAAAATAAAACAGAGATTCTTTGATAATGAAAATAATCCAAATCAAGTCGAAAGCGATAACAATTTGAAAATTCTTGAAGAAAAAGGAATCGAAGAAAAAAATGCGCTAAAATTTCTCGTTGAAAAGTCGAAATCAATCGACCAAATCAAGATTGTAGATATGCTCAAAAAATATGACTTGGATAAGCTTCCTAAGGAAGATAAAGAAGTGGTTTTTGTAGAAATTTTTCAAGTAGGGGTAAAACCAACTCCAAAAATATCTTTGGATAAATTTTTAAATGAACAATTTTCCTGATTATGAAAAGCTTTTCACTCAAGTCAATATTTTGAAGTGAATTAGTTAAAGGCAAAATAAACATATGGTTGTATAACAAGCGCATTAACTGGGGACGCGGACGTGCCGTTGGTTTCCAGAGTTGCTTGTTTGAAAATTTTCACTGTTTATTAACTCATAATCTCCGCGCCCGTTATGCGCTGGGTCGTTATACTGCTTTTTGCTTCCCGTCATATTTTTCCTTAATAGCTTCAACTACCTTGTTCATTTTTGCATGAGAAGCATGAGACTCTACAATATCTACCTCATCATTCAGCCCAAAAGTATCTTTAAACTTTGGTAATGTTTTTCTCATTTCATTGTGTAAATACTGTTCAAGAAGTCCACCAGGTCTATCTTTGATCGACCTGTCGGTGATCTTATCTTTAATCAGGTTTTTCAACAATGCTTGGAAATTTCTTCGCTCTCGGTAATTCACATCCAGCGCCTCTGTAACCATCTCAACAATGGCTTCGACAAATTTCTCTTTAATCCTATCGCCCGCTGATTCGACTCCGTTCATTTCATTTCTTCCATCAATTATCGGTTGTTGCATAATTAACCTCGCAGTATAACAAGCAAATCAAGCTGACCGGCCTCGTGCCAGTTACCCAATATTGCCATTAAGTTCATGTTTTAGTTTTAATCAAATTATTAATCCGCCGGACAGCTTATCTGCCATCCGTTAGGTACCGGGGCATTCAGATTTCTAACTTGACCTTCTAGTTTTTTTTAGTTAATTCCTTTAATAAAAGGCAAATTGACCTAAAAACTGTCCATGAATAAACGGCACAGTGGGTTTTTCGCAGTTCTACTGTGCGGTACAATAATAAACCAAACGGGAGAACATCATGTCCAAGTTAACATCCTTTCTTTTTCTTTCTTTAATGCTGCTGCCTACATTCGCCTGGGCACAAATTAACCTTAACAGCGGAGGACAGATTGGCATTAACACTTCGCCAATCTCCAGCAATCAATTGAGGGTTATTGCCAGCAGCGAACATACGGCTATTTATGGCAAGTCAACCTCAAGCGGGGCTGCCCGTTATGGGGTGCGTGGCGAGGCCTCTAACGGTTATGACAGTTACGCTTTTTATGGCACGGCCTCAGGTGCAGACTACAATTATGGCCTCCGGGTATCGGTTCAACCCGGAACCTTTAATAGCTGGGGAGTTTACTCCACTTCTAGTGGAGGGTACGGGGGATATTTTTCGGGAACAGCGGCCGGGTTGTATGTAAGCGGGGGTATTTACCAGCCTTCTGACGAAAAGCTTAAAACCAACATCCGGGAGATGGACAGAACGGACATTGCTTCCAAACTCCAGACTTTGCGGCCTTTGCAGTACGAATTTCTGGATAATGAAACTTTACGTAGCCGGGGGCTGCCCACTACCCATGCCGTCGAAGGGGAACATATGGGTCTTTCAGCGCAACAGGTAGCCGATGTTTTCCCTGAAATAGTGAGGGACATTGTACATGTACTTGACGAAGGGCAAAGCCCGGAAGAGCGAACAGGAGAGCCTTTCCAAACCGTAACTACTAAAGCTATCAACTATGATGAACTCACCGTGTTGCTGCTAGCCGCCGTGCAGGAATTGCAGGCGGAGGTGAAAGCATTGAAAACCCAATTAAATGAAGAGAGGTAATCCCCATGAAACGGGAACGATTTAAAAAGGAACATAATAAGCCAACGCTATTTAATCTCGTACTGTTATTTACCATGCCGTTTGTTCTGGGAAGCGGTTGTAGTACAGATTCTGGTCCTGAGGAAGGGCCGGTACCTTTTGAAATTTTAGGACAGTTCCAAGGATTAGAAAAAGATGTTGTGGATTGCCATTTTAATTTCTCAAATATCAATCCCGATTCCATTAGAAAGGGAGAAGGACTTAGTAATTGGGAATTTGTGATTACCACAAAAACGGAATTTAATACCTATATCAACTGCCAGGATTCAGTGGCAGTGAATTTTGATGAGGAATTTATTTTGGCAGGAACAACTATTACTCAACCAAGTTTTCCAATGGTCGTTGGGCAACACATAAAATTTACGTCAAATACGTTACGCTATAAAATAGGAATTATTAAAAGCGTAGCAGCCCAACCTGGCAACGCTAACTATATTGTTAAGGTATTATCTCGGGAATACCTCGGTTACCCGATTGTTTTTGATGTTTATTGGGAGGAAGAGTTATGAAAAACACAGTCGCTTTAATATTGATTCTATTGTTGTCAAATATATATGTATATGCGCAAGACTCTCCATACTATTACTGGTATAAAGGAGAAAAGCAGTCTCTTGAGCTAAAGGAGAATAAACAATTCCTCTTATTTGAACAGAAACCGAATTTGAAACGCTTATCTGCTGAACTGAACGTTGAAGAGAAAAACATACAGCCCATCAGGGAGGTTGAATTGGGAGCCTTGTTCAGGCAAGATAACACCAATCAGTCAGATTACTATTGGACAGTAATAGAAGGTCAACAAATGGCTGATCACCTATCGGTATCGGAAATGATATACCAGGCTCCCTATTTCTACACATCGAGAGGCACTGAAGTAGGGTTGTCTCACCTGTTCTATGTTCAATTAAAAAAGCAAGACGATTATGAATTGCTGGAAAAACTCGCCGAAAAGTATCAAGTAGAAATACTTGGAAGTAATAAATACATGCATTTATGGTACACGCTGGCTTGTGATCAACATTCAGCTGGAAATGCATTAGCCATGGCCAATGCATTTTATAAGTCAGGATATTTCAGAGATGCCGTTCCTGATTTAATGGAGGATGCTGTACAATCAGTAAACGATCCTTTTTTTGATGATCAATGGAACCTGGTGAATACCGGTCAATATAGCGGGGTTTCCGGAAGCGATATTCAAATGACCGATGCATGGAAGATTACGAAGTCCCATTCAAACATTACTCTTGCTGTCTTAGACCATGGAATAGAATTAAATCACCCTGATTTGCCAAATATTCACCCCAACAGCTATGATACGGATAGCGGCACTTCTCCCAGCCAAATACGGGGAAGTCACGGAACAGCCGTTGCAGGCATTGCGGGAGCAGATGTAGACAATAATGAAGGGGTAGCAGGAATTGCCCCTGATGGAACACTTATGTCAATTAGTAATAGCCTTATAGGAACTCCAAACTCTAATATGGCTAAAGCTCAGGGAATTAATTTTGCCTGGAAAAATGGAGCCCATGTAATCAATAATTCATGGGGATTGAGTTCCCATTATTCTCCTCTTGATGTAGCTATTGATAGTGCGATTACTTTTGGACGAAACGGGCTGGGAAGTGTGGTCGTATTTGCGACAGGTAATGATGACATATGGATTGTAGACTATCCGCCTTATAATAATGCCAATGTGATTGCGGTTGGAGCTGTTAGCATGTGTAATGAACGTAAAGCATATCTTAATTATATATCTTGTGATACGGAAGATGAATGGGGAAGCAATTATGGGGACGGACTTGATGTTATGGCTCCTGGGGTTTTGATACCTACTACTGATAGACAGGGAACCAATGGATATAATCCAAATAATTTTTTACATACACAGTCTGGAGGAACACTACTTTCCAGTGATCTCAGTGACCTGGATTATACTTTGTTTAACGGTACTTCTTCTGCAGCCCCCCATGTATCGGGCATTGCTTCCCTCATTTTGTCGATTAATGATAACTTAACGCAAGAAGAAGTACGCGAAATTATTGAAACGACAGCCGAGAAAATTAACGATAGTAATGATACTTATGAATACGATCTCGGGGAAGGAGAACGGCAGGACTTAACGTGGAGTTATCATATGGGCTATGGCCGGGTAAATGCTTACCAAACTCTCATCTACACCATCGAAAACCACGGTGCGCATTTGGGAACTGAAATGAGCCAGGTAACCTTGCCCTTGTATGATGACCTAACGCTGTACGAAGATGCAACCCTGGAATCCGGTTCCAACCTCACGATTGAAGCCGAGAGCGGAACAATAACCATTGCTGCCGCAAGCGGCACGATAACTATCGGCGGACCGGGCGGAGCTTCCAAAATTGCCGGAGGTAAACATTCCGGGGATCACGGTTCGGATGATGGAACTGATGAAACCAAAGATCCACAAAAGATTCCCCAGCAATTTACGCTCTCCAACAACTACCCTAATCCATTTAACCCAAGCACGGTAATAAGCTATCAACTACCTGTAACCAGCCGAGTAACACTGAAAGTATTCGACATGTTGGGGCGGGAAGTGGCCACATTGGTGAATGGCAGGGTATCTGCCGGACAGCATGAGGTCCAATTTGATGCGTCAAGTCTTTCTTCAGGTCTCTATATCTATCGCCTGCAGGCTGGGGAGTTCATCCAAACCAAAAAAATGATGTTGATAAAATAAAAGAATGCTATCTATATAAAATCGTTGCCTGAATGCCCCGGAACCTAACAAACGCATCAACGGGGACGCGGACGTAACTTTGGTTTCCAGGGCTGCTTGTTTAAATATTTTCTCCGTTAATTAACTCATAATCTCTGCGCCCGTTATGCGCTGGGTCGTTAGGCACCTTTTCTCCGAGATATTTAATACAATAATTTGTTCTTAATTTAGTACATTAAAAAGAACAATAATTAAAAATTTCACTCATGTCTCACATTCAACTTGACCAAGATATTCGGTCACTCTCCGATTTTCGAGCTAATGCTGCATCATATATTGAGCGTGTCAAATCAAAACGCCGACCGCTTATTCTTACTCAGCATGGCAAAAGTTCTGCCGTATTAATTGATGTAGAAGATTATCAAAAAATGTTGGACAAGATTGAGTTATTGGAAGAATTATCTGCTGCCCGAAAGGAATTAGATAATGGAGAAGGTATAAGTCATGATGAATTCATAAACGAACTGAGATCACAATATTCATCATGAAAATTATTTGGTCGCCAACGGCAAGAAACAAAACCAAAGAAATTCTCGAGTACATTGCTGAAGATAATCCAGGTGCTGCTTTAGCTCTTATTGATTTGATCGAAGAGAAAGTTGAAAATTTAAGTCAAAATCCAGAATCAGGAAGAGTATTTCCGCCAACAAATAATGACAAAATCCGAGAAATAATTGTTCATGAGAATTATGGGGTAATCTATGAGGTTAATCCCGAGATAATCGAAATTTTAACCGTTCGTCATTTCCGGCAAGATTTTTCTGATTATAAAATATAATTCCTTCGGTGCCTAACAAAGCGTTTCAAATCGCACGCAGGAGGGGTGCGATGAAACTTGACCGCCAGGAATTAATTTTGCTATTTCAAAAGAAACTCATAATCCCCGCGCCGTTTAAACGCAGGGCCGTTATGCATTTAAAAAATCACAAGATTTTCTGATATGAAAGTAGCAATACTTGGTGGCGGAGTGGCTGGTGTCAGTAGCGCCATTGCTCTCAAACAGAAAGGGTTTGACGTTAGTATTTACGAAAGACACCAGTTTGCATCGAATATTGGCGCTGGAATTGTTTTATGGCCGAATGCGACCTATGTACTTCAACAACTCGGTGTGTTGAGTGAAATTGAAGCCGTATCCGGGCATCCGGCAAGAATGCGAAGGGTAACGAGTGCAAACGAAGAATTGGGCGCTATTAATATTGAAACGATTAACAGTCATATGGGACATTCAAGCCTTTCCATTCTCCGCAGTGATTTGCAAAACATCCTGATATCAAAGCTTGAATCCCTGGGAATTTCCATTCATTACAATCATTCAGTTACAGGAATAGGAACGAAGAATCCGAGCCAAGCAGAAGTTCACTTCCAAAATGGATTAAAGATCACTGCCGACGTACTGATCGGGGCAGATGGACGGATGGCCTCGCATAGCCGTCTTTTTGTACACAGAGACAACACACCTGTATATCAGGATTTTATAAACTGGGTCGGAGTGTTTCAGTCTAAAGAAGAGATTTTTAAGGAAATTGCAGTTTCAGATTTTTGGGGTGTTGGTGAGCGGTTTGGGATTGTTACAATTACCAAGCATAAAGCTTATTGGGCCGGGGGCATACAGAGTGCTGACATTGGCCCTAAAAATCAAGCCAAATATAAATCGGAACTAAGTTCCATTTTCTCGGATTGGCCACAACCGATTCAAATGATGATTGACCATACACCTGTCGAACGGATCAATAAGATTTATGTTCATGACCATGACCCAATTCAAACATGGCATAGAAATAACCTAATTGTAATTGGCGATGCCGCCCACGCCTCTTTGCCAACATCTGGTCAGGGTGCATGTCAGGCGCTGGAAGACGCCTGGCATCTTGCAAACATCCTAAATGATAATCAGCACGATTTACAGAAAGCTTTTGTCAAATTCACAAACATACGATTTAAAAAAACCAGTGGAATGGTTATGGCTGCGCGAAGTTTTGCTTCATCATTGTTCAATCGGGATGAAAAATTTTGCCAGGAAAGAAACGAAAACAACAAAAAAACCGACTTCTCTAAAGTTGCTACATCCATAGCAGAAGGATGGAGTCAACACTTGCCACTCAATGCATAACACCATTAAAAAGGACTTTGTCAAGTAAATGGTCTTTTTCCATCTGCAATTAAGCACGTCTTTAAAACAATACGTTATTCACTGCATGGACACTTTAACCGGGTAATAGGTAACCAGCTTCTTTCCATCTATTCGATGGTCTGGGAGTAAACCAGCCATCCAACACCATTCGGGCTTATCCCCAACGCAGTTGTCGGGGCTGTACTCTGTCAAGAGAAGCCTCCCCGATCTTACATCGATTACCCATTCGGAGTCCCAATCAAATTGCGTCGGGCTGGAATCAACCAGGCTGATCCAGCCCTCTTAGACTACGCGGGCTTACCGAATGAGGCAAGTTTAAATAGGTATCTTTGTACTCGTTACAAAGGCCCTCCTTCGTAATGCATTCAGGGAAGCTCCAGCTTTCCGTGGTTGAGTACCACCAAAATGTAGTACTGATATACAGGTATTAGATAACGCGATCTTGAGGGCCAAAAGGTAGAATTCATCAGATTTTCGATAGATCGAATTTGAGGTTTGCGAGTTGCGAAGGCGCAGCGGCATTAGTTACCCTCCCTCCCAACGCCCTCAATGAAAGCCGGAGACTTCCTGAGCTTTCTCTTTTCACCGAAGCCCCCCTTAAGCTTGTTCAACCAAAATAAATAGGTGTCTTGATTTCATGTTGAGTAACATGGCATTAAATAATTATTTAACTCAAACAAATTGGTTTAGCAAGCGTTTAAACAGGACTAGTGTCACGTCAAAGCTAAAATGTCGGGTAAAGACCTGACAGGTCTGCGAACACATTAAGATGAACAGCACACTAGTTCAGGGTTTGGAATCTTAATTTTAACAAATCGGCTCGCCGCTTAAGCACGGCGCCGTTAGCAACAATAATGGGAAACTATATGAAACACTTTCTTAGCATAATACTTTTTTTGACCCTTTCAATTAGCTCTTTAGCTCAACAACAAACGGATGCTCCTGTTAAATCTATTGACGGAATTATTGATGAATTACTCGATCAAATAACCATAGAAAAAGGAGAGAAAATGGATACTACAGCCATTAGGAATTTATTTCACCCGTCTGCAATATTCACTGTTGCTGATTCTGAAAAGGCCGAAACTATATCACTTGATGACTTCCTAACCCTCTTGAAAGACCCATACTATGAACAAGGTTATCTTGAAAAAGAAATTCATAAAGTTGTTGATGAATACAATGGAATTGCTCAAGTATTCCAGAGTTTTTATGGTAAGGACTCAGAAGGTGCTGAGGAAAGAGGAATAAATAGCTATCAATTGACGTATTATGGCGACCGGTGGTGGATAGTCAGTCTCTTATGGACTATAGAATCGGAAAGTGTAGGAATACCTGTAAAATATGGCGGAGAATAAGTAAGAGTTGCTAACAATGGCTATAATTCATTGTGATTTTGTGCCACACCAAAATAAAAGTATAGATTGAATGGCTGGAATAACAAAGTTAGATGAGTTACTGAAATCGATGAGTCCCCGGTTGTTAGAGCCTGAAATGGTATTCTGTTCTGTATCGGGTGATTTAAAAGAGTATGTATCGTTAAGTCCTGTCGCCTCATTTGCTGAAGCTGAAGGCTTAACGCTGGTGTTGGAAAAATCGGAAGCACTAAAGGCGGGCTTATCATTTGAAGGAACCTTCCGGCAAATAACCTTAACGGTTCATTCCAGCCTGGAAGCCGTGGGGTTAACCGCGGCAGTATCAAATAAGCTTGCTTCTAAAGGCATCAGTGCCAACGTTATTGCTGCCTTTTACCATGATCACATATTCGTTCAGTCGGACAAGGCAGATGCCGCATTTTTCAGCATTGCTGGAGTTCAGTGATTAGAGAAAATTGTATTGTTACCGCAATGAAATCATAATACCTACGCCGTTTAAACGTCAAGTTGTTAGGTAATTTTGATAGAAAAATTTACTTTAAAAAGGTCAAATAATCGTCAATAATAGAAAGAGAGGCCTGATATGAAACATTTTGTATTTACTATTCTCGTAGTCTCTTTAAGCTTTTCCTTCAGTTCATGTAAAACCTCAACCGAGCCGAATGAACGTGAGAAAGGGCATGTATCTGTTTTAGTCATTGATCAAAATGAAATTCCAGTAAAAGATATTGAAATCTATCTTGCTCCGGAAAGTATTCTAAAAGTGACTGATACAAATGGAAGAGCTTTCTTCACTGTAGATGTTGGCGACTATTTTATAGATGCTGACATCTGTTGTATGGGGCCTGGTTTTATCAAGTATCATGTGCCTGTAACGGTTGAAAAAAGCGACACAGTGAAACAGATATTACACGCTTGTTCAGCTTGTTTGTAATAACAACTGTCACCAACGCCAGTTTCTATTTAGGGTTCAAAAACCTGCCCCTCTGAGGGCGTCGAAGACTTCTGAGCTTACATTATTCAGTCCCCGCTTCGCTAAAGAGCTTATGAAATAATACCACCCACCTCTTTTGCTATAGGCTTGTAGCTATAGAATTAATTCCCGTATTTAAACTGAAATATTAAACCGGACTGATTAAAGACCTCACCTTTTTCCCCCACCTTGTAATATCTTAGACATGAACATAGAAGTTGTAAAAGCCGATTATCAAAATCCTCAGCATCAGAAGGATATCCCCTTTCTTTTAAATGAATATGCAACCGATCCCATGGGGGCTGGCGAGCCCTTATCCCAACATGTGCGGGATCATTTAGTCTCTGAGCTGGCAAAACTGCCGCATGCATTTAGCATCATTGCATACGTCAACGATCAGCCTGCCGGGTTAGCCAATTGCTTTGAAGGCTTCTCCACCTTTGCCTGTTTGCCTTTGATTAATATCCATGATTTGTGTGTGATACCTCAGTTTCGGGGTTTAGGGTTGAGTCAAATGCTGCTTCAAAAGGTTGAAGAGATCGCCAATTCTAAAGGCTGTTGTAAGATTACCCTGGAAGTATTAAGCAACAATACCGTGGCAAAATCTGCCTACCAAAAATTTGGTTTCTCAGGCTACGAGTTAGATCCTGAGGCCGGCTCTGCTGTTTTTTGGCAAAAGAAGTTGGGTGTATGACCTTTTCTCCCCTCTTTACTACCACCCTTTTGATATATCCCATTATCACAAACACCTTCTTTAGGTCGACTGTTATCCACTCAAAATCCATTATCATCTCACGGACATTCCCAAAAACATGATTAGATACAAAAAAGCCTGCAATATTATTTATCTGTAAACGTAAGGATTCTTGAAAGATGGATCATGATAATAGTATGGTTTTCGGTCTGCAAATATCAATCATTCTCTAATTCCTGTTGCACCCTAAACATCAAATATATAATGAGTAATACATTCAACTTCGGGGACTAAAGAGAAGCATAAACATATCTTCGTTATGAAAAGGGGAATCTTATCGTTTGCTATCTTATTGTTAATGGCTTCATCAGGATTTGCTCAGCAGGCTAATTTCGAGGATCAGAACGGCAGTTTCAGGCTTGGACTTTTCTGGCCCAATTTAGAATATGAAACGCCCATACATCCCAAAATGACATTCCACTCAGAAACGGGATTTGCCTTCAATGTTGGACACGATGGAATGGACTGGGTTTTTCAATACGGGTTATTTGCTAAAATAGGTCCTCGTTACTATTACAATTTAGAGAAGCGCCTTGAGGAAAATAAAAGCATCAGGGATTTTTCCGGCAACTACTTTTCATTTGTTTCAATGGCCTATTTAAATGAGCCTTTTGATAATAACCCTGAATCAAATCAATTTGTTTTTGGCCCAACCTGGGGTTTGCAGCGGAACCTGGGCAAAAACTGGTACTTCAACTTCGAAGTTGGCCCGGGTATTTCACTCAGTGAGTCAAAAACAAAACTGGTGCCTATCATAGGTTTAGATATTGGGATAAAATTCTGACTGATTGGGGCTCGATCTATATTTTTGGCAGACTAATCCTGCATGTTTATTTTGCAAATGATTCCTCTCGTTCCCAACGCCCCGGCAGACCACGCGCTATCCTGATACCTGTCACCAAAAAAACTGCATCAATATCTTTTGCTCTGCGTAACTAAGCCAGAACCTAAACCAACCGATGATCCATTTGCGCTATTTTCTTCTTGCTATACTATTCCTATTCCCTTCAGTGGCCGTCTCTCAATCCGAAAATCAACCCAAACAAACCGAAGCATCTTTTAGAATATTCTCTGAAAAATTAGATTCCTTGCGAAAAACGAATCATATTCCCGGCCTTGCTGCGGCTGTGATAAAAGATCAACAGCTTGCATGGTCTCAGGGGTTTGGCAGCTCACACTTTGACACGGGGGATGGCTCTTCGTTTAAAGATGTAAGCCCGGATACCCCCTTTTGGATTGCATCGGTCACCAAACCTTTTCTTGGACTTCTGTTTCTCCAGCTTGAAGAACAGGGCGAAATTGACCTGAATAATAACATCAACGATATGCCCGGCTGGGATAATTTCTGCGGCTGGCTTGCAAACTCAGAAATTGTTTTTGGCCGGGATCTTCATTGTGATAAGCCCATCACCATACAAAACGTCCTGAACCATACGGTAAACGGAGAGCCCGGATCCAGCTTTATGTATAATCCCATCATGTATTCACGGCTTTCGCGGTACATTGAATATGTGTACGGCAATCCTATTTCAGCTGCCGAAGGTCGTCAGAATACCATGGCAGAACTCATTCAGAAGAATATTCTTGGACCTGCCGGCATGGACCGAACCATGTCCAGCATGTGGCAGCGTGAGAAAGCCCTGGTATTTTTTGATATGGCGCAGGGATTTGAATATTCCGAAAATGGATATAATCGGAAAAAACATATCGAACGCCATCTGGCCGGCGGTGCAGGCATCGTTTCTACCGTCAATGATCTGGCCAAATTTGACATCGCCCTTGATACGGATCAGCTTGCATCTGAATCTACCATGGAAAAACTTTTCACCCCTGCGGTTACTCCGGATGGGACGGATCTTCCCTACGCCTTCGGTTGGTATGTACAGGATTATAAAGGTGAGAAGCTAATTTGGCATTCCGGCTGGGATGAAAAAGCCGGCTTTAGTGCACTCTACCTGAAAGTGCCAGAACAAAACCTGACTCTGATTCTGCTGGCCAATAGTGAGGGAATGTGGTGGGGAAATCCCCTGGATGCTGCTGAAGTTCAAGGTTCGCCATTTGCACAATTATTTCTGGATCACTTTCTTTTTTGATCAGGGTAAGTAGAGTGGATTGCACAATCTGTCCATTATCTCTTAACGAACCAAATGTGTAATGCCATCACAGCAATATCTCCTATGACCACTATCAACTACAACAACCGTAAATTCCGATCTGTGGAAAATACCAGCAATGGCGATGTCAGCGGTGAAACCCTCTTTCACTATCGCCAAAAAGGTGATGCCGTTTGGGCCACTTATGAGGGCGGCAACATTCACTTTGGCACCTTAACAGCGAAGGTTGGAGCTGACAATCATTTGGAAATGCGATACTCTCACGTAAACACAGACGGAGAACTCAAGACCGGGAAATGTCACTCAAGCCCGAAATTACTTCCCGATGGCAGGCTTCGACTTCACGAAAAGTGGCAATGGACTGGAGAGGACCAAAGCAGCGGTGAATCCATTATTGAAGAAGTTCGGGAATAGCCAGCAGTTTTAACTGACTCTGCTACTTTGAATTGGTCTTGTACAAAGTCCTAATTGCACATTTCACCAATTCTAGAGGCTATCTTTAGATGAAGATCTTCTACAACTTTTGGGCAAATGCAATGGCAAAGAAAATAGATAAAGAATCTCGAACTCAGAACTCAGAACTCAGAACTCAGTTTAGAATCCATAATTCAACATTCAAAATCTCCCATTTCATACAAGGTCGTAACCACCCTTCCACCCCATTCTTTGGAAGGAATCGAAAGCCATTGCGTTGCTTCTTCGACTTCCAGGTTAAAAGGTGAAGCCAACAAGTCTACCCCGCTTTTCTTTTTCAGCCTGATTCCCTGCCCCGAAATGATATCTTTGTTTGGAATAAAATCCCCGTCAGGCACATGTTCTGTTAGAATCACATATTTAAAACCGGGCAGCTTTCTCACGATGGCTTGTATCTCCGCATTGGACAAATGCTGAAGTACATTTCGCAGGATTGCACAATCTCCGGAGGGCCATTTTTCCATAGCTAAATCCAGGCAACGGAATTCCAGCTTTTCCTCCTGGTATTTTTCTTTATTACGATTGATGAGCTCTTCAACGATATCCACCGCAATATACTTTTTAGCATGGTCAATCAACTGCCTGCCAACGTTGAAATCCCCGCAGCCCAAATCACATACCACCAATGGTTCTTCAAAGGATTTCAAGAATGAACGTACTTTCTCTATATAAGGATCAAC
The DNA here is from genome assembly GCF_900182705.1 of Gracilimonas mengyeensis. Taxonomy (GTDB): domain Bacteria; phylum Bacteroidota; class Rhodothermia; order Balneolales; family Balneolaceae; genus Gracilimonas; species Gracilimonas mengyeensis. The sequence goes on along the minus strand of NZ_FXTP01000013.1, from coordinate 129,688 downwards.
GATATCAGGGTGATGCGAGCCGGAGCCTGAATAAAAATCATCCCCTTCCCCGCCCCAAAGATTCATTTCGTAAACCTGTGCCATAGCATCCTTGGTAGGCCAAGGCGCCTTTTTCTTTTTATCAGATTTAAGTTTTTTCATTGTTACGTTCGTTGACAAGAATTCAGGAGTCAGAACTAAATGACCAATGACCAATGACCAATGACCAATGACCAATGACCAATGACCAATGACCAATGACCAATGACCAATGACCAATGCAAATTCAGCATTCAAAATCCAAAATTCAAAATTTACACCCAATCTTAAATCAGATTAACGGAGGCGAAGCCTCCTCATGCTTGTACTTTTCAAGTGCAACTTGAAAAGATCTCTTTATGAAATTGGAGATAATTATACCGAGGGATCGTTACCAAGGGATCTTTTGAGGTTGTACCTCAAAAGCAAAAGTACCTGAAGGCTTAGCCTTCAGAAGGAGAAGGACACTTTGAACCTGCTACCAAGCTCATAATTAAAAATATCATTTCGGAGACACAGAAAATTATCTTCATAATTTGCCTTTTGAAAAAAGAGCGTGAAGAAGATGATGAAATGCAGCGTGAAGAAAGAAATCATACCGCATGGCTCATGACTTTCCTGCAAGTCCTGTGATGGAGCATTGATTTCTTTTAGCGTAATGGAGTCAACTTTAGCTCTTTTTTCGATGGCGAGAGTTTTTGGTTCTTTTGTCGGCACAAAAGAACTGGGAGATGCCCTAGTTCATTTATTAAATTACGATAAGCTGGAGTTTTAGAAGTGCTATAAATCACATTCCCAACGAGTCAAACCTTATATTCCGTACATACTTGCTGGTTTTCAGCTCAAGAATCTTCATAAAGCGAGTATGCTCCCCACTCACTTCTGCCCTCTTTTCTCTTCCTCTATAGGTGAAGAACTCCTTGATCTTGCTACCTGACTTATAGGTACTATCACAGTCCCAGCTACATCTTCAAAATAATATCCCGGACAATCTTACTGTAAGTCTGTCCGATAGGCACTTCTGATTTTCCTATCGTTATCGTATTTCCCTGGATGCTTTTGATCTTATCTACCGAAACAATGAAGGACCGGTGTACCCGCATAAATGACGGAGCCGGAAGCATTTCTTCCAGGTCCGAGATCTTTTCATGCACCTGCAGTTCTTGATCTCCCTCCAAAAACAAAGCGGAGTAATTCCCGCGGGCTTCGGCGTACAAAATCTTCTCTGCTTTCACCTGGTGATACTGCTGATCTCCTTTCACAAAGAAACTGGAAGTCAATGCTTCCTCCCTATTTTGTCTTTCCTGATTTTTCCCGGTTGATGGAAATTCCGCAACGGCCTTATTAACCGCCTTCAAAAACCGTTCAAAACTAAAGGGTTTCACCAGGTAATCTTCTACCGCCAGTTCAAAGCCCTCGAGCGCATGTTCTTTATACGCGGTAGTCACAATGACCTTTGGCGGGTGCCGAAGGGTTCGAAGAAAATCAAAGCCTTTGAGCTTGGGCATCTGTAAATCCAAAAACATAAGATCTGCCGTGTTTGAATTGAGCCACTCCATCGCCTCCAGGGCATCATAACACTGGGCGGTAACTTTCAGGTGAGGCAATCGCTCGCAGAATGTCTTGAGCAAGTCGTGTGCCAGGGGTTCGTCATCTACAATGATGCATTTGATCATAGCGTGTTGAGCTGTAGAGTTAAAGAAAATACGCCTTCTTTGTTCTCAATATTCAGCGTATGACGGTTGGGATACAGAAGTTCCAATCGCTGCTTCAGGTTTCGCAGGCCAATACCATCGTTAGCTTCAGAACCATCCTGCTTCTCATAATTATTCTGAATTTGGAAGACCACCTCCCCCGTTTCAGGCTCTTCTTGTAAGGAAGCATGGATATACGCTCCCTTCCGCAGACTTTCCACTCCATGCTTAAAAGCATTTTCCAGCGGTATAATGAACAACAGCGGTGCGACTTTCACCTCCTCATCCTCCGGTTTTTCAAAGCGAATGTCCACCTCTTTTTGATATCGTATTTTATGTAGATCGATATATCGCTGCAGGTAATCCACTTCCTCTTTCAGTGATACCTGATCTTTTTTCCCATCGTAAATAGTATACCGCATTATATCCGACAGTTTCAGAATGACATCCGGGGCCTGATCGGATTGATTGACCACCAGCGAATAGAGATTGTTCAGGGTATTGAAGAAAAAATGCGGGTTGATCTGGCTTCGCAAGAGGGCCAGTTCTGCCCGGGCTTTCTCTGCTTTCAGAGTACGGAACCATTTCCATTGTTCATAAAACCAAAGCCCCATCAGGATGGGAACAGGGAGTAAGAACAGGCTTAAGGCCCAAAACTTGTAAGTGCTTTCGTATAGTTCAAAGCTGCCGGTAAACAAACGGGCATATAAAAAGAAAAGCGCTGATCCCCCGTATAAACCCATAATGAGCAACCGGTACTTGCTGAAAAAATCAGGCAGAATAAAGTAAAAGAGGATCAGCCAAAAGGAGATCATCAGCAAAATCATCAGGGGATTATCCACCAGGTGACCGGTAAAATAGCCAATACTGAAAATCACTATAGCCAGCATGATAAAACCGGCCACAACCCTAATCACTGTGCCTCCCTTTTGGAGGTATTTATGGATGGCCAGGGATGTGAAAAAAGCATAAAAGCTGAATAGAATAGTATTGGTAATCCATTCATCTTCAGGAATCCGGATCAGGTCGATAAACTCCATCAAGAGGATCATCCCGAAAGTGACAGCCGGTCCAATCCCAAAGGCTCGATATTTCATTAAAGCATTTTTCATGACGCAAAAATAGAGGAAATCAGGCTTTCATTCTCTGCCCCTGGACGAACACTATCATTTTTGGGATGAACCCAGTGCTTTTCCGTATCAATAAGCTTCATATGCAATTTCATGGGGTCTGTATTAAAAAGAGGTTTGTCTGTCATCCGCTCTAAACAACGTAATCAAGTGCTCGTAGTTTCGCTCAAATTCAACTTAAAATGCGCCTTTATGAACACGCTGGACATACAACAACTTTCGAAAACCTATCCCAACGGAGTACAAGCCCTGGACCAAGTATCCCTCACCATACAAAACGGCATGTATGGATTGCTGGGAGCCAACGGCGCCGGCAAATCAACCCTGATGCGAACCATTGCCACGCTGCAGTCGCCTTCTTCAGGAAGGATTCTTTTCAACGGGGAAGATATACAGACCAAACCCAATGTGGTGCGCAACGGACTTGGCTACCTGCCGCAGGAGTTTGGTGTATATCCCAAAACTTCCGCCATTGAGCTGCTACATCATATTGCCGTATTAAAGGGACTTTTAGACAAGAAAGAACGGGAACGTCAAATTGAAAACCTGCTCCATCAAACTAATTTGTGGGAGCACCGGAAGAAACATGTTCAAACCTATTCAGGGGGCATGCGCCGGCGGTTTGGCATTGCCCAGGCGCTGCTTGGAAATCCCCGCATCATTATTGTGGATGAACCTACAGCCGGACTTGACCCGGAAGAACGGCATCGCTTCCTGAACCTGCTTAGCAAAATCGGGGAAGATATCATCGTCATTCTTTCCACCCATATTGTGGCGGATGTGTATAATCTCTGTTCCAATATGGCCATCCTTGACCGGGGCAGGATTCTGGTTCACGGCAATCCCTCCGATCTCGTTAAAACACTGGATGGTAAGGTGTGGAAGAAGACTATATCCACCGATGAATTGAATCATTACCGTGAAAATCACCAGGTCATTTCCACCCGGCTTGCCGCGGGCAACACACAAATCCACATTAAAGCAGATCACGCACCAGGCAACGATTTTGAAGCCGTAACTCCCAACCTGGAAGACTTCTATTTCTCCATGGTCTCTACTTCCGAACCACAAACTATGGGGGTATCATGATTACTGCCTTACTCAAATTCGAAATCCAGTACCAGCGAAAACTTTGGGCCTTACCCGCCGCAATGATCCTGTTTTTCCTGACTGGTTTGCAGGTAGGCGGACAGGCTTTTGCGCCTGATATGGTCGACTTTAACGCCCCTTATCAGATCAGCTATTACATCTCCATTTTTACGCTGGGCGATGTGTTTGCCATCATGTTTTTTGTGATCAACGGGATTTTGCGGGACCGGGATCACCACATGGAGGAAATTGTATTCAGCACCGGCGTTCAAAAGCATCAGTTCTTTATCAGCCGTTTTGGCGGCGTATTTTTGTTTAGCCTGCTGGCCGTAAGTCCGTTGGTTTTGGGGATGATGGCCGGGCACCTTCTTTTCGATTTGGACCCCGAACGCCTGGCTACATTCAGCCTCTTTCCCTACTTCTGGAACTGGCTGGTATTCGTATTTCCTAATGTCCTGATCTGTTCGGCCTTTATCTTTTCCGTGGGATTGCTCACCAAAAACAGGATGGCGGTTTATTCCTCCGCGGTGATGGTGTATGTGCTCTATTTCGTGTGTTCCTTTTTCTTCAACTCCCCCATCCTGGCTGATTCAGCTCCCACTCATACGGACAATATGAGGCTGGCGGCCCTGGGTGATCCTTTTGGAATCTCAGCCTTTATGGAGCAAAGCCAGTACCTCAAGCCTCTTCAAAAAAACGAAGTACTGGTATCACTCACCGGTAATTTCCTGCTTAATCGCCTGCTTTGGATCACTCTGTCGTTTGTTATGCTCGGAATTGCCTACCGATTATTTTCATTCCGAGCCTTACAGCAAAGGAACCAAAAATCTTTTTCAGATAAAGAAACTCTGAGGAAAGACGTATCGCCCAATGCAGCCTATCAACCCGTAGTTCCATCTACACATTCCGGTAGAATTTTTTGGCAGGGATTTCTCTCACAAACTAACATGGGCCTCAAGCAACTGCTAAAAAGTTTGCCCTTTCAGGCGATGATGGTGTTGGTGGCTTTTATCATCAGCTCAGAGTTTTACACAACGCTTATGGGTGGAGGTAGTTATTCGGAAAGCCTCTACCCGGTCACCTCCCTTTTAGCAGGAATGAATAACACCGCTATCTTTATCTTCGGGTTGTTGCTGATTGTATTTTACAGCGGCGAATGGGCATGGAAAGAACGCAGTGAGCAATTTCATCTGATTTTAGATGCTACTCCTTCTTCCAATGCCTCCTTCTTCTGGTCCAAAGTGTCGGTACTTTTATGTATCCCTTTTTTGTTTATCAGTCTGGAGATTATCATCGCCATAGCCTTCCAGATGCTGTTGGACTATCCCCGAATTGATCCGGGAACCTATCTTTCCCTGTATTACTTCCAGGGAATTCCGCTCGTTTTCTATCTCTTGCTTGGATTGTTCATACAATCCCTGTCGTCCGGTAAGTACCTGGGGATGGCAATCACCGGATTAGTGGTCGCGGTATTTGGGACGCCTCTCTCGGGTAAACTCGGTATTGAACACCAATTGCTGCAAATTGGGGCAATGCCATCGGTTACTTTTTCTGATATGTCGGGCGTAAGCAACAGCGCATCCAGTTTTTACCTTTTATCCACTCACTGGCTCTTTTTAGGGTTGATACTTTCTCTGCTTGCATTACACGTCTGGCGAAGAGGGATTACGGAAAGCTTTGGCATTCATCTTAAACAGCTTTTCAGAGGCTGGACGGTAAAGAAAACAACAGTGCTTGTAGTACTTGGATTGGGATTTCTTGGCACCTCCGGGATGATCTTCTACAAAACCAACATTGAAACCGAGTATCTGTATTCTGAAGAAAGGCTGGACCGGTGGGCGGACTATGAGAAAAAGTATAAACATTATGACGAGGAACCGTGGCTTTACCCCGTTTCCATCAAAACCGATGTGGCACTTTATCCCGAAGAAAGAAGCTATGCTGTGGATGCCACTTATGTACTTAAAAATAAAAGTGACTCCGTGGTTTCCAGGGCGCTCATCATCCAAAAAAAACCTATGACCAATCTTAGGCTTGAAAAGGCCCAACTAATTGCACAGAACTCCGACCTTGGGCTTTTTGAGTTTAGATTTGAGAGCCCGGTTTTGCCTGGTGATACGGTTACGCTTGCGTTTACCGCGGATGGTAGCCATAAAGGCCTGCAATCCGGAAGAGACCTGGTGGATAACGGAAGCTTTGTGCATATGCGCGATTTCAGTCCCTATTTGGGCTACACCGACGATCTGGAAATCAGCGATAATACCGAACGTGAAAAACGAGGACTCCCAAAACGTGCCTTTGAGCAACCTTCGGCAGCTGACTTTGATGTGATGGAATCCGGTTTTGGCCGGGTTGATTTTGAAACCATCTTGTCAGTCCCTGACTCCCAAACCGGCATCTCAATCGGCCATCTTGAAGAGCAATGGACTGAAAACGGCCGCCATTACTATCACTATAAAGCCCAAAAACCGGTTGCCCCTGCTATCACCTATCACTCCGCTGAGTATGCCATAGAGCATGAAAATTACAAAGGCATCAACTTAGAGCATTATTACCATGCCAAGCATACATTCAATAATCAAACCACTATGGAAAGCATGAGGCAAACCCTGGATTATGCACAACAGGAGTTTGGAAAATATCGGCTCGATCACCTGCGCGTTGTAGAAATTCCTTCGTATTGGAGATTTGGGGGATATGCTGCCGCCGGTACCATCAGCATGGTAGAAGATAATTTTTACCTGGTGGATGAACGGGCACCGGAGGTCTTCAACCTGGTGACAAAACGGACTATCCATGAAGTGGCACATCAGTGGTGGGGACATATGCTGAGTACCCAAAGCATCAGTGGAGGAGCTATTTTTGTGGAAGGATTTGCCAAGTACACCGAAGCCGTGGTGATGGAAAAACACTACGGAATGTCTTCATTATTCCAGCTGGGTAAATCTGCCAATCACACCTATTTCAACGGACGCTCTTACGCCTCAACGCCGGAGCAACCGCTGTACCTGGAGCAAGGCGAGCATTACATGCTGTATGGCAAAAGCTATATGGTGATGCTCGCCCTCAAAGAATTGATAGGCGAAAAGTCCCTAAATCAAGTATTAAAAACGTTGGTAACACATCATCAACACGAAACCGATGCCACGGTGACTTCCCGGGAATTCCTGGATGAATTGTACAAGATAACCCCTGAAAAGCATCATTCCCTGGTTGATGACTGGTTTAAGAAAATCATTACTTACGATCTTTCGGTGAATAATGTGGAGTACGAGCAACTTGCTGATGGCCGCTATAAGTTACAAATCACCATTAATGCCGCAAAATTTGAAGCGGTGAACGGAGTTGAATTACCGGTTTCTATGCAGGAGCCAATACCGATTGGACTGTTTACCGAACATCCTTCAGAGGCTTCCAGGGAGCAGATTATCTTATTGGAGTCCAGAACCATTCGAGATGGCAAGCAGCAGCTATCCTTTAAAGTTGACAGCTTGCCACAGTTTGTGAGCATTGATCCTTATGGAACCCGACCCGACCTGGTAAGGATGGATAACTTAATAAAGGTAGAATGAGCATGTATGGATCGCCTGACTTTTATAGAAGCGAGTGCATAAAACTAAGTAACAACTTAAGCTATTCTTCCGTAGTTGCCTTGTTTCCATCCTTCACTTAATCCTCCAACATATGACACACAAAGGCAAAAACGGCGTTAGCAAGAAGAAAACTCTTCTGGTTTTTATACCAACAATAATAGCTGGATTTATCTTATTTGCACTGCCCAATCTGTTTTTTGGCATTACGAAAATTAACGGAGGCCTTACAGGAATAAATCTATTAATCATTGCTCTGGTTCAGCTCACCACTGTTGGAATCCTGCTGTATTATTCTCTCAAAATTTTAAATAAAGATTTCCTGTATATCGGACTTTCGAAGAAGCACTGGCAGGCAGACAGTCTGTTGGGGATAATCACCGGCTTGGGCTGGACGGCTTTGCAATTCGGAGTAATCATTCCAAATACCGGAGGTGCCGAACGTGCTGATATTACTCAGATGGTTTCCATGTATGATGGTTCCTTTTTAGGTCTCTTCTCTTTTATTGCTTTAGGGGTGATTGGCGGAGGGATTACGGAAGAAAATTTCAATAGGGGCTACTTCATCAATGTGCTGAAAGATCTTTTCGAGAACCCTAACACCGGAGTTTGGGTGGCAGCTGTTTTATCCATCGTCTTTTTTGCTGCCGGGCATTTGCCGTCTGATGCATTAGGCTGGTTCGATATCTTAGTGCCAACTATTGCTTACACGGCCCTTTTCCTGTACACCAAAAGACTAACGGCATCCATAGTTGCGCATGGCATTTATAACATGTCAGCCATTATTTTAACGTATTATATATACTACCTCTAATTTTTAATTTATGGATGAAGTCCCCGGGACTGAAACTTTGCTTGGTTGACAAGCTTACTTTTTTTAAAATCCAAGCCGTTTGTAATTAAACATTTCCGGTCCTTTATGGTATCGGGGCATAGATCCATAAAGATGAAGAATAAGCAGGAAGCCTACTATCAAGCCTATCTAAAACAGTTTCAGCATTCAACTCCGGAAGAACTGGCGTTTATTCGTACCAAGCTAAGCCTGCAGGAAATGGATAAAGGAGATTATTATCTGGAAAGCGGCGGAGTTCAAACCCATATGAGTTTTGTCTGTTCCGGTCTGTTAAGGCGCTTCTATATCAATGAGAAAGGCAGTGAGATAACAACGGGCTTCACCAAAGAGCGGGAATTCGTGACCGACTACCCGGCTTTCATCCGGCAAAAACCCACCAAGTATTACATACAGTGCCTGGAACCTTGCATACTGGTAAATCAGTCGTACGAAAGTATTCAGGAAAGCTACAGAAAATTCAAAAACAGCGAGATGCAGGGACGGCTTATCGCCGAAAAAGTATTAACCATTTTAAGTGATCGCGTGGAAGGTTTTTTATTCAATACGGCCGAAGAGAGATATTTGCAATTTCTTGAGGAAAACGAGGATCTGATGAACCGGATCAGCTTAACGCACTTGTCTTCTTTTCTGGGAATTGAACGGCAATCCCTGAGCCGTATTCGGAAAAGAATAGCCCAACGATGATTTTGTCACATATGTGACAGGAGATGGAATGCATTTCACCTAAGTTGGCAACAGGATAAATAACAACAGAAATGTACTTACTACGATAAGATGAATTACCTGACAAAAATTACCCTTCCTGCAATCATTAGAATCCTTTGCTTTAGCGCTCTGCTGGTATCTTGGCAGTTCGGCTGGGCACAGGTGAAAGAGGATGCCTCTCCCCTGCATAAAACCATTCAGCAAGATACAGATGAACTATTTGAGGAATTGGTAAAGATACGACGTGACCTGCATCAGTACCCTGAAATTGGCGGAGAGGAAAAACGGACCTCCGCTTTGATTGAAGAATACCTGGAAGGACTCGGTTTGGAAGTTCATACTAACATTGGCGGGTATGGAGTGGTTGGCATTTTGAACGGCGATAAACCCGGTAAGAGAATAGCCTGGCGGGCTGATATTGATGCCTTGCCTACTCATCACACCGAAAATGTGGAATTTGCTTCCAAGCATGAAGGCGTACGTCATATTTGCGGGCACGATGTGCATACCGCCATTGCCCTTGGGATGGCATCGGTACTGAGCTTGCAAAAAGAGGATCTTAAGGGAACGGTCTATTTTGTTTTTCAACCTTCAGAAGAGGACTTCAAGGGCGCTAAAGCCATGATTTCAGATGGCGTTTTTGAGCTTATCACCCCTGATGAAATGTATGCCGTGCATATCTCTCCTATGCCTGCCGGACTGGTAGCCACCAAACCGGGCTACCTGTATGCCGATTACAAACAACTCAATATCACTTTTAAAGAAAATGCTCAAAGTGATTCCATCATTGCTTTTTCAAAGCGCATCGTATATAACCTGCAGACAGTGGCAAAGGATAGTAAGTTTTGGGATACCCGCAACCTAATGGACCCGCAAATTGGCATTGGTAACCCAAACACCATTTTTCAGGATTACATCACGGTAAGTGATCAATTTAGGGTGGAAGAAAATGAGGGCCGATTAACCATCCGTGCTATTTTAAGCACCAGCAACCAGCAACTCATGAAGTCCATCCCCCAGCGCATCACACGTCAGATCAAGCAATCTCCTTATGCAAACCTGTTCCTTGATCTTTCCTTTGCTTCAAATCAACTGACTTACTCACCGGACAGAGGCAATATCGATAATGATAAGCAACTGGCCCAGCAGACCATTCAAACCATTTCAGAGATCTACGAAGCGCCCAGTGCACTACCTCTCTATGGCGCTATTCCCGATGGCCGTGGTGATGATTTTGCATACTTTCAGCAAAAAGTACCAGGAGTCTATTTTCTGTTAGGAGGATCAAATTTTGAGAAAGGAATCATCTCTATGCCCCATGCTCCAAATTTTGCAGTGGATGAGGAAGCTATAAGAGTAGGCGTTAGCTATTTTTCCTCGATGATTGCTGAGCGAATTAATAATTAAAATGATAGATTTCCGGGTAAGAGATAAAAATGTCAAGATATCTTACCCGGGAAAAATGAAAAATATATTTTTTGCCTCTATTACTTTAATCCTGTGTGCCTTTTCTTCGGCCCACGGACAATCTCAATATCAAGATTCACCAGCTCATAAAATCGGATTCCATATCTCCACCATCGGAGAATCCGATATTATTTATTCTGAAGATATAGTTGGTGCATCAAGCTTTATTGGCCAATCTTTCTATTCTATAGGCATCAACTACATTTCTCCATTAAACAATTGGCTGGAACTGGAAACAGGTATTGAGTATTCAGACTTCAAATTCAAGGAACGTCCTTCTCCTAATCCGAATATTGATTACCCTTCTTACACTACCCATGTACAATTGTTAGAGATTCCGGTTCAGCTTCGGGCCAGTTTCCTGAAGTATTTATATGCCCATGCCGGACTTTTGTTTGATATAGATATTAGTGGTTCTAATTCCATAGATGATCAAACGGGCTTCGGCGGGATAACAGGAATTGGAGCCAAATATGATTTTGACTTTGGAGGTAGCTTATTCATAAATCCATATATCAAAACCCATTCGCTTCTGACTTTCTCCCAGGATGGTTCATACCAGCAGCAAATTATTGAATCATCTATCCGGGTTGGTGTTAGTTATAATTTTTAGGGAACCTGTAGAGATACAAGGTTCCTGCTTTAGGTAAATAGTTTTGTCCTTGACACCACGATTTTGACCTCCTCTGTCTACTACTTCAGCAAGGAGAAAAGCTCCCTGAAAAGCATTCAATCATAAAGTAAAATTAAAAGCCCCCCTAAAAGTCCTCTTCTTGCCAAGGAAAGGATTTAGTTGAGGTCGGGAAATGGAGATTTTATTTGTGTTAATACCATTAATTCCGGTATTTCTTTTAAAAATTATTCTATACTCTTTTTATAATCGGTGACTTTAATGAATCGTATAGCTCACACAGCAGATTTTCGAATAAAATACCCGGCCGACAAACTCTTTCCCCTGTTTAGTGCCGAGGGCGAAAAACTATGGGTGCCGGGTTGGGATTATGAAAATATCATGGGCACTACGGAGTTACGTGAAAATTACGTCTTCCTGACTACGAACCATGACCACGCGGCAACATCAGCCATATGGATTGTGAAAAACTATCAACCGGAGGATTATCTTGTTGAGTTCTACAAAGTAGAGCCAGAAGAAAAGGTGGGTTTCATAAAAGTGCATTGCACCTCACTGTCAGAATCGGATACCAAAGTAGAAGTAACCTATGAGTACATTGCTCTCAGTGAAAAAGGAAAAGCGTTTATTAAGGATTTTACTACTGAGGATTACACCGCTTTTATCGGTGAATGGGGAGAACTGCTGAGCTCGTATTTGAAGTTGTAGAGGAGTTGACTTGTCCTGAAAATCTAAATGGTATAAATTGGTTCAATTGATTTTTGGTGCAAATTTTTTTGAGATAGTCATCAGTAATTTTGATCGACTAAAAGGGGTACAAATGAAAAGACTATTAATATTTATTCTTGCTCTATTGCTGGATGGTTTTGATTTAGCTTATAGCCAACACATCCAAAATCTAAATTTCGAAAAAGCTGGCATAGTACACCCGAACCAACCCACAGGCTGGTCTACCCGTTGGGATGGGTTTGAACTCTCTCTTGATTCTCTGGTGGCTAAGTCGGGAAAATATAGTCTTAAAAGTACAGCCTTGCCAGGCCATGATTCCGGTTATGCAATAAGCCGTCAAAGTATCCCTGCGGATATTGCTGCTGGGAAAAACCTGGAAGTCAAACTTTGGATGCGTAGTGATCAGATACAAAACGGCACTGCTTTTTTTAGATTGATTGCCTTTGACGATGAGTCTGAAGTTCTTTCATCCACAAGAGGCCCTGAAAAGGGATTACCTGAAACTGATAGATGGCAGCAATATTCCGCTTCTGTTTCCATTGATAAGCAGGCCCAATTGATCTACCTGGACCTCTTTCATAATGGAAAAGGAAGTGTTTGGTTTGATGACATAGAGTTATTTACAGAAGGTGAGAAATATGATCCGGGCAATCAAATTTTCTGGAGCTTAGATCCAGCTGAGCTCACTTTTCTTAGCAATCAAGCGATAGCTCTTCATTCTGTTGAACCTGAAAATGATTTTTCAGACTTAGATCACTTAACCCCACTGTTTCAAAACGCAAGCATTATTGGTTTGGGAGAAGCTACCCACGGTACCAGAGAGTTTTTTAGGATGAAACACCGGTTTGTAAAATGGTTCGCTCAAGAACACGACACGTTATTGGTTGCCATTGAAGCCAACATGCCCGAAGTAAGGGAAATCAACAACTATATTCTAACAGGGAAAGGAGATGCAAAAGAAGCTCTGGCTGATCTTGGCTACTGGGTCTGGAATACGGAAGAAATGCTTGCTTTTATGGAATGGATGAAAAATTACAACACCTCCGGAAAAGGTAAAATTGAGGTTTATGGATTTGATATGGCCTTTCCATCGCGGGCAGCCGACAGTGTTCTTACCTTTTTGGAACAGGTTGATCCGGTTTTATTTGATACGCTGCAACAGGATTATCAATTCCCCGCAAATCCTTCCGAACTTAATAGAATAGATGATGAAAATATCATTGAGATACACCAGTTAACTCAGGACGTATATAAAACTCTTTCTGAAAACCGTATCAAATATATTCAATACGTTAATCCGGAAACGGTGGAATGGGCTATACAATATGCGAGAATTGTGGAGCAAGCGATGGGCAGATTTACTCCCGGTGGTAAAACAAGAGATGAAAGCATGGCTGAAAATATAAACTGGATCTATTTCAATAAAAGCATTGATAGAAATACACCATTATTGCTCTGGGCTCATAATGATCATATTGCACGTTCTCCCTATTGGTTTGGGGGAGAACTGTCTGAGAAGTATGGCAAGAGTTATGTTCCTGTAGTCTTTTCATTCGGGGATGGACACTATTCAGCCGTTCTGGGACCCGGTCAACCAGTAGCTTCCTATCCGGCCCCATCGCCAAAGAAGGGATCTGTCGAATATGCGCTAAGAACTTTGGAACTACCCGCCTTCGCATTGAACCTTAGGCAGATTAAGGAAAATGCTTTGGGAAGCTGGTTAGAAGAAGAAAAGCCTGTGAAAAGTATTGGTTCCGTAGCAAGAGATGATCCTTACAAAAATATATCCCTTGCCGATTATTTTGATGTATTGATTTACTTTGATAAGACCACTGCTTCGCGATCATTCGGCCAACCGGCTAAGAACAATTGACTCAAATTATATCTCATGTCTCCCTCCGTCCAGCAAAAATTTGATTCCTACCCCGATCACATCAAACCAAAGATGGAGCAGCTGCGTGAGCTTATTTATGAAGTGGCTGCAAGTACAGAAGGCGTCGGAGATCTGGAGGAAACCCTGAAATGGAGCGAGCCGGCTTACCTCCCTTCAAAAACCAAAAGCGGCACCACCATACGCATAGACTGGAAAGCCAAAAACCCGGATTCTATTGGAATGTATGTAAGCTGCAATACTTCCCTGTTAGATTCGTACCGGTCACGTTTTGGTAATGAACTAAACTTTGATGGCAAGCGCGCAATTATGCTGCCTGTTGACCAACCTCTACCCCAAAAAGAACTAATGATTTGCATACGGATGGCGCTCAGGTATCATTTGGATAAAGCATAGATGCATTTAACACCTGCTGCTATCGGATATAACTTTGCATCTCTCTATAACTAAAGGGATGTTTTAAGCTCTTATTTGGCAGAATCAACTACACCTATTCTTCCTTAAAGATGTGTTGTAAAACATGGTACAAGTTCCACATCAACTTTTTGCCATTGTACATTTCTAAATTTCTTTAATCTGCTCTTCATTAAAATAACCCTGATTGAAGGTTGCTCAACAATCAGATTATCCGTATCCTTATTTAGATTAATTTTAAATAGTATATAAAGTTCTGTAGAAGTAGAGCATTGAACTTAACGTTACGCCCCAGCCAATGGTCATTGGCTTTTTTACTGCCCCTATTTTTTTTGTTCTTCACCCAACAAATTTCTGCTCAAAGTAATGAGAGAGTTTCTATAGAAGGACAAGTTGGCTCTCCCACCGGAGAAACCTTGCCCGGAGTACATGTAACGCTGACAGATACCGACAAAGGAGCCATAACCGATATTGAAGGGAACTTCAGGATTTCCGGCATCCTCCCCGGCTCCTACCAGCTCAAAGTAAGCGCCCTTGGTTTTAAAACGTATCTCAGGGAAATTAAAATATCAGCCGAAACACCAAAAGCATTCAACATAACATTAGAGCCGGAAAGTTACCTGATTGATGATATCTATGTAAATGCTAAATCGGCTACCCGACGGGTGATTGAACAGGCCTACCAGGTTTCCTCGGTTTCTGCACAAAACCTGGCCAACAGCACCAGCGATGCCAAATCCGTTTTAAACCGCGTGCCCGGAGTTCGCATTCAACAAGAAGGCGGCTTGGGCTCCGATTATAAATTCTCGCTAAACGGCTTTTCCGGAGATCAGGTGAAATTCTTTTTAGACGGCATTCCCATCGCCAATTCGGGCTCCATGCAGCTGGGGGACCTTCCGGTAAATATGGTGGAGCGCATTGACGTGTACAAAGGGGTGGTTCCGGTTTGGCTGGGCACTGATGCATTGGGGGGCGCGGTAAACATCGTAACCAACCGCCTGCACAATTATGCCGATATTTCCTATTCTGTCGGTTCGTTTAACACCCACCGCGCTTCCTTAAATGGCGCTTATACGAATCCTGAATCGGGCTTTACGCTTAGAGGAAACCTGTTCCTCAACTACTCTGATAACGATTATGACGTTTGGGCCCGCATTGTGGAAAATAACACCGTGGTAGATACCGCCTGGGTACCCCGCTTCCACGATCGCTACCGCTCAGGTGCCGTAAAGCTGGAAACCGGCTTGGTAAATAAGCCCTATGCCGATAACCTGTTGTTGGGGTTCTCTCTAACTGCCAACGATAAACAAGTTCAACACGGCGCTACCATGAACACGGTGTACGGGGGGGTGATGCGCGAGAATTCATCCATAACCCCTACCCTGCGTTACAGCAAAAAGAACCTGTTTACCGAAGGGCTTGATGTCAGCCTGTACAGCGCCTTAAACCTGAATACCTCGCAAGTCGTTGATACCCTCAGCGGCGTACGCTACAACTGGCTTGGAGAGAAAACCACCGTAAGAACGGCGGACGGCAGCGTATCCACGGATGGTGAATTTTACCGGACGAACACGACCCTGGATGAAGAACAGTTTGATACGCAGTTAAATGCCGGCTATGCCCTAAACACCCGCAGTTCCCTGGCGCTGAATTATTCCTTCAATTACTTCCACCGGAAGGCCCACGATAAGGAAAATCCAAATAATGTCGACAACAGATTCCCCAAATCACAGACCAAGCAGGTGCTGGGGTTGGCCTACAAGTTTGATATATCCAACAAATGGAGCACCACTGTGTTTGGTAAATGGTTTCACATCCGCGCTGAAACATCCAAAGAAGTAGATTTTGGCCTGGAAACCCGCCGGACCGAAGCTGTTGAAAATTCACAACATAATTTTGGCTACGGACTGGCTTCAACCTATTTCCTGGTGCCTCAGCTACAGCTAAAACTATCATACGAAAGAACGGCCCGGATGCCTATTCCTGAAGAAATTTTTGGGGATGGACTGTTTGTACAAGCCAATCCCGATCTGGGTCCCGAGAAAAGCCACAACCTCAACCTGGGCAGCGAATATCGTTTGAACTTCAACAATCAGCATATGCTGGCGTTGGGGGCAAGCTTGATCTACCGCGAAGCCGAAGATCTCATTTATACCGTAGTAACTGTATCAAGCCCGCAAACCCGGTACGAGAATTTGAGCAAAACCCGGGTGATGGGCGTGGAAGCAAGTCTTCAATACCAGTGGAAAGATATGTTCAAGCTCGGTGGTAATTTCACTTACCAGGATATCACCGACCAGGCTAAAAGAGTGTATAACGATTCGTTTACGGGAACCGGCTGGCAAACCAATTATCACTATGGATACCGCCTGCCAAACCGACCTTACCTGTTTGGCAATATGAATGCTGGTTTAACTTTCAGTGATTTTCTGGCAAACCGCTCTGATTTGAACCTCAACTATTTTGTGAATTTTGTGGAGAGATACTCTCTCACCTGGACAGAGCTTGGGGCCGGCAATAGCAGATACATCATTCCGCGTCAGGTATCGCACGATATTGAGCTGGGCTATTCCTTTGATGGAGGAACCTACAACCTCTCCGCAGAATGCCGCAATCTGTTCAATTCCAAACTGTACGACCAGTACTACCTGCAAAAGCCCGGACGCTCGTTCAGCATTAAACTCAGATATAATATTTAAATAACCTCACTACTCAAATAACCGAATCATGAAAATCTATTCAGCATTTAAGTCCCTGCTATTATTAACCCTATTCGCTACCTTTTCGGTAGTACTCTCGTCCTGCTCAAGTCCAAATGACGCCTCGGGTGACGATCAAACCGGCGAAGAAAACTACGTACTTTCGTTGGCTTACCAGGGTGCGGATGGCAACTTCGCCTATTACACCGTGGGCTTTGACGATGTAATGAGCGGCAACCTGTCGGCAGTAAGCCGGGGCATCGAGCAGCTGGGATACTATACCTACAATCAAATCGGCAGCACGGTGTACGCCACCGGTGGTTTTGAACTCACTGACATTGTAGCTATAAGCAGAAATGACGATGGTGAACTGGTTGAAACCGGCGGGAACTCATCCTTTGATAACAGCTTACAGGACATCACCGAAGCTGAAGACGGTAACATTGTAGCCGTAGAAATGTCCTCCTCTTCGGATGTGGTTGCATTGCATCGCATTAACCCTGAATCTCTGACGGCAGAAAGCAGCACCTACACCACCACCTCTAACCTCTCCGATTCTACCGTGGCCTATTCCGGGATGGTACAAACCGGTAATCACCTGTTTATAAGCTACTACGCCAGCAACCCTAATTCTTTTGCCACAAATTTAACAGATACGGCCCGTGTTGCTGTGTTTGAATATCCCTCACTCGAGTTTGTTAAGGTGATAAAAGATGACCGAACCGGCCCCATTGGCGGCTTCGGGACGATGTCCGGACTTATCAAAGATGAAAATGGTAACGTGTATGCTCTCTCCCACTCTAACCCGGCCAACGGGTACAGCCAGTTTACTAAAGACCCGGCTATCCTGCGCATCAACAGTGGCGAAACGGAATTCAGCAACGATTATATTTTCGAATTTAACGAGGTAACCGGTGGAAAAACGACTGCCCACATGGTGTATCTCGAAGACAACAAAGTATTCGTAGAAATGAATACGTTAGACCGTTCCGAGCAAAGCGCCTGGGCTGACGGTCCGCTGCAGCCTGCAATCATCGATCTTTCCGCAAAAACCATCAATTATATTGATGATGTACCCGAGCATTCAGGAACCGGCCGAAAACTGGCAGCCACCAGCCTTTATGATGGAGAACATATCTATATGGTTGTACCTGAAGACGAAGAGTCTTTTGTGTACCGCATCAACCCAAACAATTACACAGCCGAACAAGGCGCCGTGGTAGAAGCCAACTTTACCGCAGGTTTCTTCCAGCTTTAAAAATTCCCTCACCTACACTCGCAATTAATTTGTATTCCGGTTTCCCTCTTTTCCGGGGATACCGGATTTTACTTTAACTATCTGTTAGCTACACAACATGAAAAAGTGGAAATCGATTGTTCGCTGGTTGCATTTATGGTTAGGACTGGCGTCCGGAATCATTGTTTTTATTGTAAGTATCACGGGATGTATCTACGTGTTCCAGGCTGAAATTATGAATGCCATGGAGCCGTGGCGGTTTGTAGAGCCACAGGATCAGGCTTTTGTACCACCAAGCGTGTTGGTTGATACTGCAAAAACATACTTGCCGGGTAAAACACCCTCCGGGCTAACCTATGAAGATGAAACCGGAGCCGCTGCCGTTGGCTTTTATTACACCGAAAATGGAGTACGAGATTTTGCGGTTGCTTTTATGAATCCCTATACCGGAGAATTCCTGCATAAAAAAGAATCCGTTATCCATGGGGATTTCGATTTCTTTCAGTTCATCATTCAGGGCCATCGCTACCTGTGGTTACCCGAGTCGATCGGCAAGCCGGTGGTTGGAATCGGGACGCTCATTTTTGTGATACTGCTTTTTACCGGCCTGATCCTTTGGTGGCCCCGCAAGTGGAATGCACGTGGCCGGGAAAGGAGTTTCAAGATTCGATGGTCAGCCAAATTTAAACGCTTTAATTACGACCTCCACAACGTGCCGGGTTTTTATGTTACTGTCCTGGCCTTCATCATTGCCTGTACCGGGCTCGTTTGGAGCTTCCAATGGTTTGATAACGGACTCTACTATCTCGCTTCAGGCGGAGAAACCAAACAGGAACATTCACATCCCCATTCAAACCCCGATAATGCAAATCTGGCCGCCTCTGACAGTATTCCTGCTATTGACAGAGCCTTTTACAAAACGCTGCAAGATTACCCGGAACCAAAGCGTATTTATATGAGTCCCCGCGTGAGTGAAGCAGATGACGCCATTGAAGTGGTAGCCTTTAAATACCAGGGCAAGTTCTACCATCATGATGAATACTATTACGACCAGTACACCCTGGAATTACTGGATGTGGAACGCTTTTCGCAGGCCACCCTGGCCGATCAGCTTGACCACCTTTACTATGACATTCATACCGGAATGGTTTGGGGCTTACCGGGCAAAATTCTTGCTTTTTTGGCGAGTTTAGTCTGTGCCAGCCTTCCGGTAACCGGGTTTTTTGTTTGGTACAATAAGCGGTAGTATGGCTTTTATTTGGGTATCTACAGATTATGAATTAACATTAAGCGTCAATTGAGAATATTCTAACATGATTCCCGCTTAAAAGAACACATGTAAAAGGAAATCCTTATAACGTTTTACTAACCGACTGGTGTCCCGAATTGTTCGGGATCTCGCTTGTACCATTTTGCATATTCTATCTGAGTTGTCTTATCCCAACAAACCACAAGCGCGACGCTTGCGGTAGGCGGGGGAATATTGATAACCGGTAAACGTGTTTTTTAACATATACATATGACATATGAAAACTTATAAAAATATTCTGCTTTTGCTCGTTTTCGGGGCAATGGTATCGGGTGGATGTGATGTCCAGAACTCACAACAGGATTCAGGTGATTTTGAACAGATCTACAGTGAACTAAAGGGTATTTGGCAACCTGTTAGCTCTCAAAGTGAACGCCCTGTTGATGCCAATTTCGATGGCGTTTCATCAACAAATATGCTGGATGAGCTCACCAATTCTCAAAATTATACCTTATCGGTTCGCATCCTCAAAAAAGAAGAATCACTAACGGAAACGGATTACCGCCATGTATTGGCCATGCCTTATTCGGTGCAGGTTTTTCCCGTTGAAGCTTCGCCCAAATCGGCTGATTTCTACATCAATTATATTATGAATGTAGTGACCTTGCAGTTTGAAGTAAATCAAGCCCAGGATGCGTTCATTTTAAATCCCAAATCTGCATCTGAAGATCAGGAAAAACATCCCTTTCCTGAATCTATTACCCTTACTAACAACCGACTAACGATTGAAGTCACTATGCAAAAAGAATTGTATACGGCCAGCGGATGGCATACGGTAACCATCAAAACGCGGTATAGCCGAATTTCCGAGACCACCTGAAAGGTCCTAATTTTATCTTTATTCCTTTCGAATAATCATTCCAATTTTAGAAAACTCTAAACGACATGAGTACTCATACAGAGACTTCTGAAACTGATCATTCCAACAAGAAAAATTGGTCTATCGCTGGTTCCACCTTTATCTCTTTTGGTGGGATACTGCTTTTCCAAAACCTGGCCGGCATCACTATTCTTCCCATAAGTAGTTTTATAGTAGAAATTTCCCTTTCTATCCTGCTTTTTGCGATGGGCATTGGCTGTTTTATTGCCGGTTCTTTTAAATAACATTGGCAGAATTAAGATGAACTCAAAGTTTCTTATCGGGCTTTTTATTCGCTACAATTATCTCAACTGTTAGGTGCCACGAAGTCACAAACACACGAAGGCACACGAAATGATCAGGCTTAGTGTTACTTTACGACTTAGTGTTTTTGTGGCTCTTTTCAATGAGGTACATGGTTTGTATTCCAAGTTAACATTTGAGTCTTAAGCCAGCACCAACATATCTTACATAGCGTACACCTTCTTATATTCTTAGGCCTTTTCTCCCCTTTGTTATATTTTAGATCCAACCATTAATTAGTTGGAGTACAAATGAAATATATCCTAAGTCTTCTTTTCTCTTTACTTGCCCTTCCTCTTTTAGCCCAATCTGCCAGTGATAACACCCCTAAAGAATTCACCATCGAAAACACAGTCAGCAAGTTTAATATGGATGGAATTGATTCTACCGAGGTGGGTTATCAGTTTTGGTTTGTGGATAAGAAATTTCTGGATGGCCGTACCTTAAAAATGAGCGTGGTGGAACCCCACAAAGCCACCCATGAACCACATTCTCATCAGGAAGATGAATTCTTTTTTGTACTGGAAGGAACCGCCGAATTTTATCTGGATGGCGAAACCACTACCGCTGGTCCTTACGCCAGTTTCTACTGTCCGCCCAACAGCATGCATGGTATCCGTAATGTGGGCGATACCGAGTTGAAGTATCTCGTCATCAAAAAATACCTGGACGTAGAATAAAGCAGTCTATCTGAAGATTCCGCTTTGGTTTTTCACTTCTGAAACCTTTAATATCACCCACAATCAATCATATAAATCGCACTATCTTTCTATGAATACAAGTACTCTTCATGCCATCTTGTTAAATTTTCTGTTGATGGGCTTGCTGGCCGCTCAGCCATCCGGTGGTCCCTATGGTCCCATCCAACAAAACTATGAACTCCCGGAAGTTTCCGGCACCATCTATTATGTGGCTCCCAATGGAAATGCCGATGCCGCAGGAGCTTCCCTGGATTCTCCCACTACTATCGAGTCTGCTATCAGCAAAGTGGTTACCGGAGATGCCATCGTGTTACGTGGCGGAACCTACCGGACCGGCGACCTTGAGCTCAATCAAAAAATAGTCATGCAGCCCTACCAGGATGAAAAACCGGTGTTTAAAGGAACATATGTAGCTGATGACTGGGAGACGGTAAGCCCCGGTTATGGCGACCAACCCGGCTTGTGGAAAACCGATTGGTCCGACCTCTTTCCCTCCCGCCCCGATACGTGGTGGAGAACCGAACGCGCCGGCCGTCAAACCCCGCTTCATAAATTCAATAACGACATGGTTTTTGTGGACGGACGGTTCTTGCAATCCGCCGGCTGGCTGAATGAACTGAACGAGGATAATTTTTATATCGATTACGAAAATGAAACGGTGTACATCTCCACCGATCCTACTGACAAAGAAGTGGAGATTACGGCTTTTGACCAAGCGTTGATCATTACACCACGAGAAGTACACGGCAAGCAAGCAGACGGTCAGGGACCTACCATCCGGGGCATCGATTTCACTCAATATGCTTTTCATGTAATTGATGTGGAAGGCTACTTCCCCGAAGGCGATTCGGATGAAGACGACCATGGCAATGATGTCGTAGGAACTACATTAGAACATTGTTCTATCTCTTATGGCGGACGCGTGGGCGTTTTTGTACTGGGTGATGGATTTTCCCTGCGCCACAGCAAAATCAGCGATACCAGTACCGAAGGTTTGTATGTTTTAGCATCAGATGATGTACTGCTTGAAAAGAATATTTTCACCCGCAACAATATTGAAAACATCACTGGCTACTATCCGGCGGCTGTTAAGATTTTCAACCAGTCGCACCGCGTGGTTGTAAACGACAATCTCGTGATCGATCATCCCAACTCGAATGGCATTTGGTACGATGTGGGTAACGTAGACGGCGTATTTACCAATAACTGGCTGGAAGGCGTAGGTCATACCGACGAAGCATTTTCAGGCCGCAGTGTATGGCCCAGCCGCAATGCCTTTTTCTTTGAGATTTCGCTGGGCGTTCGGGTAGCTGGCAACGTATTTGTGAATAACGATCACGGGATGCTTATCCTCAATTCATCGGATGCCAAAATTTACAACAACACGTTTGTAAACAGCATGGCCGTAATTGCACGCGACCGACGTGGTGAAAATGCCGATCACTTTGGCTGGCACATTCGTACGGGTCCCGGCGTAAAAGAGCGCGTGAACCATGCCTTCAGCAATAACCTGCTGGTGGCCGATGAAGATTTCGAACGTCCACTGCTACAAATCTGGCAACTTCCCGATATGTGCGAGGACTTCGGGACGCCCTCTTTAACAGAGCTGGACCACAATGCATACGTTAAGCTAAATGACAATGAAGGCCCGATTACATGGATGGCCCAAAATATAAACGGCCAGTGTGTATCTGAATTTTCCAATACTGCTGCTGTTAACCGGGCCATAAGTGATTTTGCGGAAAACAGCTTCAGCTTCACCGACTACGAAGGTCCTCTTTTTAAAAGCATCGACCTGAAGAATTTTGAACTTCTGGATGGATTTAAAGGTGCGTCTGCTGCCGGAGACATCCCTTCCTACATCCAGGAAGTCATCAATCGTAATGATTCGGAAGGCTACATTGGCGCTTATCCACAGACCAACTAAAGTATCTTTCTATACAGGATATTTTAAGGCACGGGCTTCCACTCGTGCCTTTTTCTTTTACCCATAGTTAGCCTTCATTATGAATCAACGCTCCATTTTTTTGTCAATTTTTATAGATTGATGCAGACCAACCAACGCATTTAAAAAGCCACTCATGAAATCACGCCTGTCCTCTACTTCTCTTATCCTGTTCTTCTTTTTGTTCGGGTTGATGAGCGCTTTCGCACAGCCCGTTCCTGAACTAAAAACCTGGCAAGTACATGAAATCACCCTGCAAGCAACTGGCAATTATGAGAATCCTTACACCGAAGTGACAACCTGGGTAGATTTGGAAGGCCCCGAATTCTTTAAACGCGTGTATGGTTTTTGGGATGGAGAGAATACTTTCAAATACCGGGTAGTTGCTACTAATCCGGGAAAATGGCGGTGGACCAGCGGTTCGAATCAACCCGAAGACGAAGGATTGAATAATCATTCCGGGCAGTTTCAGGCCGAGGCTTGGTCGGAAACCGAGATACAAGCCAACCCCGTGCGACGTGGATTTATACGTTCCACACCCAACGGACATGCCCTGCAATACGCCGATGGCACTCCGTTCTTTATGGTAGGTGATACCTGGCTGGCCGGTGCCACCTGGCGGCTGCCTTTTCGCAATGCTGAGCCGCCCTCCGATTATGAACCAGGGCCCGGAATGGGTTTTGAAGATGCCGTTCAATACCGTAAGAAACAGGGCTTCAATTCAGTGAGTATGATTGCGGCTTTTCCTAACTGGGAATCGGATGTAAATCCCAGTACCTATGCCGACTCCAATGGTATCTATCTGCGCAATGCATGGGAGAAATTTGGCTATGATGTAGCCGACGGCCCCGGAGTAGATGCCTCAGGGGGCGACAGCTACTGGGGAACCCTCACCGCAAAGAATATGCGCGATGAGTACGGACATCTTCCTTTCAAAATGTCGGAGGAGCATGAAAATGT
Source organism: Gracilimonas mengyeensis (assembly GCF_900182705.1). Taxonomy (GTDB): domain Bacteria; phylum Bacteroidota; class Rhodothermia; order Balneolales; family Balneolaceae; genus Gracilimonas; species Gracilimonas mengyeensis. The sequence continues at coordinate 105,464 of NZ_FXTP01000013.1, read as the reverse complement.
ATCGGATTTCAATCGCATCACCCCGGAATACTTTCAAAGCCTTGACAAGAAAATGACCTACCTTTCCGAGCAAGGCATGGTGCCCCTGCTGGAAACCGTGCGCCGGGATGTGGGACCTTCCTGGGATGCCTACTTCGACTTCAATGAAAGCTTTGCCCGCTATGTGCAATACCTGATTTCCCGCTATGGGGCTTATAACTTTCTCTTTAGTACTATACATCTTGACTGGATTCCAGATGATTTCAGCCTCACCGCAGAGCAGTTTAACGAAGCTCTCACTTACCATCTGGAAACTTATGGTTCTATGCCATTCGACCAGCCGGTTACCGTACTTATTGATAGCACCACTTATGGAGCTTTTGGTCATGGCGAGAAAGTGCCCTGGCTTACCATGCACAGTGTGGGAAATAAACCCCGTGATCATCGGGTTAACCATTCGCTGAAAACCATTTTCGAGCTGGAACCTCAATATCCGGCCATCAATTTTGAGCCGTATTACACCGGCTGGGATCATGAGATCAACAAACCCGGCGGAGAGCGTCCCCCGGCCAATTCCGATCGGGATAATTACTTTGCCCGTGCCCAAATGTATGGTTCGGTTCTTTCAGGAGGCTTGTCGGGCCATGTACACGGTACGGCAGCCTATGATATCACCACGACCGGCGAACCGGAGGGAGCGCGTCCGCATATCTGGGATGCTTTTAAATATGAATCGGCCATGTACATGCGCCACCTGGAAACGTTCATGCTTTCGGAAGGCGATGCCTACCAGCAGCTGGAACTGGCCCGCGATGCCATCACCCCAAACAAAGCACCGGATGCACCGGCAGACGGCCTCGATGGCTGGGCATACATGATGCGTACCCCGGATAAGACTCTGGCTTTCCTGTATTTTGAAAATGCTTCGGTTTTGCCCTCATTGCAAGAATTTACGCCCGGCGAGAAATATCACTTTAAATGGTTTGATACAATGACTGGCGAATGGCTTTCTGATGACGATGCTATCTTAATTGCTGATGATAATGGTCAGCTGGGTTTGCCGGAATTTCCCGGAGGTGAAGAAAAATCATCCCGGGATTGGGCCGCTAAAATCACACTTATTGATTAAATACATGACTCTATGCGCTTAATTCTATTTCTGCTCCCGCTGTTTATACTAACACTTTCTCAGGCTTTACAGGCACAATTTGTTGATCATTTTGAAGATGGGGATGTAGACGGTTGGGATTACTACACCGGCGACGGTGAGGCTACCGTCACTTTCACCCCGGGTGAGAGCTCAGCCTTGATTATGGTAGATGCAAGCGATGACCGTCACAACGTCTGGTGGGCTATCATTAAACGAAATGTGGCCTCGTATCTGGATATGGAGAAACTGCAGCAACCTGAGTACGAACTACGAGTAGAAGCCCGAGTGAAAGTGAGCCATGCTCCCCGGCGGCTCAATTTTATGATCAATACCCAGCGCACCACCGATTATCACAAACAGCTCCGGGAATACGATATTCAGGATGCCACCGGCTGGCATGTGATAAGTATGACCACGGAAGATTTAGATGCTATGCCTGGCGATGACCTGAATGTACAACTGGGCGTAACCGATTGGGGTTATGGCACTTACAAAGTAGAACTGGATTATTATAAAGCAGCAATTGTGAATGTGAATGAAGCCGAACCGGACAAAGGCGAGCCTTTGGTGTACCATCCACCTATTCCACCACTGGAGAGCTTTTCCCATAAGTTGATGGTATCACAGGATGCAGTAGTGAATACCACCTTTCCGGAAGTCAACTTTAGCAACTGGCAAGTGGAATCAAGGTATAAAGTACCCGTTTTGACGGTAGATGATGACCAGTGGGCAATTTTGCGTTGGGATTTTGATGACATAAATCCTTTAAAAGCAGAAAGCGCCGGTATGCTGGAATTATCTACGTATTCGGTAATTGACGGCGGAAATTACGAAGCGGTTTATGGGGAAGAACTGGGAATGGAATTCGGAAAAGTACGCATTATTGAAATCCTGGGAGGAAAGGAAAACTGGACAGATGATACGGTAACCTACGAAGAGCTTACCGAAGGTCAACCCTATGAAGCCGTCTTCAACGAACAGATGATTTTTGATACGGAAGTCACTTACCGTCAAGGAGGTAAAACCCATGTTTCTCTTTCCCGCCCTGTAATGCAACGGCTACTTTCGGGCATTACCAAAGGAATCTTAATCAAACCCCTGGGTGCCATAAACGCTTCTTTTTATAGTTCGGAAGCTGAGCAAGATTCCCTCAGGCCACGGATTTATTTTAATACAGTGTCTTTACAGCCTTAGAATTTTGGCCGGATAGAGTGAGTGATGATGCCGCGTCCCGCAGGGGTATAATTCCATACCGGCTCGAAATTTTGCACTACCCTTGACAGTGAAGGACCATTGGAATTATACAGCAAGTCATTACGAACGCCGGACAAAACTCGCCCGCTTGATTTTTTGGTTCGTTTTGGGTCAAGCCAAAATGAACAAGGAAGGCGTTAAAGCTCTGATATCATCAGCCCACATCGTCGGCTTAAATGGTTCCAACAAAAAAACTACCTTCTATATTGCCCAATTTTTGATTCACCATCATCCTCCTTGGAAATAACTGGGCAAAAATTGTTCGCTGGTTGTTTATTTACCCCAGGTTGCGCCTGGCAAACGCCTTTCCTCAAATCAGCCTCCCAACAGGCTTACCCGGGGCTACCCATGTTTAACTCCTATGGAGTCAGTCATTAGAGTATCCGTGAAATCCCAAAATCCATACAATCCGCGATTCATCTTTGATATATTGACTCATCATTTTACAACCTTGACCACAGCACAAGCATGTTCTGGCCTAGGTTCTTCGCTATCTCTCTGAATGACGGTCTTCGACATATTTGTCTGAATACCAGAGGTTATCAGACATCGAATCGCATAAAAAAAGTGAAGCCCGAAAAGGACTTCACTTTTAAAATGTATCGTAATAAAGTATCAATTTAATTGATCACTTCATCCACCGGCTTCCAGTCTAAATCAAAAGCCTTAGCTACATCTTCGTATACAATAGTGCCATTGGCAATGTTCAGACCTTTCAACAATTCCGGATCTTTCTGAATGGCTTTTTTCCAGCCCATATTGGCAATGTCAACCGCATAAGGCAAGGTCACATTCGTGAGTCCCAAGGTAGAAGTAAATGGAACTGCTCCGGGCATGTTGGCCACACAATAGTGCAGCACATCATCCACCAGGTACACCGGATCTTTATGAGTGGTTGGTTTGGAGGTTTCAAAACATCCGCCCTGATCAATAGCCACATCAACCAGTACCGTACCGGGCTTCATGTCCTTCAACATATCGCGGGTAATGAGATGCGGGGCTTTGGCTCCCGGTTTCAACACAGCGCCAATGATCAAATCAACATCCGGAAGCAGCTTGCGGATATTGGCTTCCGATGAAAACATGGTGGTCACATTTTTCTCCATCACATCATCCAGGTACCGGAGACGAGGCATATTAATATCCATGATGGTAGTTCGGGCGCCCATGCCAGCGGCTACTTTAGCGGCGTTCACACCAACTACTCCTCCGCCTAAAACCAGCACATTGGCAGGTTGCACACCGGGGATTCCGCCTATTAATTTACCTAATCCCCCTTTGGGTTTTTCAAGGTATACGGCCCCTTCCTGGGCAGCCATACGTCCGGCCACTTCACTCATCGGGATAAGAAGCGGTAAAGAACGATCTGCTTTCTCCACTGTTTCGTAAGCGATAGCGATACAACCTGATTCCATCACAGCCTTGGTAAGCGCTTCGTCGGCGGCAAAGTGGAAATAGGTGAAGATAATCTGACCTTCTCGCATACGGGGATATTCTTCCGCGATGGGTTCTTTCACCTTCATTATCATTTCGGCGCGCTGCCAAAGATCTTCCACATCGTCTAATATGGTAGCACCTGCTTGCTCGTAGTCTTTGTCGCTGAAACCACTTCCCACACCGGCTGATTTTTGAATAAAAACATCGTGACCGTTGCGCGTTAACTGAACCACACCACCCGGCTGAATCGCCACCCGGTTTTCGTGGGTTTTAATCTCTTTAGGAATTCCAATAATCATGATATAAACGTTTTATTATGCTGACATTTTGCGGTGGCAAAGGTAGGTATTTTTACGCTGAATTACTGTTTCAAAATTGGGATAGGCGTTCTACAGTACAAGCACAGGTTGTGATAATACGACCTCCTTTTTGCATAGCGTAGGTTCAATTATCAAGTAAATAACGTGAGCATGAGACAGGAATAGATAAATCGTGTAGATATTAATTCTTAAGGTCATCCCTCCGCGGAATTATGAATGTTAGATAATTTGCAGACTTTTAGTCATTATGAAGACCCTGAAAGGGTCCAACATCAATAGCCCCGGGTAAGCTTGTTCAGGGGCCCCGCTTGCGGGGAGCAAACAGGCGCAACCCGGGGTTTCGGATATAGGAAGAACAAGCTTCGCCCCCAAAGCTTAACAGGTTGATGGCGGTGAACGAAGCTTTGGCACCCAATCCCACCAAAGGCCACATGTTTGCCAGCCCCTCGACAAACATTCATAACTTAACATCCTACAAGCCTCGGGTTCTTTATTGCTGACACGCTACCCAAGGTTGCTCACGCTTAAGCGGTTTTACCCTGGGCTATTCGTATTAAACCCTTTCAGGGTTTTACTAACTGAATTACCTAACCTCTACAGAAATTACAGCTAAACATATTTCTACAGTTATTCTATTTCTATGATGCAGAAATCAAGTTTTAGACTTATACACGCCCCGTTCAGTAATATGAATGTGCCCATAGAGATAAGGCCCGCCGATAGTAGCCACTCGGATGTATTCTTTATTTTCCAGGTAACCCAGCAAATTTTTAATCTCGGTACGGTCAAAACCAGCTGCATTCACTAAATCCTCCACCGATACCTTTCGTTCTATATCCCCCTCGCTTACTTCCGCCAAAACGGAAAGTAATTCTTTGGCGCGGTCGTTAAAATCTTTGCCTATCAGCATAAATTTCCAATTCTAAAAGTTGCTCAAAGAATGCCCTTTTAAGCTAAACAAACCGTTAACCCAGTATTAAGCTATCATTAACAAAGTAGCATTGCTAACAGGGTATAGATAACAAAAAATCGCCGCAGGAAGTTATTTTCCTTTAATTTGTATCCATTAATTTTTCTAACGATGCCTGACTGCCCATTATGATCAACCGGTCGGTTTTACGGATCATTGTATGGGGATCCAGTACGCCCATTACTTCGAAATAGCTGTCCTCTTCATCCCGGTATATGCCATTACTTTCTTCTTTTTGTCTTTTTCTTTTGATGGTAATCAGGCTCATATTGTAGCGCTCCCTTATTTTCAACTCTTTCAGGGAATAGCCTACCATGCCTTTTGGAGCATCAATTTCGAAAATCCCAACATCATCACTTAGCTGGAAGAAATCGGTGATAGAGGTGCTCAATAAAGCAGTAGCCATGCGAATGCCTTCATCTTTTTCGGGGTGAATGACCTCGCTGATACCAATTTTGTTCAGGATCGTCTCCTGGGTGTCACTGGATGCCCGGGAAATCACCCGCCCTACTTTTTGTTTCAATAACTCCATGGTGATAAGCACCACCGGCTCAAAGCTTTCGCCAATAGCTACAATCACCACATCTACATCACAAACGCCGTGCTCTTTCAACAAAGCCGGATCGGTGGCATCAAATTGTACGGCCTGGGCTACGTACTTCTTTATTTCTTCAATCCGGTCGTAATCATTGTCAATAGCCAGTACATAGGCGCCATTTTCTGCTAATGATTTAGCCAGGGAAAAGCCAAACTCCCCAAGCCCGATGACGCAAAACTGTTGATTGTTAGTTGCCATATTTATTCCTCTTATGCTACAATTACACTTTCTGTTGGATAGGTATACTTCGTGGATTTACGGCTTTTGGCAAAAGCGAGGGCCAGGGTTACTATGCCCACCCTGCCAATGAACATCGAAAGAATGATAATGCCTTTACCGGCATCCGTAAGTGCCGGGGTGATGCCTCTTGACAGTCCCACCGTTGCAAAGGCTGAAAACTCTTCAAACAGTAAATCCATGAAAGGCAAGTTCTCCGTAAGCGTTAATGCAAAAGTAAATATAAACAAGCAGGCCGCTACCAACACAAATACGGACATGGCTGTCAATACGGTGTCTTTTGCAATAGTTCGCTTGGCAAATTCTACTTTATTTTTTCCGGTGATGGTACTCCAAACGGCAATCAGCATCACCGACACGGTCGTCGTTTTCATCCCTCCTGCAGTAGAAGCCGGCGAAGCTCCGATCACCATCAACCCTAAAAATACCAAAACCGTGCTTACGCCCAGTGAGCCGATATCCACTGTGTTAAAACCTGCCGTACGCGTGGTGATGCTTTGGAACATGGAAATGAGCACTTTATCAGAAGTAGCATAACCGGCCAGTACGCCATCCCATTCCAAGGCCAGAAAGGCGACGGTCCCTCCCACGATTAGTACCACAGTGGCAATGAGCACAATGCGGGTGTGTAGCGAAAATTGCCAGGTACGAATCTTGCGCTCTGGATTCCCTTTTATGAGCTCCCAGAAAGTGGTAAAGCCAAGTCCGCCAATCACAATTAAAAACATGGTGGTGATGTTGACACCGTAGTTCAGCACGTTTGCCTCATCGGCCAGACTGTTACTAAAAACCGAGAAACCCGCATTACAAAAAGCGGATACGGCATGAAAAACCGAATAAAAAAGCCGGGTGCCGTTATCATCAAACATATGTCCCCAGCTTAAATAATAGCCCAACACGCCAATGGCTTCTACCGTCAAGGTAATCCCCACAATTTTCTTGATCGTGCGAAAGGTTTCACTGGTTCGTGTTTCCCCGATAGTTTCTTTAAGCATGCTCATCTGTCCGACGCCCAATCCTGAACTCACATATAAAGCAAAGAGTGTGGCGATGGTCAAAATGCCCAATCCCCCTATCTAAATGAGAATCAATACAATCATTTGTCCAAAAAAAGTAAGATGTGTGGCCGTATCCACGACAATCAGACCGGTTACACAAACGGCACTGGTTGAGGTAAATAAGGCGTCAATCCAGTTCAATCCCTGACCATCTACCGTGGAACTGGGGGTCATCAGTAACAAAGCTCCAAATATAATCACCGACACAAAACTGTAGGCCACCAGCTGTGTGGGTTTCTTTTTAAGGGAAATAATAATAGGTGCCGCCCTGATTGTTTTTATCACAATCAGTATGATCAGGTAGATTTTGGTGAGGAGTACCAATACCGGCATAAAACGCGAAAGCCCAAACAAATCCTCCAGATATATCGCCACATCATGCTGATCAACCAACATCAGGAAACCGAATAGTACTAAAAGCACCACCAGTAATGACTCGAATTTACGGCTGCGGATAAGCGACCAGCGTTTTGAGGTAAGGAAGAGCCGTAATACATAGGTAAGTATGAAGCCTGAAAGAATGCCAAACTCCAGGTACCAGTTCCAACTCAGGTAAGGTTCGGGCAACTGAAAGCCTTCGGAAGCGATGATACTGGCCATAGCCATAATCACCAACAGGAAATTGAAATAGTGAACATATGGCTCAGCTACTTTATTCAGGTCGTAGAGTTCAACTTCTACGTCCTGAAACCAGTTTCTGAATCGTTTTTTTAGTTGCTTAAACTGAACTAACAGTTCAATAAAAAGTCGTTTCCAGTGCTTCGGTAATTGCATGAGGCCAAATATATCGATTTATCCTCATTCTTTTAGAAACTGATTGATCCGAAAGAAGATCAATAGGGTTTATCTCCTTTTATTTCAGTCAAAATCATGGTAACATTGAACGTTTTCTAACTTAAGCGAAGACTTCTTTTGAAGATAGTTATTATTGGGGCCGGAGAAATAGGTTACGACCTGGCAAGTGTGCTCTCTGCTGAAAAACATGATGTTACCGTTCTGGATCGGGAACGCGGACCTTTATCCCGCGTAACCGAATCATTGGACGTGCTTACCAAAGAAGGAAATGCTACCTCTGTTAAAGATCTGGTTGATACCGGAGTCAGCGATGCAGATATTCTGATTTGCGTTACCAGTGTGGATGAAGTGAATATGATGTCGGGCATGATTGGCAAACGCCTGGGAGCTAAAATGGTTATAGCCCGCGTTCGCAGTGAAGAATTTTCAGGAGAAGAAGCTCCTTTGTCTCCTTCCGACCTGGGCATTGATGTTATGATTCACCCGGAATTAAGTGCCGCCCAGGAAATTGCCCATCTCTTACGACGTTCTTCCGCCAGCGATGTTATCAACCTAGCTGATAAGAAAATGCAGCTCATTGGCATCCGTCTGGAAGCCAACTCGCCCCTGAATGGTGTTTCATTAAACGAATATGCCGATAGGTTCCCTGATATTGTGTTTCGGGTAGTAGCAATTGGCCGGCGCGGACGAACCATCATCCCCAACGGTTCTATTAAACTGCAGAAATATGACCAGGTGTTTATACTGGCCAAGACCGAGCATATTCCCCAGGTGATTAAAACCACCGGTAAAAAAGAAACGGAACTCCACAGTGTAATGATTGCGGGCGGCTCCGACATGGGGGCCATGATTGCCCGGCTACTTTGTGCTGATCAAACCAAGAACTGGTCTATAAAGCTTATTGAACCGGATTACGAGTTGGCTGAAGAATTAGCCATCGAGCTTAAAGAAGTGATGGTGCTGAACGGCAATCCCACCGATCCCGACCTGTTGGTTACCGAAGGCATCAACGAGATGGATGCCTTTATCGCAGTTACTGATGATGAAGAATCCAATATTATCTCCTGCCTGATGGCCAAGCATCTGGAGGTGAAGAAAACGGTGGCGCTGGTTTCAAAACCTGATTTCATCCCGCTGGCACAAACCATTGGCCTGGATGCAGTCATCAATAAAAAAGTAGCAGCCTCCAATGAAATCCACCGCTATGTACGTCGTGGAAAAGTTATCTCTGTTACTGAGTTGCGCGGCATAAAAGCAGAAGTGATTGAACTGCAAGCCACGCCCGGCTCTAAAATCACCAAAAAACCTATTAAAAAACTAAGACTACCGGATGGATGCGTTATCGGTGGTATTCTGTGTAACGGTTCGGTTGAGATTGTTACCGGTGCCAGCCAGGTAGACGATAACGACCGGGTTATCATCTTTTGCCTTCCTACTGCTATTGATAAAGTAACCAAGCTCTTCCAATAATGGCATTAGTCTCAAGCAATCCGACTCCCAGAGCCAATATCCATTTTACCGTGGTATTGGGCGTTCTGGGTGCTTTCATTTTCTTTATGGGCTTTGCCCTGCTTACCCCTGCCATCATTGACCTGGTGTACGGTTCCGATACCTGGCACTCTTTTGTGATATCAGCCGGCATCGCCTTCGGTTTTGGCGGGTTGATGTGGTACATGTTCAAACCCCAACAGGAAATTCGTATTCGCGAAGGTTTTCTGATTGTAAGCCTTACCTGGCTGTCTCTTTCCTTGGTGGGTGCTTTGCCTTTTATTATCTCCGGTGTACTTCCCTCTTTCACCGATGCCGTTTTTGAAACCATGAGCGGCCTCACCACCACCGGATCCACTGTATTGGGTGGAACCACCAGCACCGGTTGGGAAAACCCCAAGATCGAAGATATTCCCAAAAGTTTCCTTTTCTGGCGCTCATTGGCCCACTGGCTGGGCGGAATGGGAATCATCGTACTTTCGCTAGCTATTTTGCCGCTTTTGGGCATTGGTGGTATGCAGCTATTCCAGGCCGAGTCTCCCGGTCCTACCGCCGACAAACTTACTCCACGCGTACAGGAAACGGCCAAGTTACTCTGGGGCGTGTATGTGGCGTTCACTTTCATTGAGTTTCTTTTACTGTGGGTGCATCCCTCCATGGATTGGTTTGAAGCCATTAACCATGCCTTTGCCACGATGGCTACCGGCGGTTTTTCCACCAAAAACGCCAGCGTGGAAGCCTTTGACTCGGCTTATATTGATTGGGTGATAACCGTTTTTATGTTTTTGGCGGGGGTTAACTTTGCGCTGCACTTTCGGTTATTCCGGGGAGATCGTAGGCTGTTTTTTGCCAACCGTGAACTCCGTTTCTACTCGCTGGTAATCTTTATTGGGATTGTAGTTGTATCATCTTCGCTTTGGATAATCAACAACTACTCCATTCTTGATGCGCTTCGTTACGGCGCTTTCCAGGTAGTCTCTATCGTCACCAGTACGGGCTTTGGAACGAATGACTATGAGTTATGGAATTCCATTGGAGCCTTTTTCTTATTCCTGCTGTTTTTCACCGGAGGTTGTGCGGGTTCTACCGGAGGCGGTATCAAAATGATTCGCTGGATGATACTGATTCGCAACACGGTCCGGGAGATCAAGCAAATTGTTCATCCCAAAGCCATTCTCCCTGTACGCATTGGCGACCAGGCCATCAGCCAGAACATACAGCGCACGGTACTAAGCTTCTTTATCCTGTATATTTTCATCTTTGCCACCGGGGCTTTCATCATCAGTCTTTTTGGCTATGATATCCTCTCCTCCATTGGCGCCAGCATTGCCGCTATTGGTAATATTGGTCCCGGTTGGGGTGATTTTGGTCCGACCGACAATTTCGCCGGTTTGCCGATTTTGGGTAAATGGGTGCTCATTTTACTGATGATGGTCGGTCGCCTTGAGATCTTTACCGTACTTATTATTTTCTCGCCTGCTTTCTGGCGACAATAATTGAACCTGAGTTCAATATAAGAAGTGGTTTTGCTGATAATTCCCATCAGTCATATCCCGAAAAAATTGTCGCGGAAACCTCAAATCAAATAGCTTTTTTCTGAACTAAGCGATGACTGACTTACAACTATTAGATCCCTGCCTTCGCAGGGATGACTTTTTAAGTTCTTATTTATCTGATCTACAACTATTATTATTTCGAACTCACCTAATTTAAAAATGTCTCCTCAAACTTCCATCAACAATTGAGCAATGGCTGTGCTTATGGGTTGATCGGTGCGGGACTCGTAATAGGAAAATGCCGGTGTTGGATTTACTTCCAGGCAATAGTACGCACCATCCGGATGGTGTTTGAAATCAATGCCCGAAATAACTAATCCAAGTGCTTTGGTTAATTTTACACACTTTTCTTCCACTTCATCCGGCAGTTTCATGGGAGAGAAAACAGGATCATCATTACTGGATGAATAGCGATAGTCCACCGTAGCTGATGTGGTGATTCTGGTAGCAAAACACTGATTTCCCACCACATGCACGCGGATATTATCCCCGGGAATATACTGCTGAAACTGTACCGGACACCACAGGATGTGCTTCAACCGCTCCATATCTTCTGCTTTCAGCTTCTTTACAATAGACCGTATGCTGCTGATTGACTTAAAAATGACCTCTCCCTGTCCTTCTTTAAACCGCTGCACCTCTTCGGGATCGGAAGTCACCAGAGTATCCGGAATAGAAAAACCGGCTTCCTGAATCTTCTGTAACTGATAAGGCTTTGAATAATTTGTGGATATGCCATCAGCCGGGTTCACTACCAGTGCCTGGGTAGTAGCCAGCCAAACAGAAAGTTGTGAATGAATTTGCTGGGTGTGCACCGCCAGAGGATGATCATTGGATTTATTTTCCACCGCCGGCAAATAACGGTAATCCATAAACCTGGAATAAACCGATCTTGCTGTATCTAAAGATACTGTCTGGCTTTGAGTTTTGAGTACCCCTGAAAATACCCCATCGTATACGGAAGCTTCCAGACGTGCATAAGGCAGTTCTCTCTGATTTATAACTACCGGAGTGACTTTCTCTTTCTCAAATGCACTAATAATATAGGTCAGTGAAGGCTGTGAAGGAATCCCAAATAATACAATCATAGTTTAGGCAGTTTATAACACGTTTTTTGCAATATCCGCAAGCAGGGGCACTCCCCCTGTTTCCAAATCCGGAATAGGCGCGGCACCATTAAAAAACCATCCCTCGATAGTGGGCTCAAGGCTTATGCCCAACATAGTATGGCCTGTCAGGTTTGCAAGACGAATGCACTGTTCTTTAACTTCAGGGGGATACTCTCCTCCATAAGTCTTCCCTTGATACACAATCAATGAACTCTCTTTCTCCGGTGGATATAAATCATCCAGAGATAAACGGTAAGTCTTTAATCCCGCTCTTGCTGCCAGGATATGCCACTCCTGTTTAGACCGCCAGTTTCCCGCAATGCTGCGTGGACCTGCCGCATTGATCCACGCCCCTGGCATAGCTTCCAAAGCACTGACAAAAAAAGTGGTCATTTCATGGACGGCATAGTCATAATCCTGGTCATCCACAGGGTGCTCCAATTTAAATGGAATTTGTTTTAGACGATTTATGCCTCCTGTGGTCTGATCTCTGAATAAAGGAGTTCCGTTAGAAAGCACCCCATTGAAAGTAGCAGAGTTTTTATTCACCCGGTGAACCCAATTTTTTGCAGAGGCCAGCTGGCCATGGGTAACCAACCGAACCCTGCAAAAATCGAGTTTTTTTAGATAATGAACCGCCCACTCTGCACTTGGATCTGAATCTTCGGCAAGAATGAGCAGCTCTTTTTCGCTTGATGATATCATACACCTTACCGGCCTTCACTCACTTTATCCACGTCATCGTTATCGTCATAATCAGGTTCATTTCTCAGGGCGCCTTTATTCAGATCGGGACGTAAACTTTGTTTTATAAAATGCTCAAGCCGCTGCAAGGTCACCTGTTGCTCAGAAAGGGATGCCTGTACCCGTCCAATTTTATTATTCAGATCGCTGGGATCAAAGAAATTGCCCGGCTGAAATCCACCTTCATGCTCCGATTTCTCTTTCTCTCCCTTACCTTCTTTCTCTGATTTCTCTTTTTCGCTTTTACCCTCTTTTTCGGCTTTTTCTTTTTCACTCTTGCCCTCTTTCTCGGCCTTCTCCTTTTCTGCCTTGCCTTCCTTCTCGGCTTTTTCTTTCTCGCCTTTACCTTCTTTTTCCCCTTTGGTTTTACCTTCCCGTTCCTCCTTCACATTCTTTTCAGGGAAGTTCTTGCCTTCAGGCTGAAAGAGCTTATCCGGAGTCTTCTCCTTAACAAACTTTGGGATAAACTCCCGCAAACGGTCTTCCAGATATCTGTCCAGTTCAGCCCGGACTACTTCCCGGATTACGCCTTCGAGTCGTTTAATATCTAAATCTCCTGCTGCTGATTTCTGAGCCTTCAATATGGCCTCAACGAGTTCAGATTTTTTCATGTCGCTGTACCCCGTTACGGCATCATGATCCAGTTTTTTGGCTATATCGCGTAATTCCTTAACGTTTTTATCTTTGAGTTCTCTTTTTGTGTAATTCATAGTTCTCGTAGTTTTTTATTTTTGATTGTACCGATGATTAGATGCTGCTTTTCGAAAAATCCCTTTGTTTTTTATTACCAGTATAGCACCCACTGGCCGTCTATAAGGCGGCCATGCCCCTGAAGTGTTATCCTGCGGTCTCCCTCATAAATAGGCGAGGTTACCGCAACCCGGTGTAGTTTTAATCCCGAATGAATGACCATCTTCCCCAACTTATAGGTGCAAAAATATCGTTTGCGCCTAGGGATTAAGTCTTCGACTTCCTGATTCGCTATTTCAGAATGATCAATGTCCCAAATATCCAATCCGCCGCCGGCTTTAGGCAATTCAATGGGCAGCGTAAAGGTAAACATTTCATCCCTGTTGGTTTCTTCGATGGTGGTTTCTTTCCCATTCCAGGGAATAGATAAGTGCTGTACATCAAAATGATAAGTGGGACCCGGTATCCTGGGAAGGCCATTTTCCAGCCAGATGTGAAATCCCGGGACGGCAAATTTTTTTGTAACGGTTACCTTCTGCCCCATATGATCCTCTAAATCTTTCTCCACTTTTTTATATAAAAACCCCAGCTGCTCTCTTAGTTTTGTGTTGATAGCGTCAGCTTTTTGCTGGTACTTCTCATAAGATTCTGTGGCTGCGTCCAGATAGGATGATGCGCCGAGAGTATAGAAACCATCCGAACGTTCTACCCAATCATTTTCGAAGTTGTCCACAATGGACTTAATCCTGGATATTTCTTTTTCAGTCAATAATGGATGCGTCTCTATCATTTTCTTTTCCCCGATTGATAAATATTATAATGAGATGTCTACAGTCAAATAGAAAGGAAGAATAAATCCCCGGTATAATATTGTGATATTTACCCCCCTTTTGTACCTCGCCCTAAATCTATAAAATGAACTATAAATTGTAAAATTTAACTTGAATTATTTATTCAATAATCATTTTATTAGAAAAAAATACTACTAAATATAACGTTCAAAATATTATAAAATATAAACCTGCGCGTGATTTATTTTTTGGATTATGAATGATAATTCAATACACCAAGAGCATGACATGCCTCTTATTTCATAACAGTAACCGGCGTATTCCCTCTAATATTACTCCTGTATTGGGTTTGATTAGATAAGTCACTCTTTTGTACAGACGGGCTTAGAGCCATCTACCCAAGATGCGATAAAACCATCCCGAACACGATCTGACGAATGGCTTTCCTACCCGTGCCCGTAATCCTGCAAAAGAGTCGTCCGATCGTTAGCTAAGGCTTCCGTGCTCGAATTCTACCCATCGGTCGGACGGGCTGAAAGCCGTCGGACCGATGGGCTGTTTTCTACTGCGGATAACGAATGCTTTCCACCATCTCCTGCACATCCTCGGGCGGTTCGGGATAGATCATCCCAACAGCAAAGGAAACCAGCAGGTTCAGGATCATACCCAGCGTACCGATGCCTTCCGGTGAAATGCCAAACCACCAGTATTCCGGTGAGTTGAACTCCGGATAGGCAATCTTGAAGAAGATGACATAGGCAAGGGTAAACAACAGTCCGGCAATCATTCCGGCGATGGCACCCTCCCGGTTCATCTTCTTATAGAAAATTCCAAGGATGATGGCCGGGAAAAACGAAGCGGCCGCCAATCCAAAGGCAATAGCCACCACTTCCGCCACAAAGCCCGGCGGATTGATACCGAAATATCCGGCTACCAACACGGCACCGGCTGCGGCTACACGAGCCCACATCAGTTCGGCTTTATCGCTGATATCGGTTTTGATCTGTTTTTTGATAAGATCGTGGGAAACCGCCGTGGAAATCACCAATAACAAACCGGCGGCCGTAGAAAGGGCGGCTGCAAGTCCACCGGCGGCTACCAGGCCTGCAACCCAAGCGGGCAGATTTGCAATTTCGGGATTGGCCAGCACCATAATATCGCGATCCACATAGAGTTCATTGGGACCTTCGGCAGGCGCGTTGTTGACTTGCACCTCCCCAAATGGACCCCGGATAATTTCTCCGGCTTCATTTCGCTGTATGTCCGGCAAGCCTTCAATAGCCGCGCCCGGAGCATAGGTGATGATGCCATTATCATCTTTATCTACCCAGGTAAGCAAGCCCGTTTCTTCCCAGGTGCCAAACCACTCGGGCATTTCGGTGTATTCTTCCTCGCTTACCGTTTCCATCATATTGTACTTGGCAAAGGCCGCAATAGCCGGTGCGGTGGTGTAAAGAATCGCGATAAAAATCAGGGCATAGCCGACTGAAATACGGGCGTCTTTTACTTTGGGCACCGTGAAAAAACGCACAATCACGTGCGGGAGTCCGGCCGTACCAATCATCAGTGCAGCCGTGATGAAGAAGACATCCTGCATGCTTTTGGTGCCGCTGGTGTAAGCCGCAAAACCAAGCTCAGTGTGCAGTTGATCCAGTTTCTCAAGCAGGTATTGACCGGAGCCGTCTGCCAGCGTGGAACCAAAGCCGAGTTGTGGAATCGGATTCCCTGTAAGCTGAAAGGAGATGAAGAAAGCCGGCACCATGAAAGCAAATATCAGCACACAGTATTGCGCCACCTGCGTGTAGGTGATGCCTTTCATCCCGCCTAATACGGCATAAAAGAAAACAATGGCCATCCCAATCAGTACGCCGATATCAATATTTACCTCCAGGAACTTGGAAAAGACCAGCCCCACCCCGCGCATTTGTCCGGCCACGTAGGTGAAGGAAACGATCACCGCACAAACCACACCGATGGTACGCGCAAAGTTGGAGTAGTAGCGATCGCCGATGAAATCGGGAATGGTGAATTTGCCAAATTTGCGAAGATACGGTGCCAGCAAAAGTGCCAGTAGCACATAGCCGCCGGTCCACCCCATCAGGTACACCGCGCCGTCGTATCCCATAAAGGAAATGAGTCCGGCCATGGAGAGAAAGGAAGCCGCCGACATCCAATCCGCCGCTGTGGCCATCCCGTTGGTAAGCGGACTCACATGCGAGCCCGCTACATAAAAATCACTGGTATTGCCGGCCTTCGACCAAATGGCGATGCCGATGTAAATGGCAAAGGTTATGCCTACTAAAATATACGTCCATACTTGTACATCCATGGATCAGTCCTCCTGTACGTTAAATTCGCGGTCCAGCTTGTTCATCAGGTACACGTACACAAAGATGAGAATGACGAATGTATAAATGGAACCCTGTTGGGCAAACCAAAACCCGAGTTTGAACCCGCCCATGGTGATTTCATTCAGCACCGGGACCAGTAAAATCCCGAAGACATATGAAACCACAAACCAGATGGAGAGCAAAATCCCCAGATATTTTAGATTCCGTTTCCAATAACCTTTTAAGTCCCGTTCCGACATATAGTTGTAACCTCCTAATTTTTATTCCGGCTTATTATGCGGTATTTAGGGGAAGGAATCAAATACTAATCACAGTTCTGTAGATTTAGGGGTAAGCCAGATAAAAAATCACAAGTCGCATATCGCAAATCGATCAATCGCAGGTCTGGTAGATACTGTTTTTTGGGTGGGATGAGCTACGTTGGTTACTTCAGATACGGCTATCGGATTATTGAGAGGTTGAAGAGGGCTTGTTACCGCTTTATTGATTTATCTATTGTTTTGAATCGGAGGTTTACGGGACTGTGGTTCGTAACTAGGAGAGCCACAATATTAAAAAAAGTGATTATCAATACGCCATTCCTGATCTAGAATATTTCCTGCTTCTTGTTTAGTTAGTTCAAACCATTCACCTTTTTTTCTCGCAGAACTGTAATACTCATGAAGTTTAGACTCCGTTTTCTTACTACTGACAGGAAAATATCCTTTGAGGATTAAAGAGCGAGGATTACCCGTTTGATTTCCAGATCTTCTTGAAGGAACTCCAGATTCAACATTAGTATATCCTATTTTATAAAAGCTAGTATCTTTTTCTTTTAGTAAATAAACAAAGCCTCCTTCGAGATCATCTCCTATTGGATCAAAAATATTACTATGATTATTCTCATCATTCTGAAACATATCTCTCCAAATTTTAAGAGGCGCTCTTTCAGACTCAGATCTCATCATATTATCAGTTTCGCCATCGCTTAACATTCTTTTTAAATCTTTTAAGCTAAATTGACTCTTACCTGTTTCAAAACCATAATACTCTTTCATTATTTCCATGTCCCTTTCAACAATCGCAATCCAGTCATCATCTCTGATATAAGCTGCACGAACTGGTATTTTAGGAAAAATAGATTCTAAATACCGATAAGAAGTAATAGAAAAGTTTTTTTCAAATGGATTTGGTAACTCTTTAGGTGGCGGACTATTAAAATAACTTATTGCAGCGGACTTGTACTCAGAATTTCTCTCTAAAATTAAATTTCGTTGTTCGAAAGGGGATTTCTCCTTTGGATCAAACCTCTTATAAGAATATTTCTCTCGGAAATCTGGAGAGTAAAAGTTTTCAATTATGTATTGTACTTCTTTGGCGTAAGGTTCATATAGAGAATTAAGTATATCATCTTTTGAGTCTGGATTATTAAGGCAAGTGGCACTAATCCAGTTACAGATCTGCTTTCTAATTAATTCTATCTCAGCATTTTTGAACCAATTAAAGAAATTATTTTCAAGTGATACTATGAAAAGTACATAATTAGAAAAATTTCCTAATCTAAAATCACCTTCATTAATTAATCGCCATAAATCTGTCAAGTAATGATGGTTCTCTCCTTCTGCACTTATAAATAATGAGATATAATCGGTACGAGTTCTTAACCCTTCAAAGTTTCGAACCCGTGATAAAAACTCCTTCTTACTTAATTTAGCCTTCTTATGGATAGTGGTATTTACTATGACCGTATTTTTCTTGTTATCAAAAAAATCCAATATTTCCTGTTTATAATTAGTGACTGTTGAACTAATAACGTTCCAAAATAAATACTATCTCTGTCAAAAACCGTCACCCTCAATAAGGATTATTTAAAAGTGATTATTAAACCAAATATTTCATTCCGTTAAATTTTGGATCACATATGGGCGCTCATTACGAAACCCTAAATCGCTCATCGGTATCTCGATCTATCTAATATACCATTTATCGATACGGAAAGTCCCGTCGCTAATCTCCGACACAAATGGTACTTGTACAGCTTATTTACAACAGGAAGCTGGAGCTTCCCGGAATGCATTACCAAGCAGAGCTTGGTAACGAGAACGAAGGTGTGTAATGAGGACAGGGACAACCTTATCTGCTCCATTTTTAGCCACAAAGGCACCAGGGCACAAAGGTTCACGAAGACTCCGTGCTTTTTCTTTGTGATTCTTCGTGACTTGGTGTCCTGGTGGCAACACTTAATGGATAATTCAATTACAAAAGGCAAAACATGTTGAAACGTTTTTGTATCAGCCGCTATATCTCAGAAAGAGAAATTTCCTGTATCGATTTGAAATCCTTTGTGTTAAAAGTGGCTACTTCATAGATGCTGTGTGCCAAGCTAATGCTAATTATCTCAAAGTCATGGATTTTAAGACCGGATGGGGAATAGCGATGAACCAAGTCTAACAAAATTGCCATTGATTCCGGTGTAGGATAGATAACCTCTACACTTTGGATGATCTCCTCAATAATCTCCAAAGCCAATTCAGCATTTAGATTATAGCCTGAGGATTTTGTAACTACTGCTAAAAATTCGATCAAGTTCTTTGAGGTAGTTACCAGCTGTTTATCTGTCTGATCTAAGATCTTCTTTGCTTGATCGAAGTATTTTGAGTCCTCATCAATCCCATATACAAAGATATTGGTATCAATAAGTCCCCTACTCATGGGCTACAGATCTCAAATTTTGATTATCCAGCTTCCCCTTTAGTTTTAAAGACCGGATATTTAATTTTGTTTTTTTAGTCTTATTAAGAGAAGATAAATACAAGTATACCTTTTCCAGTTCTGTTTCAGAGAGCTGATCTATTTCTTTTTTTACTTTCTCTTTTGTAATCATGGCATGCAGATTTGTTGACAACAATAATGTAACCAACGCCAAGGAATTTTCATAAGTATAGCAATGGTTGGGGTATGGCTGTTAACATGATATTGATCAGATTTCCTAATCCACAGTATCATTCAATCGCTCATCGCATACCGGTCATTCGATCTATCGAATATCCGGTCAATACAATTTATCGGGGTGATGAGCTTCGTTGTTGATTTCCGGCATGGGTAAGAGTTTAATTGTTTTGAACCGGAGGTTCGGAACGAGCTCAAACCTTATCGGCCCCATTTTTAGCCACAAAGGCAGAACAAGTTGAAATACAAAATGCGCTTACATAGACTTTGGAACGATCAATGCAAAAAAATCCATCAAAAAACTACGCCAAAAATTTCTCCCGTAGTGCTTTTACCTGTTCCTCATTAATTGGAACCAATTTTCCTAATGAAGCTCCCATTACCAGCGATTTGGCACTGAATTCAGCCACTTCAAGCCGGTCAAAGGTTCCCAGTAATTTGTCGCCGGTAACCAGCACGGAATCGTTGTTAATGATAACGGCCGGCGTATTTTCTGACAGCGTATTTAAGATTTCTTCTTCACCCGTGAAGTGCGAACCAAAGGGCACATTGGGCAAATCCTGAAGGAAAATCCAGCTTTCGGGAATCGTGCGTACATCCAGCTTTTCGTGGCTTACCCCGTAGGCCATCAAATACGGCGTTTGGGAATGAATGATGGAGTTGATTCCGGGATTGCGGCGATAAATTTCCTGGTGCAGCCAAGTTGCACGGCTTGGTATTTTGCCGGGTTCGCGTTTGCCGTCTTTAATCTGCACAATATCCTCATTTTGTATATCCCAACGTGACACTTCGGTGGGCGTAATCAAAAAATCATCCTCGCGCCAGCGCACAGAAACCGTGCCGTACGAACTGATCATCAAGCCCTGATTGCAAGCCCGGTGCACAATTTTTTTGATTTCCTGCCGGATAGCTCGTTCATCCGATGGGTGTTCCACCTGATCCAGTTCCGGGAGCAATCGTGGAATCTGGCGTTCAAATTCTTCAATCTCCGCATCCTTTAAATAATTGGGAGTGCCGATGGTATTCCCATAGATGATAGTCCTCCCACAAAATTCCAGGGTTTCAAATCGCTGGAAAGCAGCACCTAAATCAGTCCCTCCCACTACCGTGCCATGATTTTCCATGATTACCGCATTAAATCCCTTGATAAATTCATCGGCGATTCTGCTGCCAAGCTCTTCACTTCCGGGCAATTCGTAGGGTGCGTAGCCTATTCCGCCACACACTTTTTTGGCCTGCGGAATGATATTGGTATTCGGGATCTGCCGCACGGTGCTGAAGGAAACTAAAGCCGGCGGATGGGCATGAATGATAGCTTTAATGTCGGGACGGCAATCATAAATCGCTTTATGAAAAGGATACTCGGAAGATGGCTTATGACGCCCTTCAATCGACCCATCTTTTTTAACCTGAACAATATCAGAAGCCCGCAGCGAACCTTTATCGATGGCAGATGGGGTAACCCAAATGTCCCCATTCTCATCAATAATGGAAACATTACCCCCTGAAGTAGTGGTTAAACCACTCCGATAAATCTTGTCGATGATCAAGGTGATTTGGTCGCGGGGATGCATCAAAGAGGTATCTAAATTTTTCATTGTTGAATTTGAAACTGTTGGTTATAGAAGTAGAAATAATGGCATTGCGCAGAAGGTACGCAGCAAATATGTTGGAATGATAAATAAGGAACAAGAAGCTAAAAAGCCAAACGGTGGTAATAGCATGCGTACATTGGCCGCTTAATTCGCGGTAAATATAACAACGCAGAGATTGAGTATTGCGAATATTGAAGTTCCATAAATATACATTCGTGAACTTAAAAGTATTAAAATCGTAATCGGGGTGAGAGGAAAGTCTCCAATGCAAACCAGCATGAATGATCAAAAAAACATCCAGTCCGATTACAGACCAAAATTTAATGCTCGCATCCGGATGGGTAACTAACCAGAATAAGACACTGAAAAGTGGTACATGGAGAATAATAAACAAAGAACGAGCTTTATACTCTTCCATATTTCGCAATACAAATAAAAGTCGCCATTCTTTTTTGTGAACAGCATCAAGTTCATGAGCTATAAATCCCGAGAGGGCGATATAAAATGTGAAATCAATTAATGCAGTCAATTTGTATAAAATGAATTTTTGGAAAGGAGAAATAGCGGCTTGGCGTTGATTTTAAAAATGTACTGCAGAAATTGAGTGATGCAAAACCTTTTTACTTTCAACACTACACAAATTTCAGTCCGCTGAAGATTGGGCAACATTGATGGTACGGCTTGGAAAATCATACATCGCATATCAATTTGTCGAGAATCTGTTTAAAACCATTTTTCGTCAGAGAAGCTCCTTCTCTCGTCTTAAAAACAATATTTCGAATTAGTGTTTACCATCCCGGTATTACTTTATTCCAACCATTGTGTTAAGGAATTATTAAACCTGCCCCATTTTATCATTTAGAACCATGCTTCTCATTATATTTGCGTGCTTTATTTTAAAGGATTTACATAGCTTTTAGATACTAACCAACATTATTATCAGCTCATGACGTATAGCTTTTTTGACTTTCTGCAACTTATTGGGGCACTTGGCATTTTCATTTATGGAATGAAGGTGTTTAGTGACGGACTTCAAAAGGTAGCCGGAAGCCGCTTGCGTTCTATCCTGAAAGGCATGACTACCACCCGTTTTCGTGGTATTTTTACGGGATTTGCCGCCACAACCATCACGCAATCCTCCTCTACCACCACCGTGATGGTTGTGAGTTTTGTAAATGCGGGGCTGATCACCTTCCTTGAATCCACTGGGGTTATTATGGGCGCCAACATCGGTACCACCGTAACAGCCTGGATGGTTTCTCTTTTCGGCTTTAAGATGCAGATTACGCCCGTTGCCATCATGTTTATCGGGATCTTTTTCCCCTTCATGTTTGTGGGCAAGGAAAAGCTCAACAACCTGGCCGAGGCGATGATTGGTTTTGGTATCCTGTTTATTGGACTGGAATTCATCAAAAACGGGGTTCCAAACATCCAGGAAAATCCCGAGATGTTTATGTTCCTGGATCAATTCACGGAATTTGGATTCTTCTCCATATTGATTTTTGTAGTGATAGGAACCTTGCTTACCCTCCTCACCCAGTCTTCCTCGGCTGCTTCTGCTATCACTTTAGTAATGTTGTTCCAGGGCTGGATTGATTTCCCTATTGCGGCAGCCATGGTACTTGGAGAAAACATCGGAACTACGGTTACCGCCAATATAGCCGCCATTGTTGGAAATGTGTATGCCAAACGTGCTGCAAGATTTCACTTCGTGTTTAACGTTTTAGGGGTGATATGGATGCTGGTGCTGATGCAACCCTTTTTGTGGGGTATTGATACCACCATGTCATATTTTTCGCCGGAGCACGGCTCTATCTTTAACACCAGCGATGAGCTCGGCCGGGCCAACGCCACTCTTGCCCTCTCGCTTTTTCACACCACCTTCAATGTGCTTAACGTGCTGTTGATGATTGGGTTTGTACCACATGTGGTTCGACTCATCGAAAAATACCAAACCGAAAAGAAAGGAGAAGACAGTACCCACCGCCTCCAGTATATTTCTTCGGGGATGATGTCTTCGCCGGAGCTATCCATGTCACAGGCTCATAAAGAGATTGAGCTGTTCGCTAAACTTATTGAGAAAATGCATTTCAGCATGCAGGCCCTGTTGTTTAAGAAGCAAAACAAACAGGATAAATTCCTAAAGAAGATTAAAAAGCGGGAAGAGATTACAGATAATATTGAACTGGAAGTGGCCGAATATCTCACCAAAATTTCCAGCTTTAACCTGTCAGAAACGGCCACCCGCCGTATCCGTGGTATGCACAGCATTATCAATGACCTGGAACGTGTGGGAGACATTTATTACCAGATGTCGAAAACCTTTGAGCAAATGCAGAATGAAGGCACACAGTTTAAGGAACCGGTAATGGTTCGCCTCAAAGAGATGATGAACCTGATTCACGAAGATATCCGCCTGGTTCGTGAAAATCTGAAGAAAGATTACGGTACTATTGACCTGGATGAAGCTCAGGAAATCGAGAAAACCATCAACAGCTACCGTGATAAATTAATGGATTTCCACTACCTGCAGCTTGAGAGTAACACCTACTCTAACAAAGAAGGCTTTATTTTTCTTGATTATGTGAACCGTCTTGAGAAAATCGGGGATCACCTTTTCAACGTGAATGAAGCCCTGGCTGGTGTTAAGGTGAAAGCCGCTTACGAGAAAGTGGTTGAAGAACGCGGATAATTGCTCCCGCACTTTCTTCCCTCAAAAAGAATAACAGCCCGAATGCAAACTGACCAGGTTGCAATATGCCTGTTCTTCATCCTTTCTTAACCAAGCTTTTCTATTTAGAGCCAAAACGGAAAAAACCGTTAATTGCTCAACCTACTAAGGAGGAATGATGGTAAGGTCCTCTCATTTTGAAAATTCTACGGCTTCAAAAAACCCACAACAGCTCCCGGATGAACGACTGGGTCTGCTCATCAAAAACTCATTTGATCTGTTGGTATTGCTTGATGAAGAGGGCAACCAATGGTATGTGAGTGAGTCTTCAGAGCGCATATTAGGCTATCATCCTGAAGAACTGATGGGTATCTCCGTTATCGATGAAATGATACATCCCGATGATCGTGAGCAAGCTAAACAAGGTCTTCAAAAATTAGTTGATGGTGTTATCAATGCGGGAGCTCAGTACCGCCACAAGCACAAGAACGGCGGATGGGTGTACCTGGAGGCCTATGGTAACAACCAACTGGACAATCCCAATATCAATGCCATTGTCTTAAACGTCCGGGACATATCTGAGCGGAAAGCTGCAGAGGACCGGCTACGGGAGAGCGAGCAACGACTTAGTGAACTGAATGCAGCAAAGGATAAACTCTTCTCTATCATCGGGCACGACCTTCGAAATCCCTTTACCATCATCATAGGTTTAAGTGAATTATTGGTTCAAAACGTTGAGGAAGAAAAACTTAAAGATTTACCGGAACTAGCGGGTACCATTCGTGAGTCCGCCCTTCGTATTAATGATCTGCTTTCTCACCTGTTAACCTGGGCCAAAGCGCAATCCGGCCGGTTTAGCATTGATGCCGAAGAGATTGAAATTACCACTCTGATTCAGGCTGTGGTTCAATTATTCCAGGAATCTGCCGATCAAAAATTCATCACACTGAATATTCCGCTGGAAGCTCCCAGGTATATACAAGCAGATCAGCAAATGGTGCATACGGTGTTGCGGAACCTGCTTTCAAACGCCATCAAATTCACCCCGGAAGGTGGCTCCGTCACCATCTCTGTATCTGAGCAAGAAAATACGTTAGTCATTTCAGTAAAGGATACCGGCATAGGTATTTCAGGAAACCGATTGAATCAGCTATTTCAAATAGAGCATGCACACTCAAATACCGGCACCAAAGGAGAGAAAGGCACCGGACTGGGGCTTCTTTTGTGTAAAGAGTTTGTAGCCTTACACAAGGGCAAAATTTGGGCTGAAAGCACCCTCGGTGAAGGTTCAACCTTCTCGTTTAGTATACCGCTATAAAGCAACCATTGACTTCTCTGTATACTTAACCAATCTTACTCTGAGTACCTGAACGCTTAAGCTACCAGGCGCCGATGATGAGCCCCATCAAAGTAAAAACCACGATCCAGAAGCCGCCATTTATGCCGATGTATTTCCAGGATTTCTGTTCATACAAGGCGTTCACTCCCAAGGCAGTTGCTACCCAGCCGAAACCAGTCAGGAAACCGTAGAAAGCCCCGGTACCTGCCTGTACTTCATTGCCAAAAAACATAGCCAAACAATAAGCCATGATAAACTGAAACAGAAACGTAAGGCCTGAAATCTTGGCCATATTACCCTTGGCTACTTCCTCTTCAGTTATTCCAACTGCATTCATCCATGCTTTTTTGAAAAGCCATCCATACCAAACAAAGCCAACAGCAAAACCTACCAAAGTTGCCGCCAGTACAGCCAACCAATTAATTGTCACTGCTTCCATATTTATTCCCCCCATATTGTTATTATTTATTCCCCATCTTATTCAGCTTAATTGATGGGCTTCAGGGAATTAACAAAATAAATTGAATAGCTACAACAGGCGGTAGTTTGCCTTATTATTTTCACGATTTTTAAAAAACATTTTAATCCGGCTCTGCACTCACAAAACGCTCAATATTACGATTCATTTCTATCCGGTTAACCAGTGACTGAACGATCCGCTGGTATAACTCGCTGCCAAGCACTTTGTCTTCAATACCAAAATCAACATTGGGATTATCATTTACTTCGATCACATATACTTTATCACCTACCATTTTTAAATCTACCCCATATAATCCATCCCCCATTAAACCGGCTGCTTTGCAAGCTATTTGAATTACTTTAGATGGAACTTCCTCAATCGGCAGTGTGAGTGCATCACCGGTTTGCATCTCTTTTGAACCTTGCCAGTTATAAATCTGCCAGTGTCCCGGAGCCATAAAATATTTGCAGGCAAAAAGTGGTTTTTTATCAAGCACGCCTATACGCCAGTCATAATCGGAAGGCATGAATTCCTGGCCCAGCACCAAATCTGATCCCCCAAATAACCGCTGCAATGATTCCTTCATCTCATGGCTGTTTTTCACTTTTGTAACACCCAGAGAGAAGGCACTGTCTGGCTGTTTTAAGATCATGGGGTAACTAAGGTTATACAGATCATATGATTTCAGATTTCCCTTATAAAACACCTGGGTTTTAGGGGTCGGGATGTTATTTGTTTTAAGCCGCTCATACAGGTACACTTTGTTAGAACATCTCAAGATTGACCATGGATCGTCGATGACCGCCAAGCCTTCGGCGTAGGCTTTACGGGCTATTTGATAGGTGTGATTATTTACATTGGTGGTCTCTCGGATAAACAGCGCATCAAATTCTGCCAGGCGGTTGTGATCATTTTTGGTAATATACTCGGTATAGATATCCAGCTTTTCTGCGGCCGCCTCAAATTGTTTCAACCCTTTTTTATCGGAGGGTGGATTCTCCTCATTTGGGTCTACCAGTACCGCCAGGTAATAGCGGTAGTTCTTAAGTTTTTGGCGCTGAAAACGTTTGGTTTTGAAATATTCCCGGGCCAGCTCCTGTATCAGTTGCCGGTCTTTTAACTCTACTTTATTCAAACTTAAAGGGGTGATTTTCCTGATCTCCCATTTTCCATTTTTCTCGAAATCCACCTTAATGAGGGGAGCCTCAAACATCTGGTACAAACTATGCCCCAATGATTTAAAAGAAGGATCTAATGTTTTTGAAAAGTAAATATTCAGCGAAAACTTATTCCCTGATATTTTTTGAAGGCTTTTTTGGATGACTTCATCAATCTCATCCGCAATGAGACGGATCACTCCAATATCCTTAAAATCCCGAATGGTGGTCACGCTTGGAATCGCCCGGTGCTCTCTCGCCGAAGCCAGTAAAGATACGTAATAGCCCATACTCTGATATCGATAGGAATTACACAAGTTAAACACCCGGAGCGCCCTTTCTGAATATGAGTTTTTATTAGAGGTGTAATCTTCTGACGAAATCACCTCCACGTTCTCAAGAGCCAGCCCCCACTCCTTAGGGGTATCAACTACAATCACATTGGCAAGGCGGTTACGAGCCCGTACATCTACGGTCAGAAGCTTTTTAACCATTCGATATCCGTCCTTGCCCCAGTCGTAATAATCTTTCAACTGATCCTGGACTTCAAATCCTTCCTTTTTGTACCACTCTACCAGTTTGGCATTGCTTGCGCTAACTTCCAGTGAAATACGCTCGGCTCCTCTTTCAGTGGCTGCTTCCTCAGCCTTTCTTAATAACAAGATGCCAATACCTTGGCCCTGATAATCCGGATCTACGACCACGGAGAAAATACGTATGCTTCGTTTATAGTGATACAGCACCAGACTGCCCACAGCCTTCCTGTCGCCATCAACTTTTGCCTCTGCTACCCACACCTGCTGGAAGCTACTTCGAAGGCTTAACGCCAGCGTCCGACGGCTACTTTGTTGATATGAGGGGAAAGCTTTGCGCTCAAGTTCTACCAAAAAATCCAGATCGGCTGGAACCGACCGTCTTAACATTACATCCATTGGAAAGCTATTTGTGAAATATAAAATTATCGCTATTTCATTTTAGATCATATAAGCCGCAGAAAATTATTTTAAACAATTGGTCATTTTCCCATCTAAATTTACCATTATATAAAGCAGATAACTTATTGGCATAAAGTAAATAAACACTTTAACCTTTACTTACCTGATCTTCAGACTGCGATGCTCTTTAGAGTTTAAAAATCACAATATTTCGATTCAAATTTACAGGCTTTAGACCAATCGAACTTTATCAACTTCAATGGCTGGGAATTAATCTCGACTTGCAAAAATTAACCTACGCTGGGAACCTACACCGGCATTTATTGAAAGTTAAAAACATCTTTTTTTGTAAGGAATTCAATTACAATCGCTCTTACTTATAACACTCACCTCTTTGAAGTAAATAGATTGACCACCAAAAATGGCATTTGTCAATTACATATATCGAACATATATTTATGTGTGTCCCAAAAAGGGTGACATCATGTGTCACTCCCAGCCCTTATATTTGCGCATGTTAATGAACATCATCAGGGTAAAAGATACTTCACCTGAAAGAATTTATTGTTTTCTGTAATACATGACAGCTTCTTTAGAGGAAGCGTTGAATCTACAGCCCCTGTCCATTATAGATACTGTGGGTCAGGTTTTTCCAAAAAAATTTAGAATACAAACCAAAAAATACGAACACTCATGGCAGACTCAAAAGACAGACAAAAAGCCCTTGATATGGCCGTCGGGCAAATTGAAAAACAACATGGCAAAGGCACTATCATGCGGCTGGGGGCTGAAGCTGTACAGGATATTGACGTGATATCCACCGGTTCCATCATGGTTGATTATGCTCTTGGCGTACAAGGCATTCCCCGGGGACGGGTAACGGAAATCTACGGTCCTGAGGCCAGTGGTAAAACCACCCTGGCACTTCAGGTGATTGCCCAGGCACAAAAGCAGGGAGGCTATGCAGCCTTCATCGATGCCGAGCACGCCTTTGACCCAAGATACGCTAAAGCACTGGGCATCAATGTGGAAGAGCTTTTAGTTTCACAGCCTGATAACGGTGAACAGGCGCTTGAAATCACCGAAACGCTGATTCGCTCCGGTGCCCTGGATGTAGTAGTGGTTGACTCCGTTGCCGCCCTGGTACCACGTGCTGAGCTCGAAGGTGAAATGGGAGATTCGCACATGGGACTCCAAGCCCGTCTGATGTCACAAGCCATGCGTAAGATTACCGGTATCATCAACAAGAGCCGCACCTCCTGTATCTTTATTAACCAGGTTCGTGAGAAAATCGGGGTGATGTTTGGGAATCCTGAAACCACTACCGGTGGACGTGCCCTCAAATTTTATTCCTCCGTCCGGATTGACATCCGCCGCATTGGTTCCATCAAAAAAGGCGACGAGGTGATTGGTAACCGAACCAAAGTGAAGATCGCCAAGAACAAGGTGGCCCCTCCTTTCAAGGTGGTCGAGTTCAACATTATGTATGGAAAGGGAATCTCCAAGCTTTCTGAGATTCTGGATCTTGCCGTAGAGTACGATATCATTGAGAAACGAGGCAGCTGGTTCCGTTACGGTGGCGAGCCCATTGGACAGGGATCAGATGCAGCTATGCAGTTCCTCGAAGAGGATGAAGAGCTCACCAACAAGATTGAAGAGAAAGTACGGGCCAAGCTACGCGGTGAGCTGGAAGAAGAGCTGGATATGGAAGACGACGACAAGAAAAAGGACAAAGAAAAAGACAAGAAAGGTGAAGACTAAACGAAAGTCGAAAGAGGAAAAGCAGGAAGAGGCCGTTCAGCTTCTCCCTGCCCCTGTTTCTGACATACAGGTTCAGAAGAAAAATAGTCACAGGTTTTCTCTTTTTGTGGATAACCAGTTTCTGATTGGAATATCTGAATCTACCCTTACTAATCTGAGCTTAAAGAAAGGCGTTGAAATAACGCCTTCTTTGTTTTGGGAAATCGTTGAAGCCGAAGAGCAATGGGCTGCTAGGGAATACTTTTTCCGTCTACTATCACGTCGAGACCATTCCCGTAAAGAGTTGCGCGACAAGGCATACAAAAAGGGATATAAGGGAAATTTTATAGATACCCTTTTGGATGAGTTTGAACAAAAGGAATACATCGATGACCGCAAGTTTGCCGTGAAATATGCTTCAGACAAATTTGAATTCAATAACTGGGGCCCCTACAAAATTCGAACGCAACTGTTTAAAAAAGGTGTATCTAAGCCGGTAGCTGAACAAGTACTACAACAGGTTTTTGATGAGGATGACATTCGGGAAAGCATGATTGAACTGGTGCAAAAAAAGAAACGAAAGTACCAGCGTGCCGAACCGGAAAAGCGTAAAAAAAAGTTATTCGACTATTTCATGCGAAAAGGGTATGATTCGGAATACATCATGAAATACATGGATGAACTTTTAGGAATCATCGAAGAATGAAGAATATTACGCTGGACCGTGTTGTACGTTTTATCATCGGATTAGCAGCCATTTCTGTGGCACTGCTCATTCTGTATAACTACTCGAACCTGGTGGTTTTCCTGGTACTGGCCATGATTCTAAGTTATGTATTGGATCCTTTTGCAAACCGACTTGAAGCAGCAGGGCTTAACCGTACTTTTGGGATCACCCTTATCTTGGCCACCGTAATTCTCATCCTGGTTTTTATTTCCACCAGCGTGATACCCATTGTTGCCGGACAGATGGCAGAACTTACCGCGCAGCTAAGTCTGGAGAATATCCGTGAGATTGTTATCAGAATTGAGAATCAGCTTACCAATCGGTTTGAATTTATACCTGACGGATTCCTGGAAGAAAATGTGACCCTGGCTTTCAATGAACTTTTTAATATCAACCAGATTTCAGCGGTAGTGAGTGATGCACTAAGTATCTTTACCAGCATCTTTTCTGCCGTTCTGGTAGTTCCCTTTGCAGCTTTCTTCTTTTTGAAAGATGGCAGCAAAATTCGTCGCGATCTCTTGCAAATGGTTCCCAACAAATACTTCGAAACCACTCTTACCGTAATCGATAAAATCGAGCAGCGATTAAGCTTGTATTTCCGGAGCGTATTGCTACAAAGTTTTCTCGTGGCCCTTTCATCCTGGGCTACCCTCAGTATTGCCGGACTTGAAAACTCTATGTCGGTAGGTATCGCAGTTGGCTTGGCAAATACCATCCCCTACTTCGGTCCCGTGCTGGGCTACATTCTATCCATTATCGTATCCATAATTGAAACCGGGAATTTCTCTTTAGTGGCTGCTTGTATCCTTGCAATACTGATTGTGCAATTGCTGGATAACCTGATATTTCAGCCTATGCTTTTCTCAAGATCGGCTGATATGCACCCGGTGGCCATTTTATTCATCATTTTAGTGGGGGCAGAAACAGCCGGGATTTTAGGGATGCTCATTGCCATCCCCATTGCAACCGTAATCAAAATTACCATCACCCAGTTAAGCTGGAGCTTCAATAATTACCAGGTTTTCCGGCGGGATGTAAGCCAAAGCGGAAGTCCGCCGGGATAGGTTTGTTTAGAGGAGCATTGTATCGGTGGAGGTTTCGTTTGTTGGCGCTGGGTCATCCCTATTGGATTTACATATCTAACCGTTCATGAACCCGGAGTAAACTGCGGGGCTACAACCGGCCGTCCCTGCCGGGACTATACGTTGCATATTTTCCCATCCTCTCCCCTCAATAAACAAACTCATCTTTTAGTAGGATTCTTATCTTCCAATAATCCCGTAGGGATGTACGAATATAGCCACGCGGCTTTAACCCATGGTGAAACAAACACCAAATAGCCAAGTCCCAGCGGGACGTCCCGACCTTATCTTATATTGGAAACCAATAAATAAACCACCCTGCACTGAAAGTTCAGGGGTTTGGTTAGGGACTGAAAGTCCCGGTCTCTCCATCCTCCCAGTCATCCAGAGGGTCCCCCCGATGGACCTTGCATTTTGCGGAGCAGCTTCTTTAACCAATTCCCTGAACTATATTTCCTTCGGCTCAAGCGCTGTTGCTGATGGCAGGTTGGCAAATGTTTTCTGGCTAAGGTTCTTCAGCGGTAGCTTCTGAATGACCCCATGCAATCAGCGTTTAGATTCTTTCGAAATACTAAAGTTCTGCACTTAAAGTGCAGGGTTTTAAACCCTGGGCTGGGACCAATAAATCCGTTAACGAAAGCCCAATTTTACAAACTACTTTATTTATCAAATAAACCGCTTTATCCCAGCCAAACATTTGTTATCTTCTTCGCCCTATCAGGTATCGCTAAAAACAACTCTCTTTTGAAAAAGAACATCGTCGTTTTTGCCTCCGGATCGGGCACCAACTTTCAAGCTATTATTGATGCAGCCGAAAGCGGTCATTTGAATGCCCGCATTAGCGGACTTATCACCAATAAAAAGGATATTGGCTCAATTGAACGGGCCAAAAAGCATTCTATCCCCGTAAAAATAATACCTCCTACTGATTTTTCTTCAGAACAGGATTTTGCCACCCACCTTATAAAACAACTCGAAAAATGGAATGCGGATCTCGTGGTGCTTGCCGGTTATCTTAAAAAGATCCCCAAGCAAATGATCCAGGCTTACCCGAATCGGATTTTGAATATCCACCCTGCCCTGTTGCCTAAGTACGGAGGAAAAGGATTTTATGGAATACATGTACACCGGGCAGTACTTGAAGCTGGAGAAGAAGAATCAGGCTGTACTATACACATTGTCACCGAAGCATTTGATGAAGGCCCGGTATTGGCTCAGGCCAAAGTTCCGGTAAAAAAAGATGATACGCCGGAAGAGCTGGCCAATAGAATTTTAAAAGAAGAACACAAATTATACCCCGCTGTTATTCAGCAGCATCTTCAAAACCTCTAAATTAAAGACTAACCAACGTGTCACTCAAACCACTCACCTCACTCCCTGATACTCCCCTCAAAATCAATCGTGCACTCATATCCGTCTCTGATAAAACTGGTTTACCGGAATTGGCCAATGCACTGCATAATGCCGGTGTTGAAATTATCTCTACCGGAGGTACCGCAAAAGTTATCAAAGCGGAAGGCATTCCCGTCAAAGACGTTTCTGAAATAACCGGCTTTGAAGAATGTCTGGACGGACGCGTAAAAACATTGCACCCTGTAGTACATGGCGGAATTCTAGCCCGCACGTCTCATCAACCGGATGTGGACGAAATTGAAAAGCTTGACATAAAGCCTATCGAACTGGTAGTCGTAAATCTCTATCCCTTTAAAAATAAAGTAGCCGATCCTGAAATCACTCCCGCCGAGGCAACAGAGTTTATTGATATCGGCGGACCAACCATGATTCGCGCTGCAGCCAAGAACTTTGCGCATGTTTCTATTTTAAGTGATCCGGCTCAATATGAGTCTTTCGTAGAAGAACTGGAAGAGAAAATGGCTGTTTCCTTTGATACCCGCAGAAGCTTGGCCAAAGCTGCATTTGCCCATACGGCCGATTATGACACAGCCATTTCAAATTACTTCACGGAGCTGATTGAAGAAGAGCCAGCCTCCCAGTTTAATATCTCCCTGCCCGTTTCACAGGAATTGCGGTATGGCGAGAATCCTCATCAAAAAGCTGCAGTGTATGGTGACCAAAGTGCGTACATCGACTGCTTTCATGGCAAGCAACTCAGTTACAACAACTACCTCGATGTAGATGCAGCTCTCAATATCATCGCAGATTTTGGAGATAACGAACAAGCTTGCGCCATCATTAAGCACACTATTCCTACCGGCGTTGGTGTTGGTGCAAACCTTAAAGAAGCTTATGAAAAGGCATTTAGTACCGACCGCGTTTCTCCTTTTGGCGGTATTATCGTAGTAAACCAGGAGTTGGATGTTGAAACAGCCAAAACCATCGACGAGATCTTTACCGAAATCATTATTGCCCCCTCTTACAGCGACGATGCCCTGGCCTTGCTTCAGCAAAAGAAAAATAGACGACTCATCACGCTAAAGAAGAACATTTCCGAAGGTCAGGCAACTTCTTTCCGTTCTATTTTTGGAGGATTATTACAACAGGATGCAGACCTTGGGGAAACAAACCCTGATCAATTCAAGGTGGTATCCAAGCGGGAACCGACGGAACAAGAGCTGAAAGATCTCCTGTTTGCATGGAAAGTAGTACGGCATGTGAAGTCGAATGCTATTGTATATGCAAAAGACGGCCGTACACTCGGGATTGGCTCAGGCCAAACCAGCCGGGTAGATTCTTCTGAAATAGCCGTGGCCAAAGCAAATAAAGAAGGGCTGGAATTGAAAGGCTCGGCCATTGCTTCCGATGCTTTCTTCCCTTTTGCAGATGGTGTTGAAGCTGCCGCTAAAGCAGGCACCACAGCTGTCATTCAACCTGGCGGCAGTATTCGTGATGAAGAAGTCATTGAAAAAGCTAACGAACATGATATGGCTATGATTTTTACCGGGAAGCGACATTTCCGTCACTAAAACCGGCCTGATTTCTTCATTTTTTACCGGGGATTGCTTGCCGCAATCCCCATTTTATTTTGCCATTTGTCCGTATTTATTTCGTTGTTAAGAAATAAGTTTGGTAAACCTAAAATTTTCTTAATAAACAGCTACTATCCATTCGCAAATACAGTCTCAATATTGTATTTTCCGTATCATCTATTTACCCTATTAAGTTCAATCTATCTTAAAAGCGCAAATGTCAGAACCCCGCGGAGCAAACTCTTCAGAAAAAGCTAAAAAACAAGCCCAAAAAGGATTTTTTGATTTTTTATATACCGATATAGCCATGGACCTGGGGACGGCCAACACCCTCATTTATTCTCGGGGCGAAGGCATTGTTTTGAACGAACCATCTATCGTTGCACTTAATCAGCAAAATGTACCCGTAGCCACCGGTCATGAAGCCCGCCTGATGCACGAGAAGACCCACAAGAAAATAAGAACGGTACGCCCCTTGCGTGATGGCGTAATTGCCGATTTTGAAGTGGCAGAGCAAATGATTCGCGGGATGATCAAAAAAGTTAAAATGAAGTGGTATTCCACCACCCGACAAATGGTAATCTGTGTACCCAGTGGGATCACAGAAGTTGAACGACGCGCTGTTCGTGACAGTGCTGAACATGCCGGAGCCAAAGAAGTTTATTTGGTGGACGAACCCATGGCCGCTGCCATCGGTATAGGGCTGGATGTACACGAGCCCGTTGGAAGCATGATTGTAGACATTGGCGGTGGTACTACAGAGATTGCTGTCATTGCCCTTTCAGGTGTAGTTTACGCCGAATCAGTACGGTTGGGCGGTGATGAACTAAACGATGATATTATCAATTACTTCCGAAGAAACCATAACCTGTTGATTGGTGAACGAACCGCCGAGAAAATTAAATGTGAGATAGGATCTGCAGCTCCCCTCGATGAGGAGCTGGAAATGATTACCAAAGGCCGTGACCTGGTGAATGGTGTACCGCGCACGCGCCACATCACCTCAAAAGATGCCCGTGAAGCGATTGCAGAATCCGTAAACACCATTGTGGAATCCATTACTAAATCACTGGAGCAGACTCCACCCGAACTTTCAGCTGATATTCTGGATCGTGGAATTATGCTTACCGGTGGCGGTGCTCTGCTGAAGAATCTGGACAAGTTGATCATGGAAACTACAGACCTGCCGGTACATATCGCAGAAGATCCGCTTACAGCGGTTGTGCGAGGTACAGGTGCCATTCTTGAAAACCTGGAATACTACCGACCTGTAATTTCCTAAGATTCTGATAATGAATGCGATTTAGATCTTCCAATTTAGGCGATGCTAAAGATTACATTGTTACTGCACTACTGCTGATCATGGCGTTTGCCATTATGGTAGGGCGGCATCAAGGCGGAATTGACAGTCTCAGAACTGTTTCAGTAACCGCTTTAAGCCTTCTGGAAGAACCTCTTGCCAATATTCGAATTTACCGACAGGCGCTGAATACCAATACCTACCTTCATCGGCAGAATATCTTATTACAGGATGAATTAAGCCGGTTGCGCGCTATCGAACAGGAAAACCGGGAATTGAGACGGTTGTTGGATTTCAGAGAAGAATCCGATTTCGACATGGAACCGGTACTCATTGTGGGAAAAGAGATCTCCGGAATTAATAATACCTTGACGATAGACGCCGGCACAAACGATGCCATCAAAGAGAATATGCCTTTAGTAACCTCCGACGGTTTGGTGGGTAAAGTGGTACTTACCGGTTCCAACTATTCACAAGTAATGCCTTACTACAATTCGTTGTTTCGTGTTAGTGCCCGCATTCAGGAGAACCAGGCTAATGGTATCGTAAGCTGGAGCGGTGATCAGTATGGAGAGCTGGTCATGGACTTTGTTCCTAAAACAGTACCTGTCGATTCCGGATTCACGGTTGAGACCTCAGGCTACAGCAACCAATTCCCGGGAGGCATCCCTATTGGTCGTGTTACCCGAACCGAGCCAGAACCCGGTCGTGAAACTCAACGTATTTTTCTGGAACCTTTCGTATCTCTTTCAGATATCGCTCAGGGTTTTGTTGTCAAATTTCAGCCCGATTCAAGCGTCATCAAACTGCAACAGCAATACAACCAATTTTTTGAATGAGCGCTGAGACTCTAAAGGATTTTTTAGTAGGTGTATGCTTCATACTGATTGAAGTGCTGATCTTTCAGCATTTGAGTCTTTTTGGCGCTACTCCTGATCCCCTGCTTATTTACCTGCTTTGGCTGGCTATGCGTTATGAACGCATAAAATTGCTCCTGTTTGCAGCAATACTTGGTTTGTTGCAGGATGCTTTATTTGATTTCTGGGGACTTAATATGTTTTCAAAAACGCTGATGTGTTTCCTTATTTTCAATTTTATATCACGCCAAAAAGAGAGCCGGATGTTATTATGGCAAATATTTGTAATCATCGGTGCAGCAAGTCTCATTCACAACATTATATTTTTAGGATTAGGAACGTTTATTCAAGCTTATAATACCGGCTTTGCTCCTATAATTTTTGTAGTCGGTAACAGTTTATATACCGCAGCACTCGGTAGCATGCTGTTTATTTTTAAAGGTGAATAACCAACCAAACCACGTCCATGCCTTTTAATCAAAACAGAGTCCGAACTTCTATTTTAGCTTTACAGGCTATTGTGGTAGCTCTATGTCTGATTGTTTTAGGCCGTGTTTTCTATTTGCAGATTGTAGAGTATGATGTATATGCAGCACTGGGACAGGAAAACTCCGTGCGGCAAGAATATATTGATCCGGCCCGGGGACTGATCTACGACCGTAATGGTACGTTGATTGTTGATAATGAGCCTATCTATTCCAT
The DNA here is from genome assembly GCF_900182705.1 of Gracilimonas mengyeensis. Taxonomy (GTDB): domain Bacteria; phylum Bacteroidota; class Rhodothermia; order Balneolales; family Balneolaceae; genus Gracilimonas; species Gracilimonas mengyeensis. The sequence goes on along the minus strand of NZ_FXTP01000013.1, from coordinate 68,514 downwards.
CACCATCACCCCTTCCCTTTTTGATACTACTAATATTCCCCTTCTGGCTTCCCTGTTAGATGTAGAAGAGCAAATGGTACGTGCCCGGGTTGAGCAAGCTCAGAATTACTCCTGGTACCGGTCATCGAAACTCTTTACCGAAATTGATTTCCCCACGTTCTCTTCCGTTCAGGAAAATATCTGGCAGATGCCGGGGATTGGCCACCAAATTGAAAGTAAGCGCCATTACCCCACCGACATGCAGGCTTCCCACGTATTGGGATATCTGCGTGAGGCCAACCAGCAGGAATATGAACGATCGCAAGATTTGCGCCTGGGAGATAAAATTGGGAAAAGCGGCCTCGAAATGATTTATGAGGACAGCCTTCGGGGAGAGCTTGGACTCTCATACATGCGGGTGAATGCACTTGGGCAGGCATTGGGTCAGTTTGAACAGCGGGAAGCCGGACGGCAACCTGTACAAGGACATGATCTGATCAGTACGCTCGATGTAGAGCTACAGGTTTTAGCGGAAAAACTCATGGATGGCAAGCGGGGCGCCGTGGTGGCTATGAACCCACATACGGGAGCTATCCTCGCGATGGTAAGTTCGCCAGAATTTGACTTATCAAAACTGGCGGGCCGGCTGGACCAAGATTATTGGTATGATATCAATACCGACTCCACCACCCCCCTCTACAACCGTGCCATTTCCGCACGACAGCCTCCCGGTTCTACCTTTAAGCCCCTGATGGGTTTAGTGGGAATGGAGCTGGGCATCATCACCCCGGAAACCACCATATTTAACAGTGGCGCGTATGTTCGTGGCCGGGCTTATAAAGATCTTGCCCCGGTGGGTGAATATAACCTGGAAAAAGCCATCGCCTACTCCAGTAACACCTATTTCTTTTCGTTGATGGATAAGATTGGCAGCCGTAGTTTGTTAAATGAATGGAGTGCACTGGTAAAGGATTTTGGACTGGGCACGGCCTCTTCGATTGACCTGCCCAATGCATCTACCGGAATTATCCCGGACAGTGCTTATATGAATAATCGTTGGGGTGTACGGAAATGGGGGCTTGGAGATGTTATTAACTTTGGCGTAGGTCAGGGCATGATTTCCGTATCCCCTATTCAAATTGCGCAAATGACCAGTGCTTTTGCCAATGGCGGTTACCGGGTTCGGCCACACTTATTGCGAGCTTTTCGTTCACCCGATGGCAAGTTAACCACTATTGATCCCCGTCGGGAAAAAATCGAATGGGTAACAAATGAAAACCTGGAAGTCATCAAAAAAGGCATGCGACGAGTAGTTCAGGAAGGAAGTGGTCGCTATTATGCCAACCATCCGGATATTGAAATTGCAGGCAAGACCGGAACCGCCCAGAATCCCCATGGAAGAGATCACGGCTGGTTCACTGCTTTTGCCCCGCTTGATCAGCCTCAAATAGTCGTAACGGCTTTTGTAGAGAACGCGGGATTTGCATCCATATCAGCCGCCCCTATTGCCGCCCTGGTTATCGAAAAATACCTGACCGGAGAGATTTCGCGGCAGCGTGTGTATGATTATGTACTGAATTTTGAGCCGCGCCCTGAAAGTAACGACGATGATGAAGAGACGGAGTAAACGGAACTATGAGTAAAGTACAAGATTTTAGCTGGTCGGTGGTTTTTGCCTGGGTAATCCTTATGACCTTTGGCTTGGTAGCCATCTACAGTGCCACCCTTGGCCCGGTCTCTCAGTACCTGCCTGGATACATTCAGGATAATTTTTACAAGCAGGGCATCTTTATTGTTATTTCCATTGGAGTGTTAATTGCCTTCCAGTTTGTGTCACCGCGTACCTTTCTTGATCTCTCTTATCTTCTGTATGGGATCGGAATCTTGCTTATGATCATCACCCTACTGTTTGGTGCAGAGATTAACGGTGCCCGCAGCTGGCTTCGGTTTGGTCCTTTTAACCTCCAAACCAGTGAGCTGATGAAGATTGCCACTATTTTAGCCGCTGGAAACTATCTCACCAGTCGCCGAAATATCACTGCAGAAAATATTCGGTACGCCACCGTTGCGGTAATAATCATTTTGATCCCTGCCTCCCTGGTTCTGCTTCAAAACGACTTGGGAACAACCCTCATATTTCTGACCCTGATCCCAGTGATGCTGTTTTGGTCTGGTCTTCCTTATGGTGTTTCTATTTTTATGATATCACCAGCCATCATCGCTTATCTGGGGTTGATCAATGTGTACTACGGGGTTGTAGCTGCCATCATACTAACTGCCGTAATCTTCTTTATCCAAAAAAGAGTGTGGCTTACTGTTACCTCGTTTATCACCGGTATCATCACCATAGCGGGCGTGCAAGTTGCTTTAACCCAAATTTTAAAACCTCATCAGATTGCCCGTATTTCGGCCTTCACCAATCCCTCCTTTGATCCCACAGGCGCTGGCTGGAACGTGATACAGGCCAAGACCGCCATTGGTTCGGGTGGACTCACCGGAAAAGGTTTTATGGAAGGAACGCAGACTCAGCTTAAATTTCTCCCCGAGCAATGGACCGATTTTATTTTTTGTGTGATTGGAGAGGAATTTGGTTTTATAGGCGCTTCTATACTGGTTCTTACCTTCCTGTTTCTATTTTTCCGGTTGCTGAATATTGCCGGAAGTCATAAACATCCTTTTGCTCAGCTGGTTACCGTAAGTATCACTTCCGTATTTTTTGTGCACTTTTTTATCAATGTAGGAAGTGCTTCTGCTTTACTTCCGGTTATTGGTCTTCCTCTTCCCTTTGTGAGCTACGGAGGCTCGGCTTTTTTAACCAATACCATAATGCTTGCCATCTGTCTTAATATGGATTTCTACAAGCGGGAATTCAGTATCTACAGATAGCCCATACGCTGACTAACTTTATTCGGCCGAATTCTCCTGGTACTTCTTATCCGTACCCAGCTTAAAAGATTGCCGGTGGAGAGTGGTATATCCGTGTTCTGCCAGCCCCTGTTTATGTGCCTTTGTTGGGTATCCCACATTAGTGTCCCAGCCATAGTGCGGATATTTCTGGTGGAATGATCTCATCAATTCATCCCGGTACACTTTGGCCAATATTGAAGCTGCGGCAATCGTCATGCTCCGGTCATCCCCTTTTATTACGCATGTATATGGAATCAGTGAGTTGGTAAAACGGTTACCATCCACAAGTAAATAATCGGGCTGTGGATCTGCCTTTTCCACACATTTTTGCATGGTCTTGATGGAGGCCCACAAAATGTTCAGTTCATCAATTTCCTCAATGCTTCCCTCCTGAACCGTCCAGTAAGCTGCTTTTTCTTTAATCAGTTCTGCCAACTCCAGTCGCTCTTTTTCTTCTATGGTTTTGCTGTCCCGTAATGTGGGTATGCTGGTGCCAGGTTCAAAAATCACTCCGGCAGCAACTACTGGTCCAGCTAAACAGCCTCTTCCGACCTCATCTAAGCCCATCACCCGTTGGTACTGTTCTTCCCAAAGTTGCCGTTCAAAATGTAAGCGGTCTGTTTCTTGCTTTTTCGCCATAATCCTCTTTTAGTTGAAGGGGTAAAATATATTCAAAGCAGCTATTCTTTTTTGAGGATAATGGAACTGATTTGACCTGTGAAGTATTTACATAGCTAAAGAGGAGTATAATGCATTTCAAATATTTTGAATGGGACGAGCGATTTGCCAAACAATCTGGTAAAAACCCGTTCGACACCCTATGGGATTTATTTCAGCAATTGTTAACTATTTCAAGCGGTGATGTTTCACAAGCCCTGAAATGGCTGACCGAACTTGACGATGAGTACGATATCACCGCCCAGTTTGATGATGGCTATTCTCTGGGTGATTTTATCGATGAGCTGAAAGAGAGAGGTTACATAGAGCAGGATAAGCAAACTGCCAACCTGAGCATGACCCGAAAAACGGAACGGAGTCTCCGTAAGCGATCACTGGAAGAAATCTTTAAGAACCTGGAAAAAGGCGGCGTTGGATCTCATAAAACACCGCATAGCGGTCGCGGGCTGGAACGACAACCCGAAAGCCGTAAATGGAATCCGGGCGACGATATCGGCCAAATAGACAGCGTGGGCACCATGCTTAACATGCTCAACCACAGTTCCATTGATGCTTTCAATCTGCAGGAAGATGACCTGGAGGTGTATGAAACCGATCACTACACATCTGTGGCGACGGTACTGCTGATTGATTTAAGCCACTCCATGATTCTGTATGGTGAAGACCGTATCACCCCTGCCAAAAAAGTAGCTATGGCTCTGTCTGAACTTATCATGAATAATTATGCAAAGGATTCACTCGACATCGTGGCTTTTGGGAATGAAGCGTGGGAGATATCGGTAGACGACCTGCCCTATCTTAAAGTGGGCCCTTATCATACCAATACCATGCAAGGCCTTGAGCGCGCGCGCCACATACTGCAACGGAAGAAATATGCCAACAAGCAGATTTTCATGATAACGGATGGAAAACCATCATGCATGATTGAGAACGGGCGTCTCTACAAAAACAGCTTTGGACTGGATCGTAAAATCGTAAACAAAGTACTGGACGAAGCAGTAAAATGCCGTCGTGACCAAATCACTATCACCACCTTCATGATTGCCCAAGACCCCTACTTACAGAAATTTGTAAGAGAGATGACAGAGGCCAACAAGGGAAAAGCCTATTTTGCATCCCTTGACAACCTTGGAGATTATATCTTTGAAGATTACATCCGTAATCGTAAGAAAAACGTGAAATAAACCACCCTCCAATGAAAGTATCATTCTCTCCTTCACCCGGTCTTCCTGAGCCCCAATAACTCAGTATAAGGATCTTGCATGTAGCGGAGCTTATTCAACCAATTTCCTAAACTATAATTCCAGTGGCTCAAGCATTTTTGCCAATGGTAGGTTGGTAATCATTCTCTTGCTTAGGTTCTTCACTTTCGTTCTGAATGACTCCCTGATTTTAGCAATAGATTTTAAATGCTGGGTTTAAATCCTCGGCTGAGATCATAAAAAAAGCCGCTGAGTCTTTTTGACAAAGCGGCTTTGCGAAAACAGTATCTATTCTCGAATAATCTTTCCTATTCGATTCCTAATTCTGACATTACACGGTCAGTGATATCATATTTTTCCTGGTATTCCTGAGAGGCATACAGGATGATCAGATCGCCGTTAGAAGTAGTGGTATTCAATACATAGGTAAGGCCCATTTCTTCGGCAACAGAATCAATAGCTGTTCCAATTTGAGTAAACAGAGGACCTAATAATTCTTCTCTGCGTTGCTGTAAAGCAGCTTCAGCTTCTTGCTGGGCTGTCTGCAGCTCTTGTTGCAATTGTTGCAGGCGCTGTTGCTCACGCTGATTCGCTTCTTCAGAAATAACACCAGCTTTTTGTTCGTATGCTGCTACTTCATTTTGAAAGTTTTGTTCTTTTTGGAGTAACTCCTCCTGCTTACGTTCTGCAAAATTTTGCAGGCGTTGCTGAATAGCTCTCATCTCGGGCATTTTAGCTAAAACAGCCTGGGGATTTACGTATCCAATTTGTGTTTCTGCTGTTGCAGTGGTTTGCGCATTTGATATATCAAAGGCGGCAAAGGCAAATAAAGCAGAAAATAGTAATAAGCTTAATTTCTTCATTTCAGTAGTTGGTTATGTCTATGATTATTTAAGTTTTTCGATAATGTCTTCGGTAACGTTCAGGCGCTCGCTGCCAGCGTAAAATATGATGGCATCTCCGTAGGAAGTGCCTTCATTGAGGATCAGATCCAGCCCTTGTTCTTCTGCCACTTCAGCCATCGCAGTATTCATGCGCTCTATGATGGGAGCCATTAATTCCTGACGTCTCTGACGGATTTCATTCATCATGTTAGAACGTTCTTCCTCAAATTGTTGATTCATCTGCATCAACTCTTGTTCCTGAACACCACGCTCCTCTTCAGTCATTGAGTTCATAGAGGCCTCATAATCAGAGAATACCTGTTGAAGATTGGTGGCTTTTTCTGCCAGTTCCGCATCCCTTTCCTCAATTAATTGCTGAATCTGTTGATCCACCTCTTCAACTTCAGGCAGCTGGCTTAATACCCTGGCCGGATTGGTGTAGCCAATTTTAACCTGGGCAAAGGCTCCCTGCAAAAGAAATAGGCTCAGGAATAAAGTGACAAAAATAGTTCGTTTCTTCATAATCTTATATTTAGCTGTCGTCGTATTTGTATTGGTTAGATTTTAATTAGTTGTCTTCAGTATCAATACCGAGTTCCTGCATGATGTCTTCATTTAAATTGAACTCTTCGTTGGCATACACCATATATACATCCCCGGATCGGTCGAAAATATAGTCAAAGTCTTGCCGGCGGGCTATGGCTCTTACGGCCGTAAACACTTGTCTTTGTATCGGCTCCAGTAATTCACGTTGACGAGTAAAATACTCTCCATCGGGGCCAAATTTCTGCGCAATCAGTTGTTCTTTTTGTTGTTTTTTGCGATTTATCTCCGCCAAACGTTCTTCCCTGATTTCATCAGTGTAAAGCACTTCTTTGGCTTCAAAGTCTTCTTCCAGGCTTTCTATTTCAGTTTCCAGTTCTCTGATCTCTTCTTTCCACTGGCTACTGAGCAAAGTAAGCTGCTGTTGCACACCGGAGTACTCGGGTATTGCTGAAAGAATCTCCTCAGAATCATAAAACCCGATTTTTTGCTGTGCCTGCAAAGTCGAAGTTGCAACTGCAGTCAAGCCTCCCAAAAGGATCAAAAAAGCCGTTAGTTTCTTCATGTTTCTCATTAGAACGGTGCTCCTATGTTAAACAAGAATTCCCATTGACCCGGCTGTACATCGTTTGTAGAGTTAGGTACGTTTACGCCATCAAGCCGGTAACCATAACTCAGATCAATGAGTCCCAGAATAGGCAGATACAAGCGCACACCTACACCCACCGATCTTTTAACGCTGAAAGGATCAAAAGTATTGAAGTCTAAATATGAATTTCCTGCATCAGTAAAAGTATAGGGAATAATTTGAACCTGATCATTGGTAACAGCCGGATACCTTAGTTCCAGTGAATACTTACTGAACATGCGTCCACCAATCTTCCTGCCATCTACTACGTGACCAATACTTTCCGTGGTACTTCCCGGATAACCGCGCAGATCGATGTTATCGTACAAGAAACTCTGACGCTGTTGCAACTGCGTACCTCCTACCAGGAAGCGGTTTAACTCACTTCGCTTGTCTTTGGTAAAGTAGCCGATATAACCATATTGAACCTGGGTGGTCATCACTAAACGATCAACCAGCGGAACGTGGTGTTGATAGTCGGCTCGGAATTTATAGAATTCAGAGAAGCCTGGTAAAGGTGGTGCCGCCTCGGCTGAAAATGTGAATTTAGAACCGGTATTTGGCGAAATAAAGTTATCTAAAGAATTCCGCTCTATAACCTGCCGAATGGTAAAGAGATTAGAATTTCCAGCAGATAAAGCTCCAGAACTACCTTCGATATTATACAGCTGGTAACCAATAACGGTACGCTGACTGAAATAATCATCGGGCCATTTTAATCTTCTTCCAATCGAAATATTGCTGGAAAACAGTGAATACTTGCTATTAACGTTAAAACTTGATCTCCGTGAGTTGTAAAAGTCATAAGACACATTGAAACCAACCGAAGTGGGCCGACCTCTGAACCAGGGCTCAGAAAAGCCAAAGCTGTAACTTTGGTACCCTGTACCTGTCACCTGAACACCCAGCGACAGCTGCTGCCCGTCACCCATTGGGATTGGGTTCCAGCCTTCTTTTTTAAGTGCACGTTGCAAGGAGAAATTATTAAAGTTTACGCGGGTAGAAATAATCACCCCGATTCCGGAACCACCGTATCCACCCGAAAGCTCAAAATTACTGGTACTTTCGGTATCATCCAGGCGGTAGGTTACGTCCACCGTTTTATCCTGACGGTTAGGCCGCACATCGGGCTCAATGCCCTGGGGATCAAAAAAGCCAAGGGTACCGAGTTCGCGGATGGTTCGGATAATGGCGCTGCGGCTGTACTTGTTGCCGGGTACGGTACGCAGGGTACGGCGAACCACATCATCGTGGGTGCGTGTGTTGCCGGTAAAATCAACATTCTTGATGGTGGCTATCTCATCTTCATAAATATCAAAATGGATATCCAGTGAGTCTTCTGCTACTTTCTCAATATTGGGGATGGCCTGGAAGAACAGGTAACCAACATTCTGGTACAGACTGTTAAGGTCGGTATTGTCTTTATTGATGTTGACGTTTTCTTCAAACTTCTGCTGGTTAAACACGTCACCTTTCTGAAAACCCAGAGCTTCTCTTAGCGTCGCGTCTTCATAAACGGTGTTCCCGTCAAAGGTGATATTTCGAACTTTGTATTTTGGCCCTTCTTCAATATTCAGAAGAACTTTAATGCCTTCTTTGTCCCCCTTATAATCATAGGTGTAAACCGAATCTTTAAGAATACGAACGTCGGTGTAGCCATTCGCCCGATAGAAAGAGAGCACACTTTCTTTTCCTTCCTCAAAATCTTCTTCTTTAAATACCTTTTTACCAAATATCTTCCACCAGGCATCCTCTTTAAGAGGTTTGATCTTACGACGGAGCTTACGGTTACTGAAAGCCTCGTTTCCATTAAATTCTATGTCCTTCACTTCAAGGCGATCTCCGGCATCAATATTAAAGATAACGCGAACGCGGTCGTTGGCATCTTCCACCTCTTTGATTTCGGTATCAATCTCGGTGTACCAGTAGCCTTTCTCCTTATAAAAACGCTTAATGGTATTTTTTACCCGCCCCACGGCTGCATCAGATACCACCGTGCCGGGAGTTAGGGTGATGATATCTTCCAGATCACGCCGTTGCGATCGCTTGATGTTTTTGAGCTTGTATTCCAATATCCTGGGCTGCTCCTCTACTTCAATAAGCAAAGAAATTTCGGTAGCAGTTTGCTCCGTCACATAAATTTTGATATCCGAAAAAAGGCCCGAACGATATAAACGCTCAACTGCCGTACTGATAGCGTCACCGGGATAGATAATATCGGATCCAATATTCAGGGAACTGGCATTAATAATAAACTGGGAGCGCGTACGCTCGTTGCCCTGTACCTGAACATCAGCGATCTGATACTCAGCCGGAGCCGTTCCTGTAGGATCAGTAATTTGAAATTCCTGCGCTTGTGCTAAAAATGGAGTACAGCTTAGTGTTAAAACTGCAGCTATTAAAATTCTTTTCAAGAGGTTGAGCACGCCGTTTTGTTGATACTTAAGATTTTTTGTTAAAGAAACGAGATGAAAAGGACTTTTCGTCTTCCGTGGAGTTAAGTTTTCCAAATCTGCGATCTCTCTGCTGATACGACCGTATGGCTTCATATAATTCATCCCGGCGGAAATCCGGCCAGTAGGTCTTGGTAATGTATAATTCTGAATAGGCTAACTGCCATAATAAAAAGTTACTTATTCGATATTCACCGCTGGTTCTTATAATTAAATCCGGATCGGGAACGGAAGCAGTTGACAAATGATCACTTATCATTTGATCGTTAATAAGGTCTGGGTCCAGCCGGCCGTCTTTTACATGATGGGCTATTTTCTTTACCGCTTCGGTAATGTCCCACCGGCCAGAATAACTAAGGGCAAGGCATAATTCCAGCCTCTCGTTATCCCTTGTAAGTTCTATGGCCTCCTGCAATTCTTTTTTGCATTCCTTAGGAAAACGATCCATTTGGCCAATAGTAGCCAGCCGTATATCGTTTTTATTCAGGTTTTCTGCTTCCTTTCTTAGTGATGAGACCAACAATTTCATCAGCCCGCGAACCTCCTTAGAAGGCCGTCCCCAATTTTCTGTGGAGAACGCATAGAGTGTGAGGTATTTTACACCTAGCTGGGCACAGGATTCAGTGATATCCCGAACAGAGTCTACCCCAACCTTATGTCCATGTAAACGGATACTGCCTTTACTTTTAGCCCAGCGGCCGTTACCGTCCATAATAATGGCAATATGAAGTGGAATTTCCCCTGCATCTTTCAGGGTCTCCTGCTTCTGTTTGTCTTTATCGGTTTGTAAACTGTTGGTTAAAGTAAGCTCTTTCAAGAGATTTTTGAACTGATTATTAAGCTTCGAAAATTAGAGCTTTGTGGTTCCTTTATCAAGGTGAATTAGGCCCCGCCGGAGGTTAGTTTTTGTTCAACAGAAATCATTTCGAGTAATGCCAATGCGGCCTCCCCACCTTTGTTTCCTTTTTCTCCGGCACGTTCCAGGGCCTGTTTTACGTCGTCGGTAGTAAGAACTCCAAAGGCCACCGGTTTATTATGTTTTAAAATTAAATCTGTGATTCCCCGGTTTACTGCGTCACATACATATTCAAAATGAGGCGTTCCCCCACGGATAACTACGCCAATGGCAATTACGCCGTCCACATCCCTGCTTTCCAATACCTTTTGTACCGTCAAGGGAATTTCATAGGAGCCGGGGCAGCGTACCACGGTAATATTTTCTTCACTGATGCCATTGCCCTTCAGCGCCTTTAGTGCGCCATCCAGCATTTTGTCGGTAATCATGGAATTCCAGCGGGATACTACTATGCCTATTTTGCGATCGCCAGGCTGGGTGTCGCCTTCTATCAATTCAATACTCATTTAATTCTTTATTTCTGTGATATTTTTTCGTTGTTTCGTCATTCTTTTGATGCTTTCCACATGTTTTAGAGCTACCGTGATCACCCCAAAATGAGAATATCCGGCATTTATTCCATCATGTGTGTCACTACCGCCGGTCATTAACAGGTTGTGATATTCACACAACTGGGTATATTTCTTTTGCATCTGGTAGTTATGACTGGGATGGATACATTCAATGCCATCGATACCTGCGTCAATAAATTTAGTCATCTCTTCTGAAGAATACATCCGTCCGGGGTGGGCTACCACACAGGCTCCACCAGCATTTTTCACCGTTTCTATCACTTCCTGATAATCAGGATAATAGTTTTTTATAGTTCCCAGTTGTTTATCACTTAAGTAACGGATAAAAGCTTCTTTAGGGCTCCCCACATATCCTTTTTGCGTAAGTACCCTTGCCAGATGTGGCCTTCCGATGTTAGCACCATTTGCTTCGGCCCAAACTTCGTCATAATCCACATCTACTCCGGCTTTATTTACCGTTTCTATGATGCCTTTAATACGTTTTCTGCGAGCCAGTTTTTGCCTGCTCAAAAAACTTTCCAGGTAATCTGTATCCGCATTAAAACAATAAGCCAGCAGATGTGCTTCTTTATCTCCTAAAGCCGAGGTGATTTCAACCCCGGGAATCAACTCTATTTCCAGTTCCTCTGCCTTAGCTCTGGCTTCATAGAATCCCTTGCAGGTATCATGATCGGTAATAGCTATACACGCCAGTTTCTTTTCCTTTGCTTGTTCCACAGCCTGCTGGGGGGTTAACCGGCCATCAGAACAAACCGTATGAATATGTAAATCAGCTTTAGAGGGCATAATTAATTTCCGGACAACAGCTTCTTCAAGTCTTCCGGTTCACTGATATATTCCAATGCTTTCAATACATCGGGATCTGATTTTAAACCGGCTTTTACCCGGCCTGACTGTCCCTGGTAACGTGAGACCAACTCCAAGTATAAACGCCTGCGTATTTGGTCTTCAGCTTCTTCAAAATCAGCTTGTTTTTTCTTGTTGATACTTGCTTCAATACTCTGCAAAGATGAAGCGGCCCCTTCTACTTCAGCAAGCTGCTCCGAGAGGTTTTTAAGATATTTTTCTGAATCTGTGGTGTAGCTAAAACCTTGTTCGTCCAGAAATTCTTTAAACGACTCAAATACTTCATTTGGAAGTGCTGGCTCATTAAATTGATCATGAGAAGATTCGTATTCCGTAGCAAAATCAAAATACATGCCTTGTTGCATCAGGGCTATTTCCAGGATATCCGGTTTTTCCCGGCTGGTAGTGATATCAGGATCAATGCCACGGCCTTCATATACGGCACGACCATTACGGGTCTTAAACTCTTTACGCACCGAATCTGCCTGGTTCATCACCACGGCATTTCGTCCTTGATGGGTATATTGAACGGATTGAATACTGCGTCCGCTTGGGATATAATATCTTGAAATTGTGATTTTTAACGATGTATTGTAAGGCAGCGGTTTTACCACCTGAACCAGCCCTTTTCCGAAACTGCGTTCCCCTACAATCAATGCACGATCAAGATCTTGCAACGCGCCGGCTACAACTTCCGAAGCACTGGCACTGCCTTCATTCATCAGCAGTACCACAGGTTTTTCAAACATGACGGGTTCGCGGGTGTTAAAAGTCTGATTGTAGTCTGCTACCCTTCCACGGATATCTACTACTTTAATGCCCGGTTCAATAAATTTATCAATGATTTTTACCGCTTCCTGCAATACACCGCCGGGATTATCCCGTAAGTCTAGGACAAGTCCCTGCATCTCTTTGGCTTCCATCATCTCTGCCAGCGCTTTTCTAATCTCTTCGGCTGAATTTTGGCCAAACTGGGTTAAACGGATGTAACCGGTGTTTTCATTCTCGCCAATAAAACCGGAATAAGAAACATTTGAAACATCAATTCGCTCGCGGGTCAGGCTAAAGTCAAGCGTTTGGTCTAAACCAAATCGTTCTATGGTAATATTTATCTCAGATCCTACTTCCCCACTAGTCAAAGTGTTTACTTCTTCAGGCTGCATGCCTTCGGTTGAAACCCCGTCGATAGCAACAATAACATCACCGGCCCGGATACCTGCCTGCTCAGCCGGGCCACCTTCTGTAGGTGCAACTACTACAATCTCTCCGTCACGATAACCAGCTTCTATACCGATGCCGGCGTAGTTTCCGCGCGACATAATCTCTGCCTGCTCATTCTGTGATTCGTTAAACATCACAGTATACGGATCCAGTGTTTCGAGCATGGCATCAATGCCAGTACGCATCAGTATTTCAGGATCCACTTCGTCTACATATTCCAGTGCCACCAACTCATAGGCCTCACTAAAAATGCTGAAGTTCTTTTTTATGAGGAAATAGATATCGGTTTGCTGAGCTGCAATGCCAGCGGAAGCCAACACTACTATGGCTGATAGTAAACCAACCTTAAATTTCTTTTTTCCTTTTTTCATGTGACTAGTTTGCAGATATCCGGAGGGTTTGCCCTACATAAATGCGATTACCGGAAATATTATTCAGACTTCTGATCTGGCTGAGTGAAACTCCAAAGTTATCGGCAATTTCGCTCAATGTGTCATTTCGTTTTACCGTATAGGTGGTGTAGCTGCCATCATCAGAGGTACTTGCCGAAGCAATAAATATGTTTTCACCGCGGCGCTGTTTTCTTTCAATTTCCTGCTTTTCAGCATAGCTCATTTCGTTGATTTTACGGTAATGGCTACTTCTGTTTTCAGGAACATACACCGTCAGATTTTGTCCCACGCGGATGGTGTTACCGATTCCGTTCCATGTACGGATGTTCCAGGCACGCACATCATACCATTCGGCTATGTGACCAACCGTATCCCCGGTTTTAACTTCATAGCTAACGGCTTCCGTATTTGCGGGCTGACTCACCTTATTCGATGAACGCCGGGTGGTAACTTTGCGCTGCTGATTTGTGGGTTGATTTGCTGAAATCTTGCTGGCACTGCCACGAGGTAATGGCACTACAATTTTTTGGCCGGGATATATGGTACTGGAAAGATTCTCATTGGAACCGTACAAACCGGCAACGGTTGTTCCATACTTTCTTGCTATCAAGCCCAGTGATTCACCGCTTTGCACTGTGTGCATAGTAATGTTTTGCGTGCGATCTTCTTTAGGGATATTGTCGTAATTAGCTAAAAACTCTTCTTTAGTATTCACCGGAAGCTTTAGCGGATATTTTCCGCCCGGAGGGGTAGCCCATCGTAAAAGCTCGGGGTTGTATTCTTTCAATTCTTCGGTAGTAATACCAGCAGCCCGGGCTAAAGAAGCCAGTTCCATCAATCCATCTACCTCAACCACCTCGTAGCTGTACGGCTCGCCGGGGTAACTTTTCTGAAATCCAAATTCCTCGGGATTCATCCCAATCATCGTAGTAGCAATAAAACCAGGCACATAGCCACGGGTTTCTCTAGGTAAATAATTGTAGGCAGCCCAATAATCTTCTACCCCTCCGGCACGGTTAATAGCCCGTTTTAATCCACGTGGACTAATGTTGTAATTGGCCATTGCCAGGTGCCAGTCGCCCCAAATATTGTACAGGTCGCGCAGGTGGCGTGCCGCCGCGCGGGTTGCTTTTTCAGGATCGCGACGCTCATCTACCCACCAGTTTACTTCCAGGCCGTATACAGAACCGGTTGCCCGGATAAACTGCCACATGCCAACGGCTGCGGCCCAGCTTCGGGCATTGGGATTTAACCCACTCTCGATAAATGCAAGATAAGTTAATTCTTCAGGAGCACCTTCTTCACGAAAAATACGGCGCATCATGGGCTGATACTTTTCCGCACGGGTCAGCCAGGTTTCCATTACTTCAGGCCGGCGTAAAGTGTAATACACCAAATGGCGGTTTACATGCTCGTTTTGAATAAGGGGTACATCGGTTTTGTTGAACGTCAGGTCGTCCGGGAAATCATAATCTTCTTTCATCCAGCTGTCATCTTCGGAAAAAAGCTCTTCCTGAATGGCAAAAATCTCTCCTTGTGGCTCATTCCCGGTTTCGCTGATACCATAAAACTGTCGGTATTCCGAAACTACGGTTCGATACAGTTCCGTAAATCTGCGATCTCCTCTGATCTCAGGATAATCGTCCAACAGGCCCTGAGTTGCGGAAAGTGCATCATTTATCTGGGTTTCGGCTTCCAGCGGATCATTATTTACCTGGGCTTCCATTGCTTTAATATGGATGCGGTAAATATCCGACATCCGGCTCATAATATCCTTCTGGAAGTTATCGAGCTCCTGCATCGCTGGCTGCTCAGAGTTATCATCCTCTTCGGTCAAAGCTTGCATAGGATTTTGATAATCTAAAAGACGAAGGGGCATGTCATCTACTTCAAGGGTGTCCTGAGCTTGTACCGGTACCCAAAAAAGTGAACAAAGCAATAGTACGATAGCCGTTTTCGGTAACAGATGGTGCATATAATGAAGATGATTTTAGAATTTGTTTAAAGTACTAATTATCGGAAAGAATTGGGAGTTTTATAAACACAGCCTTGCCAACGTACAAGTTAAGTGATTAGCGCCCTGATTTTGAAATCTTTTCGGACTGAAGAATTTTCTTTTCCTGTCCGGTCCATTGCTGTACAATAGGCCAACGGCGACCGCTGCCAAAGGCTTTAGCAGAAACTTTTAGCCCAGGTGGTGCCTGAAACCGCTTATGCTCATTTACATCAACCAACCGAAGTACCTGATCTACCACGGCCTCATCTATACCCAGAGCGATAATTTCTTCCCTGGATTTCTGGTCTTCAATATAATTTTTGAGAATTTGATCGAGGATCTCGTAAGCTGGAAGCGAGTCCGTGTCTTTTTGATCGGGACGCAGTTCAGCACTGGGTGGTTTGGTGATAATGGCTTCGGGAATGATTTCTTCACCATAATATTCTTCATTCAACCAGCGGCAAATATCAAAAACTTCTGTTTTATATACATCGGAAATAACGGACAGCCCGCCGGCCATATCACCATAAAGCGTACAATACCCTACCGCCATTTCTGATTTGTTGCCGGTATTCAGTAGCATGTAACCAAATTTATTGGCCAGGGCCATTAGTAATACACCCCGTGAGCGGCTTTGCAGGTTTTCTTCTGCAACGCCAAAATTGGTCCCTTCAAAATGTGGAGCCAGTGCACTGTTGAAAGATTCATAAATATCACGGATTGGGATTTCCAACAACTCCACTCCAAGATTTCGGGCAAGTTTCTCGGAATCACTCACACTTCCTTCGGATGAAAACTCGGAAGGCATGGTTACTGCTTTTACGTTATCAGCCCCTAATGCTTCTTTTGCTACCACACAGGTAAGCGCCGAATCAATCCCTCCACTTAATCCCAAAAGCACTTTTTCAGCAGCACCGGATTTCTGCAGGTAATCCCGCACTCCTCTAACCAATCCTTCAAATATTACCTGCTCTATGGGCGGGGTTTGCAGGTTTGCATCTACGTCTGTAATCGGGTTGACTTCTTTTTTTTCGGGGATAAAATCCAGATCCACCGCATCCGGTTCGAACCGTTTGGCGCGTACGTTCATGTGCCCGTGGCCGTCAAAGGCCAGAGAATCTCCATCAAAAATCAACTCGGTTTGCGCACCCACCTGGTTCACATAAAAAAGCGGGATACCCAGCTGGTCGGCGTGATTCTGCAGCATGTTCTTTCTGGTAACAGGCTTTTGCTTATTGAATGGGGAAGCTGAGATATTAATAATAGCACGGGCTCCTTTATCTTTAAGAACCTCAGCCGGATTTACATCATAAATATGGTACTGGATATCATTATCGTTAAACCATATATCCTCGCATACCGTAATTCCGAAAGGAAAGCCATTAATGACTACAGGATCAAATTCTTTGCCAGGCTCAAAATAGCGGAGATCATCAAATACATCATAGGTAGGCAATAACGCCTTATGTATGTGTTTTATCACTTCCCCGTGCTGTGCCACTATAGCTGAATTATAGCATTTGCGGCCAATGCCGGTGTGGTTTGGAGTGATCGTGCCAAACACTACAGCTGTGTCACCTGTAGCCTCCACAATCTCTTGATTCATCTCGAAAATCAGCTCACGGAATATTTCCCGTTCCAGCAAATCCATTGGAGGATATCCGCTGGTTATTAACTCGGGAAGCAGCAGCAATTCAATACCGTCTGCCTCCGCCTTCTCAATAGCTGATAAAATTAGTTCCTTATTACCTAATAAATCCCCAATAGTGGGATTTAGTTGTTCGAGTCGTATGCGCACAGCTTCTCTGTTTGTTGATTAAGCCAAAAGATAAGGGTTATGATGATATAGTGATAGGGTGATATGGTTTTGGGGTGTTAAAGTGTTTTAGTGTTACGGTGTTGTTGTGCTAGGGAGTGAAATCACTAAATCACCATATCACCGCTTCACTTTACATATACTGTTTTGGCATTTACGAATTCACGGATGCCGTAGAGGCTCAGTTCTCGTCCGTAGCCGGATTGTTTGATGCCTCCAAAAGGAAGCCGGGGATCTGATTTCACAAACTCGTTAACAAAGCAGCAGCCTGCCTCTAATTTATTGGCAGCAATATCTTCGGCTTTTTCGATATCCTCGGAGAATACTGCAGCACCAAGGCCAAAGTCGGTGTCGTTAGCCACGCGAATGGCTTCCTCTTCGTTCTTCACTTTAATAATAGCTGCTACCGGACCAAACAACTCTTCTTCATAAGCAGGCATTCCGCTTGATACGTTTTCGAGAATGGTTACCGGGTAATAGGCACCTTCTCCTTCAGGTTTTTCTCCTCCTAAAGTTAGTTTGGCTCCCATTTTTACACTTTTCTGGACTTGCTCATGAAGTTCATCCCGCAGATCAGCCCTGGCTTGGGGCCCTACATCGGTGCCTTCTTCAAAAGGATCGCCAACCTTCTTTCCCTTCATTATTTCGGTAAATGCTTCGGTAAATTCGTCATATACTTTTTCTGTCACGATAAATCGCTTCGCCGCTATGCAACTTTGTCCACTGTTGATAAGACGAGAAGTAGCACAGGTCTCAGCCGTTTGCTTGATATCAGCATCATCCAATACCACATACGGATCACTGCCACCCAGTTCTAAAACGGTTTTTTTAAGTGATTCACCAGCCTGTGAAGCTACTATTTTACCTGCCCGCGTACTACCGGTTAGTGTTACAGCCGCAATGCCTGGATGCTGTATCACTTCTTTCATCCCGGAGTTATCGCGTACAATAGTTCTGAAAAGTTCTTCAGGCACACCGGCATCATGAATTATTTTTTCAATCTCCAGAGCAGAGCCTGTGGTATTTGAGGAATGCTTGAGGATCGCGCCATTGCCAGCCATGAGCGCAGGAGCTGCGAAGCGAAAAAGCTGCCAAAAGGGAAAATTCCAAGGCATTATAGCCAGCACTACTCCCAGCGGGTTGAACGTGACATAGCTTTTGGATGCATCGGATTCCCGCACATCGTCTTCAAGAAAGGCCTCGGCATTTTCGGCATAATATTCACATACCCAGGCACATTTCTCGGCTTCTCCTACTCCCTGAGACAACGGTTTGCCCATTTCTTTGGCCATTAATTCAGCCAATTCATGTTTACGGTCTTTCAGAAGCTCCGCTATTTTACGCAAATATTGGCCGCGCTCATCAAAGGTTTTGCTTTGCCAGTCTTCCTGTGCCTGATTGGCCTTTTCAATTATCGATTCAATTTCCCCAAACTCCATCTCATCGTACTCATTCAGGGTTTTTCCGGTAGCGGGATTGATGGTTTTCATGCTCAAAATTTTTTGATTAATCTTTATCTGTCAAACAGTTAGCATCGGACCGATGTTCCATATTTTATGCAAACTTTTTGACCGCTTTCAGAATAGCTTCCAGCACTTCGTCCAACAAATCTTCTTCAATAATCAATGGGGGTGCTAGCCTGACTAAAGTTTTTGAATGCAAGGTCCAGCCCAGCAGAATTCCTTCATCGAAGCAAGCTGCCACAACGTTTTTGGTTAGCTCCCAACTTTCAAGCTCAAGTCCAAGCATGGCCCCTTTGCCCCGCACTTCGACAATGCCTTTCCCTTGCAATGTTGATCTAACCTTGTTTTCAATCTCCAAAGCACGTTCTATATAATTCCCAGACAGCAATTCTTTGAGATTGGCATAGGCTGCTGCAGCCGACACGGGATGTCCCCCAAATGTAGTGACATGATTAAGCGGCGGATCGTACTTAAAACTCTGGAAGATTTCTTTTGAAGAAACAAAACCTCCAATAGGCATGCCCCCTCCCATTGCCTTCGCCATGCAGAGGATATCAGGAACTACCTCGTAACCATGAAGGGCAAATAAAGTCCCCGTCCGACCAAAGCCACTTTGTATTTCATCAAAAATGAGCAACGCTCCAACTTCATCACACCGCTGCCTGATTTTCTTAAGCCATTCTTTTTTTGCAGGGATGATTCCGCCCTCGCCCTGTATGGGCTCCATGATGACTGCAGCCGTTTGTTCATCGACAAAATCCAGGTTTTGGGTTGAGTTAAAATCCAGGAAATGAACATTAGGAAGTAATGGCAGATATGGGTCGCGATACACGTCCCGGCCTGTCACACTTAAAGAGCCATGCGTATCTCCGTGGTAGCTATTTTTGAAACCAATGAGCTTGGATCGGCCCGTATATTTTTTGGCAAGCTTCAGCGCCCCCTCGGTAGCTTCGGTACCACTGTTCACCAAGTAGACCTGTTCCAATTGTTCCGGCAGGTTAGAAGTCAACAACTCAGCAAAATCAACCTGAGGCTGTTGCACAAATTCACCATAGACCATCACATGCAAATGTTTATCCACTTGCTCATGTATGGCTTCTACCACTTTGGGGTGACGATGGCCCAGGCTGCTAACCGCTATACCTGAGATAAAATCTACAAATCGTTTCTCGTCAGTAGTATAGATAAATGGCCCTTCTGCATGGCTGACTTCCAGTCCCATGGGGGCATCACTGGTTTGGGCGATATGTCTTAAAAATTTATTCAGCATGATATTCTTTTTGATTCAGGGCAAAGATAAGGAATTGATGATGATGAAATAGTGATATAGTGTTTAGGTGATATAGTGATTTACTCCATAACACTTTCACACCTTAACACAATAACACCATACAGCTTGTTACCTGCCTTGCTATTCGGTAAGTTTGATGTCAAAAAAAGAGCGGATTCTGTAGCCCTTTTCCAGGTTTGATACACTCCGAAATCATAGATTTTATATGGATATACAGCAGCTTCCCAAAATAGAATTACACCTTCATCTTGATTGCTCTTTGAGTTATGATGTCGTAAAAAAACTCAAACCTGGCATCACCAAAGAGCAGTACGAAAAAGAGTTCATCGCCCCGGCCAACTGCTCAAGTTTGGAGGAGTATCTTAAATGTGCCAATGCCCCCATAGCTATCATGCAAACACCAGAACAGCTGGAACTGGTAACGCAGGATCTTTTTGAGCAACTGAACGCGGATAATGTAATTTATGCCGAATTACGCTTTGCCCCTCTTCAGCATCTGGAGAAAGGATTGTCCCCAGAGCAGGTAGTCGATATTGTTGCTAAAGCCACAAAAAAAGGAATAGCTGAAACCGGCATTGAGGCGGGCATTATACTTTGTACGCTGCGTCATTTTAGTGAAGAACAAAGCATGCAGACCGTAAAACTGGCCGAGCAATTTAAGGGAACCAAAGTGGTGGGTTTTGACATTGCGGCAGATGAAACTCAGCCCGTTGAAAATCACGTCAAAGCTTTTCAATATGCCCGGGAGCATGGTATCCCTTGTACGGCCCATGCCGGAGAAGCCAGGGGGCCTGAAAGCGTGGAAGAAGTGATCACTCAATTAAAACCACAGCGCATTGGTCATGGCGTACGCAGTGCTGAAAACCCGGAATTACTTGATCATCTCAAAAAGCATGATATCCATCTTGAGGTCTGCCCTACCAGCAATGTACAGACTGGAATATTTGACTCAGTGAGCCAACACAACCTTCATTACATTTATCAAAATGGGAATTCCATGAGTATAAATACGGATGGCAGAGCGATTTCTAACGTATCATTGCTGGAAGAATATCAAAAAATTGAACAACACTTTAGCTGGCAGGAAAGACATTTTCTGCAGTGTAATCAATATGCAATTGACGCTGCTTTTACAGATCCTCAAACCAAAGCCGAATTGCATAAAAAATTACTTTCGGGCTTTAAACGATTCCTGCACTAAAAATACATTCCCAGCTATTTCTTATACCTTTTTTTAATTGTTGAAATTCAGCATTAGATCTTCAAAAACATTTAACTAATAGATGAATAGTTAGATGTATTTTCTTATATATGTAAGTAAGCCAAGAGATTAACCCTATAATAGAATTGTTATGAGAGCATTATTTTTACTACTTGCCCTTCTTCCCTCCTTTGCACTCGCTCAAAATCAGCAACTTCGTATTGCTAACCCCGACCGGCTGTGGCAAGATACGGGAATTAACATAAATGAGACCGTTTTTGAGGTACATCCAAAAGGCACCTATGCTGAGGTGGAAATGTTTATCTCCTTCTCCTCTTCCAATCCCTCTTATTTTAGCCAATCTGAGCTATTAGAAATGTTTAGTTTTTTTGAATTAAGCGAAGAGGTTACCGTTTCTGATCTTTGGCTTTGGTTTGGTGATCAGATCCTGGTTGCTCATATCATTGACCGTTGGACTGCCAATCGGGTGTACGAAGGAATTGTAAATCGCCAGCAGGATCCGGCTATTTTGTTTAAGAATTCCCCTACTTCTTATGAACTGCGGGTGTATCCGTTTACCAGAAATCAGGTGAGAAAGTTAAAAATAAGCTTCCTTATCCCTACTGAAAAATACCGGTCTGTGACGAGTATTCCTCTGCCAACACAATTGCACCGGTTAGCACAAAATATTCTTGAAGATGCTGAGGTACGATATTTTATTGAGGATCAGAATCCCGATTTGAGTGTTTCAGGCCAGGAAGACCTTACTTTTGATGCCGCCGTCGACAGCCTTGGACGTATGTATTGGAGTGCAGACCTTGAAGCAGCAGCTTTAAATAGCTCTCTTAGTCTAAATGTATCAGATCCAAACTCAGGTGATACCTTTTTGGCAAATTACACGGATTCTACGGGACAATATTACAGCCTTTCTTTCATACCTGAAGATATTCTAGACATCAATATATCCAAGACTGTAGCTATTGTTTTTGATTTTGCGGCCTCCAATAGTAATGCTACAAAGGACGAGATATTGAATCTAATTCAAGCTAATCTTAAAGCGAACTTCTCAGAAAAAGACCGCTTCAATTTTATTTACTCTAATGTTTCAGATCAGGTACTTTCTCCAAATTGGATCAATGGATCAGACGCTGCCATTGACAGCCTTTTTGAAGAGATCAGAGGGCGCAATATCTTATCAGTAAGCAATTTAGATGATCTGTTAGTGAGTGGTATAGATTTTATTAAAGAAAAAGGCAGCGGAAGCATCCTACTTATTTCAAGTTCTGATACCTACCATGATTTTCAGGATGCCAATGCTTTTTCAGAATCTATTATTGACTATGCTGGCAATGATTTACCCAAGATTTCAGTGATTGATATTCAAAAACAAAACGCTCCTTTTACTTACAGAAATGGGCGTAACTATCGTGGTAATGAATACCTCTATGGTATCTTTACCCGTGATAGTGGCGGGGAACTCTTTGATTATAAGGATAGTCCTGATGTGGAAATCCGTCTTGAATCAGGTATACAATATCTTGGTAATTACATCACCAATTACACTATCTATCCCACCTTTGCCGGAGGGTTCACCTATGGGAATTTCCAGAACAGCTCCTCAGAAAAAATTCCTGTAAGTGCCCCCTTTATACAAACAGGCATGTATTTTGGCGATCTTCCTCTATCCATTCAGTTTACAGGTACTACAGAGGACACCGTCTTTAACGAAGAAATTATGATCCTGGAAAGCAGCGAAACCGATAGCAGCCTGAAACGCTTCTGGATCTCCAGAAAAATTAATCGTATGGAGCAAAGCTCTCCCAATAACGACGATATTGCCCAGATTATAGACTACAGTATGGAAAACAGGCTGATGTCTCAATACACTTCCTTCCTATCTATTGAACCAGGTGACACCACGCTAATTAGTGAAGAACAAAACGGCGATGGCCCGGTAACCACAGATGTTGAAAATGAGAACCCCGATTCCTTTGAAATTGAAGAGCTGAAAGCATATCCCAATCCTTTCAACCCGAATGTTAATATCGAGGTAAACCTCTCTGAGCCATGGGATGCCTCCAATAGCAGAATCGTGATTTATAATTTATTAGGACAGAAAATTGCCGTATTGAATACTTCTCAGTTTAATGGCATGCATACTTTCACGGTTAATTGGGATGTATCTCAAAGCACGTTGCAAATGGCAACAGGCGTATACCTGGTCAGTGTAGAAACGCCCATGACGAACAAAAAAATCAAGATAACTTACCTGAAGTAATCGCAATCTAAACCATCTATACTTGATGCCAGCCTGATTCTTCAATCAGGCTGGCATTTTTATTTAACGTATTCCTTTTCCACTAACTTAGATCAACTCTTCCCTCTTTAGCTTCAGCCGTTGGCTTCAACAACTATTTTTCTATCTTCCCTAAAAGAAATATTTTCAGAAGCTAAAAATTAAGAAGTCGCACAACTTTTTGGTTATTATTACGAACAAAGATCGAAATGTAAACGCAGAGCAGGTTTAATTTGGGACTAAAGAACGAAGCACAAGCCGGTTACGGCACCAAGAAATTTTACCAGGAATATGTATCGGGTATGAGCCGTGAGCGTTTCTCTAAAGAACTCACCGCTGATACTGAACGGCTCAAAGAAGTATATAAAGAAGCAGTTGAAGATATTGAGCGACAACAAGGGCAACAGCTGCCTGGCCATATTAAGTTTATGAGGTTGTTTTCGAACCTGGCTCAGCGCCTTAATCCCACCCGGCGGCTTATTTTTGGTTTAGGATCAGTCAGTTTCGTCGCTTATTACATACTAAACTTTTTCGGTATTTTGGAATATGTTCTTATAGGCAACCTCTTGCTCCCTTTTGGTTTTCTGTCCATGTTCATGCTGTTATTGATTGAATTACTTGAAAAATCAGATGTTCAAAAAGAAATTGATCTGGCCCGCGAAATTCAATTGAGTCTGTTGCCTGGAACATCGCTCAATAAAAAGAACCTTGAAATATATTCTTTTGCCCATACTGCCAAAGAGGTGGGCGGCGACTATCTTGATGTAATTGAGACCGATAAGGGGACTTATGTCGTCATCGCCGATGTTTCAGGAAAAGGCCTTAGTGCTGCACTCTACATGGTGCGGTTGCAGGCACTCGTGAATCTCATCGTAGAAAGAGATCATCCCACACCTAAAGAGTTATTTCTGCAGCTGAATAACTATATCAAGAGTAACAGTAAAGATAAAACTTTTGTTACCGGTTGTGTTGCTTTCTTTCCGAATGACGAAGACCATTTTGAATATATCCGTGCCGGACATAATATCCCTATCTACTATAACCGTGAACGGGATACTACCTATAAATTGAAATCAAACGGATTTGCCCTTGGGATGACCTCTACAAAAATGCTGGGACAAAATCTGGAAGTAAAAAAATTCCACTTTAAGCCCGGTGATTCTGTGCTTTTTTATACTGATGGATTGAATGAAGCACGAAATGAACGAGGCGAAGAATATGGAGAAGAGCGTATCGAGTCGCTGATGGAAATCTATGGCTCGCTGCATGCTAAAACCATCATAGGCAAGCTTCAATCTTCCCTGGAAGCTTTCATTGGAGGCGTTAGTCCTCTCGATGATGTGACTTTTACCTGCATTCATCATCCTGGCAAGTCAGAATCTTAACTCATAAAAAAACCCGGATTTTCATCCGGGCTTTCAATTCTAAATAATTGGCATGTGAGATTATGAAATCTCACTATTCTGCAAAGCTTTTCTTTATTTAGAAGCTGCTTCCACAATAGCTTCGGTTGTGATACCAAAGTGCTCGTAGAGTTCTTCGTATGGGCCAGACTCACCAAAGGAATCAACGCCAATGGCTGTTCCTTCAGTTCCTACATAGCGTTCCCAGCCAAAGGTAGAACCGGCTTCAATAGAAACACGGTTTGTAACAGCCTTAGGCAATACAGACTCTTTGTAGGCAGCATCTTGCTTCTCAAACAGTTCCCAGCTTGGTAAACTTACCACACGGGCATCTACGCCTTTCTCTTTCAGCTGAGCTTTGGCATTCACGGCAAGGTGGAGTTCTGAACCTGTTCCAATTAAAATGGCATCAGGTGTCTCTTTTTCAGAATCAGTATATACATATCCACCCTTCTGAACCAGTGATGCAGCGTTAGCATCCGTTCTTGGGAGCGTAGGCATACCTTGTCGGGTTAATACCAGCAAAGTAGGTCCATTGGTATTTTCAATAGCTGATTTCCAGGCGTAAGATACTTCGTTAGCATCGCCAGGTCTCAGCACAGTTATGTTTGGCATAGACCGCAGACTGGAAAGATGCTCAATGGGCTGGTGAGTAGGTCCGTCTTCACCCAAACCAATACTATCGTGAGTCAACACGAAAATAGATGGCATTTTCATCAGTGCGGCAATACGGATAGTCGGACGCATGTAATCGGTAAATACAAAGAATGTGGCTCCGAATGGAATAACACCAGAGTGAAGGGCCATTCCGTTCACGGCAGCTCCCATTCCGTGCTCACGAACGCCAAAGTGGATCGTACGGCCTGTGTCTTTTTCTACACCGAAAGAACCATAACCGTCAATATCGGTTTTTGTACTTGGTGATAAGTCGGCAGAACCACCAAACAAGTTCGGTACCACATCTTTGATGGCATTAATTACCTTACCGGATGCGGCACGGGTAGCCATTCCTTTCTCATCTTCTTCAAAAACCGGCAGTGTCTGTTCCAGAGAAGAGGAAATTTCGCGATTGATCCATGCTTTAAAGGATTGCCCTTTTTCAGGATTTTCCTCTTTGTAGGCTTCAACTTTCTCGTTCCAGGCTGCTTCGGCTTCAGCACCTTTCTCTACTGCTTCACGGAATACTTCTAATGCTTCATCAGGGATGAAGAACTTCTTCTTGGGATCCCATCCATATTCTTTCTTCGTCAGTTCAATTTCATCTTCTCCCAATGGGGATCCGTGAGATCCAGCTGTATCCTGCTTATTAGGACTTCCGAAACCAATATGTGTTTTACAAACAATGATGGATGGCTTGTCGGTTACAGACTGGGCTTCTTTTGTAGCGGCAACAATCTCGTCATGGTTGTGGCCATCAATTTCTACCACGTGCCAGTTATATGCCTCAAATCTTTTTGGAATATCCTCTGAAAATGCCAGGTCAGTTGATCCCTCGATAGAGATACGGTTTGAGTCATAGAAATAAATCAATTTGCCCAAACCCAAATGTCCAGCCAATGAAGCAGACTCATGAGAAATTCCTTCCATCAAGTCACCATCACTTACAATAGCGTAGGTGTAGTGATCTACAATATCTTGGGCTCCATCGTTGAAATTGGCAGCCAGAAAATGCTCGGCCATAGCAACACCAACGCCTGTACCGAAACCTTGTCCTAATGGTCCTGTTGTAGTTTCAATACCTTTAGCCATTCCGTACTCAGGGTGGCCGGCAGTTTTACTTCCCAACTGACGGAAGTTTTTAAGCTCTTCCAGTGTCATGTCATCGTAGCCGGTCAGGTGCAAAAGGCTATACAACAGCATTGAGCCGTGCCCTGCAGACAGTATAAATCGGTCACGATCAAACCAATCTGGATTTTTGGGGTTATGTTTTAAAAATTTTGTCCAAAGTACATAAGCTACGTCAGCCATACCCATTGGCATGCCGGGGTGGCCGGAATTTGCTTTTTGTACCGCATCCATGGAAAGAGTTCGGATTGTGTTTACACAGAGCTGGTCAAGCTTTGAAGCTGGCATTTGTTACCTCGATTAAGTGAGAAATTTAATGTTCTGAAACTGGCGTAAAGATAGGGAATGGCACTTATGGATAAAAGGGAAAAGAGAGAATTTTTGCTCATTAGAGCCGGAAATTTTGCTCATAAAAAAAGCCACAACCGTTTAGGCGTGGCTTTTAAATCAAAAATTTCTAACCTGCATCAGGGAGCAGTAGAATCACACTTCAATTCATATTCCATAATATGCTCTGCAGGTGACTTGAAAGAACCATACAATGCATTTGTAAGTGCGTCACAAGCTTCTGCTTTATTCCCCAACGACTGATGTGCATAACCTAATTCATAATAGATTTTAGCTCGGTCGGTACGGCCACCGGATTCAAATTCCAAGGCACGGTTGGCATTTTCTACGGCCTGCTCTGGATTGCCAGCTTTATTGTGAGCTTCTGCCAATCGGTAGAATGCATCAGAAGATTCGGCATTGTACTCAATTGCACGAGTTAACAGGTCAAAAGCTAAGTCAAGCTCATCATTCCCTGAAGCACGTGAACCTGCTGCCAATAGTTCATCGTGAGCGGCATCCCGAGATTTCTGCACAACTTCCTCATTATTGGTAGCCTGGCCTTTAGTTATAGCCTGATCATACCAGCGTAACATTTCGTCATATCCTTGATCAATGATACCATCACCATCGGTGTCATTAATTTTTTTAAAGATTTTAGCCTTTTGATAGTAAGCCAAGGCATAGTTGGAATTCAGGTTTAAAGCTTCTTGCACAGCTTCATCTGCCTGTGTGAATTCTTCGCGACTGTAATAAAGCACTGATTCCTGGTAATACAACTGTGGTACAATACCACGTGCACGACCGGCGATCTGGTCACTGTTAAACTCATTGGCCACTTCACCAGCTTCCTGGAATGCAGCAATGGTAGTTTCTAAATCCTCAAGACTTTTACTCTGTTGAAATGATTTATATTCGTTTGCAGCTTTTCGGAAGTAAATGGTAGGAATCTGGCCTTCAACGCGCTCTTTCACGTCTGCCCCGTCGGGTCCTAACTTGTTAGCCATTTCTAACGCGTCTTCCAGCAAACGGATTGCCTCATCGTAATTATTTGCCTGCGCCTCCTCTAAGCCTTTATTAAATGCATTAATTGCCTCTGTTTGAGTCTGGGCGAAAACAGTGGTCGCCATCATCACTAAAACAGCCGCAATTGTACTTATTTTGAATGCCTTCATATCTCTGGTTTATTTGTGTTGGATTGTTGCAGCGCCGAATTTAATAAAAAAAGGCACTGAATTTAAAATAATAACTTACTTTTTGCCGAATTAGTATCTAGTTAAACTTGTATGAGAGCCTACATGTTCCCTATTAAAAATAGAAATTTGGCATGGGGTTCTCTTTACTATAAAAATCACAAATAATTTTCACCGCTTCATCGGTAGAATCTGTGATGTGAAACAAATCGGTATCGGTATCCGAAATGGTTCCCCACTCTTTCATTGTGTTTTCCATCCACTCTTTGAGCCCTTTCCAATATTCACTGCCAAATAAAATAATAGGTATTTGTGAAATTTTGCGAGTTTGAATAAGGGTTAAACTCTCAAATAGCTCATCTAAAGTACCAAAACCTCCGGGAAATACCACAAAACCTTGGGCATATTTAACAAACATTACTTTTCTCACAAAAAAGTAATTAAAATTGATAGTGAAATCCGGGTCAACATATTGATTCGTGCCCTGCTCAAAAGGCAAGCTAATGCCTAAACCTACCGATTTTCCTTTACCGATATCTGCGCCTTTATTGGCAGCTTCCATGATTCCCGGTCCGCCACCGGTAATCACACCAAATCCTTTTTTAGTGATTTTGTCTGCAGTTTCTACAGCCAATTCGTAGTATTCATTATCCGGCTTTGTTCGGGCTGAACCAAAAATGGAAATACAAGGACCAATTTGAAAGAGCTTATCATAACCCTCCACAAATTCACCCATCACTTTAAAAATACTCCAAATATCGCGATCGTAACCATTTGCAGGAGTCTCGCGCTTAAATTCTCTTTGCTCGTCTGACATCATAAAAAATTAAAATGTTATAGATAATGAAATAGAAGGCATTGGTTGATACTGATTGGCCGCCAACATACTGGGTTTCAAAGTCGCCTTCAAAGATAAATCATCAGATACATCAAAAGACCTTAAATGGGCAAAAACATAGGCATCAATTGCGTTTAGAGCATAGGACAACCCTATAAATACATAAACCAAATCCCGCCGGTTACGATAAAAATTTCGGTTTTGTCTTAGTAAATCGGTACTGGCATTGTCAGGGATGAAGGAAGGTGTGGGCCCAAATTTGTAATCTCCCTCCGCTCCATACACGGAATTATAATAAGCAGCCCGGTAATCATGGTAACTTTTGTGAAGGTAAACGCTGTAATAAGCTAAACCACCTAATAGACCGTATACAATAGGTACTTTCCAAATCTGTTTGTTGGTCACCTGCCCCCATCCTGGAATAAAAAGCGAGCGTTTAAGTACTTTTTTTGGATCAGGATAGGTCTCTATTGAATCCTGAGCAGCAGAAATAGAAGAAAATGTAGCAGGTACAAAGCTTTGATGTTGTAGA
Organism: Gracilimonas mengyeensis; assembly: GCF_900182705.1. Taxonomy (GTDB): domain Bacteria; phylum Bacteroidota; class Rhodothermia; order Balneolales; family Balneolaceae; genus Gracilimonas; species Gracilimonas mengyeensis. The sequence continues at coordinate 39,212 of NZ_FXTP01000013.1, read as the reverse complement.
TTGTGCTGAGCAGATACGGAGATGTTCAATAGGAACATCAACAGTAAACTCAGGCTAGTCAATCGAGTCAAATATGCCAAGTATGCGTTCAAGGTCATCCTCAGAGTAATATTCAATTCTGATTTCCCCGCCTTTTTTCTTGGGCTGCACATTCACTTTCGTTGAAAAAGTACGGCGTAATCTGGCAGATATGTCTTCGTAAAATGGATTATTCGGATCCTTTCCGGCTGAGGGCTTTGATTTACTTTTACTTTCCTTCTTTTGGGTTGATTCGCGAACAGCCTGTTCAATCTGTCGAACCGATAGCCCCTGCGCAATCACCTTGTCCAGGATTTTTTTCTGCAGTTCCTCATCCTCAATAGTAATGAGAGCCCGTGCGTGCCCCATAGAAATTTGATTGCTTTTCACCGCTTTTTGAATAAAATCAGGCAAATTGAGCAAGCGAAGCATATTGGTCACAGTCGTTCTGTTCTTACCAACACGCTCGGCCACTTCAGCTTGGGTATAATCAAACTCTTCAAGCAAACGCTTGTAACCCATTGCCACTTCTAAAGGATTTAACTGCTCGCGCTGAATGTTCTCAATCAAGGCAAAAGCCATGCTTTGTTCATCATCAGCTTGGCGTATGTACGCTGGTATTTCTTGGATTCCAGCCAGCTTAGCAGCTCTTAATCGTCGTTCACCGCTTATCAGCTCAAATCGCTTTTCGCCGATGTACCGTACCGTAATAGGCTGAATCAAGCCATGTTTCTTAATCGAAGCACCCAGCTCATCCAGCTTATCTTCATCAAATTCTTTTCTGGGTTGATGGGGATTGGCGCGAATATGATCAACGGGGACGTCAAGTACAATATTTACCCGTTCTTCGGGCTCAACAAAATTCTTTTCAACTCCTTCTTTTTTAGGAGATTCTTTAGCCTCTCCTCCCCCCTCTTCTTGATACTCAGGAAAAAAGGCACCTAATCCACGGCCTAAAACTTTCTTACTTGCCATAATATGCTATTCTTTCTTGATTCAATCGCTTAGAACGGGACTGTTCTTAAACAGTTTCTTATTCTTCTTGATGATTTCTTTGGATAACGCCAGGTAATTTTTAGCCCCGGTACTTGTAGAATCGTAGAGCAGCGCCGGTTTTCCAAAACTCGGAGCCTCTGCCAAGCGAATATTTCGGGCAATTACGGTTTTAAAAACCCGGTCGTCAAAATACCGTTTTACCTCATCCGCTACCTGATTGGATAATCGTGTGCGTGTATCATACATGGTTAGCAATACGCCTTCAATATCCAAGTCAGGATTTAAGTGTTGACGTACAATCTTGATGGTGTTCAACAGCTGGCCAAGCCCTTCAAGTGCAAAATATTCGCACTGTACGGGAATAACGATAGAATTTGAGGCTGTTAAAGCGTTGATGGTAAGCAAGCCAAGTGAAGGCGGACAATCAATAATTACAAAATCGTATTTTTCTCGGGCTTCAGCTATGGCTTTACTGAGGATGCGCTCCCGCTCCTCGCGATCGATCATCTCAATTTCTGCACCCACCAGATTAATATGGGCAGGCACAACATCCAGAAAATCGAGTTCCGTATTACGAATAGTATCATCAATATTGGCACTGCCAATCATGACTTCGTAAACGGAATTCGTTACTGATTTTGAGTCAATCCCCAATCCGCTGGTTGTGTTACTTTGCGGATCGATATCGATTACCAGAGTAGGGTGTTCAATTGCAGCCAAACTAGCGGCCAAGTTTATAGCCGTGGTAGTTTTACCGACTCCACCTTTCTGATTAGCAATTGAGATTACTTTTCCCATTAAATACCTGCTTTATACTTCATGTATGGTTGATATAAATTCTAATATAAAGCGAGGTGTTCTGCTATACAAAAATACTTATTCACATTCTTGGCAGAAGTTTTCCACATTTAAAGGCCAAACTATTGCCCTACATTAGCTTAGTTGGTTGAACCAGTAAGAAGAATACCCGAACCAGTTCCATTAACAGAACCTGGATCATTGACTAACTGCAGTTTTTCAAAACTACGATTCAACTCCTGTTGCATCTCAGCAGATGCTTCAGTCGTTTCTGTTCCATTAAACCGTAGCACCTCATTTCGGTCTACCCAAGGGGTAACACTGCCCGCCGTAGTAGCTGAGGCCGGTACAGCTTCCTGAGATGTAGCAGAACCTGAAGTACCTTCATAATACTGGAAACCGCCATAAAAGGCAGCTAACAGCACTGCAGCAGCCACTCCTCTTTTAGCTAAGAGAGTTATCGTTTTTGATTTTCTTACTTTTTGAGATTGTAGCTGTTTGGCTTCAGAGGCAATTTTTTTGGTTATGTGTTTGGGAGGATTCTTTTTGGGGAGTCCTGAGAGCTTCCGTTGGGTTGCTCTCAGGCTTTCCACTTCTATCAATAAATCTTCATCCTCACGTATTTTTTTTTCGAACTCCATTACTTCAGAAGGATCCATTTCCTTCATCAGATAACGGATAGCTTTGTTTTCATCCGTGTGCATGTTTTTGCTCTTGTTCTCGTTCTTCCTCAAAATACTTCCTAAGATTAATGAGTGCATATCTCATACGCCCAAGGGCGGTATTTATTGAGACATCTGTCAGCTCTGCTATTTCTTTAAAAGGCATTTCATAATAGTGCCTTAGCAGAACTACAGTACGTTGCTCCTCGGGAAGTTTAGCGATGTGTTTCATTAAGCTGGCACGGGTTTCATCCTCAATTAGGATCTCATCCGCATCCACAACGCTTTCGTCTTCCATCCGATCGAAATAATCGGTGTTCGAGTCTTCGTCACTCCACCCACTAACGTCGATATATCTTTTTTGTTTTCTTAGATAATCGATGGTGGCATTATGAGCAATGCGCATCACCCAGGCAATCCATTTGCCTTGTTCGTTGTAGGTATCATCCATTTTGGTGATGACCTTGGTAAAGGTAGTCTGAAACAGATCGTTGGCTATTTCAGGATTCATCACCATACTATAAATGTATGAGTAAATTTTTTGCTGATGCCGGTTCATCAATTCATTAAAGGCAGATTCATCTGCATCTTTGCGGAATAGTTTTACAAGCTCTCTGTCCTTCAATTCAGAATAATTTGGTTTCTCAACGTGTCTTTTAAATAATTCCATTTTTCTACCCTCATATTATGGGTTATGCTGTTAACAGATCAAACTGTAACCTCTTCTTTTTGTTTCAAATAACCATCTGCCTGTTAACAGCGTTTCTTAAAGCCAACATCTGCCGGCCTGAGGCCATATTAACATCCCCAAGCCAAGCTAACTATCACATTTTAATGTGAACCGGAGAATGCAATTTAAATACATTCCGGTGCGTTAACTCTTAAGAATCAAAATAATTGTGCACTTTTTTTCCTAAAGATTTTCCGACCGAATTTTGCAGACTTTGCAAGTCGGCTTCTTTAATCTTTTTAACGGAACCAAATTGCTTAAGCAATTTTTGCGCCGTCTTCTCTCCTACCCCGTCAATCTGCCTCAACTCCGTTTTAACCGTCCTTTTAGTCCGTTTATTACGGTGAAAGGTAATGGCAAAACGATGGGCCTCATCACGGGCATTCTGTAATAACTTCAAGGCTGATGATTTTTTGGGGATCATAATCGGATCTCTATATCCCGGCAAAAAAACTTCTTCCAACCTTTTAGCCAGCCCAATAATATCACATTCTCCGTAAAAATCAATTTCTTTTAGCGCCTCAACCGCAGCACTAAGTTGTCCTTTACCTCCATCTACTACAATTAAATCGGGTATCTGTGAGCCTTCCTTCTGCACCCGTTTATAACGCCGTTTCAAAACTTCTTTCATGGAAGCAAAGTCATCCGGCCCCACTACGGTTTTTATATTGAACCGTTTGTATTCACTTTTTCTTGGCCTGGCATCCACAAAACAAACCATTGAGGCCACCGGATCAGTGCCTTGCAGGTTTGAGTTATCAAAACACTCTATGCGTCGTGGTAAGCGATCCAATTTAAGATGCTCTTTTAAATCTTTTACGGCCTGGGGAATTCGGCTGCGTTCGGCTTTCTCTTTTTCAAGCGCCCGCTCGTTCAAATGCAGTTTGGCATTGGCTTGTGCCATTTTTATAAGCTGCTTCTTCTCTCCAATCTTTGGCACTTTAACCGGTACTATCTTGCCTCTTTCCTGCTGCAAATACTGCTCCAGTGGCTCAGTTTCCGGCAGCGGATGGCTTAAATAAACCTCATCAGGAATGGCAGCAGTATACTGTCCAGTATAGTAGTCTTCCACGAACGACTGCAGCATCTCACCCATGTCCAAACCGTCAATATTCTTCAGATAACGGTGGAACTTCCCAATCATCTTGCCTTCCCGAACCTTGAAAAGCACGCCGCAGGCTTCGCCAATTTCCTCATCTTTGCGGATCGCAAATACATCGCGGTCTACTTTCTTGGAGACCACCATCTTCATTTTCTGGCTGTAGTGTTCTACCGCCTGTAAACTGTCCCTCAAACGGGCCGCTTCCTCAAATGCTAATGCATCAGAAGCTATCTGCATCTCTTCTTTTAACTCCCGGAGCAAGGTATCGGTCTGGCCATTCAGCATGCGTTCTACTTTGGCTATTGTTGCCTGATATACCTCTGTATCCCAATCGCCTGAACAGTTTTCCAGGTAATCATCAAAACAGGAATGCCATTTGGGTACACCCCGTGTTTTGTCAATGGTTTTTTGTGATACGGCACAGGTGCACAGGCCAAAAGCTTTGCGGATGGTTTCCAGCATGCGTTTCATCGCACCTACATTGTCATAAGGACCAAAGTACTTGCTCTTATCTTTGATAACGGTGCGTGTTGGGAAAACACGGGGCTTGTCTTCGTTTGTGATGCAGATGTAGGGATACGACTTGTCATCCCGGTACATGATGTTATACCGGGGCTCGTACTGCTTAATCAGGTTGTTCTCAAGGATCAATGCTTCCGCTTCGGAATCTGTAACCACCACTTCCAGGTCGTCTATCTTGGAAACCATGGTTTTGATGCGCCCGTCAACAGGCCGTGATTCCTGGAAATAAGAACGTACCCGGTTTCGGAGTCGCTTTGCTTTACCTACGTAGAGCACGCTGTCATTGGCATCTTTATAAATATACACGCCAGGCGAAGTAGGCAGATTGGCTACCTTCTCTTCAACCGATACTTTAGGGGATGATTCGTCCGTCATGCCTCTAAGATAAAAGAATTATATGGCTGATTGAACTGATTCCGGTAATTTTTTCTCACCATAATCTATCTTATCACTAGTGGATGTTTCTTTAGATTGGCAAGTAAAAAGCCTTTTTAGAATTTTTAAGTGTATGTAATACATTTAAAGTATATTCAAGGAAATTTAATAGCATTAAGCCTAACCACATGTACAACAAGCAATCATATATTCTCTTTGCAGTGCTGTTTTTGTTTTCAGCATGTACACAATCCGACCCCGCTGATCCTGAAAAATTAGAAACATTTCCCTTAACATCGGTGGAGTTACTGGAGAGCCCATTCTCTCAAGCACAACAAACCGATAAGGAATACATCCTGGAATTGGAGGCCGACCGTTTACTTGCCCCCTACCTGATTGAAGCCGGGCTTGAACCCAAAGCCCCTAAATATGGTAACTGGGAAAACACCGGATTAGATGGACACATAGGGGGGGCATTATTTGACTGCATTAGCCTTAATGTATGCTTCAACCGGTGATGAAGAAACCTTAAACCGCTTGCAGTATGCGCTGGATGAATTGCAAAGAGCTCAAGATGCAAATGGCAATGGGTATATTGGAGGAATTCCACGAAGTAAGGAACTTTGGACGGAGTACGCCAACGGAAATATTAATGCACAAAGTTTTTCACTAAACGGCCGGTGGGTGCCATTGTATAACATTCATAAACTGTTTGCAGGCTTGCGGGATGCTTACCTCATCGCAGATCTTGAACAATCGAAGGAAATGCTTATCGAATTAACAGATTGGTTTGTAGAGGTAAATGGCAATCTTTCCGATGAGCAGATTCAGGAAATCCTGCAAAGCGAACACGGGGGATTAAATGAAGTTTTTGCTGATGTATATACCATCACCGGTAACAAAGAGTATCTCGAACTTGCCAGGCGATATTCTCATCGCGCCATTCTTGACCCTCTGATTGCTAATGAAGATAACCTAACCGGAAAGCACGCCAACACACAAATCCCTAAAGTGGTCGGCTTTCAACGCGTGGCAGAACTTTCTGATGATGATACCTGGAGAGATGCAGCCAAAAGCTTTTGGAATAACGTTGTGGAAGAACGATCCATAGCCTTTGGTGGAAATAGTGTAAGTGAGCACTTCAATCCCGTGGATGATTTTTCAACGATGATTACTACCAATCAAGGCCCGGAAACCTGCAATACCTACAACATGCTCAAGCTTAGCAAAATGTTGTTTACGGATGATCCAAATGCCAAATACATCAACTTTTATGAGCGAGCACTTTACAATCACATTCTTTCTTCTCAACATCCTGATGGCGGATTTGTGTACTTCACCCCTATTCGTCCACGCCATTACCGGGTTTATTCACAGCCTCATACCAGTTTCTGGTGCTGCGTGGGTTCCGGCATTGAAAATCACGGAAAATATGGCGAACTAATTTATGCCCATAGCGAGAATGACGTGTTTGTAAACCTGTTTATCCCCTCTGAATTGAACTGGGAGGAGAAAGGCATTCGTGTCACTCAAACCACAAAATTTCCCTACGAAGAATCAACACGTTTACAGGTTCAGGTTGATGATCCAAAAGAATTTGCTCTTTCCATTCGTAAACCGGAATGGATTAAGGGAGACGCTGAAATAACGGTGAATGGAGAAAAATGGAGCACTTCAACCAACTCCTTTTCTTACATGACTATCAACAGAACATGGGAAGCCGGAGATGTAGTTAGTGTTTCTCTTCCTATGCAAACTTCGCTTGAATATTTACCAGATGGCTCAAATTGGGGCGCTTTTGTGCACGGACCTGTCGTACTTGCTGCGGTTACAGATACTACAGATCTTGGCGGATTATTTGCTGACGAAGCACGTATGGCTCATGTGGCCAGCGACGATTTTTATCCAATAGATGAAGCTCCGATGCTATTAACCAATGAGCCCAATGAAATTGCACAGGCTGTTTCAAAAACGGGACCATTGTCTTTTAATATTGACTCTTTAATCTATCCCAACTCTTTTTCAGGATTGAAGTTGGTGCCTTTCTTCACTATTCACGAAGCTCGTTACATGATGTATTGGCCGGTACTTACTGAAGATCAGCTTGAGGAACGCCAGCAAGAAGTTAGAAAACGTGAAGCAGCAATGATTGCTTTAGAAGAACGAACCGTGGACATGGTTGCTACCGGTGAACAACAGCCCGAAACTGAACATAATTTTCAGGGAGAGAACACAGAATCGGGAATTCATAACAGCCGCTATTGGAGACATGCTTCCGGATGGTTTAGTTATGACTTAAGTAATCCTGAACTACAGGGAACCATCCTGCGGGTGACCTATTCTGGCGGCGACAGTGGCCGTACTTTTGACATCCTGATAAATGGAGAATTATTAAAAACTGTTACTTCAACAGGACACGAAGACCCATTTTTTGATGTGGATTATGTAATTCCGGATTCAATGCTTGCTGAAAACATGACGGTTATGTTTCTAGCGCATGAGAACTCCGTTGCCGGTGGCGTTTTTGAGATTAGGTTGTTGAAAGAATAATCTTTAAAACGGTTGTGAAAATGGGTAACTCCAGGCTGAAATTTTTCTCTCACCTCCGGTTACCCATTTGTTTCAGGGACTCAATAGGTCATTGGGAACAAGTTTAAATCCCTTTACCTTAGATGACGAACATCAATTTAACTACCATTTTCTTTGAGTACCTCATTTACCGGCACTAAACCTAACATCCCCATTATTTTTGAAGACAACCACCTGCTGGTGATTGACAAACCGGCCGGTCTGCTTTCTCAGGAGGATCATACCGGAAACCCGGATGTATTAAACCTGTGCAAGCAGTACATCAAAAAGAAATATAATAAACCGGGCAACGTGTACCTGGGATTGGTCCACCGGCTGGATCAGCCCGTTAGTGGTGTGATGGTACTGGCTAAAACATCAAAAGCGGCTTCCCGGCTTTCCTATCAAATCAGAAAGCGAACCATCAATAAAACATATTGGGCATTGGTTGAAGGGAAAACACCGGTATATGGGGAGCTGGTTCATTTTCTCGATAAAGATAAACGAACCAATACCGTTAAGGCTTACAAATCACCCCGGGGCAAAGCCAAAGAATCACGGCTGAAGTACATCACCATTAAAACAAATAAGAATTACAGTGTGGTGGAAGTGGACTTGATTACCGGCCGTCCTCATCAAATACGGGTACAATTTGCCAGCGAAGGTTTTCCCTTGTGGGGAGATTACCGATATGGGGATTCATCCAAGCCAGATGGAAGAGACATCGCACTCAGAGCCGTTAAGCTGGAACTGGAACATCCCACTCAAAAAGAACTCATGACTTTTAAGGCTTTAAAACCTGAAGGAAAGCCCTGGAATATGTTTGACTATTAAATGGCTCAGGCAGCCCCGTTAATGGCCATTAGTTCTTCGAAGTTGAAATTTGAACTGGATCCTTTTTGCTTTTTCTGATTCTCAAAGGCAATGGCATATTCCGTGCCTTTATTCCGTTCCGAAGTGATATCGACTTTCGAGTTAATCTGTTCCGAATAGGTTAATACCAGGGTTGCCCCCAAGGTTGGACTTTCTTCAAACACGAAACCGTCGGGTAAACCTATTCCGTCATCCTTAATACATAGTGAAATGTTATCACCTTGGGATTTTAACTCAACCGACACCTTTCCTTTTTGGCGCCCTTGAAATGCAAAAGTATAGGCATTCGATACCAGCTCATTAATAATCAATGCCAAAGGCACCGCCTGGTTTAGATTCAAATAAATCGGATCAATATAGGTTTCCAGGGTTATTTTTTTGCCTTGAGGAGAAATACGGTCTTCTAAAACCTGAAGCATATTCACCAAGTAATGTTGAAAATTAAGACCGGAGAAATCTTTGGCTGTGTAGAGCTCCTCGTGGATTAGCGCCATGGATTTAACACGCATGTGATTGGCTAACAGCACCGACTTTATCTTCTCGTCATCCGAGATGAACTCTTCCAGCTGAAGGAATCCGGAAATTACCGCCAGATTATTTTTCACCCGATGGTGTACTTCCTGCAACAATACTTCTTTCTCATGAACAACATTTTCAAGGCGTTTCTGATAAGATTTTTGGGCATTGATATTCTGCCCCGTTCCTAATAAATAGGTTTCATCTCCATTCTTGAAAGAAGTAGCATTAAAAAGGAAGGGTTCAGTACTGCCGTCTTTCTTAACCAGATTTGCCTCCAGGGTTGATATACTTCCCTTCATGGTCTTCTCAATATGCTTTTTAACACGCTGAATATCCTCACCTCTAAAGAAATCAAGAGGATTTAACTGCTGTACTTCTTCAGAGCTATATTGCGTGCTCTTAAGCATATTATCATTCCACCGTACTAACTTCATGTCTTTGTCAAACATATAGAAGTCAGTTGGCAATGAATTGATGATAGCGTCGCTGAGTTTTTTCTCCCTTTTAAGCTCTTCGTCTGCTTTTTTGCGTAATGTGATATCCTGGAAGGTTATCAACCACTTTCCAAACTTTTTGGTTGTATTCATTTCCAGATAAATAGGATTTCCTTCTTCATTTAGAATGGACGATTCAAAACGAAAAGGGGTCTCTGCTCCCTCCTCATTCCATTTTTTCAATTCTTTCAGAAAGTCCCATTCCGGATATAATGACTCGAGTGTTGAGTTACAATTATCGGGAAAAAGCTCTTTGCATAGTCCGCTGCCGTTTCTGTTTACTTTTTCAATGCGTCCTGTATCTGGATCAATGATCAACATAAGCTCAACGGATGCTTCAAGGAAAGCAGTGAGTGTTGCCAGGTCCTCATTTTTTTTACGGAGCTCCAGGCGGTTCTCAACTTCACGGGCCAGTGTAGTAAGGGCATTAATTTGCTCTTCAGAAATGGTTTTCGGTTCCATATCAAGGACACAAATCGTACCCAAATTATGTCCATTGCCTTTGATATTGACCCCTGCATAAAACCGGATATTTGGGCTTTCTATTACATAAGGTGAATCCTTAAATCGCCTATCTTTGGTGGTGTCTTCTACCACCATATGTTCTTCGTTTTTTATGGTGTGTACACAGAAGGTCACATTTTTTGGGGTTTCTTTAACATCATTCCCAAAATTTGCCTTACTCCATACCCGGTCTTCATCAATAAAATTCATTTTAGCAACGGGTACATCGCAGATATGCGCAGCGAGTTTCAACAGGTTATCAAACTCAGCTTCTTCCTCTGTGTCTAAAATCCCATAAGAATGTAACGCCTGTATTCTAAGCTGTTCTTTAACAGATACTTCAGTCATTGGCAGTCAAATTCAATTTTCTTAGCGTATAATTTGTGCTTTTCTGATTTATCGGTAAGAATCAATAAAAGTTAAGGCAATGTAGTTCCTTTAACGTTATTTTAATTGTTCATCCAGTGTATCAGCACTAACATTTTGGATGAGAGTATCCGTTAAGTTATTGACCGATAGTGAGTCCGTCTTTACCGGTATACTTTCATCAGGATAAGAAAAAAAAGTGGAATCAATATCAGAAAATGCTGTATCTGCTTCATTCTCTGGCTGGGAATCTTGTTCGGGAAGATAAATATAGCCGCTAAGCTGCTGCATATTCCGCAAGATCCAACGGCTCCTCTCTATCACATAGCTGGAAGCAGGTTCCGGTTCAATCCGCTTGGGGTTTGGCAACACCGTTGCCATTCGGGCTGACTGCTCCGGGGTGAACTGAGCCGGCTTTTTGCCATAATAATGCGCCCCGGCTTTAGCTACGCCATACATGCCCGGACCAAATTCTGCAATGTTCAGGTACACTTCAAGAATACGGTCTTTGGTCCATAACAGCTCAATCATCACGGCGATACCCGCCTCTATCCCCTTTCTGAAATAGCTTTGGGCCGGCCATAAAAACAAGTTCTTAGCTACTTGCTGTGTGATGGTACTTGCTCCCCGTACACGCCCTTCCTTTTCTTTCTCTTCAAGTGCCTGTTCTATGGCGGCTAAATCTAAACCCCAATGCTCATAGAACCGTTGATCTTCTGAAGCCACTACGGCCAGTTTTAAATGCTCCGGAAGTTCATCCGCAGGTACCCAGCTTTCACGCAACGAATACCGTTCTTGTTCTAACCCGACCCAATCTTCCTGTAAAGTAAAAGCCGAAAAAGAAGGATTCACCCAGCGTAGTGCAAGAATGATCAATACAAAACAGAGAAAAATCCCGGCAACTATATAAGCCGCCAACTTGGCGTATTCTGTCCAGGATGGTGGTGTTAATTCATCAGTCCAGTCGTTGGATGTAGTATTCTCTTCCATAAGCCAATTGTACCTTGTTTAAGAGTGAATAGCCTATAATAAAAGTTTTGTTCCAAGTGAGAAGCATACCATTTTTCCTTCCTTGATTAAATTGTATTCAAAGATCTTTCTGCCAACACTTTAAAAAATTAAATCATTTGTAACCGCAGTAATACTCTACTACATGTGAATCATTTTCTACTAAATCTGACTTGGCATAGGTCGTACGACTGGAAAAATATCTTGGATACTCTTCATTTATAATATGATCGTAGTATTGATAAACTTCTGTCCCCCATCCTAATTCATGCCTTCCGATGGGATAAGTTTTTCTTGATTTCAGTCTTAATTTATCTGCGTTGGGTAAAAGAACAGACCCATTATCAGCAATAAGATGCTCGTAGATAGCCCCTAAAAAACCAGGTATTCCATTAACATCTTTGTAAATAGAACTCTCATCTTCATAGGTTACACTAAAGTCACTTTGATTGATATTAAATGTTTTACAGCTATTGGTGTAATAATATTGATAAGCAAAAATACCATAATCCCCCGAAGACCAAGTAGTATTCCCTTCATGTAATGCTAAACCACAAGGCTCCTCATAAATCATTGCGGTACTAATATCATCTTGTTCTATATTTGACCGAATCAGATAGTTATACTTTGAAACCTGATCTCCATCCCATGCAAATTCATAAATATTTCTGTTATTAAATCTCACATAGAGTAGTACAAACCTAATCAGTTTATCATCACTATAAATAAGATCACCTCTTTGATGTGTACTGAGACCTTGGCCTGTTTGAGTGACATCAATTCTCTTATCAAATGAAGTAATAAATTTACCTTCATAGTTGAAATCCCAATCAAGAATTTTAACGGAATCCCCACCTGCTTTATGCCGATAGGCGTCCAAACTTTTAGGCAAACAGTAATCCAGCTCTCCTTCTTCAAAAATAAGATCCAGAGATATATCGGAATTAATGTCGAATTCCAATACTTCTTCTTGAGTACTAAAATCTCCTTCCCAACGCCGAAAAACCCATGTAGTATCTGGCACTGGCTGAAGTGTAATTGTCGAATTAGACCTGAACCATTTTATATTGGTTGTATCCCAATCGGCAAGACTTCCATTGCCTTCAACATTCACTTCTACTTTGTAGAATTCCCGTTCAAATTCAGCATTAATCTCTAAAGGAGATTCCACGGTCACCTCTATTACCGAGTCTTCACTTACTACGTCACCAGACCATCTTACAAATCGTGATTTCTCTGCAGGAATAGCTGATAACTGGACTACTGTACCATGTTCATATTCTGTTTTTGCAGGTAGCACGGTTTCCGTAATTGTGCCTTCACCCATTATTTCTGTTTTTAATTCATACGATTTCTTCTCGAAACCAGCTATCAATTCTATATCTTCAGAAATAGTTATTTCAAGTGGATTTTCTGTGGATTGGATAGTTCCATTCCAGCCCGCAAATACAAATCCTGTTTCCGGGATGGCTCTAAGATTGACAGTTTTACCTTTTTCTATGAGTGTATCAGCAGCAAAATCTACAGTACCGCTACCTTCTGGCGTTACTTCAATTAGGAGAGAATAAAAAGTAGGAGAATTGTCTGTGTTGCAGGACGTAAATAAAATACAGAATAGAAGAAGGGATAATGCTTTTCTCATGACAAATAGATAAAATAATTTTCTTTAATCTATTGTTTTTCCTGATAATCCGCATTAAAAATTATTAGTTTTTTTACTGCATAAAACTAATCCAGTTGGCCCGATAATACCCCCATAAACCTTAATCCCCTTCCTCCAGTAACTCATCTTCAACCATATTATCAGGCAGCTGCTTGGATGCTTTGGCACCCAGCTTGCGAATCATCTCGGCCTGGCGTACCAGGTTACCAGCCCCTGTTGAAAGACGTCCCATGGCCTCATCATAACTCTCTTGCGTTTGCCGGATACGTTGCCCGATATCGTTCATGCTTTCCACGAAAAGCACAAATTTATCGTACAGCGCGCCTCCGCGTTTGGCAATTTCCATGGCATTTTTATTCTGATATTCCTGCTTCCACACACTGTCAATAGTGGCCAGAGTTGCCAACAGTGTTGAAGGACTTACAATCACGATATTTTTATCAAAAGCTTCATAGTACAGGTTGGCATCGTGCTGCAGCGCCACACCAAAAGCTGGCTCGATAGGAATGAAAAGTAGTACAAAATCAGGGCTTTTAGCGCCATGTATGTGCTGATATTTTTTCTCGCTTAGTCCCTTCACATGTCCACGAATAGAATTGATATGCTCTTTCAAATAACGTTGATACTCTGCATCATCTTCAACAGAGTTCAGCTTTTCATAGGCAGTCAGAGATACTTTGGAATCAATCACCAGATATTTTTCATCCGGCAGGCGCACCACCACATCTGGACGAATACGGCGCCCGTCTTCCATGGTCACGCTTTGCTCGGTATAATATTCTTCATCTTTTCGCAGGCCTGATTTTTCCAGTATACGTTGCAGAATCACCTCACCCCAGTTGCCCTGAGTTTTGGAATCCCCCTTCAGCGCTTTGGTAAGGTTTTTAGCATCTTCACTCATCTTCTGGTTCAGCTCTGCCATCTGTTTGATTTGTTCCTTCAGGGTGGCACGCTGCTTGTTCTCGTCGGTGTAGGTTTCCTCTACTTTCTTCTTGAAGGCCTCCAGCTTTTCACCCAACGGACTCAGCAGCTGGTCCATCTGCTCTTTGTTCTTTTTGGTGAATTTCTCGGATTTTTCCTCCAGAATTTTATTGGCCAGATTTTCAAACTGTGTAGTAAGCTGCTCCTGCATTTCGGCCAGCTCTTGCTTTTGCTCGTTCAGACGCTCCTGAAGATTACGGTACTCCGCATTGCGCTCGGCCAGCTGCTTGTCCAGTTCATTGGCCCGAGTTCGTTCTTCGGCAAGATCAGTTTCTTTTTCATGCTGAAGTTTTTCCAAGCGCTGTTCATGTGCACGGGCTTCCTGCTCCAGCCTTTGCTCGGTTTCGGATAGCTGCTCATCCAGGTTCTGATTCCGTTCCTGCAGCCTTGAAGTTTCTGATTTTGACTTAAAGTGGGCAATCAGATAACCAGCCACGGCCCCGATAGCAATTCCGATTACAACAAGAACAATGTCCATGATAGAGATTTGATCTGCGTTTCAATTTCACCCCAAATATAAAAGCCATGGGTGACAGTTATTGTCATGGTTTTGGATTTTTATTTACATCCTCTTTAGCATGTATGAATCAATCCTTTCCAAATAATCAGCCCAAAAAATACACCTAATTCATTACGCCCCAATGGTATGACGGAATGCTGGGCAACTAAAACAAGTTTTCATGAGTAATAGAACTGGATCAATCTCTAAAATCAAATAGAGCCTTAAAAATGGAACTTACCATCCGGTTACTTAGCGGTGTTATTCTCCTTCTCCTGAATGCCTTCTACGTCACCTCAGAATTTGCTCTTACACGACTCAGGCAATATAAACGGGAAGAGCTTGGGGAAGGTCGTGGATTAGACCGTGCCTGGGAAATGACTAAAAAGCTGGAAATCTATCTCACTTCCTGCCAGATTGGAATCACCACTACCAGCATACTTTTAGGTGTGATAGCCGAACCGGCCGTAACCGAGCTCATTCAATTACTATTTACCACAGAAACCATTGGCGGTATTTCCACGCACGTAATATCGATCACACTTTCCGTGGTACTTATTAATTTTGTGCATACCGTTTGGGGAGAACAGGCGCCTACCTACCTGGGAGTTGAACGAGCCAAATCGGTAGCCAAATACACAGCCAGTCCTCTTTACTGGTGGACCTATGCCATCTACCCTGTGCTTGTGTTAGGTGATTGGATTACCAAAGCCACTCTTAGAGTCTTCAATATACATATGGAGCGAAGCTGGCTGGGTGAAGACTCTGATGCATCCTCTTCCGGTGATATTCGCAGTAAGATGGTGGAATTGCTACGAAGCGGCAACCTGGAGGATGAGCGACAGAAAGAAGTGTTAAATGCTCTGGATATCGATCAAATTCCTGTGGAAGATATCATGATCACCCGGGATAAGATTGTGACCTTGAGTACCGAAAAATCGTTTCAGGAAAACCTGAAGGTCATTAATCAACACATGCACACCCGCTACCCATTAGTGGGAGAAAGCATTGATGACTTTATTGGTATTTTGTACACCCCGCAAATAACGGCCAATACCAAAGAGCTTTTGGAAGGAACTAAAAAGCTGGATGATTTCGACTGGTCACGGCTCTTGGTTCCAAAAGAAATGGCGGTTAGTGATCTTATTGACCGCTTTCAGGCAGAACAACAGGAACTGGCTCTTGTAGAGGAAAACGACCGCATTATCGGCTTAGTCACCTTAACCGATGCGCTTGAAGCCATCATTGGCAGTGCAGAAGATCCGCTGGATAAGCTTGAGGAAAAATAGGTATAAGTGGCAAGTGGCAAGTGGCAAGTGGCAAATCTACAATCTTAATGATATAAAACCACCAAAAAAACTTAGCGCTCCTTGCGTCTTTGCGGTTATAAAAAAGCTCGCAGGCTAATAACGACCATTTCAATACGAAATAGTGGCGTTCATCACCATGTCAGCACTATTAGAACGCTTCCACGTTCCCTGGCTGACTTTCCTGCTCCAAGTGTCTTTAGCTCCAATCAGCCTTGACGCAAAAAACAATTTTCGATCCTCGGGATGATTTTTATCCTCTATCCATTCCATGCTAACAAAAAAGTTACCCTTTGGATAGATTTCGTATTTGCTCACATCCACATTCACCCACCCGGATTCTTCCCCATAGGTCACAAAAATATTTTCCCGTAATATATTTTTTGAAGGTTCTCCATTCTCTTCTTCATACACATTGACCCTGAACTTTATACTGTCAAAAGGATTGTGATGAATATAAAAGGATAAATTCTCCAGTTTGGAGTGCTCTTTATCACTTTCAAAAAACCGGCCAAATTCCGAGCCCAGATTATCATCCTCCATATACATCACAATTTTTAGAAGTCCCTTTCTTTTCCTGCCAATTTTCTTGGTCTTGGCCCTTTTCGCTTTTACGTTGATATGCTCCATCTCGTAACTGCGTGGACTCAATATAATGTTCGGGTTTCCTCCCAATAGTGATTGAATAGCAACTTTTCGGGGATGATATCCGATCACTGAAAACAGTAAGCTGTCGGTTCGATATTCATCAGGTATACTCAATTCAAAACGGCCATCCGGTTGCGATACCGTTCCTATATTCTGAAGCTCAATGCCAATATTCACATACGCCAATGGCATTTCATCCTGCCCCCTCACCTGCCCATTTACATGTATGTCTTGAGCCCTCACAATAGAAAAGCAATGTAGCAACCCCAGTAACCCGATAAATACTACTCTCATTCTTCCCGTTTTAAGTTATTGTTGATCTGCGGATACCCGAGGTCATCAATCTATTTGCGGTAATGACCTATCCTGTAAATAGTTAAAGACCTACACTTAACGGAGTATCATTTTAATAAGTATATGATATCTGATCCGAGACTCACCCATCAAAAAATCAACGTAATCAGCGTAATCAGCGTAATCAAACAAATCTGTGATTAAAAAAATCCGTGCAATCAGCGAAATCCCCAAAATCCGTGATTGAAAAATCAGTGATCCTCACTCCAACAGCTCCCGCAACCCATCCTGCAATTCCGGATGACGATAAATCCAGCCATGCCTTTGCCCTTCGATAATGGTATAGCTATCTCCCTCTTTCAAATAATCCGTCAACGCCAAAGAACGCTCCACCGGCAGCACCTGATCTGCACCGGCATAAAAGATGTGTACGGGCTCATCAATCTGTTGCAGAGCTTCATCAGTTCGCAAGGTATATTTCATCAGAAAATCAGGTAAGAAAGAAAACTCGCTGTCTTTTACATCCACCAAACTTTTGAAGGGCGTCCATAGAATCAGCATTTTGGGATCATAAGCCTCTGCTACCTGGGCTGCCACGCCCGATCCCAGCGAATACCCCACAATCACGATATTATCTTCTCCGTATTCTTTCACCATTTCGTTAAACACATAGCGGATATCTCCCACCAAATCTTCTTCGCCTTCCATCTCCCCGCGACTCTTCCCATAGATGCGGTAATCCGGGTAAATCATATCATAGCCGTTATCCAAAAACAGCGTGTACTTGTCGGCATTGGTTTGATTGGCACCACGGTTTCCATGCAGGTACATCACCAGGCCCTTGGCTGTGTCGGCATCTGTGAAAGCGTGCACGGCTTGAATACGAACATCCTCCTCTGGCTCAAACCATCGTTCCTTAAACTGAAAGGAATAGCCATACCCTGCATTCTCGTCCAAAACGCGGGGATTGAAAATGATGGATTCCTGGATAGAGTAGAAATAACCACAAATACCCGCATACACCATCACCAAAAAAATACCGGTTCCAAAAGCTGACTTCTTAAGCATCATAGATTATTTAATTCTTCTCAAAACTACTAAAAAAACCAGCTAAGGAACTGATTTTCTGTAGTTAAAGTTTGTTTTTTCATCCGACCATTCATCAATGTCTTTTTGAGTAAAACACATACCGGTCATACGCTTCAACAAGTTCTAACAGGGGTTTTTGCCTTGTTACTGAATCTTCTGTTTCCTGATTTTATTGAAAGTATACGATATGGAGTTTTGGCCATCGTCATCTTAGTTATCGGAATGCCACACGGCGCCCTGGATCACATTATCACCTATCAGTCTTTTCCAAATCAGTCCAAACGCACCAAACGTCTTGGTTTTTACGGATATTACTTTTTAATGATGACAGCCTATGGACTCCTCTGGCTCTGGTTTCCTCTCGGCGGCTTCCTATTGTTTTTGCTGATTACCATCTACCACTTTGGGCGGGCCGATGCCGAACGTTTCGATTTTGATGAATCTTCAAAACTGTTATTAACCTTTACCCGTGGCATTACCATCGTTGGCCTGATTGTGTACGGCAGCGAGCCAGCGTACATATCACGTATTGTTGAAGTGCTGACCGGCTATAATTCTATGGCACTGGTTGCCTACATCAAACCTTACTTTTGGATTCCACTTATTTTAGCTGCTGTCTATCCCCTTGCTTATGCTGCCGTCCTGCTTTTTACACCCAACAAAACCCCTTCTACTCTTTACCATATCGATGCTATAATAGTGCCGGTTTTATTTGCTCTGGGAGATCCCATCTTTGCTTTCTCTATTTATTTTGGAGTCTGGCATTCATACAATCACGCCCAAACGATGCTTCGTTATCTCCAGAAAAAACAGCATGAAGTTTCCATGAAGTGGTTTTACCAGAAAACAATGCTGCTTAGCCTGATATCTTACGCTGGTTTGGCAGTACTCTATGTGATCACAGAAGCATTTGGTGATATGTACTTGCTGCTGGCACTTCTATTCGTATTGATAAGCGTGTTGACCCTTCCCCATATTTTTGTGGTTGAAATGATGTACCGCAAATTTGGTAGTTAAAACTCTCCTGTTGGGCATAAAAAAGACCGGCAGATTGTATCTGCCGGTCTAAGTTTTCGTCAATTAAACGTAGTCATTGTTTAATTTTATATTACAGAGCTTTCTCCATGTGTTCGTAATCGTATCCCTCCGCTTTACTCATTTCCTGGGCAACCAGTGTAAGCAGGATTCCATAAATCACTTTTGAACTGATATCTGCAATCGTATAAGTAATATGTCGTGCTACAACAGCCGTTTCTGACAGGGCAGGTTCTAAGCCCATACTGAAAAGATAAGGCATCAAATAAGCACCTGGATACAGGAACCATGAGAATAAAAACAGCTTCCAAATACTTCCAAGATAGCGTTGGGCCGTTTCGGGAATACCTTCTTTTCCTTCCTTAATTACTTTGCTCATCAGGTACAGAATATGGATAAAAAATAAGGTAGAAATGAATCCCCAAATAAAGAATAAAGAAGGATTGGTTACCTCATAAAATTGTCCGATGTACCCGGTGATAATCATACCGGCACCGGAAAACCAGAATCCGTTACGAATAGAGCTAAAGCTACTTTTTGTCAGCGTTACTACAAACAGGATTTGAAATAGCAGCATTGGTACGTCAATAAGCCAGTTTAAGTACCGGTAGCCGTTATTAAACAAATCAGCTCCGGGGGCCAAAACATACCGGGCTGTCTCAGCATCATAAACAAGTGATGATGTCCAGTTTTGTTGTTGTACATATAACAGCAAAAAGGCTGAAACCATGACCACAACTGAAAGTACAGACGAAATGCGAAATTTTGGTTTTACGGTCTTGATGGTAAGTACAAAATACAACAGGCCTGCCAGCATCACGGCAAACCCGAGCGTTAATACGTGAGATGACATTTGGTAAGCCATCTCGGTGTAGCCAAAGTTTAGAGCCACGTAATTTTCAAAAGTTGAATTACCCAGCATGCGTATCAGATCATTCATAGCGTGTTAGATTTGATTTGAAATTATAGCATACCCACGCTGCAAAGCTGAATGATTCACTGTTAAATGCATCAACAATAATTGCAGCCCAAGTAGATCTCTTATGATGAATAGTCGATTACCATAACTTTCAATTCAATTTGAAAGTTCCGCTCTATCTACTGATTAAAAGGGAATTATTTAAGTAGGCTTTTCATTCAATGAATAAATTCAAAACAAATCTAAATTA
This sequence comes from Gracilimonas mengyeensis, assembly GCF_900182705.1. Classification (GTDB taxonomy): domain Bacteria; phylum Bacteroidota; class Rhodothermia; order Balneolales; family Balneolaceae; genus Gracilimonas; species Gracilimonas mengyeensis. The sequence continues at coordinate 18,992 of NZ_FXTP01000013.1, read as the reverse complement.
TGAAAAAATCAGACATATATATTTTAGCGTCTGCTCTTATTTCTATGTTACTGTCCATTTATTTATGGTTCAGCGTGGATAAGGATGCCGGACTTTTCGTAGGCCTATGGGTACCTTCTCTCTTGGGTTTTGGCGTATACATCAAAACGATTTACGGAGGACGCCATGAATGATCCGTTTATATTTTTTGCAGGCATTGTAGCAACCATTCTTTTTTTGGTAGGCTATGGTTACACGATTAAAGAATTTCAGGAATTAAAAGATGAGCGCAATTCCGAATCCTTTCCTGAAGAAAGTAATGCTGAGATCGAGAAATGATCTCAGCATCTTAAAAAACCTGAGTTCGATATAAAACCGGTCATTGCGAGGTATTCAGCGACCGTATGGGAGCAAATACCGTGGCAATCTCCCGTATAATGCCTCTGAGCGTTGATAGAAAGATCGCTTCGTCGGTACGCATAATATCTTATAACATTAATGGGCTCCTCGCGATGACCGGCCTGTTTTTAGTGTTATTCTTATGTCGAACTCACGTTATTTAGCTTCAGCTTCAGCCATTTCATGGATTTTCTTCCATTCACTTTCTCTTACCGGGGTGATGGAATAGCGGCCAAGCCGGAACAGCTCCATCTCGTCGAGAGCAGCCTCTTCTTTCATGGCCTCGCGGGTCACCGGATTGTCAAATTTCTGAACAAACTTAACATCTACCAGTTGCCAGCGGGGTTCGCTTTCGCTGCTTTTTTCGTCAAAATATTTGGAGTTGGGATCAAATTGCAGCGGATCAGGATAAGCTTCGCTTGAGACTTCCATAGTACCCACAATAACGGGTTTGGAGATATTGGAATGATAAAACAGCACGCCATCTCCCTCATTCATGTCATCGCGCATGAAATTTCTGGCTCCATAATTTCTTACACCCGTCCAGGCGGTCTCACCATCTTTTTCAAGATCATCAATACTGTAATCATCCGGTTCCGATTTCATTAACCAATACTGTCTGTCACTCATTGTGTCTGATTTAATTCAAGATTAAAAATTGAAGATTAAAAATCAGGACTTTCAAACTCTATTTGCCGCCATTGAAGACTATCTAAATTATGGAAGAGATTAAACCTTTCCATTTTCAATCTTCAATTTTCAATCGTTATTTCGCGTTGTATTTATCTACGTACCACAAAATTGTCTGGCGCAACATTCCGTCGAAATCCTGAGAGGGTTCCCAGCCCAGTTCATTTTTAATCTTTGAAGCATCAATGGCATAACGGAAATCGTGGCCGGGACGGTCAGTAACAAAGGTAATCAGGTTCTTGTAATCTCCATCTGGACCTTTGCCTACTTCTTCATTCAGGATGTCACAAATCTTATGCACAAGATCCAGGTTTTTCCACTCATTGTTTCCGCCGATGTTGTAGGTTTCCCCGGCTTTACCTTTATGGAAGGCCACATCCAACGCATCATTATGCTCGTGCACAAATAACCAATCGCGTACATTTTCGCCTTTCCCGTACACAGGAATGTCGTTGTGCTTCACCGCATTTCTGATCACCGTAGGTATCAGTTTTTCATCGTGCTGATGCGGCCCATAGTTATTGGAACAGTTGGTAACTACCACATTCATCCCAAACGTACGGCTGTACGAACGTACAATCATATCGCTGCCCGCCTTGGAAGCTGAATAGGGAGAGCTTGGAGCGTAGGGAGTCTGTTCGGTAAAGAGTCCGTCATCTTCCAGTTCTCCATACACCTCATCCGTTGAAACATGAAGAAAACGATTATTAGCCCAGGAATCTTCACTTTCCTTCCAAAGCAGTCTGCATTCTTCCAAAATGTTAAACGTGCCAACAATATTGGATTGGATAAATGGCTCCGGTCCCTGTATGGAATTATCTACGTGCGACTCTGCCGCCAAATGGAATACCCCTTGTGGTTTAAAAGAGTGCACCACGTCGTGAACTTCGTTTCGGTTCACCAGGTCTACCTTCTTAAAATAATAGCGACCTGAATCCTTCAGCGGTTTCAAAAAGGTCTGATCGGAAGCGTAGGTAAGCTTGTCGAGATTAAAAATTTCCCAGTCAGGATGCTGCTTGTGCAGTCTTAAAATCAGGTTTGATCCTATAAATCCAGCTCCGCCAGTTACAATAATGCGCATAATTAAAACAGATCTTCTTTATTGATGGATGAAAATAAGGGTTGTGTACGGTCTTTGTCAGAAAGCAAAGGCCGTTCCACGTCCCAGTTTACCCGTATTTTGGGATCATCCCAACGGATGCCCCGCTCGCCTGGCTTATGATAATAATCTGAACACTTGTAGGAAACTACCGCCTCATCCGAAAGCACCGAAAAGCCATGAGCAAATCCAACGGGAATGTACAACTGGTGCTTGTTTTCATCAGATAATTTGTAAGCTACATACTGTCCAAATGATGGCGAATTCTGCCGGATATCAACCGCTACATCCAAAATGGTGCCCGACAGACACTGCACCAGTTTGGCCTGTGGTTTCTCGATTTGGTAGTGCAAGCCTCGAATGGTGTTTTTGTATGATTTAGAGACATTGTCTTGCACAAACTCTGCAGTAATTCCCGCATCGGCTAAAACCGATTCACGATATGCTTCAAAAAAATATCCGCGGTCATCTTCAAAAACCCGGGGTTCAATCAGCTTTACGTCTGCAATACGTGTTTCTTTTACCTTCATGTATTTAACTCTGACAACAAATTTTTTAATCCTTCTTTCCAGCCGATTACTTCGGCGCCGGAGATGTTAGCAATTTTTTGGGTACTTAACAGCGAAAATGCAGGACGCTTAGCTGCGGAGGCAAATTCACTGCTGTCCACAGGTTCTACATGAACTTTCACATCAGCCTGCTTAAATATCTCATTTGCAAAATCATACCAACTTATTTTCCCTTTCGAAGAAAGGTGAAAAGTCCCTTCTTCTTCCTGCAGGATAAGCTTCCAACAAAGATCCACTGCATTCTTGGTAAAAGTGGGACAACCGTGCTGATCATTCACCACTTTAAGCAAATCTCTTTCATGCCCCAACTTTAGCATAGTCTTAACAAAATTATTTCCATATCTACCGCAAAGCCAGGAAACACGGCACAACAGGTAGGAGCAACCGGATTCTTTCAGGGCTTTTTCGCCCGCAAGCTTACTTTCTCCATACACATTTATTGGATTGGTGGGATGGTCTTCGGGGTAACCACCTGGTAATTTCTCGCCATCTTCTTTTGTGCCCGGAAATACGTAATCCGTAGAAAAGTGCACCAGTTTTATATCATGCTCCGCGCAATAACCGGCCAGATTAGCGACCCCTTCTCCATTGATGGCAAAGGCTTTTTCCGGTTCCTCTTCCGCTTGGTCTACCTTGGTATAAGCTGCACAATTGATGAGTACATCAGGCTTCAGGTTCCCCATAACGCGACGGGTGTCGGCATGATCAGTCAGATCAAAATCGTAGGACGATAGTGATATAAACTCCACTTCCTGCCGGTTCAGATACTGCACCCATTCACTGCCTAATTGTCCGCTGCCACCGGTAACCAATATTCTCATGTTAGCTCCGCACCAACTCATTTGCCGTGCGATAGGATTCCGGGGTACCGGCATCGGTCCACCATCCATCCATCACTGAGCTTTTCATCTCCCCGTTTTGGATATAAAAGTTATTCACGTCGGTAATTTCCAGCTCGCCGCGGCCACTTGGCTTCAGCGTTTTGATGCATTCAAAAACTTTGGAATCGTAGAAATAAATGCCGGTAACTGCATAATTAGATTTGGGTTGGTCCGGTTTCTCTTCAATCGAGATAACCTTTTCCCCGTCCAGTTCAGCAACGCCATAACGCTTGGGATCAGGTACTTCCTTAATCAGGATCTGAGAGCCGCTTCCATCGTAGTTATCTACGGCTTTCTGCAAGGAGGTCTCGAAAATGTTATCCCCAAGTATCACCACTACCGGTTCATCGCCTGCAAAATTCTCGGCTAATCCAAGTGCCTGGGCAATTCCACCGGCTTCATCCTGCACTTTGTAAGTGAAGCGGCATCCAAAATCCTTTCCAGAACCCAGCAGGTTTACAACAGCCCCCATGTGTTCGGTACCAGTTACAATTAAAATCTCGCTGATACCCACTTCTATCAGTTTTTCAATGGGGTGATAGATCATCGGTTTATCACCTACCGGCAATAAGTGCTTATTGGTAACTTTGGTAAGCGGAAATAACCGTGATCCGGTACCGCCTGCAAGTATAATTCCTTTCATAAGTATGTGTTTAATTTTTCATCAAAATAAAGAAAGTTTTTTTACTTCTCCGAACCGAATATTCTACCTCCTATATTAGAGAGTTTTAACTCCGTCAAGGGTGTTAAAAACCTTATTTTTAGAGGGTAAGGACTCTCTAAATTATGGTTTCAGCCAACCGAATTTTAGTTATCTCGTTTTTAGCCGCTGTGATACTCAGTATCGGCTCTGGCATTGCCTTTTCTCAGACCCACACCTGGACCGGTACCGTAAGTACTGACTGGAACGACGCCGCTAACTGGGATGCCGGCACTATTCCCGGGTCTTCTTCAAGTGTAAAGATCACCAATATGACCAATAAACCGGTGCTCAGTAACACCACAACGGTAGCGTCGGTACAAGTTGGAAGCAACTGGCCAGGTTCCGGCGTCACCACCCTTACCATCGCCAACGGGAGCAACCTCACTATCACCAACTCCCTGTCTTTTATCTCGGGAGGATCACTGCACATCGATGGAGGAGCAGTCAATCACACCGGCACAAGTTATTCTATGGGTTACAATGCTTCCCAATACATCGAAATGACCAGCGGAAGTTTTACCACCAATGCCAATGTAAGTACGACCGGCGGCGATGGAACTCAGCCCGCTTTTTCTGCCGGCAACGGTTCAGCAACTTTTAACGGAGACCTAACCGTAAATTCCAATAAACGATTTGATGTACAAAATGGGACCGTGGAAATTAATGGGGAAACCAACATCAACGGCATATACAACGGCGATGACGGTATTACTACCTTTAACGATGAAGTTCAGGTGGGCAGTGGTGGGGTGCTGGACCTTGATTCCGGTACATTGAATTTTAATGCCTTTTCGAGCATCAGTAATAATGGTACAGCTTACCTTGGCACGGGTACCGCTAATTTTGCTGATGACGTAAATGTGCAAAGCGGTGGATACCTATACGTAGAATCTGGAGAAATGAATGTTTCCGGAGATGCCAATTTCTCCAATAACGGGAACTTGTATGTTGATGACGGTTCGGTAAATGTGACCGGAAATGCCAGCCTTTCAAGCGGCGGTGAAATGTCTTTTACTTCCGGCTCATTTTCTGTAGGTGGTGATGCCAGCTTTACCGGGGGCGGAGACGTAAACCTTGGGGATTCTGATGTTGATTTACAAGGAAACCTGACCGTACAGAGCGGTGCTAATTTTGACGCCGGAACCAGTAATGTCACTTTTAGCGGCAATGGCACTCAAACCATTAACACCAATGGTAACGACATTGAATTTTATGATGTAACAGTGGGCTCTAATACTACATTAGAAACCGACGGGAGTTCTGAGAATACCATCATCATTGAAAATTCGCTTACGGTAGAAAATGGCGGAAATGTGGTTGTTCAGGACAATGATACCATCGATATACAAGGTGAACTCGACGATGATGGCGGAGGGGTTGTCAGTAGCAGGCCGTTTGTGTATTCCATTTCAACTCCTTCTCTTACCGAAGTGGTTGTAACTTATAACAAGGCTATGGACGAAACCACTTCCGAAACGGTCTCTAATTATTCTATTAACAACGGCATCTCTGTTTCAAGTGCCACATTGAATCCATCCAACAACAAGCAAGTGACGCTGGTGGTATCTACCCTTACAGAAGGAGTAGAATATGAGCTAACGATTAACAATGTAGAATCTACAGACGGCGGTGTAATCTCCACCAATCATTTAAAACGCTTTACCGTAGTTACCCAAACGGTGTTCTACAGCCGCCAAAACGGAAACTGGAACTCCAATAGTACCTGGTCTACCGTGAGCCATACCGGGGCAGCCGCCAGTTCTAATCCTTCCACAGAAAATGATGCTGAAATCATTATTGGCAATAGCCATACCGTAACCGTCAATTCTTCAGCCACCATCACCGATCAACAATCCGTTACCGTTAATTCTGGCACCTTGCTTGTGGGCAGCGGCGGTACACTTACTCTTGGAACCGATGTAATTACGGGCGGCGGCACCTTCCAGGTGGGCAGCGGTACGATCGAAATTGGCTCTACTGCGGGTATCACTTCATCGGGTTCATCCGGTAATATTCAAACCTCAACCCGTATTTTTAGCAGCTCAGGCAGTTATACCTACAACGGCAGTTCTTCACAAAGTACAGGTTCCGGTCTTCCAGGCCAGGCTAACAATCTGCGCATTGACAACGCATCCGGGGTTTCCCATAATAGTAATCTCGAAGTAACAGGGACCCTTTACCTCACCGATGGAACCCTCACTATGGGAACCGGTGACGAGCTTATAGCAAACACCAAGAGCATTTCCGGCGGTAATCTTACCATGCAGCACAGAATTACTGGCTCTACCGGATGGCGGCTGCTTTCATCCCCCATCTCATCCTCTTACGGAGACTTACTGGACAATACGATTACACAGGGATTTAGCGGTGCGTATTATTCCACCGGCTCTAATCCGGGTGATACTCTGCAGCCCAATGTGATGTACTATGATGAAAGCTATGCTACCAATAGCAATGGCGGTCCGGCTACCGACAATCAACGCTGGCGGGCTCCCTCTTCGGCTTCATCGAATGTCCCTGATGGACGCGGGCATTACGTCTTCTTTTTCGGGGATATTGACGGGGATCCGCTTTATGATAACTTATTTGATTTTCCGATCACACTGGGTGTTACCGGACAAGAAAATTCAGGATCCACCAATTTTGGCATCACATACACTACGGCTGCCGACTCCGGCTGGAACCTGGTAGGCAACCCATATGCGGCCAGTATCGATTGGGATGATTCCGGCTCCTGGACCAAGACCAATGTGGATAACACCATTTATATATGGGATCCGGGAAGCAGCAGTTTTAAAACCTGGAACGGCACCACGGGCAATCTCCCAAGCCAGGGACTCATTTCTCCTTTCCAGGGTTTTTGGGTGAAAGCCAACGGTGCCTCCCCTACCCTTGAAGTGGATGAAAGTGCCAAGACCTTTGGGGGCGACTTTGTAGGTAAAACCCAATCTAAAACCCACACTGAACCCATTATCTCTCTTCGCATTTCAGATGGCGACAAGGAAGCATCTACTCATTTTATGTTTTCGGATGAAGCAAGTATCAATAAAGATGTTATGGATGCCTACCGATTGCTACCTCCCCCAGATATAGGCACTTATCTGGCTATAAGTTCTGTTTCAGAAGAAGGCGAACATTTTACCATCAATAACCTGCCGCGAAAGTTTGGGCGGCCCATTGAAATACCCATTTACGCGGAAGCTTTTGAAGCAGGCTACTCTTCTTCCTCACAAGTGGAATTATCAATAGATGAGCTTAAGAATATCCCCTCAGGATGGAAAGTCAGCCTGGTAGATCGTGAGACAAATTCGGAAATAAATGTTGGGTCAGCCTTCTCTTACAGCTTCAACCTGGATGGAATTGCTCAGAAAAAAGCCCCCAATGCAGATGGTGATGGGAAGCCCAAAGTAGCAGCTAAAAGGAATAATAACGCTCGGTTTATGTTGGTCATAGATCCTGGTTCCGATGCCAACAACCTGCCCCAAAATTTTGATTTGTCTCAGAATTACCCCAACCCTTTCAACCCCACTACCAACATAGCTTTTGAGTTACCTGTACAATCTTATGCTGAGCTTTCCATATATGACATGCTTGGGCGACGCGTAGCTACCCTGGTTCAGGACGAAATACCTGCCGGCCAGCACACCTTCCAGTGGGATGCTTCACAGGTCTCCAGCGGCATCTACATTTACCGGTTTATGACCAATCAAACCGTCATCACCAAAAAAATGACATTGATAAAATAGCTGGATCTCCCTTGTTATCTTACAGGTACCTTAGGGCTATGACTCTTCTTATGAAACAAAACTGAACCAATTATGATGTAATTTGTTTGGGTGAGTGAATACATCATAATTAAAACCAAACCGTATTGCCGCGAAGAAAGAAATTACGCATACTTTCAAAGAAGAAACTACTGCAGCTAAAGCCTTTTCTGGATAATCTGGTGAAAGAAACGGAGACATCAGATTACATCCACGACGATCCTATTCAATTTATGCATGCCTTTGAAGGCAAGGACGATCAGGAATTAGCTGGTTTTTTTGCAGCTACCATGGCCTGGGGTCGCCGGGATATAGTAAATGCTAAAGTAGAAGATTTGCTAAAGCGTATGGATTACCGCCCGGCAGCATTCATTACGCAATTCTCTGAAAAGGATGCCCGCCGTTTAGAGGGGTTCAAGCACCGTACGTTTAAACCGGTAGACATGTACTGGCTGATCAAGAGCCTGCAATCTATCCTCCAGAAATTTGGGCATTTTGAAGGTTTTTGGAAACACTGCTACAATACGGCCAAGCGTGAAAACAGGCAGTTGATTGCGGTATTTCATCAGCAGTTTTTCACTTTTCATCCTGAGATGCCCCGCCGCACCCGCAAGCACGTTTCCAATACTGAAAAAAATAGCTCTGCAAAACGCCTTTATATGTATTTGAGATGGTGCATACGGCAAAATAGTCCGGTTGATTTGGGCATTATGCAGTTTATGAGTCCGGCAGAACTGAAAATTCCATTGGACGTGCACGTAGCCCGGCAAGCCCGAAAGCTGGGATTACTTTCCCGCAAACAAAACGACTGGAAAGCAGTGCTTGAGTTGAATAATAAGTTGAAAGTGCTTGATCCTGAAGATCCCGCTAAATACGACTTTGCCCTTTTTGGATTGGGAGTACTTGAAGAGGAGATCCCTTCTGAATTAGTTATGAATACTTCGGTGGATTAATCAGCCGTAAAGTGTCCAAATAAAAGCTCCGCCATACATAAGTAGGGTCATTAAGATGGAAAAGGTGACATATCCCAATATGCCGGTTAAGATTACCTTAATATGTTCCCCCCAACCTGAGACATCCAAATAATTATACATCACCCAATAGATATAGGCCATTTGTAAGGGGATCCCAAAGAGGTACACGACCCAATTAAAAAAGTTTTCGACATCAACAAAAGGCATATAAATGATGGTAGCCAGGGAGTAGGTAGATATCATGTACACCACCATTACAAAGTGATGCAGGAATCGGGGATGCTTCTTTTTAAAAAAGAGATAGGAGTATAATGCTAAAATGGGCGCATACATGAACAGGTAGGTTATTTGGATGAATTTCTCTGTGATGGCTACCGAAATCAGGATCATCCGGTCAAAAAATAACTGCCACTCGAAAGAGGGGATTTTCTCTGAAAGATCAGTAATCAAAACATCCATCTCCTCGCCCGCTCCCATCTCCATGGCATTATGGTACATTTCTGAATAATCCATAAAGTAAGTTGCTACGAAAGTGGCAACGGTGGTTAAAATGATAGTATAGCGGAACGGATTGGTAAATTTTTCTCTCTCATGGAAATAGTCGTCAATAACCGCTTTAGGAGCTTTGATCATAGCCCAAATGGTGGCGGGGAGCCCGCGATCAAGATTTAGCACCCCACTTAGAATATCTTCAAAAAAGCCCGGATGTTTTGTAGTCGTACTTTTCTCTTTCTCTGATTCTGTAGAATTGTCCATACCAAATCCCCTTTAGATTTCTAGCAAGCCCTAATTACCTGCTTTTGTATTATACTTGCAAGTGAATGGCGCACTTTACGGAATAATATTTTCTAATTGAGAAAACATGTAGCCTCTGGCTTTAAGCTTACCCATTATGTGCCGAAAACATATTAAACAGGAAATAAGCAATGCAGGATTTTGAGCTGCATGAGTCTCATGTATAAGGCTTTGTAAAATAAAATCAGAAGGGCTTACATACTTACAGTTTTTATCGTTTTTTAAACAATGAATCCTTAATTTTGCAGGTGACTTAATATCATCCTTTAGTCCTTTAGTCGGTTGCTCTTGAATTATTTCCAAGCAAAAACCATTACTACTTTAAATCTTTTTTAATCGCTGCCTAAATTCCGCACGAGGTTAACAGACCATTGAAATCACTTGAAGCCGTATTTGGCCCAAATTCAGCATTAGTAGAAGAACTTTACGAACAGTATCAAAACGAACCGGATTCTGTTCCTTCCCATTGGAAACGTTATTTCGATGAATTGGAAGGGAAACCGGTTGATGAGACCGAACCCGAAGAATTACAGCCAGACGGCGGCACACCCGTTCTTAAAGCCCCTGTAAATGGTGATCAAAAAACCACCAAAGAAAAAGCGGTCGATAAAAAACCAAAAGCCAAAAAACAGGAAGAAGCCGCTCCCAAAAATGCTTCCCTGGAAAAAATTAAAGGCGTTGCTACCAAGATTGTAGAAAACATGGACGAAAGTATTGAGGTGCCAACGGCTACCTCTCTGCGTGTACTCCCAGTTAAGATGATGGTGGAAGACCGCACCATTATTAACCGCCATTTGCTGCGCCGTAACGAGCCCAAAGCCTCCTTTACGCATTTTATTGCCTGGGCTATTATCTGCGCCATGCGCGATTTCCCCAACCTCAACAGTTCCTACCTCCACAAAGACGGTAATCATTACCGCGTTAAGCCTGATTCGGTGAATTTAGGTGTGGCTGTTGACCTGAAGAGTAAGGACGGTTCAAGAAACCTTGTTGTGCCGAATATTAAGGGTGTGGATAAAATGAACTTTAAGGAGTTTCTCCATGCTTATGCCGAACTAATTGACAAAGCACGGAACGGTAACTTGCAGATTGAAGACTTCCAGGGTACCACGATCAGTATTACCAACCCTGGAACCATTGGCACCGTTTCTTCCGTGCCCCGACTCATGCAAGGTCAGGGAGCGATTATTGCAACGGGTGCCATTGACTATCCCGCGGAATATCGCGCCATGAGTAAAGAAGTGCTCAACCAGCTTGGCGTTAGCAAAGTGATGACCATCACTTCCACCTATGATCATCGCATCATTCAGGGGGCCGAATCGGGCATGTTCCTTAAGAAAATTGATGACCTGCTCAGTGGTCAGGAAGACTTTTACGATCAGATTTTCTCAGATCTTGACATCCCTTATGAGCCTCTGCCCTACGGCGAAGATCAATATACTGGTCCGTTCTCAGGCAAAGCCAATACGCTGGAACACGACCAGCGCGTGGTGGGTGTTTGGCGCCTTATCAACATGTACCGCATGCGAGGACATGTACTCGCGGATCTGGATCCATTGGGCAAAGAGCCCGGCAAGAACCCGGAACTGGATCTCGAGTATTACGGACTCTCTCTCTGGGATTTGGACCGCGAATTTTATTGCGGCGGACTTGGAGGCAAAGAACGTGCTCCGCTCCGCGAGATAATCAGCTTACTGCGTGATACCTATTGTGGAAACATTGGTGTGGAATACATGCACCTGCTGGATCTGGAAGAACGTCAGTGGCTGCGTGAAGCAATGGAATCTACAGGCAACAATGCCCAGCTAAGTAAAGACGATAAGCGCGAAATTCTGCACAAGCTGAATCAGGCTATGGCCTTTGAGGAGTTTCTCCACAAGAAGTACATCGGTCATAAGCGATTCTCTCTTGAGGGTGCTGATACCTTAATTCCCATGATTCACTTCATGCTGGAAAAAGCGGGTACCCACGAAATTGAAAAAGTATTTATGGGGATGGCACACCGCGGCAGGTTGAATATGCTGGTAAATATCATGAACAAGCCTTACCACCGTGTGTTTGCAGAGTTTGAAGGCAACATCGATCCTGATTCCATTCAAGGCTCCGGGGATGTGAAATATCACCTTGGTGCAAAAGGCGTGCATAAAGCCGCTAACGGTTCCGAAATTGAGCTGGAATTGATGCCTAACCCTTCTCACCTTGAAGCCGTTAATCCGGTAGTGGAAGGAGCTGCACGTGCCATGCAGGATCATCGCGAAGATGAAGATGCATCCAAGCATATTGTACCCGTTCTCATGCACGGTGATGCCGCTTTTGCCGGACAAGGCGTGGTTGCAGAAACCCTGAACATGTCACAGCTGGAAGGTTATAAAACCGGCGGATCGGTTCATATTATCATCAACAACCAAATTGGATTTACTACCCTGCCTAAGGATGGTCGTTCGACTGAGTATGCCTCCGATCTGGCTAAAATGATTTTGGCCCCTATCTTCCATGTGAATGGAGATACCCCGGAAGCTGCCGTTCATGCCATCCAAACTGCGATGGATTACCGTCAGCGCTTTGGCAAAGATGTGGTGATTGACCTCATCGGTTACCGTAAGCACGGGCATAATGAAGGCGATGAACCTGCCTTTACCCAGCCGGGTATGTATAAAGAGATTAACGATCACTCCCCGGTTAGAGATCTTTACACCGAGCATTTGGTGAAAAACGGTGAGCTTACCAAAGAAGAAACCCAGCAGATTTTTGATGAATTCGATCAACTGCTACAGGAAGCTTTCGAAGACGCCAAAAAGGCTCCAAACCTGGAAGTGACTGACAACCTGATTGACCGTACCGAAACGCCCCAGGATGAATGGAAGGCGTATCCGGATACCACCTATCCGGCCGAGGAGCTTAAAGAAATTGCCGTTAAATTGAACACGGTACCCAAAGATTTTGACGCCAATCCCAAGTTGCTGAAGCAGCTGGCCAAGCGCGCTGAAATTGTTAATAACAATGAGAAGAAAATTGACTGGGGATTTGCGGAGTTACTGGCCTTCGGCTCGCTGCTGAAAACGGGAACGACGATCCGCATGACCGGACAGGATGTAGAGCGTGGGACTTTCTCCCACCGCCATGCCGTACTGCACGGTACCGAAACCAGCCAGAAATTCACCCCGCTAAATAACCTGTCTGATGACCAGGCCAAGTTTTACATCTATAACAGTTTGTTAAGTGAATTTGCAGCCCTTGGTTTCGAATTTGGATACAGCGCTTCAAAACTGGAAGCCCTGGTTATTTGGGAAGCCCAATTCGGTGACTTTGCTAACGGAGCCCAGGTGATCATCGACCAATTTGTTTCTTCAAGTGAAGCAAAATGGGGACAGAAAACCGCGCTTGTTATGAACTTGCCGCATGGCTATGAAGGACAAGGCCCGGAACACTCTTCTGCCCGTCTGGAGCGTTTTCTTCAACTTTGTGCCGAAGATAACATGCAGGTAATGAATCTGACGACTCCGGCTCAATACTATCATATGTTGCGCCGCCAGGCCCTGCAGGAAAATAAGAAGCCGGCCATCCTGATGACTCCAAAGAGTTTGTTACGTCATCCCATGGCTACTTCTAACACTGAACAATTGGCAAACGGCAAATTCCAGCCATTCATTATGGATGAAGAATTCACGGACGCCAAAAAGGTTGACCGATTGGTCATTTGCTCCGGCAAGGTCTACTACGACCTGCTGAAGTACCGTCAGGAAAATGAGATAGAGAACGTGGCCATTGCCCGACTTGAGCAGTTCTATCCTTTTGCTGATGATGAGATCCAGGATCAACTCAAGGATTTCAAATCAGTGAAAGACATCGTTTGGTGCCAGGAAGAGCCTAAGAATATGGGCGCCTGGAATTTTGTAGCCCCTCGTTTTATGGAGCTGTTACAAAAAGGCCAAAAATTTAGTTACGTCGGCCGACAAGCGTCTGCCTCTCCTGCCGCCGGACAGAAGAAGATTCACCAAGCCGAACAGGATAAACTGGTGGAAGATGCTATGAAGGTTAAATAGCCTTTCTTCTTCAATATCATTTTAGTTTAAGAGCCGGATTTGTTCCGGCTCTTTTTTTTGCACTGCCTATCCCGTTAAATCTCTTTTTTTGAGCGGGGAATTATATATTGTAAGTCCTTTCTGCTAAATAAACGATAGAATATTATGGGAAAAACGGTAGACGACTTCATCAGCAAAAACAAAAAATGGCAAGCCGGGCTGGAGGAATTACGTAAACTAATTTTAGCTTCTGGCTTGGAAGAAACCATCAAATGGGGGCAACCGGTTTATACACTCGAGGACAAAAATGTAGTAGGCATCGGAGCTTTTAAGAGTTACTTCGGGCTTTGGTTCTTTAACGGAGCATTACTGAATGATCCCGGAAATCATTTACATAACGCCCAGGAAGGTAAGACAAAAGCACTGCGTCAGCTTCGTTTTCAATCTAAAGAGGAGATGGACAAATCCCTTATAAAAGATTTTTTGGAACAGGCCATAACTAACCAAAAAGACGGCAAAGAGGTCGATATTGACACCAAGAGGGAGCCTGAAATTCCGGAAATGCTGTCAGAGGCTTTTGAAGAAAACACCGAATTACACCAGCAGTTTAAGGCTTTGACTCCGGGACGTCAGCGGGAATACGCCGGCTACATCCGCGAAGCCAAAAAACAGGAAACCAAAGAACGCCGCTTGAAAAAAATCATTCCTATAATACTGGCTGGCAAGGGATTAAATGATCGCTACTAGTAACATTTTATAACAAAAGTAGATTTTATTTCTCTGGTTGGAAGATGCATATTAGCCCCGATGCATTTTGCATGTCTATTCTTTAATTAAAAATATCTACCTATGAAATTTAAAGCTCTTCTCCTTTCTTTTTTCTTTACGCTGCTACTGGCGTTTAATGCCTATGCTCAACGGACGGTAATCCATGCCGGAACCCTCATTGACGGGGTTTCTGATGAAGCTCAAAGTGATGTCAGCATCATTATCGAGGATAATAAAATTACGGCTATTGAGGATGGGTTCATCAACACATCAGGAAGCGATCAGCTAATCGATCTAAGTGATAAAACAGTTCTCCCTGGTCTAATCGACCTTCATGTACACCTTGAAAGTGAAACCAATCCCAAAAAATACATGGAAGCATTCACTTTTAATGAGGCAGATTTTGCCTTGCGCTCCACAGCCTATGCCAAACGAACGCTAATGGCTGGTTTTACCACCGTCCGTGAACTTGGTGGTTCCGGTGTAAATATTTCGCTCCGAAATGCCATTAACCAAGGCTTTGTGGATGGCCCCCGGGTTATCACCGTAGGGAAATCACTAGCAACAACGGGCGGCCACGCTGATCCTACCAACGGATGGAAAAATGATCTAATGGGAGCTCCCGGCCCTGAAGTAGGTGTTCTAAATGGAACGGCAGAAGCCCGGGAAGCCGTACGACAGCGCTATAAAAATGGTGCCGATCACATCAAAATCACAGCCACCGGCGGAGTGTTAAGTGTAGCCAAGTCAGGTGATGCCCCACAGTTTTTTGAAGATGAACTCGATGCCATCGTACAAACGGCAAACGAATACGGGATGCATGTAGCCGCTCATGCTCACGGCGCAGAAGGAATGAAAAGAGCGGTTGAAGCAGGCGTACTTACTATTGAGCATGGCACGCACATGACCGAGGAAGTGATGGACCTGATGATTGAACACGGCACCTATTATGTACCTACCATCTCAGCCGGAAAATGGGTGGCGGAGAAAGCTAAAATCGATGGCTACTATCCTGAGCTGGTAGTTCCCAAAGCCCTGGAAATCGGACCAAAAATTCAGAATACCTTTAAGCAGGCTTACGAATACGGTGTCAACATCGCCTTTGGTACGGATGCAGGCGTATTCCCTCACGGCATGAATGGGAAGGAATTCCGCTACATGACCGAAGCAGGAATGCCGGTTATGGAAGCTATCAAAAGTGCCACTGTTACTGCTGCTACCGTTTTAGGAATGGAAGACCAGGTTGGCTCAGTTGAAAGTGGAAAATATGCAGATCTTATTGCTACCGACAAAAACCCACTGGAAGATGTAACCACACTGGAATCCGTTTCTTTCGTAATGAAGGACGGAAAAGTGTACAAGCAATAAGTTTACACCAGAATCTTATACAAAGATAAAGACCCGCCGGGATTTCAAATACCCTGCGGGTCTTTTTTTATATTCATTGTCTTTTATTCCGACACTTAAAGATTTTAATAAACCCGTTTTACACTTACTTATTTACTCATGAAAGCAGAAGAACTCAAAGAAATTCAAGCACCACTTAAAGAGCAATACAAGGAAGATCCTGAAAAAGCAGTAGTTACCCTGAAAGCGACCTCCAGTGTGGGGGAAGGCATCACTTGTAAAGTAGAAACCGGCAAAGCGATGGTTGAAGCCGGGCTCCATCCTGCTACCGGCGGCGATGGACTTTCTGTTTGTTCCGGGGATATGCTCTTGGAAGCTCTAACAGCCTGTGCCGGCGTAACGCTGAAAGCCGTCGCTACCGCCATCGATTTCAAACTCGAAGATGCCAAAATCCATGCCGAAGGCGACCTCGATTTCCGCGGCAC
Organism: Gracilimonas mengyeensis; assembly: GCF_900182705.1. Lineage (GTDB taxonomy): Bacteria > Bacteroidota > Rhodothermia > Balneolales > Balneolaceae > Gracilimonas > Gracilimonas mengyeensis. The sequence goes on along the minus strand of NZ_FXTP01000013.1, from coordinate 2,517 downwards.
CCTCTCAGTGGATAAAGAAGCGCCTGTAGGTTTTAAAGCCATCCGGCTAAACTTTGAATTGCAGACTGAAGAACCACAGGATAAAATTGATACCCTGATCAAGCTTACCGAACGCTTTTGCGTAGTATATCAAACCCTTAAAACAGGCAACGATATCGAAACCACCGTTTCCTAACCCCATATTTAGATTAGCATTTTAGCCACTAAATACGCTTATTAAATACTATAAATTAAACAATTACCTATGAGTATACTTCGCATTATTCTTGCCATTATCCTGCCGCCCCTCGGTGTTTTTATGACTGTTGGAATCAAAGGGGCTTTCTGGCTCAATATTTTACTTACCATTCTTGGATTTATCCCTGGTATTATTCACGCCGTTTGGGTGATTGCCAAACATGATGACTGACCTATAGCCAGGTACAGGAAATCTATCGGTTTTCGATACTTCATTAGCTTTCTCATAAACCTATCATACTATGACTGTACAGAGTATTAAAGAACAGCTGAAAAGCTCGGAAAAACCCATCGCGCAATCCTTTCACACCGGTGATCATTTTAAAGTGCTTTTATTCGGCTTTAAGAAAGAAATGAAGCTGGAAGATCACACCGCACATCACCCCACCAAACTCTTGGTGCTGGAAGGGGAAATCATCTATCATCAAAATAAAAAAGATGAACGCCTGAAGCAGTTTGAAGAGATTGATATTCCAGCCGAAGTTCCACATTCTGTGGCGGCTTTGGAAGATAGCATCGTGCTGTTAACCCAAGGTTAAAAATAGCTTTAGATGAAGTTCCTTCTTATCAAAAGACGAAGGTCTCCTTCTGCCCCTTTCTCGGCATGGAGACCTTAAATTCATCCTATTGAACGGAGCCTCCTAATTCTATCAGCACCTGGTTGCTTTGCACCAGCTTTTCCTCTTTTTCTTTGGGATAAAGTTCCTTTGCAGCCATTTCTGCACTCTGCAAAGCTTCGTGCAGTACCCTATTTCCTCCTTCAGCAAGCTTTACGAAACTAACACGGGCATCACGCGCATTTGCTTCTTTGGTTACCATGCCGATCTTCTCAAGCGGGGTAATTTTTTTGGTGATGGCGGAAGCGGACAGTCCCACTTTTTCAGCAAGATCTATGCGCCGAAGTTTTTCATCGGGCGCTTTACTAAGATGAAAGAGTATCATAAAGTCATTAAGGCTAAGGCTGTGTATGCTTAACCTTGCATCAAACCTGCGGGCTATGAGTGCCTGCGTCATTGTCAGGTTTAAAAAAAATTTGAGCGATTCCGAAATATTTTCCATTTACTTGAAATTTATTTGAGTAGTAAAATACTTTTCAAGTATAGGAAATTCTGTTATAGAAACCTATACCTTGATTTTAAATGGATATGCTATCGATCAGGTAACAGCTATTCAACGAAAAGCTTCTCTCTAACTTACCAGCCTGTATAATGACTTTTAATTGTAACGATCGTCTATTTTAGTTACCGGGCACCGGCCTATACTCCAGATGAAAGCATGATAGAGACTACTCAAACAACATAAAGGGGCTATCTAAATTTTTTTTCTTAATGCACACTATTCTGAATCAACTATCAGCTCTGAATCATACACCTTCACATCAGCCCAGAGGTTACTGTAGTCATCAATAAACTCAAGATGGATAGGATGGTCGGCATACACATCGTAATCTTCCATGCTGCTGAACCACACAAAAATTGAGTATCCAAAGGAATGATCGGTAACCTCCCTTTCCGTAGTAGATGCGGGAACACCAATATGATAGCGGTGGATTTCTTCTATCGACATCAGCTTTTCGAGTCCTTCTTTGAAAGCAGCTTTTTCTTCATCCGTTACGTCTTCATTTAGATAGAAATAGACGGTGTGTTGTAGCATCCCGGAATATGATTCTTCTTTGGGTTGATTATCAGGAGCTTGTTTGTCAGGAGTAGTGCAACCTAAGGCAGTAAAAATGATCAGGCCTAAAAGAATAAATTTGGGGGTATAGCTCATAGCTTTTTTGAAAACTTAAAATGAGCTTAAATATACACGATGATAAGCGATATTCCAGTTTAAGAACTTCAGCTTTTTTAATCTCAAGGATCTGATTTTCGCAAACAAAAAAATCCATACCTCCTTATCAGAGGCATGGATTTGGGATCAACTTGGGTGTTTCTTAGAAAATTATCCGAGGAAACCAAGTACTGACTGTGGTCCCATGTTAGCCTGAGCCAGCGCAGAAGTTGAAGTCTGCTGCAGAATCTGCAGTCGTACAGACTCAGATTGCTCCTTGGCAAAGTCAGCATCCATGATACGGCTGGCAGCAGAACTGTTGGCCGAGATGGATTGTGACAGGGTTACTTCACGGGTACTCAATGAAGACTGAGCCATACCGATCTGGTTTACACGGTCGTTCATAGAACCGATGGCTGTGTCAACCGCATCGATAAAGTTACGATAGTCAGCAGCTTGTGCTCCGGTAAAGGTCAGGGTTCCCTGGCTACCAGCTGTTGCGGCTGTAGC